>JACKDL010000024.1 GCA_020633555.1 Myxococcales bacterium | reverse complement strand
TCTTCATGACGATTGACCCCTCTGCACGCCGCTGGGCGGCGGCCTCCTGTACGCGCCAAATTCGGCGCAGGTTGTCGGTGCCCCCCAGGGCCACCGGTAGACTTTTGTTTGTTGCTCGAAGGACCGTGCACCCCCACTCGGGTGCCTGTCCAGCGTGAACTTCGACGGCGAACGGGCGCGGCTGACACCCTCCACCGACGATAATTCACACCCCCTGTCACTTTTTTTCGCAAATTCTCTCAGACGGCCAGAACGCCTTGATATTCAGTGTGCCGCATACGCACACCGGGGCTCGGGTGCGCGGGGGTTTGCGCAGGGTTTGCGGGTGGCGCACCATGCCGGCCATGCACCGCAACGCACTGTATGTCCCGGGCAGCGACGGCACGCCCATCGCCTGGCACGCCGAGGGCGACGGGCCCGTCATCGCCTTCGTCAACGGCTTCAGCACCAGCAACTTCTTCTGGCGCTACCTGTACCCCGCGCTGCAGGGACGGGCCCGGCTGGTGACCTGGGACTACAAGGGGCACGGCGACTCGGCCCCCGCCCGCACAGCAGAGGGCTGCACCATGCCGGCCATGGTGGAAGATCTGCGCCGGGTGCTGGACGCGGCCGAGGTGGAGCGCGCCACGCTCATCGGATTCAGCATGGGCTGCCAGGTGGTCTACGAGGCCTGGCGCCACATCCCCGATCGGCTGAGCGGGCTGGTGCCCGTGCTGGGGCCGGCGGGCCAGGTGCTCGATACCCTGCTGCGGCCGGTGGTGGGCCCGCTGATCCACGGCGGCATGCGCACGCTGAGCCCGGTGGCGCTGAACCGGACTCTGCGGCTGGTGCGGGGGCTGATGGCGCTTCCGGTGCACTACCCCCTGGGGCGCGCGATCGGGCTCATCGGGCCGGGGGCACCACGGCCCGACATCAAGCGGTACATCGATCACTTCGCGAAGGTGGATCCCGAGAGCATCCGGCGCATTGCGCTGAACGCCAACGCCCACAGCGCCGAGGATCTGCTGCCGAGCATCGCGGTGCCCACGCTGGTGGTCGTGGGCGGCAAGGACAGCTTCTGTCCCCCGCGCACGGGCGTGGGCGCGCAGCAGCGCATCCCCGGGTCCGAGCTGCTGTACCTGCCCGAGGCCACCCACACGGGCCTGTTCGAGGTGCCCGAGGCGCTCAACGGCGGGGTCATCGACTTCCTGGCCCGGCATGGGCTCGTCGCCGGCTGAGGCGGGTTCTCAGCCGCCCTTCAGGGGTTCAGCGCCTCGGGCTGCCAGTCGCCGGCGTGGCGAACCCAACGGGTGCGCTGGGCAGCGCCGCTGCGCAGATCCACCACGTCCACGGCGTCGACGGTCATCTCCAGCAGGGCGAACGTGGCCGGCGGATGGGGGTCGTGCGCGGTGGCGTCCGGGCCGGCCCCCCCCAGGGGCTGCCCCGGCGGCCCACCCAGGAAGTTTGCGCGGGTGCCGGGGGTGAGGGCGGCCCACAGGGCCTGGCGCTCCCCCGGGTCGCTCACCACCCCCACTGGCCCGGCCAGGCGAAACTGCACCCAGCGGCTGGCGGGGTACCAGCAGAGCTCGGCGCGGGCCTGGCCCGCGAGCTGGCGCACCTTGGCCGAGCGCCCGTCGGCGGTGAAGCGCACCCGCACGGGGCCGGTGCGCACGGCGCGCATCACCACCATGCGCGCGCGGGGGTGCCCGTCGCCGTCCACGGTGGCCAGGGCGGCGAAGGCGTCGGTGGGGGGGCCGTCGCGAAGCACGGCCTGCAGCTCGGTGAGCCATGGGCTCATGGGGCCTCCTTCCAGCTCAAGGTGAAGGGGCAGTCAGGGCCGCCCTCGGCCAGGGTGTGGGGGCGGTCCAGGCGCACGTCGGGCTCGACGGTGCCGAAGAAGGTGGCGTCGCCGGCACAGAAGAGAGGCGCCAGGTCGGCCGCGCCCACCGCCCGGCACAGGGCCACGAAGCGGCAGGCGGTGACCCGGAACGAAACCCTGTCGGGCCCGGTGGCCTCCCAGGACAGCGTGGCGTTGGGGAAGCGTTCGCCCAGCGCCGCCAGCCATGTCCGACGCTCGGCCGGCGTCATGCCCCCCAGGGCCTGGCGCGAGATGGGCCCCACGGTGCGGCCCAGGAAAGCCAGCGCGCCGGCATGCACCGCCTGGGCCACGATGGCGCGAGCCTCGGGGTGGCCGCGGCGGGTCAGCTCGCGGTGGAGTACGATGGCGGGCCCGAGCTGCGCCCGGCTGCCGGCGTCCTTGGCGTCTGCCGGTGGCGGCAAGTGGGCGAAGGGTTCGCCGCGGCGCACCGCCCGCTCCACCGCCAATCCCACCCTCAGGGCACGCCAGAGGCCGAGGCGCCGCCACAGCACCCTGAACCCGGCCCAACGCTCGGCGTCGATGAACGGCACCCCGGCATGGTACACCCTGGCTCGCACGCCGACAGAAGGGATCTGCCATGGGCCGCTGGCTGCTCAGGGGGCTGCACTGGGCCATCATCCTGAACTTCGCGTTCGAGATGGCCTACGCCGGCTACATGGTGTTCGCTGTGATCAAGCCCGAGGGTCACAGCGGCCCGCTGCTGGCGGCGGCGAAGACCATGCCCTTCGAGCTGATGGTCACGCGCCGCCTGTACGCCATCGAGTTCTGGATCGCCACCGCAGGCCTGGCCATCTACCTGGCCCTCACCGAGATCGGGCCCCGGTTCAAGGCCGAGCGGGCCGCAGGCCGATGAAGGCGGTGAGAACCGGCCGAGGAGGCGCGCCATGAAGATCCGTGAGCTGATGACCGACCGGGTGCTGACCCTGGACGCCACCGCGGACATCGATCTGGCGGTGGGCATCCTGGAGATCATGCGCATCCGCCACCTGCCCGTGGTGCAGGACGGCCGGCTGGTGGGGCTGGTGACCCACCGCGATCTGCTGGCGGCCACGGCGTCCTCGCTGGGCGACCCGGCGCGGGACTCGACGGTGCCGGTGCGCGAGCTGATGCGGCCACGGCCGGCCACCATCCACCCCGACGCCGACGTGCGCGAGGCCATCCGGGTGATGCGCCACAACAAGTACGGCGCCCTGCCGGTGGTGGACGCCGATGACACGCTGGTGGGCATCGTGACGGAGGCGGACTTCCTGTCGCTGGCCCACTACCTGCTCAACACCCTGGACGGGCTGGACCTGGACGCGCTGTCCGTGGCCGCGCTCGCCCAGCGACACGACCCACGCTGACCTGAACCCAACGTGACCTGAAGGAACACCCATGGCCTGGCTCCCCAAGAAGACGGTGGTGGTCCCCGTCGACTTCTCCGACCGCAGCATGGCGGCCGTCCACGAAGCGCTGCAGATGGTGGACGATCCCAAGGCGCTGCACCTGGTGCACGTGCTGCTGGTGATGCACCCCGCCGATCCCGGGATCATCTTCGAGACCGTGGACGTGAAGACGCGCCAGCAGCGGGTGCGCGCCCTGCTCCAGGAGAAGCTGGGCGAGGCCATCGGCGGGGCGACCATCCACACGCCCCTGGGCTCGCCGGGCGCCGAGATCGTGCGCATCGCCGAGGAGATCGGTGCCGAGCTGATCGTCATGCCCAGCCACGGGCGGACCGGGCTGTCGCGCATCGCCCTGGGGTCGGTGGCCGAGCGGGTGGTGCGCCTGAGCCACTGCCCGGTGCTGGTGCTGCGCCGGTAGTCCCCTACTCGCCGGGCGGCGCGCTGCCCGGGCAGCGCGCCAGGTCCAGCGGCGGCGGCGAGTGGCCGCCGTGCTCGGCGTGATCGGCGGCGAGCCGCCCGATGACGAAGGGCCGCAGGGCCGCCGGGCTGAGGATCTGCGCCACGCTGCCCACCTGGCGCGCCCGCTCCACGGTGTGAACCCCGTCGAAGCGTGCGGCGAGCTCGGCGGTGATCCGCGCCCGGGCCGCCGCTCCCCCACCCGCCTCGGCCGTGCGGCGGCGCACCTCGCCTGCGAAGACCACCGTGGCGGCCGGCGCCCCGCCGATGACCGACGCGTAGCTGCCCTCCAGGGCCACCGCGGTCAGCCGCGGGTTGAGGGTCTGGCTGAACACCACATAGGCGCCGCCGTGGTAGCGGCTGAGCACCACGAAGACGATCTCGCTCTCGCAGTTCACCACCGCGCGGCCGATCTCGGCGCCGTACTCGAGTTGCCAGCGCGCCAGGGACTCGGGGCTGCCGTCGAAGCCGCTGAGGTTGGCCAGCACCACCACCGGCCGGCGGCCGCTGGCGGCGTTGATGGCGCGGGCCACCTTCCGCGACGCCTGGGGGTAGAGGGTGCCCCCGGCGAAGGTGGCGGGGCCGTCGGCGGCCACCTGGCCCAGGCGGGCCACCGGCTGGTTGTCGATGCCGATGAGGGTGCAGCCGTAGCCGCCGATGCGGGTCTCCCACACCACCGCCGTCTCGCCGCCGTGCACGGCGCCCCAGCGCTCCACCGGCTCGGCGTCGGCGTCGCCCAGGGCCGCCATCACCGGGCGCACCGCGAAGGGGCGCTTGCGGTCGGGGTTGTGCTGCGCCGAGAAGATGTCGCCCACCGTGGCGAAGCCGTGCGCCGCCTCGGCCGGGTATGGGCTGGCGCCCACGTCGCGGGCCGCCGGATCGGCCGAGGCGCGGTGGGGCGGGCGCCCGGCGCCCCGGGGCACGTAGGTGTGGCCGTAGTAGCGGTGCAGCAAGCCGTAGGCGGCCCACAGGTCGGGGGCGTGGGCCTGGGCCTGGCCGTTGGGCCCCATGATGGCCGTGTAGCCGCCCAGGGCCAGATCGTCGTCGGCGCTCACGCAGCCCGAGGCGTCCAGAGCCCGCTTGCCCGTGAGCACCATGGCGCCGCGGTCGGTCATCACCAGCAGCCCACGGGTGTGGGGCAGCATGGTGGCTTCGGCGTTCCAGTAGGCCTGCGCGCCCACGCAGATGCCCGGGACCAGCACGTTGATCTCGCCGCCGGTCTGGGTGAAGCGGACGATGCGGGCCAGCACCCGGGCGGTCCAGTCCAGGTTCTCGGTGCCCGTGTCCCAGTCGATGCGGGCGCCCGCGCTGACGGCCACCCACTCCAGGGGCAGGCCCAGGCGATCGGCGAGGTCCAGCGCGGCGACCACTCGCTCGCACTCGGGCTGGGAGAGGGCGCCCATGGCCCGGGTGGGATCGCTGAGCAGCAGCACCCGCTCCAGCGGCCCCTGGGGGCTGGCCGCGCGCAGGATGCCCAGCACCACGCCCGCCCGGTTCTCGCCCCGGGGGCGGCCCCCCACGCTCACCGGCAGGCCACCTGCGTCCAGGTCGAACTCCTCGAAGCGGCCGGCGGGCAGGTCGCCGCCGGCCTCGAGGATGCGAATGATCTCATATGGATACGGCAGCCCACGCCGGCGGGCAGCCACCACCTTGCTGGCGTAGCGCGAGCGCGGCCGGAGGGGCTCGTCGGTGGCCGGCGCCACCGACAGCTCGGGGCGGTGGCCCGAGGGGTTGGCCACCGACAGGTCCTGCCAGGGTCCCGGGCCCCTGGCCGTGGCGAAGCGACAGCGCACCACCAGCTTCTCCAGGCCCAGGCGGTCGGCGGCGGGGGCCAGGCGGCCCAGGTAGGCCTTCACCACGTCGGGCCCCAGGGGCACCACGGGCAGCAAGAGCAGGGTCAGGCGGTTCCACTGCAGGCGCCGGGCGCCCAGCCGATCCCGGGCGTCCTCGAGGGCGCGCACGGCCTCGTGGAAGACCCGATCCACGTCGGGCAGGTACAGCGGGCGGCCGGGGCGGCGGCGCAGGCTGCGCACCTCGGCGTAGCCCAGCAGGCGCACGTCGTCGGGGTTGGCCTTGGCGGTGACCTTCAGGATCACCGGCTCGCCCTCGTGGGGCTGCCGCTCGATGTCGAAGTCCCGCAGACGCTTGAAGTCGTAGCGCCGCGAGGTGGTGGGCAGGATGTCGCGCCGCTCGGGGCGCTCGCTGCCGTCGGCCCGGTAGCGGCGCACCCGGGGGCGGTCGTCGGCGGCCACGAACAGAAAGCACAGCTCCTGCCAGGCGGGCGGCAGCGGACCGCGGGGGGCCAGCGCGTCCACCTGCTCGGCCAGGGCCGCGCCGGCGCCGTGGCAGACGACGATCTCCATCCGCAGCGTGGGCACCTGGGCGGCCGCGGCCTGCACCGCCGGCACCTCGGCGGGTCGGCAGGTCACCACCACCGGCCCGTCGGCGGCCCCCAGGCGGAAGGCGGGCCGCCCGGCCAGCGTCAGGGGCGTCACCGGCCAGCCCTCGGCCTGCCACTCCAGGCGGCGGGCCACGGCCTCGGCGGCCAGGGTCGAGCCCGCAGCGGCCAAGGGGGCCAGGGCCTGCAGCAGCGACTCGGGCACGTCGAGCAGGGTGGGCCAGGCCAGGGTGCCCCCCGCGAGCTGCTCCAGCAGGGCGCCGGCGCGGGCCCTGGAGCGCTCGGCCAGCCGCTCCGCCGCGGGGGCCTCGAACAGGCGGGTGCGGGCCCGCTCGGCGGCCCGGGCCACCGCGCCGAACTGCTCGGGATCCAACGCCGCCAGCCGGTCGAGGAGGCCCACGGGCGCCTGCCGCAGCCGCCGCAGGGCGATGACCGCCGCCCGCTGGCGCTCCGGCAGGGCGCGGCGGGCGCGGTCCAGCCGGAACAGGGCCTCGTGCAGCGCGGGGGATGGGGTGAGCGCGGTGACGCCGTGGTGCGCCAGGGCCCGGGTGAGCCGGCCCCGCCAGCGGGGGCTCAGCGCGTCGGGGCCACGCAGCCGCAGGGTCTCGAAGGCCTTCTCGGGGCTGATGGCGCCCTGCCCGCCGTGCCGCTCGCGGGCCGGGCGGCGCTCGAAGGCCTCGGCCAGGTCGGCCATGGCCTGCAGCAGCGCCACGCTGCCCGGGCCGCCCTCCAGACGGGCCAGATCGGCGTCGAACAGGGCCGGCGGCGCGTCCCATCCCAGCAGGGCGGCGGTGAGCCGGGCGGGCGCGCCCGAGGGCTCGGGGGCCTGGAGCGGCAGCCGGGGGCCCGCCGGTGCGGCACCGGCCGCGCCCTCCACCACCACCAGCACCTGCCCGGGGCGTACCTGGTCGCCAGGCCCCACCCGCACCTCGCGCACCCGGCCCGCGACCGCGGCCTCGACGCGCACCTCCATCTTCATGGACTCGAGGATCGCCACGCACTGGCCGGCGGCCACGGGCTCGCCGGGGCGGGCGAAGACGTCGAGCACCAGGGCGACCGAGGGGGCCACCACGGCGCCCGCCGTGGCGGCGGCCACCCGGTGCGCCACGCCGTCCACCAGGTAGTGGTGATCGCCGGGGGCCCGCTCCACGCGCACCGCCCGGTCGCCCAGGCCCAGCCACACCAGCATGGGCCCCTCGGGGCGCCACTCGGCCACGCAGGCGCCCTCGGGCCCGGCCACATGCAGGGTGTGGGGCCCCAGCCGGTGGACGCGCAGGGGACGCCCCACGTCCACGGTGTGGCGGTCGTCGCCGTGGGCCAGGCGATCGCCGGTGGCCAGGAAGCGATCGATGGCCGCCGCCAGCAGCGCCTCGGGGGCCCCGGGCGGGGGGGCGATGGCCATGCGGTCGATGAGCCCCGTCTCGACCTGCCCCGCCCGGACGTCGGCCCGGTCCACCAGCTCGCGCAGGAAGTCCAGGTTGGTGCGCCCGCCCTCCACGACCACCCGCGTGCGCTTCAGGGCCTGCCCCAGCCGCGCGAAGGCCGCCGCCCGCGTGGGACCCCAGGCGATGAGCTTGGCCACCAGGGCGTCGAAGGCCGGGGCGATGGCGTCGCCCTCCTCGAAGCCCGTGTCCACCCGCACCCCCGCGCCGGTGGGCGGCGCGAACCGCACCAGCCGCCCGGGCGCCGGCGTGAAGTCGTTGCGGGGATCCTCGGCCACCAGCCGCGCCTCGACGGCCCAGCCCCGGGGCGCCGGGACCTCCGCGGGCAGCGGCACGCCGCGGGCCAGATCGATCTGCCAGCGCACCAGGTCGACGCCGTAGACCCCCTCGGTGACCGGGTGCTCCACCTGCAGCCGGGTGTTTATCTCGAGCAGGTAGAACGCCTGCCGTGCCGGGTCGTACAGGAACTCGACGGTGCCGGCGCTGCGGTAGGCCACCGCCTCGCCCAGGCGCACCGCGGCGGCCTCCATGGCGGCCTGGACCGGCGCCGGCAGATCGGGCGCTGGGCACTCCTCGATGACCTTCTGCCGGCGCCGCTGCAGCGAGCAGTCGCGCACGCCGAAGGCCAGGACCCGGCCCGCCCCGTCGCCCAGGATCTGCACCTCGACGTGCCGCGCGCGCTCCACCAGGCGCTCGATGAGGATGCCGTGGCTGCGGAAGCTGCGGGCCGCCTCGGCGCGGGCCCGCTCCAGGGCGTCGGCCAGCTCGGTGGGGCCGTTCACGCGCCGGATACCGCGCCCACCGCCCCCACCGGCCGCCTTCAGCAGCACCGGGTAGCCGATGCGGCTGGCTTCGCGGAGGGCCTGATCAACGTCCGTGACGTCGGCCCACGGGGTCACCGGCACGCCGTGGGCCTCGGCCAGGGCCTTGGCGCGGATCTTGTCGCCCAGGGCCCGCATGGTGGCCGGCGTGGGGCTCAGCACGGTGATCCCCGCGGCCTCGAGGGCGGCGCAGAAGTCCCCGTCTTCGCTGGCGAACCCCCAGCCCAGCCAGGCGGCGTCGCAGCCGGTGTCCCGCAGGGCCTGCACCACCCGGGGGGCGTCCAGGTAGGCGGTGGGCTCGGGCCCCAGGGGCGCGGCGAAGGCGGCGCGGCGCACGTACAGCGAGTCGGCGTCGGCCTCGGTGTACAGGGCCACCGCCTCGGGGGCGTCGGGGGCCTCGGCCTGCAGGGCGTCGACCGTATCCAGGAACCGGATGGCGGCCTCCCCGCGGTTGACGATGCCGATCCGGCGCATGGGCCCTCCCCCGGGCCGCGCCCGGTGCGGGCATCATCCCCGGCCCCGCCCGGCGCGACAACCCGGGCGGCACCGGCGGTGGACCCGCGGGCCCTTGCGCGCCCCGTTGATTCGCACCCGGCAGTCCGCGCAAGGTGCCCCCGTGGCCCGCCCCCTCCTCACCGCATTGCTGTGCCTTGCCGGGTGGGCCAACGCCCGCGCCGAGCCCGTGTTCCTGGACGCCCGGGATCCCTGGTCGCTGCACGATCGGCGGCTGCTGAACCGGCGGCTGTTCCACCAGCTCGGCGAGCCCGAGCACACCCACCGCGTGGTGCGGCCCACCGGGGCCCCCGTGGCGGGCGCCGCCGACCTCTCCATCGGCACCCAGATCCCGTGGCCCGAGGGGCCGCAGACCGCCTACCACGGCTACTTCGTGCTCGACGGCTTCGCCGCCTTCCGGGTGAGCGAAGCCGTCGAGGTGAACCTGAACCTGGTGACCCTGAACCGCACCGCGAGCGCGGGCTACCGGCAGGCCACCGAGTTCCTGCCGGGGCTGGCCCTGCACCTGGAGGGCGAGGTGGCGCGGGTAGGGCTCACGCCGGTGCGCGGGGAGTTCCTCACCACCGATCTGCAGGCGGTGACGCTCGGCCACGGGCTGCTGCTGGAGCGCACGCCGCTGGAGGGCCACGCCGGACGGCTGCGGTTCGGCGACGCGCTGGAGGTCTGGGAGGTGTTCGGGGGCGAGGCCTTCTGGCTCGGCGATGATCTGCAGGCCGGCGGCGTGACGGCCCTGGACGGCCACCTGACGCTGACCTGGCTGTCGTGGCTGCTGGAGGATGATCCGCGCGCGGACTACCTGTCGCTGGCGCTCAGCGTGCCGGGCCTGCCCGACCGCCTGCGCATCGCGGGCGAGGTGGCGGCGCGGGTGCCCTTGGCGGGCGCCGACTGGGCGGGCGCCGCCCTGCTCCGCGTGGACTGGCTGGACCCTTCGCCGCCCGGGGGCGGGCGGTGGCACCTGGGCTACCAGCTCCGGGCCTACCAGCGCGGCTTCGGGCCCCACGCGGTGACCCTGGTGCAGCCCCGGGCCGCCCTGGCGATGCCCACCCGCGAGGACAGCTACGTCACCAACCCCTTTGAGTTCTATGGGCCCTCCCGGCTGTACCACCAGGTGGCCCACACGGTGATGCTGGAGGCGGTGGTGCCCATCCGGGCCGGCTTCGAGTTCACCATGGAGCTGGAGTGGATCGCGAAGTACGCCTACGACCCGGTGGCCCCGGTGGAGATGCTGGCGCCGCGGCCCGACGAGCGGCTGCCCGGCTGGCACCTGGACCTGTGGAACAAGATCGGCTTCCAGTACCGCCCCTGGAAGGCGCTGCCCCACCGCGGGCGGCTGCTGCTCAGCGACAAGCAGGTGGACGCCGGGCTGATCGCCGTGTTCCCCACGGGGCGGCGCTTCGTCGAGGTACAGCTCATCAGCTTGGAGATGGAGATCTTCCTGTGAGGCGCACCCCACCGGTGCTGGGGGTCGCTGCGCTGGCGCTGGCCCTGAGTGGCTGTCCCGAGCAGGCGGTGGATCCTGCGCCCAAGACGGTGGAGGTGGTGTTCTTCACCCCCGAGCCCACGGACGCGGGGGCACCCCGGGCGGCGCTGGTGTGGGTGGGGCCCGAGGCCGCCGAGGTGGTGGCCGACGCGCCCCTGGTGGACGGGAGCGCCCGGCTGGCGCTGACCCCCCCGCCGCTGGCGGTGCGCACCGGCTTCCGGCCGCTGGAGACGGTGCGCTTCGCCGACGCCGAGAACGGGCGCACCTACGCCGAGGGGCCCGCCATCCGGCCTCGGCTGGCGGTGTACGACGATCGCGACCGCGACGGCACCTTCGACCTGCCGCCGCCCTTCGGGCAGGGGCGGGACCGGGTGCTGGCCACCGATCGGGGGTTTGACGACGGGCTCGCCTGGTGCCTGGATCTGGACGGCCTGCTGGCCGCGACGCCGTTGGCCCGGGTGGACGAGTTCTATGGGGCGCTGGGCGGGGTGTTCAGCCCCTTCGTGCGCACATCGGGCGCAAGCGACCTGCAGGCGCTGCCGTGGGACCCCGCCTTCGTGCTCAGCCTGGACGCGCCCCAGCTCGCGGCGGCCCTGCTGGCCTGCCCGCGCTTCGAGGTGCGCGGCACCCGCGAGGGGCGGCTGCAGGTGTTGGCCGATCCCGGCCTGCCCGCGGCGCTCAACTGCGACCCCGCCTGCCGCGACACGGCGTTTCAGGCCCGCGCGCCCGATCCCGAGCCGCCGGTGGAGCTGCTCCCCGTAGAGCGGGTGTGTGACCGCGACGGCCAGGTGGCGGTGTACGAGCTGCGCCAGGAGGGCGTGGCCTGCCTGGGCTGCCTGTGCGCGTTCGTGGAGCACCGCATCACCGCCATCGCCGATCCGGCGAACCTGCCGGCCTGGTGGCCCTGCGGCGACGGGCCCGAGCAGGTGCCCTACTGCGAGCGCTGCGGGCTGACCTGCGTGGTGCACGCCTGCGAGTGAGTTCGGGCGGCGCGCTGTCCGGCGGGCTCAGGGAGGGATGCACCCCGGGAAGCCCTCGTCGATGCGCCGGTCGCAGTCGTCGTCCTCCCCGTTGCAGCGCTCGGGCTCGCCCACGGGCACCGGGGCGTCACAGATGAGGCGGCCGTCCACGCAGGCCTCCTCGCCGAAGGTGGTGCAGCGGATGCCCAGTCCGACCGTCCGCTGGCAGGGTTCGGCCGGGATCCCCTCGTCGGTGCGGCCGTCGCAGTCGTCGTCGAGCCCATTGCAGACCTCGATGTCGGGCCCCACGACCCCTTCGCAGACGCCCCAGGCCCCACCCACACAGCGCTCGGTGCCCGTCTGGCACTCGCCCACGTCCACGCCGCACACCCGGAGGAGGCCCTCGTCGGTGGCGCCGTCGCAGTCGTCATCCAAGCCGTTGCAGACCTCGCGCCTGGACCCCACCTCGCCCTGACAGGCCCCCCAGGCCCCCCCGGCGCAGGTCTCGGTGCCTGGCACGCAGATCCCCACGTCGCTGCCGCACCCGCGCGTCAGCCCCTCGTCGGTCCGGCCGTCGCAGTCGTCGTCCTGGTTGTTGCAGGCCTCGGCGCTCGGCCCCACCTCGCCCGCGCAGCCGCTCCAGCGCCCGTCCCGGCAGGTCTGGGTGCCCGCCTCGCAGGCGCCCACGTCAGAGCCACAGCCTTGGCTCAAGCGCTCGTCGACGGTGCCGTCGCAGTCGTTGTCGCGGTCGTCGCACACCTCGGGCTGGGGGCCGATCTCACCCTGGCAGGCACCCCAGGCGCCCCGGCTGCAGGTGCGGGTGCCCCGCTCACAGGCGCCGGTGGCCACGCCACAGGCCTCGCTGAGCTGCTCGTCGATGCGGCCGTCGCAGTCGTCGTCCACGTCGTTGCAGGTCTCGGGCGTGGGCCCCACCGCGCCCTGGCAGCCGCCCCAGGCCCCGGCGTTGCAGGTCTGGGTGCCGGGCCGGCAGGCGCCCGTGCCGTCGCCACAGGGGCGGGTCAGGCCCTCGTCCACGCGGCCGTCCAGGTCCTGGTCCTGGTTGTCGCACTGCTCGGCCTGCCCGGCGCACGCGCCCCCCTCGTCGACCTGGCCGTCGCAGTCGTCGTCGGCGCCGTTGCACGCCTCGGCGGGCACCGCGCCGCAGGCGCCGCAGGCGTTCAGCACGCCCTCGTCCGCGCCCCCGTCGCAGTCGTCGTCGGCGCCGTTGCACACCTCGGGGGGCACCGCGCCGCAGGCGCCGCAGGCGTTCTGCACGCCCTCGTCCGTCCGGCCGTCGCAGTCGTCGTCGACGCCGTTGCAGGCCTCGGCGGGCACGGGCCCACACTGACCGCAGGGGTTCAGCAGGTCCTCGTCGGTCTGGCCGTCGCAGTCGTCATCGGCGCCGTTGCAGGCCTCGGCCGGCACCAGGCCGCACCGGCCGCACGCGTTCTGCACGCCCTCGTCTACGCGCTCGTCGCAGTCGTCGTCCAACCCGTTGCACACCTCGGCGGGCAAGCACTCGGGGCAGTCCAGGGCCTCGTCGTAGACCCCGTCGCAGTCATCGTCCAGGCCGTTGCAGAGCTCGACCTCGGGGTTGCCCGGGGTGGCATCGCAGCGCACCCCCGCGTCGTCGCAGACGCCCAGCCCCTCACGGGCACAGGCGCCCACGCCCACGGCGCACGGCACGCCGGCGCCAAGGCCCTCGTCCACCCGGCCGTCGCAGTCCTCGTCCCGGCCGTCGCAGGTCTCGACCCCCTGCTGCGCCAGGCCAGGGCAGGCGATCCAGCACCCCGCCACGCAGGCCTGCTCGGCGGCGAAGCACACGCCCTGCTCGAACCCACAGGGCCGCGACTCGCCGGGGGCGCAGGCCTCGCACGGGCTGCCCATGTCGGGGGGCAGCCCCTGGTCCGCGGCGGCGCCATCGGTGGCTGCGTCCTCAGGCTCGGGCCCCTCGTCGGGGGGGCCGCCGTCCTCGCCGGCCTGGCCCCCCTGCCCTGCCTGGCCGCCCTGGCCGCCGTGGCCCGCTTGACCGCCGCCCCCCGCCGCGCCGCCCGATCCCGCGGCGCCGAACTCGGGCAACGACACCGCCTCGCGGTCCACGGCGATGCAACCGGACAGCGCCACCGCACCGCACACCAGGGCGAGCGCCACGACCCCGCGAGCCATCACCACCGCACCACCCCCGTCAGCCCGCCCGGGCCCACGGCGAAGCCGACGGGCCCCTCGGGATCCATCCACGCCCACACCGCCAGGCCACCCAACACGGCGCCCAGCCCCAGCAGCGCGTAGCTGGTCGAGGCGTGCAGCTCGGCCGAGTCGTAGGCCTCGTCGGCGGCCTGGCCGGCGGCGGTGAAGGTCGCCGCGTCGGTGGCGGCGCGCTGGCGGGCCACGGCGGCCGTGGCGTCGTCCAGGTGCCCGCGGGCGGTGACGTTGAACACCAGCCCGCCCACCACCGCCGCGGCGGCACCGCCCGTCCAGATCCAGGCGCCGGTGCGATCCACCTCGGGCAGGGGGGCCGCGGCGCACAGGTCGGCCATGGCCCCGCGGCCTTTCTCGGCCACGGCCTTCAGCTCGGCGGCGGGCCGGCTCTTCAAGAACAGCGTGTACTCGCGCACCGCCAGGCAGGCGAGCTGGGGATCACCCCCCGCGCCCACCTCGGCCTCGGCGCTGCGGGCGATGTTCAGCCGCAGCAGCGGGTCGCGGGCGCACTCGTCGCGCCGCTGCATGGCCTGGAAGGCCGTGCGCGCCGCCGTGTAGCGCTGGGCGCGGTAGGCCGCGGTGCCCTCGGCGAAACAGTCCATGGCGTGGGCCGGCGCCGCCAGCGCCAGCCCCCCCAGCAGCAGAATCACTGGCTTGCCGCGTTGCACCCCAACCCCACGATGTCGCACCGGGCCCGCGTGCGGTCGCGGGCCTCTGACTGCTGGCTCACCGGCAGCGTGCCGATGGCCCGGCGGGCATCTTCGCACAGGCAGCGCGCCAGCAGGCGGTCGAACCGGGCGCCCGGATCGGGGGCGGCGGTGGCGGGCGCGCTGGGGGCGGCGGCCGCACTGGGCGCCACCCTGGCCGGGACCGCCTTGCTGGCGGGCGGACGCGGGCGCACCACGCGCCGGCGGCGGGCCGGCTCGGGGCGCGGCGCCTCGGTGGCCGGGCGGCGGGCCAGCGCGGTGGCCGGCGCGGCCGGCGGCGCCGTGGGCGCAGCGCTCGGCGGGGCCTGGGTGGCGGGCGCCGCCACCGGCGGCACCGGCGCGCTCGGGGCCACCGCCGCAGCCTGCCGGCCCGCGATGACCACCCGGGCCGGGGGCTCGGCCGGCCCCATCGGCGCAGGCGCCAGCGTGTAGCCCACCCCCACGCCCACGCCCACCACCATCAACACCAGCAGCGCCCAGCGGCCCCAGCGGCTCCGCCCGGCCGCGCCCGTGGGCTCCACCACCTCGCCCTGCCAGGGCGGGGTCTGCGGCTCCGAGACCTCGGTGTGATCGGGCCAGGGCGACGGCACCAGCGGCCGCACCGCCGGGGGCGCCCGATCGGCGGTGGCCACCACGGCGGCCAACACGTCGGCCATGGCCGAGCAGCTCTCGAAGCGATCGGCCGGGGCCTTGGCCAGGGCCCGATCGAGCACGGCCTGCAGGGCCACCGAGGCCCGCACGTGCTCCGGCAGGGGCGGCGCGGGATCCTTCAGGTGCGCCGCCACCACCACGGCGGGCGGCCCGACGAAGGGCGTGAAGCCGGCCAGCATCCGGTACAGCACGATGCCCACGGCGTACTGATCGCTGGCGGGCCCCACCGGCTGGTGGGCGAGCTGCTCGGGAGCCATGTAGCGGGGCGTGCCGATGGTCAGGCCCGTGCGGGTGGCCGGGCCCGACAGGCTCTCGTCGTCGGTCTCCAGCGCCTTGGCCACGCCGAAGTCGATGAGGGTGACCTTCTCGTACCCGTCGGGGCCCGTGCCCACCATGATGTTGCCGGGCTTGATGTCGCGGTGCACCAGCCCCAGGGCGTGGGGGGCCTCCAGCGCCCGCAGCATGCCCACCGCCAGCCGGCAGGCCCGGTCGGGGGCCAGCGGGCCCACCTCGCGCAGCAGGGTCTGCAGGCTCACGCCCTCGACGAGCTCGAGCACCATGAACAGGCGCCCGGCGTCCTCGCCGTAGTCGTGCAGCGACACCACGCCGGGGCTGCTCAGGTTGGCCAGCATCCGCGCCTCGAGGAAGAAGCGCTCGCGCACGTCGAAGCCGGGGGTCTGGCGGCCGCCGGGCAGGATGGTCTTGATGGCGACGTCGCGGCCGAGCCGCAGGTGACGCCCGCGGTAGACGGCGCCCATGCCGCCGCGGCCCAGGATGTCGTAGACGGCGTACCGGTCGTCGAGCACCTGGCCGAGCAGATCGTCGTCGGGCCAGCGCTGCAGCACCGTGGCGTGCACCAGCGTGCCGCCGTGCACGGGGCACGGCGTGCCCGGCTCGGCCAGGGGCTGCTGGTGCTCGCACTGGGGGCAATGCCAGGTCAACGGGCCGCTCGTCCTCCGCCTCGGGCCGTCACTGTACCAACCTTTTCGGGTCCATGCCGCGCCGCGTGGATCCTTCGGGCGGCCGGGCCGTATTCCCCTGCCATGCGCGCGCTGACCCTGCTTTTGTGCTTCGCCTCGTCGGCCATGGCAAGTCCACAGGTCGCCGTCTGGGGCGCCCTGGGCGACGCCGCCGCGCGCCCGGGGCCCATCGAGGCCCGCCTGGGCGAGCCCGTGCATCTGTTCGCCGTCGTCCGCCACCGGGGCCGCTGGTACAGCGACGCGCCACGGCTGCGGGGCGTGCGACGCCCACGCCCCCTGAGCGACCTGGGCGACGTGCGGGTCACCTGGCGGCTGGTAGAGCCCCGCCAGCACCACGCCGAGACCCCCTCGCCCAACCCGGGCAACCCCGCCTACAGCAACTCGGTGCTGTTCGGGCCGCGGCACGGGCAGTGGCTGGGCTACGACACCCTGGAGTACCACGCCGCCCCGGTGGCCGAGGGCCCGCGCCTGACGCTGACCGAGGCCCGGCCCAGCCACCCCCGGCTGCAGGCGCAGGGCCGCGGGCGGGGCACCGTGCGCTACCAGGCGGTGGTGACGCTGGCGGGCCAGGCCCACGCCAGCCCGGGGCCCGAGGCCCTGCAGCGCGGGGGCATCTCCCCCAGGGTCTTCCGGGTGAGCTTCCGCGGCGCCGACGACCTGGTGGGCTGGCTGGAGAGCTTCTACAACGTGCCCAACGTCTTCGGCAGCGCCGGCCGAGGGGCCAACCACCAGACCGAGCGCCACCAGGGCGCCGACTGCGCCGACGTGCTGGTGGGCGCGGCGCGCAAGGCCGGCGCCAAGGTGCCCTACACCAGCGTGGCCGGCCTGGGCCCCCACACCGACGCGCTGACCGAGCGGCTGCTGATGGACGCCGACGGCCTCTGGCGGCAGACCGAGGCCGGCCGCGAGCGCGTCACCTTGCGCTTCGGGCGCGACGTACAGGCAGGCGACCTGCTGCTCATCAAGTACGCGCCCGTGGACTGGACGGGCCGGGTCTGGGACCACATCGGCATGCTGGGGCCCGATGGCGGCGTGCCCCAGGTGTTCGACCTGGAGGATCCGGTGCTGCACATCGGCTACCTGTACGGGCTGGTGTCACAGCCGGCGCGGGCGCACGGGGTGGCGGTGGTGGAGTTTCGGCGGCTGAAGCGCCCCTACCTGCGCCAAATGGCACGCCGGCGCTGAGGGGGGGGAGGCGCCCGGGGCGGGCTACTCCACCGGCGCCAGCGCGAAGCGCAGGGTCTGCCCGGCCAGCAGCTCGGCGTGGGTGATCTCGAAGCCCTCCACGGGCTCGCCGTCGAGCCACACCCCCACCACCTGCTGGGCCTCGCCCGAGGCGCCCGGAGCCTCGATGCGCAGGGGCCCACCCGCCGTCAGCAGCTCCACCACCGGGAACAGCGGGGGGCCCAGCCGGTAGCGGTCGCTGCCCGCCACCGGGTACAGCCCCGCGGCCGCGAACAGGTACCAGGCGCTCATGGTGCCGCCGTCATCGTTGCCCGGCAGCCCGTCGGGCGTGTCCAGGTAGATCACCCGCTGGATCGCCCGCAGCCAGTGGCCCAGGCGGTCGGGGCGCCCCACGTCCTGGAACAGCCACACCGCGTGCAGCATGGGCTCGTTGCCGTGCCAGTAGTGGCCGTCGGGGCTGCGGGTGTCGCGGATCCCCTGCCCCAGCCGGCTTTCGGCGAACAGGGCCTCGAGATCGGCGGCCAGCACGTCGGGCCCGCCCCGCAGCGCCGCGTAGCCCAGGGGGTCGTGCAGCACGCTGAAGGTCCAGTGCAGGGCGCTGCCCTCCACGTAGGGGCCGCCGCTGTAGTAGTTGCGATCGGGCGTGACCCGCTCGAAGGACCCGTCGGCGTTGCGGGGCACCAGCAGGCCCTGGGCCGGGTCGTAGAGGTTGGCGTACCAGCCCGCGCGCGCGGCCAGCTCGGCGGCCTCGGGGCGGCCCAGCGCGGCGGCCATGGGGGCCAGCATGGCGTCGCTGTAGACGAACTCCACGGTGCGCGACACCGAGCCCCCGTGGCGGTCGTGGGGCAGGTAGCCCAGGGCCAGGTAGTCGGCCATGCCGCCGCGGGCGCCGAACAGGGCGTCGGGGGGCGGGTCGCCGCCGGCGTGGATCCACAGGGCGTCGAAGGCCGCGTCGTAGTCCACCCCGGCGATGCCCTTGGCCAGCCCGCCCGCGAACAGCAGATCGGCGCTGGAGCCGATCATGCTGCTGCCGTAGCTGGCGGCGGCCGGCCAGCGGGGCATGACGCCCCCGTCCCGGGCCATGGCCAGCAGGCTGTTCAGGCAGTCGCGCTCGGTGTCGGGATCGGTCAGCTCGTACCAGGGGTGCAGGGTGCGGAAGGTGTCCCACAGGCTCAGATCGGTGTAGTGCCGCCAGCCGTCGGCGGTGTGGATCGAGCCGTCCAGGCCCCGGTAGCGCCCGTCGCCGTCGTCGAAGCGGGTGGGCATGGCGTAGGCGTGGTACTGCGCGGTCTGCACCATGCGCCGCTGGGCCGCGGTGCCGCCGGCAAACCGCGCCCGCCCGAACACCCGCGCCCACTCGGCGCGGGCCGCCGCCGCCACGGCGTCGAAGTCGCCCGCGACCTCGGCCCGGTTGGACCGCGCGCCGACCCGGTCCACGTAGCTGACGCCCACCCGCAGGACCACCGTGGCCCCCGCGGCCACCGGCACCAGCGCGCCGGCCTCGGTGCCCTGAGCGGCCTGCCCGTCGCGCACGCCCTCAGCGTCCCACACCTGCGTCACCGGCGCGGCGCCCTCGACGGCGATGCTGAAGAACAACGTCTGCGGCCGCGTGCGCGAGGTCAGCGAGCCGCGCCAGGTCACCTGCCCCTCCAGGCCGTCGGGGGTGACCTCGATCTGCGCGTCCAGGGCCTCGTGGTCGTCGGCCACCGTCGAGGCGGCGTCCACGAGGAGCTGCCCGGCCTGCTCGAAGCGGTAGCGGTGCAGCCCTGCCCGGGCGCTGGCCGTCAGGGCCACGTCCACGGCGGGCTCCACCAGCCGCACCGCGTAGCGCCCGGGACTCGCCTGCTGGCTGCCGGGCGCCATGGCCACGAAGCGGTCCCAGGGATCGCCGTCCAGCGCGCCGTAAGGCAGCACCCGGAGCTGCCCGTAGTCGGGCGCGCCCGTGCCCACGAAGTGGGTGTGGCTGAAGCCGCGCACGTCCGGATCATCGAAGTGGAAGCCGCTGAAGTGGTGGAACGGCGGGTGGACGCCCCCGGCGGTGGTGTCGGGGCCCAGGCGGACCATGCCCAGCGGCACCTGCGCGGCGGGGGTCTCGGCGGCATAGCCGAAGGCCTGCCCCCCGGTGCCGATGAAGGGGTCCACGGTGTCCAGGGCCTGCTCCACGGTGGGCAGCTCGGGCAGCGGCGCGGCGTCGGGCGCGGCGTCGGGCAGCCCCAGGTCGCGCGCGGCGTCACCCGGGGCGGCGTCCTGCGGGCCCTGATCCATCCGGGCGTCGGCTGCCTGCCCATTGGCGGCCCCCGGCCCGTCGTCGCAGCCCGCGGCCAGCGCCAGGAAGCACAGCATCCCCAAGCGCCTCATGCGCCCACCCCCACCCGCACCACGACGCTGAAGCCCACGGCGGGGGTGCGGCCCTCGGCGCCGTAGGCGTGGTTCTGGTCACCGGGGAAGGCCACCAGGTCGCCGGGCCGCAGCTCGACCCGCTCCCCGGCGGCCCACAGCACCAGGCGGCCGCGCTCACAGTACAAGTACTCGCGGGTGCCCGGCGCGTGGGGCACGCCCTTCATGCGCCCCTGCGGCTGTACCTCGAGCCGGTCGATCTCGGTCAGCGGGATGGGATCGGGCAGCAGCTTGCTCACCCGGACCCGCTTCTTGACGCCCCGCGCCTCGATGGGCAGCTCGCCCTGGCGATACACCCTGAACCGGGCCCGGGGGGCCGCCAGCAGCTCCTCCAGCGTGAGCTGAAGCGCGCTCGCCAACCGCGCCAGCACCGCCAGCGTGGGGTTGCCGCCGCCCACCTCCAGCGTGGCCAGGGTGGACCGGGGCAGGCCCGCCGCCTCGGCCAGCCGGGCCTGGGTCAACCCCCGTTCGCGGCGCTGTCGCCGCAGGTTCACGGCCAGATGCTCGGCCAACTGCTCGAGATCGCTCATGGGCGCAGGATGCCCTGGGCGGCTGGCGGCCACCAGAGGGGCCGGGGCGGGTTGGCCTGGCCGTTGCACATCCGGGCCCCGTCACACCGCCCACGAGGTCCCCATGCGCCCCCTGTCAATGCCGCGCCGCGCCGCCCGCCTGACCCCCCTGCTCGGCCTGCTGTTGCTCGGCTGCCCCTCCGAGGAGGAGTGCGTGCCCCAGGCCGAGCCAGGGCCCACCCCCACCCAGCGCCCGGCGGGCCGCAACCGCGCCTGGCAGGTGTGGATCGGGGGGGCGCCTGGAGAAGCCATCGGCCCGGGCACCCGCCACCCGCGGCTGACGCTGCAGCTCGAAGCCCCCGAGCCGCTGGCGCTGGTGCACGAGGCGCCCGGCGCCTGCCCCAGCATTGGCTGCAGCGCGGCCCTGCGCAGGGATCTGGAGACGCTGCCCGTCGGCGAGAACGCGGCCGAAGGCGTCACGCTGATCGGGCGCTCCACGGGCGGCGCCGCCTACTTCGACCTCACGCACAGCCCCCCGGGGCGGCTGGTGCTCATCCGCCTGGGCGACCTGGACCCCGCCGCCACGCTCACCACCCTGGCCTGGGCGCAGACCACCCAGTGTGGGGGCCGCCCCACGGTGGGCTTCGAGCCCATCAACGCGGGCCGGGGTGTGTGTGGCGACGGCCTGCAGGACGGCACCGAGACCTGTGACGACGGCAATGAGGTGGCGGGCGACGGCTGCTCGAAGGGCGCGCTGGCCCCGCAGCCCTCGGCGGACACCTGCCAGGTCGAGGCGCCCCGCTGCGACGGCGAGCGGGCCGGCGGGTGGCGGGCGTGGACCTGCCGGGGGGAGCCGTCGCTGTGCGAGGCCCACGCCTGCCGGGGCGACGACGGCCTGGCCATGGGCACGCCGTGCACCCTGCCCGCCAGCATGGTCACGCCCACCCACACCCTGCTCCCCGTGGCCCTGGGCCGCCGGCCGGCCGACGCCGCGGCGTCCGGGGATCCCGTGTGGGCCGACACGGGCGCCGAGCGGATCCCCTGTGCGCTGGCCCCGGGCCACCTCACCGACTCGCCCGCCTGTGAGATCACCGGCTGGTGTCCGCAGCTCAGCGATGGGCCCCAGACCTTGTGGCAGGGCTGTGAAGGCGCCGCTGGCCGCTGCACCCTGCCCGACCCCACCACCGCCCGACGGGTGGTGGCCGCGCGGCCCGTGGGACCGCAGACGCTGACGCCAGTGGCGCCGGTGGCCGATCCGCTGAGCGCCACGGGCCAGACGACCCACGCCACGCGGGTGGCCGCGGCCTTCGGGCACACGCTGGCGATGAACCGCTCGGGCCGCTTGACCATGCGCCGGGCCGACGGCCTGGAGTGGCAGGCCGCCGTGTCGCCCACCGTGGAGTGGATCGCCCCCCGCCCCGACGGCGGCGCCTGGGTGGCCGCCCGCCTGCGCCAGCGCTTCGCCGACGGCACCGGGGCCTTCATCCAGCCGGTGGCCGAGGGCGACGGCCTGGTGGTGCAGCCCCTGGACCCCGTGGGGCGGTACGGCCGGCCGCAAGCCTTCGGCGTCGAGGGGGCCCTGCACTTCGCCAGCCTGCACCTGGCCGCGCTGCCCGACGACGACGGTGTGCCGCAGGTGCTGTTGGGCCTGTCCGAGGGCGCCACGGGCGAGGCACGGCTCATGGGCGTGCGGGGCGACGGGCGGCCCGGGGTGGATCGGGGGCTGGGCCCGCGCACCCACCTGAGCGGGCTCGTGGCCGTGGCCGATGGCGCGGTGGCCGCGGTGCAGGCCTGGGGCCCCGTGGCCGGCGCGGCCGAGGGCGAGCCCGGCGCGACCCTGCTGGGCCTGGACCCCTGGGGCGAGCTGCGCTGGGCCACCCCGGTGCCGGGTGATCCCATGCGCGCGGGGATGCTGGTGGCGGGCAGCCGCCGCCTGGCCTGGCTGGGGCCCGCCGCCCCCGGCGCCGCGTGGGTCGAGGTGGATCCGTCCACGGGTGCGGCGGGCGCGGTGACCCCGGTGGATCTGCCCGCCTGCACCCCGCTGCTGGGCGCCGCGCCCACGGTCGACGGCGGCCTGGTGGCCCTGCGCGGGCACTGCCACACCGCCGACGTGTACGCCGTGACCCGCTGGGACGCCGACGGCGCCGTGCGGTGGACCGAGCGGCTGGCCGGGCTGCGCGGCGAGACGCGGCCGGTGGGGCTGACGGTGCAGGACGACGCCCCGCTGCTGTGGGGGCGCTTCGCCGACGACACCTCGGTGGCCGATCGGGCGCTGCTGGCGCCCTGACGACCTCTGGTCGGCTCACCGACAAGTGAGACGACAAGCCAGCACGAGGGCACCATGGTGGGGCCACAACCCCGGCCAAGGAGGCCCCCATGAGCCCCGTCAAGCACCTGGATCACCTGAACCTGAGCGTCACCGACCTGGACGAGACCGTGCGCTGGTACGGCGCCGTCTTCGGCTTCCACGTGGTGGAGCGCGGCACCTCGAAGGGCGTGCCCTTCGCCATCCTGCGGGCCGGCGACGCCCTGCTGTGCGCCTACGAGCACCCCGAGCGCGACCAGCCCCGCGGCGGCCCGCGGCACCACCTGAACCACTTCGCCCTGCGCCTGACCGACCAGGCCGACTTCCTGCGCCGGGCCGCCGCCGAGGGGCTGACGTGGCGCTGGAGCAGCCCCGTCGAGTGGCCCCACAGCACCGCCTGGTACGCGCTGGATCCCAGCGGCTACGAGATCGAGATTGTGTTCTGGAAGGACGACACGGTGCGCTTCGCGGCCTGATCCCGCCCCCGCCGCGCCGGCCCGGCCTGGAAAGGCCGGGCCGAATCTGTTACCCGTCGCGGCCCGTGCAGCCCGCCTCCCTCGCGCAGCGCCCCGTCCTCGCAGGGGTGATCCGCGCGCTGGCCGCGGCGCTCGTGGGCGCCGGGCTCACCCTCACCCTGGATCGCCTGGCCGCCGCGCGCCTGCCCGCGCCGCTGGGCCTGTCCGCCGCGCTGGCGCTGGGCGCCGGCGTGCTGCTGGCCCACACCACGCTGGCGCTGGTGGGCGGCCTGCTGGCGAGCCTGCGACTGCGGGCGCGACCCCACCCACGGCTGCTGGCCGCGGCCACCGCCCTGCTCTTCGCCGGCGTGGCACTCTGGCCGCTGCTGCAGGTGAGCGCCGCGTTGGTGGCGGGCGACTGGGTGGCCCGGCAGCCCTGGGCCCCGCAGCTCCGTTGGGGCGTGGTGGCGGGCGGCGCGCTGGCCGCGGCGCTGGTCGGCGCGCTCCACGCCTCGGGGCAGCGGCGGCGGATCTGGCCGGCGCTCCTGCTCACCGGCGCCGCTGCGGCCGCAGTGGCCGACGGCTGGGTGCTGCCCGGCCTGTACGCGCCCGTCCACCTGTTCCTGGCGGGGCTGTCGCTGGCCCTGGCCCACCTGGGCGTGGGCCGCCTGGCGGCCAGCCTGGCGCAGCGACGCCCCCGCCTGGCGACGGGCCTGGCCGCGCTGGCGGTGCTGGCCCTGGCGGCCACCCCCTTCGCCCTGCGCAAGCAAGGCGCCAAGGCCCGCGCCGCGCTGCTGCTGGCCTCGCCCCTGGGGCAGAGCGCGGTGCCGCTGGTGAGCCGGCCCGATCGGGCAGCCCTGCTGCGGCTGGTGCTGGCGCACCTGGACCCGGCCACGGCCGACGCGCAGCCCGCCGCGGTGGAGGCCGCCGGCGAGCGCCCGGTCCAGGACTGGAACGTGCTGGTGGTGGTGGTGGACACCCTGCGCGCCGACGCCCTGCCCCCCAACCGCGGCGCCGGGCAGCCGTTCGCGAAGCCGGGCGACACGCCCCGCCTGGACGCCTGGCTGAAGACCGCGCACGTCTTCCCGCGGGCCTACGCACCGGCCAGCCGCACCCAGTTCTCCATGCCCGCCTTCGCCCGCTCCACCCACCCCTTCGAGGATCCCAAGCGCCTGGGCCGCCCCCTGGCGCGGGTGATGCGCAGCCACGGCCGCATCCCGCTGGCCGTCGTGCCGCAGTACTTCCTGCTGTCCATGGACGAGCGGGTGTCGGATCTGCTGGACGGCTACGACGACGTGGGGGTGTACGAGCTCCCGCGGCAGCAGGACTGGCGCCCCCTGCTCGAGGCCAGCCTGGACCGCGTGGGCGACCGCCCCTTCTTCGGCTGGCTCCACTTCTACGCCATGCACAAGCCGGGCTTCGCCGGGGTGCGCATGGGCCGCCACCACGGCGACTGGCCCACCCGCTACCGCCGCAGCCTGACCTGGCTGGACGGCCAGTGGGGCGCGCTGCTGGCGCTGCTGGAGGCCCGCGGTCTGCGCGAGAACACCCTGATCGTGCTCACCAGCGACCACGGCGAGGCCCTGGGCGAGGGCGGGCACATGGGCCACGGGGCCTCGGTGGCCGATCACCAGGTCCGGGTGCCGCTGGCCCTGTTCGTGCCCGGCCTGCCGCCCGGCGCGCCCAGCCCCGCCACCGTGGGCACCGTGGACGTGGTGCCCACGATCCTGGACCTGATCGGCGCCGAGCCCGAGCCCACCCACCGCGGCCACAGCCTGCGCCCGCTGCTCACCGATCCCGTGGCCCCGTGGGACGTGGCCTACTCGCTGACCAACGGGGACGGCCGCGTGCAGGGGCTGGTGGCGGGCACCGACAAGATCGTCTACCGCCCGGGGGCCGAGGTGGTGATGCGCTTCGACCTGGCCACCGACGCGGCCGAGGCCGAGGACGTGTTCGACCCTGCAGGCGCGCTGGATCGCGGCCTGGCCCGCCGGCTGCTGCTGCGCAACGGGCCGCTGGCCCAGCGGCTGCTGCGCAGGGCCAGCGACGACACCGCCCGGCAGATGGTCAGCGGGCTGCTCGAGGCCGTGCCCCCCGCGGGCGCAGGCGACCTGGGCGAGACGCTGCCCTTCCTGCTCGGCCTGGCCGCCGCCAGCCCGCGCGCCGCCGATCACGCCCAGGTGGAGGCCCTGTTCCAGGCCGGCGATGACCGGGCGCGGCGGATGATCATGGGCGCCTACTTCGCCGCCCGCCCAGGGCCGCTGGGGGCGCTGATGCGCGCCCGCCTGGACGAGGTGGCCGGCACCCCGGCCGAGGTCGAGCTGCTGCGGGGCCTGGCCCGCCAAGGGCAGCCGGCCTTCGAGCCTGCCTTCGCCGCCGCGCAGATCCGCGCGGCCGTGGACGCCGGCGACCTGAGCCGCCTGGACGCCTGGCTCGCGCTCACCGCCCGCTGGGACAAACACGCGAAGCGTTTTGGCCCCGCCCTGGCCGCCGCCATGACGGCGGCCGCGTCCTCGGGCGAGGGTGCAGGGGGCTGGCCCAGCCCGCTCCTGCGCCGGCTGCTGGCCAACATCGCCACCACCCGCACCGGCGTGCCCAGCGCCTCGGCCGACGCCATCCAGCCCCACCTGGTGCCGCTGCTGGACCACCCGGATCGGCAGGTGGCCATCGCCGCTGCCGAGGCCATCGCCGCCAACCGCCGCCCCGCCAGCGCCGCCCCGCTGCGCGCCGCCCTGGCCCCCGCCGTGGACGTGCGGCTGCGCAAGGCCGCGCTGGCCGCCCTGGTGGCCGTGGACGGCGCCGCCGCGGTGCCCGACCTGGTGACCCAGGGCGAGGATCCGCTGCTCACCGTGGACGCCGCCGAGCTCCTGAAGACGCTGGGGCCCGAGGCGAAGGCCGCCGTGCCCTTTCTGGAGAGGATCCGCAGCAGCCACTACATGGGCTACGCCCGGCGCGTGGCCCAGGGCGCCCTGGAGGCCATCGAGCCAGGCCGCGTCAAGCCGAAGGCCGCGAAGTCGGCCAGGCCGGCCAGGGAGCGCTGAACGCCCCACATCGTCCCAGCGCTTGCGCCCCGCCCCGCCCCCGGGCTGCAATGGGGCGTGCCCTGCCCAACCCGCCCATGATCGCTGCGCTGTGCGCCCTGGCGGCGCTGCTGGCCCCCGTGGGCCCCCCGCCCGAGGCCGAGCCCCCGCCCGAGGAGTTCGGGGTGGTGGGCTTTCCGCTCATCGCCTACGCCCCCGAGACCTCGGCCCTGGCCGCCCTGGTCGGCGTCGTGTTCCTGCCCGGCAGCGGCCCGCGCCCCTCCAGCGCCCGGCTGACCGCCGTGTACACGCTGCAGCACCAGGCGGCGGTGGTCTTCGATCCCACCCTGTCCTTTGCCGACGGGGACTGGGAGGTCGAGGGCCGCGTGAGCGCCATCCGCTGGCGCTTCCCCTTCCAGGGCTTCGACGGCCAGGCGCCCCGGCGCTGGTACACCCAGCCGGCCTTCTCGGCCGAGATGGTCATCTCGCGGCGCATCCTGGGGAACTTCTACGCGGGCGTCGGCGGCAGCTACAGCCTGACCGAGATCGACTTCGGCCGCCGCCCTCCACCCCAGGGCCTGCGGGGCCTGGAGGGCGGCAGCATGGGCGGCGCCTCGGCCGAGCTGCGCTACGACAGCCGCGACCACCAGCTCACGCCCACCCGGGGCATGCGCTACCTGGCGCGTTTCGAGGGCCGGCCGCCCTTCGCCAGCGACTTCCCCCACAACCGCGTCACCACCGAGGCGCGCGCCTTCTTCGGCGACGGGCGCCACGTGCTGGGCCTGCAGGCCATGTGGTACGGCATCTGGGGCGACGCGCCCTTCTTCAACCTGAACACCTTCGGCGGGCAGAGCGAGATGCGCGGGGTGTTCCGCGACCGCTACCGCAACACCCACAGCGCCTTCGCCCAGGCCGAGTACCGCTCACCGCCGGTGTACTGGCGCGTGGGCTTCGCGGGCTTCGGGGGGGTGGCCGCCACCTTCGGTGAGCTGGGCCCGTTCACGCCCACCTGGTCGCTGGGCGCCGGCGTGCGCGTGCTGCTGAGCGAGGCCCGCAAGATCAACCTGCGGGTGGACGGGGCCCTGGCCCGCGGCGAGCACGGCGCCTACCTGGGGCTGGGCGAGGCCTTCTGAGCGCCCGCCGGGCGGACCGGCTGGCACCGGCCGGGCGCCCCGTGCCACCTTCGCCCCTGGAGGAACCCGCCATGCGTACCGCTGTCACCCTGGCCCTGCTGGGCCTGGCCCTGGGGGCTTGCGCCGAGGCCGAGCCCGTCGCCGCCGAGACCGGGCCCGCCGACGCCGCCCTCGCCGTGGACGCCCAGATCATCGACGCCCGGGTGGCCGTGGACGCCACGCTCCTGGCCGAGTTCGGCGCCCCCTGCACCCAGGGCAGCGACTGCCGCTCGGGCCACTGCATCGACACCGCCGAATACGGGATGATCTGCAGCCAGCCCTGCGGCACCTGCCCGGTGGCCTTCGAGTGCCGGGCGGTGGCCAACGCGGGCGCCGATCGGCTGTTCCTGTGCCTGCCCGACACCCCCGAGCTGTGCGAGCCCTGCGAGGCCGACCGCGACTGCGACGACCCCGAGGACCTGTGCCTGGACTTCGGGCGCAACAAGTACTGCGGCGAGGACTGCAGCGAGGACGGCGTCTGCCCGCCCGGCTACGAGTGCGCCGACATCGAGCGCGACGGCGCGCCGGTGGGCCGCCAGTGCGTGCCCGCCGACGGCATGAGCTGCGGCACCTGCGTGGACGCCGACGGCGACGGCCACGGCGACGGCCCCGACTGCGTGGACTTCGACTGCGACGACGGCGACGCCACCGTCTACCGGGGCGCGCCCGAGATCTGCGACGGCAAGGACAACGACTGCAACGCCCGCGCCGACGACCAGCCCGGCGACGCCCCCGATCTGCAGTGCGGGGGCCTCGGCGTGTGCGCCGGCGTGGCGCTGGCCTGCGTGGAGGGCGCCTGGGGCTGCCCCTGGCCCGCCACCCACGAGCCCGACGCCGAGCTGACCTGCGACGGGCTGGACAACGACTGCGACGGCGCCAGCGACGAGGGCCTGCGGGGCACCCTGGCCCACTGCGGCGGCTGCAACCAGGCCTGCGATCCGCCCCACGCCCAGGGCCTCTGCGAGGCCGACCGCTGCGTGGTGGGGCCCTGCGCCGCCGGCTTCGTGGACGTGGACGGCCGGCCCGATAACGGCTGCGAGTACGCCTGCGTGCCCGAGGATCCCCCCAGCGAGAGCTGCGACGGGCAGGACGACGACTGCGACGGCCGGGTGGACGAGGGCTTCGACCTGGCAAGCGACCCCGAGCACTGCGGCCGCTGCGGCACCTTCTGCGGCCGCCCCAACGCCACCTGGCTGTGCGTGCAGGGCGCCTGCGTCTTCGAGGGCTGCCAGCTCGGCTTCCACGAGCTGGACGGCGACGTGGAGACGGGCTGCGAGTACGCCTGCCGGCCCGACGGCAACGAGACCTGCGACGGCGCCGACGACGACTGCGACGGCCGGGTGGACGAGGGCACGCTGAACCGCTGCGGCGCCTGCGGCCCCGAGCCCGCCGAGGTGTGCGACGGGCTGGACAACGACTGCGACGGGGACACCGACGAGGGCACGCTGAACGCCTGCGGCCAGTGCGGCGCGGCGCCCGCCGAGGCCTGCGACGGCCTGGACAACGACTGCGACGGCGCCACGGACGAGGGTCTGCTGAACGCCTGCGGCCAGTGCGGCCCCCTGCCCGCCGAGGCCTGCGACGGCCTGGACAACGACTGCGACGGCACCATCGACGAGGGCGTCTGCGGCCCCCACATCCAGCGCTGGTGCAAGCTCTACATCGGCTGGGCCGACCGCAACCGCGCCCCCGCCTCGCCCAGCCTGAGCTGGTCGGCCTGCCCCGGCCAGGCCGAGAGCGCCGGCACCGATCCCCGCTGCGTCAGCACCGACGGTGCCGGCAGCTTCGTGCGCCTGGACCTACTGGGCGACGTGAACGACGACGATCAGGTGGGCCTGGCCCTCTTGTGCAACGGCGGCGAGTTCGCCCAGGTGAACGCCTACGTGCAGGACCACTGCGCCGTGTTCCTGGGCCACGCAGACAACGACCGCGGCCCCGACGCCACCAATCGGTGGGGCCCGGTGCCCGACGGGCTGGTGGGCGACGACGGCAACCTGCGCGGCACCAGCACGGGCTTCGACGGCCATTTCCGCGCCCTGCGCCTGGTCGGTGACGTGGACGGCAACGACGACTGGGGCGTGGCCTGGATCTGCCGCGATCCCGCCGATCCGGCCCGCGCGGCGGCCATGCAAGCCAGCGCCGAGGTCTTCATCGGCTGGGCCGACCGGGATCAGGGCCCCGCCAACCGGCACTCGCCCACCTGGGGCCCCTGCCCCGCGCTGGCGGCTGGCACCACCGGCCCGCAGCGCTGCCAGAGCAGCCGCGGCGACGGGCTGTTCCACCGCCTGGACCTGAACAACATCGCGGGCGACGTGAACGGCGACGACGACTTCGGCTTCGCCTTGCGCGGCCGGCGCTGAGGGACCTGTCAGGCGGCCCGCAGCCCGGCTGCCGCCTGCCGGTGAAACGCCCCCGCGGGCCACGCCTGCAGGAGCCAACGCAGATCGGTGAGCACGAAGTCCAGGTAGCGCTCGCGCAGGTCCTCCCGCGCGTCCGCCGCGAACCAGCCGCCCACGGCGATGCGCCGCGCCGCCCACAGCGCGGGGAGCCGCTCGGGGCCCAGGTGCGGCAGCGGCGCCACCTGCCGGTAGCCAGCAGCCCACGCCCGCAGGAGGGCCACCGCGTCGGGCGTGCGGGGGCCCGGCCGCAGCGCCACGGCCGCGTCGGCCCACCACCAGCCGTACCCGCAGTCGTCGAAGTCGATGGCGTGGGCCCGGCCGCCCTCGAGCAGCACGTTGAAGCCGTGCAGATCGGCGTGGATCAGCCCGGCGTCCTCGGGCCCCCGGGGCCAGCCGTCCAGCTCGGCCGTCAGCCTGAGCCGCAGGGCCTCCAGCCCCCGCCGCTCAGCGCCCGTCAGGCCCGGGAGGAGCTCGGGGGGCCGCCACGTGACCTGGGCGCCGCCCATGATCCCTGCGGCGTCCCAGACCGGGCGCTCGAAGCGCGCCGGCGGCGCCCAGTGGCGGGCGTGCAGGTGCAGGTGCGCGGTGAGCTCGCCCACCGCGCGGGCCCAGCCGGGGCCCAGGCGGCTGCCCAGCCGACGTCCCGGCATCCACGGGATCACCGAAACTTGCCTTGGCTGGTCCAGCCCGGCGGCCGCCGTGGTGGCGCTCCAGCCGCCCTGCGCGGTGGATCGGGGCGCTGGCACGCGATCGCCCAAGGCCGCTCCCAACGCCGCCAACCACGCCAGCTCGCTGGCCACCCCCACCGCCGAGTGGTAGCCGGTGCGATGCACCCGCACCGCGAAGCGCCCCTGCGGCGCCCGCAGCTCGAACACAGCGTTCTCGCTCACGCCCACCAGGCGCAGCGGTCCGGGGGGCAGCCCGAACTCGGGCAGCACGGCCTGGGCGGCGCCCCGCAGCCGGCGCACCTGCCCGGCGTGGCTGAGCGCCGCGAAGGGCCTCACTTCGGCTGGCCCCACACCGCCAGCTCGTTGCCGGCCGGATCTTCGAAGTGGAAGCGCCGCCCGCCCGGGAAGTCGAAGATGGGCTTGACGATCAGACCGCCGGCCCGCTGAACCGCCGCCAGGGTGGCGTCCAGATCCGCCGAGTACAGGATGACCAGCGGGCCACCGCCGCCCACCCGCTCGTCCTCGGCCTTGCACAGGCCGCCCATCTCACCGCCACCCGGGCGCTGGATGCCCAGGTAGACGGGCGCATACTCGGTGAACTGCCAGCCGAAGGCGGCAGCGTAGAAGGCCCGCGAGGCGGCCATGTCGGTGGCCGCGATCTCGATGTAGTCGAACCCGTGGTGGGGGTGTGCCCCGTCGCTCATGGAAGACTCCTGGTGTTGGCCGAGGGAGCAGAACGGGCCGCCCGACGCCGGTCAACCCCTTCGTCGAATGATGTAAACCCAGGGCGGAATATTATGTTAGCATCCCACCTGGAGAGGTTCGGGGGGAACGTCCATGCGCTGGGGACTGATCACCACGCTGCTGTGCTTGCCGCTGCTGGCCTTCGCGCTGCCCAACGAGATGAACCAGGAGGGCCTGGTCTTCGACGCCAACGGGGCGCCCTACGACGGCCGACACTCGGTGCGGGTCCGCCTGTACGACGGGGCCGTGGGGGGCGCAGCCCTCTTTGACGAGCTGCACAACGCCGTGGAGTTCTTCGACGGCTACTACGCGGTGGCCATCGGCGCCGTGCAAGCGCTGAACCCGGTCCTGATGGCCCGGGACCAGGTGTGGGTGGGCGTCAGCATCGACGGCGGCGCCGAGCTGGTGCCCCGCCACCCCCTGCGCAAGGTGCCCGCGGCCTTCTCGGCGGACGTGGCCGTGGACGTCACCGGCGACATCCACCCCAGCAGCATCACCATCGGCAACACCCTGATCGTCAACTCCAACGGTGAGTGGGTGGGCCCGCCCTCCGGGCTGGTGGGTCCCCGCGGTCCCCAGGGGCCCGAGGGCCCGCAAGGGCCGCAGGGTCCGGCGGGCGCGGCGGGCGGCGACGGCTCCCCCGACACCCCCCAGCAGGTGCGCGACAAGCTCGTGCAGGTGGACGGCAGCGGCTCCGGCATCGACGCCGACCGCCTGGACGGCCTGGACAGCACGGCCTTCCCCAAGACGCCCGCCGACATCAACGCCCTGATCCGCCAGGCCGACGGCGCCGGCTCGGGGGTGGACGCCGATCGCCTCGACGGCCTGGACTCCACCCAGTTCGTCACCACGGCCCAGCAGATCCTCGACGGCCTGAAGACCGTGGACGGCACCGGCTCGGGCGTGGACGCCGACCGGCTCGACGGCTTCGACTCCAGCGAGTTCGTGCGCACCGCCGCCCAGATCCTGGCCCTGCTCATCACCGTGGACGGCTCGGGCTCGGGCCTGGACGCCGACCGCCTGGACGGCCTGGACTCCACCCAGCTCCTGCGCGTGGGCGCCGACGCCGAGGTGAACAACCTCACCGTGACCGGCGCCCTGGCCCTGAACAGCGCGCTGCAGCTTCGTCGCACGAACGCCGATCCGGTGGCCTGCACCGCCGCCACGGCGGGCCAGGTGTACTTCAACACCGCCGCCGGCCACTTCATGGGCTGCGACGGCAGCGCCTGGGTGCCCCTGTCGGGCGGCGGGGGTGGCGTCGCCGGCAAGCGCATCGTCATCGTGGACGGCGCCCGGCGCTGGTCCGATGGCACCTCGGCGCGTAGCTGCAAGGCCTACCTCGAGGACGTGGACTTCGGCGACGGCCGGGACGGCCCCTACTGGCTGGACACGGGCCGCGGGCGCTTCAAGGCCTACTGCGACATGACCACCGCCGGCGGCGGCTGGACCGTGCTGGGCCACTACCGCTACCCCGGCAACGGCAACGCGCCGGGCGACATCGACAACCGCGACTACGCCTACTACATGCGCTCCCGCACCCGGCAGGCCTTCGGGCTCGAGGGCTACTACGGCGATCCGAACAGCCCGGGGCCGTGGATGGACTGGCGGTCGCTGGACGGCATCGGCTTCCCCGCCGAGATGGCGGTGGTGCTCGACATGAACGACTTCAGCAGCGGCTGGGAGAACTACGACCGCAAGGTGATCTACCGGGTGAAGACCGCGGACCAGCTCCCCAACTACGGCACCGATCAGGACCTGACCACCGGCGACAACCTGTACTGGAAGCGCAACCCGGGCGACGCCTGGGCCGACGTGGGGGGCAACACCAGCTCGGGCACGTACTACTGGTACACCCGCCACCCCAACGACAACTACCTGGTGCTGTTCCACGCGAGCAACTACCGCTACCTGGACGGCCGCGGCGCCACCAACCACCAGCACAGCGCCTACTGGGGCGCCGGCATGGGCGGCAACAACTCCTGGCACCACAGCGCCAAGATCCTGATCCGTGAGACCGCGCCGCCGGCCGCGGCCGAGGCCAACGAGATCCGCCTCGCGCTGGGCGCCGATGGGGTGCGCACCTGGGCCGACAACTCCCTGTCGGCCACCTGCAAGCAGTACCGCAACCCGCCCGCCGGCAAGGCGTACCGGGGCGACATCGGCAGCGGCTGGTACCGGCTGCGGACCCCCGCCGGCGACATCAAGGCCTTCTGCGACATGCACAGCAACGGCGGCGGCTGGACGCTGGTGAGCTTCTACCGGCACCCCGGCTACCAGAACGCGCCGGCCGGCCACGAGAACCGCGACTACGATCTGTACATGCACGCCCGCGACAACGTGGCCATCGGCAACGCCGCCTACATCGGCGATCCCGACAGCGCGGGGGCCTGGGCCGACTGGCGGCTGCTCTCGGCGGTGAGCTTCCCGCTCGAGATGAGCGTGCTGCTGGGCCGTGGCCTGCCCTACCTGGGCGACTTCAGCGGCACCAGCGCGAAGGTGATCTACCGGGTGAAGGACCGGACCGTGATGCCCAACAGCACCACCAGCCAGGACCTGGTGACGGGCGACAACCTGTATTACAAGCTGAACCCGGGCGACAACTGGACGGACGTGGGCGGCAACTCGGCCTCGGGCATCTATTACTGGTACCCCCGGGCGTCGAACAACAACTACCTGACGCTGCTGCACGAGAGCAATTACGCGTACTTGCGCGACGTGCCCCGGGGCGCCACCAACTACCACTACAGCTTCTACTACGGCTCGGGCATGGGCGGGCCGAACGACTGGCACTACAGCGGGCACATGTTCGTGCGCGAGCTGAACTGACCTCCCTCGGAGTCCACCGTGCGCACCCGAAACCTCTGGGCGCTGGCCCTCGTCGCGACCGTCTGGGCGTGCGACGACGGCGAGTCCGCCCCGACACCCTCCCCCGATCCCGACATGCAGGCCGCCTCGGCCGACATGCGGGTGCCCGTTGATCTGAGCACCGGCCTCGATCAGCGGGTGGCAGACATGGCGCCCGCCGACGCGGGCGGCGACATGCTGGCCGTCGACCTGGGCTGCCCCTGCCCGGGCCAGCAGACCTGCGACGCGCAGGGCCGCTGCGTGGAGCCCGCGGCCTGTGCCGGCGACGTGGACTGCCTGGCCGATCGGGCCTGCGTGGCAGGGGCCTGCACCGACCGCTGCATGGTGGACGGCGACTGCCTCGGTGAGGGCGAGCGCTGCGACCCCCAGACCCGGCTGTGCACCACCACCCGCGACTGCCAACGCGACCTGGACTGCGGCGACGAGATCTGCCTGGAGGGCCTGTGTGCCCCGCGCTGCATGGCGGGCTCCTGCCCCGGCCAGCAGCGTTGCGACGGGGCCACGGGCCGCTGCGTCGAGGGGGACGGCCCCTGCGCGGCCGACGTGGACTGCCTGCCCGGCCGCGTGTGCCAGGACAGCACCTGCGCCACGCCCTGCGCCGAAGCCGCAGACTGCGCCGGGGCCCAGGCCTGCCAGGCGGGCCGATGCGCCGAGCCCGAAGTCTGCCAGGCCAACGTGGACTGCTTGCAGGCGCGGGTGTGCGCGGGCGGCACGTGCCAGGACCCCTGCGGCGTGGCCGGCTGCCCGGGCGGCCTGGTGTGCGACGACGCCAGCGGCCGCTGCGGTGAGGCCGCCCCCTGCGCCGGTGACGCCGGCTGCTTCCCGGGCCGGCGCTGCGACGACGGCGCCTGCGTGGAGCCCTGCCGCGAGGCGGCCGACTGTGCCGGCGCCCAACTGTGCGAGGCCGGCCGCTGCGCCGAGCCCGCCCGCTGCAGCGGCCCCCTGGACTGCCTGGGCGACCGTATCTGCGGCGCGGACGGTGCGTGCGCCGATCGCTGCGTCGCGGGCGACTGCGCCGGGCAGCAGGTGTGCGACGGCCTCAGCGGCGCCTGCGTCGAGGCCAGCCCGTGCGTGGGCGACGCCGGCTGCTTCGCCGGCCGGATCTGCGTGGACGGCGGGTGCATCGCCCCCTGTGTCGAGGCCGCCGACTGCCCCGGCGCCATGCGCTGCGAGGCCGGCCGCTGCGCCGAGCCCGCCCGCTGCAACAGCGCGTTGGACTGCCTGGGGGACCGCCGCTGCGTGGACGGCCTGTGCACCGACCGCTGCGTCGAGGGCCAGTGCCTGGGCGCCCGCGCTTGCGTGGACGGCCTGTGCGTGGAGGGCGCCCGCTGCGCCGCCGAGGCCGACTGCGACCTTGGCCGGGTGTGCAGCCCCACCATGGGCGCGTGCGTGGATCCCTGCCCCGACGGCCTGTGCCCCGATGGCCAGGCGTGCGGTGACGACGCCCTGTGCGGTGAGCCTGCGCAGTGCAGCGACGACGCGGAGTGCCTGGGCGGCCGCCTGTGCCGGCTGGCCGAGTGTCGGGAGGTGGCCTGCGACGCGCACAGCGCCTGCCCGGATCAGCGCTGCGTCGAGTTCGCCTGCGAGGCCGCCGTGGCGGCCAACTGCCCCGCGGGCTGGCAGCCCCTGGGCCGCCGCTGCGTGGCCCCCGGCCCCTGTGTGCAGGACGCCGACTGCCCGGGCGTCTGCGGCGCCGACGGCCTGTGCGCAGGCTGCCGGGTCGACGGCGACTGCCCGGGGGCGCAGCGCTGCCTCGACGGCGCCTGCAGTGACGCGGTGGACTGCGCCGAAGGTGCCGACTGCGTGCCGGGCCACGTCTGCAGCCTGGGAGCCTGCGCGGTGGGCGACTGCGAAGAGGATCGGCTGGCCGGCAACCACGCCGCCCAGGACGCTGTGTCGCTGGGCCAGGTGGATCTGCTCGACCTGCGCGCCTGTGAGGCCCGGGCCGACTGGTTCCGCGTGGGCGGCGCCGACGGCGTGACCGTGGTGGCCCGCTTCAACGTGGCCCTCCCGCCCTTGCAGCTCGCCCTGCGGCGCGCCGACGCCCCGGCGGCCGATCCGGTGGACGTCAGCGTGGCCACGCCGGGCGAGGCCTGGGTGAGCGCTGGCCCCGGCGAGTATCTGTTGGAGGTGCGCGCGCCCGTCGGTGGCAGCGGCGCCTACCGCCTGCTCGTGGACGCGGGCCCCGCCTGCGCCGACGACCCGTACGACCGCCCCTGGCGCAACGACGTCGAGGCCAACGCCCGCGCCGTGGGCGACGGGATCATCCACGGGACCCTGTGTCCCCGGGACGAGGACTGGTTCCGGGTGCCGGGCCCGGGGCGGATCGAGGTGTCCATCCAGGGCGCGCTGGCGACCGTGAACGGCCAGCCGGCGCCGGCCACGGTGGACGCGCCTGCGCGGATCCGGGTGACCGGCGAGGGCGACTACACCTTGACCGTGCGGACCCGGTTGGATGGGGCGGCTGCGTGCGCCGCCGCCACCCCCCTGGCGCTGGATCAGCCCACGGCGGCCCAGATCGCGGCGGGTCCCGAGGCGTTTGCCCCCGCCTGCCGTGGCGCGGGCAGCCCGGATCGGGTCTTCCAGGTGCAAGTGCCGCGCGCGGGCCGGCTGGCTGTGTCGCTGCTCGACCCCGATCCCACGGCGGGGCTCATGCTCTACGGCGACTGCGCCGCGGTGCCGCTGGCCTGCACGCCGCTCGCGGGGGACCGGCTGGAGCACGCCGTCGAGGCGGGCACCTACTTCGTGGTGGTGGACGGCCCCTACGCCGGGCGCATCCAGGCCAGCCTGAGCGCCGACGGGCCGCCCGCGGTCTGCGCTGCGCCCGAGCCGCTGGTGGCCGGCCAGCCCGCTCAGGCGCCGGTGGACGGCGCGGGTGCAGCGCTGGGCGGTGTGTGCCTCGACCCCGCCGCGCCCGTGGGCGCCTTCGGCTTCGTGCTGGACGAGCCCTCGCAGGTGGAGCTGCGTCTGACGGGCGGTGGCCCCATGAGCGCGGTCAGCCTGCGGGCGGTCTGTGCCGATCCCGCCACCGAGTTCCAGTGCGAGGCCGGGTTCGAGCCCCTGGTGGTGGCGCGGCTGCTCCCGGGCGCCTACGTGGCGCTGGCCCAGGGCGGCGGGCAGCTCAACCTCACCGCCACCCCCGACGCAGCGCCGGTCGCCTTCGAGGACATGTGCTTCCCCGGCGGGGCCCGCCCGACCTTCGCCGCGGGCGATCAGCGCCAGGTGGCGGGCGACACGAGCGGCGCGGCGGACGGGTTCAACGCGGCGGCCTGCGGGGCGGCCGTCGGCGGCGCCGATCAGGTCCTGCAGTTCGACGTGGTGGCCCCGGTACGGCTGCGGGCCACCGCCCGTTCCGACGCCTTCGCGCCCGTGCTGTCGCTGACCGCGGACGACTGCTTCGGCGCCCCCGTGTGCGGGGCTGGCCCGGGCCTGGACACCGTGCTCCAGCCGGGCGACTACGGGCTGGTGGTGGACGCCGACGGCGCCGGCCGCGGCGCCTACGTCGTCGACCTCGCGTTCGAGGCCCCCTGACGGCAGCGCACGAGCAGGTGGCCCGCTACATCCAGCGCAAGCACGGCCTGACTGGTGCCATCGGGGGCGGGCGCTTCCACAAGGGTCCGACTACCCCCGCGCTTCCGGAGGCCACTCGGGCACACGATCCGTTGCCCCCCGATCCGCCCGCAGTGTTCGGCGCCCCGACGCGCCCCGCCCAACCCGGGCACCAACCGAGGATCCACCGGACCTCCCGCGGCGCCCACACGCGACGCCCGAGAGGCCCTTGCGTCGCGCGCCCTCGGAGCGCAGCCTGAGCGACCCCAGCCAGGGAAAGTCATGCCCCGCACGCCTCAATCGTCCACTGAGCCTGTGATCGAGATCCGCGACATCGAGATCGAGGATCTGGCCCCCATCTTCCACCTGGGCGAGCGGCTCTTTACGGCCGACCGGTGGACGACCCTGCATCGGACCTGGGACGAGTACGTGCCGGTCGAGCTGTTCCACACGGACCGCGAGACGTGCCTCGTCGCGACGGTGAACGGGGCCTTCGCGGGCTTTGCCTTGGGCAACCTGATCGAGAAGCGCCGGAGCGCCTGGACCTATGGCTACCTCGCCTGGCTCGGGGTGGAACCGGAGCACGCCCGGCATGGCCTGGGCTCCCGCATGGTCCAGCAACTCGAACGGCGATTCATCGACGCCGGCGCGCGCATGGTCCTGGTGGACACCGCGGCCGACAACGAGGTGGCCCGCGCCTTCTTCCGTCGCCACGGCTTCGGCCGCGACGAGGCCCACGTCTACCTCGCGAAGAACCTGACGAACGAGCCTGCCTACCGGCGCCGGCACGCCAGCCCCCGCAAGGATTGACCCCGGGCTCACCCGGGCCCCCCAATGCGCCGACAGGGCGGGCGATGACGCGCCCCCGCACTCCGCTGCTCCACCTGCTGGTGCCGCTCGTGGCGGTGTTGATCCCGCTGTCCATCGTCGGCTGGCGCTACATCCCGGTGGCGCGGCAGTACTTCGACGATCAGAGCTGCGTGGGCTGCCACCGTCAGCACAACGCGCGGCTCGTGGATCAATGGCTGGACAGCGCCCACTTCGGCGCCGACGTGGGCTGCGAGGGCTGCCACGGCACCGATCACGACGCCATGTTCGCCCAGGACGGCGACGTCTCGCCCAAGGTGTGCGCCGAGTGCCACGCCAAGGCGTACCAGGAGTTTGCGCGCAGCAAGCACGCAGACTCCGAGGTGGATGCCCGCGCACACGCGATGTTCCAGGCCGCCCCACCCGCCATGCAGCGGCAGGGGTGCCTGGCCTGCCACGACATCGGCAAGGTCTGGCCCGACGGCACCAAGGGGAGCTGCAACCTCTGCCACGGCGGGCACCGCTTCAGCGCCGCCGAGGCCCGCGAGCCCGAGGCGTGCGAGGCGTGCCACATGGGCCCGGACCATCCGCAGATCGAGGCCTGGCGCTCCAGCAAGCACGGCATCGCCTACCGCAGCGGCGACACCGCCGGCGCGCCTTCGTGCGTCACCTGCCACCTCACCGGCGAGTCCGGCCATGACGTCACGGCCAACCTCACCCTGGGCCGCGGCCTGGGCGGCGCGGTGCTGGTGGGCGAGGATCCCGGCATCCCCAGCACGGTCATCGACCGGGCCACCTTCGAGACCAACCGCGCCCGCATGCTGGTCATCTGTCGCCAGTGCCACTCCGAGGGGTTCGCCCGGCGCGCCCTGCAGGACGGGGACGAGATCAAGCGCACGGCCGACGCGCTGGTGGCTGAGGCCGCCCAGATCCTGCGCGAGTTGCAGGGTGAGGGGCTCATCGAGCCCGCCCCCGCCGACCGGCCCCCCAACCCGGTCGCCGGCCACGCCTTCGTGCTCGGCGGACAGCAGGGCTACAGCGACACGAGCGCCATCGAACAGCGGTTCTTCGAGATGGCCCGCTTCCACCACTCGATCACCTTCAAGGGCGCCTACCACAACAGCCCCGACTACACCCACTGGCACGGCTACGCGCACCTGCAGGCCGATCTGAGCTACATCCGGGGCGAGGCCGCGAAGCTGCGAGCCATCCGCGCCAACGCCAGGGCGTTCGCGCCCACCGCGGCCGCCGCGCCCACCACCGCGCCCGCCTCGGCCGCGCCGGCGTCGGAGGCCCCATGAAGCGCGGGCTGGCGCTCCTGGCGGCCCTTGCCGCGCTGGCCGCCACGGCCTGGTGGGTGGCCGGCGTCGGCGGCGGGACCACCGTAGCCCCCCACCCGACCCCCACGACCACGCCCGACGGCCGGGTCGGCTCGGCGGAGTGCCAGGCCTGTCACCCCAAGGAGCACGCCGAGTGGGCGAAGTCGGCCCACGCGCACAACATGGCCCGGCCGACGCCCCAGACGGTGGTGGGCGACTTCAATGACGTCACGTACGTCTTCAAGGGCACCACGTCGCGCATGTACACCCGCGACGGCAAGTACCTGATGGACCACACCGATGTGGACGGCGAGACCGGCACGTACGAGGTGGCCTGGGTGCTGGGCATCATGCGCCACCAGGCCTACCTGTTCGCCGAGCCCGATGGCCGGCTCCAGGTGCTGCCCACCTACTGGAACCTGGAGGAGAAGTCCTGGCGCGACAGCGTCGAGGGGCCCGTCCAGGACTGGCACGGCGGCGCAGTGCCGTCGAGCCACCAGGAACACTGGCGCAACTTCGGCCGCACCTACAACCGCGCCTGCATGGAGTGCCACGCCAGCTTCCCCGAGAAGGGCTACGACGCCGAGACCAACCGCTACACCAGCGCGTTCGATCCCCAGATCAGCTGTGAGGCTTGCCACGGGCCCGGCGGCGAGCACGTGCGGGTCTGGCGCACGCTCGATGGCACCGGCGATCCCATGCGCAAGCTCGACCGCCTGGATCTCCGGGCCAGCATCGAGGTCTGCACGCCCTGCCACGCCCGCAAGCGGGTCTACGCCCCCAACCCCGTGCCCGGTGAGCCCTTCGCCGACAGCTTCGCGCCCGACGTCTGGCAGCAGGGCACGTTCTTCGTGGACGGGCGCTCGTCCACCCTGAACTACCGCTGGGTGGATTACCTGCAGAACCGCTGCATGGACCGCACCGCCCGCAAGATGGACTGCGGCACCTGCCACCCCCCCCACGACCTGCACAGCGTGAAGGACGCCACCGTCGTCGAGAGCAACGCCATCTGCACCACCTGCCACCTGGGGCAGAAGACCCGCCTGACAGCCCACACGCACCACGCGCCCGAGTCCGAGGGCAGCCGCTGCATCGGCTGCCACATGCCCAAGATGGACCTGCAGCTGCGCATGACCGTGCGGGACCACACCATCTCGAGCCCGCTGCCCAGCCTGACCGCGGCCTACCAGGTGCCCAACGCGTGCACCCAGTGCCACGCCGACGAGGACGTGCCCTGGGCCGAGGGCTACGTGCAGGCGTGGTACGGGGCCCAGCCCAGCTACCAGCGCTACAAGGCCAGCATGCACGAGCGGGCCGAGGTGCTGACGCAGGCCTTCGCCGGCCGCCCGCCGGTGGCCCCGCTGGTGGCCTGGCTCGACAACCCCGGCCTGAACGTGGTGCAGCGGGCCTCGGCGGCGCAGTTCCTGGCCCTCGCCCTGGGCGATCCGCGCGCGCTGGCGGCCCTGCTGCGCCATGTGGAGGACGCCGATCCGCTGGTGCGCTACTACGCCGTGCGCGCCGTCGGCGCGTTCCAGACGCCCGCCGCGCTCAACGCGGTGCGCAAGGCCCTGGCCGACCCCCACCTGACGGTGCGGGTGGCGGCGTTCGAGACGCTGATGTTCCTGGACCCGGGCGTGCTCACGAGCCCCGAGCCCATCACCGCGAAGGCCCGGGCCGACTTCGATCTCCGGCGCACCCTGGTCCGGGTGGATGATCCACGCGACATCCCGGTGAAGGCCATGTGGCACCTGCAGGGCGGCCGAATCACCGAGGCCGAGCAGGAGCTGCGGCGGGGCGTGGCCCTGGCTCCGCGCATGCCCCGCGCCCGTGGCGATCTCATCCAGTTCCTGCTGCACCAGCGCCGGCTCGATGACGCCAAGGCCGAGGTCCAGATCCTGGAGCGGGAGCACCCCAAGGCCTCGGTGACGGGCTACGCCCGCGCCCTCATCGATCTGGCCACGGGCAACCCCGCGGCCGCCGCCCGGCGCTTGCAGGCGCTGGTGGACGCCGGGTCCACCGAGCCGATCATCCTCCAGGCCCTGGCCGAGGCCAGGCGCCGCGCCCCGCAGGCCGCGCCGCCATGAGCCTGCGCTGGCGCTCGGCCCACAACGCGACGGCCAGCCTCACGACCGCCGCCCTCCTCACCGCCGCGCCGCTGATGTGGCTGGACCTGCCCAGGGGCCTGCGGGCGCCCTGGATCACTGCCCACGTGGCGGTGTCACTGGCGCTCTGCGTCAGCCTGCCGGCGCAGCTCCTGGCGGGGCGGCGGGTGCTGTTCCGCCTGCGCAGCGGCAGCGAGCGCATCTGGCTGAACGGGTGGTTCGGTCGCCTGCTCCTGCCCGCCGTCCTGGCCGCCGTCGGTACCGGCCTGTGGCTCCAGCAGGCCCAGGGCCCCGGGGCCCGGACGATGCCAGCGCTGGCCCATCAGGCGGCGTGGCAGGTGCTCATCCCCACCCTCCTCGCCCACGCCGGCCTGTCGCTCTGGGTCCGCCGGCGCCGCTGACGGTGGCGGGGCCGGTGTGCTACAGGCCCCTGCGTCCTCGCTCTCAGGGAGTCGGCTCATGGGTCTGCTGCTGTTCTACGTCGCGCTCGCGCTGGGCATCTCGTTCCTGTGCTCGGTGCTCGAGGCCGTCCTGCTCAGCGTGACCCCCTCCTATGTCACCGCCGTCGAGGCCGAGCGCCCCGAGGTGGGCCAGCGCCTGCGCGCCCTGAAGGCCAACGTGGATCGACCGCTGGCGGCCATCCTGTCGCTGAACACCATCGCCCACACGGTGGGGGCCGCCGGCGCCGGCGCCCAGGCCCAGGCGGTGTTCGGCGACGCCTGGATCACCGCGTCGTCGGCGGTGCTCACCGTGCTCATCCTGGTGTTCAGCGAGATCATCCCCAAGACCCTGGGCGCCGCCTTCTGGCGCCAACTCGCCCCCCTGGTGGCCAGCACGCTCACGCCCATGATGGTGGTCATGTACCCCTTCGTGCGCCTGAGCGAGGCCATCACCCGGCTGGTGAGCGGTGGCCACGGCCACGGCGCCATGAGCCGCGAGGAGTTCGAGGCCATGGCCGACGTGGGTCGCGAGCACGGGGTGCTGGCAGAGCGCGAGTCGCTGACCATCAAGAACCTGTTCGAGTTCGCGGACTTGCAGGTGCAAGACGCCCTGACCCCCCGCACCGTGCTGTTCACCTTCCCCGCCGACCAGACGGTGGGCGGGGTGATCGCCGCCCACAGCGAGCTGCCCTACGCGCGCATCCCGCTGCGGGACCCCGCCCGCCCGGAGCACACAGAGCACTACGTCCTGCGGGCCGATGTGCTGTCGGCGGCCGCCCACGATGAGCACGAGCGCCCCCTGCGCAGCCTGGCCCGCCCCCTGCGCCAGGTGACGCCCGAGCTGGGCCTGGCGGACCTGCTGCAGACCTTCCAGGCCAGCGGCGAGCACATCGCCGCCGTGAAGGACGAGTACGGCGGCCTGGTGGGGGTCATCAGCCTCGAGGATGTCATCGAGAGCCTGCTGGGCATCGAGATCGTCGACGAGGTGGACAAGGTCAGCGACCTGCAGGCCTGGGCGCGCACCAAGGCGCTCGCGCCGCCCGAGTGACCCGCCCCATCGCAACGCACTGCAGCCCCGACCCGCACGGGCCGATGTAAGAGCGCCCGCCGCGGCCCGTCCAGTGCCGCGCACCGCTTCGGGAGGCCCCATGCGCGCCAGTCTCATCCTGCTCACCGCCCTGCTCGCCTTTGGCTGTGACGACGCCCCCCAGGCTGCCGACGGCGGCCCGCCGGCGGCCGACGCCTTGCCGGTCCCCAACGAGCCGCTGCCCCAGTCCGCCGAGGCCGGCGCCGAGACCCAGCGGCTGAAGGCCCTGGTGGACGACGGCCTGGCACTGGACGCCGACGGCGTGCTGGCCCGCTTCGCCGTGCCCTTCGCCGACGACCTGGGCTTCGACCCCCTCGAGGCGCAGAACCTCGAGATCATCCAGGCCAGCCCGCTGGCTCTGGACGATGACGAGCTGGCGGTGCTGGCCGAGCACGGCTTCGTCATCTCGGGCCGGCAGCCGGTGGGCAGCTTCATCGCCGGCTACGAGCGCGTCTACAACGCCGATCTGCCGGTCTACATCAGCGCCGATAGCCTGCTGCACACCCTGCACCGGGTGTACGGCAAGCTGCTCAAGCAGATCGAGATCGGCACCCTGCGGCCCGCCATGGACCGCTGGCTGGCTCACCTGCACACCCGGCTGGCGGCGGGCGAGGGCGCCGCGTGGGGACCCGAGGTGGTCGCCGACGTCGACCTGTACCTCACGGTGGCGCGCAGCCTGCTGGCGGACGAGGCCGTGGCGCCCGTCGCCGGCGCCGACGCCGCCACCGTCGCGGCCCTCCTGGAGGCCGCCCGCGCCGCCGACGGGCTGCGCAGCTTCGAGATCTTCGGCGCCCGCCGCGACACCGACATGAGCCAGTTCAAGCCCCGCGGGCACTATGCGTTCGACCCCGAGAGCGGCAGCTTCAACCTGGAGCCCTACTTCCGCAGCATGATGTGGCTGGGCCGGATCGACCTGCGCTTCCTCGAGGTGGGGCGGGACGGCGAGTGGCTCGTCCATCGGCGGGCCATCGGCGCGGCGCTGCTGCTGGGGCAGCTCATCGACGCCCCCGCCTTGGCCGACTGGCAGCGCATCGAGGCCCTGCTCCGCAGCTTCGTCGGGCCCCAGGACTACGTGACCGTGGATGCCCTGGGCGCCCTGGCGGCGGCCCTGCCCGGCGACGCCGAGGCGCTGGCAGCCGCCGGTGATCAGGCCCTGATTCAGGCGCTTGGCCACGAGACCTTCGACGCCCAGCGCATCCGCGGCGACTTCTTCCAGGGCGGGCTGGGCGAGGAGGGCCGCACCGCCCTGCCGGTGAGCTTCACCCTCTTCGGCCAGCGCTACATCGTCGACAGCGAGGTGCTGAGCAACGTGGTGTGGGACAGCACCCGTGCCCTGCGCATGATGCCCGATCCGCTGGACGTGGCCTTCGCAGCCTTCGGCAACAGCCAGGCCGCCGCCCTGCTGGAGCCCGAGCTGCGGGCCTACGAGGACTACCCGGGCCGCCTGGCCGCCATGCGGGCCTTGATGGACGACAAGCCCGCCGCCGAGTGGTCCGGCGACCTGTACTCGGGCTGGGTGAACGCCCTGCGCACGCTGTCGCCCGATCCCGCCGTGGCCGCCGATCCCGCCGCCCACGGGCGCCCCGCGCTGATGGGCAGCGAGGCCTTCGGCCGCCGCCTGCTCAACGCCCAGCTCGGGAGCTGGACCGAGCTGCGCCACGACAACGTGCTGTACGCCAAGCCCAGCTACACCGGCGGCGGCGGCTGCGACTACCCCGACGGCTATGTGGAGCCCGTGCCCGCCTTCTACCAGGCGCTCATCGACCTGGCCGATCTGGGCCTGGCCATCAGCGAGGGCCCGCTGGCCGACCTGAACCCCCAGGGCGCCGCCCTCTACCGCGACTGGTGGCTCAAGCTGCACGCCGTGGCCACCCAGCTCAAGGCCCTGGCCGAGCAGCAGATCACCGGCGAGCCCTTCAGCGCCGAGCAGGTACGCTGGCTGGAGCAGGCGGTGGACGTGCAGCCCGACGAGTACATCGGCTGGGTGACCGGCGGCTGGTACGGCGAGCTGCTGGCCTTGAACACCGACGACAACCCCTACGCGAGCGACCGGTTGGCGGTGGACATCCACACCCAGCCCACCGACGAGTTCGGGGAGGTGGTGGGCCGGGTGCTGCACATGGCCACCGGCGACGTGCGCCTGATGATCGCCACCGTCGAGAGCTGCACGGGCCCGCGGGCCTACGTGGGGCCGGTCTACGCCACCCACCGCTTCGACACCGAGGGCTTCGAGCGGGTGAACGACCAGGAGTGGAGCCAGCGCTACCAGCAAGAGGGCGCCCCTGAGCTGCCCTGGCTGGAGCACCTGATCGTCCGCTGACCCGAAAACACAGCCAGCCAGCCCCCTGCCATGCCGCACCTGCTATGCTGCCGCCCGGGGGGGCACATGCCCCATGACATGGAGGCAGCGGTGATGCGGCGGATCTTGCTGGTGCTGGCCCTGTGGGCCGTTGGGACTCCAGCGTGGGCGGCGGGCGCCGACGAAGGCGCGGCGCCCCGTCTCGACTGGGGCGACGTGCTGGACACCGTGTGTGAGGACGACTTCCTGGAGCGGCTCCAGGACGACCAGGCCCGGCGGGCCCAGGCCGCCGTCGAGCGCGCCTGCGCCACCTTCGGCCAGTGCGTCGCCGCCTACGACCGCCGCCATCACTGCTGTCGCGAGCAGCGGCGCTCCGAGGTCCGCACCCGGCGGGTGGTGCGCAACGGCCGCACCCGCACGATCCGCGAGCGCGTGGTTCGCACCGTGCGCACCTGCCGCCCGGGCTGTCTGCGGGCCGCCCGCACAGAGTGCAAGCCGGCCCTCGACGGCGCATGCAGCAACGCCCGCGCCCGCCTGGCCGCGCTGTTGGCGCGTCATGAGCGGGCCGAGACGCCCCCCGCCTGCAAGGCCGAGCTCGAAGCGTTCAAGGTGGACGACGCCACCCAGGAGAAGCTGCGGCAGGGGACGAAGCGCACCGGGCGCTCCGTGCGGCGCGTGCGCTGAGGCGCCGCGGCGCGCCGTCAGGCGGGCCGCACGGGGCCCAACCGCAGGGTGCAAACCCCGCCCGAGGTCAGGCGCTCCACCAGCGTCCTTGTCAGCGGCTCCAGGTGCCGGCGCAGATCCAGCGCGCCCTCGGGCGCGGTATCCACCGCGACAGTCAGCGCAGTGGGGCCGTGGCGGGTGCGCTGGTTCACGAAGTGCAGCAGATCCACCTCGCGGTGGCTGGGATCCAGGTCGTCGATCAGCAGCAGCCCCGGGAAGGTCACCGGATCGAAGTTGAGCTTCGCCGGCTCGCTCCAGAGCTGTGCCAGGGTCCGCCAGGCCAGGAACCGCACCCGCTGGCCGGCCTGCGCGGCCTCCAGGCCCACGGCCGCGAGCAGGCGGGTCTTGCCCGCCAGCGGCCCGCCCGCGATCACCAGCCCCGGGGGGAAGTCGGGCATGGGGAACAGCCGATCGGGGGCCGGCGCCACCGCGCCCAGCCGGGCCACGAAGGCGCGGGCGGTGTCCACCGCGGCCGCCACCTGCGCCCCCAGCTCAGGCTCAGCGCCCAAGTCCAGGTAGGCCACGAAGCGCTCGAAGCCCGCCCCTGGGCCCAGGTAGGGCAGGTGCGCCCCGGTGATGCGCCGCGCGGCGGCCCGGGCGGGCGCGCACACACACGCCTGCTGGTAGGTCTGCGTGGCTCCGACGGCGTGGGGCAGGTTGGCGTAGATGGGGTCGATGGGGCGCTCGACGGTGACCGTGCCCTCGCCCCCGCAGTGGGGGCAGTCGGGCTCGCAGGCCACCAGCCGGCCTTCACGCTCGTCCAGCACGAGCGCCGAGCGCGCGTCGGTCACTCGGGGGGCCAGCCCGCCAGGGCCTGCGGCGCCACCGACAGGGTCAGGCAGGCGCCATAGCCGTCCACCTCGCCGTCCCGGTCCAGGTCCTGATCCATCACCAGCAGGTTGCCGAGCGCCGGGCGGAGCTGGGCCAGCGGCCCGCAGAACTCCGCCGGGTCCTCGGCGGCGGCGCAGTCCGCTTCCAGGCCGTCCAGCGCAGCCTGCAGATCCACGTCGCGGATTGCCCCCCAGAGGATGCCGTCGGCCACGGTCAGCCCCAGGCCCTCGTCCACGCCGACGGTGCCCTGAATCTGGGCCTCGTACAGCGTGAGCCGCAGGGCGATGCCCCCCAGCGGCAGGTCCAGGCTGAAGCGCCCCGGCCCGGCCAGCAGCGCCCCGTCGCGGGCGCGAGCCACGGCGAACCGGATGCGGGCGTTGCCCTCTTCGTCGAGGGCGTCGGGGCTCACGGTGTAGCCCTCGCCCGCCCGCGTCGCCGGCAGCACCGAAAGGGCGAACGCGCCGTCGGTGCCCGGCGGGCCCAGGCCCGAGGCCGCCAGGAACAGGTTGAGGCTACCGCCCGCCACCGCGTCCGCCAGGGGCTGGTTGGCCAGCGCCCCCAGCAGGGCCAGGGCGTTGTCGGGCTCGCCGTCACGGTTGCTGTCGGGGCAGCGCGGGGCGTTGGCCTCGGCGATGGCCAGGTGGTCGACCCGGCCGGTGGCTTCGGTGCACGGCGCGTCCTGCCCGTCGCAGTTCTGGTCGATGCCGTCGCCGCAGATGTCCACCGCCGCGGGGAACACGCCCACGTTCTCGTCGCGGCAGTCCTGGTTGTCGCACAGCCAGCGGCAGCGGTCGGGATCGTCGGGCAGCGGACAGTTGGCGCAGACGTCCGCGGCGCAGGTGGGGTAGCCGTCGCCGTCGCCGTCGAAGTCCTCGTCCACCCGGCCATCGCAGTCGTCGTCGCGGCCGTTGCAGGCCTCGACGGTGGGCGCCAAGGGGGTCACCGGGCACTCCGCGGTGCCGTCGGCGGCGCACTGCACCACGCTGAAGACGCGGCAGCGCCCCACGCCGAGCTGGCAGGCCTGGCCCACGCGGAAGCCCTCGTCCACCTCGCCGTCGCAGTCGTCGTCCGCGCCGTTGCAGCGCTCCGGCTCGGGATCGCAGGGCGGCGCCATGTCCGGCGGCAGCAGATCGGGCACTGGCGCCATGTCGACGACGGGGGCCTGATCGGGCACGGCCTGGTCGGGCACGGCCTGGTCGGGCGCGGGCGCCTGGTCGGGCGTCACACCGGCGTCCAGGTCGCCCGCGTCCACCACCAGGGCGTCGGCGGGGGTCCCCTGCCGGCCCATGTCCACGGGCTGCTGCTGGCTGGGATCGGGGGCGTCCGACGCGCAGCCGGCGGCCGCACAGACAGACGCCGCGGCCAGGGCGGCCGCGAAGATCGGGTTGGGCCGCATGGTGATTACTCCTGGCGCAGGGTGCGCACGGGCCGCAGGCCCAGGTCGCGCAGGCGCGTGGCGGGCTCGAACTCGGCGCGGTTGGCCACGCGTACCCGGTTGTCGGGGTTCAGGAAGCTGCCGCCGCGGGCCACCCGGGTGGGGCCGGCCTCGGCGCCGGTGGGATCCACCACCTCGCCTTCGGGGTAGGGCCCGTAGCGATCCCAGGTCCACTCGGCGACGTTGCCCAGCATGTCGTACAGCCCCAGCGGGTTGGGCGCCAGCAAGCCCACGGCGTGGGTCTGCTCGCCGCTGTTGTCGCGGAACCAGGCCAGGCTGCCCAGGGGCAGGTTCAGGTCCAGCCCCCAGTGGGCGCGGGCGCTGCCAGCGCGGGCCATGTACTCCCACTCGGCCTCGGTGGGCAGGCGCCAGCCTACGCAGGCCAGGCCCTGGGGCCAGGTCACCTGATCGCCCTCCACCACGTAGCAGGGCTGCAGGCCGTCGCGCTCGCTCATCAGGTTGCAGATCTGGATGGCCTCGAGCCAGCTCACCTGCTCCACCGGGCGATCGGCGCCCAGATGGAAGGCCGGGCTCTCCAGGCCGGTGAGATCCACGTACTCCTGCTGGGTGAGCTCGGTGGCCCGCGCCAGCACGGTGTGGGTGAGCACGGTACGGTGCTGGGTCTCGTCGTCGTCGCGCCCGGCCTCGTTGGCGGGGCTGCCCTGGTCAAAGGCCCGCGCAGGGATCCGCACCGCCCGCTCAGCCTGGCCGTTGCAGCCCGCCTCGCCCTCGTCCACCTCGCCGTCGCAGTCGTTGTCCAGGGCGTCGCACAGGTCCCGCTCCACGGGCTGGTAGTCGGGCCCGTAGTCGCAGTCCACCCAGCCCGCGTTGCCCAGGCACAGGGCCGGGCCGGCGGGCGTGGCGCAGACCCCCTGGGTCAGGGCGCAAGGGGGTGGATTCAGGGCCTCGTCCACGGCGCCGTCGCAGTCGTTGTCCTGGCCGTCGCAGGTGGCCTCGGCCTCCTCGTAGCCGGGCACCGCGCTGTAGTCGGGCTCCACGAAGCCGCCGTCGCCCACGCAGATCTGCCGCAGGCCACGGCAGACGCCCACCGCCCGTTCGGCCCGAGGGGCGAAGGGGCCGGCGTCCACTCGGCCGTCGCAGTCGTTGTCCAGGCCGTCGCAGGTCAGCTCGCGGGCCTCGTAGCCCTCAATCTGGCTGTAGTCGGGCTCCACCCAGCCCTCGGCCCCGGCGCACACCTTGGGCGTGCCGGCGCAGATGCCCACCTGGTTGTCGGCGGCGGGGGCGGCGGGCAGCGTCTCGTCGATGTCGCCGTCGCAGTCGTCGTCCTCGCCGTTGCACAGCTCGAACTGCTCGTCGTCGCGCACGCACTCCACGGCCACGCCGTCGGGGGCGCACTGCCACTGACCCAGCTCGCACTTGTCGGCGTCATCCTCGCCGTCGCAGGGCAGGTAGAGCTCGGGGTAGTCCTCGTCCACCAGGCCGTCGCAGTCGTCGTCCAGGCCGTTGCAGCGCTCCCGCCCCGCGGCCGCTGGCAGCTCGCAGGGGCCGTAGGTCCCATCGGGGCCGCACAGGGCGGTGGTGTCGCCCGCGCACACGCCCCGCTGCGGGCACGGATCGGCGCTGCGGGTGTTGGGCTCGCAGTCCAGCCCCGCGTCGGGTGGGGGCAACGCGTCGCCGCCCATGTCGACGCCGCCGCCGCCCATGTCGCCCTTGCCGCCCCCGCCGCCGGCGCCGCCCATGCCGCCCGCGCCGAAGTCCCCGGCCCCCGAGTCGCGGGTCATCTGCCCGCCGCTGCCCGGCCCGGCCGCGTCGTCGCACCCACCGGCGAGCGCCACGACGACCCCGAACACCATCTGGCCAATTCGCCTACGCATGCGCTGGAGTGTCGCCGCTGACCCCGTGTTCGCGCAAACTTGGGGGGACGGCGCCGGCGCGGCTGCACCGCGCGTGGGGCCCGATCACACCACTGGGGGGGGAGCACCGATGCAGACGATGAGGTGGGCGCTGGCGGTGGCGCTGGCGGCCGGCATGGCCGTGGGATGTGACGACGAACCGGCGACCGGCGCGGACGCGGGGCAGGCCCCCGCCGATGGTGGCGGCATGGGCGGGGCGGGCGGCATGGGCGGCGCCGGCGGCGCTGGCGCGCCGGGGGCGCTGGCGGCGCTGGCGGCGCGGGGGCGCGGCGGCGCCGGGGCGACGGCGGTGCTGGCGGCATGGGCGGCGCTGGCGGATGGCGCGGCGCTGGCGGCGCTGGCGGCATGGGCGGCGCTGGCGGCATGGGCGGCGCCGGCGGCATGGGCGGCACTGGCGGCATGGGCGGCGCCGGCGGCATGGGCGGCGCCGGCGGCATGGGCGGCGCTGGAGGTGTCGGCGGCGCGGGCGGCATGGGCGGTGTGGGTGGGATGGGCGGCGCCGGGGGTGAAGGCGGCGCCGGCGGTGAGGGCGGCTTCGGCGGTGAAGGTGGCTTTGGCGGCGCCCCGCCCCCAGCCCCCGTCGAGCTCTCCTGGGACCTCACCCAGCGCATGCACCTGTTCTGGACCCACGGCTTTGCCGACTACCCCGCCGCCGACGAGGATCGCTTCTTCTTCGAGGCCGGTATGGCCAACCTGCCCGACGCCGTGCAGATGGCCCGCGAGACGGGCTACGAGCTCAGCGCCCGCAACCGCAACGAGGACCTGTTCGCTTACGTCACCCACGTGGTCACCCGCGAGGCCGGGCTGCAGCCCGACGTGGACTACCGGGTCACCTACGAGGTCACCCTGCTGACCCAGGGGGGCACGGGCTGCGACGAGGGCCGCTTCAACCTGGTGAAGCTGGGCGCCAGCGGCGCCGAGCCCACCGCCGTGGCCGACGACGCGGGCCTGGTGCGGCTGAACCTGGACAAGGGCGAAGGCCCACAGGGCGGCGCCGATCTGAGCCTGGCGGGCGATCTGCAGAACGGCAACGAGGACTGCGCGAACCCCGACTGGCGGTACAAGACCATCCGCCACGCCCACCCCACGGCCGTGCGGCCGGTGGGCGACGTGAACGCGGAGGCGCTGTGGCTGACGGTGGGCGTCGAGTCGATGGTGGCGGGCGATCTGCGGCTCTTCGTGACCCGGGTGGACGCCACGCTGACCCCCGTGGACGCCCCCTGACGGCGCCCGCGCTCAGCGGTTGAACCGGTCCAGCCGCAGCTTGGTGTACATGGCGGCGGGCACCTCGATGCCCACCGCCGCCCAGCGGTCCCCCACGGGCTCCAGCACCAGGCGCTCGCGGCCCCAGTGCAGCCGCGTGGCGTACTCCACGCCGTCGTGGATGAGCTCGCAGGTGAGCGCCTCGCCCAGGGTGCTGCAGTCCAGGCGGCTCGGGGGCCCGTCCAGCGGCACCCGGGCCACGTCGCTGGCCGCGGGGCCCAGCTTCACCTTGCCTTCGCGCACCGCAGCGGTGGGCCGGGCGGTCACCAGCTTGCCCTCGCAGCCCGGGAACGCCGCCTGCACCCGCCAGCCCGACGGGCTGCGGCACACGGTCCACTCCGATTGCGACAGCTCGGCCACCGCGCTGCGGCCCTCCGCCACGCTGCTCAGCCAGTCGGGCCCGTCCACCCATGCGCCCCGCAGCGACACACCGGTCAGATCGCTCCCGGTGAACCGGGCGTCCACCAGCCGGGCGCCGTCGAGCAGCGCGCCGCGCAGGTCGCTGTCCACCAGGCGCACGCCCGACAGATCGGCGCCGCGCAGGTCCACCCGCTTCAGGTCAAGGCCGTGCAGCTCCAGGGCAGCCGCCCGGCCTGCCGCTCCAGGGTGGCCAGCGCCGCCAGCGCCTGCCCCCGCGCCACGGGCCCCGCCACGGGCTTGCAGCGGCCGCCCTCGCGGCAGTCCACCTCCACCAGCGTGGTGCGCAGTTGGCTCAGCCGCAGCTCCGACCACTGGTCGCTGTCCTGGCCCACCTGCCGCTGGAAGTACGCGTTCTGGGCCTCGATGAGCGCGTTCTGCCGGGCCACGAGCTGGTTCTGCTCCCAGAGCAGCACCGAGCCCAGCAAGGCCGCGAAGCCGGCCACCACCCCGATCAGGGCTCGGATGATCCAGTTGCGGAGGCTGATCCACCCCACCAGGCCACGAAGCGCTGCCCCACCAGGGTGGCCGCCTCGGCGGCCGCGGCCTGGTCCCCCGCCTTCAGGTGGGCCACCAGCTCGGGGATGGGCGCGTACACGGCGGGCAGGCTGCCCAGGGTGCCGCGGAAGAGCTGGCGCCGGAACAGGAACAGCAGAGTGCCCAGCAGCCCCACCCCCAGCAGCGCCCCCACGGCCGCCATGAGCAGGCCCGTGACGTTGTCGGCCAACGTGCGCATGCCCAGCAACGACACGGGCACCGCCACCAGCAGCGCGATGGCGAAGCCCAGGAAGAAGGCGCTGCGATCCCGGCGCTCCACGGCGCGATCGGCCGGCGAGGGCTTGGGCGGCTTCGCCTTGCCGCGCTGGGCTCGGGCCGGCTTCCCCTTGGGCGGGGGTGGGCTCGACCGGCCGCGCTTCGGGTGGCGTGGGCGGGGTGGGCGGCTCGGGCTCAGGCATCAGGGGCACTCCACAGGTCCGCCCCACGAACCGGGGCGCGCCGGGATTTGTTCCCTTCCCCGCGGGATGCATCAGACGGTCTCGTCGTCCTCGACGCCGGGGCGGCCGCCCGCCTTGATGGGCGCCTGGTGGGCGCCCGCCCCGCCGATGGCCATCAGGTCATCCTGCAGGGTCTGCTGCCCCTGGTGCATGTCGAAGGCCGCCTCGGCCGACTTCACGCGGTCCTCCCAGAACTTCAGGAAGTCCTGCTGGGTGACCTGGCTGCGGCTCTTGCCCAGGCTCTGGATGAACTCGGGCGGCAGGTTGGCGAGCTGGGCGCGCGTGGCCCGCTTGTCGGGATCGGTGGCCACGGTGCGCAGCAGCTTGCGCATGCCCCCGAAGCCCTGCTGGTGGGCCAGGTACTGGTTGAGCACGTTGGACTCGATGCCCGCGTCCTCCATCCGGCCCTCGTGGTGCTGCCAGTACTTCGCCCCGGCCAGCGCGTTGGCGTTCACGTCGGTGGCCACGTCCTTCCAGGGCATGTCCACCTCTTCGGCCGCCGACTGCCCCATCTGCATCAGGCCCCGGTACGAGCCGTTGCGGGCGTCGGGTTTGCCCGCCGACTCCAGGGCGGCCATCACCCACAGATCGCGCTCGGCCACGCCGGTCTGCTCGCTGGCGCCGGCCAGGGCCTGCTGGGTCTTCTGGCTCTTCTCGATGCGCTCGAAGGCCTGCCGGTCGTTCTTGAAGTAGGGGTCGTCCTCGTGCTGCGCGCGGATGACGTCCAGGGCCTGGGCCAGGGCCGCCGGATCCGCCGCGTCGGCCGCGGTGAAGGGCTTGACGTCGGGGGTGGCGCCGCCGCCCTGCTGACCCTGGGGCGCCCGCTGCGGGCGGGCCTCGGGGCGCGGCGAAGTCTCGGGGGCGGCGCTCTGCTCGGGGGCGTTCTCAGGCATGTGGGCAGGATGGCAAAAGCGGGAGCCCCCCGCCAGCGCCAGCGTCAGCCTGCCCAGGCCTGCGCCAGCCGCTGCAGCCATTCGCCCAGCAGCGCCCGATCCCGCAGGGGATGACGCTCGCCCGGATCCGCCTGCAGGTCGTACAGCACCGGGTCGAAGCCATCGCCGTAGCGCGCGTCCACCAGCTTCCAGCGCCCGTCGCTCACCGCGGTGATCTGGTGGGTGCGCTCAGCCTCGGGCGTGCGGTAGCCGCGGCGAGCGCTGTGGCTCAGGAACAGCCGGTCCGGGGCCACGGACGGCTCGCCTTCGCCCCAGACCCACGGGCTCAAATCCACCCCCCGGTGGGGGGGCGGGCACCCCCGCCAGCCCCAGCACGGTGGCGTACAGGTCGAGCTGCTGCACTCGGGTCTGCACCGTGCGCGGCGCCCGGACCCGCGGATCGATCACCAGCAGCGGGATGCGGAGCTGCTCCTCGAACAGGGTCGCGTGCTCGGCGGTGCTGGCGTGGCCCACGTGGCCGCGCTCCATCAGCTCCTCGCCGTGATCGGTGGTGAGCACGATCACCGTGCGGTCCTGCAGGCCGTGGGCCTCCAGGGCGTCCAGCCAGCGGGCCAGGCGGCGGTCCAGGGCGCGCACGTTGGCGGCGTACAGGCGCCGGATCACCTCGCTGTCGGCGGGGTCCAGGGTGTAGCGGTGGCGCTCCAGCACGAACAAGTCCGCCACCGTCTCGGCCAGATGCGCCGGGACGGGCTCCACCCCCAGCGCCCGCCGGGCGGGCTCGTCGCCCACGTAGGGCAGGTGGACCCACTTGTCGTGGAACCACCAGAAACACGGGGCGTCGCCGGCCGTGGCGAAGGCCTCGAGCAGCACGCGGTCGTCGTCGGCGTCGGTGGGCCGCGCGGGGGGTCTCCCGCGGCTCGAAGCCCAGGTGCCAGTAGTTCTCCACCCCGTTCAGGTAGCTCAGGTTGGGCGCGCGGTAGCCGGCGTCCTGGAGCACCTGGGCCAGCCCGCGCCCGTTCGGCCGGGGCTGCGACCAGGCGAAGTGCACCCCGTGGTGCAGGGGCGACTGGCCCGTGAACAGGCTCACCAGCCCCGGCGTGGTCCAGGGCCCGTTGGCGTAGGCGTTGGCGAACCGCACCGTGCGATCCGCCACCCGCGCCAAGCTGGGCAGCAGCGGTATCCCCTTGTATTCGCTTACGAAATCCGCCCGCCACGCGTCGATGGTCAGCAGCAGGATGTGCGGTGGGGTCGGGGCGGTGCGGTCACAGCCCTCCGGGCGGCTCGCCCAACGCGCGCGGCCGTCGGCGAACCGGGCCACCGCGTCGGCGTAGCCCGCCGGCACCCCGATGTCCAGCACCTCGCCGGGCAGGCGCGTGCCCCACAGCAGGCCCCGGGCGGCCCTGTCCGTCAGCGCCGCGCCCACGCTGCCATCGTCGCCGGGCACCAGCAGGGCGTCGTGGCCGGGCGTGCGCACCTCGGCAAACGTCGTGCGCCAGCCCGTCTCCTCGGCCTGAGGCGGCCCCAGCGCCAGGTGCGGGCCCTGTGGTGTCACGGGCACTCAGGCGCTCCCCCCCACCCGCGCGAGCCGTGCAGGCGTGGCCTCGAACACCCCGTACCAGGTGGCCTCGGGCCGGGTGTCGGCCGCCGCCAGCAGCGCCGCCAGCGCGCCGGGCCCACGGTCCAGCACATAGTCGGGGTAGAGCACCGCATAGCGCCCGCCCAGGCCCGCGCGGGTCACAGCGTCCACCACCCCGCCGGGCTCGGGCTGCACCACCACCCGCACGGGCACGGGGCTGTGGCCCAGCACCCAATCGGTCAGCGCGGGCTTGCCCGGCGCCGTCACCAGCACCACCTGCCGCAGCCCGGCGTGGGCGGCCTCGAGCAGGCTCGCCCAGATGACGGGCACGCCGTCCAGCGCCAGCAGCTCCTTGGGGCCGTCGGTCAGCCCGCGCACCCGGGTGCCCAGGCCCGCCGCCGGGATCACCGCGTGGGTGATGGCCGTCGGGCGGCTCACAGCGGCACCCGGTGCTCGCCGGGTGGCAGCGTGGCCACCACCCGGCCGCTCCAATCGCACACCTCCAGCCCCGCGCAGTCGGGGGCCCGGATCCACCAGCCGGCCCCGTCCAGCGCCAGGTCCACCCGCCCGCCCAGCGTACCCAACCCCTCGGCCCGCAGCGGCTGGCCGCGCCACTCGGGCAGCAGGCCGGCACCCACCCGCAGGCGGCCGGTCAGGCGCCCGTCGGCGTCGGGTAGTGGCGTCACCAGCGCGTGCCGCAGGCACTGCAGGTAGACGCCCAGGCTGCCCAGGCAGGGCTCGCTCTGGCTCAGCCGCCGCCCCGGGATCAGCGGCTCGGGCGGCCGCGGCGCCGTGCGAATGGGCCCCACCTCGCGCCAGGTGCCGGCGTCGGGGCAGCGGGCCCAGCGCACCAGCCCGTCCAGCCCGCGCCAGAAGCGCTCGCGCTGCCCCAGCCGCAGCGCCCGCAGCAGCCAGCCCAGCGCGTACACCGCGTCGATGCCCGGCGCCTCACCCCAGCCGTCGAAGCGCGGCAGCTCCCGGAACAGCCGGCCCTCGGCCACGAGCTGCGCCTCCAGCCGCTGGTGGACGGGATCGTCGTCGGGCAGCACGTCCACCGGCATCAGGATCCCGCAGGCCATGAGCTGCAGGTACTGTCCGGGATCCGCGCCGGGCACGCCCGACCCGCTGTGCAGCGGCTGAGCGCTGGGCGTGGCCACGGCCGCCAGCGCCGCCCGGGCCGCCGCCCGCAGCGCCTGGGCCTCCGCCGCCCACTGGGGCTCGCCCGTCAGCTCGCCCAGCGCCCGCAAGCCCGCCGCGTGCAGCAGGCTCAGGTACAGCGGCTGCGTGGCGAAGCCCAGGTCGCCGCCATAGCGCGCCGGGGCAGGCACCCCGGGAACACCCGCACGCCCTGGGCGTTCGGCAGCCCGTCGGCGTCCGCGGTCAGCGCCCGCTGGGCCACGGTCCACGCCCCACAGGCCCGCAGGTGGGCCCGCTCGCCCGCCGTCAGCGCCTGCCAGCCCAGCCCCGCGCGCCGCAGCGCGCGCTCGACCTGCCACGGGGTCAGCCCCGCCCGCAGGTCGTACAGGTAGTGCCGCGGATCCAGGTGGGCGGCCGTCAGGTACGTGGCCCGCAGCCACGCCAGCCCCCGCGCGGGATCCCCCACTGCCCCACCGCCTGGGCCAGGTAGTCCTCCTCCAGACCAAACACGTCGCCGTGGTAGACGCTGGGCCAGATGCCGTAGGCCAGGGCGCCGCCCGTGTCGAACTGACCCGCGTGGGCCATGGCCCGCAGCCAGTGCGATCCGTGCAGGCCGGGCAGCGTGGGCGACCCCACCTGGGGCCCCGGGCTCGCGGGCCCGCCCGCCGGGAAGTGCAGCGCGCCGGGTCCGGCGGGCGTCAGCCGCGCCTCATCGCCCACCCTGAGGGTCCACGCGCCCTCCAGCCGCGCCACCTGGCGGTCCCCCGCCCACAGCGCGCCGTCGGCCAGCCGCCAGGCCACCGGGCGAGGCACCAGGCCGTCGGCCATCAGCAGGCCCACCGCCAGCGGCCGCTCCAGGTCCACCACCAGCGCCTTGCCCAGGCGCACCGTCACCACGCCCTCCGGCCACGTCAGCCGGGCCCCGGTGGGTGTCATCGCCCGCGCCTGAGGCAGGCCGCGCACGCCGAAGCCCACGTGCAGCGTGGCCGTGTGCCCGTCGCCCAAGGGCAGCGCCAACCGGCCGTCCCCCGCCACCGCGGCCGCCGCCGCCGCGCCCGCCCGCTTCAGGGTCCCCGCGAAGTGCAGCGGGTGCGCCGCAGCGTCCGGCGCGTGCTCGTCCGCCAGCGGCGGGATGGCCGCCGGCGCCACCGCCTCGCCCGCCACCGATGCCCCGAAGGCCACGGCCGCCAGGCCCACCACCCGCGGCCGCGGCGGGCCGCTCAGCCGCACCTGGGCCACCGGTTCGGCGAACCGCAGATGGGCGTGTACCCGCCCGCCCGCCAGCCCGGCCTGGCGGTCATCCACGAACACCTCCGCCGCAGGCGTCACCGTCGCCGCCGCCAGCCAGCGCCGCACCTCGGCCGGCGTGCCGCTGCCGCCCACCTGGCGCACGGTCAGGCGCACGGTCCGCGTGGGCTCGGGCGGCGACAGCCACAGCGCCTCTGCGTCCGAGATATCCAGTGAAGTCAGTGGGTTGCCATCGTTCGCCAGCGGCAGCCGCGGGATGTGGCGGGCGCCGTCGCGCTCGATCGCCACCGCCGACGGCGGCGCCCCCGCCACTTGGGGCGCCAGCGCCCGGATCCGCAGCAGCGGCTGCTTGCCCGGCGCCCCTTGGCTCGCCCGCAGGCCCAAGCCCAGCGCCCGCACTCCCCGCAGCGGCACCGCCACCGCCTCGCCGGCGGGCCCCGCCTGCCAACGCCACACGCCATCGGCCCCGCGCACCCCAGCTCCCAGGCCGCGGGCGTCCAGCCGGGCCGGAAACGCACCCAGGCCGCTCCGAGGGCCCGGGGCCGTCCCAGCACACGGTGGCCTCGGCTTCCAGCGGCACGATGCACTCCAGGTGGGCCGCCTCGCGGTTGGGCAGATCCGCCGAGTACAGCGCCTCCACCGTCCCGCCCGATTGCAAGGCCGACGCCTCGCAGCGCACGGCGCGCGGCCACGTGCGTTCGCTCACGTCCGCGCCCCCCGCACCAGCGCCATGGCGCCCAGCGCCGCGCCTGCGCCGCCCAGGCCCACCAGCCCCACTGGCGCAGGAACACCGCCCCCAGGCCGATCACCAGGCTGGCGCCCAGCACCGCCATGCCCCCCGCAGCCCGGAGATCGGCCGCGCGGCCGGCGCGCGCGTGGGCCCGCTCGGCGGCGGTCAGCTCAGCCTGCACCGGCCCCCAGAAGCCGGGCGGCCGTGCCTTGCGGTAGAAACCCACCAGCACCCCTGCGCTTCGGGCTTCGTCAGCAGCGTGGCCGCCAGGATCACCGCCCAGCCGCCGAAGAACAGCACCCCGAAGGCCTGCCAGTACGGTTGATCCTTGAAGCCCAGGGGGAACCAGACCACCCACGCCAGGGGCACGCCCACCGCGAAGGCGGCGATCTCGCCCCAGATGTTCAGCCGCCACCACACCCAGCGCAGCAGGCCCAGGGGCAGCACGAACAGCCCCACCACCGAGTTGATGAAGTTCAGCCAGTCGGCATCCACCCGGCCGATGAGCAGGTTGGCCCACCCCCACGCCACCGCCGTGATGCCCACCGTGGCCAGCCGGCACACCCACACCTGCTCGCGCTCGCCCGCCTGCGGCCGCAGGTGCCGGCGGTACACGTCGTTGAACAGCCCGGCCACCATGAAGTTCAGGAAGGTGTCGATGGTGCTCATGTAGCCCGCCACCACCCCCACCATGATCAGCCCCAGCACCCCGGGCCCCGCGTGCTCGGTGACGAGCTGCGCCCACACCTGCGTGGGCTCGGCGTCGGGCGCCAACGCGATGGCCGACAGCCCGATGACGATGAGCGGCGCCACCCGCACCGCCAGGCTGAGCACCGCGTTCAGCACCTGCCCCAGGGCTGCGTCGCGCTCGCTGCGGGCCGCCAGGCTGCGCTGCACCTCGGCAGAGCGCACGCCCGCCACCGAGAACCCGCCCATGAGCGTCAGCGCCAGCAGCGTCATGGGCTCCACCGACCACTTCCCGTAGCCCTCGGCCGGTGGCCAGAGCTGCAGGAAGTCGGCGCCCCGGGCCGCCGCCACCCCGTCGAGCATGCCGTCGAAGCCCCCGGCCGCCGCCATCACCGCGCCCGCCAGCAGCACCCGCCCCAGCAGCAGCAGGCCGAACTGCGGCACGTCGCTGAAGGCCACCCCATGAGCCCGGCGGCCATGGTGTACAGCATGGACAGGCCCGCGAAGACGGCCAGCACCACGTCGCCGTCCCAACCCAGGAACGGCTGCATCACCTGCGCGAAGCTGCGCAGCACGTACCCCAGCACCAGCGCGCTCGACAGCAGCGCACCGTAGCTGACGGCGAAGGCCCGGAACCGCCCGCCGCCACCCCCGTAGCGCGCACCTCGTAGATCTCGCCCGGGCTCAGCAGCGCCAGCCGCCGCCAGTAGCGCGCCCACAGGATCCCCAGGGGAAAGCCCACCACGGCCGCGATCCAGAAGAACCGGTGCAGGCCGATGAGCCCGGCCTGGAAGACGATGAGCACCCAGAAGGCGTCGGCCCCGGCCGCGCTGGCGACCTCGCTCAGGCCCACCACCCACCAGGGCAGCTTGCGACCCGCCACCAGGTAGCTCTCGGCCGAGGCGCCCGCGCCGACGGGCCAGCGCGGCCCCCAGCCCCACCACCCCCAGCAGGTACAAGGCCACCACGGCCCAGTCCACCGCTTGCACCGCCGTCCCCCCTGGCTGGATCCTTCCCCTCCGGTGTCGCCCATGGCGCCGGGCAGCACAAGGAGCCCGCGTGGCCTTCCAGCCCTTCCCCGGCGGCGCGGCGTGGCCCCGCCGACTCATCCTCGCCCTCGCCGCCGGCCTGGCGCTCTCGGCGTGCCGGTCGAAGCCCACCCCCCCGCGGGACCCCGTGTGGCGCGGCGTGGCCCTGGGCCTGTTCGCCAGCGTGCCCGACTACGACTACGCCGACCTCATCACCGGGATCGCCGCCCGCGGCGCCACCGACGTGCTGCTGGTGGTGCCGTGGTACCAGGCCGACACCCGCGCCACCGCCATGGCGCCCAAGCCGGGCTTCTCGCCCGATGACGCCACCGTCGCCCGCACCCTGCGCGAGGCCCGATCCGCGGGCTGCGGGTGGGCCTCATGCCCATTGTCCGCTTGGAGGACCGCAGCGGTGGCGCCTGGCGCGGCCAGCTTGCCCCGGATGATTTCAATAAGTGGTTCACCAACTACGAGACCCGCCTCACCGCCCTCGCCCAGCAGGCCAAGGCCGGCGGCGCCACCTGGCTGGTGGTGGGCAGCGAGCTGAACAGCCTGCAGGCCCGCCCCGAATGGCCCGGGCTGTTCCAACGCCTGCGGCCCCTGGGCCTGCGGCTGGCGTGGTCGGCCAACTGGGACGCCTTCGAGGCCTTCCCCCACTGGGGCCACGTGGATCTGTTGGGGGTCACCGGCTACTTCCCGCTGGGGGCCGATCCAGCCGCCGCCTGGGCCGAGGCGCTGCCGAGGATGCGGGCCCTGCGCCTGAAGCACGGCAAGCCGCTGCTGCTCACCGAGGTGGGCTGGCCCGCCCGCGCCACCGCCCGCGAGCGCCCCTGGGACGACGGCGGCCCGGCCGAAGCCGACCCGACGCTGCAGGCGCGCCTGTGGCAGGCCTTCTGCGACGCCGCGGCGCCGGCACACACGCTCGACGGCTTCTTCGCCTGGAACTGGTTCGGCGTGGGCGGCCCGCGGGACAGCGGGTACAGCCTGCGCGGCAAGCCGGGGGCGGCGACCCTCAGCCAGTGCTTCGCGCGCCCGTGGCAGGCCCCCTGACCGGGCACCGGCGTCCCTGCGGCCGCTGGATTCGATCAACCCCGCCTGATAAATCCCCCGCCCCAACCTGTTTGACGTGCGGAGAGAGACGATGAACCACCTGATGCGCGCAGCCCTTCTGTTGGCGACCACCCTGGCCTTCAGCGCCTGCGACGACGGCGGCACCGACGGCGCCCCCACCGCCGACATGGCCGTGACCGCTGACGGCGGCGGCATGGGCGGCGCCGGCGGCGAAGGCGGCGCCGGTGGCATGGGCGGCGAAGGCGGCATGGGCGGCGAAGGCGGCATGGGCGGCGCCGGCGGCATGGGCGGCGCCGGCGGCATGGGCGGCGAAGGCGGCATGGGCGGCGATCCCCCGGCCGCCTGGAACCAGTGCGCGGCCTGCCACGGCCCCGACGGCGGCGGCACGGCCATCGGCCCCGACATCCGCAACCCGGCGGACGAGGGCTACCACATGCACGTCATCCGCAGCGGCCGCGACGAGATGCCCCAGTACGCCAGCCCCATGCCCGCCTACGCCGAGGCCGCGCTGGACGACGCCACCCTCGGCGAGCTCCTCACCTGGCTGGGCGAGGCCGAGATCCCCACCGACGGCGAGGGCCTGTACAACCGCTTCTGCGCCAACTGCCACAACTTCGATGGCTCGGGCGGGCGAGCCCTGCACCGGATTGCGGGCGAGGGGGGCGACGTCCCCGCCATCGTGCGCTCGGGCCACGGTGGCACCGCCTACGCCAGCGCGGGGCGCTACATGCCGGCCTACGGCAGCGATCTCATCGACGACGCGGCCCTCCAGGCGCTGGTGGCCTACGTCAACAGCCTGTGATCCGCCGGCTCAGCGCCCTTCGCACGCCGCGGCGAAGTTGGCGCTGGCGCTGCGCATCACCTCGATGACCCGGCCGCAGTCGCCGCCGAGGCTGTTGATCACCACCGCCATGGCCGGCTGGCTGGCGCAGGCCACCTGGCAGTCGGCGTGCAGCGCGTCGCGGGCCTGCGGGGTGGCCACCGCGGGGCAGTGATCGGGCTCGACCGCGCAGTCGGCCAGGGTCTCACAGGCGACCGCGCACGGGTCGGCCGGGGGCGCCGCGGCGGCGTCGGGGGGCGGCAGGCCGGCGTCGCGGGGCTCGTCCCACGGCTCGGGCTCGGGATCGCGCGGCGCCCGCCCCCCCAGGGTCTGGAGCATCCGCTCGAGCTGCGCCCGCAGGCCGTTCAGATCGGCGTCCACGCGGCCGGGATCCACCGCGTCCACCTCGGCCCGCACCCCCTCGTACAGCTCGATCAGCGCCCCATCGTCCAGATCCTGGCTCTGCTTCAGCGCCTCGGCGAAGGCCACGATGGCCGACGCCTTGTGCAGGTTGGGGTGGTGGTGGGTCAGCTCGCCCAGGGTGCGCGTCCAGCCCAGGGCCCGCGGCGCCCCCGTCTCGGGATCCTGCCAGGTGACCTTCACGCTCACCGGGTGCTCCGCCCGCACCAGGGCGGGGTCGCAGGCGCGCACGATCTGCTGGAACACCATGGCGTCGCTGGGGGCCAGGTGCTGCGGCCGCACCTTCGCCGGATCGGGGGAGTACTCCTCGCCGAAGAACTTCTTGATGTTGAAGTACGGCGGCAGGGTGAGCTGCACCTTCACGTCGCGCGCCGCCACCAGCATCGTCTCGTCGAAGCGCTCGGTGAACACGTGCTGGGCCTCGGCCGCGCTGTCCACGAACACGTAGGCGCCCCGCCCGGCGTCGGTCACCACGTCCATCAGCGCGTCGTTGTAGCCGCTGGCGTCCCCGACCCCCACGCCCACCAGGTACACGCCCTCGCCGTCTTCGTCCTGCGCCTTCTCGCCGATGAGCGCCTCGTCGGTCACGCCCGCGTTGGCGCCCCCGTCGCTCACCAACACCACCCGGGTCAGCAGGCCCGGCTCGCCGTGTCGCTCGGCCTGGGCATAGCCCGCCCGCAGGCCGCCGCTCAGGTCCGTGCCGCCGCCCGTGCGCAGCCCGTCCGCCAGCGCCAGCAGCCGGGCGTCGTCGGGCCCGTCCACCACCACGCCCTCCAGCAGGGGCGTCTGGTCGATGGCCCACTGCACCGCGCTGACCTTGTCCCCCGCGCGCAGCCCGCGGGCGATGGCCCGCACGGTGTCCTTCAGCCGCTCGATGGGCGCGCCGCCCATGCTGCCGCTGGTGTCCAGCACCAGCACCACGTGCATGGGGGCGCGCAAGGCGGGCAGCGCGGGCGACACCACGGCGATCTGCAGCGCCAGCTCGCCCTCGGCGCAGCCGCCGAGCTGCCCGATCACGGCCAGCTCACCCGGCGGCGGGCGCTCGAAGTCGAACCGCGCGTAGTTCAAGAACTCGTAGGTGCGCACCTGGGCCGCCCCGAAGCGCACCTGCCCCTGGTCGATGCGGTGCCGGATCAGCACCGGCGAGGCCATGGAGTTGGAGTCGTCGGCCGACAGGTAGAGCACCCGGGGGTTCTCCAGATCGATCTCCTCGCACAGGGGCGAGCGGTCGGTCTCGGTCTCGGAGCCCACGCCGCCGTCGGCCTCGGACTCGCAGGGCACGCCGTCGTCGGGGTCCTCGCCGGGCACACAGGCCCCGCCGTCGTCGACTCCCAGATCGGGCGGCGGCGCCACATCGGGCTCCAGATCGGGCGGCGGCAGGGACTGGTCGACCTCGGCGTCGGGGTACCACGCAGTGCCCGCGTCGGGGCCGCCGTAGTAGCCGCCGCCCGCGCCGCCCCCGCCGCCGCCGCCGGCCCACTCGTCGCCGTCCTGCCCGGGCCGGGCGGGGGCGTTGGGATCGGGGTCGCGCTGCCCGCCGCCCTCGCAAAGGGCGGCCGGGGCCGGGGGCGGGGCCAGCCGGGCCCCCGCCTGCCGGTAGGGCTCGGCGGTCCCGGTCTCCTCAATCGAGCAGGCGGTGGCGAGCAAGGCCAGGGACAACAACCAGGGCGAACGGCGCATCAGGGGCTCCTCGGGCTGAGTGCGCCCCACCCGACGCCCCCGCGCGCCCGATCTCACCCCGACGTGCGCGAGCGTGATGTCGGGCGACGGACACGCATCCGCCCTGGCGGTCGCCGTGGCGGGTGTCCTCTCCGTCAGTCGCAGGCCCGGCCGTTCTCGATCTCGAAGCGGATCAGGTAGCCCACGTCCTGCCGGAACGCGGTGTAGCCGCCCACCAGCAGGCCGCCGTCGCAGCCCGGGTGGAACGCCGCGTGGTTCAGCCGGTGGTTGCCGTCGCCGTTGTAGGGCGGCTGGTCGAACCCGGGGATGCTCACCTCGGTGAGCTCGCAGTCGTTGTTCACCGATGGGCAGCGGTACAGGTCGTGGCGGAACTCGATGACCGTGCCGCGCACCGGCTGCACCCCCGCCCGACCCACCACCAGCGCCCGCCGCCCGTCGGGCTGGAACGCCACGTTCAGGATCCCCGACCGGCTGTAGTTGGGCGCCGTCTCGCTGGGCAGCAGGCGCCCGCCCTCGAAGCGGTGCACCCGCCGACCCGACCAGCCGATCACCAGCGCGTAGTCCAGGCTGGGGTGCGCCGCCACGCCCCCCAGGTTGCCGATGTTGCCCACCCCCGGCCGCCCCACCCACTCGTCCACGCCACCCAGCGTTCGGTGCAGGTGCAGATCGGCGCCGTTCTCGCCGCAGGTCACCAGCCGGCCCACGCCGCCGAACTCGTCGCGCACGTGGGCCAGCCCACCGCAGCCTGCCGAGGTCACCGTGGCCGCCACGAAGGCCGTCCAGGCGCGCGCCTGGGGATCGTAGCCCCGCAGGATGGCGTTGTAGCCACCGCCCACCCGCCGCGAGAGCAGCACGATGGGCACGCCGGCGGGGCTCAGGCTGAGGGCCGTGGCCTGCTCCCCCGGACGCTCGGTGTCGGGCGAAGGGCTCAGCGGCGGCTCGCCCGCCGCCCAGGCCGCGTGATCGAAGTGATGGACCACCGCCGTCCAGGCCCCGTCGTCGAAGCGCGAGCCCACCAACACGGCGCGGGCGCCGTCGTCGATCCAGGCCAACCCGGTCCAGTACACCGTGCCGCCCGGAGCGAAGGGGGTGGCCTCGCCGCTGGCCCAGTCCACCACGTAGACGTCGCCCGACACTTCCAGCGCCAGCGCGTAGTCGCCCTGCGGGCGGAAGGCCACCCGCCCCAGCTCGCCCAACCCGCCCACGGGCAGCCGGGTGTAGCGGTAGACCCCCCGCGCGGCGGGCTCGACGGGGCCCGCGTCGGGCGGCAGCGCCTGATCCACGGCCAGATCGGGCAGCGGGCTCAGGTCGGGCTCCAGCGCCAGGTCCAGCGCGGGCGCCAGGTCCAGCGCGGGCGCCAGGTCCCCGGGCGCCTGATCCAGCGGCGGCGCCTGATCCAAGGTGGGCCCCAGGTCAGGCACCGTACCCCCCGTCCTCGGGCCCGCGGTCCAACGGGCTGGCGTCCAAGGCGCTGGCGTCCACGACACCCAGGTCCAGCCGGCCCAGGTCCGGGCCCCCGTCACCCGTGGGCAGCCCACACCAACCGGCCAGACACTGCTCGCCCGCCAGGCAGTCCCCGCGATCGGTGCACGGCCGCCCGTCGGGCACGCAGGTCAGGCGCACGGCGTCGCAGCCCTGCCCGGGCGGGCAGTCGGCGTTGCGGGTGCACTCGGGGGGCGCCGCGTCGCGGCAGGCGGCCCCCAGGCACAGCGAGGCCGCGTCCCCGCCCGCCGGGGCCGCGTCATCGCAGCCGGCCAGGCCAAGGGGGAGGATCAACCAGTACAGGGCAGTCAGGGCGCGCATGGCCACAGTCTGGCGCATGCGCCCCCGGCGAGCTACGGGCGGAACGCCACGTCCAGCCAGACGTGGTCCGAGGCGCCCACCACGGTGCCCCGGCCCGCCACCGCGGAGCCCTGACGCCAAGGCGGCTGCGGCAGCCCCTCGGTGTACGCCTGCGGCGTCAGCCCGGCCAGCCCGCGCCAATACACATGGTCGATGTGCACCGGCGCCGTCAGGTCCTTGTTCAGCCCCGTGGGCGCCTCGTTGGGCACCCGGGCGAGCGTGCGGAACCAGCCGTTCGGCTCCTCGGCCAGCGCGCCCGGCGTGGCGTTGAAGTCGCCCGCCAGGACCACGGGCGCGTCGCCCACCACCGCGCCGATGGCCGCCAGGTGCGCCGCCCGCTCGTAGGGCTCCATGCCGAAGTGGCCGCTGACGATCCACAGCGGCTCGGGCCGCCCCGCCAGCACCAGCGGGATGGCGCTCGCGGTCTTCGAGAAGCCCCCGAAGCCGTGGCCCCGCACCACCTTCGGCGCCAGCCCGGGCGCCCGTCGCAGCGGGTTGTGGGTCCGCCTGAGCAGCACCACGGCCCCCGGATGGTCCCGCGCGGTCCGGCCGGGGAAGGTCAGGTACAGGGCCTCGAGCTCGGCGGCCAGCGGGCTCAGCTTCGGGTCGAAGAAGTCGGGGCCGCACTCCTGCAGACACACCACGTCCGGCTCGGCGGCCAGCAGCGCGGCCGCCGCCAGACGGTAGCGGGCCCGCGTCTGCCAGGTGGCCTCCACCCGCTCTGACTTCTCGCCCTTCGCCGGCCCGTGGCCATGCGCCGCCTGGTTGTAGTGGGTGTAGTCCCGCGCCAGGAGGTTCCAGGTGCGGAGCAGGAACGGGGTGGGGCTGCCAGGCGGCTGAGTGTCCATGGGCCTCCCGAAGCGCGGTTCGCTGGGCAGGGTGAATGCACGCCCGTCGCGATTCAACCCCGGCGAAGGGCCCGCCGAGCGCGACGACCGGCGGACCCACCTTTCACGATCTTCCATGCCGCGTGTCGAATATGTCGAACACCTGACCTTGGAGGTCCCCATGCGCGCCCGCTGGCTCTTGCTGGCCGCCCTCGCCTTCGCCGCCTGCGACGACGGGTCCACCGGCAACCCGGATCCCACCGACGCCCGCCCCCGCGACGGCGCCCCCCAGGATCTGGGCCTGCCCGATCCCGACGACGGCGTGCCCCCGCCCGACCGCGGCGCGCCCGATCCCGACGACGGCGTGCCCCCGCCCGACCGCGGCGCGCCCGATCCCGACGACGGCGTGCCCCCGCCCGACGCCGGGCCCGAGCCCGACGCGGCCGAGCCCCCCGAGGACCTGCAACCCCTGCCCACCCCGCCGGCCACGGGGTCGGTCACGGCCGGCGGCTTCGCCAGCAGCCCGGTCTGCGGCCAATGCCACACGGCCTCGGCGGGCAGCCAGGCCATGCGGGACGGCGCCAACCGCGCCATCGGCCCCTTCGAGCTGTGGCAGTCCAGCATGATGGCCAACGCCGCCCGCGACCCCCTCTGGCGCGCGGTGATGTCGGCCGAGGTCGCCACCAACCCGGGCGCCGAGGGGCTCATCGAGGGCAAGTGCCTGAGCTGCCACAGCGCCGCGGGCTATCGCGCCGCCGGCGACGGCGCCAGCGTGGCCCTGCTGAGCGACGGCACCGACGCCGGCCAGATCGCCCGCGACGGGGTCACCTGCACTGCCTGCCACCAGATCCCCGCCGAGGGGCTGGGCACCCCCGCGCTGTTCTCGGGCCACTGGCAGGCCCCCGCCGAGCCGGTGGCGTACGGCCCCCACGCCCAGCCCTTTGCCAACCCCATGGTGGGCAGCAGCGGCTTCACGCCGGTTCACTCGGAGCACATGAGCGAGAGCGTCCTGTGCAGCGCCTGCCACGTACTCGAGACGCCCACGGTGAACGATCAGGTGGAGTTCACCGGCCACACCCTCCTGGAGCAGGCCACCTTCCTGGAGTGGCGCAACAGCGACTTCGCCACCCAGGACGTCACCTGCCAGGACTGCCACATGCCCAGCGCGGACGCCGACGGCGAGCCCATCAACACCCGCATCGCGCGGCGCCCGAACGGCGGCGACTTCCCGCCGCTGCAGCCTCGGCAGCCCTACGGCCGCCACCTGCTGGTGGGCGGCAACACCTTGATCTTGAAGGTGCTTCGCGACTTCAGCGGCCCCCTCGCCGCCCAGGCGCCCGCCGCCGCGTTCGACGCCACCCTGGCGGCCACCCGGGCCAGCCTGGCCGCGGCCTCCGAGCTGGAGCTGGGTGCGCTGACCGACGACGGCGACCGGATCGCCCTGCCCGTCACCGTCCACAACCGCACGGGCCACAAGCTGCCCAGCGGCTTCCCCAGCCGCCGCCTCTGGCTCCACGTCACCGCCTTCGATGCCGCCGGCGCCGTGCTGTTCGAGAGCGGCCGCCCCGACGCCCAGGGCCGCATCCACGTGGGCGACGCCGTGGCCGACTTCGAGCGCCCGGGCGGCCCGGTGCAGGGCCCCTGGCAGACCATCGAGCGGCCCGAGCAGGTGCAGGTGTGGGCCGCGCAGATGTGTACCCCCGAGGGACAGCCCACCTGGCGGCTGCTGCGCGGCGCCACCTACTGCCGCGACAACCGGCTGCTGCCCCTGGGCTGGCGCGCCGACCACCCCGACGGCCCCGCCACCGCGCCCGCGGGCGTGGCCGCCGACGCCGACTTCCAGCCCGGCGCCGACACGGTGATCTACCGCCTGCCCGCGGGCACCGTCCGCGCCACCGCCGCGCTGTACTTCCAGCCGCTGGACGCCCGGTTCGCGGCCGAGCTGTACGCCCTGGACACCCCCGAGATCCGCGCGCTGCGCTTCTACCTGGCCCAGGTGGACCAGACCCCCGAGGTCATCGCCCGCGCCGAGGCCCGCCGGTAGCTGGACGCCGGCGCGCCCGGGGGGCCAGACTCCCCGAATGACCCCCGCCCAGCCCCCCCTGCCGCGCCGCCTGTGGCGCGCGCTGCGCCCCCCGCTGCTGCTGGCCCTGGCCGCCTTCGTCACCGATCTGGCCCTGGCGTTCCGCGTCTCGTACATGGGCGTCACCGATCCCAAGGTCAGCCAGCTCGTGGTGGACCAGCTCCTGGGCACGGTGGTGGGCATCCAGCTCGAGCTGGTGGGCCTGATGCTGGCCGTCGCCGGCCTCATGTGGGGGCTGCACGCCGGCCTGCTGGGCCTGCGGGGGCGCGCCGCCTGGATTGGCACGCTCAGCACGTGGAGCCTGCTGATGGTGGCCCACGCCCGGCGCTGGCCCGCGCTGTACGCCGATCTGTACGACATCCGCCCCATCCCCGACTGGGCGTTCCGGGGGGTGGCCGAGGGCCCGCTGGGTCTCGCGCTCCTGGCGGCCTTCGCCGGCGTCACCGGCGCCCTCGCCGTGCGCGCGCTGCGCGACCGCCCCGCCCGGCACCGCGCCGCCAGCGCCGTGGGGCTCGCGCTCGTGGGGCTGCTGGCGTGGGCCGCGCACCGCCCCCCACCCACCCCCACGTGGCGGCGCTCGCCGAGCGCCGATCCCGCGCGCCCCGATGTGTTGCTGCTCATGACCGACAGTTGGCGCGCCGACCACTTCGAGTGCCGCGCCGACAGCGCCCTGACCCCGCGGCTGGGCGCCCTGTGCGAACGGCACGGGCGCCGCCACTGGAAGGCCTACGCCCCCCAACCGCGCACCTTCGGCTCGGTGACCGCGCTCTTCACCGGGCTGGCCCCCGACGAGAGCGGCGTGCGGCACATGATGGTGCGCGCCGAGCACCGCGACCAGGCGGCGCGCTCGCTGGCCAGCCGCTTCCGCGAGCTGGGCTACCGCACCGTGGCGGTGTCGGGCTTCGCCGGCGATGTGTTCCCGCGGGTGAAGCTGGGCTTCGAGACGGTGGACACCCCCACCTTCGGCTTCAAGGTGGTCATGCAGGAGTTCAGCTACCGGGCCCACCCGCTGCTGTTTCCCTTCCTGGCCACCCACCGCTTCACCCGCGAACACATCGCGCCGGTGTACCGCACCTTCATGGACCTGGCCGATCCCGACCTGGAGGCCGGCCCCGCGTACGACCGGGCCGCCGAGGCCGACCCGCGCCCGCTGTTCCTCACCCTGTTCCTCTCCACCACCCACTCGCCGTACGCCGTGCATCAGGGGCGCGCCAGCGACCGCGGCGACGACCCCGTCGAGTTCCGCTACCGACACCACCCCCCCGCCTACCGGGGCCAGCCCCTGCCCCCTGCTGCCGTCGACGCCGTACGCCGCCGCTACGTCGAGGCGGTGCGGGCCGCCGACGACACGCTGGGCCACCTGGCGGAGCAGGCGCTGGCCGGCGGCAACACCTTGGTGGTCATCACCAGCGACCACGGCGAGCTGCTCTACGAGTTCGGCGAGGCCAACCACGGCGACCATGTGTTCGGCGACCCCCACCTGGCCGTGCCTGTGGTGGTGCTCGACGGCCGCGCCGACGTGTCCCCCGCGCCGCCCGTGGATCCGGCGGGCCTGTACGCCCTGAAAGACACCCTGAAGGCCACCCTGCAGGCGGTGCAGACCCGCCAGCCCGTCACGCCGCCCGCCCACGAGGCCCTGTACGCCGAGAGCGGCATCATCATCGCGGCCTTGGGCCCGCAGGTCATCGAGGGCCACCGCCTGCACTACCCCGAGGTGCTCGACCTGCTCGAGATGGACCCCGCCGTCGGCGACATGGTGGTGCAGGCGCAGTGGGTCGACACGGTGGAGCGAGGCAAGTTCCGCGCCTGGATCACCCCCACGTGGACCTACGTCTACAGCCCCGGCTGCAAGCCGCCCCGCATGGCCATGCTGCCCCGTGGCGCCACGGCGCAGGCCCTGCCCGCCCACAGCGTGGGCGACGGCCACCCGGCCCACCTGGAGGCCGCCTGGACCGCCATGGCCACCCGCTGGGGGCCGGGGCTGGTCACGCGGGACTGCAGCCGCTGAGTTTCGGGCGCGCCGCCGCTGTGGGTTCCCCGCTGGGTCGGCCCTGGGTATGCTCGACGCCCCGTGGGGGGGACCTTGGCCGGCGACTATCTCAACCTCGATCTGACCTTCGCCCACGCCGGCGAGGGGGCGCGCTATGTGATCTCGGCCACCCACGGAGAGGGCGGCCGAGCGACGGCCGTCCTCGACCTGGCGGGTCGCGTCGATGACCTGATCCTGCAAGCGGTCGCCCTCGCCCCACACATCCGCGGCCGCAGCTTCGCGCTCAACCCGACAGGCGCGCCCGTGGCCGAAGGCGCAGGCCGAGAGCTGGCCATCAAGCTGGGCAAAGCGCTGTATTCCCTGGCATTTCCACCGGCCATCGCCCAGGTCCGCGACACGGCGCAGCACGTCGCGCGCGGCGCTGAGCGCGGCGTCCGGCTGCGGCTGGGCCTCGAGGGCGCGCCCCGGCTGAGCGGCCTGCCGTGGGAGCTGCTGCACGACGGGCAGGACTTCGTGGCCATCAACCGCGGGCAGCCCCTGGTGCGCACGGTGGACCGCCCGACCGCGTTGCCCCGGCTGCCCGTCAACGGCCCGCTGCGCGTGCTCGTCGTGGTGGCCGCCCCCAGCAACCTGGGGAGCCTGAACCAGGCGGTGGAGGTGGCGGGGTTGCGGACCGCGCTGGGTGAGCTGGTGCAGGGCGGGCAGGTGGATCTGCAGTGGATCCACGACGGCCGGTGGGACAGCCTGCGCGACGCCCTGCTCCCCGGCCCGGGCCAGCCCACCCCCCACGTGCTCCACTTCATCGGCCACGGCATGCCGCACGCCGAGCGCGGCGGGTGTCTGGCCTTCTGTGGACCCACGGGCCAGCGCGAGGATCGCTACGGCGACGAGCTCTCGCGCCTGTTTGGCCAGGTCGACTCGCTGCGGCTCGTCGTGCTCAACGCCTGCCACGGCGCCGCCCCCAGCCACGAGGGGATCTTCGCCTCCCTCGCAGGCACCCTGGCCCTGCGCGTCGCGCCCGCCGTGGTCGCCATGCAGTACGCCGTCACCAACGCCGCGGCCGTGGCGTTCTCGGCTGAGTTCTATCGGCACATCAGCCGGGGCTACCCCGTGGACGCGGCGGTCAGCCTGGCCCGCGAGCACGAGCTGGGGCGGGCCCACGAGGCCCTGGAGTGGGCCACACCCGTCCTGTACCTGCGCGCCGTGGACGGGCACCTCTTCGAGGTCGCGGGCACGCCCGGCGCCAGCGGGTCGCCGGCCCCCGCGGGGGCCGTCGCCGTCACCCGGCGCCGCGCCTTGGTGATCGGGGTGGGGCGCCATGTCGCGCCGCTCGACCACATGGAGCACGCGGCGGCCGCAGCCAGCGCGCTGGAGGGGGCCTTGAGCGCCGGCCACGCCGGCTTCGAGGTCACCGCCTGCCTGGAGCCCGACGTGCTCGCGCTCGGCAAGGCGCTCAGCGCCGCGCTCCGGGGAGCCGACCCCGACACCCTGCTCCTGATCCACATGCTGGGGCGGGCCGTCATCACCCCGGCCGGCACCGTCTACCTGGCCGCCAGCAACACCGAGCTCACCGAGCCGGAGGCCACGGCCTACAGCCTCGAGCAGCTCCGCCGGCTGATGGATCGATCCCCGGCAGGTCAGCTCGTGCTCTCGCTGGATCTGGCCTTCCAGCCCCAGGACCTGACCGCGCGGGCGTCGTTCACCGTGGAGTCGAGCCTGCTGGAGACGCTGGGCCTGGGCCGCGCGAAGTACATCATGACCGGCGCCAGCCAGCCCCACGCGGCGGCGGGCGTCTTCACGCGCGCCCTGGCGGCCACCCTCGCGGACGGGCGCGCGGCCGTGGCCGGGGGCCGCACCGACGCGCCGCGGTGGTTCGCGGCGGCCGCCGCCGAGGTCCCCGCCGCTGAAGCCCCGAAGGCGTGGAGCCACCTGCTCGATCCGCACCGGGTGCGCATCGCCCAGGCCAGCGCGCCCACGCCCGCCGCCGAACCCGTGAGCACCAGCGACCCGAACTTCCGCCGCACGGTCGAGCGGCGCTTGCTCGAAGGGAAGTGCGTGCCGGTGCTTGGCAGCGGCGTCCACGGCGGGGGCCCGCTCAGCGAGTACGCGCTGACGGTCGCCCTGGCCGAACAGGTCGGGCTGCCCGATCCGGGCCGGCTGACCCTGGTGACCGTGGCCGAGTACCGCGAGAAGCTCGAGAAGGACCGCTGGGAGCTGCTGGATGTCCTGGCGGACGAGCTCGCCCGGCAGACCGCGCGGGCCCGCCCCAGCGCGACGCACGCGCTGTTCACCGCGCTGGCCGGCCGGGCCACGGGCGCCGCGGGCGACACACCCGATCCGCTGATCCTGATCTCCATGGCCTACGACGACACCCTGGAGCGCAGCCTCCGCGCGGCCGGCGTGCCCACAGTGGTGGTGACCCACGTGCAGCGCAGCGAAGACGTGGTCGACTTCTCGCTGCTGGCCTTCCGCGCCGATGGCATCGAGCGCACCACCCCGGCCGACTTCCTGCCGCGGGCAGGCGACGCCTGCATCCTCTACAAGCCCCTGGGCTCACCGGCGTTGAACGCCCGGCTCGAAGAGGAGTTCGACGGCCCGCTCATCGACACCGTGGTGATCAGCGAGGGCGACTTCGTGCGCTTCGTGGGCAACCTCGAGCACAAGCAGACGGGCATCCCCACCGCGTTCCGCCGGCCCTTCCGGCGGCGCGCCACGCTGTTCATGGGCTACGCCCTCGACGCCTGGCACTACCGGCTGATCACCACCATCCTCCCGGTGCGCAACCCCTTCGCGGTCCGCCAGCTCGCCTCGCCCATCGAGCGCCTGGCCTGGGAGCGGCTGGGCGCCGATCTGGTGGAGGACGACCCCGACGCCTTCGCGCGGGCCGTGCTGCACGCCAACCCCGAGCTGGCCGGGCCGGGGAGCGCGGCATGAGCGCCCCTCTGCCTTCGCCCTACGTCGGCCTACGTCCCTTCGAAGGGGCTGATCGCGAACGCTTTTTCGGACGCGACCAGGACGCACGCCGGCTCGACAACACCCTGTTCGCCGCCCCGGTGACCGTCCTGTACGCCGCCTCGGGCACGGGCAAGTCGTCGCTGCTCGGCGCCCGCCTGGTGCCCACCCTGCAGGCCCGCGGCGCCGACGTCGTGCGGGTGGACCGCTGGGTCGGCGATCCGGTGGCGACGCTGCTGGACGCGCTGGGCCAGCCCTGGGACGGACCCAGCTCGCCGCCCGCCCACGCGCTGGCGGACGCCCTCGACGCCCGCCGGGCGGCCGACGCCGCCGACGAGCTCGTGGTGATCTGCGATCAGTTCGAGGAGCTCCTGGCGCGGGACGGCCAACGCGACGCGCTGCAGGCGCTGATGCGGGCGCTGGCGGTGGTGGCCCGCCGCTGCCCCGACGTCTTCATGCTGCTGTGCCTGCGCGAGGAGCGGCTGGCCCGGCTGCGCGCCTTCGCTGGCCCCCACACGAACCTGCTGCGCAACGCCTACCCCCTCGGCCACCTGGATCGTCGCGGCGTGCAGGCGGCCATTGAGGGCCCCGCGGCCCAGGCCGGCGTCCGCGTCGAGCCGGCGCTCATCGAGCGGCTGTGCGCGGACCTGGCCACCGCCCGACAGCCTGATGCGCCGGTGCGGCTGCCCTCGCTCCAGGTGGTCTGTCACTGGCTGTGGGCCAGCGCCGACGGCGCGCCCGCCATGACCCTGGCGCGCTACGAGGCGCTGGGCGGCTCGAAGGGGATCATCCGCGCCTACCTTGCCCACGTGGTGGATGGCTTCTCGCGCGGCCCCGACGCCCTCGCGCTCGTCCTGGGCTTCCTGGCCCCCGAGAGCGGCTACAAGCGCCCCTACAGCGCGCAGGCGCTGTACGACGACACGCGGGAGAACTGGCGCGCGCCGAGCCGCGCCGACATCGACGCCAGCCTGGCGTACCTGGCGCAGGCCCAGGTGATCCAGGCCTTCGACGACCAGGGCACGCTGCGCTACCAGCTCAAGCACGACGCCTTCATCGAGGTGGTGCAGGGCTGGGTGAAGCAGCAACGCGAGGCGCGCCTGGCCCGCCGCGCCCGCGCCCTGGCCCTCTGGACCGCCGGGCTGCTCGTCCTGGCGGTGGTGCTCGCGGGGCTGACCTGGTTGGTGGGCAGGCAGGCCCGGCAGCTCGCCGCTCAGCAGGTGACGCTGGACCAGCGCCAGGCGCTGTTGGAGGCCATGCGGGATGCCGAGGTGGCCTGCATCCTTCGCGACGAGGGCTGCGCGCACACGCTGGTGGACGCGTGGCCGATGGCGCAGCTCGACTGGGTGTGGGCGGCCGTCGTCGCCCAGCGCCCCGACCAGCCGGGGCTCGCCGACCTGCTCGCCATCCGCCCGGTGACCGACGAGGGCGAAGACATCACCGTGACTGGGCCTTGGGATCTGGCGGACCTCGTCGCCTGGGACCGCTGGAACGCCCGAACCACCTGGGCCCGCCGCGCCGTGGCCCGCGATCGCCTGCAGGCCCTTCGGGGGGGTTCGCCGCTGCGGCTGCTCCGCCCCCCGGCGCTGGCCATGACGCCGGATGTGTGGCGCCCCGTGCTCACCGGCCTGGCCCACCGAGAGCCCCTGCGCGACGCCTCGGTGGCCTTCGCCGGCGGCCTGCTGGCGCTCGCCCGCGGCGACGCCGCCCAGGCCATCGAGCGCTTCGACAGGGGGCGCGCGGCGTTCCCCACGGACCCGGCGCTGGGCCTGGGGCTCGCCTACGCCCTGTTGCAGGCCATTGAAGGGTCCGCCCCCCTGGACCTGGAGCAGCAGGCCACCCGGGCCTACGCCGCGTTGAGCGCGCTGCCGCCGCTCGCCGGCCTGGACGAGCCCCTGCGGCAAGCCCTGGCTGGCTACGCGGGCGCCCTGGCCCGCGACCATGGGGCCGACGGGCCCGACTGGCCCCGGATCACGGCCCACTTCAAAGACGCCTTGGCCGGCCTGGAGGCGGCGCCCTTGCGCGCCCGCGTCGTCAGCCTGGTGTTCGCCCAGGCCCAAGCGGTCCGAGCCGCGGCGCCGAAGGCGAACGAGGACCCCGAGGCGCTGCAGGCCGGCCTGCGAGCGGCGCTGGCCGCCCTGACTCCGCACAGCGAAGCGGCCAACCTGGCGGCCCTGATCGCCGATCCTCGCTTGCAGGACGCGCACCGCTCCGAGGAGCAGCTCGCCTTGGGGCGGCTGCAGCACGCCTTGGCGCTGGCCGGCGATCCCGACCTGGGGGAGGAGGCGGAGTGGACCTTCGGCTCAGCCAGCCGCAAGCACGACCGGGGCCCCGTGCGGGTCGCGTGGGCCACGGTGCTGCGCGACCAGGGGCGGTGCCTGGACGCCGACGCGCAGCTTGAGCAGGCGCTGAAACACGACCCCGCCTACGGCCCTGGCTACGTGCGGCTGGCCGAGCTGCTGCCGTTCACGCCGCTCCACCCGGAGGACCGCGCGGCGCGCGAGGCCACCACCCAGCGTGCCTGCCTGTTGGCGCCCGCCTTCGACTGCCGGATGACCCGAGCCGCTCGGGCCGCGGCCGCCGGAGACTGGGCCGCGGTGGACACCGAGCTGGCGGCGGCCGCGGCGGCCCCGCCCCCCCGCAACGGCCCGTGGCGCGGCGAGACCTACCCCCGTCTGGTCCAACGCCTGAAAGCCCACACGCCACTCCGCCCCGCCGATGTCGCTCGGCTGGTGGACGGCGAGCCGCCCAGCGGCTGTGATGATGTCCCCCAGACGCCCGCGCCGTCCCCACCCTAGCGGGCGGCCGCGACGCCCCGGCGCGAGCCCCCAGCGACCGACCCTGGGCACGGCGGCCGGCGAGGCGTACAGGGAGCTGCGATCAGGGGGCCGGCGGCCAGAGGTCAGACGCCCCCTTGCCGATGCTGGCGTCCAACGCCTTCACCTGGCGCATGGCCGAGCTCTTGCGGCCCGCCTGGGGCTCCAGGCAGTCGTCGTAGCGGGCATACCAATACAGAGCCTCAGCCGCCGGCCGCTGCACCACCGCCAGCGCGCGGCCCCAGTCCTGGTTGTCTTCCTCGACCCGCGAGACGAACTCTGGCGCGAGCAGCTCAAGCGCCTTGGAGCTGACGTCCCAGCCCGACCGGCAGAAGGCCTTGCGCCGCTCGGGCTTGGCGCCCTTCTTCACGTAGTTCACCGCGTAGGCCCGCGAGAGCGACAAATAGGGCCCCGGTGCACGATGATTCTTGACGACCGCGTCCTGCCAGAGCCGGGTGGCCTGCGTCCGCTCGCCCTTCGCCCAGGCCGCCCGAGCGGCCTTGTCCAGCTCGGCGGCCCGCTCCACGTCCAAGGGCTTGCGATCGGACACCCCCGCGAACAGGTGTGTCGGCCCCGGGCAGCCCGTCGCGGCGAGCGCCATCCCCATCCCCCAAGCCAGACCCAAGGCCGACCGAAACCGCATCGTGGCTTCCCCAACTCCACGTAGGCGCCAACGGTAGCCCAGCTCTCACCGCCGCGGAAGCCACTCCCTTGCGATCGCCCCTACCCACCCCGCGCGATGACACGCTACGGTGCACCCCATGAGAAGCCGACGAAGCGTATGGCAGGCGATCGCCCTGGGCGCGCTGAGCCTGTGTGCCTGTGGGCACGCCCCCAAGGTCGACAGCGATGATCTGCTGCCCCCCACGCACGAGGCGCAGGTCTGGCTCCAAGGGAGGCTGGACGCGCTGGTGGCCGCGGCACCCAAGGTCAAGCTGGACGGCGACAAGCCGCTCCCTGGTCAGGTTCACCTGGCCCAGCTCCGCCTGCACGTCATCAACGAGAGTCGCCCGCGGGCCTTCGCCGACAACCAGAACCGAATCTACGTCTCCACCGGGCTGCTGATGGAGCGAGCCAACAGCTGCGACGAGGTCATGGGCGTCCTGGCCCATGAGCTGGGTCACCTGCTCCTGAACCACCCGCACCAGCAGTACGAGCCGGTGAAGCAGGCCCAGGGGGCGGTGGAGGCGGCGGTGAAGAGCCTCGAGGCCAGCGAGCAGTACGACCCGAGCAAGCCGCCGTCGTCCGCCGAGAAGCACGCGCTCACCACGATCTTCGCCGTGCTCATCGGCGTGGGGCAGCCGACCTTCGGCAGCCGGCTCGACGAGGCCAACACCGACCGGCTCGCGGTGCGGCTGCTGCGGGCAGCGGGGGTGGAACCCGAGCCATACGCCGAGTTCCTGGATCGCAACGCGATGGAGGTGGGCGCCTGCCCCGATCCCTTCTACGCCACCCACCCCCCGACCCCGGAGCGCGCGAAGGCGGTCCGGGTGTTGGCGAAGACGCTGGGCCCGGCCAGTCCGGCGAAGAAGGCGGCCCCGGTGAGGCAGGTGAAGAAAGGGAACACGGTGCGGCGCAAGAAGAAGGGGAACACGGTGCGACGAGGCGCCGAGGGGCCGGACACGGTGCGACAGGAGGTGGCGGCGCCGGACCCGACGCCGCCGCCCGACGCGGTGGAGGCGAGCGATGACGCGGCCTGCGGCGCCAAGGAGAGGACCGACTTCGATGGGATCATGCGCCGGCTGCGCTTTGGCGACGACGGCGGGGGTGGCGCATGAGCCGCCTCATCCACGGCGCCCTCTTCGCCGGGCTGTTGGCGTCCCCCGCCGCCATGGCCGACGTCTGCACCGCGCGCAGCGGCCGCAACGCCCGTGCGGTGACGGGGTGCCCGTCCGTCGGCGCCATCGCCACCCTGACCGAGCCGGCGCACGACTACCGGGTGCCCGTCCCGAAGGACGACAACCCCCAGGGCAGCGGGCTGCTGGCCGTGGACGGCCAGTATCCCCTGGGTCCACTGGTCACCCGGCTGCGCTTCATCGTCCAGGACAGCACCCAGACCAGCGCCAACCTGGCCCTGGGGTTCGCCTGGGTGCACCACTTCCCCCGGCTGAGTCTCAGCATCGACCTGGGCGCCGAATACACGCCCCCCTGGGCCGACGACTTCATCCAGCCGCGCATGCTGCCCACACTCACCCGCTACCTCGCCCCCGACACCCAACAGATGGCCGGGCAGTTCTCGTTCGGCTACAACGGCTCGGGCCCCATCGACCTGCGGGGCGACGCCGACCTTGTGTACGCCGTCCCGGGGCGAGGTCACGCCTATGGCATCGTGCAGGCCGGACTGACGGGCTCCTACTCCATGTCCGAGAAGGACTTCTGGGGCTTCCGATTCGGGTTCGACTACGTGGGCATCGACGGCGGCCCCTTTGCCGGCCAGACGTTCATGGCCATGCCCGGGGCCCACGTCTACTCCCAATACATCGACTTCGGCGGCGGCATCGGCGTCGCCATCCGCTGCCCCCAGGGGGGCGAATGCTACGGGCGGCCGCACATCGCCATCGACATCGCGCTCCCGCTCGGGCTGCTGGACTTGTTCTGAGCCTGCCCAGCGCAGCCCCTCAGTCCACGTCGATCCCGTTGCTCCCGATGCGCAGCCGTTGCACCGGCTCGCCGAAGAACAGCATATCGCCCTCCAGGCGCACCTCCCAGTCGCCCCAGAACGGGAAGCTCGCCGTGATGTTCGCCACGCCGCGCAGCTCCACCTGATCCAGCGGCGACTGGTCGATGCTGCCGGTCAAGGTGACCCCGTCCACGTTCGCCCGCACCGAACCGCTCACCCGCACGTCGCGGGCCTCGATGCCGATGTTCAGCGCGCCCAGCGCCTCGCGGCTCAGGATCAGATCGCCGCCCAGGAACAGCGACAGATCCTCAATGCTCCGGCCGGCCTCGATGCGCGCCACCAGCGCCAGCTCCTGCCGAAACGGAATGCGCCGGGGGAAGCGAAGCTCGTTCACGCCGATGTTGCCCACCAGCACCAGCTTGCGGCCCAGGCGAGGGTCGCCAAAGGACGCGGTGCCCCGGGCCACCGGGAAGGTCAGCACGAACTCGTCCAGGAAGTTCACGCCCACCTCGAACTCGCCGTTCAGGCCCATCCGCGCCCGGGTGGGATCCAGGTCCAGCCCGCCCCCCTCGGCGCCGAAGTCCACCACCGCCTGGCCGTTCACGTTGAGCACCAGCCCCGGCAGCGGCACCCGCCCGCCCAGGTCCAGGGTGCCCTCCACCAGCATGTGACCCTCGAAGGCCTCGATGGGGGCCATGCCCTCCCGGAAGGCGCCGGCCTCCCAGGGCTCGAAGGGCAGCAGCCCCTGGGCCGACAGCCCCACGCCCACGTCCCGCAGGTAGCGGAACACCGAGAACCCGCGCACGTCGAAGCGGCCGAAGAAACCGGGGTCCAGCGGGTCCAGCACCAGCAGCACCTCGGCGCCGAAGGGGCCCAACAGATCCACCGGCCCCACGGTGGCCGAGAGGCCCGCCTCGGCCCGGAACACCACGTACGAGCGCTCCGGGCGCAAGGGGGCGTCCACGCCGGCGCCCAGCAGCGACTCGCCCGTCCCCAGGCCCACGCTGGCCCGCGCCGGCTCGTTGATGCGCACCCCGTTGAACAGATCCAGCCCGGGCACGGCCACGTCGGCCTGGCCGCTCATCCCCGACACCCGCTGATCGCCCGCCGCCTGGAACCGCACATCAGCGCGCGGCAGGGGCAGGTACCCCTGCTCGCCCAGATCCAGGTACATCACGCCCTTCACGTTGATGACCTCGCCCCCGTCCTCGGTGAGCGTCTCTGGGGCGTGCAGCGTCACGGGCGGGCCGCCTGCGCCCTGGAACACAAAGGACCGCGTGTTCGGGGGCAGCTCGGCCACCGGCTGGCCCAAAGTCATGTACTGCCCCGGCGTACACCCCACGGGATCCACCCCCTCGCCCACCGGCGTGCCCGGGCAGGCGTCCGCCACGGTGGGGACCGAGTCGCCGTCCTCGTCCTGCGCCGCCGAGCAGCCCACGGGCGACACGGCGTCCCCGTCCCGGGTCTCGGGGCAGCGATCGGCCCGGTTGGGCACCCCGTCCTGGTCGCGATCCTGCTGCACGCTGCAGCCCGTCGGCCCCACGGCCTCGAACAGCGAGTCGGGGCACAGGTCCGTCTCGTTGGGCACCCCGTCGCGGTCCTGATCCTGGTTGCGGTCGCAGCCCGTGGGCCCGGGGAAAGCCTCTGGATCCGAGCCGGGGCACAGATCCGTCTCGTTGGGCACCCCGTCGTTGTCCCCGTCCTGCGCGCGGTCACAGCCCGCCGCGTTGATCTCCAGCGCGGGGTTCGAGCCGGGGCAGGGATCCACCTCGTCGGGCCAGCCGTCCTGATCATCATCCTGGGCCACGCTGCAGCCCCACTCGTTGACCGCCGCCCCTGCTTCCGTCTCGGGACAGCGCTCGCGGGGCCCACGCACCCCGTCTTGATCCGGATCCTGGCGCCGATCACAGCCGTCGGGTGTGCCGGGGCCCTGGCTGCCCGGGCACTCGTCGTCCAGGTTCGGCACACCGTCCTGGTCCTGATCCTGGAAGGCGCTGCAGCCCGCCTCGCTCACCTCGGCATAGGGCGCCGTGTCGGGGCAGCGGTCCGCAGGATCGGGCACGCCATCCCGGTCCGGGTCATCGGCGGGGATGCGCCCGTACTGGCGCGGCTGGTTGCAGGCGCAGTCCCACATGCCCTCGGGCAGCACCGTGCCCTGCCGCACACCCTCCACGCAGCCCAGGGCTGCGTTGTCCGCGGCCTCGCGCTCCAACGCCACGTTGCGGGCCACACAGGCCTCGAACTGCGCCACGGTGCTGGGCCGACAGTAGTCCCACCGGAACTGGAAGTCGGTCATGCAGCGGTCCGCTTGAACGTCAGCCTCCATGGGGATGAGGTTGCACACGTCTTCCAGCCGCACACAGGTGGCCGGATCCTGGGTGCCCACCAGGGCCGTCGCGATGCCCTGCTCCAGGCAGCGCAGCGGCTTGAGCTGCGCGGCGAAGTGGGCCTCGTACACGCCCACGGCGTTGCACAGGGTCTGCAGGCCACCCTCGCCCAGGCCGTCCAGGGCCAGCTCGCCGGGCAGGCCGGTGTTCAGGCGCACGGTGGGCGGCCCGTCGGGCGCACCGCCGGCGCCGCCCCCGGCGCCGCCCGCTCCCCCGTCCCGCGCGCTGCCGCCACCACCGCCCTCGCCCCCGGTGCAGCCCGCGCCCAGGGCGATGACCGCAAGACACACCGTCAGCACCGCGCGCATCGTCTGCTTCTCCATCGGGTTCTCTCCCAATCGCCCGCCCATCACCGGGCCCCCCGCACGAACAGCCACGCCGGCGTCGAGGCGCTGCCTCGGTTGCGGGCGCAGACCCCGGCGGTCCCCATGAACTCGGGGCACACCGCGGCGGTGTTGAACCCCACCCCATACATCGAGTCCACCGACACACAGTCCGGCTCGTTGTTGCCCAGGATCCCCAGGCGCGCCGCCGGCACGTTGCCCACCGTCAGGTTGACCCCCTCGGCCAGGCAGTTCTCCTGCAGCAGCGGCCCCAGCGCGTTGAACCAGGCCGGCCGCCCGGCAGGCCGCAGGGCCCCCCCGTCGGTGAACAGGGCCAGCAGCGAGGCGATGGGCCGCTGCGCTTCGAGCAGGATCGACACCGAGGCGTCGCCCGGCGTGTTGCGCTGGAACCGCACCATCACCGCGCCCACGGCCCCCCCCAGGAACGGGCGGTACTTCCCGTTCTCCGGCCGGACGGGCGGGGGAATGAACGCCTCCGTCGACACCACCTCGGCCGGGACCAGCGCCGCGTTGGTCCACACCGGATCCGCGTAGCCCCACCCCTCGCCCGAGAGCTGCATGGCCAGGTCCCAGCCGCCGCCATGAGTGTGTTGATCACACCAGCCCATGTACGGCTCGGCGGGTCCGTCGCCGTCCCCGTCCAGCAGATACGGCCCGCTGATGCCGTGCACCGACACGTTCTGCACGCTGCCGCGGGCCAGCACCTCCTGGCACGAACGGGCGGGCCCCGGCCCCACGTCGTTGGTGGAGCACAGCACGTAGCCGCCCTGCTCCACCCGGCCGTCGGGCGCGTCGTTGTATTCGTCGCCGCAGGCCGTCGCGCGGCGATACAGCGCGTCCTGCGCCCGGGTATCCCCGCTGGGCTGGAACACCCCGCAGGGCGAGTTCGAACCCTCCAGGTCGCTCAGGTAGAAGCTGCACGGCTCGCCCTGGCAGCGCCCGGCGTAGTTGCTCAGCCCCGCTGCGCCGTCGGCGTTGGGGTACACCCCCACCAGGTTGGGGTGCCGCCCGCCGTTGAAGGCGATCACCGCCTGCAGGTGCGCCCGGCTGCGCGGCACCAGCAGCTCCAGGCCCGCCGCCGCGCACAGCTCGCGGTAGCGGTCCTGCTGGAGCGGGCCGGCCTGCAGCTCCCGGCGCTCGATGCGCGCCATGGTGTAACCCACGCCGCCGTCGGCGGTCATGTCGCAGTGCACCATGAACGGCCCCTCGGCCCCGTCGGGGTGGATGGTGTGGAAGCCCGTCTGCGCCTGGGGGTCCCGAGCCAGGATCTCGGCGCACGAGCGCACCCGCTCACAGCCCGTGCCGCCGAGCTCGGGGGGGAACCCGTCGCCGGCGGTGCCCGCGGGGCAGCCGCACTCGTAGCCGCCCTCGGTGTTGGCGCAGAACGCGCCGGGCACACACTCGTCGATGGGCGGGCAGATCTGCCCCGGCAGACAGGGCTGGCCGCCGCACTCGTTCACGTCGAAGCACTCGTCGCCGTTGACGGGGAAGTAGCCGTCGGGGCAGCCGCACTCCGCGCCGCCCGGCGTGTTCACACAGAAGGCCAGGCCGCGGCACTGCAACCAGCCCAGCTCACACTCGTCGATGTCCACACAGCCCACGCCGTCGGGGCCGGGCACCCAACCCTCGGTGCAGAAGCAGTCGTACCCGCCGACGGTGTTGAAGCAGGCCGAGCCCTCACCACACACCGCGACGCCGTCGGCGCACTCGTCCACGTCCACGCAGGCCCCGGACCGCGCCGCGAAGCCGGCGGCGCAGCGGCACTGGAAGTCGCCGTCGGTGTTCACGCACTCGGCGTTCGCCCCGCAGTTGACCTCCTCGCACTCGTTCAGGTCGACGCACCCACCGTCCGCCGCCTCATAGCCCACGTCGCAGGCGCACACCGCCGGCCCGCCGATGTCCACACAGCTCGAGTTCGCCGGGCACTCCATGCCCTCGGCGCAGCCGTCCACGTCCTCGCACCAGCCGTCCACCGGGGCATAGCCCGCGGTGCACTGGCACTCGTAGTCGCCCGGCGTGTTGACACACACCGTGTTCGGCGCCTGGCAGGCGAAGGGCACCTGGCACTCGTCCAGATCAGCGCAGCCGTCCGCGGTCTGCTCGAAGCCCAGCGGGCAGGCGCACTCGAAGCCACCCGGGATGTTCGTACACACCGCAAAGGGCCCACAGGCGTCGGCCGCGCACTCGTCGATGTCCAGGCACACGCCGTCGGCCCACTGGAAGCCCTCGGGGCAGGCGCAGGTCCCGGCCACACAGTCGCCGAAGTGGCAGTCATCGCTGGTGGCGCAGAGCTGCCCGGGCAGGCAGCCCGTGCAGTCGGGGCCGCCGCAATCCACGTCGGTCTCGCCGGGCCCCTGCGCGCCGTCCTCGCAGGTGACGGGGGTGGGCAGCACCCCCACCCCACCGCCCTCGCCGCCGCCGCCGCCCTGGCCCCCGTCCGAGCCACCACCGCCCGACGGCGCGCAGGCCACCAGCCACAGCGCCGCGACGCCGGCACATGCCAGGCGGCCACGCCACCCCTTGGGTCCCGTGCGTTCCATCCCCTCGCTCCGTCCTCGTGGTGGCGCACCGCGCCGTCCGTGCCATCTCAGCGGGCCGCGCGGTCTCCCTCAACGCCCCCGCCTGAACCTCAACATTTGTTTGGGCCGCCCAGGCTCACCCGTCGAAGGTCGGCCCGGCACTCAGCAGCCCGTGGGTCAGCGCGTACCGCACCATCTCGGCCACCGTGCTCAGCCCCAGCTTGGTGCGCACCTTGGCCAGGTGGTTGCTCACGGTGCACGCGTGCACGTCCAGCTCGGCCGCCACCTCGGTCACCGTGTGGCCGTTCACCACGCGCATGAAGATCTGATGTTCGCGGCGGGTGAGCTGGGTGTGCGGCGGCGCCTCCTCCACGGCCCCCTCGCGGGGATCCACCTCGCCCCGGCCCGCGCGCCGCACGGCGTCCACCAGCTCCTGGGGCGGGCGCTCCTTCGACACATAGGCCGCCGCGCCCGCGGCCAGGGCGCGCTCGGCGAACTGCTCTTCGGGATGCATCGACAGCACCACCACGGCCACCGAGGGGTAGGTGCGTCGCACCCGACGCAGGACCTCGGGGCCGCTCACCAGCGGCAGCGACAGGTCCAGCACCAGCACGTCCGTGCGCTTCAGCGCCTCGTCGTTCAGCACCTGGCGGCCGTTCTCGGCCTCGCCCACGATGTCGAAGCCCCCCAGCTCCCGCAGCACCTGCTTGATGCCCGTGCGTACGAAGGCGTGGTCATCGGCCACATAGACGCGCATCACTCCCCCTCCACCGGGTCGATCACCCGCCCCGCCAGGCAGGCGTGGATCCGCCCACCGCCCGCCCCGTCGATCTCGATGATCCCGTCTCGGGCCCGCAGCCGCTCGCGCAGCCCCAGCAAGCCGAAGCCGGCGGCCGGCGCCTGGGCGTCGAAGCCCACGCCGTCGTCCTCCACCGTCACGCAGAAGCGCCCGCCGTCCACCGACAGCGTCACCCGCAGCGCGGTGGCCTGGGCGTGCTTCAGGGCGTTGGTGGTGGCCTCCTGCAGCACCCGGAACAGCGCCAGGGCCGTCTCGGGATCCAGGCGGCCTTCGCCCGGCAGCCCGTCGGCGTCGGGGGCCCCGGGGAAGGCCGGATCCACCGTCAACGCCACCGCCAGCCCCGACAGCTCGCGCACCCGGTTGAGCTGCCACTCGGCCGCGGCCACCAGCCCGTAGTCGTCCAGCACCCGCGGCCGCAGCTCGCTCAAGAACCCGCGGATGGACGCGCTGGTGCCGTCCACCAGGCTGCCCAGGTCCTCCAGCAGCTCCTGCACGGGCTCGCTGGCCTCCGGCAGTCGGCCCTGCAGCCGCGCCAAGGTATACCGAACGGCCGTCAGCGCCTGGCCCAGATCGTCGTGCAGATCCCGCGCGATGCGCCGCCGCTGGGCCTCCAGCGCCTGCTCCAGGTGCTGCGCAAGCGCCTGAATCGCCTGCGTTTTCTCATCCACCCGCTGGGCCAGTGAGGCGCTCAGAGCCGACAGATCACCGTTGGCCGCGTCGAGCTGCCGCTGCTGCATGAAGCTGGTGTGCAGCACCCGCCGCAGCACCTCGCCGATGCCCACGCTGAACACCACCGCGAACACGGCGAAGCTCACCTGCCCCAAGGCCATGGGCGCCGCCAGGTTCGCGGGGTATGGCAGGAAGAAGCCGCCCACCAGCGCCGCGCCGATGCACGCGGTGGCCACCACCCGGGCCGGCAAACGCAGGGGGACGAACGCCATGGGCACCACGCCGATGAAGCCGTCGGACAGCCACGTCAGCGCACCGGGGCCGGCCCGCCCCAGGGCGTGCCCGATGGCGCCCAGCAGGGCCGTGTAGAGCAGCGGCCCCATCCAGAGCGCTCGCGCCCGCATCCAGGGCCAGCGCCAGAACCCGAGCAGGCCCACCAACTCGATGACGACGACGTGCTGCCGCATGGTGGCGAAGGCGTCGCGCTCGGGGCCCGCCCGCAGCACCCACAGGTCCAGCGGCCACCAGGCCAGCGTGAACACCAGCATCAGCGCCGACGCCGTGATGGCGTAGTTCACGGTCAGGTTCACCGCGAAGGCGTCGAAGGCCGCCTCGGCCTCGACGCCCTGATCGGGCAGCGGCCGCACGGGCAGCAGCCCCCGGCGCAGCGCACGGGCGATGGGATCGGACCAGCTCATGCCCGCAGCAGACCGCAGCGCCCCCGCCGGCGCAACGGGGGCCCGGGGGCCCTCAACATTTGTTTGGCCCTGGGCGTCAGGGGGGGCCGCCGGACAGCCGCCGCTTCGCCCGCGCCCAGCCGTCGCGGTCGTAGCGCGCCTCATCCGGCAGCCGCGGCGGCACATGCACCGTCGTCACGCCCACCGGCTCATCGCCGGCGAACCAGTCCACGGTCCATGCACCGGGCCCCGGCCGTTCGAGGGTCGCGGTGAGCACCAGCCGCCCCTTTGGCGCCAACAGGTCCGGGGTGGTGCGCGTGGCCACCGCCCACTGCCCCGGGGCCAACGCCGCGGTCTGCAGCGTGGCGGCCAGCTCGATCAGCGGCCTGGCCCCCTCCACGACCTCCGGCCTCACGCCCAGCAACTGGGCGGCCGCATCGGGCATGCGGTCGAGGTACTGGGGGACATGGTCCGCGTCGCTGTCTGGCTGCGGCCCCGGCGCGCACCGCGGATCGTCACGGCTCAGGTTCGGGCCTTGGTACCAGGCCACTCGGGTGCCCGTGGTCCCGCTCCAGTCCACCCGCAGCGGCGCCCCCCGCAGGTCCTCCCCCGACGCCTGCACGGCGATGGGCGCGCGCCACAGCACCGTCGCGCCCGGCACCGCCTGCAGGTCCTCGATGGCCTCCACCTGGGCCCACCGCCCAGGGCGCGGCGACGCGACCGGCTGGCAGCCCGGCGGCAGCGGCGCATTGCGGTCCACCTGGAAGGTCTCCAGCGTGGTGGGGGCGTCGCCCACCTGGACGAAGAACACCGGCAGCTCGCCCTCGTCGTCGGGCGCCAGCACCTGCCAGCCTTCGGTGTCCACCTCCAGGGGCAGCACGGTCCGGGGGGCCACCTCGGCGGCCTCGGCCTCAGCCGTCAGCCGGTCGGCCACCTTCACCGAGAGCCGCACGCGGCCCAACGGGCCCAGCCCGCCGAGCGCCAGGCGTGGCAAAGTGTCGGTGGGCTCCACCTGCAGCGAGACGTCCACCGGCAGGCGCTCGAAAGGAAAAGACGCCGCCTCGCCTCGCCGGGCGGTCACGGTCACCAGCCGCGGCTCGTGGGCCGAGCCGAACGAGGGGTTCACCGCCGACAGCAGCACCTGCAGGTCCGGCGCCGGCGGCGCCTGCGCGTGGCCGAAGTACACTGCGGCCGCTGCGCGCAGGTCCACCGCCTGATCTGCCGCCGGGCGCAAGCCGTCGGGCCCGCGCTCATAGCGGTGCGCCGGCGACACCACGAAGGTCGGCTGGGGCGCCAGCGGCATGGGGCTGCGCAACCACCAGCCCACGGCGCCAGCGAGCACGGCGCTCGCCGCCAGCCCCCACTGCCGCAGGGCCCGCCCCCGCGCTCGGCGCGCCGCCAGGTTGGCCGCCAGCCCATCGAGCGCCACACGCACGCCGTCCAGCGCCCCCACTACGGGCTCCGCCGGGCCCCGACCCACCTGCTCCCGCGCCTCGACGAACCGGCTGGCCAGGCGCGCCGCGGCCGCCCGCTGCCCCAGGGGGGCCAGGGCGGCCACTGCCTGCAGCGGCGTGCTGGGGTGCGGCGCCGTCAGCGGCTCCCCCCGCTCGGCGGCGGTCCGCAGCGCCCAAACGGCGTCGATGGCCTCCCGAACGGCCGCCTGCTGGTCGTCACTGAGCCCCGCCAGGGCCTCCATCACCGCCGCGCGCCACGCCATGCCATCCCCCTCTCACGGATCCTCACCCTGTCGCCCATCCCGGCGTCGCTGGCAAGCCCGCCCGCCGCGAAACGCCGGCCTTGTCCCCACGCCGCGTCCGCTCCACCCTGCGGCCATGAGCGCCATCCACACCCACGCCCTCACCCGCCGCTTCGGGGACGTCCAAGCCGTCGCCGGCATCGACATGCAGGTCGAACGCGGCGAGATCTTCGGCTTCCTGGGCCCCAACGGCTCGGGCAAGACCACCACCATCCGCATGCTCACCGGCCGCTTGCGCCCCACCAGCGGCCGCATCGAGGTGCTGGGCCACGCCATCCCGGACGAGCGCGACGCCCTGTACCCCCGGGCGGCGGTGGTGGGCGAGAGCAAGGATCTGTACGAGCGCCTCACCGGGCGCGAGAACCTGAACCTGTTCGCAGACTTGCGCGGCGTGCCCCGATCACAGGTGGACGCCGCGCTCCAGCGCTTCGCGCTGGCCGACCGCGCCCACCACGCCGTGCGCGGCTACAGCCAGGGCATGCGCCAGCGGCTGCTGCTGGCCCGCGCCTTCCTGTCGCAGCCCGACCTGCTGTTCCTCGACGAGCCCACCCGCGGCCTGGACCCGGCCAGCGCCCGCGCCCTGCGCGCGGCCATCCGCCAGATCAACGGCCAGGGCTGCACGGTGTTCCTCACCACCCACCTCATGGAGGAGGCCGAGCAGCTCTGCCACCGGGTGGGCCTGATCGCGAAGGGCCGGCTGGTGGCCCAGGGCACGCCCGCCGCGCTGCGGGCCGCCCACGGCGAGCGCGCGCTGCACCTGACCACCGCCGAGGGCCGCGCGCGGCTCGCGCTCGACGATCCACAGACCCCCGATCGGGTGCGGGCTGCCCTGGCGGCCGGCGCCGTGCAGCACCTCACCGTCGACGCCCCCAGCCTGGAGGACGTGTTCTTGAAGCTCACGGGCGAGGCGCTGGACGCCGAGGCCCCCGACGGCCACCAGACCCCCGACCGTGAGGCCCCGGACCATGCGTAACCTGCGCGCGCTGGTGCTGAAGGACCTGCTGTGGTCCATCCGCGAGCTGGAGTTCCTCGTCTACCTGGTGGTGCCGGTGATCGCCGCGGTGGGCATCCGCCTGCTCGCCCCGCTGATGACCGCGACGCCCACCCCCACCGACATCGCCGTGGCCGCCGCCCCCAGTGAGGCCGTGCTCGTGCAGGCCCTGCGCGACGCGCCCCTGCTCACGGTGCACGCGGCCAGCGACTGGGCGGCCGCGCAGGCCATGGTCGAGGCCCGCAAGGTCACCACCGCCGTGGAGCTGCCCGCGGGCACCACCGTGGGCCTGGGCCAGACCCCACCCCCGACCGTGCGCCTGTTTCACGACACCCGCTCCATCAGCGCCTACGCCAAGGCCCGCAAGATGATCACCCAGGCCCTGGAGCGGGTGGCTCGCCCCGAGCCCGCCGTGGCCTTCGCCGAGACCTACGCCTCGGGGGCCAGCTCGCCCTTCGACATGCAGGCCTTCCTCATCGAGGTGGCCCTCAGCTTCGCCCTGCTGTTCACGGGCGTGTTCGTGGTGCCCCTCACCCTGGCCGAGGAGCGCGAGAAGGGGCACTTCGAGGCGCTACTCCTGGCGGGCACGTCGGTGCGCACCCTGCTGGCGGGCAAGGCGGCCTTCGGCCTCCTCATGACCACCCTGGTCAGCACGCTGCTGGTGGGCCTCACCAGCGGCCCGCTGAGCGTGCTGCCGGCGCTGCTGCACCTGCTGCCCGCCGCGCTGTGCTTCGTGGGCCTGGGCCTGGCCACCGCCCTGCTGGTGCAGACCCGCAAGCAGGCCGAGCTGGGCGCCGCGCTGGTGATGATGGTGGTGGCCGTGCCCGCCTTTGGCGCCCAGGGCAGCCCCGCCATGTCCGCCGTGGCCCATGCGTTCCCGCTGGCGCCCCTGAGCGAGGGCCTGCGCGCCACCCTCGAGGGCCGCGGCCAGCCCGCCAGCGCCTGGGCCTTCGAGCTGGGCATCCTGTTCGGCTACGCAGCGCTCGGCTTCGCGGTCGCCGGCTGGCGCGCCCGCCGCCTCGCCCACTGATGGCCGACGACCACCGCTTCCACCTGTACCCGCTGCGCGGTGACGCCCGGGCCACGCTCCCCGCGGCCGCCTGGCCCGGCCTGGCACAGAACCTGGCCCACGACCCCAGCCCGCAGAGTCTGGTTCGACCTTGCACACCCCGCGACAGCCTGTACATGGCGGGCAGCCTCATCCTCTGGCACCTGGTGCTGGGCGTGGGGGGCGGCCTGGCCGTGGCGGGCGCCGGCGAGCCCATCACCTGGGTGGTTGGCCTGCTGCTGGAGGCGCTGGGCGTCGAAGACGGCCCCGCCGTGGCGCTGTGGATCTACCTGGCGCTCGCCGCCTTGGCCATGACGGCCCACGGGGTGGTGACGCTCAGCGGGCGCGGCGCCTCTCCGCCGCCGGCCCAGCACGGCGCCCGGCACCTGCCGGCGCTGGCCGCCCTTGCCGGCGCCGGCGACCTCACCGTCCGCGCCACCGCACACGCTTCCCAGTGGGTCATCGAGGGCTTCGCCCGCCCGCTCGTGATCACCCCCGACCACCTGGAAGCGCGTGACCGCCAGACCTTCGAGCGGGTGTGGGCGAGCGCCCCCGACGCCACGCCCGCCGACCTCGCCCGGCTGGCGGCCTTCATCCAGGCCGCGCCGCCCGCCGCCACGCCCAAGCACCGCCACCTCGCCTTCTACGGCCCCCTCGCCCTCTGGGGCGCCGCCTGGCTCGCCACGTTCGCCTGGGCGACCCCCCGGGTCCTCGCTCACGCCCCGGGCGAGCTGGCCGGCTACGCCGCCTACGCCCTGGCCGGCAGCCTGTGGGCGACCCTCTTCATCGCGCTGTGGGCGCTGCCCCTGCACCGCCCGGTCAGCGCGCCCTCCAACGGACGCTGACCCGACCCGCGGGCTCCCCTCAGCGGTGCTCCCAGCTCATGGCGCCCACGCTCAGGCGCGCCGGGAAGTCCGAGCGCAGGTAGGCTTCGGCCGCGGCGGACGCCCGCAGGTGCTGGTCCAGGAACGCCAGCGCCACCGACCGCAGCCAGGCGCGGTAGTCCTCGCAGCGCGCGGCGTCGCCCCCCTCGCGGGCCTGGTGCCGCTCACACCCGTCGAGCTGGTACTCGAAGCTGGTGTGCACCGCCGCCTCCTCGGTGATCCAGGCCAGGTGCCGATCCCCCGGCGGTGCCAGGTCGAAGGACAGCCGGCGGTTCTCCGCCACTGAGTCGGTGTCGTCCCCCACCCCGGTCAGGAACAGATGGGGGCGAGCGAGACACACGCTCGGATCCTCGGCCACGGCCTCACACCCCGCGCCGCTGAAGGAAGCCTCCGTGAAGTCATCATCCCCCGGCCCCTGCGGCGACGCGCTGATGAACGCCACCGGGCGCGGATCCATGAGCAGGGTGTCCACGCCGTTGAACTGCCGCGTGGCCCCGGCCACCATCATGGCCGCGCCGCCCCCGGCGGAGTGGCCCGCGTACACCAGCCGCGCCAGGTCCAGCACGCCCTCCATGGCGCCGCCGGGCGCCGCCTCGCCCTCGAGCATGTCCACCGCCGCCGCAAAGTCGTGGGGCCGGTCCCAGCTCAGATGCTTCCAGAACCGGCAGCCCCCCTGGGCGCAGGTCCCGGGTGTCCCGTCGAACACACACTCGGCGTCGTCGGCGCACGCCGCGCCGGCACAGCCATCCACCCAGTCCAGGGCCGCGCACAGGGCCTCGTACTCCGCCCGCGCCCGCGGCGCGTGGGCGATGGCCAGCACGGCGTACCCCGCCCGCACGAACTGCTGGGCCCACTCCTCGCCCACCGTCGTGGCGTCGCTCTTGCCGCCCGAGCCCCCGTGGGACCACACCACCACCGGCGCCGGCAGGGGCGCGCCTGCCGGCAGCCGCAGCTCCACGTTGATGGTGCGGGCGGCGCCGGTCACGTCCGTGTAGGTCAGCGGGCGCGCCAGCCGCCGGTCCAGCCGCGCGCTCTCTGTGGGCGTATAGGCGCAGGCCGCCAGATCGCCCGCCTCGCAGGCCGAGCCGCCCGCGTCCGGCGCCGCGTCAGCCGGTGCGCCCCCGTCGACCCCGCCCAGGTCCGCCGGGGCAGCGTCCACGGCGCCGGCGTCCCCCTCATCGCCCTTGGTCTCGCTTGGGGTGCACCCCGCAAGCCCCAGTCCCCAGAGCGCCACGCACGCCAACCCGTGCCGTCCCATGCTTCCTCCTCGCAGTCCCCGCAGCCATGTGCCGGCTCAGTCTGGCCCGAGCCCAGGGGCCAGGACCAGCCCGTGGCCGCGCGCGGCCACGACCCCCTGAACAATCCCGTGGCCCCGCCCTGCCCCCTGCGCTATCAGTGGCGCCGCTGAACCCCTGGCAAGGCAGGTCCCATGCGTCCGCTGTTCTCGAAGTCCGCACGCCCACTCGCCCTCACCCTCAGCGCCTTGCTGGCGCCCCTTGGCACCGTCGGCTGCGACGACACCAGCGAAGGCTCCGGCAGCGCCGATGCGGGCGCGGGTGCCGGGGGCGCTGGCGGCGCCGGCGGCGCCGGGGGTGCAGGTGGAGCTGGCGGCGGGGCGGGCGGCGGCGGCGCCGCAGCGGCCACCCCCTGCGGCCTGGCCGCCGATCACGAGCTCGTCTTCGCCCTCACCGACGCCGGCTGGACGCAGGAGAGCCAGGCCAGCGGCGGGCGCACCCTGTGGCGCGCCACCGCCCCAGCGGCGGGCCGCACGGGCGCCATCGCCCCCGGCGAGACCGTCTCGGTCACCGTCACCCTCGACCCGCCCCTCACCATGACCCGCGACGCCGGCACCGCGTACCTGCGGCTCATCCCCGTGCGCGCCGCCCGCGGCGATTTCCACGCGGTCTTTCAGCAACAGGTCAACGGCGAGGGCACCCTGACCTTCGGCGGCGCCCCTGGGGGCGACTGGACCCTCACCGACGACTTCCGGGCCGACTCGGTGGTGCTCACCGCTCTGGCCATCAACCCGGTGGCCGGCGAGACGTTGAGCTGCCTGTCCAGCCGAGTGGCCTTCAACCCGGTGGGCTTCGACGTCAACGACAACAGCGCCGTCAACACCCAGCCGGGCGGCACGGTGGCCTTCGAGGGCGTCGAGCTCGAGGTGGGCGACGGCACGGGCGAGCTGCCCCTGGATCCCTTCGCCTTCACCTTCGGGGGGTAGGCGCCGGCGGGCAGCGGCGCCGGCGGGCTACGGCGCCCGCGGCGCGATGGGCAGCGCGTAGAACGCGAAGGCCCCGATGCCCAGGTCGTTCACCAGCCACGGGATGTCGCCGGGCACGTCAGCGAAGGTCACCCACGCGGCCTGGCTGGCCGCTGCCGTGGTCAACACCACCGCTGTGCCCTCCACCCGGGCGTCCAGCACCTGCGCACCGTCGGCCAGGCTGAAGTAGGCTGCGGCGCCTGGCTGTAGCAGCAGGCCGCCGCCGGTGGCCCCGAACTCAATGGCCACCTCGTTCGGCGCCCGCCAGCGCGCCGACACCGGGCTGGGCGCGTCGATATTCCCCGCAATCTCGGCGCCATACAGGGCCCGGCGCACCAGCCGCGCCATGCGCTCGCCCCACTCCACATACACGGCGTGGAAGAAGTGGCAGTTGTCGTGCCCGTCCACGCCGGTGGTGCTCATGCTGCCCAGCACCCGCGGCAGCAGCGCCGGCAGGTCCCGCGCCACGTTGCGGTTCCAGGTGGGGTTGCCGCAGCCCGCGCGCACCTGGAACACGAACACCCCCTCCACGCCGGGGTAGTCGGCCAGCCAGTCGTCGTACATGGCCGTCCAGCGGGCCAGATACGTGTCATAGGCCAGCCCGCCGTCGCTCTCGCCCTGGTGCCACAAGATGCCCCGCACCTGGTCCGCCACGCCGGCGCGCCGCACCCGCCACAGCAGCCGCCCATAGATGGTGCTGGCGTCTTCGGGATCCGCGTCGTTGCGCTGGTGTTGATCCACCCGCGTGCCGCCCACGGCGCCGTTGATCAGCAGGATGGGCACACCGTGGGCCTGCACGAGCAAGTTGGCCAGGTGCAGCCCCCACTGCCCCACCGAGCCGTGGCTGTTGGCGGGGTACGCCACCGCCACGCTGAAGGCGGTGTCCTCGCGCACCGAGGCGTCGCGCACGCCCGAACCGAAGCTGCGCACGAAGGGGTTGCGGGCGGCGTTGCCCAGGTCCTCGCCGTGGTAGTCGGTGGCCACCGCGTTCGACTGCCCATCGATGAGGAACACGTCGCCGCACACCACGTCGGTGG
>JACKDL010000023.1 GCA_020633555.1 Myxococcales bacterium | reverse complement strand
CTGATCCGCTGACCGCGCCCGCTCAGCGGGCCAGCCCGGGATCCTTGTGCAGGGCGGTCAGCGGCGCCTGGCCGGCGCACACGGCCCGGGCCACCGCGCGATCGGCGGCGCAGAAGGTGAAGGCGAGCTGGCCGCCGGCCTCCACCAGCGCCCCGTAGCCAAGGGGATCCTCGGCCAGCCCCTGCACGCCGGCCAGCCAGTCGCACAGGCCCTCGATGGCGTGCAGCATCCACTTCAGGTGATCGCCGTCCACGCCGCACAGGGGGTGGCGGAGCACCACCGGCCGCAGCAGGGTATCCAGGTGGTCGATCTGGGCGGCCATGATGGCCCACTCGTTCTGGTCCACCATCACCCGCCGCAGGGCGCGCCCCACCGGGGAGCGCAGCGGATCCAGCGTCAGCTTCACCATGCGCTGCACGCTCCCGCCGGGGGCGTCGATGTAGATGCCGGGGCTGGCGTCCACCAGGCGCTCGGTGAACCGGGCGAGCTGGGCGATGCCGAACTCGCCGATGGCGAAGTGCTTGTCGGCGAAGTAGCGGTACACCGTGCCCACGCTCACCCCCGCCTGCTGGGCCAGGCGCTCGGCGGTGTAGCTGGCGCCGGCCTCGAGGAGCTCGCCGGCGGCGCTCACCACGGCGGTGAAGCTGGCGCGGGCGCGGCCCTGGCTGGGGCGGGCGCGCACCCACTGCCGCAGGGGGCGCTCACGGGTGGGGCGCTCCCGCCGCCACAGGCCCGAGCGCCCCAGGCTGGCCGGATCCTCGCCGGTGGCGGCCCGCCAGCGGGCCTGCGGAGCGCTCAGCGGACCCAGCGCGAGGATGGCCAGCTCCAGGGTCAGCGCCTCGAGATCGGCGTCGGCCCCCGCTGCCACGCGGGCCCGGCGCAGGGCCGTCCAGCCCCCCACCAGGCAGGCCACCAGGCCCATGGGGTCGGCGCGGAGCTCGGGGTGGTGGGCCAGGCTCGTCTGCAGGGCCTCGCTCGCCCGGAGCACCGTCTGCTGGATGAGGGCGTGCTGGTCGGCGTCGCCCAGGGCGGCCCAAAGCGCCTGCCGCGCCGGGTCGAGCCACCAGCCCACCACCCGCCGGGCCCCGGCCAGCGCCAGGGGGCCCGCCGCCCCGCTGGCGTGGGCGGGCAGCTCATCGAGCAGGGCCGCCAGGTCGCGGGCCCACAGCGCCAGCAGGATCCCCCGCTTGTCGGGGAAGTACTGGTACAGCGACCCCACGCTCACCCCGGCCCGCGCCGCCACGGCGTTCGTGGTGAGTGTGCCAGATTGTGCCAGGAGTTGAGCGGCCGCTTGCAGGATCACCGCCACCGTGTCCTACTGCTTCGATCAGGCCCAGATCGCCCAGATCCAGCAGCGGGTGACCTGCCTGCTCGAGCTCGCCGACGCCCCCGACGCGCCCACCGAGGCCATCGCGGGCCTCCAGACCGTCTTCGGGGCCCTGGGCGGTGATCCGGCGGATCCCGTGCTCGGCCGCGGCTTCGAGGATCTCTTCGCCGAGCTCGTGATCATGCGCGGCGACGAGGCCCTGACCGCGGCCTACAACACCCGCTACGCCGTCGGGCAGGGCCAGGGGCTGCCCTTTGAGGGCGAGGACTTCGAGATCGACGGCCTGAACCTGTCGGGCATCGCCGGCGCCGAGATGGTGTACCTGTACAGCGCGGTGCAGGCCTACGACCTGGCCCTGGGCCGCTTCTTCGGCCAGGTGCCGACGCTGTGGGCCAACGCCATCGAGCCCATCCGGGAGCGGCGCTACGTGACCGAGGCCACCGTCACCGGCTGGATGCAGCGGGTGATCCGGGCCAGCACCCAGCGGGCCCGCGCCCAGAGCGAGATCGCCCGCCGCTACCAGGTGTTCGGCCGGCCGGATCTGGCCCGCCGGGTGATCCAGCGCGCCTACGTGCGCGCCCACCAGGAGGGGCTGGTGCTCAGCTCGCTGATGGGCGCCATCGCCGATCGGGTGGTGGAGCAGTACAAGCCCCAGGTGCGCCGCGAGCTGGCCCAGGCCCAGCGCCGCTACCGGGTGGCCCTGCTGGAGATGGGCGACGTGCACGCCCAGGTGGTGTCGGGCACCGACTACTTCGGCTTCCCCCAGGGCTACGTGCCGTTCCCGGCCCTCGACGAGGACGCGGTGAACGGCTTCGAGGAGATGCTGGGCCGGGCCATGGACCGCCTGGAGCTGGCGGCGGCCGACGAGGAGCGGGCCATCGCCGAGCGGCGGGAGTTCGACAGCGACGAGGCGGCCTTCCGCGCTGAGCTGCTGACCCAGCGCAACACCTACGAGACGGCGCTGGGCACCCTGTGCGGCACCTTCATCGGCACCGACGGGCGCACCTGGCCGGCCATCCCGGCCTATGTGCACCTGATGCCCGACGCCGAGCGGGTGGTGGGCGATCCCTGCGGGCGGGTGGGCAACGGCGACATCTACCTGAAGGCCGCCGATCTGCAGACGGCCGAGCTGCTGCTGACCCGGGTGCGCCAGGAGGCCAGCAACGCCCTGGCCGAGATGCGCGACGTGTTCAACGAGGTGAAGGACCGCTGCGCCCTCATCGACGAGGACGCCGCCGAGTTCCTGGAGCGCCAGCAGGTCATCGACGGCATCGAGGGCGGCATCGACGGCATGGAGCTGTCGATCTCCATCATCGACAAGCTCTACGACTTCATCACCGAGGGCACGGCCCGCGCCATCGAGGCCAACAACGAGGACACGCCGGCCGGGATCTTCATGGACTCCCTGTCGAACGGGGCGTGGGTGGTGGCCGCCGGCGCCCACTTCGCCTCCACCACGGCCCTGGAGAGCACGATCCTCACCAGCCGGGGGGTCATCCGCGAGAAGGCCCGCAAGTACGAGGAGTGGCAGATCAAGCGCGAGTGCGCCTACCTGGAGCACGAGCGCGGCTACCAGATCCGCGCCCTGGAGCGGGACTTCCTGCTCACCCGCCTGGACGTGCTGCAGACCGCGTGGGACGTGGACGTGGTCATCTCGCAGCTGCGCAGCCTGCTCAACGAGCGCAACCGCATCGAGTCGGAGTGGGCCGACGCCCAGCAGCTCACCGCCGAGGCCGCGGCCGCCCAGAGCGATCCCACCAAGCGGATCTACAAGAACGACGCCATCCGCAACGCCGAGCAGAGCTTCGAGGTGGCCCTGCGCGCCGCCTGGCAGGCCACGCTGACCTACGAGTACTACACCGGCAGCACCTACCCCCAGCGCGACGCCCTGTTCCTGGCGCGGCTGGTGGATCGCGGCGACATCCCGCTGCGGCGCTACCTGGAGGACCTGCGGGAGCGCTTCTTCGCCTTCGAGCAGGTGTACGGCAACCCCGACACCCGGGTGGCCCGGATCTCGGTGTGCAACGACATCTTCGACATCAGCTACCTGGACGCGAACGGCCAGGCCCGCGACGACCTGGACCGGGCCGAGGAGTGCCGGCGGCGGCTGAAGGATCCGGCCATGCTCGACGCCAGCGGCGCCCTGCGGATCCCCTTCAGCACCGACTTCGACGCCCTGTCGCCGCGCACGGTGAACCACAAGATCCTGTTCGCCGAGATCGGGCTGGCGGGGGATCTGGGCGGCGACGGCGTGGCCCGGGCCTACCTGGAGTCCAGCGGCACCGGCGTGGTGACCGGCACCGACGGCCAGCGGCGCTTCTACACCTTCCCGCCGCGCACCGCGGTGATGAACCCGGTGTTCCGCGACGACGAGGGCCTGACCTTCGGCCAGGACTCGGACGGCGCCATCACCGGGCCCACCCGGTCCATCTACCGCAGCTACCGCTTCCGGGAGCGGCCCTTCGTGCAGTCGAGCTGGGCGCTGGTGATCGACCAGCGCGCCGAGGCGGTGAACCGCGACATCGACCTGGGCGCGATCACCGACATCGTCATCGACTTCTTCTACACCGACTTCACGGAGGACTCGCAGTGATGGGGCGCCACCTCAAGTGGGGGCCGCTGGCGCTCTGTGCGCTGCTGGCCCTGGGCTGTGACGACGGGGCCGCGCCGGGCGACACGCCCACGGCCGATCAGGGCATGACCGCCGACGGCGGCCTCAACGGGCCGTGCGAGGGCGCGGCCGACTGCTTCGGCGGGCAGATCTGCGTCGAGGGCGCCTGCACCGACTGCGTGGCCGACGGCGAGTGCGGCGCGGGCGGCGTGTGCCAGGGCGGCCGCTGCTGCCAGGGCGGCACCCTGGGCTGCGCCTGCGGGGCCGGCTGCGGCGACGGGCTGGCCTGCGAGGGCGGCGTGTGCGTCACCGCCGAGGCCCCCTGCGAGGTGGGCACCGAGGGCTGCCCCTGCGGCGCCGATCGGGCGTGCCCCGACGGCCAGCGCTGCGCCGCCGACGGGCGCTGCGAGGCCTGCACCGCCGGCAGCCTGGGCTGCGCCTGCGCCGCGGGCGACACCTGCGACGGCGACCTGGCCTGCGAGGCCGGCACCTGCGTCGAGCCGCCCCCGCCCATGTGCGACGCGGCGGCCTGTGCGGCCCAGGGCCGGGTGTGCGCCGATCAGGGCGTCGAGTGCGGCGCCTGCGATCGCGACGGGGGCTACATCGACGACGGGGCCGGCGGCTGCCAGCAGGTGGTCGGCGAGGCGTGCACCGCCGACGCCGACTGCGACGGCGGCACCCGCTGCCTGGCGCTGCTGCCGGGCCGCCCGAGCTGCGTGGCCCCCCCGAGCTGCGTGGACACCGAGCCCGCGGGCGCCGAGGGCCAGGCCTGGTCCGCCAGCGAGGGCGCCTGCGTGACCTGCCCCGCCTGCGCCGGGCGGCCGGGCGCGGCCGGGCCCATCTGGCCCACCACCAGCGCCGACGGCGAGTGCCTGTGCGAGACCTCGCCGGGGCACTACTACGACGTGTCCCGCGCCGACGAGGGGCCCCGCCCCTGCGACGCCGACGGCGACGGCTGGGTGCAGCGCCCCGCGCGGCAGTACCTGGACAGCGACGACGTGGCCCTGCGCACCAACGCCCGCTGCACCCCCATCACGGTGGCGGGGGTGCGGCTGGTGAACGAGCGCGGCGAAGCCCGCGATCTGGAGCCCGGCACCCTGGGTGCGGTGGGCGCGCTGGTGCTCTACGAGCCCGACACCCTCGACGAGCAGGGCCGCCTGGACGTGGCCGACAGCGTGCCCGCCTGGGGCGAGGCCAAGCCCCGCGCCGCGTGGCTCAACCCGCTGACCAAGCTCTGCGTGGACGACACCGCCGACTTCAACGGCAACGGCCTGAGCGATCTGGACGAGGGCCCCGGCGCCGAGCTGGGCGCCAGCACCGCCTGGATGCAGCCCTTCCTGCAGGTGGCCCACTTCGCCGAGCTGCACACCGTCACGGTGGATCCGGCCGACGGCGGCCGGCTGGTGATCGCCGAGAAGCCCCGCTGCGCCGAGGGCTTCCCGCTGGACACCCTGGCCGACCTGGGCGCGCACTGGAAAGAGTGCGAGCGGCGCCGGGACGTGCGCTACCGCGAGGGCCAGCCGGGCTTCGACCTGGCGCAGTTCACCTGCGGGGACATGGCGGGCTCGTGCCCCGGCCTGACCGTGGCCGAGCGGGCCCCCGCGGGCGCCGTGCAGGGGGCTTGCAGCGGGCCCGCGGCGGGGCGCTTCACCGGCATGCAGCACCACAGCCAGTTCGCCTGCCTGCGCCTGACCGAGAACGGCGGCCAGGGCCGGGTGGAGCTCACCTCGCGCGTGGGTGGGCCCCTGCGGGCCAGCCGCTGCACGCCCGGCGAGGCTGGCGCGGCCACCTGCGCGCCCGTGGCCGCGCCCGAGACGGGCGACGTGCTGTGGATCACCACCGTGGAGACGGCGCCGAGCACCGACGGCTACGTGAACGGCTGCGTGGCCGAGTGCGACGGGCTGGTGGCCACCTGCCCCGGCTATGACGCCGATCCCGACCAGAACGCGGCGGGCTGCGCCACCGATCGCGCCAACTTCGGCGCGCTGGTGTGCAACGGCTGCCCTGGCAGCGGCGCCCCCTGCGTCCTGGCCGCCGGCGAGCGGCCCGACGTGCTCGGCGTCTGCCGGCAGGGCTTCAACGACTGCGTGGACGGCAACCTGCTCTGCGTCCCCAGCCGGGCGCCCGATCCCGGCGACGCCTTCGGCGACGGCGTGGACGCCAACTGCGACGGCTTCGACGGCGATCTGGCCCACGCGATCTTCGTGAGCTCGGCGGCGGGCGGCCGCGCGGACGGCAGCCCGCAGCGGCCCTACCGCACCCTCAGTGCCGCGCTGCTCGAGGTGGAGGCGCGCCGCGACGACGTGGCCATCTACATGGCCGCCGGCGACCTCTCCGAGGCCGGCGAGGTGGTCGTGCCGAGCAACCTGCTCGGCCTGTTCGGTGGGCTGAGCACCGGCGTCCTCGCCTGTGGCGACGCGGCGAGCCGCTGGTGCGTGGGCGCCGCGGCGGATCGCACCCGGCTGGCGGTGACCGCCAACCAGGGCCTGCTGGTGTTGTCCCGGGCCGCGCCTCTGCGCCTGCAGCAGTTCGACGTGGACCTCGTCGGGGCCCCCGGGGCGGGCCGCAACGGGCCCACGCGGCTCGCGCTGAAGGTCGACACCCAGCCCACCGATGGCGCCCAGCCCGATGTGGTGCTGGATCGGGTCCACCTCACCGTGGCCGACGGCGGCGACGGCGAGGCGGGGGTCGAGCCCGACGCGGCGCTGCCCGGATCGCCGGGGGGCTCCGGGGCGGGCGGCTGCCGCATGGGCAACCTGGTGTGCGACCAGGCCTGCCCCGATGACTACTGGCTGACGGGCATGGGCGGCGACTGCGCCTGCGGGAGCGGCGCCTCCTGCGGCGGCGGCGACGGCGGCGTCGGCGGCCTGTCGAACGAGTGTGTGCCCGGCGACAGCCCGCCCCAGGCGGGCGGGGCCGGCGAGGGGGCCAACCCCGGGGCCGGCGGCATGGCCATCGACGTGCCCTGCCCGGGGGGCGTGAACCCCGTGAACGGGGTGGGCGGCGAAGGCGGCCCGGGCGACGGGGGCCTTGACGGCGTGTCGGGCGGGGGCTTCTTCACGGCGACCTCCGGCTGGCAGGCCCGGCCCGGCACGGACGGGACGGCCGGCGGCAACGGCAGCGGCGGCGGCGGCGGGCCGGCGGCCCCGGCAGGATCTCGGATCTCTGCCTGCGGCGCGGCGGCCACGGCGCCGGCGGCGCGCAGGCGGCTGCGGCAGCCTGGGCGGCCAGGGCGGCGGCTCCGGCGGCGCCTCCATCAGGATCTCGTGGTCTCAGGGCGCGTCGTGCTGGGCGACGGCACGCTGATCGAGGCCGGCGACGGCGGCGACGGCGGCCGGGGCAGCGTCGGCGCGAACGGCGGCGTGGGCGGCCTGGGCGCGGTCGACGTGCAGGACAAAGGCCACCCGGCCGGCGAGTGGCAGGGCAACGCCGGCTTCGGCGCCAGGGCGGCGACGGCGGCCCGGCGGCGACGGCGGCGCCGGCGGTCACGGCGCGGGCGCGCCGGCGGTGAGCCGTGCTGCTGGCCGCCGAGGGCGCCACGCTGGGCCTGCCGAGGCGGGCCTGGACGACAGGGGCCCGCGACGCCCTGCTGGCCGAGCGGATGCGCTGCGGCGCCGGCGGCGCGAGCCCGGGCGGCGAGCCCCCGGCGCCCGGCGGCGCCGGCGTCGACTGCCTCGTGGTGGCCGCCCTGGGCGGCGCCTGCGTGGCGGATCGGGACTGCGTGTCGGGGCGCTGCTTCGACGGGGCCTGCGTGCCCCTGGAGAGCAACGGCGGCGCCTGCGAGGGCGACGCGGACTGCGCCAGCGGGCGCTGCGCCGACGGCGCCTGCGCCGCCCGGCTGCCCCAGGGCGACGCCTGCGACCGGGACGGGGACTGCGAGGACGGGGCCTGCGTGGACGACGTCTGCCAGATCTCGTGCGCCGGCCACCCCGACTGCGGCGACGGCGCCTACTGCACCGCGCCGCTGCCGCCCGCCGAGCGGGGCGCCTGCCGCGCTCAGGTGGGCGAGGGCGAGCGCTGCGCCGCCAACATCGAGTGCGCGCGGGGCGCGTGCGACCCCGTGGAGCGCCTCTGCTACCTCCCCTGCGACAACGCGGCGGACTGCGGCGCGGGCCGCTGGTGCAACGACAACCGCTGCGAGGACCAGTCGGGGGCCGGCGGGGCCTGCTTCACGGCCGAGCAGTGCGTCTCCGGGGCCTGCGCCGTGGGCGCCACGTGCCTTGAGTGCGACGAGGACAGCGACTGCGAGGGCGGCTACTGCGACATCGGCGGCGCCTGCAACCCGCTGCGCGGGCTGAACCAGGGCTGCGGCCGCGACGGCATGTGCGAGTCGGGCCTGTGCAACCTCATCGAGGGCTGCCAGACCTGCCGGGAGAACGGCGACTGCCCGGCCGGGGACTTCTGCTTCACCCCGGTGGGCCGCCCGAACGAGTGCATCACCCCGCGGCCCAACGGCTCGGCCTGCGAGGTCAACGCCATGTGCCAGTCCAACACGTGCATCGAGGGCGAGTGCCGCCGGGCGTGCAACCGCGACGCCGACTGCCCCGCCTCCGACTGGTGCCACGTGGGCGGCTGCAAGCCCAAGCTGGCCAACAGCCTGGCCTGCGTCGAGGACCGGGTCTGCCAGTCCGGCATCTGCGATCTGACCTGTGTGGCCTGCATCCGGGGCGAGGGTTGCGCGGCCAACCAGTACTGCGATCTGCCGGGGGAGAACGACTGCCGCGCCAAAAAGGCCAACGGGCAGGCGTGCAGCGGGGCCTTCGAGTGCACCGGCGGGGCCTGCATCGACGGGCGCTGCCGCACCGACTGCAACCGCGACGCCGACTGCCCGGCGGGCGACTTCTGCCACGTGGGCGGCTGCGTCGACAAGCTGGCCAACGGCGCGGCCTGCGTCGAGAACCGCGTCTGCGAGAGCAACGTGTGCGACGTGGCCTGCGTGGACTGCGTGAACGACGGCCAGTGTGGGGCCGGCGAGGTCTGCGTGCTGGTGGGCGTCAACTCCTGCGAGCGGCCGCGGGCCAACGGCGCGGCGTGCAGCCGGGACGTGGAGTGCGCGGGGTGGTGCGACGTGGGCACCTGCAAGGCCACGGTGGGCGCCGAGGTGGCCTGCTCCCGCAACGCGGTGTGCACCTCGGGGGTCTGCGAGATCTACTTCCCCGCGCCCTGGTTCCGCTGCCGCTGATCACCCCGCCCACCGGGGCCCGCGCCGCGCCCGCGTCGCCGGGCGCGGCCCCTCAGCGCGCGTGCAGCGCGCTCCACGGGAACATCCCCCCGCAGCCCCCCGCGGCCGGGTCGCTGGCGTCCGGCGCCGGCGCGGCCGTGGCGGCCTCGGCGCTCTCGGCGTCGAAGGCGCTCTGGCAGAAGTACAGGGTGCCGTCCCCGCCCACCGTCCAGTCGAAGCGGCTGAACAGCCCGGGGCTGAAGGGGTTGCCTGCGTCGTTCTGCGCCACCATCCAGCCCGCCTCGGCGTCGAGCGTGTGCATCCAGTGCCAACTCGCGTCGGCGCCCTCGCCCTGCTGCCAGAAGGCGGTGCTGATCTGGTGCTCGCCAGCGAAGCTGTCGGTGTACTCGCCGGCGATGGCCAGGCCGGGCGCCAGCGCGGACCACGGGAAGGCGCCCCCGCAGCCGCCGCTCGCGGGATCGCCGGGATCCGCGGCCGGGGCCGCCTCGGCCGCCTCCGCTGTGGGGGCATCGAAGGCGCTCTGGCAGTACCACCAGCCCCCCTCGGGCCGCTGCACATAGTCGAAGCGGCTGTAGAGCCCGGGGCTGAAAGCGTTGTCGTCGGCGTTGCGCGCCACGAGCCACGGCGTGTCCGCGTCGTCGCCGCGGGCCTCGATGGCGTACCGCGCCGGCATGCCGGCGGTGGCCATGATCCACGCGGCGCGGTCGATGTGGTGCCCCCCGTTGAAGTCGTCCAGGTAGTCCCCGGCGATGGGCGGCGGATCGGCGGGCGCGCCGCCTTCGCCGCCCATGCCCCCGGCACCGCCCATGCCTCCGGCGCCGCCCATGCCCCCGGCGCCGCCCATGCCCCCGGCGCCGCCCATGCCCCCGGCGCCGCCCATGCCCCCGGCCCCCAGGTCGGCGGCGTCGCCGCCCGCGTCGTCATCACACCCGCTCACGGCCACGGCCGCCCACAGCGCCGCCCCAAGGGTCCACGGGCGGCTGTTCCACTTGTGCATGGCTCACTCCCCTGAAATCGGCGGGCACTCTTGTGCAACCCTGGCGCCTGGCACAAGAGGGTTGTACACGACCCTCGACAACCCTTGGACTGACCACCCTGTGCGCTGGATCGCCCCCCTGCTGGCCGCCCTGCTGGCCCTGCCCGCCTGCCGCGAACGGACCCCTGCGCCTGCGGCGCCCGCGGGCGTCACGGTGGTGGACGACCTGGGCCGCCCCGTCACCGCGCCCCCTGCGCCGCAGCGGATCCTGAGCCTGGCCCCCGGCAACACCGAGCTGGTCTTCGCCCTGAACCTGGGCGACCGGCTGGTGGGGCGCACCGACGCTTGCGACTTCCCGGCGGCGGCCGCGTCAGTGCCCAGCGTGGGCAGCCTGTTCCCGCCGGATCTGGAGCGGGTGCTGGCCACCCGGCCCGACGTGGCGCTGATGATCGACGGCCACGCCGCGCTCCGGCAGGCCCTGGAGGCCCGCGGGATCCCCGTCTACGTGCTCCAGCCGCGCACGGTGGACGCCGCCCTCGCCAGCTTCCAGCGGGTGGGCCGCCTGCTGGGCGCCGAGCCCGCCGCGCAGGCCCTCACCGCGCAGCTGCAGGCCGCGCTGGGCCCAACACCGCCCCCCGGCCCCTCGGTGTTCTACGTGGTGTGGCCCGACCCCCTCACCACGGCCGGCCCGCAGACCTTCCTGGCCGATCTCGTGCGCCGCGCTGGCGGCCGCCCGCTGCCCGCCCAGGCCGACACCGACTGGCCCCGCTACCCGCTGGAGCGCCTGCTGGCCGACGACCCCGACGTGCTCTTGCTGCCCAAGGCCCTGCCCGCCGACGCCCCCGGCTACCGCACCCTGCGCGCCGTGCGCGAGGGTCGCGCGGTGGTGGTCGCGAACCCCGATCTGCTCTCCCGCATCGGCCCGCGCCTGGTGGACGGCGTGGCCTGGCTGCGCAGGGCCTTGCAATGAAACGGCTGGCCCTCAGCGCGGCGGCACTGCTGGGCGCCGTGGCCCTGGCCTGTGCCCTGGGCTCGCTGGCCCTGACCCCCGCGCAGGTGTGGGGCGCGCTCACCGGCGGCGCCGATCCCCTGGCCGCCACCGTGGTGCTGGAGCTGCGCCTGCCCCGCGCCCTGCTGGCCGCCGCCGTGGGCGCCGCCCTGGCCCTGGCGGGCGTGGCGCTCCAGGGCCTGTTCCGCAACCCGCTGGCCGATCCCTACGTGCTCGGCGTGTCCGCCGGCGGCGCGCTGGGGGCCGCCCTGGCCCTGGTGGCAGCCATCGCCCTGCCGGTGCCCGTGGCCGCCTTCGCCGGCGCCCTGGCCGCCGCGCTCGCGGTCTACACCCTGGCCCGCCAGGCCCGCGGCCTGCCCCTGGCCACGGTGCTGCTGGCCGGCATCGCCGTGGGCCTCACCCTGTCGGCGGCGCTCACGCTGGTGCTCCTGCAGGCCGGCCAGCGGGCCGGCGACGTGCTCGCGTGGCTGCTGGGCAGCCTGGGCGGCAAGGGCCTGCCCCCCGTGGCCTGGGTGGCCGGCGCCGTGGCCCTGTTCGGGGGGGGCCTGTGGGTGGCCGGCCCCGCCCTGGACGCCCTGGAGCTGGGCGAGGACGTGGCCGCCGGCCTGGGCATGCGCGTGGAGCGGGTGAAGCTGGGCGCCCTGGCCGCGGCCGCCGGCCTCACCGCCGCCGCCGTGGCCTTCGCGGGCCTCATCGGCTTCGTGGGCCTGCTGGTGCCCCACGCCGCCCGCTGGCTGGCCCCGCCCGCCCACCGCGCCCGCCTGCCCCTGGCCGCTCTGCTGGGCGCGCTCACGCTGGTGTTGGCGGATCTGCTGGCCCGCACCGTGCCCCACAGCGAGTGGCCCGTGGGGGTCGTCACCGGCCTGCTGGGCGGGCCGCTCTTCCTGGGGCTGCTGCGCCGGTCGGTGGATCTACGCCAGTAGCGCCTGCAGGAAGCGCCCCACGTCGGGGGCCAGGGTCGGGCCGCTCAGCAGCGGATCGCCCTCCTCGCTCACCGCCATCAGCTCGGCCCCGGTGGCCCAGCGGCGCCCCGCCAGCCCCGGGAACCCGGCGCCCTCCAGGTCGAACTCCACCTGCAGCGCGGGGTCCTCGGCCCCGGGCGGCGGCGGATCCTGGTGGGCCACCCCCACCGCGCGCAGGGTGTCGCGGCGCACCGCGTCCACCTCGAACACCACCTCGCCGGGGGTCATCACCACCCCCACGGCCACCCACCAGCGCCCCACCAGCGCCCAGGCCCCCACGTCGATCCAGGGCGGATCGTCCGGCCCGTCGAAGGGCCCCTTGCGGTGCATCGCCCGGAACAGCCCGGCCTCCACCGCGCCCGCCGCCAGCCAGGGCAGCAGCAGCCGCCCCCCATGCTCGCGGGCCCACGCCTGCCACCGCGGCCGATCCTCCACCGGCAGGAACTCGCCCCGCTCAAACGCCGTCCAGCCCATGCGCACCTCCAGCGCAGACCCTACCCCACGTTGCGCCCGAGCACCCGCCTGAGCACAATGCCCGCCTTCATTCCGCACCGGAGCGCCCGCCATGACGCCCACCGACCTGCAGGCCCAGCTCATCGCCGAGATCGCCGCCCCCCTCGACGCCGCCGTCCGCGCGGCCGGCGCCGAGCCCGAGGTGCCCCTGGCGCCCCCCACCCGCGAGGACGCCGGCGACCTGGCCCTGCCCTGCCACCGCTACGCCCGGGTGTTCCGCAAAGCCCCACAGGCCATCGCCCAGGACCTGGCCGCCGCCGCTGACGCCGTGCCCCTGGTGGCGGGCGTCGAGGCCGCCGGCGGCTTCCTGAACCTGCGGCTCGACTGGACCGCAGTGGCCGAGCGCCTGGTGAACTGGGCCCTCACCGACGCGGGCGCCCTGGGCCACAGCACCGCGCTGGCCGGCCGCAAGGTGGTGGTGGAGTACTCCAGCCCCAACACCAACAAGCCCCAGCACCTGGGCCACTGCCGCAACAACATCCTGGGCCACACCGTGGCCACCCTGCTCGAGGCCGCCGGCGCCGACGTCACCCGGGTGAACCTGGTGAACGACCGCGGGATCCACATCTGCAAGAGCATGTGGGCCTACGAGCACCTGGGCCAGGGCGAGACCCCCGAGGCCCTCGGCGTCAAGGGCGACCACCTGGTCGGCGACTACTACGTCAAGTTCAACAACGCCTTCGAGGCCGAGTACGCCGAGGTCTGGGCGGGCAAGGACGACGCCCCCGGCAAAGACGCCTGGTTCAACGGCGACAGCCCCATCGGCCAGCAGGTGCGCGCCATGCTCCGCGCCTGGGAGGCCGAGGACCCCGCCGTGCGCGCCCTGTGGGCCACCATGAACGGCTGGTGCGAGGCCGGCTTCGCCCAGACCTACGACCGCATGGGCGTGCGCTTCGACCACATCGACAAGGAGAGCCAGACCTACCTGCTGGGCAAGGACCTGGTGGAGCGCGGCCTGGCCGACGGCGTCTTCCACCGCGCCGACAACGGCGCCGCCGTCTTCGCCCTGGAGAAGCTGGGCCTGGAGGGCGAGAAGGCCGTCCTGCGCGCCGACGGCACCAGCGTCTACACCACCCAGGACCTGGGCACGGCCATGCAGCGCTACCAGCGCTACGGCTTCGACGAGATGATCTACGTGGTGGGCAACGAGCAGGACCGCCACTTCCAGGTGCTCTTCGGGATCCTCACCGAGCTGGACCCCGCCCTGCAGGGCAAGCTCAGCCACCTCAGCTACGGCATGGTCGAGCTGCCCAGCGGCAAGATGAAGAGCCGCGAGGGCACGGTGGTGGACGCCGACGACCTCATGGACGAGCTGCAGGCGGCGGCCCGCGAGGTGGGCGCCCAGAACTGGCCCGACCTGGACGACGCCGAGCTCGCCCGCCGCGCCGAGGCCGTGGGCCTCTCGGGCCTGAAGTTCTTCCTGCTGAAGTTCGCGCCGAAGACCACCTTCACCTTCGACCCCGAGGCCAGCATCAAGCCCGAGGGCGAGACCGGCGTGTACTGCCAATACGCCTACGCCCGGGCCACCAGCATCCTCGAGAAGCTGGCCGACGCCGACGCCGGGGTGACCCCCGACTGGAGCGCCCTGGACCAGGAGCAGGCCAAGGCCGTCATGAAGGCCATGCTCGGCTTCCCCGGCACCGTGGCCCAGGCCGCCATCGACAAGAAGCCCAGCCTGCTCACCAAGGGCACCTTCGACCTCGCCCGGGCCTTCGCCGCCTTCTACAACCATCCCGACTGCAACGTGCTCAAGGCCGAGCCCGGCGTGCAGGCCGCCCGCGCCCAGCTCGTCCGCGCCGCCCGCCGCATGCTCGGCGGCGGCCTGGCGCTCATGGGCATCACCGCGCTGGAGTCCATGTGAAACACGGCGCCCCGGCCGGCGCCACCGTCGAGCTCCGCGCCGTCGACGACCTCAAGCCGCACCCGCTCAACGAGCGCATCTACGGCGATCACGCCGACGACGAGCTCATCGCGCGGGTGCAGATGCTGGGCATCATCCACCCCCTGCTCATCGCCCACGACGGCACGGTCATCTCGGGCCACCGCCGCCTGGACGCCGCCACCCGGCTGGGCCTGAGCCAGGTGCCCGTGCTCGTCAGCCCGCTCACCGATCCGCTGGACCTCGAGGAGCTGCTCATCGAGGCCAACCGCCAGCGGCAGCCCAGCAACGAGCAGCGCGTGCGCGAGTACCAGCACCTGAAGACCCTGCGCCTGAAGCGCAGCGCTCGTGGCCCGCGCCTGCCCGCAGCCCCCGCCGAGCCCGTCCCGGGCCCCGACGCCCCGGGCATCCCCGCCGACGACGCGCCCTTCGACGCCGCGCCGTCCTTCGAGCCGCCGCCCTTCGCCGGCGACGACCCCTACGCCGGCCTGCCCCCCGCCGTGGACGAGGCCATGCTCCGCGAGGCCCGCCGCGAGGCCGCCAGCCTCGTCGGCGGCCGCGAGACCGTCCTGGGCGCGGCACCGGGGTAAATGGGCGCATCGACCGCCTCGGTCGCAGGAGGCCCCAGGCCGAAACCGCGAGGATCTGCGCCGCCTGCTCGCCAGCGCAGCGTCAGCACTGCCTGAGTCTACCTGCGGGCCCTTACCGGATCGGCGCCCACAGGCCGCATGCGCCGCGTCGGTCGGGCTGGGCGCTGGGTGCTCAACCACCCCGACGACGCCCGCCAAAAAGCTCAGCAATCGACGCCTGCAGCCGCGCTGGGATCTTCGCGATGATCCGCCCAACAGCCGTCATCCGCGCCCGGCGCAGTCTTCAGAATTAAAACAAAGACTGGCGTTCACCACCCCACACATTACGCGCCTCGATCTCCCTCTCCCCACCCCTGCCGCCGCCCGTCCGCCCTTCCACCCAAAGGGTTGGACCAGCGCCCATCGTCAGCCGACTCTTCCACCAACGGCTGGGTTGCCTGGCAGGTGATCAAAACGCCAGCCGGGCGCTCGTAAACCGCTACACCTGTCGCCCGGCGACAATCTCCCTCCCCAACCCCCTCGGCCGACGCCGGGGGCGGGCGCGGGGTAACCGCAAGGCGCCAGGGCCTTCCTCGCGGGCACGCCCGAGGTTCGCCGACTGCGCCGCCCCCGGTGCCCGCGCCGCCCCGTCGGCCGCCACCCAAGGGTTGGACCGGCGCCAGCCGGTCCAACCCGACAAACCACCCCAGCGGCCAGCCGGGCGTCCACTGTGCGTCTCAAACTGCAACCGCGCGACCGTCCACCAGACCGACGACACCCGATCCACGGCGCGGCCGCCGCCCCGAGGTTGAGCACAGCCTCTCTCGACCGCTATCCTCGCCCCAGCCTGCGAAGGCCATGATCAGGCACGCCCGGTCGCCCCGCTTGGGCAGACCGTCGCCTGGGGGGGAAGAAGAGATGTCACGTCGGTTCTCGCGGTGGTGCGCCACCGCCTCGCTGTGCCTCGCGGGCGTTGTTCTTGGGGGTGCCCTCTCTGGGGGCGTGGCCTACGCACAAGATCCCCCGCCCATCGACCTGAACCTGCCGGGCAACAGCTGCCGCAACCCCATCCGGGTGGTCGAGCCCGGCATGATGCGCGGCAGCACGGCGGGCCTGCAGTCCGAGACCAGCGGCCAGCTCGCCTGCATCGACGCCACCACCTGGGCGGGCCCCGACGTGTACTTCCGCGTCGATCTCAGCGCCGGTGAGCGCCTGCGCGTCACCGACACCCGGGCGGGCGGCTTCAACTCGGGCGTCTACCTCTTCACCCAGTGCGGCCAGCCGGCAGACACCTGCCAGGCGGGCTGCCGGGGCGCCAACTGCACGGCCACCTACAAGGCGGACGAGGACACCACCCTCTACGTGGGCTTCGACGGCGCGGCCAACCAGCAGGGCGAGTACGGCGTCTACTTCGACATCGAGCGCGAGGGCGTGGGCTTCCAGGTGGTGAGCATCCCCTGGGTGGGCACCGCGCCCGAGGTGCCCCACGACGGCGTGGCCGGCGACTGGTCCTACATGCAGGCCGTGGCCTTCAACTGCGACCAGCCCATCGACTTCCGCTGGGACTTCGAGGGCGACGGCCAGTGGGACATGGACTGGACCCGCGCCCCCAACCGCTGGAACCTGGGCGTCAAGCACACCTGGCCCGCCGATCTGGACACCAGCACCCTGTACATCGCCCGGGTCGAGGCCCGCTGCGGTGAAGAGACCGACACCGCCCAGTTCCCCATCCGCGCCCGGGTCGAGGCCACCAAGGCCCAGCGCGTCAACCGCCTGATCTCGAACGGTTTGTGGCTGGGTCACATCGCGGCCGCCCGCGACGCCAACACCCGCAAGATGTGGTGGCGGGCCGCCCCCGACACCTCGGTGTTCGCCCAGGCCATGCTCAACCGCGGCCACAAGATCGAGCTCAACCCGCTCGTCGATCCCTACGCCGAGGATGTGAAGTGGATGACCCACTACATCCTCGACCGCGCCACGCGCTTCAACATCGCCGAGCAGGCGGGCGGGGTGAACCCCGACGTCAACGGCAACGGCTACGGCTTCCGCTTCGAGGGCGAGGAGAACTACGGCGGCGGCGTGCAGCTCGAGATGGTGGCCAGCGTGGGCGACCTGGACTACCGCATCCCGCCCACCATCGGCGCCCCCGCCGAGGCCGTGGGCCGCTCGGTGCGCGAGATCGTGGCCGATGGTGCCGAGTACTTCTACTTCAGCCAGAGCGAGATCCGCTTCGGCGACAACCCCGACGGCACCCCCGCCTACGCGGGCGGCTGGGACTACAGCCGCAACTCCGGGACCATCGACACCTCGCAGGTGGGCTGGGCCTCGGTGGGCCTGTTCGCCGCCGAGATCAACACCGGCCTGCAGGTGCCCCAGTGGGTGAAGGACCGCCTGTACACGGCGGTGCGCTGGACCGACGCCAGCCGCGGCGGCGACGCCAGCCGCTTCGGCGGCTACGGCTACCGCGGCTGGAACAGCTGCGGCGCCAACCACGCCCGCTCGGGCGCCATGCTCAACGCGCTGGGCTTCGCGGTGGATCGCAACCGCGCCGACGAGCGCGTGCAGGCCACCATCAAGTACATCGGCCGCAACTTCAACAACGGGACCCCCGACTGCTGGGGCGGCCAGAACCTGGGCAACTACTACGCCATGTACCAGATCTCGAAGGGGATGCGGTCACCCGTGCCCCCCGTGGATCTCATCGAGCTCGACGATGACGGCGACGGCGTCACCGACCGCACGGTGGACTGGTACGACCAGTACGTGGACTTCCTGCTGGGCAGCCCGGACGCCGACGGCCGCTTCCGCAACGACAACCGCTGGATGGGCGCCCGCGAGATCGTGCACGGCCTGGGCCTGCTGATCCTCATCCCCAGCATCTTCGAGAGCCCGCCGGTGGCGGTGGCCAACGCCAACCCCCGCAGCGTGGGCCCTGGCGACGTCATCACCTTCAACCACCGCAGCAGCTACAACCCCGATCCCACGGTGCCCATCGTCACCTACCGCTGGAACTTCATCGACTACCCGGTGGGCCTGGATCTCAACGGCGACGGCGACTTCGACGACGAGGGCGAGTTCCCGCCCGAGGACCTCAACGGCGACGGCCAGGTCACCAACGACGAGGTGGTGTGGGAGGTGGTCACCCGCGACCGCGATCGCACGCCCACCTTCGCCTTCGACCCCGAGCTGGAGTTCGGCGAGGAGCGCGTCTACCGAGTGGTGCTGCAGGTCGAGGACGTGCTGGGCCGCGTGGGCATCGACGACGAGTCGGTGGTCATCCGCGTGGCCATCATCAACCACCCGCCGGTGGCCCTGCCGCACCCCTCGGGCGATCCCGACGCCGCGTACCAGGTGGTGCCGGGCCGCACCTACACCCTCGACGGCTCGGCCAGCTTCGACCCCGACAGCGACGACGAGCCCGTGGGCGACTTCCCGCCCGACTCCATCACCTACTACGGCTGGGATCTGAACCTCGACGGCCAGTACGAGGTCGAGGGCGAGACCGCCCAGTTCGCCGTGCCGGCCGACTGGCAGGTGGGCGACATCCGCACCGTGCGCTTCCTGGTGTGCGACGACGGCACCTGGGCCGGCTTGAGCGACGAAGAGTGCGAGGGCGACTGCTCGCTGTGCAGCCGCCAGACCGCCCGCCTGCGGGTGGTGCCCAACACCCCGCCCACCGCGGCGGTGGATCAGGGCCCGCGCATCCCCGAGGGCGAGCGCCGGATCGTGCGCGCCGAGCCCCAGGGCCCCGGCGGCGCGCCGGTGAGCTACGAGTGGATCTGCCCCGAGGGCGTGGCCTTCCAGGTCATCGAGGACGGCGCCGCCATCGAGGTGGACGCCGCGGCCATCGACGGCATCGAGGACGGCACCGAGATCGGCTGCCGGCTGGTGGTGCGCGACGACCTGGGCGACTCGGCCAGCGTGGCCTTCACGGTCACCGTCACCAACCGCCCGCCCGAGATCGAGGCGGTGCAGGCCGACGGCCGCACCCAGGAGGGCGGCTCGGCCACCATCACCATCGCCGCCACCGATCCCGCCGCCGCCGATCGCGCCGGCCTGCTCTACAGCGTGGACTGCGACGGCGACGGCATCCTCGACGTCATCGACAGCCCCGATCCCGTCATCGAGTGCGTCTACGGCGACAACGGCGTGTACGAGCCCGTGGTGCTGGTCACCGACGACGACGGCGGCATGGCCATCGCCCCCGCCGGCCAGGTGGTGGTGGACAACGTGGGCCCGCGGGTGGCCGCGGTGGAGTGCCCGCCCAGCCGCGAGGGCATCCCCGTCACCGTGCAGATCCCCGTGGACGATCCGGGCGGCGCCCACGACCCCATCACCTGCGAGCTGCTGGCCCCGGTGCCCGTGAACGCGGCCATCGACGCCCAGCGCTGCCTGGTGCAGTGGACCCCCACCTACGACCAGGCGGTGGCCGGCGAGATCCAGTTCACCGTGCGCGTGTCGGACGACGACGGCGCCAGCGCCGAGCTGGGCTTCGTCTGCCGCCCCCAGTGGCGCGACGAGGACGGCGACGGGCTGCCCGACTCGTGGGAGGAGGACCACGGCCTCGATCCCACCGTGAACGACTGCCTGCTGGACGCCGATGGCGACGGCATCAACAACTGCGACGAGTTCGACCAGGGCAGCGATCCGCAGGTGCCCTGGCGGGTGGCGGTGCCGGTGCTGCTGGCGCCCATCGACGGCGAGGCCGTGCCCACGGTGACCCCCGATCTGCTGCTGGAGAACGTGGACAACCCCCTGGGCCGCCCCATCAGCTACCAGTACCGCGTCTTTGCCGACGCCGAGCTGAACGCGCAGCTCGTGGAGAGCGACTGGGTGGCCGAGGCCCAGCCCGGCACCGCCTGGGACGTGCCCGCCGACACCCTGCAGGACAACACCCGCTACTGGTGGACGGCCCGCGCCGACGACGGCGTGGAGCCCAGCGCCTGGGCCGAGCCCGCTGAGTTCGTGGTGGACGACGGCCCCGATCGGCCCACCCCGCCCACCATCCTGTGGCCCGAGGACGGCGACCAGATCGGCGATCCCCAGCCCGACGTCACCGTGGCCAACAGCCAGGATCCCGACCCGGACGAGACGCTGACCTACGGCTGCGAGATCTCGAAGAACCCCGACTTCGAGCCCGTGGCCACCCGCGCCTCGGGCCCCGAGGGCCAGGACGGCACCACCACCATGACCGTCGAGGATCCGCTGGATCCGAACGTCTGGTACTACGTGCGCTGCCGCGCCATCGACAGCAGCGGCCTCACCAGCGAGTGGTCCGAGCCCGTGCGCTTCAGCATCGGCGTGGTCAACGAGCCCCCGGGCCCGCCCACCATCATCAAGCCCGAGCACGCGCTGGTCACCGACATCACCCGCTGGGTGCTGGTGGCGGGCAACGCCGTGGATCCCGACGGCGACGCCCTGACCTACAAGTTCTGGCTGAGCACCGATCCGGGCTTCCAGGGCGAGGACACCTGGGAGAGCGGCGAGATCGTCGAGGGCCCCGACGGCGAGACCGCCTGGCCCGCCCCGCCCGAGCTGCAGGACCAGACCACCTATTTCTGGCGGGTGCGCGCCCGCGACGCCCGGGTGGCCGGGCCCGCGGTCACCGCCCGCTTCACCGTCGATCTGGGCAACGGGCCGCCGTCGGTGCCCGTGCCCGTGTCGCCCGCCGCCGAGAGCCTGGCGCCGGCCACCCCCACCTTCCTGTGGCGGGCCAGCACCGATCCCGACGACGACCCCATCACCTACGAGATCGAGCTCTACGTCGAGGGCGACGCCGAGCCGCGCTGGCGCCGCTTCCCGGCGGACACCACCATCGACTTCACCAGCGTGCTCCGCGACGGCCGCTACACCTGGCGCGTGCGCGCCGAGGACGTGCACCGCAACCAGAGCGCCTGGTCGCCGCAGGTGCCCTTCCGGGTCGAGACCCCGGTGGAGGAGCCCCCCATCGAGCCGATGGACGCGGGCGTCATCCCCACCAACCCGGACCTGGGCGATCCCACGGCGGGCACCAATCTGACCGGCTCGGGCTTCGACTGCAGCGCGGCGTCGACCCAGGGTGGGCCGGCCTGGCTGCTGCTGGTGGGCTTCGGCCTGCTGGGCGTGCGGCGCCGGCGCCGGCGCTGAGCCGGGCCTGACCCTGTGCGGTCGGTGGTCTGTCTTGTTGGGCCGCCAACCGCTCTGAATTTTTAGGTTTCTTCAGTTCGAGACATTCGCGTGCGAGGGACCGGCCCTTGGGCCGGCAGCGGGGGGACAATCAGTGCGTAAGCAACTGTGGGCGTGGGCCGTCGGCCTGTCTGTTGGCCTGTCTGCGGCGGGCCTTGTGGGCTGTGATGACACCGGCGCGAGCCAGACGCCCGACGAGGGCGTGGCCGTCGACGGCATGCAGCCCGCCGAGGACATGCGGATCGAGCCCGACATGCCCCCCGAGCTGGACGCCAGCCTGCCGGAGCGTGACCTGGGCACCGCCTGTGCGGCCAACGACGCCTGTGGCGACGGCGAGGTCTGCCGCGAGACGGGCTACTGCGGCCCCCCCTGCGACGCCGACGCCTGCCAGGGCGGCTACTGCGGCCGCGACGGCCGCTGCGTGGACGAGCAGTGCGGCGATGACGGCGTCTGCCCCGACGGCGCCTTCTGCGCCGCCGACGGCGCCTGCCTGCCGGGCTGCCGCCAGACCCCCGACAACTGCCCCACCGGGCAGGAGTGCGACGAGAACCACATCTGCGTGCCCGAGCGTGCCTGCCAGGACGCCGAGATCTGCGGCAACGACCAGGACGATGACTGCAACGGCATCGTGGACGACCCCGCCACCTGCCTGGCCCCCTGCGTGGTCGATCAGCCCTGCTTCACCGGGGCCCTGGGCGCCTGCGCCGACGGCCTCACCGCCTGCCCCGACGGCAACATCGGCCCCGCGCAGTGTCTGCCCACGGCCGAGGCCCGCGACGAGACCTGCGACGGCACCGACGACGACTGCGACGGCACCACCGACGAGGGCTTCGCCGTGGGCCAGCCCTGCGAGGGCGGCCAGGGTGTCTGCGCCGGCCGCGGCGTCACCGCCTGCAGCGCCGAAGGCGAGGCGGTCTGCTTCTTCGCCGACGCCGAGAACCGCGAGCAGTGCAACGGGCAGGACGACGACTGCGACGGCAACACCGACGAGGCGTGGCCCGAGCTGGGCCAGCCCTGCCAGGTGGGCGCCGGCGTCTGCGCCGCCCAGGGGGTCTTCGACTGCAACGGCGACGGCGACGGCCTGACCTGCGACGCCCAGCCCGGCCAGGGCGGCGCCGAGGTCTGCGACGGTCTCGACAACGACTGCGACGGCAACACCGACGAGGAGACCCCCGACGTGGGCGGCCGCTGCACCGTGGGCGTGGGCGCCTGCGCGCAGGAGGGCTTCGTGGTGTGCCTGGACGGCCAGAACCGGACCCGCTGCGACGCCCAGGCCCGCGCCCCGCGGCTGGAGACCTGCAACGGCATCGACGACGACTGCGACGGCAACACCGACGAGGGCGTGGACGGCAACCCCCTCATCGAGCCCTGCTACGAGGGCGATCCCGCCACCCGCGACCGCGGCGAGTGCCTGGGCGGCAGCCGCACCTGCGCCGACGGCGCCTGGGGCGCCTGCCAGGGCCAGGTGCTGCCCCAGGCCGAGACCTGCGACGGCCGCGACAACGACTGCAACGGCGTCGCCGACGACGGCCCCGGCGGCCAGGCCCTGCGCGAGCCCTGCTACGAGGGCCCCGCGGGTACGGCGGGCGTGGGCGTCTGCCAGGGCGGCGAGGCCACCTGCCGCTTCGGCGTGCTGGGCGCCTGCATCGGCCAGATCACCCCCCGCGCGCTGGAGATCTGCGACGGCAGCGACAACGACTGCAACGGCCAGACCGACGAGGTCGAGGGCGGCTGCGTCTGCGAGGCCGGCGCCCAGCAGGCCTGCTACTCGGGCCCGCAGGACACCGCGGGCGTGGGCGCCTGCACGGCGGGCACCCAGACGTGCCTGGCCGATGGCTCGGGCTGGGGCCCCTGCCAGGGCGAAGTCACCCCCAGCAACGAGGTGTGTGACGGAGCCGACAACAACTGCAACGGGCAGGTGGACGAGGGCGTGCCCGCCATCGGCCTGGCCTGCACCGTGGGCCAGGGCCAGTGCGCCAACGCCGGCACCGTGCTCTGCGATCCCATCGCCGGCAACCCCATCGACAGCGTGCGCTGCGACGTCGAGCCCAACGCGCCGGCCCCCGAGGCCTGCGACGGGCAGGACAACGACTGCGACGGCCGCGCCGACGAGACGTTCGCCGTGGGCGAGCCCTGCACCCGCGGCACCGGCGTCTGTGAGCGCCCCGGCACCACCGTCTGCGGCGGCCGCGGCCAGCTCACCTGCGACGCCGTGCCCGGCTTCCCCGCCGACGAGGCCTGCAACGGCGCCGACGACGACTGCGACGGCCAGGTGGACGAGGCGTTCCAGGTGGGCGAGGTGTGCTTCGCGGGCCAGGGCGCCTGCCGCCGCCGCGGCCTGTTCGCCTGCGCCGGCGAGGGCGAGAGCGTCTGCTCCGCCGCGGTGATCGAGCCCCAGGCCGAGCAGTGCAACGGCCAGGACGACGACTGCGACGGCCACACCGACGAAGGCTTCGAGCTGGGCGTGGCCTGCGTGGTGGGCCAGGGCCTGTGCCGCAGCGAGGGCGTCACCGCCTGCGGCGCCGACGGCGGCGTCACCTGCGACGCCCCGCCCCGCGCCGGCCGCCTGGAGCTGTGCAACGGCCTGGACGACGACTGCGACGGCCGCGCCGATGAGAACCTGCGCAGCGACCGCGAGTGCCAGACGGAGGGCCAGGGCATCTGCGCCGCCGGCACCTTCCAGTGCGTGGCCGGCGCCACCACCTGCGTGGCCAACGCCCAGGCCGCCGACGGCGAGGCCTGCAACGGCCTGGACGACGACTGCGACGGCAACACCGACGAAGGCCTGGGCACCGTCACCTGCGGCCAGGGCGAGTGCCAGCGCGAGCTGCCCGCCTGCGACAACGGCCGCCCCGTGCAGTGCGACCCCCAGGCCGGCGCCGCCGACTTCGAGCTCTGCAACGGCCAGGACGACGACTGCGACGGCGAGATCGACGAGGGCGCCATCGGCGACGGCGCCCTGTGCGACGCCGGCCCCGGCGAGTGCAACCGCCTGGGCCGCGCCACCTGCGTGGGCGGCGCCCTGCAGTGCGACGCCGTGCCCGGCGAGCCCGGCGTCGAGCTGTGCGACTTCCTCGACAACGACTGCGACGGCACCGCCGACGAAGAGGTGGCCGGCACCGGCGTGCCCTGCGGCGTGGGCGTGGGCGCCTGCCGCACCGAGGGCGTGCGGTCGTGCATCGACGGCGAGGTCCTGTGCCCCGTCGAGCCCGGCGATCCCACCCCCGAGGTGTGCGACGGCGTGGACAACGACTGCGACGGCCTGTTGGACGAGGGCTTCGGCAGCGAGATCTGCGGCGTGGGCGCCTGCCGCCGGGCCCTGCCCAACTGCGGCGGCGGCCAGGCCCTGGAGTGCGACCCCTTCCAGGGCGCCAGCGACGAGGTCTGCGACGGCGTCGACAACGACTGCGACGGCACCGTCGACGAGGAGGCCCAGGGCCTGGGCGAGGCCTGCCGCGTGGGCCGCGGCGCCTGCGAGGCGGCCGGCGTCACCGCCTGCGCCGCCGGCCAGGTGATCTGCCAGGGCAACCCCGGCTTCCCCACCTTCGAGGTCTGCGACCTGGTGGACAACGACTGCGACGGCCGCGTGGACGAGGACGCCAGCGACGTGGGCCGCGGCTGCAGCAGCGGCGTGGGCGCCTGCCAGCGCGCCGGCGTCACCGAGTGCCGCCAGGGCCAGCCCGTCTGCGGCGCCGTGCCCGGCCTGCCCCGCGACGAGGCCTGCAACCAGCGCGACGACGACTGCGACGGCACCATCGACGAGGACTTTGGCGACCTGATCGAGTGCGGCCAGGGCGTCTGCCGCCGGGTCTACGCCGCCTGCGGCGGCCCCGCCGCCTGCGACCCCCTCGAGGGCGCCAGCCCCGAGCTGTGCAACGGCCTGGACGACGACTGCGACGGCACCGTGGACGAGGCCGCCGCCGACGTGGGCCGCGCCTGCAGCGCCGGCGAGGGCGCCTGCTTCCGCGAGGGCAACACCGTCTGCCAGGACGGCCGCGAAGTCTGCGGCGTGCAGGCCGGCCCGCCCGCCCCCGAGCAGTGCGACGAGGTGGACAACGACTGCGACGGCCCCGTGGACGAGGGCTTCGTCTGCCCCGACGAGATCGACCCCGTGGTGGACATCCAGGTCAGCGACGACCTGGTGGACATCGGCGAGCAGATCACCATCACCGTCCGCGCCAGCGACGACCGCGGCGTCACCAGCACCCGCCTGGAGATCAACGGCACCAACACCCGCCTGGACGCCAACGGCCAGGCCCGGTTCCGCCCCGGCTTCGCCGGCTTCCACACGCTGGAGGCCCAGGCCACCGACGCCGCCGGCAACATCGGCGCCCGGGTGCGCCGCGTGCGCGCCCTGGATCCCGAGGACGTCACCCCGCCCACCATCACCCTCACCGCCCCTGCCGGCGACGCCGAGATCACCGAGCGCACCGAGGTGCGCGGCGACATCGACGACGTGAACCTGTTCGGCTACCGCATCGAGATCGCCCCCCGCGAGAGCAACGACTGGCAGACCATCGTCCAGGCCGACCAGGCCCCCGCCGACGACCTGCTGGGCGTGGTGGATCCCACCCTGCTGGAGAACGGCATCTACACCCTGCGGGTCACCGCCGAGGACGTGAACGGCCGCACCGCCAGCGCCACCCGCGTGGTGCGCGTGGACGGCGAGAACAAGGTCGGCGCCTTCACCATGACCTTCACCGATCTCACCGTCTCGGTGGGCGGCGTGCCCATGACCATCGAGCGCGAGTACGACAGCCGCTACAAGGGCCGCGGCGACTTCGGCGTCGGCTGGCGGCTGAAGGTCAGCAAGGGGAAGCTCGAGCACAACACCCAGGTCAACGAGGGCTGGCAGCTCCTGCCCGGCGGCGGCTTCCTGCCCTTCCCCTGCCAGAACGTGGTGGACGAGCGTGGCCACACCACCGAGGTGCGGCTCAGCGACGAGGAGCGCTATGTGTTCCGCATGGTGCTCAGCCCCGGGGCCTTCTTCCTGGGCGGCTGCGAGGTCAGCCTCAGCTACGACCTGGTGTACGGCTCCATCGCCGGCCGGGCCACCCTGCAGCCCCTGGACGGCAGCTTCGGCACCTACCTGAACGGCCAGGGCCTGTTCACCAGCGACCTGAGCGACGATCTCGACGTCACCCGCGCCCTGCTCACCACCCCCGACGGCCGCAAGTTCGCCATCAGCAAGAGCGGCGGCGTCTACCAGGTGGCCGACCGCAACCAGAACCGCGTCGACATCCGCCCCGACGGCCTCATCCACTCCGGCGGCAAGTCGGTGGAGTACGAGCGCGACGGCCAGGGCCGCATCGTGCGCGTGGTGCCCCCGGACGGCCCCGCCATCCGCTACGAGTACAGCGCCGCGGGCGACCTGGTGGCGGTCATCGACCAGGAGGACTTCCGCAGCACCTACGGCTACGACGGCAACCACTACCTGCTGCGCATCACCGATCCCAGCGGCAACACCCCCGCCCGCCACGAGTACGACGAGGACGGCCGCCTGGTGGCCATCGTCTACCCCGACGGCCAGCGGGTGGCCATGGACCACGACGTGGACGCCCGCGTCGAGGTGGTGCGCGACCGCCTGGGCCACACTCAGATCTACGTCTACGACGCCTTCGGCAACGTGCTGCGCCACACCAACAAGCGCGGCGACACCTTCGAGTACACCTACGACGCCGACAACCGGCGCCTCACCGAGCGCAACCCGCTAGGCGAGGTGGTGACCTTCGAGTACGACGCCGCCGGCCGCATGACCCGCCGGATCAACGCCGCCGATCAGGTCACCGGCCAGACCTGGGACGACCGCAACAACCCGGTGGTGAGCACCGACGCCAACGGCCACCAGACCGTGCGCGCCTACGACGCCCGCGGCAACCTGCTGCGCAAGACCGATCCCGACGGCGCGGTCACCGCCTGGACCTACGACGCCCAGGGCCGCGTGATCACCCGCACCGATCCCAACGGCGGTGAGTGGGCCTTCACCTACGACGCCGACGGCAACAAGACCCGCGAGACCGATCCCATCGGCCGCGTGACCACCTTCGCCTACGACGGCAACGGCAACCTCACCGAGCGCCGCACCCAGTGGACCAACCCCGCCGGCGAGGTGGAGGATCTGGTCTGGACCACCGAGTACACCCCCCGCGGCAAGGTGAGCCGCGAGGTGAACCCCCTGGGCGGCGTGAAGCGCTACGAGTACGACGCCAAGAACAACCTCGTGGCCAAGCTCGACGAGCTCGGCCGCCGCACCGAGCTGCGCTACGACTCGCTGAACAACCTGGTCGAGGAGCGCTACGCCGACGGCACCGTGGCCCGCTTCACCTACGACGCTGAGGGCCGCCAGATCGCCACCACCGACCGCGGCGGGCGCACCACCCGGCAGACCCTGGATCCCGAGGGCCGCCCGGTGATCGTCACCGTGGCCGACGGCGCCGAGGGCGGCCGCGCCTACGACGCCGTGAACCGCGTCATCCGCGAGACCGACGCCCTGGGCCGCGAGAAGGCCTTCACCTACGACGCCGCCGGCCGTCTGGCCCAGGTGGAGGACACCCTGGGCCGCGTCACGAGCTACACCTACGACGCCGTGGGCAACCGCCTGAGCGTCACCGGCCCCGACGGCCAGACCACCCGCTTCGAGTACGACGCCGCCAACCGCAAGACGGCCACGATCTTCCCCGACGGCACCCGGCGCACCACCGAGTACGACCTGATGGGCCAGAAGGCGGCCGAGACCGATCAGGCCGGCCGCACCACCCGCTACGAGTACGACCTGGTGGGCCGTCTGGTGGCCGTCACCAACGCCGTGGGCGAGGCCACCACCTTCGCCTACGACGAGCTGGGCCACCGCACGGAAACCACCGACGCCCTGGGCCGCACCACCCGCGTCGAGTACGACGCCCTGGGCCGCGCCGTGCGCAAGGTGCGCCCCGGCGGCGAGACCATGGAGGCCGAGTACGACGCCGTGGGCAACAAGGTGGCCATGCGCGACTACAACGGCCAGCGCCTGACCTTCGCCTACGACCGCAACGACCGGCTCACGGCCATCACCCTGCCGGGAGGGGTCGTCGAGCGGGCCAGCTACAGCCCCACCGGCAAGCGCCTGACCGTCGAGGACGCCCGCGGCCTGACCACCTGGCGCTACGACGCCCGCGACCGCGTCATCGAGCGCGTGGAGCCCGACGGCTCGCGCATCACCTACGGCTACGACGCCGTGGGCAACCGCACCCAGGTGGCCACGCCCCAGGGCGTCACCGCCTATGGGTATGACGAGCTGAACCGCATGGCCTCGGTGACCGATCCGGACGGCAACCAGACCACCTACACCTACGCCGCCACCGGCAACCGCGAGTCCATGACCCTGCCCAACGGCGTGCAGACGCTCTACCAGTACGACGCCCTGCGCCGCCTGGTGGGCCTCACCGTGCTCGACCCCGGCGGCGCCGTGCTCGCCAACTACGCCTACGGCCTGGGCGACGCCGGCGAGCGCCTGCGGGTCATCGAGCTGCACACCGATCGCACCGTCGACTATGAGTACGACGCCCTCTACCGCCTGACCGCCGAGACCATCACCCAGGGCGACGAGGCGCGGACCATCGAGTACAGCTACGACGCCGTGGGCAACCGCCTGTCGCGGGATGACTCCGTGGACGGGATCACCGCCTACGCCTACGACGACAACGACCAGATCACCGCGGTGAACGGCACGCCCTACGAGTTCGACAGCAACGGCAACCTGGTCGCCATCGGCGAGGGCGCCGACCGGGTGGACTATGTGTACGACGCCCGCAACCGGACGATCGGCGCCGAGACGGCCGCGGGGTCCATCGACTACGAGTACACGATTGACGGGTCGCGCACGGCGCAGACCCTGACCCTGGAGGATGGCACCCAGCAGGTCCGCCGCTTCGTGATGGACGACGAGGGGGGCCTGTCCCGCACCCTGCTGGAGTTGGACGGGGCAGGGCAGCCGGTGCGCCGCTACACCCACGGCCTGGAGCTGCTGGGCGCCACGGGCCCCGCGGGCGCCGAGTACGCTGTGTACGACGGGCAGCTCTCCACGCGCTTCCTGACGGGCGCCGACGGGGCCGTGGCCGACGAGTTCGACTACGACGCCTTCGGCCGCACCCTGCGGCACCTGGGCGAGAGCACCTACGCGCACCGCTACAACGGGCAGTTCCTCGATCCGCTGGTGGGCTTCTACTACCTGCGCGCCCGCTGGCTCGACGCCGACACGGGCCGCTTCACCTCCGTGGATCCCGAGGAGGGCCTGGCCTTCGAGCCCGCCACCCTGCACCGCTACGTGTACGCGGTGAACGACCCCGTGAACCTGCAGGATCCCAGCGGCAACTTCCTGGTGGGCATCGCGGTGTCTTTCTCCATCAGCACGAACATCCGCAGCATCTACACCTACAACCTGGTGAAGTTCTTCCTGTCGGCGGTGCGGATCATGGCCTGCCAGCTGCGGCCGGGGTACCAGATGCGGGCGGCGGCGTTCGACGCGATCATCAGCGGGGCGCCCGGGGCGCAGGCGATGTACGACGCGTCGACGACGATGATCAGCGGGGCGTTCCGGGCGATCGGGCAGGCGATCGTGAGCACCTACCAGAACATGGCCAACGACATGGTCAAGTTCAAGGTGGAGTTCTCGGTGGATGTGTCCGGGTTCCTGGGGGGGATCAACCCCGCGCTGGGGCAGGCGTACGACGGGTATCAGAAGGTCGTCGAGTGGAAGGAGAAGGTCGAGAAGTTCATGGAGAAGACCAAGAAGAACTACGACAACGTGGTGACCCTGTGGAACTCCGGGGGGAACATTCTCGAGAGCTGCGCAGCGGCGAAGGCGTTGGAGGATCTGGGGGGGCAGTTGATTGACAAGCTGCCGGGGTTCTGAGGGGGGGCCCTGCCGCGCCCATTTCGGACAAGACGAACTTATCAAGCCGGTTCGGGCGCCCGCTAGACGGAAGGCCCCTCCTTGGCGGGGTTGATGGACTAGACATCCATAGCGCTGTGGGCGATACAGGCGCGCAGGTACGGCAGGGCAGACTTCGTGAAGCGGCCAACGGAAAAGATCCGACTGAGGGGGATCCGGCGTTCCAAACGGTGCGCAAGGCATAGGAAGCGACGCAGGTACGATTCTCGCCCTGCTCGGGCTGTCAAGATGCCGCTGTACGTCGGTTTCGCGTGGACCGAGCGAAGCGTGGAACTGACCGGTGTGCTGGACTTAGCAGCAACTCCGGAGGAGACCCGGCGCCAAATTGGGTTGATAGCTAATCTTCGGGTTCGAACTCGGCGAACCCGCGTCCACATAGGGATGGAGAATTTGGTCCAGGTCTGCCCTCGGACCATGGTCATTCTCCTGGCCCATTTGCGGAGGCTCAGGGAAGAAGGAGGCGTGCTGTCCGGTACCTACCCGGCCGACAAGACCCAGGCGTTGGGCATGCTGTATGAGGCAGGCTTCGAGGAACTGCTCCAGATTGACAAGCAAATCACCAATGCTGCTGCCGATGTTTCTTTGCTTCGTTTCACCTGGGGCACGACTCGCGATCCGCTCTCACCGGAGATCCTGGACCCGCTGAATGAGTTCTTCGAGCGCTTTGCAACCGAAGACGGTCTAGTCGTAGAGCGCCTGAAGAGTGCCGTTGTCGAGTTGATCGGCAATAGTCGCGAGCATGCGTTCGATCCCGCCAAGGATGGCTCGGCTGGCCGACCGGTTCGAGACGCAATTGAGAGAATTCGTAGGCCACCCCACTTCTTCGCCTTCATCATCGGCCCTGGATTGGGATATCCGCCTCAAGTAGTTGTAGCGGACCTTGGCTACGGTATTCCGGAGACGGTGCGAGCCCATCTACACAACGAAGTTGAGCAAAGGGGTGGCCACCCCGATCATGAAAAGCGTCAGGGCATTCTTCGGGCACTGGCGAGACGACTTCAACGTCCGACCAACAACCTGCTCACGTGGCTTAGGAACCTCACCGATGAGGTTTGCATCCGATATGCTGCCTACGGGCAGTTGCTGAGCAGGAAGGAAGAAGGTAGGAACACCGGCCTCCCAACGTTGCGCCAGAGAGTCAGCGAGGGCTCTTTGCTTCACTCAACATCGTGTCGGGCAGAGGCTGCTTGACGACGAACTCCAAAGGTGATGTTCAAACGTGTACGCGTCTGCCGCTACAAGGTACGGTGGTTTCGATCGAGGTGGAGATGCCGGAATCGTGACCGACTACGTCGACATTGGCGCTGATTTCACCATGAAACCGGGCTTCCGCTACAGGTGGCAGGGCAAGGCGTCTGGACAGGAATTCCGGGAGACCTTTCTGGAGCCTGCCATCAAGGCGGGGCGAAAGGTCGTCGTAAATCTGGATGGTCCAGATTTTTTCAGCACCTCATTTCTCGAGGAGGCCTTCGGCGGTGCTGTGAGGATATTCGGAGATCGCGCCTTTGAGCTAATCGAGTTGGTCTCGCCAGCGAAGCCTCACCGAGTCGAAGACGGCTTGCACTGGATGAAAAGGGCCAGGGCAAGCCAGGACGCGTCAGCCTGAGTTCCCAGGGGTTCGCCTTGACCGAAGACTGTCGTGAACTCCTGACTCGGTTGGCTGAATCTGCGGCGAACGCTCCGGATCCGGGCTGGACGTACGCTTCGGTAATTGGGCAACTCACAATTGCGGCTCTGGCGGTCTTGGTGACCGTCATCGCTGCCGTGCGGTCGTATCGTCAATCCAGGCGTGCAAACGAACTGACTCAGACCCAGTTCGCGAGGGACTTTCAGCAGCGGCGGCTGGTTTCGTTTATCGACGATGTCCAGGCATACTCGGCTGCTGTTCGCGCGCTGGGCACATGCGGCTCATCGGAGCGCCGGACAGCCCATCTGGACGAATATCGGGCCTCCTTCGAGCGCGCGCGGACGACCACTCATCGGCTTTCCTACTTTTCGCCGGACGTAGCTTCCTCGTTGAGCAAGCAACTTCGCGACCTTGCTTCCAAGGTTCCTGAAGACCTTGAGGCACTTGAATTGTCCAAGGACCTTTCTCAGGCTTCTAGAGCAGCGATAGAGGCAGTCAACGAAGACTTGACTTCCCTATTGAAATACGCCGTGAGGCAACTGCGCAAGCTAGGCTGAGGACCTTCGGGAAACAACTCTGAGTCCTTTGTAGCTCAAGGGTTTGCGGCACTTGCCGGAGTTCCGGTCCGCTGAACGGCCCGGCCGGTGACGGAATGGCGGCTGCTTGGGCGAATCTTGGCGGGAACCAGGCCAGTGGAGGCCAACCCCAGGCCGCTGTTGCCGAATTGGACGTAGACGAGCACGGCGGCGTGGCGACCCACGCGACCAACAACGACTTCGAAGTGCCCCGCTCGCCGGGGCGCGTCAGGCGGTGGCGGCGGGCTCCGGCCGGCCTCCAAGGGGCCGCTGAACACCTCTGCGAAGGTCAGCTCCACCCAGGTCTCGTCGCCCATGGCCTCGGTGGCGAACGGGGGCCACAGGCAGGGCTCGGGCAGGGGCAGGTCCATGCCGCCGCCCTCGATGTGGAGCACGCGGGCTGCGAGCAGGGCGGCGTCGATGTTCAGGCGGCGTGCGTCGTAGGCCTCGCTGACCAGACGATCCGCCTGGTCGCCCAAGGCCACGAAGACCTTGTTGCGGCTCTTCTTCAGCGTGGTGGGCACGTGCCGGGCGTCGCGGGTGCGTTCGAACGAAGGGCGGGGAACAACTCTGAGTCCTTTGTAGCTCAAGGGTTTGCGGCGCTTGCCGAAGGTCCGGGCCGCTGAACGGCCCGGCCGGTGACGGAATGGCGGCTGCTTGGGCGAATCTTGGCGGGAACCAGGCCAGTGGAGGCCAACCCCAGGCCGCTGTTGCCGAATTGGACGTAGACGAGCACGGCGGCGTGGCGACCCACGCGACCAACAACGACTTCGAAGTGCCCCGCTCGCCGGGGCGCGTCAGGCCGTGGCAGCGGGCTCCGGGCCGGCCTCAAAGGGGCCGCTGAACACATCGGCGAAGGTCAACTCCACCCAGGTCTCGTCGCCCATGGCTTCGGTGGCGAAGGGGGGCCACTGGCAGGGCTCGGGCAGGGGCAGGTCCATGCCGCCGCCCTCGATGTGCAGCGCGCGGGCAGCGAGCAGGGCGGCGTCGATGTTCAGGCGGCGGGCGTCATAGGCCTCCGCGATCAGGCGCTTGGCCTGGTCGCCCAAGGCCACGAAGACCTTGTTGCGGCTCTTCTTCAGCGTGGTGGGCACGTGCCGGGCGTCGCGGGTGCGTTCGAACGAAGGGCGCTGCCGAGTGCCGTCGGGCAGGCGCACGCCCACGGGCAGGGGGGGCAGGCTGGGGAACGACTCTGAGTCCTTTGTAGCTCAAGGGTTTGCGGCACTTGCCGGAGTTCCGGTCCGCTGAACGGCCCGGCCGGTGACGGAATGGCGGCTGCTTGGGCGAATCTTGGCGGGAACCAGGCCAGTGGAGGCCAACCCCAGGCCGCTGTTGCCGAATTGGACGTAGACGAGCACGGCGACGTGGCGACCCACGCGACCAACAACGACTTCGAAGTGCCCCGCTCGCCGGGGCGTGTCAGGCGGTGGCGGCGGGCTCCGGGCCAGCCTCCATGGGGCCGCTGAACACCTCGGCGAAGGTCAACTCCACCCAGGTCTCGTCGCCCATGGCCTCGGTGGAGAACGGCGGCCACTGGCAGGGCTCGGGCAGGGGCAGGTCCATGCCGCCGCCCTCGATGTGCAGCACGCGGGCGGCGAGCAGAGCGGCGTCGATGTTCAGGCGGCGGGCGTCGTAGGCCTCGCTGACCAGACGATCTGCCTGGTCGCCCAAGGCCACGAAGACCTTGTTGCGGCTCTTCTTCAGCGTGGTGGGCACGTGCCGGGCGTCGCGGGTGCGTTCGAACGAAGGGCGCTGGCGGGTGCCATCGGGCAGGCGCACGCCCACGGGCAGGGGCGCCAGGCCGGCCAAGGTGCGCGCCTCGACGCTCTCGCGCACCAGGCCGGCCACCAGGTCGTCCACGAACTGGCGCCATGCCTCCCAGGGGCGGCCCATCCAGGCGGTCAGGGGCGTGAGGCGGGCGCTGACCTTGCGGTAGCGCTGGGCGGCCTTGTCCCACGCCTTGCCGCGCAGCACGCCGTCGCTGGTCAGCGCGTCGACGCAGTTGGGCAGGTCCCAGTCGGCGGGGTGGCTGACGAAGCCCTCCTTGTTGCCGTGCGAAATCAGGTACTTGAAGCGGTCGAGCTCGGCCTCGGGGTCCAGGCAGTTCTGGTGGTGGAAGGGGCCGTCCCACACGGGGCCGCTGGTGCCGCGCTTGCGGTGCACCAGGCGCGCGATGCCGGCCTTCACGTACTGCATGGCCAGGCTGATGCGCTTGCCGTGCTTCGCCCGCATCAGGGCGTGGATGTGGCCGCTCATCATGACGTGGGCGGCCACCTGCACGCCGTAGCGCTTCATGGCCACGATGTAGAGGCCCGCGACGAGGGCGTGGTCTTCTTCGTCGAACTCGCTGAACAGGAACTGGCCGCTGCGGGTGCGGCTGCTGATGAACACCCAGGTGTTGGGCAGGATGTAGCGGCGGCGGGGGCGCTTCTCGATGTCCTTTCGGCGCGCCACCCGGCGCTCGTGGGCGCAGAGCTGCTTGTCGGCCATGGCGTGGGCTTCCCGTTGGGCTGGGGGTCCACTCCTGTCCCATCGGCGGGCCGCAGCGGGTGTCGCGTCTTTCTGTACGGGTTCTTTGAAAGCGGCGTAGATTCAAGGGGTTGGTGGACGGGCTGGGTCAGGCCGTCTGGGCCACTCGGCCTCGCTCACGCCCACGGTGGCGCGCTGCGGCTCAGGTCGGGATGATGCCGCCGCCCTGTCGGACGTGGAGTTGGACGATGTCGACCACAACCCCCGCGCACGATGCGCGCATCGCCGCGTTGACGCTCGCCGACGTGTATCCGCACTACCTGGCGAAGGTGACGCGCAAGGGCCGCACCCAGGTCGAGCTGCAGCAGGTCATTCGCTGGCTGACCGGCTTCGACGACGCGCGACTGCAGAGGCTGATCGACGAGCGAGCCACCTTCCGCGAGGTGTTTGAGCAGGCCACGCTGAACCCGAACGCAGGGCTCGTCACGGGTGTGATCTGCGGCTACCGGGTGGAGGCCATCGAGAACCCGCTGACTCGGCAGGTGCGCTGTCTGGACAAGCTGGTGGACGAGCTGGCTCGAGGGAAGGCGATGGCGAAGATCCTGCGGGGTGGAGTGGGCTGAACGGGCTACGCGCGCGGGTCGAATCTCACAACGAGCGCTGAAGCGGTCGGGCCTGTCCGAGGGCACCCGGTGCGCCAAGATTCGATGGCTGTCGAAATAGTCGTTGCCGCAGTCGTCGCCCTCGAGTAGGTAGATGGATGTCTAAATTGATGATTGTCGACGAAGGCGGTGAACGATGCACCCTGACCTGAACCTGCTGGTGGAGTTCTTCAAGAACCTGGCCGACCCCACCCGGCTGCAGATCCTGGGTCTGTTGGCCGTGCGCGAGCGCAGCGTGGCGGAGCTGGCCGAGGCGGTCGCCATCAAGGCGCCAACCGCAAGCCATCATCTGGCGCGCCTGAAACAGCTAGGTCTGGTGGCGGTGCGCGCCGAGGGCACGACCCGACACTACAGCCTGGACGCCGATGCGCTGCGGGCCCTCGCCCAGCGGACGCTGGAGGGCGAGACGCTGACCTCCATCGGTGCGGAGGCCGATCTGGACGCCGAGGACCGGCGCATCGTGCGCGGCTACCTGAAGGACGGCCGGCTCAGCACCATCCCGTCCCAGCGCAAGAAGCGTGCGGCGGTGCTGCGGGCTCTGGCCGGTCGCTTCGAGCCCGACCGCGTGTACGACGAGCGGCAGATCGACGCGATCCTGCGCGAGTGGCACGACGACGTGGCGACGCTGCGTCGTGAGCTGGTGATGGCCCGGTGGCTGCTTCGGGATCGGCGGGGCTCCGAGTACCGGCTCAACCCCGAGACGCCGCGGGGGCCGCTGCCGAGCGGGCGCTGGTGATCCGATCGGGTGACCGGACTCGTTGCCCCCAGGCGGAGATCAGGCGGCCCGGCGCTCGTCTCGGATGGCCTCCAGGCCCGCCCGCAACGGGGTGACCTGGAACTCGGGGAACCGGGCCTTGAACCGGTCGGACACGAAGAGGTTGTCGGCGCCATAGCGAGGCAGCAGCTCGGCCAGGTCGCGGGCGGTTTGGCTGAACAGGCCCGCCAGGCGGAGCTGCCAGCGAGCGCGAACCTGGTGGGCGGCGGGGACACCGAAGACGTCCGCGGCCAGGGCGACGAGGTCGCGGTAGCTGAGCCGGTTGTCGTCGCAGGGCAGGTGCCAGGTCTGGCCGCAGGTGTCCGGGGTGTTGCCCAGCAGAGCCAGGGCCCGGCTGGCGTCCGGGGTGTAGATCAGGGTCCGCAGGGTGTCGTCGCGCACGAGGATCTGTGCCGGGGTCTTGGCCCAGAGCTTGTCGACGACGAGGGCGTTCGTGACGCTCTGGGTGGCGCCGGGGCCATAGAACTCGGGCGCCCGGGCGATGAGGCCCCGGACCCGTCCCGCGGCCATGGCGTCCAGCAGAGCCTGGGCAATGCGTGCACGGATCAGGCCCTGGGGACCATTGGGCGCAAACGGCGTAGCCTCGGTCTGAGGCGTGGCGGTCTGCGGGTACATGTACGTGTTGTCGAAGAACACCAGCGTCGCATCGTGCGCGGCGCAGGCGGCGATGACGTTGGCCATGAGCACGGGCCACTGCTCAACCCAACGTCGGGTGTCCATGGGGAGCCCGGCGGTCAGGTACACGGTGCTCGAACCCTGGACCGCGTGCAGGGTCTGTTCGGGGTCCAACAGATCGGCAGCGACGCATTGGTCGCCCGGGCTCACGGGCTTGGGGTTGCGGCTCACCAGGCGCACGGCGTCGGTGTGCGCGCGCAGGGCGCGGGCGAGCTCGGTGCCGATCTGGCCGGTGGACCCCAGGACGGTCTGCATGGGTGGCGCTCCGTGGTGGGCGCGGGGGCGCGCCGGGGCCCCACCGTAGCGCCGCGACGACCCGGGTCAACCGCCGTATGCTTGCCCGGCGGGTGATCCGCGTGGGCCGTCCTCAGCGGATGATGTTGCCCTTCTTGTGGATGTCGGCGCTGTCCTGGGTGGTCAGCTTGCCGCTGACGGTGGATCCGCGCAGGGTGACGTCGGCGCTGCCCGTGGCGAGCACGGCGTGCTCGTTGCCCTGCAGCGTGCTGCCGCTGATCTTCACGGTGGCGTTGTCCTGCGCGACCACGGCGTTCTGGCCCTGCAGCGTGGCGCCCTTGATGGTCAGCGTGCAGTTGTCCTTGGCCAGGATGGCGGGGCCGTCGGCGGCCGAGATGACGACGCCCTTCAGGACCTTCGTGGTGTCACCGTCGCAGACGAAGGTGCCGACCTGCGCGTCGCCACCCCGGCGCGGCACCCGGACGCTGGGCATCCCCAAGCCGGTGCGGACCTTCGCGCCGCCCACGTCGACGGCGGCGCCGTCATCGTCGGTGTCCACCTGGGTGTCGCCGGTGTCGACCCGCGTGCCCCCGTTCCCGGTGTTCACCTTGGTGCCACCGGCGTTGACCTTGGTGCCGCCCTTGCCCGTCTTCACCTTGGTGCCGCCGGCGTTGACCTCGACGGCGCCGCCTTCACCGATCTTGACGAGCTGCGCCCCGGCGGGGGCGGCGAGGAAGAGGGCCAGGCCGGCGACGATCAGGCCGAGGGTGCTGCGCTTCATGGGGGTCCTCCCAGAGGGGTCGTGTGTCCGCACCGCGCGGACGCGGGCGCCGATACGCCATCGGTACGGGGCTATTCAGGGTTGAAGGGCGGGCGCCGGCGGGCGGGCCGGAGGGCAGGCTCCCTCGACCGGTCGTTCTCAGCGGAAGCTGCCGCCGTCGAACTCGCCCCAGTAGGCCAGGTGGTCCGAGACGTCCTTGTCGAAGGTGCGCACGATCCAAGAGGCGCCGGAGACGGCGCCGTTCAACACCCAGATGTGGTCGATGCGCTGCCGCTTGCCGGGGTCGTCCAGGCCGGCCCAGGTGCTGCCCGTGGCCTCGGTTCGGGCCGCGTCGTAGGTGTCGACCACCCCCGGGAACAGGGCGTAGGCCGCCTGAAGCGTCGCGTTGTTCTTCTCGACCGACAGGTTGAAGTCGCCCACCAGGAAGACGGTGCCTCGGGTCATGCCCGCCGTGGCGGCACGGATGGCGTCGCGGGCTTCGCCGAGCTGCTTGAGCTTGGTGCGGTTGTGGCGGTCCTTGCTCTGGGCCTGCAGGTGGGTGGCGAACACCCAGAAGGGCTTGCCGCCCGGCGGGCTGATCCGCGCGCCGAGCACGCCCTTCTTGGCCGCCTTCTTCTCCAGTCCCTTGTTGGCTTTGTAGTGCCGAAGCCGGGTGTCCGACAGCGGCCAGCGGCTCAGCAGCATGAGGCCCGAGTTCAGCAGCAGGCCGTGCTTGCCGGCCGAGGTGTCCAGGTGCGCGTGGGGGTAGATGTCCTTCAGCTTCTGGCGGATCTCGCGCTTGTCGCTGTCGTCCCACACCTCCTGCAGGGCCACGACGTCGGGCTTGTGATCCAGCGCCTTGAGCCGTTTGACAAAGCGCTTCACGCGCTTGTCCTTGTTCTTCTTCTTGCCCACGTCCGCCGGGAAGGCGGGCAGGTTGAAGGTCATCAGCGTGACCTTGGGTGCCTTGGCCGCCGCGGGCGTGGCGACGGCCAGGAGAAGCAGGGTGAGCAGGGTGCGCATGGGTCGACTCCAACAGAGCTTGACCCATAGGGCGCGGGGCGCGGGTCGATCCCGCAGGCAGGCGCCCGATTGGTTGGCCGCAGCCCGGTGGCCGCCCCATGCCGGCGCCCGAGGGCCACGCTCCGCTCAGTTGCAGCTGTCCTTGCCCGGCTCGAGGGCGAAGACCTCGTAGCCGTCCACGGTGCTGCTGCGCAGGGTGTAGCTGCCCTTTGCCTTGGCCTTCAGGCCGTTCTTCTTGGCCGCCTTGCGCATCTTCTCGCAGAGCTTGGCGTTGTCGCCGATCTCCACGCCCTTGAAGACGGCGACGGCGACGCCCGCCGCCGCGACGCCCGCGCCCGCGGTGGCGAAGCCGCCGGCGAGGGTGGTGGTCATGACCGCGCCCATGGGGACGGCGGCGGCGCCCGCGGCGACGCCCGTGCCGCCGATGACCATGGCGAACTTGTCGAAGTTCTTGGCCTTCTTGCTCGAGATGGCCATGAACACCTTGCACTTGTTGGTGCTGCACTCCACGGACTTGCGCTTGCCCGGGCCGATGCCCTGCTTGTCCGAGGGGAGGATCATGGACGAGTCGTTGCCGTTGTAGGCGCAGACGAAGACGCGCTCGTCGAGGCAGTTGCGGATCTTGACCTTGCCGGCGAAGGCCGGGGTGGCGGTGGCGGCGAGGGCGGCGAGGGCGAGCAGGCTGCGAGCGATGGTGTTCATGGGGGCTCCTGAGCGGGTCGGTTTGGGTGTGCCGGGGTCACACCGAACCGCGCCAGGGGCCGCCCGAGTCCGCAGTGGAGCGGGCGTTTTTCTGCGGCGAGGGGGGATCAGGGGTCGAAGAAGACCTGGGCCGGGAGGGCGTCGGCGGCGGCCTGGGGGAGGTGGCTCAGCCAGTCGTCGCCCACGGCCACGGTGCCGCCCTCGCCGCCGTGCGTGCCAGCGATGAAGGTCCGGGCCGGCACGATGCCGGCCTGGGCGTAGGCGTAGATGTCGGTGGTGGCGTTGCCGTAGGCGGCGTCGATGACGTAGCCCAGGCCCTGCAGGTGGCGCAGGTAGTCGGCCTTGTAGTCCCCGACCTGGCCGTTGGTCGGCAGGACGTCGCTGACGGCGTCCACCACATGCAGGGGGCCGACGGGGAAGCCGAGCTCGGCGAGCCACCCGCGGCTGATGTCGGTGAGTACGTAGGGGCGGCCGGTGAGGTAGACCACCAGCCGGCCCTGATCGAAGCGGCGCAGCCGAGTGAGCTCCAGGCCACCGGCCCGGGCCTCGGGCACGTAGTCGCCGTTCAGGATGGGCTCGAACAGATCGGCCAGCACGTCGCGGAACAGCTCCAGGTCGTCGGTGGTGAGCGTGCCGTCGATGTCGAAGACCATCAGGTGGGCCCCGGGCGGGGTGACGAACAGGCGCGACCGAGCGACGCTGCCGTCGCCGACCACCCGCAGGGCCACGTCGTGCTGGCCCACGGGCGGCAGCGCGCCCTGGGGGAGGTTCAGCGCGATCCGGCCGTCGCCATCGGTGCGGGCGCGGCCGAGCAGACGCCAGCCGCCGGCGCAGTCGCTGACCTGGACCTCCACGTCCTCGTCTTCCAGGTCCTTGCTGATGGCCCCGTAGGCGAACTTGCCGGGCAGCGCGGTGGCGCGGTCCGTCGGGGCCAGCACGTCCTGGGCCGAGTGGCCGGCGTGGCCCAGGGTGATGACCTCGTTGCTCAGGTGGCGCCAGTCTTCGGTGGGGCCGACCGGATCGGCGGCGGTCTCACAGACCTGCCACGGGGGGCGCGGATCGGCTGGGGGCGCGGCGTCGGCCTCCGCGGGGCGCTCGGCGTCGGCCACGGCGCCATCGGGCGCGGCGTCTTCGCCGGGGTGGGCGTCGCGTGGGGCACCGTCGGCGTGAGCATCGTCGGCCTTCCCGTCGGACAGATCCGCAGCGGGCCCGGACCCGTCGGCGCGGGCCGTGTTCTGAGGATCGGGCTGCGCCTCGTCGTCGCAGGCGGTCAGAGCCGTCAGAGCGGTCAGGGCGGTGAGCAGGGCCAGCGTGCGCCGGATCATGGCGGCCTCGGGTAGAGCGGTGCCCGGACGGTGCCCGATGGGCCGCGACGGCTGCAAGGCGGCATCCAAAGCAATGTTTGGATCTCCACGTGGCCTCTGTCGCGGCCCGGGACGCCTCCCCTAGGGTCGCTGTGTTTCCGATGTGTTCCCGACCTTGGAGGTCAAGCATGCGACGCGCTCCGCGCCGCGTGTGGTCGCTGTGCGCCGCGCTTGCGCTGGCCGCTTGCGACGACGCGCCCGTTCCTGCCGATCCCGGCGACGCCGCCTTGGCGATGGACCGGGGGCCCGCCGACGGGGGGCTGCCGGTGCCGCCCGACGCGGCGGCCCACGATGCCTCGCTGCCCGACGCAACGCCCAGGCCCGACGCGGCCGAGCTGCCCGATGCTGGGCCGGACCCCGACGCAGGGCCGGATCCCGATGCGGGGCTGGATCCCGATGCGGGGCTGGATCCCGATGCGGGGCTGGATCCAGATGCGGGGCCGGACCCCGACGCTGGCATCGACCCCGACGCCATGTCGCCCACGCCCGGAGCGCCGGGCCTCGTGGCGGGCGGCGCGCAGCGTCGCACCGATCGCTTCCGCCTGGTGCTGACCGTGGGGGGGCCGTCGCCCACCTCGGCCCGCCAGTCCGCCCGATTCCGCGCCCGCCTGGGGGTGGGCGCCCCTTCGTTCACAGGAGAGCCCTGATGCGTCGCTCGATCCGTCTGCTCGTGGCCGCCATCGCGGCCCTGTCCTTCGCCCCGGCCGCGCTGGCCGTGCCCGCCACGGTGCCGGTGCAGGGGGTCCTGCAGACCGCCGACGGCGAGCCCATCGCCGGGCCGCTGCCGGTGGTCTTCAACCTGTACGCCGACGCTGAGGGTGCGGTCCTGGTGTGGACCGAGGCCCGCCCGGTGGACTTCGACCGCGGCTTCTTCAGCCTGGATCTGGGCACGGCCGAGGCGCTGGATCCGGCGCTGTTCCGGGATCACCCGGAGGGGCTGTGGCTGGGGGTGGCCGTGGACGGCGACGCCGAGATGGCGCTGGTGCCGCTGGGCAGCGCGCCGTACGCCGCGAGCGCCCAGTACGCAGCGAGCGCCCAGCACGCCGCCCGCGCGGAGGACGCGGCCACGGTGGGTGGGCTGGCGCCGGCCGCCTTCGCGGCGGCGGATCACGGGCACGACTTCGCCACGCTGGCCAACCTGCCCGCAGGGCTGGCCGACGGCGACGACGACACGACCTACCAGGCGGGGGCCGGGCTGGTGCTGGCCGATGGGGCCTTCGGGCTGCAGCCGTGCGCCGAGGGGCAGGTGCTCCAGGCGGGGGCCCAGGGGTGGGCCTGCCAGGATCCCGTCGCGCCCGCGGGGGCCGACGCCGATCCCGCCAACGAGCTGCTGACGGGCGCGGCCCTGCAGGGCACCACCCTGGTGCTCGAGGACGCGGGCAACCTGTGGCAGGTGGAGCTGGGTGGGCTGGTGGCCGACGGCGACGCGGACGCCACCAACGAGCTGCTCACGGCCGCTGCGCTGGACGGCGCGGCGCTGGTGCTGACCGACGCCGGGGGCGAGCACCGGGTGGATCTGGCGGGCCTGCTGGGCGACACCGATCCGGGCAACGAGCTGCTGACCAACGTGGCCATCGAGGGCACCACGCTGATCCTGGCGGACGCGGCGGGCGAGCGCCGGGTGGATCTGGCGCACCTGGTGAATGACGCCGACGCGGATCCCACCAACGAGCTGCTGCAAGGCGCGGCGCTGGAGGGCTCGACCCTGGTGCTGACCGACGCGGGCGGCGAGCATCGGGTGGATCTGGCCGCGGTGAACACCGACGCCCAGACCCTGGCCATGAACCCGGACGGGACCCTGGGCATCACCGGCGGGAACGCGGTGGACGTGCTCGAGGGGCGCTTCGCCCTGTCGGTGAACCTGGCGCGGTCACCCGACGACATCGCCTTCCCGGACGAGCTCGCCGGGGACGACGCCGTCCGCGGGGTCGAGCTGCCGTTCGCCGTGACCTACGGGGGGGTGGCCTACAACCAGGTCCTGATCAGCACCAACGGCTGGCTGGAGCTTGGCGTGATGGGGGGTGACGTGGGTCTGGCCAACACCGCGCTGCCCACCCCGCTGCACCAAGGGCCCTTCATCGCGGCCTACTGGGACGACCTGAACAGCACCATCCGCTACGGGGCGGCGGGCACGGCCCCCAACCGGGTGTGGACGGCGCGCTACGACAGCCGGCAGTGGAACTCCCAGAACAGCGTGGACTTCACGGTGTCCATCCACGAGTCGGGGGCCATCGTCGTGCGGTACTACGACGTGGATCCCTCCATGGTCGGCCAGGGCGCGACCCTCGGGTTTCAGACGGCGGGCGGCGCGAACAGCCGGGCCTATGCCATCGGCTGCAACGTGCCGGTGCTGGACGACAACTCGTCCGACAGCGGCGACAACGCGGACCAGAGCTGGTCGGTGACCCCGCTCTGAGGGCGCGGGCAGGCGGCGGCTACTTCTTCACGGGCCGCCGGGTGGCGGTGATGCGCCAGTGCTGCCCCGAGAAGTTGCCGCACTTCGCGAGTTGCAGCTCCCGATCCGTCTTGTTGTTGATGACGTCGAGGCACATGTCCTCGCCCCGCCACTGGGTGGTGAGCCGGTCGAAGCCGTTGGGCAGGCGGGTGATCTTCCAGTGCTGCCCGCTGAAGTTGCCGCACTTCGCGAGCTGGGGCCGGTTGTTGTTCTTCCCGTCGTTGTGGATGTCCAGGCACTGCTCGGGGCCCCGCCACAGGGTGGTGAGCCGGACGTAGCCGCCGCCCGCGGGCTGGATGGACCAGTACTGGCCGGAGAACCGGCCGCAGGTTGCCAGCCAGGGCGTCTTGTCGACCTTGTCGTTCTTGATGTCGAGGCACTGGTCGGGGCCGCGCCACTGGGTGGTCAGGGTGTGGTAGACGGCCGGATCAGGCGTCTGGGCCTGGGCGGCGCCGGCGAGCAGCAGCGAGGCGAAGGCGCCGGCGAAGACGGTGCGGAGCATGGTGTTCCTCCTGGGTGAGTGGCCGCCCAACGGCGGGCCCGCGGGGTTCATTCACACCGCGATGGCAGGAACATGGCATGCCCCTTCAGGGGCTCGCCAGGGGCGTGGCCGTCGCCCGCGACGGGGCGCATCGCGATCAACAGTCACAGGGGTTGGGACCCTTGGGCTCGCAGATCTGCAGGGCGCCGTAGCGATCCACCTCGACGGCGCAGCAGGCCTCGATGACCTGCCGCAGCCGGCCGCGGGCCCGCTGCACGCGGGACTTGGCGCCCGAGAGGCTGAGGCCCAGCTCTCGGGCCAGCTCGGCCTGGGTCAGGCCGTCCAGGGCCACCCGGCGCAAGGCGTGGGCGTCGGCCGCTGGCAGCTCCGCGAGGAAGAGCGGGAGCACCTGCGCGAGGCGGGCGTCGAGGCCGCCGTCGGGCGCCGACGCGTCGGCCAACGGGGCGGCCGCCTCGACCTCGATCGCGTCCCCGGGCACGGGCCGACCCAGGGCGCGGTGGTGGTCGACCACCAGGCGCCGCAGCACGGTGTAGACGAAGCCGCGCAGGTGCCGGACCTCGGGCAGCTCGGCCGCGCGCTGGTGCAGGCGCTCGAAGGCCACGTGGAGCAGATCCTCGGCGGCGTCGCCGACCCGCGGCCGCAGCCACGCCAGCAGCTCGCCGCGCAGGGCGCGGTAGAGGCGGTCCAGGCTCACGCGCAGCAGGTTCGGCGGGCGCCGGCGGGCGCGGGGCCCTCGGCGGTCAGCCCCGGGGTGGTGTCGGCGGTGAGCACCACAAAGAACTCCCAGGCGTTGCCATCGGGATCGCTGATCCAGACCTTGTCCTGCAGGGCATGGCAGCAGTCCACCTCGCGCTCGCTGCGCTGGGGTACACCCGCCGACGCCAGCCGGTCGCGGGCGGCCTGGACGGCCGCGCGGCTGTCCACCTCCACGCCCAGGTGGTTGAGCCGACCGGCCGCCCGGGGGGCGTCCACCGCGTTCAGGGTGAGGTTCACCGCGGGATCAGCCACCGAGAACTTCGCGTAGCCGGGCTTGTGCTTCACGGGATCGACGCCGAACAGCGTGCGGTAGAAGGCGACGCTGTCGGTGAAGTGGGCGGTGTTCAGGGCAAGGTGCAGGCGCATGATGGGCTCCTCGGTGGTTCGGGTCTCACGGCCGCTCAGTGGCCGCTCACCCAGAAGACGGGAGGGTGCCCAGAAGGACGCAGGCGCTCGGTCGATCAGGCCGCGATGGGCTGAGGCGCGTTCGACGGATCGAAGATGCGCCGCAGGGCGCTGCTGGCGGCCACGCAGGCGGCGTCGGCGTCGCGCGGGGTGCCGACGGTCACCAGGAAGAAGCGGCGGCCGCCGGCATGCACGGGCAGGGCCCGCACGGGCTCGCCGAAGCGATCGGTGAGATCCTCGTCGCGGCGGGCGTTGGTCTCGAAGGTCTCGCGGGCGATGCTGGCGAGCTGCCGGCCGTAGCCGTCGGCCACCCGGTTGGCCAGGTAGCCGGGTCCGCAGGGCTCGCCCTCGGCGCCCGCCACCAGGCGGCCCTGGTCGTCGGCGAGCACCATGGCGCTCAGGCGGTGACGCCGGGTCAGCGACTGCAGGCAGTAGCGGCTGGCGAGCTGGGGGCGGTCGCTGCGGCGAAGGCGGCGGTCGGACGACATGGCGGCACCTCTCGAGACCGGACTGCCTCGACGGTACCCATGTAGGACAAGGTGGTCAAGTGGGCGAAAGGTCGCCCTCTGTGCTCGATGAGCCTACGGCGACGGCAGGCTCGGCGCGCGCCAGCCGGTGATGAGCTTCTGCCCCGGCTGGAGCAGGCTGCGGCGGCCCATGCGGTTCCAGCTCTTCAGCTTCTTCACCGAGGTCTTGTACCGGCGGGCGATCTTCCACAGCGAGTCGCCGCGACGGACCTTGCGGTAGACGGGCACCGGCTTGAGCACCTTGGTGCCGTACTTGGCGATGTAGGCCTTGGCCGCGGCGCGGCTGCCAGGGGCCCAGAACCGCACGTGCAGGTGATCGGCGTGGCCGCGCAGGTGGCGGATGATGCCGGTGCGGGCCCGGCGCCCGCGGGGGTACTGGAACCAGGCCTCGAGCTTCGCGGCGGGCACCTTGGCCACGTCGCGGGCGTACTCGTACAGGGGCTGCTGCAGGCGGTAGTCGACGAAGATGTACTCGACCTCGCCGCGCTCCAGCCACGACTGCATGAGCGTGAAGCTGCGCCCGGCGTCGATGGTGCGCCGGGTGACCCGCCGCAGGCCGTTCTGGTCCTGGCCGTCCCGCGAGTAGTAGGCGATGTCGGCGTCGCGGCCGCTCTGGTGGCTCAGGTGGGGCCGGAAGGAGCCGCCGCCGGTGCGCGACAGATCGCCCACCGCCAGCCGCTGGGTGCCCTTGAACTTCGCGTGCACGTCGTCCACGGCGCGGCGGATGGCGTCCACCATCTCGGGGGTGCCGTAGTTGCGCTTGGGCCGGCTCTTGATGCGCTCGGAGTCTTCGAGCAGCACCCCGTTGACCAGCCAGCCCTCGGAGGCCTTGCCGATGCTGACGGTGGTCTTCTCGTTGATGTCCTCGGGGCGGATGTCGGGCAGCTTGGGCGGCTCGACGCCGGGGGTGGCCTCGCCGTCGTCGGTCATCTCGCGCTGGGCGGCCGCGTCATCGGGGCCGTCGGCGTCGTCGTCGCTGCCGTCGCTGGCGGTGTCGTCGAGGGCGGTGCGGGCCAGATCGGCCTCGAGGCGGGCGCGGGCGTGGGCGGGATCAGCCAGGGTGCCGGTGAGCCAGCCGGGGGCCCCCAGGTGGCTCGCGCCTTCGTCGAAGGCTTCGAGCAGCAGGGGGGGCTGCCAGGCGGCGGCGGGGGTGCTGAGCGCCATGAGCAGCAGCACCAGCCGGAGCGCGGTATGTCTCATTCCTTCGCCTCCCGCATGAGAAGGGGCGCGCAATGTGCCCGAACTCATGGCGTTTTCCAAGCGGTTCTGCCCCCCGGGGGGGCGGGCCGCCCTTCGTGGAGGGCCGAGCGTGGCGCGGCGCAGGGGCCCGCGCGGCGGCTCAACCCAGGCGCAGGGGCCAGCGCAACAGGCGCTTGAACACCCCACGGGCGTCGGCCCCCACCCCGGCGCAGCGCAGCGCCAGGGCCACCCCGGCGACCCCCACGGCGCGGGGGGCGATGGGGCCGTTCAGGGCCGACACGAAGGGGGAGAGCGCCAGGAGCGAGAGGGACAGGCCCAGGCGGACCCACAGCCACCCTCGCGCCCAGCGACCGCCCCGTTCGCCGCGCCTGATGATGAAGACCCCGGCGGTCCAGAACAAGCCTACATCGAGCACACTGTAGGACAGCAGCAGGGGGCTGCCCTGCATGTCGGGCCACGCGGTGGTCAGGGCCACCCACAGCAGCGCGCCCCCCAGGAGCACGTCGCCGGCCAGCCAACCGGCCAGCACGATCCCCCGCGCCCACGGGGGCGCGCCGACGATCACCACGCTCATGGCCAGCAGCACCACGCTGATGATCCACAGGAAGATCTGCGCCCGGTTGGGGTTGCCGGTGCGGGGGTCGGGGCCCTCGCGGCGGCGGTCCACGTGGGGCTCACCGAGCAGCGGCGTGCCGTCGGGCAGCGTGACCGTGGCGAGCCCGCGAGCCAGCGCGACGGGCCGGTAGGCCATGGCCCAGGCGTCGCGGGGCTCGTCCAGGGCGGGGCCGGGGAAGATCTCGGTGAGCAGGAGCAGCGCCGGCTGGCCCGCGTAGGCCTGGCGCACGTCGTCGCGGAAGCTGCGGCCCGTGGGCACGCCGGCCAGCGCCCCGTACACCGCCCCCCCGGTGGCGGCGTCGAGCAGGTCGCGGATGCGCGTGGCGCAGTTCTCGCGGAAGGTGTCGTAGCGGTAGTGCTTTGTCTCCTCGCGCACGCGGTCGCGCATGCGGAGCAGCAGGGCCTTGGTGGCGTCGGGTCCCAGGTTCAGCGGGTAGCGCACCACCTCGCGGTCGTGGCGGGTCCAGCGGTCCAGGTAGGTCTGGTAGTCGCGCTCGTGGCCCCAGAAGTCCACGCGCCCGCCCAGGAAGTCGACGATGTAGTTCGGCCGCCGGAAGTCGGTGATGCCGAAGTTGAACAGCCGGGCCTGGCTCAGGGGCTCATCGCCCTGGTCGAAGGCCACCACGCCCGCGTGTCCGTAGAGGGTGTATTGGCTGTCGCCGGGGCCCACCACCACCAGCTCCAGGCGGGGCGCCGCGGCCGCGGTCAGGGCGAGCCACAACGGCAGGACGGCCGCCAGGAGGGCGGCGAGCCTGCGCTTGTGTGGGCTGGGGGACGCGGCTACCATCCGCCGCCGCTGATAGCACCGGAGGCCCGCCGATGTCGACCAAGGACCAGGACGTGATGCAGAAGATCGTGTCGCTCTGCAAGCGACGCGGGTTCGTGTTCCAGTCCAGTGAGATCTACGGGGGCCTGCGCAGCGCCTACGACTACGGCCCGCTGGGCGTGGAGCTGAAGCGCAACCTGATGAACGCCTGGTGGCGCGACATGGTGCACCGCCGCGAGGACGTGGTGGGGCTGGACGCCAGCATCATCATGCACCCCAAGGTGTGGCACGCCTCGGGCCACCTGGCCGGCTTCAGCGATCCCCTGGTGGACTGCCTGGTGTGCAAGGAGCGCTTCCGGGCCGACAAGGCCATGGAGACCCACGCCACCACCGAGGGGCAGGCGCTGATCCTGGAGTTCGCCGACAAGGGCCGCGCCAAGACGGCGCAGGACCTCATCGCCGAGCGCTTCGAGGTGACCCTGGAGCGCGACGGCAAGTCGCTGAAGGGCGCCGTGGCCGGCCCCCGCGGCTACGCCTGCCCGAACTGCAGCTCGCCGTGGCTGAGCGACGAGCGCCAGTTCAACCTGATGTTCAAGAGCAGCGTGGGCGCGGTGGATCCCATGGGCGCGGTGGCGCAGGCCATCGAGGACGGCGCCCTGGACGGCCTGACCGGCCGCGAGCTGCGCGCCAAGATCGATGAGCTGACCAGCGAGAGCGCGGTGTACCTGCGGCCCGAGACGGCCCAGGCCATGTTCGTGCAGTTCGCCAACATCCAGCAGTCGATGGCGCTGAAGGTGCCGTTCGGCATCGCCCAGATGGGCAAGTCGTTCCGCAACGAGATCACCGTCGAGCACTTCATCTTCCGCTCCGTCGAGTTCGAGCAGATGGAGATGGAGTTCTTCTGTGAGCCCGGCACCGACGACGAGTGGATGGCCTACTGGTCGCAGGCACGCATCGAGTGGTGGCAGCAGTTCGCCAACGATCCCAGCAAGTTCCGCCTGCGCGCCCACGAGCCCGAGGAGCTGGCCCACTACGCCAAGGGCTGCTTCGACGTGGAGTACGACTACCCGTGGGGCTGGGGCGAGCTGGAGGGCATCGCCAACCGCACGGACTACGACCTGGGCAAGCACGCGAAGCACTCGGGCGCCAAGCTGGAGTACTTCGATCCCCAGCAGCAGAAGAAGTTCGTGCCGTACGTCATCGAGCCCGCCGCCGGGGCCACCCGCGGCGTGCTGGTGTACCTGTGCGACGCCTACACCGAGGAGACCGTCGAGGGCGCCAAGGGCCCCGAGACGCGGGTGGTGCTGAAGCTGCACCCCCAGCTCGCCCCGGTGAAGGTGGCGGTGCTGCCGCTGGTGAAGAAGAACGGCATGCCCGAGAAGGCCCGCGAGCTCGTGGAGCGCTTCTTCCACCAGGGCATCAACGCCAAGTACGACGAGCAGCACGCCATCGGGAAGCGCTACCGGCGCCACGACGAGATCGGCACGCCCTGGTGCCTGACCATCGACGGGCAGACGCTGGAGGATGGCACCATCACCATCCGCGACCGCGACACCATGGAGCAGCGGCGCATCGCCATCGACGAGGCCGTGGCCGAGATTCAGGCGCTGCTGGCGGTGTGATCGGCGGGCGGGCGTCCCGCGCCCGCCCGGCCTGGCGGCCCTGCCGGGCCAGGCCCCCCTACTCGGCCATCGCCTTCTCGACCGCCGCCTTCTGGGCGTCGAGCTTGCGCTGGATGGCCTCCTTCTCGGCCTTGCTCTGCTTGATGACGAACTTCGTCTCGGCCAGCACCGGGCTCTTGGCCGTGCGGCTGATCACCAGCAGGTACTGGCGGGCCGGCGGCTGCACCAGGTCGTCCTTGCTGTCGGCCAGGATCTGGTCGCGCTTCAGCGTGGTGCCGCTGGCAAGGATGCGGTTCTGGTCCTGGGCCGGGTAGATGGGGAAGTCCAGGATGAACTTCTGCCCGCTGGTGGTCTCGAACAGGCGGGCGGTGAACTCGCGCCCCTTCTCCATCTTCTTGAAGAAGGCCATGAGCTCCACCTGGATCTCGCCCTCGTCGTTGAACTCGAAGGTGGTCGTGTTGACCTTCTTCATGTGGCTGATGAACTGCTTGTCGCTCTTGAAGCGGGTGGGGAACGGCCACTTCGAGAGGACGATCTGGCCCTTGAAGACGTCGGCGGGCTTGCGGGCCAGGGCGGCCTGGGGCGCGGCGAAGAAGCTCAGGGCGAAGACGCTCAGGGCGACGGAGGCGGCGAGCAGGCGCACGGCTTTTCCTCGGGTTCAAGCTGCGGTGCGGCGAGCGTAGCAGGTCCACCCGAGCCGGGGGGAGTTGACCGGCGCTGATGGGCGGCGGACCCTGCGGCCATGGTGGTGGCCTTGCTGGGACATACGCTGGCCGGGGTCCTGGGGGGCCTGCTGGCCGGCCTGGTAGACGCACTGCCCGCCGGGGTGGTGGCGGGGCCGCGGGCCTTCGCCGGTGGGCTGGGCCTGGGGGCGCTGCTGGGCGGGCTGGCGGGCGCGCTGTGGGGCCTGGCGGCGCTGGGCCGGCCGGTGCCGGGCCTGCGGGGCCGGCTCCGCGCCGCCGGGCGCCTGCTGTGGCCCCGCCCCGATCACGCCCTCCACGACCGCACCCGCACGGTGGCCACGGGGTGGGTGGTGGCCCTGGCGCTGTGGGCGGGGGCCCCGCTGCTGGCGGCCGCCGTCCTGCGCGTGATGGGGCGGCTGCAGAGCGCGCTGTTCGCCGGGCTGGCCGTGGCGCTGGTGGCGCTGGCGGTGGTGGGCGCCCTGGCGGCGCTGGCCCTGGCGCTGCGGGGGGTCTTGGCCCGCGCGCTCGAGGCGCTGGCCCGGCGCTGGCCCCGGGCCATGGCGCCGCTGGTGTTCCCGGCGGGCCACGCCGTGGTGCTGGCGGTGTGGATCGGGCTCCAGGCGCGGGCCTGGGCGGCCGCGGCGGCCCCCGAGACCACCGAGGTGGCGGTGCGCCTGGCGGTGGCGCTGGCGGCGGGCGCGGGCACAGCCCTGCTGGCGCTGGGGCCCTTGCGGCGATTCACCCGCTCGGCGCCGGCCGTGGGGGCTGTCGCGGTCATGCTGGCGGGCACGCTGTTCGCCGCGGCGCTGCTGCGCAGCGGGCTGGTGGAGCCCGGCGCGCGGGCGGCGCTGGCCCAACAGGGGGTGGTGAGCGGGTTGGTGGCGCGGGCGGTGGAGGCGCCCAGCGAGTAGCGGCTACAGGGCGCAGGTCAGGCTCATGTCGTAGTCCATCCACCCGTCGCCCATGTTGGTCACCATGACCATCCAGGGGCTGGGCCACGGGAAAGGCGCGAAAAACTTGAGGGTGGTCCACTGCCCCTGCGGGAACTGGGGCAGGGGGAACGCGCCAATGGGGCCGTACAGGGTGATCAGGGCCTCGCCCCGGTTCACGCGGTAGCGCACTCGCAGGCCGTGGCACCAAAGGTCGTGCACGTTGATCCGGCCGTTGGACAGGCCCAGGGCCTGGCGCTGGGTCTCCACGTCGCCCGCTGCCTCAGTCGGGGCGGCGGTCTGGTTCACCAGATGCAGGGCGTAGCCATAGAGGCGGCCCTGATCTTCGGGGCGCAGGGGGTGCACCCGGATGAGCAGGCCGTCGCCGCCGTCCTCCACCAGGTGACGCAGGGCGCGGTCGGGATCCGCGGGCCGCTCGCCCTGCAGCTCGTCGTCCAGGGCCACCACCTCCAGGGTGTCGAGCAGCGCGGCCACGTCGGCGGAGCGCTCGGCGCCGAGGAAGTGGGCCTCGACCCGGAAGGCCGGCGCGCCGTCGGCGCCGGGGTGGGTGATGGTGAGGCGCTGCAGCGCGGTCGAGTCCAGGTCGGGGGCGCCGCAGGCGGTGGTCAGGCACAGGGCGGCGAGGGTCAGCAGGATCGAGCGGAACATGGGGGCCTCCAACGGGGTCACGGGCTTCAGGTGCACAGGTCGGTTGGGGGTCGGGGCGCGGGTCACCACCCCTCGGGGCAGGTTCCCGAGCGGCCCAAAAGGAAATGTGCAGAAAGCGTCAGGGGCAGGCGTGGACGTTCCCGTCGAGAAGCTGGCAGTTGAGGCAGGCCTGCTCGCAGCGGCCCGACAACGGATCCACGGTCTGGCACCGGTCGCAGAAGCACGTGGTCTGGCTCCCGAAGGCGGTCACCAGGGTCGAGCAGAAGCCGTTGGCGGAGCGGGTCACCGATGGGCAGTGGTCCTGGGTCATGACCCCCAGGATCTCGTTGCAGCGGAAGTGGAACTGGCGGTTGTTGGAGCACAGCCCGTTGCGATCCACCGGGCCGCAGGCGCAGGCGCCCGCGTCTTGCTGGTCGCCCACGCAGCCCGGGAAGCCGTTGGCCTGGCACCCCATGTACTGCACGCCGAGCTGGCCGGCGCAGAACACCCAGTAGTCGCCCACGCAGTGCCCCACCTCGAGCACGTCGACGCAGGGCCCGCCCACCCGCACGCAGTCGCCGCTGCGGTTGGGCACGAAGCCGACGTCGCAGGCGCACAGGCCGTCCTGGCAGTGGGCGTTGTCGCGGCAGTTCCCGCACACCCCCCCGCACCCGTCGTCGCCGCAGACTCGGCCATCGCAGCGGGGCACGCAGTCGCCCGCGCACCCGCGCTCGGCCTCACTGCACCGTTGGCCCCGCGGACAGGGCCCCTGGCACACGACGTTGGGGCAAGCCGGGCTGGGGCCGCACCGGTCCACCCCGGCACAGCAGTCCTGACAGGTCGGCTCCACGCGACCGACGCAAGTCTCACGGGCGTCGCACCCGCAGCGGCCCCCACAGCCGTCATCGACGTTGCAGGCGCGCGTGCCGTCTCGCCGGAGGCATTGGGGCTGGCAGTCGCCGACGCACTGGCCGCCCTCGCAGCGCTCGCCCCGGACGCACGCGCCGCAGATGCCGCCACAGCCGTCGGCCCCGCAGGTTCGCCCATCGCACTGGGGGTCACAGTCGGCCACGCAGCGGCCGGCCCGGCACACCAACCCGCCGTCACAGGCCCCGCAGGATCCCCGGCAGCCATCGTCCCCGCATTCCTGGCCGTCGCAGGCCGCGGCGCAGAGGCCGTAGCACTGGCCATCGCGCCGACATTCCTCGCGCAGGCCGCAGCCGCCGCACGTGCCGCCGCACTCGTCGGGGCCGCATTCACGGCCCGCGCACTGCGGCACACACCCCCGGCACTGCCCGCCCTCGCACACATCACCGCGGGCACAGAGCCCGCAGCGGCCGCCACATGTCCGGTCAGCTACGCGTGACCGACGACCGCGGCCTACGCGCCATCGAGACCCACAAGGCCGCCGGCCGGCCCCTGCGCCTGGCTTTGCCCGGCGGTGACCGGCGCTGGGCTTTGAGCCGGCTGACCCGCCAGGCCCACGCCACCGAGCTGCGCGAATACCCGCTGACCGCAGACGCGCAGGGCCGTCACACCTGGGACAGCGCCACCCCGGAGCCCGTGCTCGCCAAGGGCACCGCCCAAGTGTTCCAGCGCCTGTTCCGGGCGCCCTTCCGGGGCGACGCCGTGGTGCCATTCACCCCGGGCCGGGTGGAGACGCCGCCCGCGCCGTGGGTGCACGGTCCCACCGCCCGGCTGGGCGTGGAGTCCGGCCATCTGGACGGCCTGGCGGCGCTGCCCACGCTGGGGTTGGGCTACCGAGTCGCCCGCGACCGCTGGTCGCTGGGCGCCGAGGTGGGCGTGGGCCTGGCCACCGACGTGACCTCGGCCGCCCTGACCTACGACCTGCGCCGCTACGGCCTGGCGCTGACCCCCCGCTACGACCTGTGGGTGGGCCCGGTGGTGCTGGCCCTGGGGGCCCGCCTGGGCGCAGCGCTCGAGGAGCAGGTGATCACCCGCCCCATCGTGGCCGCGGGCGGGCAGGCCGCAACCAGTGAGATCACCGCCACTGCCGTCAGCGGCCTGTGGGCCGGCACCGTGGTGTTGGAGTGGCCGCTGGGTGGCCGGCTGTCGACCCTGCTGGAGGGCTACGCGGGCGCCCGCGGCCTGGAGGTGGGCGGCGGGTTCACCCAGCGAGCGGTGGCCGGCGGCGCGGTGGCCGCGCAGTGGCTGTGGGACTGACTACGCCTCGGCCTTCGAGCCGCCCGCGATGCGCTCCAGGGCGAGCACCACCAGGAAGCCGGCCACCATCAGGCCCAGGGCCAGCATGGCCTGGCTGTCGAAGGTGTCGGGCAGCACGTTGGCGTCGCGCAGCACCTTCACCTTGCCGCGGATGACCGTGGTCTCCAGCACCTCTTTGTAGGGCCACACCTTGCGCAGCGCGCCGATCATGAAGCCCGTGAGCACGGCCATGGTCAGCGGGCGGAAGTGCTCGAGCAGCCAGCCCAGGATGCGGCTGAAGCCCAGCAGGCCCACCACCGCGCCCGCCCCGAAGGTGACGATGATCAGCAGGCTGCCGGCGGCGAAGGGGTCCTTGATGGCCCCGGTGACGTAGGCGTACTTGCCCAGGATCAAAAGCAAAAATGAACCCGAGAGGCCCGGCAGGATCATCGCGCAGATGGCGATCATGCCCGACAGGAACAGGAACCAGGGCGCCGTGGGGGTCTCCACGGGGATGAGCCCCACGAAGACGTACGCGCCCACGGCGCCCAGCACCACGCCGGCCACGTTCGCGGGCTTCGTGGCGCCCTCGACCTCGCGGCCCACCACCAGCGCCGAGGCCAGGATGAGCCCGAAGAACAGCGCCCAGGTGGGCACCGGGTGCTCGTCCATCAGGTAGTGCATGAGCCGGGCGGTGCTGATCACCGCGGTGCCGATGCCGAACAGCAGCACCACCAGGAAGCGCACGTGCACCTGGGCGAACAGGCCCTTCAGGTCGAACTTCAGCAGCGCCTTCAGGGCGGCGCCGTTGACGCTGTTGATGGCCGCCAGGAGCTGCCCGTAGATGCCCGTGATGAAGGCGATGGTGCCCCCCGACACGCCGGGGATGATGTCGGCGGTGCCCATGGCGAAGCCCTTGGCGGCCAGCAGCCCGGCCTCCTTGGGGGTGCGCGGGCCGGGGCTGGCCATGACGGCGTCCTTCAGGGTCGCGGGGGTCTCGGCCATGGGAGGCTCCACAAGTGGGTCAGGGAGAAGCGCCGGGGCATTACCACCTGCGGCGCGCCAGCGCCAGCGCCGGGCGCGTTGCCGTTTCACGCGCGCGAGAGTAGGGTGCGCGCGCGAAACACTGGACTTTCGGTCCGCCGATGGGAGGCCCCATGAGCAAGTCGTCCTTCAACGCTGCCAAGACCCTTCAGACCCCGCTGGGGGATCTGACCGTCTACGACCTGGGTGCCTTGAGCGAGGCGGGCATCGGCCACGTCGAGAAGCTGCCCTACTCCATCAAGATCCTGCTCGAGGCGGTGCTGCGCAACGTGGACGGCTTCGCCATCACCGATGACCACGTGAAGGCCATCGCGAACTACAACGCGAAGGACGTGGGCGAGGTGGAGATCCCCCACAGCCCCGGCCGGGTGGTCCTGCAGGACTTCACCGGCGTGCCCGCCGTGGTGGATCTGGCGGCCCTGCGCAGCGCCATGGCCCGCCTGGGCGGCGACGTGAAGAAGGTCAACCCCCAGGTCCAGTGCGACCTGGTGATCGACCACTCGGTGCAGGTGGACGTGTTCGGCAAGCCCACCGCCCTCGAGGAGAACGCCGAGCTGGAGTTCGCCCGCAACCAGGAGCGCTACGAGTTCCTGAAGTGGGGCCAGAACAGCTTTGACAACTTCCGGGTGGTGCCGCCGGCCACCGGCATCGTGCACCAGGTGAACCTGGAGTACCTGGCCGACGTGGTGCTCACCAAGAAGGTGGGCGGTCAGACCGTGGCCTACCCCGACAGCCTGGTGGGCACCGACAGCCACACCACCATGATCAACGGCCTGGGCGTCATGGGCTGGGGCGTGGGCGGCATCGAGGCCGAGGCGGTCATGCTGGGCCAGCCCATCTACATGCTGCTGCCCGAGGTCGTGGGCTTCGAGCTCACCGGCGAGCTGGCCGAGGGGGCGACGGCCACCGACCTGGTGCTCACCGTCACCGCCATGCTGCGCAAGCACAAGGTGGTGGGGAAGTTCGTGGAGTTCTACGGGCCCGGCCTGGACAAGCTGAGCCTGCCCGACCGCGCCACCATCGCCAACATGGCCCCCGAGTACGGCGCCACCATGGGCTTCTTCCCCGTGGACGACCGCACCCTGGAGTACATGGACAAGACGGGGCGCAGCGCCGAGCTCATCGAAACCGTCAAGGCCTACACCCAGTTCAACGGCCTGTGGCGCGACGACACCCTGCCCATCGAGTACAGCAGCACGCTGGGCCTGGACCTGGGCACCGTGCAGCCGGCCCTGTCGGGCCCCAAGCGCCCGCAGGACAAGATCCTGCTGAGCGACATGAAGGGCCAGTGGGGCCTGGACCGGGTGAAGACCTACGGGCACGAGACGGTGAACACCGCCGAGTGCACGCTGAACGGCCAGACCCACACGCTGACCGACGGCTCGGTGGTCATGGCGGCCATCACCTCGTGCACCAACACCAGCAACCCCTCGGTGCTGGTGGCCGCCGGTCTGGTGGCCCGCAAGGCCCGTGCGCTGGGCCTGACGGTGAAGCCCTGGGTGAAGACCTCGCTGGCCCCGGGCAGCCGGGTGGTCACCGACTACCTCGACAAGGCCGAGCTGACCGCTGACCTGGAGGCCCTGGGCTTCCATACCGTGGGCTACGGCTGCACCACCTGCATCGGCAACTCGGGCCCGCTGATCCCCGAGGTGGGCGCCGCCATCCAGGCGGGCGATCTGGCCGCCGCCGCCGTGCTCAGCGGGAACCGCAACTTCGAGGGCCGGGTGAACCCGCTGGTGCAGCCCAGCTACCTGGCCAGCCCGCCGCTGGTGGTGGCCTACGCGCTGGCCGGCACCGTGGACATCGACCTGACCAAGGAGCCCATCGGCACCGGCGCCGGCGGCAAGGCCGTGTTCTTGAAGGACATCTGGCCCAGCAACGCCGAGGTTGACGCCCTGATGAACGCCAGCGTCACCCGCGAGCAGTTCGTGGCCCAGTACGGCCAGATGGACGGCCCGGCGGCCTGGCAGGCCATCAAGGTCGAGGAGAGCGACGTCTACGCCTGGGACGAGGCCAGCACCTACGTGCAGGAGCCGCCCTTCTTCGTGGGCATGAGCAAGGACGTCGGCCCCATCCAGCCCATCCAGGGCGCCCGCTGCCTGGTGAAGGTGGGGCAGAGCACCACCACCGACCACATCAGCCCGGCCGGCTCCATCAAGGCCGACAGCCCTGCGGGCAAGTACCTGACCGCGAATGGCGTCGAGCGGGCCATGTTCAACAGCTACGGTTCGCGGCGCGGCAACGACCGGGTGATGACCCGGGGCACCTTCGCCAACATCCGGCTGAAGAACGAGCTGGCCCCCGGCACCTCGGGCGGGTTCACCACCTACTTCGGCGAGGCCCACGGCGACCTCGAGCCCGACGCGGTGACCACCATCTACGACGCCTCGGTGGCCTACCAGGCCCAGGGCACCCCGCTGGTGGTGCTGGCCGGCGGCGACTACGGCATGGGCTCCAGCCGCGACTGGGCGGCCAAGGGCACCATGCTGCTGGGCGTGAAGGCCGTCATCGCCGAGAGCTACGAGCGCATCCACCGCAGCAACCTGATCGGCATGGGCGTGCTGCCCCTGGAGTTCCCCGTGGGCCAGGGCCGCGAGAGCCTGGGCCTGACCGGCGAGGAGGTCTTCGACATCCCCGTCACCGACGACGTGGAGCCCCTGAGCACCCTGACGGTCACCGCCACCAGGCCCGACGGCACCCAGGTGAGCTTCGCCGCCAAGGTGCGCATCGACACCCCGGTGGAGGTGGACTACTACCGCAACGGCGGCATCCTCCACACGGTGCTGCGCAAGATGGCCAACGAGGGCTGAGGCCCCAGTCCAGCGCGGTCGCCGCCGCCACGCGGGGGCCGCGCTCGCGCCTGCCCACCCACCCGGTGACCGGTCCGCGGCGCTGCGGCGCCTGGCCCTGGCGTCAGGCGCGCTCGGGGCCGAAGCCCCTCAGGGCCGCGTCTTCTGGCTGACGTACGGGATGGGGTTGCGGAAGCCCTCGCCGTAGACCGCCCGGTACACCGCCCAGCTCGAGACCACCCGCTTGGTGTACCAGCGCGCCTCCTCGTAGGGGATGAGCTCCACGAACAGATCCAGCGGCAGGTGGCCGTCGCGCTTGAGCCACTTCGACAGGGCGCCGGCGCCGGCGTTGTAGCCGGCGGGCACCAGGGCCCACTGGGCGCGGGTGTACTTCTGCACGTGGGCCAGGTAGCGGGCGCCCAGGGGGATGTTCACCTCGGGCATCTGCAGCCGGGCCTTGGTGACGGGCTTCTCGCCCTTCTCCCGCATGGACTTCGCCGTGGGCAGGATGAGCTGCAGCAGGCCCACGGCGGCGGCGTGGGATTCGATGCCGGGGTTGAAGCCGCTCTCCTCGCGCATCACGCCCCAGATGAAGTGCTCGTGCACGCCCGTGGCCTTGCTGGCCGCCTGCACCAGGCTCTCGTAGGGGCGCGGGAAGGCCACGTGCCACTGCTGGGCGCCATCGCCCCTGGGGGCCAGCCAGCGGAAGGGCCAGAGCTGCCGGCGCATGAGGTCGTGGCTGAGGTTGTGGGCACCGGCCCGGTCCAGCAGCACGGCCGCCAGCCACTTGCCCTGATCGGTGTCGGTGACGTCGGCGGCCTTCAGGGCGTCCCAGGCCGGGTCCGGCAGGCCCAGGCGGGCGAGCAGGCGGGCCTGCTCGAAGGCCTGGGCCTTGGCGCCCGTGGGGGGCTCGAGGATCCATACTGCGGCGGCGGCCTCGTGGCCGCGGCGCCCCTTCAGCGTGCGCAGCACGTCGGCGGCATAGGCCCGGGCGGCCTTGCGATCGCGCTCCACCAGCCGGGAGTAGGCGAGCACGGCGTACCAGCTCAGCGGGGCCTCGCGCAGCACCATGCGGTAGCCGGCCAGCGCGGCTTTGGCGCGCTTGCGCTCGTCGTCCAGGCGGGCCTGCCAGTAGGTGACGCGGCCCGCGTCGCGGTGGCGGAAGCCCTCGGGCGGGTTGAGCTTCTTGTTCAGCGCCAGGATGCGCTCGGCCCGCTTGTAGTCCTTGCGCTTGAAGGCCTCGACGAAGACCCAGAAGACGGCCTCGGGGGTCATGTCGCCCTCGGGGAAGCGCCTGGCCAGGTCGGTGACCGTGCGCTCGGCGCCCTTCAGGTCCTTCTTGTCTTCGATGAGGTGGCGCACCAGGAAGAAGCCCGCGTCGTCGGCCAGCCGGTGCGCGGCGTGGCGGTCGATCTGGGCGCGGTAGTGGGCGGCGGCGCTGTCTTCCTTCGACAGGCGCTCGTGGATCTTGCCGGCCACGTGCCGGGCCCAGGGGGCCTTCTCGTGGTTGACCTGCTCGCAGGCCTTCACCGCCTCGTCCAGGCTGGTGAGGGCGTCGCTGAACTGGCGGCGGCGGCGCTGGGCGTAGCCCAGGGTGTAGCGGTGCACGCACTTCTGGCCGGCGCTCATGGGCTGACCGCTCAGGGGGCCCAGGTCGCTGATGATGGTGCTGTACCAGCCCGAGTCCGCCAGCCGCTCGCCCCGGTTGAGGTGGTCGTCCAGGCTGCGGGCCTCCCACTCGCGCTTCAGCGCAGGGGCCTTGCCGATGAGCTCGTCGGCCATCTCGCGGGCCTTGGGGCCGGCCCAGTGGGCGGGGTACTCCAGGTCGATGCGCTTCACGAGCGCCAGCGCCTTGTCGGGTGAGCCGGTGTCGGCCTCCAGGCGGGCCAGCCCCAGCAGCGCGATGGGCACCTCGTCGGGCAGGCCGGTGGCGGCGCTGAGCTGGTAGACGGTGCGGGCCTCGTCCAGCTTGCCGGCCTCGCGCAGGCCCCGGGCCACCATGCGGCGGGCGTAGCGGCCCACGGGCCCGGGATCCTTGGCCACCGGCTCGGCCATGACCGCGGCGTCGGCGTCGCGGCCCAGGCCCATCAGGGCCTCGGCGGCCAGCACCCGCGCCCGGTCGGCCAGCAGGGGGAGCTGGGCCGGCACCTCGCGCAGCTCGCTGACCACCCGGGCGTGGTCGTTGAGCTGCGCCGCCAGCCAGCCGCGCACGAAGTGGGCCTCGGGGCTCACGCCGTTGACGGTGGCCAGGGCCTCCTTCCACTGGTTCAGGGCCACGTGCCGGCGCAGGGCGGCCGGATCACTCCCCACCGGGATGGGGCTGAAGTCGGCCTCGGTCAGGGGCGCAGCGCCGGCGGCGGCCGCGATGAGCAGGCAGAGCATCCAGGAAAGGGGGGCGAGGGCGCGCATGATCTCCGTGTAGGACAATGTGCCCGAACACCCTACCCAACCCCGGGCGGGTGTGGAAGGCACAACCGCAGCCTGGGGCCACGGGATTCACAGCCTTGCGATTTCTGCAGCCCCGGGGGAACGTGGGCGGCGCCGGCCTGTCGAAGCCGGTGCACATGGCAGCGGGGTGGACGGAACGCCTTGGACGAGAAGCAGCTCATCCGCCGGCTGAAGCGCCGGGACGAGCGGGCGTTCACCGCCCTGGTGGTCCAGCACCAGGGGCAGATCTACAACCTGTGCTTCCGCATGCTGGGCAACGCCGCCGAGGCCGAGGACGTGGCCCAGGACACCTTCGTGAAGGCGTTCAAGGCCATCGACCGCTTCCGGGGCGACTCGCAGATCGGCACCTGGCTGTACCGCATCGCCATCAACCTCTGTAAGAACCGCCTGAAGTACCTGGGGCGGCGGGGCCGGGGGCGCACCCAGGACGTGGCGGACGTGCCCGAGCAGGCCTGGGGCGAGCGGCCGCCCACGGTGGGCGACGCGCTGCCCCGGCCCGACCGGGTGCTCGAGGGGCGGCAGGCCGAGCGCCGCATCCAGGCCGCCCTGGACGCCTTGGACCCCGAGTTCCGTGAGCTGTTGGTTTTGCGTGACGTGCAGAGCTTGAGCTATGCCGAGATGGTGCACATCACCGGCCTGGCGGAGGGGACGGTGAAGTCGCGGCTGCACCGGGCCCGCAACGCCCTGCGCCGGGCCTACGAGGCCCTGGGAGGCGAGCTGAGCGAATGATGACCCCCACGCCCACGGCGGCCGACGCCCGCGCGGCCCGCCTCACCGAGCTGCTCGACGGCGCCCTGAGCGACGCCGACGCCCGCGAGCTCGAGGCGCTGCTGGCCGAGGACGCCGAGGCCGCCGACGAGCTGGCGGCCGCCCGCGAGGCGCACGATCTGCTGGGTGCGTTGGCCCCCAAGGCGCCGCCGCGGGACTTCGTGCGCAAGGTGCAGCGCCGGCTGCGGCGCCGCTCCGGCGGGCGCTTCTTCCACCCCGCCCAGAGCCCCATGGGCGCCAAGCTGAGCGTCGAGGTGTTCAGCGTCATCGCCGTGGTGGTCATGGCGGCCTGCTGGATGTTCCTGGAGGCCGAGCGCCGCGCCCAGGCGGGCCCGGGCCCGCTGGTGGAGGTGCCCGCCGAGCAGCGCCCCGCCCCGAAGGCGCCCTGAGCGCCGTCGCCTCTTCAGCCCCGCAGCCTCAAGAATCGCTCGAACAGGGCCGGGTGACCCGCCAGCAGCCCCTGCGGGTTGTCGGTGACCGTGGGCTGGCCATAGGCCACCGGCGTGCCGTCGGCCCGGGCGAAGCGGCCGCCGGCAGCCACCATGATCGCCTGCGGCGCGCAGCAGTCCCACAGGCTCGTGCCCGGCGCCGGGTGGTAGTAGACGTCGGCCTCGCCCGCGCCGATGAGGCCGATCTTCAGGCCCACGCTGCCCCGCTGCGCCAGGCGGTAGGCGCCGAGCTGATCCAGCACGGTCACCAGATCGGGGGGCGGGTGGTTGCGGCTGGCCAGCACCCGCGGCACCGGCCCCGGCACGGCCAGCCTCAGGGGCCGGTCGCCCCCATCGGGGCCGCGCTCGAAGGCGCCGTGGCCCACCACGCCCGCCCACGTCCGGCGCAGCGCGGGGGCGGCCACCACGCCCAGTACGGGCCGGTGGGCCACGCACAGGCCGATCATCACCGCGAAGTCGCCGGTGCGGCCGGCGAAGTCCCGGGTGCCGTCCAGGGGATCCACCATCCACAGGCGGTGGGCGTCGGGGGCGTCGGCGAAGGGCGCCTCCTCGCTGAGCACGGCGTCGGCGGGGAAGGCGGCGCGCAGGCCCGCCACGATGTGGGCGTCGGCCCGCTGATCGGCCACGGTCACCGGCGAGCCGTCGGCCTTGCGGTCCACGGTGAAGTCGCCGGTGGCGTAGACGGCGCGGATGATCGCGGCCGCCTCTTCGGCCAGGCGCAGGGCGACGGACAGCTCTTCGGTGTAGGCGGGTGGGGTCATGGGCGCAGGCTGTGGGGTGGCGCGGGGCCCGTCAAGCGCGCCGGTGCCCCCTGACGTTGGACGGCGCGCGCCCCACCTGCCATCTTGCCGGGGCACACCGACAACCTGCAGCACCGAGGGGGCGCGGCCGACATGGCGCAGTTCGACACCAAGATCGTGGGCGGGACCATCGTGGACGGCGACGGGGGCGAGCCGTTCGTGGCCGACATCGGCATCAAGGACGGCCGGATCGCGGCCATCGGGCCGGACCTGGCGGGCGACGCCGCCCGCACCGTGGACGCCACGGGCCACCTCGTCACCCCGGGCTTCGTGGACATCCACACCCACTACGACGGGCAGATCTCGTGGGACGACCAGCTCGCGCCGAGCTGCTACCACGGGGTCACCACGGCGGTGCTGGGGAGCTGCGGGGTGGGCTTCGCGCCGTGCCGCAAGAGCGACCGGCAGCGGCTCATCGAGCTCATGGAGGGGGTCGAGGACATCCCGGGCACCGCCCTGAGCGAGGGCATCAAGTGGGGCTGGGAGAGCTTCCCCGAGTACATGGACGCCCTGGAGAAGACGCCGCGGGCCATCGACTACGCCCTGCACGTGCCCCACGACGCCGTGCGCGTCTACGTCATGGGCGACCGGGCCCTGGCCGACGAGCCCGCCACCGACGCGGACATCGCCGCCATGCGCGCGCTGGTGCGCGAGGCCCTGGAGGCCGGCGCCGTGGGCTTCAGCACGGGCCGCAGCGACAACCACCGCAGCGTGGACGGCAGCGCCACGCCCGCCAGCGAGGCGGACGCCCGCGAGCTGGCCGGCATCGCTGAGGCGCTGGACGGGCTGCCCTACGGCACCCTGCAGGCGGTCAGCGACTTCGACATCAACGACGGCAAGGGCGAGTTCGAGCGGGAGTTCGACGTGCTCGAGGCCATGGCGCGGGCCGGCAAGGGCAAGCGCATGTCGGTGTCGCTCATCCAGCGCAACCGCGACACCCAGCAGTGGCGCAAGATCATGCGCCGGGCCGAGCAGGCCACCGCCGAGGGCTTCCCCATCCGGCTGCAGGTGGGCGCGCGGGGCATCGGCGTGCTGCTGGGGCTGCAGGCCACCTTCCACCCCTTCATCGGGCACCCCACCTACAAGGCCATCGCCAAGCGGCCGCTGGCCGAGCAGGTGGCCGAGCTGAGCAAGCCCGAGGTGCGCGCGCGGCTGCTGAGCGAGAAGCCCGATCGGATGACCGGCGACGGCAGCAACCTGCCGCCCATGGTCGATGACTTCCTGGCCAACATCGACTTCGTGGCCGCGCGGCTGTTCCGCTTCACGCCCGAGTTCAACTACGAGCCCTCGCTGAAGCAGAGCCTGCTGGCCCAGGCCTACGCCGAGAAGAAGCCGGTGCTCGAGGTGCTGCTGGACGCCATGCTCATGGATGAGGGCCGGGAGCTGCTGTACTTCCCGGTGTTCAACTACGCCAACGGCAACCTGGACGACGTGCAGGCCATGCTGGAGCACCCGCTGGCGCTGCCCGGGCTGAGCGACGGCGGGGCCCACGTGGGCACCATCTGCGACGCCAGCTTCCCCACCTTCCTCATGAGCTACTGGACCCGTGACCGCGAGCGCGGCCGGCTGCCCCTGCCCCGCGTGGTGCAGCTCCTCACCGCCGACGGCGCCGATCACATCGGGCTGACGGACCGCGGGCGCATCAAGGTGGGGCTGCGGGCGGATCTGAACATCATCGATCACCAGGGGCTGACCCTGGACCGCCCGCGGATGGTGCAGGACCTGCCCGCCGGCGGCCGCCGGCTGATGCAGGACGCCCACGGCTACAAGGCCACCTTCGTGAAGGGGGAGCAGATCCTGGCGGACGACAAGCTGCTGCCCGCGCGGCCGGGCACGCTGGTGCGCCTGGGGCGCTGAGCCCTCCCTAGAACCGGGCCTGGACCCCCAGGCCGCCGGGGCCGACGCCCACCTGGGTGTCGCCGGTGTCGAGGATGAGCAGGGTGACGCCGGTGGCCACGGCCACCAGCCCCACGCCGAGCATGATGTCGGCCCCCAGGGCGTAGCCCGCGCCCTTGTCCTGGGTGTCGTTCCAGGCCGCCTCGGTGCGGCGGGGATCCTTCGCCAGGTCGTCGAGCTTGTCGGCCTGCTCGTTGGCCAGGGTGCCGAAGGCCGCGAAGCCGCCCAGGGCCGCCACGCCCACGCCCACGGCGATCCAGCCCCAGGGCGCGCCGCCGCCGGCAGCCTGGACGGGCTGCTTGTTGTTCACCGCCAGGGGGTCCTGCGGGCCGGCCGGCGCCGGCAGGGGCCTGGCCTCCTGGGCCTCCAGGTGACCCAGCGCCGCGATGGTGGCCTCGACCTGGGGCCGGTCCTTGGCCTTGGGCGAGAGCTCCAGGTAGCGCTGGTAGAACTCCTTGGCCGGCCCGAAGCGCTTCATCTCTTCGAAGGCGCGGGCCATGTTGAACACCAGGGTGGGGCTGGGATCGATGCGGTAGGCCTTCGTGAACTCCACGATGGCCCCCTGGTAGTCCTTGGCCTTGAAGAGGGTGACCCCCGCGTCATAGTACTTCGCCGCGGCGGCCTGCTCATCGGCCGTGGGCGCGGCGAGGGCCGGCCCGGCGGCGAGCAGACAGCAGACGGTGAGCGCGGTGGCGCGCATGGGGCCCCCCTTGAACTGCAGGTGACGCTGTGGAGGCTACGGCCGGCCCGGCGAGGGGTCAATCCTCGGGAATTCGCCGCGGCGCCGTCAGATTTGCGAGGCTGGGGCCGCTCGGCGGCGGCCGGATCCCCCGTGAACGTCTCGGCCCGGATCCTGCAGACGTCCTCCGCCGAGCATGAACTGGGGGTTGGGATGGCCACTCGACGGATGACGGGTTGGACGGGTTTGGCGCTGGCGACCGGGCTGTGGGGCTGCGTGGACGCCACGAGCTCGGGCCCCGAGCAGCAGGAGACGCCGCTGGAGGATCTGCGCCCGGCCGGGAGCTGCGAGGATCTGCGTGGCCGGCTGGCCACGCGCGCGCTGGTGCAGATGGAGCACCTGCTGAAGCGCAACCACGCCCTGGCCATCAGCGCGGCGCATGATCCGCGGCCGCTGCTGCTGGACGACGAGGTGGACGCCGTGGGGGCGCCCAGCCAGCCGGAGCCCGATCCCGATCCCGATCAGGGCGGCGGGGAGGGCGCCGGGGGCAACTTCGCCGGGGGCGCTGAGCGGGGCGATGACGGGGCCATCCGCCAGGAAGCCGCGGTGGATGAGGCCGATCGCATCGAGCTGCAGGACGGCCTGCTGTACGTGCTCACCGACGTGGGCCTGGAGATCGTGCGGGTGGCCCCTGTGGATCAGGCCGGGCCGGTGGCGGTGCTGCGCATCGACGGCGGCCGGGCGCGCAGCCTGTTCGTGGACGGGGATCGCGCCGTCATCTACGTGGACCGTGACGCCGCGGTGCTGCCTTTGCAGGAGGAGGCGGCGGTGTTCGGGCCCTACGGGGCGCCCCCGGCCATCGGTGGCCTGTGCCCCTTCGGCGTGGGCTGCGACCTGTCCAGCGGCAGCAACCGGGCCCTGCGGATCCTGACCGTGGACCTGACCGACCCCGCCGCGCCCACCGTGATCCGCGACGTGAAGCTGAACGGCAGCTACGTGGCCGCCCGCCGCATCGAGCAGGTGGTGCACACGGTGGTGGAGTTCCCGCCGCCTGTGGTGCGCGGCGTGAAGTTCTGGCCCGACGAGCTGGCCGAGCCCTTCGGCAACGATCCCGAGGTGGCGCGGGCCGCCTTCGACGCCCTGCGGGACCGCAACATCCAGATCCTCACCGGCCGCCCGCTGGCGGACTGGCTGCCCGGGGCCACCGACGTGCGCCGGCCGGGGGCCGCCGACGAGCGCACCGTGGCGGGTCTGCTGGAGGACTGCGACAGCGTCTGGTACGCCCACCTGCAGGACGGCCGCGGCTTCGTGTCGGTGGTGTCGCAGACCATGGCCGGCGACCGGCCCCTGGAGACCGAGACGGTCATCAGCGAGCCCGGCGCGGTGTACGTCACCGGCGACGCCCTGTACCTGGCAACCCGGCAGCGCTTCGTGGTGGAGAAGGACTGGTTCGACGCGGTGCCCGACAACAACGAGGCCACCATCATCCACCGCTTCGATCTGCGCCTGTCCACGTCGGTGCTCGACCCCGACGGGCGGCCGGTGGTGCAGTACGCCGGCTCATCCGCGGTGCCGGGCCTGCTCTTGAACCGCTTCGCCATGCGGGCCGCCGGCGATGGGCTGGAGGTGCTGAGCACCATCGGCTTCGACCGGGGCGACGAGGTGCCCGATCCCATCGTCGAGGTGGCGCCCGAGTACGGCGACGTGGTGACCCGCGCGCCCGGCGAGCCGGCCCCCGACGTGGAGTTCACCCGCGGCCACCGCCTGACCGTGCTGGGGCGCAACTCCATCGGCCGGCTCAGCCCGCAAGGCTTCGCCGAGCTGGCGGCCACCAACGTGGATCCCACCGCGGTGCGCTTCGTGGACCAGTGGGCCCTGCTGGCCTTTGGCGGCGACACCGATCTGCAGATCATCGAGCGCCCGGCCGAGGGGCTGCCGCGGGTGCGCGGGACGTTGCCCGTGCAGGGCGCGCCGCAGTTCCTGCACCCCCTGGGCGACGGCCTGCTGCTGAGCGTGGCGGCCCTGGGCGGTGAGGTCACGACCGACGACGAGCGCGCCGCGGGCCCCGGCCTGGCGGTGGAGCTGTTCGACCTGAGCGATCCCGATCGGGCCCGGGCGCTGGGCGGCGTGAGCTACGCGGGCGCGGGCTCGGCGGCGCTGAGCGACCCCCTGGCCGTGCGCTGGGCCAGCGGCCTGGGGGCCCTGGCGCTGCCCGTGCAGACCTGCGGCGACACGCCCTTCAACGGCCTGCAGCTCCTCACCGCCTCGGCCCAAGGTGGCCTGCAGGTCTTGGGGCAGGTGGATCACAGCGACGCCGACGAGGCCGCCTGCGGGCCGGCCCAGGTGCAGCGCAGCGCCTTCCAGGACGACACCGTGCTCAGCGTGGGCCTGAACGAGGTGCGGGTGGCCGGGCTGGCGGACTGGCAGATCGCCGCGCGGGTGCCGCTGGAGGGTGCCACCGCCCGGAGCGACGACACGGTGTTGGACGGGTCGGGGATGGGCAGCCGCGACGGCGACGACACCCCCGATCCGGTGGACCCCGACGGCGCCGACGGCGACGCCCCCCCGCCGCCGCCCTGACCGGCAGGCTGGACCCCGGCGCGGGCCAGCCCGTACCTTCCCCGCAGGAGGCGCCGATGCGAACCTGGTGGCTGGTCGCCCTGTGGGCCGTGAGCGGGTGCTCGCTCACCCATGACTTCGATGCGCCGTTCCCGGCCACGAACGTGGGTGACCGCTGCGCCCGCTTCTGTGCCGAGGCGGTGGACTGCTTCAAGACCCTCACCGACGCCGCCCGCATCGAGTGCAACTGGGGCAACCAGCCGGCGGACCTGGCCATGTTCGAGGGCTACTGCCGAGTGGACTGCGCCGCCCAGCCGGGCACCGTCGAGCTGGAGTGCGACAACGGCAACGGGGTGTACGCCGACTTCTGGGAGCGCAACACCCCCACCGCCTTCAGCCGCCTGTGCGAGGACAACGAGGCCCTGTGCGACGCGGCCTGTGAGCTGGACGGCTTGAACACGCCGCTGGCCGAGTGGGCCGGCAAGCCGCTCTACCGAGTGCCCGATGAGTGCAAGGCCGCCTGCCGCACCGTGGAGTTGGATCGCTGGGCCTGCGTGGGCGAGCAGCAGGCCCGCACCATGCGCAACGACATCAACGACTTCGCGGCCCACCCCGAGCGCTGCGAGTAGCCGCCGCGGGGCGGCGCGTCGCGGCCGCTGATCCCCGCCCGCCCACCGTGTAGGCTGCGCCGATGGCCCTCGACCCCAACCAGGCCCAGCAGGTCCTGCGCTACTGGCTCGCCTGCGTGCGCCAGGAGGAGGCGCTGAACGCCCGCCCGGTGGCGCGGCAGCCGCCCACGCGCATGCCGCCCATCGACCTGCGCGACCCGGGCGACGGGCTGCCCTACATGCGGCTGGACCGGGCGCTGACCCTGCTGACCCGGGCCGAGCCCCGCTGGCTGGGCCCCTTCGATCCCCCCGCCGCCGCCTTCTTCGAGCGCTGGCTGAAGGGCCGCTACCAGGCCGAGTTCGCCGCCGCCCGCGGCCGCCCCGAGCAGGCCCAGGCCGCCTGGTTCGTGGGCTGGCCCGTGGTGCACTTCGAGCGCCGCGGCGAGCTGGCCCCCCTGCTGCGCTTCCCGGTGGAGGTGGGCTTTCAGACGGCGGCCGACACCCTGTGGAAGCCGCCGGGCTACAGCGATCGCAAGGCGGGCAAGCTGCCGCCGCTGCCCACCACCCTGCGGCTGGCGGCCGAGCCACCGGCCGACGACGAGCCCCCGTTCTCGCTCGACCCGCTGCTGCTCACCCGCACGCTGGGCGTCACCGACGAGGAGCTGGCGACCCTGCTGGAGACGCTGGACGAGCTGCCCGCCGAGGGCCGCGCCCGGGCGACGGTGGCGGCCGTGCTGGCCTGCCTGGATCCCGACGGCCCGGAGCTGCCCACGAGCGCGCCGGCCGCCGAGCAGATGACGCGGCTGGTGGCCGCCATCAAGCGCCGGCTGCCCGAGCGCGGCGCCAAGGTCTACCCCGTGGGCCTGCTGTACGACGGCAGCGCCGCCTTCGCCACCTGGCACCTGCAGCGCGACCTGGCCGAGCTGCTGCGGCGCCCCCCCGGGCGGGCGCCGTGGGGCGAGGGCACCGCCCTGTGGAGCTACCTGGGCCAGCGCCCCCCCGAGCCCGGCTGGCACGGCCTGGCGGCCGTGCAACACCCGCGGGGGCTCACCGCCACCCAGCGGGCCGTGGTGGAGCGCGCCCTGGGCACCACCCTGACCGCCGCGCAGGGCCCACCCGGCACCGGCAAGACCGAGCTCATCGGCGCCCTGGCCGCCCACAGCCTGGCCACGCGGGCGCTGGCCCTGGCCGACGGCTCCGCCATGGGCGACGACATCACCGTGGTCACCAGCACCAACAACCGGGCGGTGGACAACGCCATCGACCCGCTGGCCGACGAGATCCCCCGCGACCGCCTGCCGGTGGCCCTGCGGGTGGGCAGCCAGCCCGTGGTGGGCCAGATCACCGCCGACATCCTGGGGCGGGTGCTCACCTGGCTGGACGGCCAGCGGGCCCAGGCCGACGCCGAGGAGGCCTTCGAGGCCGCCCTGGCGCGCCTGCGGGTGGCCGCCGACGCCCTGGCCGAGCGCACCCGCCCGCAGACCGAGTACCGCCAGCGCAGGGCCCAGCTCGCCAAGGTCACCGCGCGCCTGGCCGAGCTGCCCCCGGGCGCCGTGGACGGGGCCGCGCCGGGCCCCGCGGAGTTGAGCGCAGCCCTGAACGCCGCCCACGGCGTCCAGCGCCGGCTGGAGCTCATGCAGGACGCCCTGGTGCCCGGCGATCTGGGCGCGCTGGCCGAGGCCACCAAGCGGCTGCGGCGGCTGGAGGCCAAGGCCCTGCCCCGGCTGCGGGTGGCCCTGCAGGCCGTGGACGGCGTCTTCGAGCTGGGCCTGCCCCCCACCGTGAGCGCCAGCCAGCCCATCGACGAGCGGGTGGACGCCTGGGAGAACGCCGTCGCCGAGGCCCTGACCGCGCTGGAGGCCCTGCAGGACCGCCTGGTGCGCCAGAAGGCCGCCCACAAGGCCGCCCACCGCCGCCGCGCCCTGGAGGCCGAGCGCGACGACCTGGCCGCCCTGGTGGCCGACGCCCCGCCCCCGGCGGATCAGGGCGAGATCAACGGCCTGGCCCACGCCGTCCACGAGCGCGCGCTGATGGTGCGCGAGCGCTGGGCCGTGGCCCGCGCCGACACCCTGCGCCCCGTGGTGGCCCGGGCCCTGGCCGTGGCCCTGGAGGCCCGCAGCCTGCGCCGCCTGTTCGAGCAGAGCCCCGACGTCGAGACCTGGCTGCGCCGCCTGTTCCCCGTGTGGGGCTGCACCCTGCTCTCCCTGGGCAACACCTTCCCGCCGCAGGCCGCCTGCCTGGACCGAGTGGTCATCGACGAGGCCGGCCAGTGCCACCCCGCCTATGCCGTCTCGGGCCTCATGCGGGCCCACCGGGCCCTGGTGTTGGGCGACGTGAACCAGCTCGAGCCGGTGGTGCAGCTCACCCCCACCGACGAGAAGCGCGCGCAGCGCCAGGCCCAGCTCACGCTCACCCCCGAACAGCTCGGCCCCTTCCGGATCGCCGCCCTGGCCGGCGCCAGCGCCCAGGCCCTGGCCGATCAGGCCGTGGGCGACCAGCGCCTGGCCCTCACCGACCACTTCCGCTGCCAGCCCGAGATCATCGCCCTGAGCGATCGCCTGTGCGGCTACCGCCTGCACGTGCACACCCCGCCGCGCAGCCTGGCCCAGTTCGTCCCCCTGCTGAGCGCCCCGGTGGTCCTGGCCCCCGTGCGCGGCCAGCAGACCCGCGTGCGCGGGAGCTGGATCAACGAGGCCGAGATCCGCGCCACCCTGACCGTGCTCAACCACCTGGGCCGCGGCGGCGTCCCCCCCGACGAGGTGGCCGTCATCACCCCCTACGCCGCCCAGCTCGACGCCCTGCGCCTGGCCCTGCGCGAGCTGGGCATCCCCCACGGCGAGCAAGGCGGCGTCGCCACCGGCACCGTCCACCGCTTCCAAGGCGGCGAGCGCACGGTCGTCCTCTTCAGCACGGTGGTCACCCGCACCCAGAGCCTGCGCTTCATCGATCAGCGGGTGAACCTGGTGAACGTGGCCATCAGCCGCGCCAAAGACCACCTGGTGGTCCTGGGCGACCCCGAGGTCCTGGCCGAAGGCCGCCACACCAAGGTCCTGGTGGAAGGCGCCACCCTCCTGCGCTAGCTGTAGCTGGCGATCAAGTGTCCCTGGCTTGGCAAGCGGGCGCGACACGCTCCGAGGCACCTGGCCAACAACGCCCCGATCCACTTCCTCTCCCCAACCCTCATGAGCCGACCCGCGAGCGGGCGCAGGGGGTGGCGGCGCGGGAGCGCCCGCAGGGGCAGGGGCACGGCGCAGCCGGGCACCGCCCCGAGGACAGCGACTGCGGCGCCACCCCCTGTGCCCGCGTCGAGTCGTCGGCCGCCCCGCAAAGGGTTGGACCGGCGCCAGCCGGTCCAACCCGACAAATCCACCCCAGCGGTCAGCCGGGCGACAACGCCTCGATTGGCAAGCGGTTGAGTTTGCTGGGGGTTTTCCTAAAGCCAGCGCCGACTAGATATCGAGCGCCTCCGCATCCGCCTCATCCGCCCGCTCCATCACAAAATGATACCGAGCGGCAGCGTCCCGCCCCATCAGCTCCGTGATGGTCGTCTCGGTCGCCAGCTTGTCGTCGTCGGCGATGCGCACACACAGCAGGTGCCGCCGCAGCGGATCCAGCGTCGTCTTGTACAGGGTCGACGGGTTCATCTCACCCAGACCCTTGAACCGGCTGATCTCGACCTTCGAGCGCCCCGCCTTGTTGGCGATCAGCTCATCTTTCTGCCGGTCGTCGGCCGCCCAGTACGTCTCCTGGCCGATCACCACCTTGTACAGCGGCGGCTGCGCGATGAAGACGTGCCCCTCGTCGATGAGCGGCTTCATGTAGCGGTAGAAGAAGGTCAGCAGCAGCGTCGAGATGTGGTGTCCGTCGCTGTCGGCGTCCATCAGCAGGATGATGCGGTGGTAGCGCAGCGCGTCCAGGTCGATGTGCCTGCCCATGCCGCAGCCCAGGGCCTTCACGATGTCGCTGAGCTCCTGGTTGGCCAGCACCTTGCGATCGGTGGCCTGCTCGGCGTTGAGCACCTTGCCCCGCAGGGGCAGGATCGCCTGGTTCTGCCGGTCGCGCCCCTGCTTGGCCGAGCCGCCGGCGCTGTCGCCCTCCACCAGGAACAGCTCGCACTCGGCCGGATCGGTGCTGGTGCAGTCCGCCAGCTTGCCGGGCAGGTTCAGCCGCCGGCTGCCCACGGGGGTCTTGCGCCGCACGGCCTGGGCCGCGCTGCGGCTGGCCTGCCGCGCCTTGGCCGCCTGGATGATGCGGGTGACGATGCCGTGGGCCTGGGTCTGGTGGGCGTTGAGCCACTGCTCCAGCGCCGGCCGCGCCACGCCGGCCACGTAGGCGCGCACCTCGGGGTTGTTCAGCTTGTCCTTCGTCTGCCCCTGGAACTGGGGCTCGGCGATGAACAGGTTCAAAGCCCCCGTCAGCCCCTCGCGGATGTCGTCGGGGTTGATGGTCACCCCGCGGGGCACCACGTCGTGGGCGTCCAGGTAGGCGCGCACGGCGCGGTTGATGGCGTCGCGCAGCCCGCTCTCGTGGGTGCCGCCGTCCTGGGTGGGGATGCCGTTCACGAAGCTGTGGAGCACCACGTCGGTGCTCTCGGTCCAGCTCAGGGCGATGTGGATGCGCCCCTCGTCGTCGTCGCGCTCGACGGTGAAGGGCTCCTCGAGGATCGCCCGCCGGTCGCGGGCCTGGATCAGGTCGTCCAGGTACTCGACGATGCCGCCGTCGTGCTTGAACTCGGTGACCCGCTGGTCCTTGTCCTTGGCGGTCTCGTCCCGCCAGACGATGCGCAGGCCGCCGTGCAGGTAGGTCTTCACCTCGAGCCGGCGGGCGATGAGCTGCGGGTCGAAGTCCGTGTTGGGGAAGATGCGGCTGTCGGGCTTGAAGGTGACCTTCGTGCCCGTGCCGCGGGCCTCGCCCACCACCGCCACGTCGCCCTGGGGCACACCGCGGCGGAAGGTCTGCTCGTACAGGTGCCCGCCCCGGCGCACCTGCACCACCAGCTTGCTGGACAGGGCGTTGACCACGCTGGCGCCCACGCCGTGCAGGCCGCCGGCGGTGCGGTACGCCCCCTGCTCGAACTTCCCGCCCGCGTGGAGCACCGTGTAGATGACCTCGAGGGTGCTGCGCCCCGCGGCGTCCTTGGGGTGGCGCTCCACGGGGATGCCGCGGCCGTTGTCCTCGACGGTGACCGTCTCGCCGTCCTTGGCCAGGGTCACCTGGATGGTGCTCGCGAAGCCGTTGATGGCCTCGTCCACCGCGTTGTCCAGCACCTCCCAGATCAGGTGGTGCAGGCCCTCCTTGCCCACGCCCCCGATGTACATGCCCGGGCGCTTGCGGACGGGCTCCAGGCCCTCGAGGATCGTGATCTGAGACGCGCCGTAATCGCTCACGGCTCACCCCCGTCGTCCAGCGCGCCCTCAGCCTCGTCGGCCTCTTCGAGCTCGCGCCCCGGCTCCAGCACAATCGGCGGCCAGTCCCACTCGGCGATGCGGCCCAGCCGCAGCACCTGGTAGCCCTTGCCGCCCCGCTTCACCGGCTTGTAGCTCGTCTCGCGCACGATCAGCTCGCGCCCGCGGTTGGTGCGGGTGACCAGGCCGTCGCGCTTCTTGCGCGACAGGGCGTAGGCCAGCACCCGGTCGCCCTTGTCCAGGCGGATGGCGTTCACGCCCTTCACCGCGTTGCCCTTGGGTGGGATCTGGTCGACGCCGAACAGGATCACCCGCCCCCGGAAGGTGGCGATGCACACACTCTCGTCGCCGTGGCTGGGGTAGACGGTCAGCGCCTCGTCGTCGCTGGCCAGGCTCACGAACTTGCGGCCCGAGCGGGTGCTGGGCTCGTTGAAGGCCATCACCGGGAAGCGGGTGGTCTTGCCCTGCTGGGTCACCACCACCGCGTAGGGCGGCTGGGGATCCTCCTCGGTGAGGCTCTCGAGCAGCCCCTCGGGGGGATCGGGGTACAGCCGGGGGTCGGCGCAGGTGGCGCCCACGATGCGCTCGCCGTCCTTGAAGTTGAAGCTGGCCTGCACGGGATCGCCGTAGCCGGTGGTCTGCGGTACGTCGTCCACCCGCAGCGAGTAGGCGCTGCCGAACTGGGTGTAGACGGTGACCACCTGGCGCGTGTCGGTGCGGATCACCCAGCCCACCTCGTCGCCGTCGGGCACCCGGATGGCCGCCAGCTCGCTGAAGCCCTTCTGCCGCTTGATGCGTCCCTGGCGGGTGACGATCACCCAGGTCTTCTCCTGGATGATGTAGGCCTCGGGATCGAAGTCGGTGGCCTCGGCGGCGTGGGGCCCCTCCACCGCGGTGCGGCGGGCCTCGCCGTAGGTCTCGGCCAGCGCCAGCAGCTCGCCGCGCACCATCAGCCAGCGATCGGCCTCGCTGGCCAGCAGCCCGCGGATCTTCGCCGCCTCGGCGCGCTTCTCGGCCAGCTCCTCGCGGATGAGCAGGATCTCCAGCTTCGCCAGCCGGTAGAGCTTCAGCTCCAGGATGGCCTCGGTCTGCACCTCGTCCAGCCCGAAGCGGTCCATGATCTTGCGGGCGGCGTCGGCCTTGCCCTCGCTGGCCCGGATGAGGGCGATGATCTCGTCCAGGGCGTCGAAGACGGTCTCGAAGCCCTCGAGGATGTGGATGCGCTTCTCGAGCTGGGCCAGCCGGTGGCGCAGCCGGCGGGTCACCACCTGCAGCCGGAAGTCCAGGAAGTGGCGCAGCAACTCCACCAGCCCGATGCGGGCCGGCGCGCTCACCCCCGGGTTCTCGGTGGGCACCAGGCAGGTCAGGTTGACGTTGAAGTTCTGCTGCAGGGGCGTGTGCTTGTAGAGGTAGGCCATGGCCACCTCGGGCGCGGCCCCCCGCTTCAGCTCCATCACGATGCGGGTGTCGTCGGTGCTCTCGTCGCGGATGTCGACGATCTGGGGCACCTTCTTGCCCTCGATCAGCCCGGCGATCTTCTCCACCAGGCTGGCCTTGTTCAGCGTGTAGGGCAGGCTGGTGATGACGATGTGCCGCTTGCGGTTCAGCGTCTCGTCGCCGTAGGTGCCCTGGATCTTGATGGGCCCCTGGCCCGTCTCGTAGGCCTCGCGGATCTCGGCGCCGTCCGAGATGATCCGCCCCCCCGTCGGGAAGTCGGGGCCGCGGATCAGGCGGTCCTCGTCGCGCACGCCCTCCACCGGGCCCGGGCGCAGGTCGATCAGGTCGTCGAGCGTGGCCGTGGGCTCGTCGATGAGCTTGACCAGGCTGTTGATCACCTCGCGCAGGTTGTGGGGCGGGATGTTGGTGGCCATGCCCACCGCGATGCCCGCGGCGCCGTTCACCAGCAGGTTCGGGAACTGGGCCGGCAGGGCGATGGGCTCCTGGAGCTGCCCGTCGTAGGTGGGCCGGAAGTCCACCGTGTCCTGCTTCAGCTCGTCGAGCAGCTCGACGGCCAGCGGCGTCAGGCGGGCCTCGGTGTAGCGCATGGCCGCCGCGCCGTCGCCGTCGACGCTGCCGAAGTTGCCCTGCCCGTCCACCAGGGGCGCGCGCAGGCTGAAGGGCTGCGCCATGCGCACCATGGCGTCGTAGATCGATTGGTCGCCGTGCGGGTGGTACTTACCCATCACGTCACCGACCACGCGCGCGCTCTTCAGGTAGCGGCTGTCGGGCCGCAGCTTCAGATCCGTGTACATGGCGTACAGGATCCGCCGCTGCACCGGCTTGAGCCCATCGCGCACGTCGGGCAGGGCCCGGCTGGTGATGACGCTCAGCGCATAGTTCAGGTACCGCGTGCGGGTGGTGGTGTGGAGGGGGACGTCCTCGATCTGCCCGCCGCCCTCACCCGCGTCGCCCCCACCGAACAGGTCCATCTGCATCGCCTGAAACCTCGCGATCGCCCGGTCGCCGGGCGCACCTCGCCAAGGTAGGCAGCCGTAGCACAGTGTAGGCGACTGCACAACCGTGCAGTGCCCGCGGGGGCGGGCGGGGCGATGGCCCGGGGGCTCAGAAGATGAGGCGCACGCCGAAGTTGAAGCTCTGCGGGGGGCCGTTGTCGTGCAGGTCTACGAAGGTCACGTCGTACTCCAGGTCTACGGCCATGCGCACGGCGTAGGTGCGGAAGAACATGATGCCCACCCGGGTGAAGACGCCCGGGCCCCAGCCCGAGTCCTCCTCGAGATCGTTGCTGCTGGCCCGCACCACCGTGCCGGTGGAGATGGGGTTCAGCCGATCCTCGCGCACATGGCGGATGCCGGCGCCGCCGCCCAGGAAGGGCGCGAAGTCGTTGCGGGTGAGGATCCAGAAGGCGCCGAAGTCGCCGGCGAACATGCCCCAGGACTCCTCCTCGCCGTCGGCGCTGAAGCGGTAGCCCACCCGGGGCTCGATGGCGAAGTCGTTGGCCTCGTACCAGAAGCCGCCGTCCACCAGGATGCCGAAGCCCGCCGCCTGGCTGTCGCCGAAGGGCGAGGCGCCGCCCAGCCGCAGGGACAGGCCGCTCAGGCCCTTGCGGCGCTTGGCCGGGGTGCGCTCCTGCTCCGTGATCTGCCCCAGCTCGGCGGTCTCGTCGGTGCTCTGCCCGGTGGTGATGGCCTCGGCCATGCGCTGGGCCACCGCCTCCAGATCCTCGACCCGATCCACGCTCATGCGCTGGTTCGACAGGGTGGCGCCGCTGGCCGAGTCCACCACGGTGACCACCACCACGGTCTTCTGGCCCAGCACCGACAAGCGCGGCAACACCGCCACGGCGGCCCCGACCCGCTGGCCGGTCTGGCGGGCGCAGCTCAGATCGCGGCAGGCCTCGCCCGCCACGAACCGGGCGCCCGAGCGGGTGGCCAGCTCGCCCTCGAGCAGGTCGCGGAAGCTGGCCGCCACGTCGGCGTCCACGCCCCGGGCGACGGGGGGCAGCACGGTCCACGCGTCGGCGGCCAGCGCCAGGCTCGACCAGCACAAGATCAGGAACATCCACACGGTGCGCACGGCAGCGACCTCCTCCCCGGACCCGCGGGCAGCATGGTGGACGGGCGGAAGGCGGGTCAACGCTGGCGGCGGCAGGTTTTCTTTGCTCGCTCGCGCACCTTGTCCTACATTCGAACACATTCCGCACGGAGGTGGGTCATGGAGCGCCGACAGCGCCGCAGCGACAAGCCCGGGCAGGCCGCCAGCTACTACCTGGACGCCGCGGCGCGCCGCGAGGGCGCCGAGCTGCTCACCCTGGCCGATCCCGATGGCCTCCTGCTGGCCACCTCGGCGGGCGCCCTGGACGGCGACGCCGTGGCCGCCGTGGCGCCGCTGCTGGCCCAGGGGGGCGGCGCGGCCGACGTGGACGGCCTGCTGAGCCTGGTGACCCGGGGGCGTCCCGTGCAGGTGACCCCGGTGGCCCTGCAGGGCAGCGGCTGCTACCTGGCCGCCGTGGGCGGTCGCCCCCCCGCTGACGCCGAGGCGGCGCTCAACCGCATCTTCGGGTAGCCTCCGCGGCATGATCGCCGCACACGACCCCCGAAAGGTCCTCGAGGCCCATGGCCTGTGGACCAAGAAGCACTTCGGCCAGAACTTCCTGATCGACCCCACCGTTCCCCCGCGCATCGCCGCGGTGGGGGGCGCCGGGCCCGATGACGTCATCTTCGAGATCGGCGCCGGGGTGGCCACCCTGACCCGGGCCCTGGCGGGCCGGGCCAAGAAGGTCATCGCCCTGGAGTACGACCGCGAGCTGGTGCCCGTGGCCCGCGTGGAGACCGCCTTCGCCGACGAGGTGGAGATCCGCGAGGGCGACGTGCGCCACGTGGACTGGGCCGCCGAGGCCGCCGCCGCCGGGCAGCCGCTCGTCATCTACGGCAACCTGCCCTACCACCTGTCCACCGACATCCTGATGGGCCTGCTGGATGCCCCGCCCGGCACCTGGCGGCGGGCGTGCTTCCTGCTGCAGACCGAGTTCGCGGAGCGCGCGGCCGCCGCCCCCGGCACCCGCGAGTGCAGCGCGCTGTCGGCCCGGGTGGCGTTGGCCACCCACGCCACGCTGGCCTTCGGCGTGCCCCGCACGGCCTTCCACCCGGCGCCCAAGGTGGAGTCGGCGGTGCTCGTGCTGGAGCGACGCGATGAGCCGGCGGTGGATGTGGGCGATCCGCGCGCCTTCCGGCACGTGGTGCGGGCCCTGTTCGCCCAGCGCCGGAAGATGGCCCGCAAGGCCCTGAAGCCGGTGTGCGCCGATCCCGCAGCGGTGCTGGCGGCGGCGGACATCCCCGAGACGGTGCGGGGCGAGGCGCTGTCGCTGGAGCAGCTTGGGGCGCTGAGCCGGGCGCTGGTGGCCTGGCGGGCGACGCAGGGCGCCAGCGGGGCGGTGGACGGGGGAGCGGACGGGGAAGACTGAGGGCGTGGGCTGCGGGCGCTCAGCGCTCGCGGCGCCGCCGCCGGGGGCGGCGGCGGTCGTCGTCGCCCCCCTGCGGGAACTCCTCGGCCAGCTCGGCCCACTCGGCGATGCGCTCCTCGGGCTCGCCCTCGGCCGCGGCCCGGAGCTGGTAGAAGCGCCAGGTGGGCCCGAAGTTGGGGTGCCGCCCGAAGGCCGCCCGGGTGGCGCGCCGGCGGCGGGCGTGCTCGAAGCGAAGCTGCCCCTCGAGCACGGCCAGCAGGATGGCCACGTCGCGCTTGGGCATCTTCAGCCGCACCGCCATGGGCCCCACGATGGCCTCGGCCACGGGCCGCAGCTCCCGCACCGTGGGCTTGCTGGGCAGACTGGCCAGCGCGGCCTGGTACAGGGGCCAGAAGAAGGTGGCCAGCATGACCCCGTTGCAGATGTCCTCGCCGGCCAGGATGGCCGCGTCCAGCGCCTGCAGGATGGGGATGAGCGGGTGCCAGGGATCGTCGGCCGGCCGCCCCAGGAAGGCGCTGACCTCGGGGATCAGCAGCTCCATCAGGGCCAGCTCGTCCAGCAGCTTGAAGGACTGGGCCGCGGCCCCGCCCTTGAGCATCCGGTAGATCTCCTCGAGCAGCCGCGGGATGGCGGCCTTCTCCAGGTCGAAGCGCTCGCTGAGCATGGCCGCCTTGGTGGCGGGCTCGAAGTCGAAGTCGAGCCGGGCGGCGAACTTCACCGCCCGCAGGATGCGCACCGGATCCTCTTTGAAGCGCACCACGGGGTCGCCGATGGTGCGCAGCAGCCGCTTCTCGAGGTCGTCCAGGCCGCCCACGTAGTCCAGCACCACGTCGTCGGCGTAGTCGTAGAACAGCGCGTTGACGGTGAAGTCCCGCCGGTGGGCGTCGCTCTCGGGGGTGCCGAACTCGTTGTCGTCGGTGATGAGCGCGCCGTCGCGGTTCACCTCGGCGGGCTTGGCCCGGAAGGTGGCCGTCTCGATGACCTTGCCGCCGGTGAACAGGATGTGCGCCAGCCGGAAGCGCCGCCCGATGAGGCGGCAGTTGCGGAACAGCTTGCGCACCTCCTGCGGGCGGGCCGAGGTGGCGACGTCGAAGTCCTTGGGCGTGCCGCCGAGCAGCAGGTCGCGGACCCCCCCGCCGACGAGGAAGCCGTGGTAGTCGAACTGGTTGAGGCGGCGCAGGACCTTCTGCGCGTCCTCGTCGACCCGTTCGATGAAGTCGGGCGGCGCAGGCTCACGCCGGGGCGAGTTGGATCCCATGACGGGCCACCTTGCCCCCTTCGGCCCGGCAGATCAACGGCGGCGGCGGCGGCGGGGCAGGCTGGGGTCCAGCACCTCGACGGTGACGTCCTCGAGCACGCTGACCTGGCAGCCCATGCGCTCGCCGGTCAGGTGGAACAGGTTGCCCAGCCGGTCGCGCTCCAGGGCGGTGGGCTTGGACAGCTTGGGCAGGTCTTCGATGGGCACCCGGATCTTGCACTGCACACAGGTGCCCACCCCGTTGCACAGGGTCTGGACGGGGGCGTCGCAGCGCCGCGACAGCTCCAGCAGGGTCTCGCCAGGGGCGGCCTGCACCTCCCAGCGCTGCTCGCCCTGCACGAACACCAGGGTGGCGCTCATGTGCCCACGCCCGCCTGGCCCGCCGCCTTCAGGGCCTCGCCGTCGGCCTGGGCCGGGTCGAGCGCTGCGTCCGGGTGGAGGTGGCCCATGTACGTGGACCAGACCTTGAATCGCAGGGCGTCCACGTCGGCGGCGGTGTCGCCGGTGTGCGCGGGCAGGATGGGGTCGAGCACCTGCACGCTGCACTGGCGGTCGGCCTTCGGCACCAGCTCCCACTCGTCGGGGATGAGCAGGTCGTAGGTGCCGCGCACGAGCAGGGGCAGCACGGGCAGGCCCTCGTCCACGGCGGTGCGGAAGGCGCCGCGGAAGAAGGGCTTCAGGGCGCCGGTGCGGCTGCGGGTGCCCTCGGGGAAGAACAGCACGCTGGCGCCCTCCTCGACCACCTTGTGGATCCGCGCGCCGATGCCGGAGTTGCGGTCGCGCTCGCCCCGGAACACGGGGATGTGGCCGGCCAGGTTCAGGTGCCAGCCGCTCAGCGGCACCTTGAACAGCTCGGCCTTGGCCAGCCAGCGGTAGTCCCGGCGCAGGTGGGCGCCGATGACCAGAATGTCCAACGCGCTCAGGTGGTTGGCCACGATGACCGCCTGCGGGGTCGCCTTGAGCTTGTGGCCGTCGATCAGGGTGTTCTGGATGCCCAGCCAGTCGCAGCTCGTCTTGCACCAGCGGCGCATGGCCCACTGGCTGGCGGGCCGGCTGAAGGAGCCCACGCACAGCGAGACGGGGAAGTGGACCATGGCCGAAGCGCCCACCCGCCCCCACTGGGATCCTGCCTTCAGGTAGTTCATCCGTGCCCCCGGATCGGAAAAACGGCCGGCGAGGATAGCAGCCCCGGCGCGCGCGTGTCTTGCCATGCGGCCCCAGCCGGCGGACCCTGCACGACGCATGCAGACCATCGGGCCATACCGGGTCATTCGCACCATCGGCGTCGGCGGGATGGGCGAGGTGTTCCTGTGCGCGCTGGAGCGGGCGGGCGGCTTCGAGAAGCGCGTGGCCGTGAAGCGGGCCCGCGGCGAGGGCGCGCCCCTGGAGCTCTTCGAGCGCGAGGCGCGGCTGGCAGCCCTGCTGGACCACCGGCACATCGTGCAGATCTTCGACTTCGGCCGGGACGACGAGGGCGCCTGGCTGGCCATGGAGTACGTGCAGGGCGTCGATCTGAAGGCCGTGCTCGACCTGGGTGAGCCCGTGCCGCCGGGCCTGGCGCTGGAGGTGGGCGTGGCCTGCGCCCGGGGGCTGGCCTTCGCCCACCGGGCCACCGACACCACCGGCCGGCCGCTGGGCATCGTCCACCGCGACGTGTCGCCCCACAACGTGCTGCTGAGCTTCCAGGGCGACGTGAAGCTGGGGGACTTCGGGGTGGCGCTGGCCACGGCCCGGGCCGGCGACGCGGTGGCCGTGCACGGCAAGCTGGCCTACATGAGCCCCGAGCAGGCCCGCGGCGAGGGGGCCGATCCCCGCAGCGACCTGTACGCGCTGGGGGTGGTGCTCTACGAGCTGCTGGCGGGCCGGCGCTGCTTCTTCGACGGGGGGGATCCTGCGGCCCTGGCCCGCCGGGTGCGCGCGGGCGCACCGCTGCAGCCGTTGGCCCAGGCGGCGCCGGCGCTGCCCGCGGCGCTGGTGGCGGTGATCGATCAGGCGCTGGCCACCGATCCCGCCGCGCGGTTCGCCGACGGGGAGGCGCTGGCCGAAGCGCTGCTGGCGGCGGCGGCGCAGGCGGGGATCGTCGTCGGCGCGCCCGCGCTGGGGCCCTGGCTGGCGGCCCGATTCGATCGGGCCGGGCGCGGCATGGGCCACAGCGCCGGCCCCCGCGCGGCCGAGGCCACCGCCACCGCGGCTGCGCCCATCGAGGCCACGGCGACGGCGGCCGTGCCCGCCGGGGGCAGCGGAACCCCGCCGCCGCCGCTGGAGGCCACCCCGGCCCAGGCCGCCGAGGGGCCCCGGCCGCCGCGGCGACGCGGCGTGGGGCTGGCGTTGCTGCTGGCCACGGCGGGCCTGGGGGCGTGGTGGGTCTGGCCCGCGGGGACCCGGCCGGTGGCCCCAGGCCGGGGCCGGACGCTGGCCTGACGGCGGCCGCACCCGACGCGGCGGACGTCCCCGATGGACGCGCCGTGGACGCCGCCGAAGACGCCCCCGACGGTGCGAGCGATGCCGACGCCGAGCTGGGCGAGGGCGGGCCCCCCGACGCCACGACGGCGGCCGCGGCAGACGCGGCGAGCGCGCGTCCGGACGCAGCACCCGCCCGCCCCGCCCGCCCCGCCCGCCCCACCCCGCGGCGGGTCCCGCGGACCGAGCCGCCCCGTTCCGTGGCTCGGGACGCGGCCGTGGCGCCCCCCAGGGATCTGGCCCCGCCCAGCGCGCCCGCCACGGCGGCCGCGCCGCCCAGCGCCCCGCCGACACAGGCGGCCTCGCCACCCGCGGGGCCTCGGCTGAGGCTGGGCCCCGGCATCACGGCCCAGGGCGCACCGGCCGACGGGCAGGGCTGGGCGGCGGTGCCCGAGGCCGGCCTGATGCTCACCGCCGAGGCCCCCGGGGGGCCCGCGGTGCGCGTGCGGCTCATCGCCCGCGGGGGGCGATTCGTGGCCACGGTGGCCTCGAACCCCTTCGGCCACCTGCGGGTGGACGGCCGGGACCTGGGCCCGACCCCGGTGGCTGGCGTCCCGCTGCATGCGGGCACCCGGCGCCTGGTGGTCACCACGCCGGGCGGTCAGACGCCGCTCACGCTCGAGTGCGCGCCGTGAGGCGGGCCCGGACGCCGCCCGGGCGTGACAGCGTCGCCGCGGCTGCCAAGCGCGGTTGGCGGCCGCGGCCGCCCGCTGTGGGGTTTCCGTCCGGTATGGTCCTTGCTGGATCATCCAGACCCAGATCCAGGTCGGCCGCACGGGAGGTCCGCATGTCGCGCCGTGCCATCATCATCTGCGCCGCCCTCGCCACCCTGGTGGGGTGCGATCGGGAGGCCAAGCGGCCCCCGCCGCTCACGGTGGACGCGCCGAGCGGGCAGGGCACCTACGTGGACGGCGAGGGGGTGCGCCGCCCGCTGTTCACCACCCTGGGCATGCTGACCTACGACCAGACCGTCGAGGGCACGCTGCCTGCCATCAACGCGCTGGCGGGCTACGAGTTCCTGGTGGAGGCGGGCGACGCGCCGCGGCTGGCGCTGGCCGACACCGGGGGCGAGGCGCTGCTGGCGCTGTACGGGCCGCGCAGCGCCGACGGCCTGTGGGGCCAGCCGGTGCTGGTGGTGCAGGGGGATGGGCCCCTGGTCCTGGCGCTGGATCCGGTGAACCAGGGCGGCTCGTGGTTCGTGCTGCTGCGCGACGAGGCCGAGCGCGCCCGTCCCTACGCGCTCACGCTGACCTGCGAGGGCTGCGCGGCCCCCGCCTGCGCGCCGGCCCCCTGCGATCTGGTGTGTGCCCAGGGCTTCCGGGTGGACGGCGAAGGGTGCCGGGAGTGCGCCTGCGTGGCCGAGGTGGCCTGCGAGCCCGCTTGCGGCGCCGACGCGCGCTGCGTGGACGGGATCTGCCAGCCGCTGGAGTGCGCCGAGCGCTGCCCCCGGACCGTGGCGCCCGTGTGTGGCGCCGATCGGCGCACCTACCCCAACCGCTGCGTGGCCGACTGCGCCGAGGTGCAGGTGGTGGCCGAGGGCGCCTGCCCCGAGGCCTGCGCGGGCCCCCAGGACTGCGCCGCCGGCCAGCAGTGCCTGGACGGCCGCTGCGTGGTGGACACCTGCGGCTGCGATCTGACCCCGGCGCCGGTGTGCGCCGTCGGCGGCGAGACCTTCCGCAACGGCTGCCTGCTGGCCTGCGCGGGGGCCGAGCCTGCCTACGAGGGCGTGTGCGTCCGCCGGCCCTGCCAGACGGCGCAGGACTGCGGCGACGGCTCGGTGTGCGTGGTGGCCCCCGTGCCGGGCAACGCGGCCCGCTGTCGGGCCAACCCCGAGGCGGCCGACTGCGTGCGCGAGTGTCGCGATCAGCGCTGCCGCGACGACCGGGAGTGTGGGCCCGGGGCCGCCTGCCTGCCCGTGACCCCCGACTTCGGCCTCTGCACCAGCCGCTGCCGGCTGGGCGGCAACGGCTGCGCGGACGGCCAGATCTGCGCTGCGCTGAGCGATCGGGCGGACGACGACGGCCTGTGCGCCACCGCCTGCGATCCCGAAGGGGCCCCCTGCGCGCCGCCGCTGGTGTGCGCCCCCGACGGCCAGGGACAGCCCGTCTGCCAGGGCGTGGGGTGCCCGCCCGAGGATCCGGAGTGCGAGGGCGAGTCCCCCTGCGATGACTGCCCGGCGGACTGGGCCCCGGTGTGTGGCGAGGACGGGCGGCTGTACGCCAGCGCCTGCCGTGCGGAGTGCGAGGGCCGCCGCGCCGAGCGCCCGGCCCTTTGCTACCGCGGCCGCGGCGAGCTCCAGCTCGGCTGCCAGGTGGACGGGGACTGCGCGCCCACGGGGTGTGAGGGGATGTTCTGCGCGGCCGCGCCCGCGGAGCTCTGCGCGGCGTTGGCGCCGGCGGCGCGGTGCTTCCCGGCCACGGCCGCATGCGGTTGCGTCGAAGGGCAGTGCGCCTGGCAGGCCAACGAGCGCACCGAGGCCTGCCTGGAGCGGGCCCGCGACGGTGGCGGGCGACCGTAGGCCGCCCGCTCCGGGCGCTCACTCGGGGGCGTACATCTCTTCCAGCAGCGCCTCGTCGGACACCTCGTCCTCGCCGGCGGCCTTCAGGGTCTTTGGCGCGGGGGGCGGGGGCCCGGCGAAGGCCGCCGACGGATCCGGATCGGGCGCGGCGGCGGGGGCCTCGTAGGCGGGCGGGCGCACCCGGCGGCGGCCGGGCAGCGGCCGCAGCGTGGGCACCTGGCGGGTGGCCTCCTCGGGGCTCAGGCCCACGGGCTCCCGGGCCGGCGCCACCGGCGGCGGCTGGGACACCTGGTCCTGCACCGACACCACCTGTGGCCCGCAGCCCAACAGGGCGGTGAGGCAGCCGGCGGCGCCGGCTCGGATCATGCGCGACATCGTCATCACCTCCGGCGCCCGCGGCGCTTGCGGGTCTTCGGCTCGGGCTCCGGCGCCGGCGCGGTGCGGTCCTCGGGATCGGCCACCTTCAGCCAGGCGCGGGCCACGGGGTCGTTGGGCTGCAGCGCGAGCGCCCGCCGGAAGCTGCGGGCGGCGCCCAGCTTGTCGTCGAGCCGGTACAGCGCCGCGGCCCGGTTGAAGTGGGTGTCGGGGAACGCCCCCTTCATGCCGCTGGCCACCAGGAACACGTCGGCCGCGTCCTGCACCTTGCCGACCCGGTAGGTGGCGATGCCCAGCGCGTAGCGGGCCTCGATGTCCTCGGGGGCCTTGCTGGCGGCCTGCTCGAAGGCGGCCCGGGCGCCCTCGGCGTCGCCCTCGGCCCACCGCTTCAGGCCCTGGTTGAAGTGGTAGTCCGCGTGACTCGGCCCGAAGACCTTCGGGTTCAGCCCCACCCGCGCCAGCAGGGTCTCGACGGCGGGCGTCAGGCGGACCATGGCGTCCGCGGCCTGCCCCTCGCGCAGCTTGCGCGCCGCGCCCAGCCACGCCAGAGCCGTCTCCTCGTCGCCGTTCACGCTGAGCGCGAACACAGCGATCTGCAGGGCATCCAGGGGGAAGCGCGCCGCGGGCTTGCCGTCGCCGTCCACCGTCCACTGCAGCAGGCGCGCCAGCCGGGCCTCGGGCTCGGCCGCCTCGGGGTCCACCGCCACCTGGGTGCCCTCGACCTTCACGAAGCGCCGCAGCCCGTCGTCCTGCTCGAGGCGGCGGACCTCGCGCAGGACGGCCAGCAGGCCCGGATCGGTCACCGCGTAGGCCTTCAGCGGCATGTTGGGCACCGGGCGCTTCTGGCTGGGCGTCAGCGGGAGGGCGTCCACCGCCACCGCGCGGGACCCCGTGATGGCGAGCTGCTGGCCCGGCACGGGGATCCAGACCTTGCCCAGGGGATCGCGCAGCGCCACCCCGGCGTCCACCAGCAGCAGGCGCGGCGCGGCGCCCGCCAGCTCGACGGTCACGGCCACCTGCAGCGCGTCGCGGCCGGCGCTGGGCGCCGCCGCCAGCCCCGTCACCGTCAGGCCGCCCGCCCGCGCGGGGGCGGGCGTGCCGTAGCCCGGCACGGGCTCTCGGCCGGCCAGATCCGGCTGGATCACCTCGCTCAGGCGGTCCACCTGCGGGTGGCGGGCGGTGGCCGCGGCCGGGCCCGGTGCGGGCGGCGCGCCCTGCAGCAGGGCCACCAGCAGGGTCAGGGTGATGGGCATGGGCTCCCCCTCTCGACTTCCCCCAAGGGCTCCAAGAAACGGGATCGACCCGGCAAACGCAATGGCGGTAGCGTGGGCCGTGCGCCGCCTGCTCCCGATGGCCCTGCTGTGGGCCTGCACCAGCAACGTCAACCCGGTGTTCGATCCGGCCCCCCTGGACCGCGCGGTCACCGTGGGCGAGACGGTGACGTTCGCCGTGGGGGCCAGCGACCGGGACGGCGACGGCGTGACGGTGAGCGCCCGCGGCCTGCCGCCCGGCGCGCGCTTCGCCGAGGGGGTGTTTCGGTGGAGCCCTCTGGCCAGCGACGCGGACGGGGCCGGCCGGCCCTGGCCGGTGACCTTCGTGGCTGAGGACGCGCGCGGGGGCCGCACCGAGGCGCGGGTGGTGATCACCGCCTACGCCGGCTTCGCCGTGCCCGCGTTCGTGAGCCCTGTCAGCGTGGTGCTGGACCTGGCGGTGGGGCCCACGCTGCGCCTGCCGGTGGTGGTGCGTGACGACGACTCCACCGCAGTGACCTTGCGCCTGGTGAGCGGGCCCGAGGGCATGGCCCTGGCGGCCGAGGGCAAGCGGGGCCTGCTCACCTGGACCCCGGTGCCTGATCTGCTCGCCCGCCGGCGGGTGTACGGGGCCACCGTCGAGGCGGCGGACGAGGCGGGCAACCGGGCCCAGCAGACCCTGACCGTGGTGGTGGACGGGGTGCTCGAGGACTGAGCGGACCGAGCGGGGCCGTCAGGGCCAGGCGCGGCCCAGGGCCACCGGCACGTCGCCGAAGGGCGCCACGCTCACCGGGCGCCCGCTCTTGAGGTCCACGTACTTCGTCGACCAGCCTTCGGGCCCGCACAGGTGGGCCTCGAGCAGGCGGTGCTCCTGGTCCAGCAGCCACACCGCGGGCACCCCATGGCGCCCGTACGCGTCGCGCTTCACCACCCGGTCCACCCGGGCGTCGCCCGGCCCCTCCACCTCGCAGATGAAGTCGGGCGCGACGGGCAGCGGCGTCGTGTCGGGCAGCCGGGGCACCCGCGCCATGCGCCAGCCCGCCAGATCGGGCTGCAGCCGGTCGTCGCCCAGCGCCAGCCGGGGGCGCTCCAGGATCAGCCAGCCGCCCGGCCCGCCCTCGGCGAACCGGTAGGGCCCGCTGAGCAGCGCGCTCAGCCCGGCCACGATGGCGTCCTCGGTGGGGGTGGGGGCGTGGTGCACCCGGCGGCGGCCGCCAATGCGCTCCACGATGCGGGGGACGGTGAAGGGGTCGAGCGCGCTCATGCCAGGGGGCATCGGCGGCCCAGAAGGCCGGCTGAAGCGCCGGGCGATGACGCAGTGCGCATTGACACCGCCCCCCGGATCTTTGTTGATGCGCGCGCTTCCGGGGGAGATTTGACCGAATGAAGTTCACCGACGTGGCCATCGCCGGCCTCGCGTACGCCGAGGCCCCGCACCGGGTGCCGTCCACCCAGTTCGAGGATCAGCTCGCCGACACCTTCGCCCGGCTGGAGGTGCGCCCCGACGTGTTGCGAAGCCTGGCCGGCATCGAGGCCCGGCGCTGGTGGGATCCGGGCACGAAGCCCAGCGACGCCGCCACCCTGGCCGCGCGCCAGGTCATCGACGAGGCCGGGGTGGATCCCGCCAAGATCGGCGTGCTGGTCAACACCTCGGTGTGCCGCGACTTCCTGGAGCCCAGCACCGCGAGCATCGTGCACGGCAACCTGGGCCTGCCCACGACGTGCATGAACTTCGACCTGGGCAACGCCTGCCTGGCCTTCGTGAACGCCATCGAGATGGTGGGCGCCCTCATCGAGCGCCGGGCCATCGAGTACGCCCTCATCGTGGACGGTGAGGGCAGCCGCGAGATCCAGGAGGCCACCCTGGCGCGGATGGTGAAGGGCGAGATGTCGGCCCACCAGTTCCGCAAGGAGTTCGCCTCGCTCACCCTGGGCAGCGGCGGGGTGGCCATGTTGCTGACCCACCGCGACAACGCCCCCGACGGGCCGCGGGTGGTGGGCGGCGTGAGCCGCGCGGCCACCGAGCACGCCCGCTTGTGCTGGGGCCACGCCACCCACATGGAGACCGAGACCAAGAAGCTGCTCTTCGCCGGCGTGACGCTGGCCCGGCAGACCTGGGCCGTGGCGCAGGAGGAGCTGGGCTGGTCGGACGCGGTGCTGGACGAGCTGGTCATGCACCAGGTCAGCCAGGTGCACACGGCGACCCTGTGCCAGACCCTGGGGCTGACCATGAGCAAGGCCCTGCTCACCTTCCCCGAGCTGGGCAACGTGGGCCCGGCCTCGGTGCCCATCACGCTGCACCAGGCCGTGGCCGCCGGCCGCATCCAGAAGGGCAACCGGGTGGCGCTCATGGGCATCGGCTCGGGCATCAACGTGTCGATGCTGGAGCTCGTCTGGTGAGGGCGGTGGATCCCGCGCTGTACCCCTTCGCCGAGCACTGGCTCGACGTGGACGGGCTGCGGCTGCACTACGTGGACGAGGGCCAGGGCCGCCCCGTGGTGTTCGTGCACGGCAACCCCACCTGGTCCTTCTACTGGCGCGAGGCCATCAAGGCCCTGCAGGGCACCCGCCGCTGCGTCGCCCTGGATCACATCGGCTGCGGCAAGTCGGACAAGCCGGGGGACGACCGCTACACCTACACCCTGCAGCGGCGCGTCGAGGATCTGGGGCGGCTCATCGACCACCTGGGCCTGGACCAGGTGGATCTGGTGGCCCACGACTGGGGCGGGATGATCGCCACGAGCTGGGCCACCCAGCACCCGCAGCGGGTGGGGCGGCTGGCGCTGCTGAACACGGGCGCCTTCACCAACCCCAAGGGCCAGAAGCTCCCGGGCACCCTGCGGCTGGCCCGCGACAGCAAGCTGGGCGCGCTGCTGGTGCGCGGCTTCAACGCCTTCAGCGCGGGGGCCACCCGGCTGGCGGTGACGCAGCCGCTGCCCAAGAACGTGCGCCAGGGCCTGACGGCGCCCTACGACTCGTGGGCCGATCGCATCGCCACCCTGCGCTTCGTGCAGGACATCCCGCTGGGGCCCGAGGATCCGGCCTACGCCGTGGTGGCCGCCTGCGAGCAGGCCCTGGCCGACGGCGTGTTGGCCGACAAGCCCACCCTGCTGCTGTGGGGCATGAAGGACTTCGTGTTCGACAAGGCCTTCCTCGACCGCTTCCTGGCGCTGATGCCCCACGCCACGGCGCACCGCTTCGAGGACGCCGGGCACTACGTCATCGAGGACGCCCGCGACCGGGTCCTGCCCTTGCTCGTCGAGTTCCTGGGCTGAGCCGGGCGCCCGGCCGGTGCCACCATCATCATCCGCTGAGCCGTCCCTGGGAGGGGGTCCCATGAACGACGTGGCCAACATCGCCACCGCGCTGCCGCGGCTGGCCGCCGAGCGGCCCGAGGCCGTGGCCCTGCAGGTGCCCGAGGGCACCCAGGGCGGCAAGCCGCGCTACCTGCCCATGACCTACGCCGAGCTGGACCGGGCGAGCGACGAGATCGCCCGGGGGCTCACCGCCATCGGCGTGGGCCCGGGGGTGCGCACGGCCTTGATGGTGAAGCCCAGCCGCGAGTTCTTCGCGCTGGTGTTCGGGCTGTTCAAGGCCGGCGCCGTGCCGGTGATGATCGACCCCGGCATCGGGCTGAAGCACCTGAAGACCTGCCTGGGCGAGGCCCAGCCCACGGCCTTCATCGGCATCCCCGCGGCCCACGTGGCCCGGCTGCTGTTCGGCTGGGCCAAGGCCACCCTGCGCGTCCACGTCACCGTCGGGCCGCGGCTCTTCTGGGGGGGCACCACCCTGAAGGCCGTGCGGGCCCGGGGCCAGGCGGCGGGGCAGGGGCCCTTCATGGCGCCCACGAAGCCCACCGACATGGCGGCCATCCTGTTCACCAGCGGCAGCACCGGCGTGCCCAAGGGCGTGGAGTACCAGCACCGGCACTTCCTGGCCCAGGTGGACCTGATCCGCGACGCCTACGGCATCCAGCCGGGCGAGGTGGACCTGCCCACCTTCCCGCTGTTCGCCCTGTTCGACCCCGCGCTGGGCATGACCACCGTGATCCCGAAGATGGACTTCACCCGGCCCGCGAAGGTGGATCCCGAGCACCTGTTCGACATCGCCCGCCGCTTCGGCGCCACCAACATGTTCGGCTCGCCGGCGGTGCTGAACACCGTGGGGCGGCATGTGCAGCGCACCGGCGCGAAGCTCGACACCCTGAGGCGGGTGATCTCGGCCGGCGCGCCCGTGCCCGGCCCCATCATGCAGCGCTTCCTGGACGGCCTGCCGCCCGACGCCCAGGTGCACACGCCCTACGGCGCCACCGAGAACCTGCCCGTGGCCACCCTGGACTCGGGGGCCATCCTGGGCGAGACCTGGGCCGCCAGCGAGCGGGGCGCCGGCGTCTGCGTGGGCCACCCGGTGGCCCCCAACGACGTGCGGGTGATCCGCATCACCGACGAGCCCATCGCCGAGTGGCGCGCCGACCTCGAGGTGCCCGTGGGCCAGATGGGCGAGATCACCGTGCTGGGCCCCACCACCACCGAGCGCTACTTCGGGCGCGACGAGAGCACGGCCCAGGCGAAGATCCGCCACGCCGACGGACGCCTGCGCCACCGCATGGGCGACGTGGGCTACCTGGACGCCCAGGGCCGGATCTGGTTCTGCGGCCGCAAGAGCCACCGCGTGCAGGCCGCCCACGGCGACATGTACCCCGTGGCCTGCGAGCTGCCCTTCAACACCCACCCCGCCGTGTTCCGCTCGGCGCTGGTGGGGGTGGGGGCGCCGGGCGCGCAGATCCCGGTGCTGATCATCGAGCGGGAGCCCGAGGCCCCGAAGATCCCGTTCGAGGCGTTGGTGCCCGAGCTGAAGGCCATCGCGGCGAAGTTCGCGCACACCCGGGTCATCGAGCACTTCCTGGAGCATGGGCCGTTCCCCGTGGACATCCGCCACAACGCCAAGATCAACCGGCCCCTGCTGGCGCAGTGGGCCGCCACGAAGGGCATCGCATGAAGGCGCTCGTCACCGGCGGGGGCGGCTTCCTGGGGGGAGCCATCGTCGACCAGCTCCTGGCCCGGGGGGCCCAGGTCACCAGCTTCGCCCGCGGCGACTACCCGGCCCTGGCGGCCAAGGGCGTGCGCGCCCTGCGGGGGGACGTGAAGGACGCCGCGGCCGTGGCCGCCGCCTGCGCGGGGCAGGACGTGGTGTTCCACGTGGCGGCCCTGCCGGGGGTGTGGGGCCCCTATCAGGTGTTCCATGACACCAACGTCACCGGCACCCTGAACGTGCTGGCCGGCTGCCGGGCCCACGGCGTGGGCAAGCTGGTCTACACCAGCACCCCCAGCGTCATTCACGCCGGCGGCGATCTGGAGGGGGTGGATCACACCGCGCCCTACCCGGCGAAGTTCCACGCCCACTACCCCGCCACCAAGGCAGCCGCCGAGCAGGCGGTGCTGGCGGCCAACGGCGACGGGCTGCTGACGGTGGCCCTGCGGCCGCACCTCATCTGGGGGCCGGGGGACAACCACCTGATCCCGCGCATCGTCGACCGGGCGCGGCTGGGCAAGCTGAAGCTGGTGGGGGGCGGCAGGAAGCCGGTGGACACGGTCTACATCGACAACGCCGCGGCGGCCCACCTGGCGGCGGCCGACGCGCTGGCGCCGGGGGCGGCCTGCGCGGGCAAGCCGTACTTCGTGACCAACGACGACCCCCGCCCGCAGGCCGAGATCATCAACGGCATCCTGGCGGCCGCGGGCCTGCCCCCCTGCGAACAGAGCGTGTCGCCGCGGGTGGCCTACGCCGCCGGTGCGGTGCTCGAGGGGCTGTGGCGCCTGCTCGGCCGCACGGACGAGCCGCTGATGACGCGCTTCGTGGCCCGCCAGCTCGGCACGGCGCACTACTACGACATCGGCGCGACGAAGCGCGACCTGGGCTGGACGCCCACGGTGTCGATCGAGGAAGGCTTCGCCCGCCTGAAGGCCAGCTTCCAGGTGGGCGCGCAGGGCTGAAGGCCCTCAAGCACAACCGGGCCCTCCCAGAGGGCCCGAGGCCACCCTCAGCGGGTGGAGACCTCGTAGTTGCACTTGTCGCACAGCCAGAAGAAGCCGCTGGGCTTCGAGTGGCGAACGAACTTCACCACGACCATCTTCGGGTTGCCGCAGGAGGGGCACTCCTTGTTGCGGCCGGCGTCACGGTCGGTACGAATGGCCAGCTTGGCGGGACGAGTCCCCATGGCGCTTCTCCAATCACACGGGTCTGAGGGCCCACATGGGCGTTCGGGCCCGGGAAGCTAGCGGCGAGTGCCGCTGGCGTCAAGCTCGCCGGTGCTGAACGTCGTGGATCTCCGGCGGCAGGCGGTCGCCCAGATCCGCATCGATCCACCATTCCACCAGCCGAGCCCGCACCTCGTCGGCCCGGTGCAGGCCCCGCAGCTCCTGGTAGAGCGCCCGGCAGGCGCCGCTGTCCAGGGCCCGGCACACCGCCTTCACGGCGGGCACCGCGGCGGGGTTCATGGACAGCTCGCGCAGGCCCAGGCCCAGCAGCACGGGCACGTAAAAGGGGTCGCCCGCCATCTCGCCGCACATGGCCACGGGGATGCCGGCGGCGCCGGCGGCGCGGACGACGAACTCGAGCTGACGCAGCACCGCCGGGTGCAGCGGGCGGTACAGGTGGGCCACCTGCTCGTTGGCCCGGTCGATGGCCAGCGTGTACTGGATGAGGTCGTTGGTGCCGATGCTGAAGAAGTCCACGTGCTCGGCCAGCACGTCGGCCAGCGCCGCGGCGCTGGGCAGCTCGATCATGATGCCCAGCGGCACGGGGGGCACGGTCACCCCCTGCGCCTCCAGGCCCGCGCGCACGTCGGCCACCAGGGCCTGCACCGCGTCCACCTCTTCCAGCCCGCTGATGAGCGGCACCATGATCCGCAGCGCGCCCGCCGGGGCCGCCCGCAGCAGGGCCTCGAGCTGGGTGCGGAACAGGTCCTGCTGCTGCAGGCAGAAGCGGATGGCCCGCAGGCCCATGACCGGGTTCAGCTCTTCGTGGCGCTTCAGCGACTCGATGAACTTGTCACCGCCCACGTCCAGGGTGCGGATGGTGGCGCCGCCCGCGCCCGCGGTACGCAGCACCGTCTCGTAGGCCAGGCGCTGCGTCTCCAGATCGGGCAGCACGTCCCGGTTCATGAACAGGTACTCGGTGCGGAACAGGCCCACGCCCTCGGCGCCCGCGGCCTGGGCGCTCGCGGCCTCGCCCGTGCCCTCGATGTTGCCCCGCACGGTGATGCTCAGCCCGTCGGCGGTGATGGCGGGGGCCTGGGCCTGCCGGTCGAGCTGCGCCTTGCGCTGCATGAACTCGCGCTGGAGCCGCCGGTAGTGCGCCAGGGTCTCGGGATCGGGGTTGACCAGCACCTGGCCCTGCACCCCGTCGATGATCACCGTGTCGCCGGTGCCCACCTGCTCGGTGACCGACTCCAGCGCCACCACCGCGGGCAGCTCGAGCTGGCGGGCCATGATGGCCGTGTGGCTGGTCTTGCCGCCGCCGTCGGTGGCGAAGCCCAGCACCGCCGAGCGGTCGAGCAGCGCGGTGTCGGCCGGCGACAGGTCCTGCGCGATGACGATGGCGCCGGCGTCGATCTGGCTCAGCGCCGCCTGGCCGCTGCCCACCAGGATCCGCATCAGGCGGTCGCCCACGAAGCCGATGTCCGCCCGCCGCTCGCGGAAGTACTCGTCCTCGATGTGGTCGAACATCTGCTTGAGGCCGCGCACCACCTTCTGCAGGGCCCACTCGGCGTTGATCTGCTTCTGCTCGATGGCCTGGCACACCCCCTCGGTGAGGGTGGTGTCGCGCAGCATGAGCTGGTGGGCTTCGAGGATCAGGCCGTGCTCGTCGCCCGCCTCTTCGAGCGAGCGGCGGATCTCCTCGATCTGGGCCTCGGCCTGGCCCACCGCGTCGCCGAAGCGCGCCTGCTGGGCGGCCACCTCGTCGGCGTCGATGTGGTAGCGGGGGATCTTGAGGGTGCGATCGAGCAGCCACGCGCGCCCGATGGCGTAGCCGGGCGAGACCCCGAGGCCCGTCAGGCGCTGGGCATGGGGCTTCGCCACCGACCGCCTACTCCTCGTTGAACTTCTGCTCGATGATCTCGCCGATGGCGGCCTGCGCGGCGTCCTCGTCGGCGCCGGCGCAAGTGACCTGGATGACGGCCCCCTTGGCGGCGGCCAGGGTCATCACCCCCAGGATGGACTTCCCGTTGACCGCCTGCTTGCCCCGCGCGATGGACACCTCACACGCGAACCGGCTGGTCACCCGCACCAGGGTCGCCGCCGCCCGGGCGTGGAGCCCGAGCAGGTTCTGGATGGTGTACTCGCGGGTGATCCCCTCGCTCACGTGCGGTCCTCCGATCGTTGGTCCACGGCGCTCACCACAGGGGGAACAGGCCGTTGAGCACCAGAACATAGCCCAGCAGCGCGAGGCTCGCGCCAAAGAGCAGCCCGATGGTCGGCATCTTTCGCCGGATGCTCAAGAAGAAGATCAACGTCAGGGCCAGCATCAGGATGGGCTCGATGCCGTCGCCCAGGGGCAGGCTGGAGCGCCGGGCCTGATCGGCGAACAGGGCCACCAGCACGCCGCTGAAGGCGCCCAGGGCGAAGTGGCCCATGTCGGCCAGCTTCACCAGGTTGAACTGCTGCAGCTTGGGGAGCACGCCCTCGGCGTCGCGGTAGCCCACCCACAGGCCGTAGGCCCGCAGGCCGATGTGGAACAGGTTGTACAGGGCCAGGAAGGCCAGGGGCGCCCAGAACACGCCGCTGGCCAGCCCCCCGATGGTCCACACCGCGGCGAAGGGACGCAGGCTCGACCAGAAGAAGCTGTCGCCGATGGCGGCCAAGGGGCCCTGCGCCACCCGCTTCAGGCCCACCACCATCTCGGGGGGCAGCTCGCCGGCGGCCACCCGCTCCTCGAGCCGGATGCTGGCGCCCAGCACCGCCGCGGCCAGGTAGGGGTGGCTGTTGAAGAAGCCCAGGTGGCGGGCCATGGCCGCCTTCAGGGCCTCGCCCTGGTACAGCCTGCCCAGCGCGGGGGCCATGGCGTACGCGAAGCCCACGTTCTGCATGCGCTCGTAGTTGCTGGCCGCCAGGAAGAAGAAGCTGCGCCAGAACACCCGCCACAGGGTCCAGCGACCGATGCGCGGGGCGGGGGACGCCGCCTGGGTGGGGGCCTGACTCACGGCAGCGCCCCCGGCTCCAGCTCGCCCAGCACCACCAGCAGCACCACGAAGAACACGACGCCCAGGCCCAGGCCGCGGCGGCGGCGCACCATGGCCAGGGTCACCCCCAGGCCCAGGGCGGGCACCACGTAGCGGGTGAGCGCGGCCAGGCCGGTGGTGAGCGTCTGCCCGATGGCGGCCCGCAGGCCCCAGGCCACCAGCAGCCCCAGGCCGGTGCCCACCGTGATGAGCGCCGCGTGGCTGCCGAAGACCCGCAGCAGGCCCGCCAGCGGCACCCGGGCCAAGGCCCGCAGGTCCCCCGCCTGGGCCGCGGCGTCCGCCCGGGCGGCCAGCGCCAGGCCCGCTCGGTCGAGCCGCTGGTCGGCGGCCCGCCCCAGCAGCGCCGTGGGCGCCCCCAGCAGCACCGCCAGCGCCAGCACGGCGTCGTCCACCGGGCCGATGTGGCGGCCGTACAGCAGGGCGATGCCCGCGCTGGTCAGGGCGCCCACCGTCTCGTTGGGCGGGGTGTTGGCGCCATAGAGCACCGCCGACATCCACAGGAGCTGGAGCACGCAGCCCAGCCACACCGCCTCGGGGCGGTGGCCGAACACCAACGACAGGGCGGGTACGGCCACGATGGGCTGGCTGAGCATGAGCTGGAAGGCGGCGCGCCGGTCCAGGCCGAAGAGCCCGCCCAGCAGGGCGAGCAAGCCCAGATCGGCCAGCAGCGCGAGCACGGCGCTAGCGCAGCTTCGCGGTCAGATCGATGGGGGTCTCGCTGGGCAGGCTGCGCACCTCGACGCGCACGCCGCGGCGGGCGAGCTGCCCCAGGGCGGTGTAGTCTTCGGGCCCCAGGTACACGGCGTCGGTGACCGCCTGCCGCCCCGGGCCGTGGTGCACGTTGCCCAGGTTCAGGTGGCCGAAGGGGGCCTCGGCGAACAGGCGCACGGCGTCCTGCACGCTCTCGAGCAGCACCATGGTCTTCTGCTCGCCGTACTGCCGCCGGGCCAGGAAGCGGCCGGCGTCGGCGATGGTCAGCGCGTCGAGCTCGACCTCGCCCGGGATGGCCATGCGGAACATGGTGGTCTGCAGGGTGTTGGCGGGCACGCCGTCCCCCGCGACCACGAACCGCTGCAGGCGCAGGTGGGGCATCCAGGTGGCGATGATCTGGCCGTGCACCAGGCGGTTGTCGACCCGGATGTACGGGTTCATGGGCTAGCCCTCCCCCGATCCCAGCAGGGCGCCCGCCACCAGGATGTTCTCGCAGCCGTGCT
>JACKDL010000022.1 GCA_020633555.1 Myxococcales bacterium | reverse complement strand
CGTCGAAGAGCGCCGATCCCCAGCGGGTTCGGGCGCAGGCGCACCTGTGCTGCGAAGTCCTCGACGCAGCCTGGAAGGGCTCCGGGCACAAGGCGCTGCGGGTGATCCGAAAGCCAGATACGTTTACCGTCATGCTCAGCCGCGAACAGTTCACTGACGAGCGACGGCACGGATCTCCGAAAGAGCCCACGATTCTCTATGCATCGGCCAAGCGCACTCGCTTCAAGCTCAACCTGAACGCCAACGCGGCGGAGCGATACGGGCTGCCCGGCCTCGACGGCATTGGAGATGTGTTCCGCAGTGAGCTTGCACAAGCAGGGCTGAGCGCAGGTGCAGTGAAGACCGGATGGTTCTTCGACTTCGCGACCGTCGATCCGAGCGCCGTCGATCGCGGCCTCCTCCGCTCGTTGGTGGAGAAGCTGATGGCCGACCTCGCGCGATACGTTGAGACGCCCATGGAGAGTCGATTGGCCGTTGATGGCGTGACGGGCTCAGGTGTCTCTGAGGCTGGTGGCGATGTCCAGCCTACGACGCCAGGGGATGACCTGATTGCAGAGCAGATGACAACCGACGAAGAGGAGGTCTAGCGTGGCGGATTTGAAGAATTGCCCCAACTGTGGTCAGAAGGCAACGCCGGCTGGCGGAACGAGGCCGACGTTTCGTTGCCAGCGGTGCAAGCGGATGTACTGCTCGAAGTGTCAGCCGCACTCCCGCTGTGGCTGCGGCGGTCCGTTGATTCAGACCGGCGACATCATCGTCTACGACTGACCACCCCGCGTGGTCTCCAGTCGTTGTCTCCGCCCATCGTGTGACTGGTGCATTCTCTACGGACGACCCTGGTCCCAATGCGTGCTTGATGCGTACGCTCTGCTTCTAACCTCCCGAAGGAGTTTGGAAACGTCATGGACTTCGAATCCACGCCTGGCAGCGCAGCCACCCCGGGACTGCGACTCATCGAGACCATTCCCGACTCGAGCGACGAGGCCAAGGAGAGTCAGATGCTCGCTGGATTCGTCGGGCGGATGCTGGCTTATCCTACCACCGTCTTTGACGAGGTTCGCATCAGCAGGGCCAAGTTCCTGGCGGCGGTGTTGGATGGTCCAGAGCGATTCCGTCACATTGCAGCACATGGTGATGAGAATGGGTTCTACATCGGTGCCCGGCGAACCCACGTTGGGGTTGAGCACTTCGCCGCTGCCTGCTCGACTGGACCTCTGCTGCAGAATCGATTTCTGACAGTCTCTGCATGCAGCAAGCCGACGACGTCGCTGTGGGAAGCGCTGCACGAGGTCACGGGTGTTGAGGGTATCGTTGCGCCGATGGGGTCTGTCTGGTTCTGTGATGCTGCCTTGTTCTTTACGAGCCTGTATTACAGCCTCGCGTTGCTGCCCAGTATTAGGCGTCGCGTCAAGACGGAGGAGCGCTTGATCGACTTCATAGACTGCTTTCAGAGAGCAAAGGCCAGTAGCCTTGCCCTGGGAGTTCGCGGCGCCTTCCGCCTGATCTGCTGGGAGAACGGGACTCGGCACATCATCGTTTGACCGTGCCCACTGCTCTGCCGCCCGACGCTGGCGCCCTTCAGCCCGCGGTGAGGGCCGCGCGGTCCGCGTCGCCCGGCATGCCCCAGCCGGGCTCATAGCCGAACACCTCGCGGGCGGGCGTGGATCCGAAGCGCCCGTCCAGGATCTCCAGGTCGTCCAAGGTGATCAGCGCGGGGTGGGCGCGGCCCGCCGCCAGCGCAAGCGCCTGCAGCTCTTTGCGCAGCGTGATCAGGTAGTTGGCCAGCCGCGCCGCCTTGTCGGTGGGGTCCAGCCCGCGCATCAGCCACTTGCTCTGGGTGGCCACGCCCGCCGGGCAGTGGCCGGTGTGGCAGCGCTGCGCCTGGATGCAGCCGATGGCCAGCATGGCCTCGCGGGCCACCGCCACCACGTCGCAGCCCAGGCCGAAGGCCAGCGCGGCCTGGGCGGGGAAGCCCAGCCGGCCCGAGCCCACGAACACCACGTGCTCGGCCAGTCCGGCCTTCGCGAACAGCGGGTACACCCGGCTCATGCCGATCTTGAAGGGCAGCGCCACGTGGTCCGAGAAGGCCAGCGGCGCGGCGCCGGTGCCGCCCTCGCCGCCGTCGATCTGGATGTAGTCGGGCCCCTGCTGCCGGGCGGCCATGCGGGCGGCCAGGTCCTGCCAGAAGCCCAGGTCGCCCACGGCGCTCTTGATGCCCACGGGCAGCCCGGTGCGGGCGGCGATGGCCTCCAACACGTCGATGAGGCCGTCCACGTCGCCGAAGGCCCTGTGGCGGGCGGGGCTCACGCAGTCCTGGCCCATGGGGATCCCGCGGATGGCCGAGATCTCGGGGGTGATCTTGCCCGCCGGCAGCAGCCCGCCCAGGCCGGGCTTGGCCCCCTGGCTCAGCTTGATCTCGATGGCGCGCACGGGGCGGTCGGCCACCGCGGCCACCAGCTTCTCCAGGTCCAGGTTGCCATCGGCGCTGCGGGCGCCGAAGTAGCCCGTGCCGAGCTGATAGATCAGGTCGCCGCCCTTCAGGTGGTAGGGGCTGATGCCGCCCTCGCCCGTGTTCTGCAGGGCCCCGGCCAGCTCGCAGCCGCGGTTGATGGCCTCGACGGCGGCCGCGCCCAGCGAGCCATAGCTCATGGCCGACACCCACACGGCGCTTTGGGGCCGGAAGGCCTTGGGCCGCTCGCGCCAGCCCCCGATGACCTTGGCGCAGGCCAGCGGGTACTGGGGGTCGTAGCCCGCCTCGCCGGCGTGGGGGGCCGACAGGGGGAAGGCGCTCTGCTTCAGGATCAGGTGGTTGCTCGACAGCTCCAGGTCGTTGTCGGTGCCGAAGCCGAAGTAGTTGTTCTCGCGCTTGGCCGACGCATAGACCCAGCGCCGCTGGTCGCGGCTGAAGGGCCGCTCCTCGTCGTTGCTGGTGACGATGTACTGCCGCAGCTCGGGGCCCACGGCCTCGAACAGGTAGCGGAAGTGCCCGATGACGGGGAAGTTGCGCAGGATGGCGTGCCGCGTCTGGAGCACGTCGTACAGGGCGACGGCGGCCACCACCCCCAGCAGAATCCAGAGGAAGATCATGCAGTTCACTCCGTGGGCCAGGCGCGCCCCATCACGTTGCGGGGGCTGACGGCCAGGGGCCAGGCCAGGCCCAGCTCGGCGGTGTAGCCCCGATCCATGAGCCAGACGGCCCGCTCCAGGTTGATGAACACCTCGAGCAGCCGCCCGATGGGACGCCGCGCGAGGGTGAAGCGCCGCTCCGCCGCGAACAAGCGCGCGCCCTCGGCCTCGGCGGCGGCGAGCTCGGCGGGCGTCGCAGCCGCCAGCCCGCGCCCGGCCAGCGCAGCGGCGGCCAGCTCGGCGAAGGGGCGGTGGGCCAGGCGCCGGTTCAGGCCCCGCATGGCGTCGCCCGGCTCGGGCACCGCCTCCCCGCGGTCCCGCAGCAGCACCCACAGCCCCACCCGGCGAGCCCGGGCGGCCAGGTTCTCGGGCAGCGACGCCTCGACCCCCGGGGCCCCCTGGGTCAGGTTGGCCAAGCCCAGCCGGTCGCGGGGCAGGGTGAGCGCGGCGGCGGCCACGTGCGCCGGGCAGCAGCGGGGGGCGCGGGTTTCGCCGGGCACCTTGTGCAGGCAGCACGACACCCACAGGGCCGGGGCGCCCGCTCGCGCGGCGTGCTCGGTGAGCGTGTCGGTGAGCGCCCCGCAGGCGTGCAGCCCCACCACCAGATCCTGCGGCTGCACCGGGCTGGGGCCGTCGGCGGTCAGCGTCAGCGCCTGGAAGCGCACGCTGCCGTCGTTGGCGGGCGCGAAGCCCGCGGCCGCCTCGACGAAGCGCACCTCGCGCTCCAGCCCCAGCCCGTCCACCGCCAGGGCCTGGGCCAGCTCGCGGGTCAGGTGGCCGTGGCCGGCCCCCACGTCCACCACCCGGTGCACCCGGCCCGCCAGCGGCGCGGCGAGCTGCCCGAAGGCGGCGAGCTGCGCCCGCTTGCGCGCCTTCACCCCCCGCTGTGCTTGGGCCTGCGGTGTCTCGGCCAGCAGCGGCGGCAGGGCGCTCAGCCGGTGCAGGGCCTGCCACAGATCCAGCAGATCGGGGGGCGCGCCGGGAGGCGCCGGCAGCGCCCACGCCCCCTGTGCCTCGGCCTGGGCCAGCCAGCCGTCGTCCACGCCCAGCAGCCACTCGGCCCACCCGCGCCGCTGCGCCCAGCCCGGTACCTGGGCCGCGGGCCGCTCGTCGATGACGTCGCGCAAGCCGGCCACCCAGGGCGCGGCCTCTTCCCAGCGGGCCCGGAGCGTGGCGCCCGTGAGCGGGGGCGGATGGGCGGTGGTCATGGCCCAGGCATACCACGCCCGATCGCCCAGGGCTCGCGCTGGGCGCCCGGGCTGCCTACCTTGGCCGGTGGAGGTGCTCGATGCGGTGGACGATCCTGGCCCGTTGCCTGCCCCTGGCCCTGAGCCTGTCCCTGGCCGGCTGCCCGCTGACCGACGACACCGAGACCCCGGGCGGCGGACTGACCGACGGCGGCCTGCCCGTGACCGGCTGGGCCTTGCGCCCGCACCCGTGCCCCGGCCGCACCACCGAGGCGCTGCACGCGGGCGAGGACGGCCAGATCTACGTCGGCTGCGGCACCGGCGCCGAGGGCACGGGCCTGTGGCGCACCGAGAACCTGGGCGTCACCTGGGCCCCGGTGCCCGGCCTGGAGGATTGGCGCGTCAACGACGTGGACCCCGCCCCCGACGGTGGCCTGTTCGTGGCCGGCATCCACACCACCAGCCGCGCCGTGGTGACCCACCTGGGCGCCGACGGCCGGCTGAGCACCGTCTACGAGCGCGGCGTCGTGGTCAGCAGCTCCTTCCACGTGGGCCACTTCGGCCGGCTGGCCAGCGGCGTGGCCCTGGCCGAGTCGCTGACGGGCACCCCGGTGGTCCACCGCGACCGCGACGACGTGCTCTTCCAGCCCCTGGACGTCTGGAGCAGCGACGCGGTGAGCCACCAGATCCTGGCCATGGTGGAGGACGACGAGGCCTTCTACGCGGTGGGCAGCACCATCACCGAGCCCCCGCTGATCTTCCTGCCCACCGGCAGCGGCCAGACGGGCGTGCCGCTGTTCACCCCGGTGGCCCCGCTGCCGCAGGTGCAGGGCGAGCTGTGGGGCCTGGCCGTGGACGGCGGTCGCCTGCTCGCCGTGGGCGTGGATCAGGACGCCGACCGGGGCGTCGTGCTGGTGGGGCCCACCGACGGCTTCAACCCCCAGGCCTGGGCGGCGCCCGACGTGGCGGCGCTGGTGGAGGGCAGCTCGTGGTTCCGCGGCGCCTGCATGCGGGGCGATCACCTGGTGGTGCTGGGCGAGTCCCAGCCCTGGCGCCGCGGGGGCGGCCTGGTGTTCGAGTCCTTCGACGGGGGCGAGACGTGGACGCCCGCGGCGCCCGAGTCCGAGGCCCAGGCCTGGCACCGCTGCGAGATCCGGCCGGACGGCACGCTGATCCTGGCCGGGGTGAACGGCAGCTTCGCGGTTCGGGCGCCCTGAGCGGGCGCCACCGCGCTGGGCCGTGAGGCCGCTGCCCCTCAGCCCTCGGGCTTCGCCTGCGCGGCGAGCCGGGCCAGGGCCTTCTGGTGGTGGTGGCTGCCCTCGCGCAGCAGGGCTGCGCCGCACTGGGGGCAGCGGTCGAGGCGGCAGGGGCGGCCGGGCGCGTGGGCCTGGCCGTGGCCGCAGCGCATGCACACACACCGACCCTCGGGCCCGCTGTTGCAGCCGCCGTGGGCGTGGGCGTTCTGGCCGTGGCCGCCGCCGCAGCCGTGGCCCTGGCAGCCACCGCCGTGGCCGCTGTGATCATGATCGTGGTCGTGGGGGTGAGGCATTTCGACCTCCGCCGTGGCAAGTCCAGAGGAGCCCGCAGGCGCCGCGGGCGTGCCACCGGGGGCGCGATCAGCCCACCAGCGGCCCCGTCTGCCAGCCCTGGAACTGCGCCAGGTAGGTCTGGTCGCGGGTGGGGGCGTCCAGCCACTGGGGCAGCACGCCCAGCAGGTAGGTGCTCTCGAACTGCAGCCACAGGCTCTCGTCGGGCACCCGGCTGGGGCCGTCGCCGGCGGCCATGGCGCGGGCGTGGCTGTGGGCGCCCACGCCGTGCGGCGTGAGGTACGGCGTGAAGCTGAACGCGCCGTCCTGGTAGGGCCCGGTGTTCGACGGGCTGGCGATGACCGCGTTGAACTCGATGGCGCTGTTGCGGTGGTAGAAGGGCGGCCGGAAGCTGTGCTCGGTGGGGTCCCAGCGGCCGCGGAACACGCCCACGTCGATGGCGTTGCGGCCGGTGGTGTCCATGGGGCTGGTGAGCACCGTGAGGATGGACGGATCCGGGTGGTCGAAGCTCACCGAACCCAGGCTGTTGAAGTCGGCCAGGTCGTACTTGAAGGGCGCCCAGGTGCCGTGCCAGCCCACCACGTCGAAGGGGCTGTGCGGGGCGGTGGTGGTGAAGAAGCGGCCGCCTTGTTTCACCACGATCTCGGTGGGTTCGGGGCGGTCCTCGTAGTGGGCCACGGGGGCCTTGAAGTGGCGCTCGTCGGCCAGGCCGTTGGCGCCCACGGGGCCGCGCTCGGGGAGCTGGAAGTGGGCCTCGAACAGCTCGGCCATGAAGCCGCGGGCGGGGCCATCGGGCAGGTGGACCTGGAAGCGCAGGCCGCGGGGCACGATGAGCAACTCGCCCGGCCCTACGGCCAGCCAGCCCAGCTCGGTGCGCACGGCCAGGGTGCCCGTCCACGGGGCCAGCAGCAGGTCGCCGTCGATGTTCGCGAACACCCGCTCCATGGATCGCTCGGCGCCCCACAGGTGCACCGCCATGCCCCGGCGGATGCTGGGGTGGCCAGCGCCCGCGAAGGTCTGCACGCCGTCCAGCCAGTCGGTACCGACGGGCGGGGCGGGCTGGGCGGCGTAGCGCAGGGCCTCGGGGGTGGGCACGGCGGCGGCGAAGTCGCTGATGAAGCCGGGCGGCGGCGCGGCCAGCGGGCGGAAGCCCTGGCTGTGGATGGCGGGCCGCAGCCGGTACACCCAGGTGCGCCGGTTCTGCGCCCGGTGCACCGTGAAGCCGGTGCCGTTGATCTGCTCGGCGAACAGGCCGAAGGGCGCGGGCTTGGGGCCGTTCTGCCGCAGGGGCACGGCGCCCGGCACGGCCTCGCTCTTCAGGTGGTTGCCGAAGCCGGTCTGGTACTCGAGGGCGCTGGGGATCATGGCGGGCTCTCGGGCAGCGTGCCCCGCCAGGCGGCCGCGAGCAGGGTCGCGAAGGCCGCCTCGTCCAGGGGGCGCGGGTTGGGGTAGGGGGCCTCGGCGGCGCGGGCGGCCACGGCGGGCAGCGCGGATTCGGGCACGCCCAGATCCGCCAGCCGGGTGGGCAGGCCCAGCACTTCCAGCACGCTCAGCAACGCGCCGGCGGGATCGGCCACGCCCCAGGCGTCCTGCAGGGCCGCGCGGGCCTGGGGGGCGGCGGGCAGGTTCCAGGCGAGGGTGTAGGGCAGCAGCACCGCGTGGGTGTCGGCGTGGGCGGTGCCGAACTCGCCCGCCAGCACGTGGGCCAGCTTGTGCTGCAGGGCCATCTGCGCGCCGTCCAGGGCGGTGCCGGCCAGGTAGGCGCCGTACAGCGCCTCGGCGGTTTCGCGGGGGTCTGTGGCCAGGGCGTGCAGGCCCGCCCACAGGGGCTCCAGGCTCTCGTGGGCGGCGGCGCGGGCCTGGGGGGTGGCTTCGGCGGCGTACAGCGCCTCGACGCTGTGGGCCACGGCGTTCAGCAGCGACTTCAGGGCCAGCGGCTGGGGCAGGGCGGCCAACAGGGCGGGGTCGTAGCCCACCACCCGCGGCCGCACGGCGGGATCGCGGCCGGTGTGTTTGCGGCCCTGGGCGTCGATGAGGCCCCAGACGCCCGTGCGGGCCGAGCCGGCGTAGGTGGTGGGGACGGCGGCCACGGGCAGGTGGGCGGTCAGCGCCACGGCCTTGGCCACGCCGATGGCCGAGCCGCCGCCGTGGGCCACGATCCAGTCCACGCCCGCGGCGGCGCGGGTGGCGCTGGCCACCACGTCCGGCGGGACCTGGCGGGTGACGCCGGCGAACACGGTGGCCCCCGGCCCGAAGGCTCCCGCCAGCCGATCGGCCCCGGCCCGGTGGTGGCCCTGGGCCAGCACCAGGATGCGCCGCGCGCCGGCGGCCACCAGGGTGCGCACCACGAAGGCCTCGGCGTCGGGGCCCAGGTGCACGGCATCGGTGGGGTGGTGATCCAGGGTGCGCATGACCGCCCTACGATACCCCCTGGCCCACGCGGTCGCGCCCCGGGGTGGAGGACGGTTCGTTTCCGGCCCCGGCGGGATCAGCGCCCGGCGCAGGCGGGGTGCAGCAGCTCGGGGCGGTACTCGAAGTGCATGGTGTCGAAGTGGGCCCACTTGCCGCCCCAGATGAAGCCCCGGCGCTCGAACGCCTGCACCACTTCGGGCGGAAAGTCGTTGCGATACGGGCGGTTGCCTTGCGCGTCCGGCTTGGCCCAGCGCCAGTAGTGGGCGTGCTTCACCGCGACGTCGATGGCCAGCGCGAAGCTGTGCATGCTCAGCCGCTGCGTACCCTTGATGTGCCGCCACACGAAGGTGCCCGCCGAGACGTCGAAGAACCGGTGAAAGCGCTTGGGCAGAGCGGCCAGCTCGGCGGCCACCTGCGCCAGGGCGCGATGGGCGCCGGCCACCGTGCTCACCCGCAGCCGCTGCCCGCCGGGCCAGGCCACCTTCACCGTTCGGGCCGCCACGGCGGCGGCCGAGGCGCCGTACAGCTTCTCGAAGAAGGCCTGGCTGCGGGCGCGGCCGGGGTCGCCCACGGGTGGGGGCGTCCATGGGCCCACGGGGTACGGCGTGGCCATCTGATCGTGCAGATCGGCCTGGTCCAGGCTGGCCTCGTCCAGCGGGCCCTCGGGCCGGGTGCGCCAGGGCATGCGGGTGCCGTCGCACCACACCAGGGCGTCGGCGTCGGCGCCGCACAGGTGCTCGGGGTAGGCGGCCAGCAGGCACTGGGCGTAGGCCGGGGCGTCCGGGGCCGGCGTGGCGGGCGCGGCCAGGGCGGCCCACAGGCTCAGGGTCAGGATCATCAGGGGCTCCGGTAGAGGCGGCGACCGTTCAGGCGTTGACCCCCCGCGACGTGCGCGGCGGCCTTGGCGCCCAGCCACGAGGCGCCGGGCCAAGGGGCGCCGGGGGCGGTGACCACCCAGGCGGCGTCGGCGTCGGCGGGGCCCAGGGCGCACCGGCCGGCGCAGCGCCAACCCGCGCGCACCAACCGCCCGTCGCGCCACACGGTCAGCGGGGGCAGGACCTGTGGACGCCCATCGGCGTCGGCCACCAGCCACACCTGCCCCTTGCGCGCCTGCAGGCGGAAGGGCGTGGGCACCCGCTGCTTCTCGGCGCAGCCCTGGCCGGTGACGGCCCAGGGGAAGTCGCGGTCGTCCACCAGCGGCTGCAAGGGCTCGGCGCCCAGGCGGCAGGCGGCCACCTCCAGCCAGTCGGCCAGATCGATGCCGCGGGCGCCCACGTCGGGGGGCGGGGCGCCCCCGAAATCCTGGGTGAGGATGGCCATGTGGCCCTCGACGCCCAGCGCCACCTGATCGAAGGGCTCGGCTTCGCTGGGGCCGTCGTAGGCGTCCCACAGCACGCCGCCCACCAGCTCCTCGCGCAGGCTGCCGGCGGCGGTGCCGTCGGTGGTGCCGCGCAGCACGTCCAGCGCCTCGCCCTGCTGGGTCACCGCCTCCAGATCGATGTGGCGGGCCGCGCCCAGGAAGTTGTCCACCAGGTGGGGGGTGTCGCGGATCATCGCGGCGAAGAAGTAGGCCAGGCCCTCGCCGTAGGCCAGCGTGGGCGGCACCTGCTGGTCGCGGTGGCTGCCGCCGGGGCTGCTGTCGGCGCTGAAGTGGTCCACGAACCAGTGCCCCAGCTCGTGCAGGATGATGGCGTCGTCGTACTCGTCGGGATCCTCGAGCTGTCCGCCCAGGCTGATCTGGTCGCCGCCGTAGCAGCTCCCGCAGGGCCACGGCAGGCCCGCCTGCCAGCTCACGGTGACCCGGGCCGCGCCGCTGACCCAGGGGGCGATGAAGGCCAGGCCCTCGCCAACGGTGTGGGCGATGTGCAGCGCCCCGCCGATGGCCTCGTCGGCCGAGCCGTGCAGCACCAGTTCGGGGGGGGCGTCGGGCGAGAACGAGCCGCTGCGCAGGGCGTAGACCGCGGCGGGCCGGTCGCGATCGGCCACCTGCCCCAGCAGATCGCCCACGCGCACCTGAGCGCGCGCCTCGACCACATAGGCCTGATCGGCGTCGGCGGCCCAGGTCAGGGTGAACCGGCCCTCGGCGTCGGTCAGCGCCTCGGCCACGGGGGCGTCGTCGAACACGCGCCGGGCCTGCACCACCAGGTGCTCGGCCGGCTGCACGGTGCGCTCGCCGGTGAAGCCCTGGGGATCGAAGACCAGGTTGTCGAAGGTCACGATCCCCTGGGCCTGCGCCTCGACCCGGCCCTGGGCGGGCAGCCGGTGGGCCACCAGGGTGAAGGCGCCGCCGGCGCCGCGGTAGCCGTACACCTCCAGCAGCAGGCTGCGGGCCGGGCCGGCGGGCTGGCCCACCCGCTCCTGGTCGTCGGCGCCGGCGCTCTCGGCCACGGCCCGGCCCAGATCGCCGTCGGCGAACAGGCGCAGCTCCAGGTCGCCCGCGCGGTGCCGGAAGCTGAGCACCGCCGACAGCTCGGTCTCGGCGGGCAGATCCACCGCGAACCACATGGAGGATCCGGGGCACAGGGCGCCCGTGTAGGGCGCGTCGCCCAGGGCGAGGGCGTCGCCGGGCACCCCGTGGGGGCACGGATCGGCGCCGGCGTCGGGATCGGGGGCGGCGTCGGGCGGCGGCGCCAGATCGAAGACGGCGCCGTCCTTCGGCTCGAAGGCGTCTACGGCCTGATCGGCGGCGCCGGCGTCGGGGGCGGGGGGCGCCCCGTCCGCGCGGGTCCGGTGGCCTTCAGCGCAGGCCCACAGGGCCAGGCACAGGGCGGGCAGGGCGAGGGAGAAGCGCATGGGGGGCAGCATTCCTCGGGGGCCGGGGTCGGGGAAAGGGGGACGCAGGCGGGGGGCGCCGGTGTGGCCGGGTTGGCCTGGCCGGCGTACTGCAAACTTGAACCCCCGGCCGGGGAGGCCGAAGATCCCCCGCGAGAACCGGGAGGGGACGTGGCGGGACGGCACGGCGGGGCAGGGGATGCGGCAGACGCCCCCCTGGATGGGCTGCTGGCGGCCATCCACCGTGAGAACCCCACCGGCCGCGGCCTGCCCGAGGCCGAGGCGGCTCGCCGCTACGCCGAGAAGGCCCGCCTGCAGAGCGCCTTGATCCGGCGCTTCCCCGAAGTGCTGACGGTGAGCGTGGGCCCCGATCCCGCTGTGGTGGGCCTGGACCTGCGCGCGGGCGCCGACGCCGGCCACGCCCGCCTGGACGCGCTGGACCCCGACGCCCGGGCCTGGGTGCGCTTCCAACTCGACACGGCGGGTGACGGGGCCGACGAGGCGGCCGCGGCGGGGTCGGTGTCGGCGCCGGCGCTTCAGGACCCAGCCCGGCAAGCCATGGAATCTTATGACTTTCCCGGCGCCGAGGCGGCGTGGCGCGCGGCCCTCCCCGCGCCCGCGGCGGTGGCGGGGCTGGTGGAGCTGTGGGTGGACTGGCTGGCCGACGATCAGGCGGCGCTGGATCTGTTCGCGGTCCACGGCCACCCGGGGGCGGCCACCCGGGGCCGGGTGGCGGTGGCCGCAGCGCGGCTGGGCGCGCGGGGGGTCGTGGCGGCGGCCGGCGTGCAGGGGCCCCGCGGCGCCCTGGCCTGGGCCACCCTGGGGCAGCGCGCCCTGGAGACCGGCGAGCAGTCCACCGCCGAGGCGGATCTGGTCCGCGCCCACGCGGCCGATCCCACCGAGCCGGCGGTGGACGGGTTGCGCACCGCGCTGGCGGCCCGGCGCGCTGCCGCCCGGGCACAGGCCGAGGCTGCGCTGCACACCCTGGCGGGACCGGCCCGAGTGACGGCGGCCCGCGCCCTGTTGGGGCGGTTCCCCGACAGCGTCGTGGCCCGGGCGGTGCTGCGCGACGCCGATGCCGCGGCCCAGGCCCAGGCACAGGCCGCGGCCCTGGCCCGCGCGGAGCGGGCGACGCGGCCCTCGGCCCGGGTGGCGGCCCTGCGCGAGGCGCAGGCGCTGGGGGCGCAGGTGGGTGAGGCGCTCGAAGCGGCGGTGGCGGCCGAGGCGGAGGCGGCCCGGGCGGCCGCGCGGCAGCAGGCGGCGCAGACCCTGGCGCAAGGGGCCGGTGAGGCGGCCTGGGAGGCCTGGTGGGCGTTGGGGCCCGAGGACCGCGCTCAGGTGCCGGCGCCCGCACCCGTCGCGGGCTGGATCGAGGGCCTGGTGGCGACGGGCCAGCGCCCGCGGGCGGCCATCCGGGCGGCGCAGTGCCTGGCGGCGGTGCAGGCGGGGGCGCAGCCCGCCGACGCCCTGCGCGCCCACCGGCGGGTGCTGGAGGAGTTGCCGGCCTACCAGGCGTGGGCCGCCGCCGGGCGGGTCCGCGAGGCGGCCCAGCGCGCCGCCGCGGCCGCTGCGGCCCTGCAGGGGGCCTGGGCCACCCCGGGGGCCGAGGCGGCGGCGCGGGCCCTGAAGCAGGTGACGGTGGCGGACCTGCCCGCCGGGCACCAGCTCGCGGCGCTGGCCTTTGGCCAGACCCTGCGCCGGCGGGCGCTGCGGGCAGTGCTCACGGCCGACTTCGAGGCCCGCGTGGCCGCCGACGACCTGCTGGGCGCCCGGCCCGTGCTCGACCGCCTGCTGGCGCTGTACCCCGAGGCCCGGGGCCTGCGGGCCCGGCTGGCCGCGCTGGACGTGGCGGTGGCCAAGGCCTGGCACTTCACGGTGCTGCACCCCCACGAAGGCGACCGCCTGCCCGACCTGCCCCTGCTGTGGGCCGAGGGGCCGCAGCGCCTGTTGGACGGGCACGGGCGGGCGGTGCTGACCTGGGCCCACGGGGGCTACCTGTTCGTGCGCTGGGTGCGCCTGACCGACGCCCACGTGGAGCGGGCGGTGGTGCTGAAGCTGCCCCGCCCGGCGCCGGTGGTGGAGGCGGCCCTGGACGCCCAGGGGCTGCGGGTGCTGACCCAGGCCGGTGACTGGATCCGCCTGGCGGCCGATGGCTCGGGCCTGCGGGCCCACCGGGCGCTGCTGGCTGCGGGCGAGACGTTGGAGCTGGCCGCCCTGGAGCCCAACGCGCCCCGCACCTGGCTGGCCACCAGCCGGGCCGGGGACGGCGAGGTGCTGTGGCGGGTGGACGACGAGGACGGCGCCCGCAGCGAGGTGCGGGCGTTCGCGGCGAGCTGCCCCCTGCTGGCGGTGACGGGCCGCGGGGTGGCCAGCGCCGACGGCATGGGCCACCTGGTGTGGTGGGGGCCCGACGGGCAGCGCCAGCGCGGTGAGGGCTTCGATCACCCGGTGCACGGGGTGGCCGCGGCGCCGGCCGGGCCGCCCTGGATGCTGGCCGGCGTGGGCCACGGCGCCCGGCTGTGGGCCGGCGGCCCCAGCGCGCGGCCCATCGAGCTGCCGCTGGATGTGGATCACCCCTTCGCCGTGCTCGCGGTGGGCGACGTGGCGTACGTCACCGGCGGCGACGGGCGGCGGGCGGGGCTGTGGGCCGTGGCGCGCAGCGAGGCCGGCTGCGCGGTGCGCTGGTCGGTGCCCCTGCCGCGCTCGGCCACCCTGCTCATGGATCCCGGCTTCCAGCGGGCGGTGGCGGTGGTGGGCGGCTGCCTGTTCACGCTCGATCCCGCGGCGCCCCCTCAGGTGCCCGACGCCGGGCCCGATCACATCGATCCCGTGGTGCGCGCTCGCCCCTGCTCGGGGCTGCCGGTGGCCCGCCGCGCCCGGGTGAACGCGCTGCGCCGGCTGCTGGAAGCCCGCTCCCGGGGCGCCCGCCGGGCCTGGGTGGACGCTCAGGTGGCCCAGGGGCTGGCGCCCACCGAGGTCATCGAGCTGTACCACGCCGCGCGCCAGGTGAGCGCCGCCCTGGCCGAGCGGGTGGCCGAGCGGGCCCTGGAGCGCCTGCCCGACCGCGCCGAGGTGCGCCTGATCAACGCCGAGCGGCTGGTGCGGCAGGGGCGCTGGGCCCGGGCCAGCGAGCTGCTGGCGCCCGTGCGCCCGGGGCCCGATGAGGCCGACGTGGCCGCCCACTTCCACCACTTGCTGGGGCTGTCGCTGTGGTTCGCCGGGGCCGACGCCAGCGCCGTGGCGGCCTGGCGCGAGGGGCTGGCGCACCCGGGGGCCGAGGCCTGCGGGCTGCACGACCTGCTGGCGGGGGTGGCGGGGGACGCTGGCGGGCGGCTCTCGCCCCAGGCCCAGCTCATCCGCGCCGTGCGGGCCGCCGACGCCGCCCGGGCGGCGGGGGACTTCAACGGCGTCATCGCCGCGCTGGATCTACCCGTGGTGTGGGCCCTGCGCCACCCCCAGGCCCTGGCGCGGCTGGCCGAGGCGGTGCTGGAGCTGCCCGCCAAGGACGACGCCGCCTGGCTGCGCAAGGCGCGGGTGGTGGCCCACTTCGCGCGGGCCGAGGGCGGCGCCCCCGAGGCGGTGGCCCTGCCCGCCGAGCGCTGGACTCAGGAGCGCCTGGACGACCTGCGCACCCAGGCCCGGCTCTGGCTCAGCCCCGCCCCCGCGACCTTCTGAGGATGACCCCACCCAGCAGCAGCCAGGCCAGCGCCGGGGTGGGCCCGGGCTCATGGGGGTGGGCCGCGCAGCCGTAGACGCCGCGGCCGCCGCCCCCGCGCTGCACCACGGGCACCACGTTCACCCCGCCGTCGCCGCCCGCGCCGCCGTCCACGGGGTCCACCCCGCCGTCGGCCCCGGGCGCGCCCATGTCGGGCGGCGGCGGGGCCATGTCGGGTTCGGGCGCCACGGGGGCCAGCGCGCCGGGATCGTAGGGGGCCAGGGCGCCGGCCCGCAGGCCGTTCTGGCTGGCCACCTCCACCCGGGCCACGGCGGGCCGCAGGGCTGCCAGCGCGCGCCGGGTGGTGGGCTGCTGGGCCCAGGCGCCGTCCCAGCGGCCGTCGCCGTCGGCGTCGAAGCGGTACCACAGGCCGGGCCCTTCGGAGCCGCGGGCGTCGAAGACGGCCTCGTCGCCGTCGGCGCGCACGTCCAGGGCCGCCGCCACGCCCATCCCAGCGGGCCGTGGCTCGGCGCTCAGCAGCCCCCACGCGTCCAGCTTGCCGTAGCCCCAGTGCCGGTCGGGCAGGGCGTCGCGGGCGGGGGTGTTGCCGTCGGTGCGGGTGGCCGCCAGCAGCGCGCCCTCGAGCCCGTCGGCGTCCAGATCGGGGCGGGCCTGGGCCAGCAGGGCCAGCACGCCGGCCACGTGGGGCCCGGCGCCGCTGGTGCCGCCGAAGGTGCTGAACCAGGTGCGCCCGTAGCCCGCCTGGATCCAGTCGGGGCTCACGCCCAGGGCCGCGAAGGGGTCGTCGGGGGCGGCGATGTCCACGGCGGGCACGCCGTCCATGCGGGGGCCGCGGCCCGAGTACTGCCGCAGCTCCCCGGGCCAGGTGCCCTCCCAGGCCTGCGCGTGCACGCCGCCATAGGCGGCCACGCCCAGGGCCGAGTCGGCCGAGCTGGGGTACACCAGCGTGCCCCGGTCGGTGGTCGGGCGCAGCCAGCCCACGCCCTCGCCCCAGCTCGAGTAGAAGTCGGTGATCCGCCCGTAGACGGTGGTGGCCTCGTCCAGGCCCGCCAGGCTCACGCCCCACTCGCCCCGCGGCAGCGGGCTGCCCTGGCCCTCGGGGCCGAACACATAGAACAGCACCGAGTGGGTGCCCCGCCGGTTGGTGTCGCTCACCGCCTGCACCCAGGCGCCGCCCACCTGCACGGGGTCGCCGCCCAGCGTGGGGCTGCCCTCGGCACCGTTCGGTGCGCGCACGGTGAGCTGCGGGGTGCCACGGCGGCCGCGCCAGGTGAGCAGCCCGTACACCACGTCGTAGGGGATCAGCCCCTGGCCGCTCTCGAAGCCGGGGCCCACCCTGAAGCCGGCCGACACCGGGCTCTGCGGCCCCGCGGCCACCTCCAAGTGCTTGCCGGCGCTGTTCAGGTTGCCCAGCGGGCTCACCTGCAGCAGACCCTGGGCGCGCACCGAGTCCATCATGGCCTCCACCTCGCCGCCGCCGTCGGTGGGCTGGCTGAAGGGGTCGGTCCACTCGTGGAGGATGGCCACGGCGCCCTCGTCCAGGGCGTCCAGCAAGGCGCTCGCCTCGAAGGGCTGGGCCAGCCCCTCGTTGCCCTGCACGTTGGCGTACACCAGGAACTCGGCGTCGGGGGCCAGCCCCACCGCGTCGTGGTGGGGCCACTGGCCGCCCACCGCGATGCTGGCCACGCCGGTGCCGTGCAGCAGGTCGCCGGCCGCCGGATCCCTCGCGGCCTCGATCAGGGGCGGGTTGCCCCCGCGGCGGTACACCCGCGGCCCCAGGGTGGCCTTCACCACCTTCGAGGTGCCCAGCCGGTGCAGGGGCTCGCCCGGAGCCACCGCCCCGTCGCGATCGGTGTCCTCGGCCACGAAGGCCGGCTCGCCGTAGGCCCAGGTGTCCTCGTTGTAGCCGGCGGCGGGCCCGGCGTCCCGCTCGCCGCTGCCGTTGGTGTCCAGGTACAGCCAGTCCCGCCGGGGTCGGAAGGGCCCGTCCAGCCCCTGCGGCTGGCCGCCGTCGTAGAAGTTCACCCGCACGGCGGGCAGCCGCTGCAGGCGCTCGCCCCGGTCGATGGTGCCGTCGCCGTTCAGGTCCACCCCGTCGGTGCCGGGCGTGAGCCGGCCGTCGCCGTCCACGTCCACCCAGTCGAAGATCCCGGCGTCGGCGAAGAACAGGTGCGGGTGCAGCACATCCACCGCCCCGTCGATGTCGGCGATGCGCACGCCCAGGCCTGTCCAGCCCAGGTCGGGGCGCTGCTGCAGCCGGGTGGCCCCCAGCTCGGCGCGCACCGTCTCCAGGGGCCGGAGGGTCTGGCTGCGCCAGGTGGTCTCCACCCGGGCCACCAGGGGCTCGGCCGCCAGCGCGGGCAGCGCGCCGAAGGGCACCCAGGCGGGGTAGCGCGCGTCGAGGTGACGGGGCGCGCCGTCGGCGTCCAGGGTGAAGCGCACCCCCAGCCGCGCCAGGCGCCGCCACTCCGGGGCCGCCAGGGGCCGCCAGGCGGCCAGCACCACGCCGGCGCCCTCTGGGACCTCGGCGGGGGCGTGGGGCCCGAACACCGGCGCCCGGGCGCCATAGCGCTGCACCTGATCGGCCAGCAGCCGCAGGCGGGCGCCCAGCACGGGGCGGGCCCCGGCGGGGCCGGGGGCGGGATCAGGGGCGAGCTGGGCCAGGGCGGGGGGGGCCAGGGCGGGGACGGCGAGCGACACCGCCAGGGCCGAGATGAGCAGGCGCATGGGCACTCCGAGGTGGGACGGCGTGTGGTACGACTTCGGCCATGGCCAATGCGAGCGAAGGATCACCATGGGTCGCCTGCTGCCGTTCCTGCTGCTGGGGCTGGCGGGGTGCAAGCCCGCGCCGGGCCCACCCCCCGCGGCGCCGGTGAGCCCGCCGCCCGCCAGCGCGGCCCCCGCCAGCGCGGTCCCGGTCAACACGGCCCCCGCCGAGGACGCGGGCGAGCCCACGCTGCCGGGGGTGGCGGGCCCGTCGCCGGCCCTGGACGAGGCCCTGCGCGCGGCGGCGCAGGCCTCGGGGCACCCGCCGCGCACCCACCACCTGCGCCCGGACGGCGCGCCGCAGTTCGTCAACCGGCTGGCCCGCAGCGTCAGCCCCTACCTGCTGCAGCACGCCCACAACCCCGTGAACTGGCACCCCTGGGGCGACGCCGCCTTCGAGAAGGCTCGGCGCCTGAATCGCCCGGTGCTGCTGAGCGTGGGCTACAGCACCTGCCACTGGTGCCACGTGATGGAGCGCGAGTCCTTCGAGGATCTGGAGATCGCCGCCTTCATCAACCAGCACTTCGTGGCCATCAAGGTGGACCGCGAGGCCCGGCCCGACGTGGACGCGGTGTACATGAACGCGGTGCACGTGCTGGCGGGCCAGGGCGGCTGGCCCATGACCGTGGTGCTCACCCCCGACCGCGAGCCCTTCTTCGCCGGCACCTACTTCCCCCCGCGGGCCGGGGCGCGGGGGGCCCGCCAGGGCTTCCTGGAGATCCTGCAGGCGCTGGCCCGTGACTGGCAGGGCGATCGCGCCGGCCTGCTGAGCCGGGCCAAGGACGTCTCGGAGCGGCTGGCCGCAGCGGCGAAGCCCCGCCGGCCCGGCACCCTGCCCGGCCCTCAGGCCATCGAGCGCGGGGTGCGCCGGCTGGCCCGCCAGTTCGACGCCACCCACGGCGGCTGGGGCCCCCCGCCCAAGTTCCCCCGCCCGGCGGTGCCGGCGCTGCTGCTGCGCTACCACCGCCGCACCGGCGACGCCGAGGCCCTGCGGCAGGTGGTCCACACCCTGCGGCGCATGGCCGCCGGCGGCCTGTTCGACCAGCTCGGCGGCGGCTTCCACCGCTACAGCACCGACGGCCGCTGGCTGGTGCCCCACTTCGAGAAGATGCTCTACGACCAGGCCCAGCTCGCTCGCCTGTACATCGAGGCCTGGCAGGCCAGCGGCCACGCCGATCTGGCGGCCGTGGCCCGGCGCACCCTGGACTATGTGGCCCGCGAGCTGGTGGATCCGGCGGGCGGCTTCCACTCGGCCACCGACGCCGACAGCCCCGGCCTCGACGGCCACGCCGAGGAGGGCCTGAGCTTCACCTGGACCCCCCGCGAGCTGGCCGAGGTGCTGGGCGCGGAGCGCGCGGCGCTGGTGGGCGACTGGTACGGCGTGACGCCGCAGGGCAACTTCGAGGGGCGCAGCATCCTGACGGTGTGGCGGTCGCTGCCCACGGTGGCCGAGCGGCACGGCCTGGACGTCACCGCGCTGAAGGCGGCCCTGGCCGAGGCCGACGCCCGGCTGCTGGCCGCCCGCGCGAAGCGCCCGCAGCCCCTGCTGGACGACAAGGTGATCACCGGCTGGAACGGCCTGATGATCGACGCCTTCGCCTTCGCCGGCCAGGCCCTGCGCGAGCCCCGCTACGTGGCCGTGGCCGCCCGCGCCGCCGATTTTGCGCTCAGCACCCTGCGCGACGGCGAGGGCCGCCTGCACCGCGCCTGGCGCAAGGGCACGGTCACCGGCGCCGCCACCCTGGACGACCACGCCTGGCTCATCGGGGGCCTGCTCAGCCTGTACGAGGCCACGGGGCAGGCCCGCTGGCTGGACGATGCCGTGGCCCTGCAGGCGGTGCAGGACCGCTGGTACACCGATCCGGCGGGCGGCTACTACGCCACCGCCGAGGACGGCGAGGCGCTGCTCACCCGCGAGAAGCCCGAGTACGACGGCGCGCGCCCCGCGGGGAACAGCTCAGCCGCCCTGAACCTGCTGCGCCTGGAGGTGCTGACGGGCGACCGCCAGTACGGCGAGCGCGCCGAGAAGCTGTTGGCCGCCTTCGCCGAGCCCCTGAACGCGGCCGGCCACGCCCTGCCCGGCATGCTGGCGGCCCTGGACTTCGCCCACGACACGCCGCGCGAGGTGGTGCTGGTGCAGACGGCCCAGGACCCCGGCGAGGCCCTGGCGGCCGCCATCGGCGCTGCGTTCCTGCCGAACCGGGGGGTGATCACCCTGGCGCCGGGCGTGGAGCCGCCGGCGGCGTGGGCGAAGGGGAAGGGGGCGCAGGGGGGCCAGGCCACGGTCTACGTGTGCGAGGCCGGGCGCTGCGAGCGGCCCACCGGCGATCCGAAGGTGGTCCAGGCGCAGCTCGCCAAGGCCCACCCGCTGCTGCCCGACGCGCAGCCTGAGCCCATCACCCCCCGCTGACGGCGCCCCTCAGCCGCCGCAGTTGCTGCTCTCTTCGCAGTTGTGGCACCTGTTGGGGCCGCGGTGAAGGGTCGTCTTGGTGCTCCCATCGTCCTTGTCTCGGTACGGCGTGATGCCCTGGCCGTTGCACGTGTCGTGGTCGCCGCCGCCGTCCAGCACATCGGTCGCGGCGCCGCCCAGCAGGGTGTCATTGCCCGCGTCGCCGAACAGGCGATCCCGCCGGTCGCCGCCGTCCAGGTGGTCGTCACCGCCGCCGCCGTGCAGCTTGTCCTGGCCGTTGTTGCCGGCCAGCCGGTCGTTGCCGGCGTCGCCCTTCAGCGTGTCGTCGCCGCGATCGCCCCACATGCGGTCGTTGCCGTGGCCGCCCTCCAGGGTGTCGTCGCCGTCGCCGCCGCGCAGCTCGTCGTCGCCCGCCTCGCCGTAGAGCTTGTCGTGGCCCGACTGGCCCCGCAGCGTGTCGTTGCCGGCGCCGCCGCGGATCTCGTCGTCGCCGCGGCCGCCCTCCAGCACATCGTCGCCGCCGCGGCCGTAGATGTCGTCGTTGCCGGCCTGGCCGTTGATGCGGTCGTCGCCCGCGCCGCCCTTCAGGTAGTCAGCGCCCTCCCGCCCATCCATGCGGCAGGGGATGGCGGTGTTGTTCTCGAAGTGGTCGTCCTTGTTGCTGCCGCGGAAGTAGATCCGCGTCACGTCGCGCTTCTTGAAGGTGTAGCGGTCGTCGCGCGAGTCCTTGTGGCGCACCACCACCGTGTCGCCGCGCAGCGTCACGATGGCCGAGCACTTGTAGCCCTGGTTGCGGCACTCCAGCTTCAGCTCGCCGTTCTTCAGCGAGCCCTGTACGTTGTTCTTCTTGCCAGCGTGGGCAGCGGGCAGGGCCATCAGGCCAGCGACGGTGAAACCGAACAGGTGGGACAGGCGCATGGTAAGGCTCCATCAGAGGGTGCACGGGCCCAGGCGCAGTCTCGGGCCCGAACCCGCAACGCCCCCCGCAGAAACCTCGCAGAAAGCCTCGGCGTGACCCTCAGCCCTCGGCCTCGGGCGCGAAGCCCCGCCGCAGCGTGTTCTCGGTGATGGTGCGCGGATCCACGAACTGCAGCAGGTAGTCGGGCCCGCCGGCCTTGGTGCCGCCCCCGCTCATGCCGAACCCGCCGAAGGGCTGCCGCCCCACGATGGCGCCGGTGATGGAGCGGTTGATGTACAGGTTGCCCACCCGGTACTCGCGCTTCGCCCGCTCGATGTGGCTGGGCGTGCGGCTGTAGAGCCCGCCGGTCAGCGCGTAGGGCGTGCCCTCCACCGCCAGCTTCAGGGCCGCGTCGAAGCTGGGCGCGCGCAGCACCGCCAGCACGGGCCCGAAGTGCTCCTGGGTGGCCAGCGGATCATCCGGCGCCACCTCGTCGAACACCGTGGGCTGCACGAAGTGCCCGGGCCCCACCAGCTCGCCGCCCACCAGCAGCCGCGCGGTGCGCTTGCCGGCCTCGATCACGCCCTTCAGCCGGTGCCACGCCTCGCGCTCGATCACCGGCCCCAGGGCCACGCCTGGATCGGTGGCCGCGCCCACCTTCAGGCTGCGCGTGGCCTCCACCAGCCGCTCCACGAAGGCGTCGTGCTGGTTGTCCAGCACGATCACCCGGCTGCACGCGCTGCACTTCTGCCCGGCGAAGCCGAACGCGCTCTTGATCACGCCCTGCACGGCCTCGTCCAGATCGGCGTCGTCGTCCACGATGATGGCGTTCTTGCCGCCCATCTCGCAGACCACCCGCTTCAGCCGCGCCTGGCCGGGGTGGGTCACGCCCGCCTGCCGCCAGATCTCGAGCCCCACGGCCATGCTGCCGGTGAAGGCCACCGTGTGGACCTTCGGGTGGGCCACCAGGTGGGCGCCCACCTCCTCGCCCAGGCCGGGCAGGCACTGCAGCGCGCCCTTCGGCGCCCCTGCGTCCAGCAGGATCCGCGCGAGCTCCAGCCCGATCACCATGCTCTGCTCGGCGGGCTTCATGATCACCGCGTTGCCGGTGACCAGCGCGGCGGCGGTCATCCCCGCCAGGATCGCCAGCGGGAAGTTCCACGGCGCCACCACCAGGGCCACGCCGCGCCCCTCGTAGATCAGCCGGTTGGCCTCGCCGGGCAGGTTGGGCTGCATGGGTCGCCCCGCGCCGAGCTGCAGGGCCAGCCGCCCGTAGTACTCACAGAAGTCGATGGCCTCGCACACGTCGGCGTCCGCCTCGCGCCAGGGCTTGCCCACCTCGCGCACCATCAGCGCCGCCAGCTCGTCCCGCCGGGCCCGCATGCGCGCCGCCGCGTCGAACAGCACCGCCGCCCGGTCGCGCCACGGCCGGTCCCGCCAGTCGGGCCACGCCGCCTGCGCGGCCGCCAGGGCGTCGTCGGCGTCGCCCTTGCCCGCCAGATGCACCGTGCCCACCACCGTCGCCCCGTCGGCGGGATCCACGCTGTCCAGGGTGCGCCCGGTCTTGCGCACCTTCCCGTCGATCAGGGGCCCCCAGGTCTTGCCCAGTCGCTTGGGCGCCCGGGCCACCGCCTCGGCGAAGGCCGCCCGGGGCTCGGGGTGGTTGAAGTCGCGCATGGGCTCGTTGATGAACGGCCCGGGGTCATCCACGGAGGTCTTCGCCTTGGGCCGGGGCCGCAACCAGGGGTCGCGCTCCACCCGCTTCGGCGCCGCCAGCAGCTCGGCGGTGCTGCGCTTCTCGGCAAACCCCTGCCGCAGCCAACCCTCATTGCTGGTGTTCTCCAGCAGCCGCCGCACCAGGTACGCCATGCCGGGGATGAGCTCGCCCACCGGCGTGTACACGCGCACCCGGTAGCCCTCGGCCACGCAGGCGGCCTTGATGGGCTCGGCCATGCCGTACAGGCACTGGATCTCGAAGCCCGCCTTGGGCACGCCGCAGGCCTCGGCGGTGGCCATGGCGAAGGCCAGGCTGCGCACGTTGTGGCTGGCGAATGCGGCGCGGATGTGCTTGTGATTGTTCAGCAAAGTGGCGGCGCAGCGCTCGTAGCAGGCGTCGGAGTCGCTCTTGTCGAGCCACACCGGGCTGGCCCAGCCCTCCTGGGCCGCGTGCACCGTCTCGTAGTCCCAGTAGGCGCCCTTCACCAGCCGCACGGTGATCCGCCGCCGGGCGGTCTTGCGGGCCCAGCGGATCAGGTCCTCCAGATCCTGCTCGGCGTCGCGCAGGTAGGCCTGGATCACCACCCCCGCGTGCGCGTAGTCCGCCAGCCGCGGATCGCCCATCACCCGCTTGAACAGGGCCAGGGTCACGTCCTTCAGCCCGTAGCTCTCCAGGTCCAGGTTGATGAACACGCCGCGATCCCGGGCCCGCTCGAACACCGGGATCAGCCGCAGGGCGGCGGCCTCGACGCTGGCCTCCAGATCCAGGGCGTCGAGCTGGCTGTGCATGGCGCTGACCTTCACCGACACGTTCACCGCGGGGATGGCCCCGTGGTCGTCCCGGTCCAGGCGCTCGTCGGGGCCCCAGGCCCGGGCGGCGTCGGCCAGGGTGTCGATGAGCGCCAGGTAGCGCTCGGCGTAGGCCCGCGCCTCGACCTCGCTGACGGTGGCCTCGCCCAGCAGGTCCACGGTGAAGGCCAGCCCCTGGGCCCGCATGGCCTGAACGGTGGCCACCGCGTCCGCCGGGTCCCGGCCGGCGATGAAGCCGCGGCCCATGGCCTCCAGGTTCTTCGCGATCTGCCCGGCGGCCACCTTCATGGCCAGCTTCGACAGGTTGGCCCCCTTCAGCGCCAGCTTGATGGGGCCGGGCACGTTCAGGCCGGGCTTCAGCAGGTACTCGCGCACGTGCTCGCCGATGGCCTCGGGGCCGTCGAGCACGGGGAACACGTCCACGAAGCGGAACATCTCGGTCTTGAAGGCGGGATCGCGCATGGCCCACTCGAGCACCTGCCCGCTCCACCACGCCTTGTCGAACACGCCGGGGGCGTGGCCGGCCATCCGCTCGAACAACTGCTCGCCGATGGCCCGAACCCGGTCCTCGTGCCCAACCTTCATGCCTGACCTCCTGGCGCCGTGCGCCCGGTGGGTATCGGTCGCGGGGACAACTCGGTTGACGGCGGGTCGCCGCCCCCCGGAGAATTCCCGCGCTCGCGCGCCGGGTGCCCTCTGGGGGTGAATGGCGCACCACGGCCGCCGTCGGCGCGCGCCCCAACCCTGAAGAACGCCTGGAGCCTCATCCCATGTTCAAGCTGACCTCGGTGCTGGCCGTCGCGGCCGCCATGAGCTTCGCCGCCCCCGCCCTGGCCGATGACCTCAAGTCCGCCCCCGCCGACGCCTTCGCCGTCGTGCGCGTCGACGTGAAGGCCATCACGGGCAGCGCCCTGTTCAAGGACCTGGTGACGCCCTTCCAGAACACGCCCGACTACAAGAAGGGCATGGAGGAGCTGCAGGCGAAGGCCGGCTTCGACCCCTTCAAGGACCTGAGCAGCGTCACCATCTTCCTCAGCCCCGGCAAGAAGGGCGATCCCGCCCCCGTGATCATCGCCGAGGGCACCTTCAAGGCCGACAAGATCATCGAGCTGGCCAAGAAGGAGAAGCTGACCGAGATCACCGACGGCGGCGCCAAGTTCCTCTACAACGCCCAGGAGGACATGGGCGTGGCGATCACCAACACGCGGGTGGTCATGGCCAACAAGAAGTACATGGCGAAGGCCGTGAAGGGCACCGGCGGCCAGGCGAAGCTGGCCGGTCTGGCCGGCAAGGTCAACCAGGGCGACGCCGTGTGGTTCGCCGTGAACCTGCCCGCCGAGATGAAGAAGCAGATGGGCAACAACCCCATGGCCAACGACCTGCAGAGCCTGCGCGGCAGCCTGAGCCTGGCGGGCGGCGGCCTGGGCCTGGCCATGGCCGTGGGCACCGCCACCGCCAAGACCGCCGGCACCCTGGCGCAGATGGGCCAGGCCCAGCTCGCCGAGGCCGCGAAGAACCCCGGCCTGGCCCAGATGGGCTTCGCCGACGCCATCAACAAGGCCAGCATCAAGGCGAACGGCACCGACGTGGCCATCAACGTGGCCCTGAGCGAGGCCGAGCTGGGCAAGGCCAAGGCCATGATCGGCATGATGATGATGGCGGGCGCCGCCGCCGGCGCGAAGGCCGCCCCCGAGGCCGCCCCCGCTCAGAAGTAATTCGCCCCCGCCCCCACCCAATCGCTCCCTGCGCGTGACACTCCGCCCGGGCCCGGCCTCACAGGGCGTCGAGTGACCCGCGTCGAACCACCCGACGACGAGTTGGACCATGCGCGCGCGCTCGCCGACGGCGAGCCCGCCGCCGTGCGCCTGTTCGAGCGCACCCACCGTCCGGTGGTCCGCCGCGCCCTGAGCCGCGCGCTCGGGAAGTGGAGGCCGGAGGCGCCCGTTGAGCCCGAGGATCTGGTGCAGGACTTCGTGGGCTTCCTCTTCGAGGACGGCGGCCGGCGCCTGCGCACCTTCGCGGGGCGCTCGTCGTTCACCGGCTGGCTCTACACCGTGGCCCTGCGCTACTTCCAGCGCCGGCTGGCCCGCGAGCGCCACGACCGCCGGGGCGACGAGGCCCACCTGGGCCGGTTGCCCGCCCGCCGCCACGACCCCGAGCAGCGCGCCCAGCAGGCCCAGACCGACGCCCGCGTGCGGGCGGTGGTGGCCGAGCTGCCCCCCAGCGATCAGCTCCTGGTGCGGCTGTTCTTCGTCGAGGGCCTCAACGCCAGCGAGGTGGCCGAGGCCCTGGGCAAGGGCAAGTCGGCGGTGCGCATGCGCAAGATGCGGCTGCTGGAGCGGCTGCGCGAGCAGCTCGAAGAGGAGGCGCCGTGAGCCCCCTCGATGAGCTGGCGCGGCGTCTGGCCGCCTCCGATCTGCGGCTGCCCGCAGTGGGCGAGCACGTGGAGGACGAGCGCCTGGCGTGCATCGCCGAGGGCGCCGATCCCACCGACGCCGAGGCCCGCCACCTGGCGGGCTGCGACGACTGCCTGGACGTGCTGATGCTGCTGGGTCCGGGGCTGGCCGCTGAGGGTGAGGCCCACGGGGCGACCCCCGCGCCCGAGGCGGGCCCGCAGGCCCTGACCCCGCCCCTGCACGGGCCAAGGCCCCGGCGCGCCGTCGGCCTGGCCTTGCTGGCCTTCGCCGGCGTGGCGGCGGCCTCGCTGTGGGTGGCCGGGCACCGAGCGGGGCGCGAGGCGCCGGCTGCTCCCGTGGCCGTCGCGGTGCGGGACGCCACGATCCCTGACGCAGCGGTGCCCGACGCGGCGGTGCCCGACGCGGCGTTGCCCGACGCGGCTGTCCCCGACTCGGCTGTCCCCGACGCGGCGGTGCCCGACGCAGCGGTGCCCGACGCGGCTGTCCCCGACGCGGCGGTGGCGACCTCGCCGGGCAGGCCGCGGCCCGCCCGCCGGCCCGTGGCGCGGCCGGCCCGCCCCCAGGCGGTGATCCCGTCGGCGGCGCTGGCGGGGGCGGGCGACATGCACGGCCCCGTGCGACGCCCCATCAACGGGCCGCCCCGGGGGTACGGTTATCTGCGGTTGACGGCGCGGCCGCCGGCCCAGGTGTTCGTGGACGGCAAGCCCGTGGGCTGGACGCCGCTGCTGGACCGCCGCCTGCCCGAGGGCCCCCACGACGTGCGGCTGGTGTTCGACAGCCCGCTGGCCGCCGAGCCCGAGCAGCGGCTGCGGGTGATCATCGAGCCCGACCGCATCTGGAAGGTGGTGCAGGACAACCGCCGCCGGCCTGGGGCCCCTTGACCCCACCGGATCTGGGGCACCACGACCCCAGGTAGGTTTGCCCAGCGCCCCGTCGCTTTGGCATTGTTGTTGCGTGCTCCATGGGGCACTGGGGGAGGCCAGGGGGGTCGGCGGCGGTGTCCGTCGCGGCCCACCGCCGGCGCCACGCACGGCGCGAGCCGAGGAGGACCTGGGGTGAATCGCCAACTCATCACGACCGCGCTGACGGCCGGCCTGGCCATGGCGCTCGGCGCCCCCGCGCAGGCTCAGATCACGCCCTTCGCGGAGCGGGTCAACACCAGCATCAACCGCGGGCTCGACTACCTGCGGGCGCAGCAGTCGGGCAACGGCGGCTGGGGGGACCCCACCGGCCTGGCCATCCTGACCTTCCTCGAGAAGCGCGCCAGCGCCGACTGGAACGCGCCGGCCCTGGGCTACAACGGCATGGACGCGGCCGATCAGGAGCGCGTGCGCAACGGCGTGCGCTACTGCATCAGCTCCATCAACGGCCTGAGCCAGGTGCGCACCCCGCAGAGCTACCCCACGGGCGCCTGCCTGATGGCCATCAGCCTGTACCTGGTGACCGGCGGCCCCGACAACGTGGGCGCGGCGGTCACCGTGAGCCAGGCCGTGGCCAACGGCGCGACGTCGCTGCGCAACACCCAGGGCAACAGCGGCGCCAACCAGGGCGGCTGGAATTACACCAACCCGGGCAACGACGGCGACCTGTCCACCACCCAGTTCGCCATGGCGGGCCTGTCCGCGGCCTCGGCCCTGCGGCCGGACGCCGACGACACCCTGGGCCGCTCGGCGGGCTTCGTGCGCAACGCCCAGAACGGGGACGGCGGCCACAAGTACCGGGGGGGTGGCAACTACGCCTCGACCAGCTCGATGACCGCGTCGGGGGCCTGGTGCTACAAGCTCGCGGGCCTGCCCACGGGCGATCAGCGGCTGCAGCAGAGCATGGCCTGGCTGCAGAACAACTACAGCTACAACAGCATCCGCACCATCAACAACTGGAGCTCGCAGTACTACTACCTGTGGGCCGCGGCGAAGGCCCTGGAGGTCACCTCCGACGACGGCAGCGGCAACTTCATCTTCTCGGACGCCATCGGCGGCCAGCGGGACCCCGCGGCCGACGGCTACGCCGACGAGTCGCCGCGCTGGTACTACGACTTCGCCTACTTCCTCACCGACGCCCAGCAGGGCAACGGCTCGTGGTGCGACGTGGGGGGCTGCTGGAACCGCACCTCGGCCACGGCCTTCTCGATCCTGGTGCTGCAGCGCTCCCTGGGCGGGGTGTGCATCGTCGACGACGACATGGACGGGCTGTGCAGCACCGAGGACAACTGCCCCAACGTGCCCAACCCGGACCAGGAGGATCTGGACGGTGACCGCCTGGGCGACGCCTGCGACAACTGCCCCAACGTGCCCAACCCCGACCAGATCGACGAGGACGGCGACGGCATCGGCGACGCCTGCGACGACATCGTCTGCGTGCCCGACGGCCCCGATCTGTGCGACGGCCGGGACAACGACTGCGACGGCATGATCGACGAGGGCCCCGACGGCGCCAGCCCGGTGCCCCCGGGCCCCTGCGCCACCGGCGAGCCGGGCATCTGCGCGGCCGGGCAGCCCCAGTGCCTGAACGGCGCCATCATCTGCGTGCCCGACAGCGATCCCATGACCGAGGTGTGCGACGGCCTGGACAACAACTGCGACGGCATCATCGACGAGGGCCTGGTGAACGCCTGCGGGCGCTGCGGCCCCGATCCGGCCGAGGAGTGCAACGGCCTGGACGACGACTGCGACGGCCTGGTGGATGACGACGCCACCTGCCCGGGCATCCAGGTCTGCTACGAGGGCGAGTGCCGGGATCCCTGCGAGGGCAATGAGTGCATCCAGGGCGGGCAGGTCTGCGATCGCGAGGTCAACCTGTGCCTGAACCCCTGCGACGGCAACGACTGCGCCTTCGGCCAGATCTGCAATGAGATCACGGGGATGTGCGAGGACCCCTGCGCCGAGATGACCTGCGCCGACGGCGAGCGCTGCTTCGAGGGCCAGTGCGTGCCCGATGACTGCCTGGCCACCGGCTGCCCCGACGGGAGCGTGTGCAACGGGGTGGAGTGCGTGCCCGATCCGTGCGCGAACGCCCAGTGCGACGCCGGGGCGTTCTGCCGCGACGGCCAGTGCATCCCGAGCTGCGCGCGCATCGCCTGCCCGTTGTACCAGCGCTGCATTGACGGCGCCTGCGTGGCCGACGACTGCGGCGGCGTGAACTGCCCCGACGGCCAGCGCTGCGTGGCCGCCGGCATGTGCGAGCCCGATCCGTGCCAGGGCGTGCAGTGCCGCGAGGGCGAGCGCTGCCAGGAGGGCATGTGCGTGTTCGACGGCTGCGGCAGCATCACCTGCCCGCCGGGCCAGTACTGCGAGATCCTGCAGGGCCGCGCCCAGTGCCTGGGGGGCGAGCCCCCGGCCGAGCCGCAGCCCCCCATCGGCAACCCCGACATGGGCCCCGGAGGCCCCGATCCCGACATGGGCGGCGCGGGCGGCAACGGCGGCGGCGTGGACGCGGGCGTGGTGCCCATGGGCGACTTCGGCGCCCCCGGCGGCGGCGGCGTGACCGAGGATGTGCCCCCCGAGGGCTGCGCCTGCGACGCGGGCGGCGACGGCGCCCCCAGCCCCATGGTGTGGCTGCTGGCCCTGCCCCTGCTGGCCCTGCGCCGGCGGCGGGACTGATCGGACCGACCACTTCGGCGCGCCCCGGGCGGGCGCGCCTCCACTTCAGCGCTGGACGGGAGGGGACGCCCGTGTTCGAGACACGACGGTGGGGCCTGGCCTTGGTGTGCGTCGGGGCCCTGGTGGCTTGTGAGGCCGAGGACGCGGGATCGGGGGACGCCGGCGGGGCCGGTGACGCGGCGCCACGGGCCGACGGGGCCATGGCCCCCGACGGCGGCGCCGACGCGGGCGTGACGCCCGATATGGCGGCGGCGGACGCCGGCCGGCGCGACGGGGGCGATCCCCTGCCGGGGCTGGACGCCGGAGCGGGTTGCCAGACCGACAACGACTGCGAGGGCCCCCGGCGCTGCGTCGAGGGCGTCTGCGTGGCGTGCCTGGCCGACAGCGACTGCGTGGCGGGTTACCTGTGCACCGAAGGGGAGTGCGTGGAGGGCTGCCGAGACAGCAGCACCTGCCCCCTGGGCACCACCTGCAACGGGGCCCTGTGTCAGCCGGGCTGCGACAGCGACGATCGCTGCGCCGAGGGCTCGGTGTGCGTGGGCCAGGTGTGCCAGGCCTGCGCCGCGCTGGATCCCTGTGCGCCCGAGGGCCTGCCGGCGGGCTGCCCGCCGGTGGTCGAGCCCGACTGCGGCTGCGCCCAGGATGGCGACTGCGAGGCGGGCCAGATCTGCGAGGCCCGCGCCTGCCGCGAGGGCTGCCGCCCAGGCGGCTGCGGCGAGGGCGAGCAGTGCGACGCGGCGACGCTCACCTGCGTGCCCGTGGCCCTGATGTGCGAGGACGTCACCCTGTACCCCGACAGCGACGGCGACGGCTTCGGGGTGGACGCCGGCACGCAGCAGCAGTGCCTGCTGCCCGACGAGGCCGTCGAGGGCTTCGCGCGGGCCAGCGGCGACTGTCGGGCGGGCGACGCCTGGGCCCACCCCCAGAGCAGCGAGATCTGCGGGGACTGGGTGGACGACGACTGCGACGGCGACGACGTGGCCTGCCCCGAGTCGGTGCCCGCCATCCGCGTGCCGGACTGGGACTGCACCGGCGAGCCGCCCGCCGGGGTGGCCGCCTACGCCCGGTTCCCCGACGGCGCCGGCTACTTCCAGGATGGCGGCTGCTTCTTCTTCTTCGAGGGCCTGCCCGGCGAGTTCTACGTGAAGCGGGTGCTGGCCCGGGCCAGCAACGATCCGAGCTGCGCGCAGATCAACGGGTGCACCTGCCCCAGCCTGAACGGCTGGCCCAGCTACGACCGGCGCATGTACGCCTTCACCCGGGCCGGGGCCGCCGAGGCCTGCCCGCCCATCGAGATCATCGACCACGGCGGCGAGCGGCAGCCGGTGAGCAACGACTGCCGCAAGTACCTGTACCAGATGCACTTCTACGACATTCCGTACAGCTTCGTGGCGGGCTCGCGGGCCGAGTTCGAGCGTCGGCTGGCCCTGTTCCCCACCGTCGAGGTGGCCTGCGCGGCCGACCGCCCCCACGCCAACCTGCCCTATCAGTCGCTGCTCAACGCCCCGGTGGTGCAGAACCCGAACTGGGTGCCGCTGGCCGACTGAACCAGGTGCCCACCGGGCTCTCGCGGCGCACGGCCCAGCCCCGGCGCAGCAGCGCCTCGGTGGCCGGATCCCGCTCGCGGATCAGATCCCACTGCCCCGCCTCGACAAACACCGCCTGGGGCGCCCGCCGCCGCAGCTCGGCCCGCAGCGCGCCCCACTGGTCGGGCAGCAGGATGTCGAAGGACCAGCCGTTCAGCCGCAGCGCCTGCGGGCAGCCGCTCAGGTGGTGGTACAGGGGGTTGCCCAGCACGTACAGGCCACCGGGGGGGCAGCCGTCGGGCAGGCCGACCCGGAGCTCCGCAGGGATGGTGGACAGGCCGTCGTAGCGGGCGGCCTGGTGCGCCGTCAGGTCCCGCCACGGCGGGTGGGCGAGCCAGGCCCGCCCGGCGGGGGCGAGCTCGCGGGCGGCCGGCAGCGCGATGAGGGCGGCGGCGGCGAGCGGCGCCCAGCCCGGCCGCACCGCCGCCAGCCGATCCACCGCCGCCGCGGCCAGCAGCGCCAGGGGGCCCACCAGCAAGAGGTAGTGGTAGGGCCACCACGAGAGCGTCTGCAGCCCGATGAGCGCGCCCGCGCCCCAGGCCCACAGGCCCAGGCCCCGGGCCATCGGATCGCGTCGGGCGAGCCACAGGCCGGCGACGGCCAGGAGCGCCAGGCCCACCAGGCGGGTGGCGGCCCACAGGGCGCCGGCCACGAGCTGCTCGGGATCGCCGGGCCAGGCCAGGGCCGCCTCGGCCGGGAACACGAACAGGGTCCACGCCAACGCGCCCAGGAACCCGTGGGCCCACGCCCACGCCGCCAGGGCCAGCAGCGGCGCCGCGAAGCCCACCAGCAGGGGCGCCCAGAAACGCAGCCCTCGGTGGGGGCGGTGCCAGGCGGCCCACAGCCAGAACAGCCCCACCAGGCCCAGGAACGGGGTCTTGAAGGCGACGGCCACGCCCCCGGCGAGGCCGGCCAGCAGGCGCCCGCGGCGGCCGCCGCGCAGCCCGAGCCACAGGGCCGCGAACAGCGGGGGCTGGGCCAGCAGCTCCACCTGGGTCTGCCCCCAGGGCCCGGCCACCGCCACCGGCAGGCCCACCGCCGCCACCAGCCCCACGGCCCGCGCCGCCGGCTGGGTGAGCCAGCGCCGCAGAGCGCGGTGCAGCGCCACCCCATAGCCCAGGAAGTACAGGGTCTCCAGGGTGTGGATGCCCTGGGCGTGGAACCCGAACAGGGCGCCGCCCAGGCGGTAGAACAGGTGGACCGCCGGGGGCTTCAGGTCCCACAGGTCGCGGTAGGGCAGAGCGCCGGCGTGGTGCCAGCGGCGCGCCATCTCGACGAACAGGGCCTGATCGCCGTGGAAGGGCGTGGGCCAGGCCAGCGCCAGCAGCGCCAGGACGATCAGCCAGGCCCCGGCCTCGGGGCGCCAGGATTGAGCGCGCGCGGGGCTCACCGCCCGGCGTGGGCGTCGAGCTGGTCGGCCCAGTGGGTGAGCAGCGTGAACAGGTCGGGGTCCAGCCGGGCCCCCGGCAGGCTCAGGGCCTTGCGGGCCGCCTCGCGGGCCGCGTGCGCCAGGGCCGGAGCGGGCAGCACGGCGGCCGCCAAGGCTTCGCGGGCCTTCAGGCCCTCGCCGGCGGCTGCCAGCACCGGGGGGCGCACCGCCCTCACCCAGGCGGTCACCGGGTGCAGGCCCAGGATGCTCGCCAGCCGGCCGGCCTCGGCCAGGTGCCGCTCGGCGTCATGGGGGCGCGACAGTGTCAGCGCCAGCTCGGCCCGGCGCAGGCGCAGCAGCACCGCCTCGACCCACCAGCCGCGGTCGTCGGCCAGGGTCTGGAGGCCCTCGTAGCGCTTGTCGGCGGTGACGGCGTCGCCCCCGGCGGCCGCCGCAGCAGCGCGCAGGAAGCGGGCGGCGAGGCCCCCGCGGGCGGCGTCGAGCTGATCGAAGGCCAGCTCGGTGGCCTTGCCCAGCCGCCGGGCCAGGGTGGCGTTGCCCAGGGCCAGCTCCACGTGGCCTTCGCCCAGCAGGGCCCACTGGACGCCGCCGTCGTCGCCGCCCTGCGCGCACAGGGGGCCGGCGTCGCTGAAGGCCTGGCGGGCGTCCTCGAAGCGTTGGCGGTCCAGGTACAGCCAGCCGGCCACCTGCCGGCACCAGCCGCGGGCCACCGGGTGGGCGCCCGCCTCGAGTCGGTCCTCGGCCTCGAGCAGGGCGGTGGTGGCCTCGTCGATCTGGCCGCGGCGGCGGTACAGCTCGGCCTTCAGTCGGGCCGCCCGCGAGGCGTCCAGGGGTCGGTTCAGGCTGTCGGCCAGATCCTGGGCGCGGTGGGCGGCCAGCACCCCCCGGCGGACGGACGGCTGTGCTGGCCCCAGGGCCCAGGCGGCGGCGTCCAGCAGGGCGCTCAGGGCCGCCGGCGTCTCGCCGAGCTGCTCGGCGTGCCAGGCCCGCTCCAGGCCGTAGCGGCCGCGGGCCTGCCCCTCCAGCCGGCGCAGGGCGCGGGCCCAGCGCTTGTGCCAGCTCTCGGCACGGGCGCGCTGGTGACGGGCCAGCCAGTCGGCCAGCTCGGGCCGGGTGAACGCCCAGCCGCCCAGGGCATCGCGCACCAGCCAGCGGCCCCGCTCGGCCTCGAACAGCGCGGCGCGGTACGGGCGGTGTGGATCCACCTCCTCCAGGGCGGCGATGACCTCGGCGGTGAGGGGCACCTGTGCCCGCGCCAGGCCCGCCACCACGTCGGGCACCAGCACCTCGGCCCCCTCGGCGGGGAGCTGGCGGAAGATGGCCCGGCGCAGCTCATCGGGGTGCTCGGGCAGCAGCACGCCCGGGGCCAGCGTGGCGCCCTGGAAGGTGCGCACCAGCCGCCCGTCCAGCAGCCAGTCCACCAGCTCGGGCAGGGCCCCGGGGGACCCCGCCGCGAAGGCGGCCACCCGGCGGGCGGTCTCGGGCTCGGGGGCGATGCGGTGCTGGATGTAGGCCGCCACGCCCGCGGCGCTCATGGGCTCCACGGGCACCCAGGTGACCAGCGCGCCTGGGGGGAAGCGGCGGGCCCACTCGGCGGTGCTGGGGTGCCCGCGGCGGGCGGTGACCACCACACACACCGGGTGTTCGGCGTCCGCCAGGGCGGCCTCGACCACGTCCACCCCCTCCTCGTCGGGGGCCCAGTGCACGTCGTCCAGCCACAGCACCAGCGGCTCGCGCTCGGCCAGGTGGCGCACCACCGCGGTGAAGGCGCCCGACAGCATGCTGGTGGCCCCGAAGCCGCCGCCGTGCCACGCGGGCTCCAGGGCGTTGGGTGGCCGCGAGAAGGGCGAGGTGTCGGGCGAGAGCAGGGGGGGGAGCACCCGCTTCAGGTCGCGGTCGGTCAGGCCGAGCGGACGCGACAGCCCGTTGACCCGCTCGCGGATGCCCGCCAGATCCGCCGGGCCGACCCGGAACAGGCGCCGCAGCGCGCCCGAGAGCCCCGAGCCGGGGGCCTCGCCTGGTGCGAAGCGCACCGTGAGCAGGCGGGTGATGCCGCGGACCTGAGCGTGATCGGTGACGAAGCTCACCAGGGCGCTCTTGGCGGTGGCGGCGGGGCCCTCCACCACCACCAGCCGGCTCCCGTGGCCCTGGGCGGTGGCGTCGATGGCCGACCAGACCTGCTCGATGGCCGGATCGCGCTCCACGAGCTGGGCCGGCGCCAGAGCGGCCAGGGGGAAGCCGCCGGTGGCCCAGGCATAAGGGGCGAAGGCGGGGCGGGTGGGACGGGCACGGGGGAGCGGATCCACCCACTGCGGCGCCCCGGGGACGGCGGCCAGGGTCAGGCCCACCTGGGCGGCGCTGCGGGGCCTGGCCTCGGGCTCGCGCTGCAGCAGGCGATCGAGCAGGCGGGCGAACAGGCCGTGGTGGTCGTCGCCGGCGCCGGCGGGCAGCCCGGGGGAGAGCGGATCCTGCCGGGCGAGCATGAGCCCCACGCCCTTCTGGTCGCCGTGGGGGATGTCGCCGCAGAGCAGCTCCCACAGCACCAGGCCCAGGCTGTACAGATCGCTCCACGGGCCCACCGACCACGGCGGGCGCTCGGCCACCTCGGGGGCCACGTAGCGCAGCGAGCCCTGGTACTGCAGGGTCAGCCGGGCGCCCGGCTGCCGGTCGCCGTCGCCGGCGTCCAGGCGGGTGACCCCCACGCCCAGCAGGCGCACGTCGGGGCCGTCGGGCCCTTGCAGGACCCGGATGGTGCCGGGGCGCAGATCCAGGTGCACCAGCCCCTTCGCGTGCACGTATGCCAGCGCGTCGCACACCCGCGTGAGGACGGCCTTCACGAACCCCCACGGCGGCCGGCTGCCCACCCAGTCGCTCAGCGGGGTGCCCCCGACCCACTCTGTGACGATGAAGGCGCCGCCCACCTCGTCCACGCCCTCGTCCAGCACTCGGGCGATGAAGGGGTGGCGCAGGCGCGCCGCCGCGTAGGCGCTGGCCCGGAACAGGGCCACGCGATCGGGATCGTCGGCGCCGCGCTCCAGGAACCGCACTGCCACGGGCTGGCCCGAGCGCTCGTCGGTGGCGGTCCACACGGCGCCCACCCCCAGCGAGGACAGGCGATCCTCCAGGCGGTACCGGCCAGCGATGCGGGGCATGGGGTCCGACATTGGGAGGATTGTGGGTTGTGGAAGCGGGGACGGCAAGGCTTGCGACGGCAGGGCCTGCAAGGGGCGGGGCCTGCTATGTTCCGCCCATGCGATGCTGGTGGATCGGGCTGGCCCTGCTGTGGGCCGTGGGCTGTGACGACGGGGCGCCGGTGGCGCCTCTGGACGCGGCGCTGGCGGACGCCGGGGACGCCGACGTGGACGCCGCCGCCGGCCCCGCCCTGGGCGAGGCCTGCCCCGACGGCCGCTGCGCCCTGGGGGCCGACTGCCAGGCCGGCCGCTGCACCCGGGCCTGCGCGGGCGACGGAGACTGCCCCGAGACGGGCCTGCGATGCGCGGGCGTGCGCGGGGGCCTGGGGATCTGCGCGCCGGAGTGCGGCGCTGAGGCCGACTGCTTGCCGGGCGAGCGCTGTGCGCCCTTGGCGCCCGGCCTGGGGGCCTGCGTGGCGCCGGGCCCCGCCGCGGCCGGCGAGGCCTGCGCCGAGGACGCCGACTGCGACAGCCAGGTGTGCAGCGCCGGCGTGTGCCTGGCCCGGTGCGTCGATGGGTGCGCTGCCGGTGACGCCTGCCTGCCCTTGCACACCCTGGCGGTGTGCGTGACCGCCGGCGCGGGGGGCGACGAGGCCCTCTGTGGCGTCGGCGCCGACTGCGCCAGCGGGGTGTGTCGCGGTGGGCGCTGCACCGTGGCCTGCCCCGAGGGCGTCTGCCCCCACGACCGGGTGTGTCGCCCCTACCAGACCCTGAGCCTGTGCGAGCGGCGCTGCGCCGCCAGCGCCGAGTGCGGTGAGCGGGCGGCTTGCGCGCTCGTGGCGGGCCTGACCCAGTGTGTCACGCGGGGCCCCGGCGCGGCCGGGGCGCCGTGCGGGGGGGCGAGCGACTGCGCCAGCGCCGTCTGCACCGACGACGGGCTGTGCGCCGCCCCCTGTGGCGTGGACGGGAGCTGCCCGGGGGGGTTCGCCTGCCGCACCGATCTGACGGGCAGCACCTGCCGCCCGGCCGGCGTGGGCGGCCTGGGCGAGGCCTGCGCCGACGACCTGGGCTGCGCCAGCGGCCTGTGCGCCGCGGGCCGCTGCAGCGTGGGCTGCGCCGCGGGCACCTGCCCCGCCGGCCTCCGCTGCGTGCGCTTCCTGGCCGGCGCCTACTGCTTCGCCCCATGCCGCGACGGGGCCGACTGCCCGGCCAGCGCCTACTGCGAGCCGGGCTTCAGCGAGGGGCCCGCGTGCTTCTGGCGCGGCCCGACGGCCGATGACGGGGCCTGCGGCCGCCACGCCGACTGTGCCTCGGGGCGTTGCAGCGAGGGGCGGTGCCTGCCCGAGTGCCCCACCGGCCGCTGCCCCGGAGACCGCGTCTGCGCGGCCTTCGACGCCGGCGCCTGGTGCACCCCGGTCCCGGCGGTGCTCGGCGCGGCCTGCACCGCCGCCGCCGACTGCGCCGACGGGCTGGGCTGCGTGGCGGGCCTGTGCCTGCCGGGGTGCGCGGGCGGCTGCCCGCCGGGCACCGCCTGCGCCACGGGGCCGGGGGGGGCGGCCTGCCACCCCCGCTGCGAGCGCGACGACGGCTGCCGCCCGGCGCGGCCTGCGCGCGGTTCGACACCCCCACACCGGTGTGCATGCCCGCGGGCACCGTGGCCCCCGGCGGTGCCTGCGCGCGCTCCATGGACTGCCGCAGCGGCCTGTGCCTGGAGGGCCGCTGTCAGGCGGGCTGCCCCGAGGGCGCCTGCCTGGGCGAGGCCACCTGCGCCGTGTTCGCCGAGGGTCCGTGGTGCCTGCCGGGCGGGCCGGGCGCGGCGGGCGCCGTCTGTACGCAGGCCGCGGCGTGTGCGGGCGCGCCGTGCGTGGGGCGGCGCTGCGCGCCCCCCTGCGACATCGCCGGGGCCTGCCCCCCGGGCACCCTGTGCCGGCCCACCCGGCTGGGCCCGCTGTGCCTGACCCCCTGCGATCCCGTGGGCGGCGACGGGTGCGCCGAGGGCGAAGCCTGTGCGCCGGTGGGCGCAGCCACCGAGGGCCGCTGCGCCCTGCCGGAGGGCCAGGCGCTGGGCGCGGCCTGCGGGGCGGGCTGCGCACCGCCTGGGCGCTGCGTCGCCGACGCGGCGGGGGACCGCTGCCGCGCGCCCTGCGCCGGGGACGGGGACTGCCCGGCGGGCGCCGCCTGCGTCCGGCTGGGGCCGACGGATCCGCTGGGGGTCTGCCTGCCCGCCGGCGACGCCTCCGCCGGCGCGCCCTGCGAGCGCGGCGACGAATGCGCCGGGGGCGCCTGCGCCGCGGTGGGTGGCCGGTGCGGGCGCCCCTGTGACCGGGATGACGACTGCCGGGCCGGGGATCGCTGCGTCGGCCCCGACCGGGATCCGTTCACGGCCGACGGGCGGTGCGTGCCGCCGTGCGAGGGTGACATGGACTGCCCCACGGGCCTCGTGTGCCGGCAGGACGGGCGGGGTCGCGGGGCCTGCTGGGCCCCGGCGGGGCCGTAGGTCTGGACCGGGAGCGGTGGCGCCGGGGTGAGGCGGGCGCGTATATGGAGCCCGTGCGTGCGGGAGAGATCATGCGGCAACGCGAGCATGTGGCGCTCTTCGGGCTGTGCCTTGCGGCGCTGGTCGCGGTGGGGTGCGACCAGACCGGGCCGCCCGTGGTCCGCCCCGACCAGGCCACCACCCGCGATCAGGGGGCCGTGCCCGACGCGCTCCCTCTCGGGGACGCGCGGGTGGATCGGGGCGCGGGCGGCACCGACGGCGCGGTGATCCCCGACGCCGGGGGCGACAGGGACGGCGGCCCGGCCGATCCCGATCAGGGGCCGGCGCAGCCCTGCCGTGTCGAGGGCCAGGCCTGTGTGGGCGCCTGCCCCGTGGGCCAGCAGTGCGACGCCGACTGCCGGGCCTGCGTGCCCACGCCGGGCTGGGCCTGCCGCCGCTTCGAGCCCGACGGCGTATGCATCGACGGCTGCGAGGCCCCGCTGGTGTGCGATCCCACCTGCCAGGGCTGTGTGCCGCCCCCGGGCACCGGCTGCTGGCGCAGCCTGGACGGCCCCGGCTGCTTCGACTACTGCCCCATCGGCATGCAGTGTGCCGAAGACTGCAGCCGCTGCGAGCCCGGGCAGTGCACCCGCGACGGTGATCGCTGCGTGGACACCTGCCCGGCCGGCTCGCGCTGCGATCCGGGCTGCAACGGCTGCCTGCCCACCTTCCACGAGGGCTGCCAGGCCGCGGGCCGGGACCGCTGCGTCGACACCTGCCCCGCGGGCACCGAGTGCAGCCCCGACTGCGATCGCTGCGTGGCCCTGCCCGGGGGCTGCGCCCGTGACGCCCAGGGCCAATGTGTGGACACCTGCCCCGAGGGCTTCGTCTGCGACGACGGCTGCGGGGCCTGCGTGGATCGTCGCGAGCTGGCCTGCCGGCGCACCCCCGACGACGGGCAGTGCGTGGACGAGTGCCCCGACGGCTTCGCCTGCGACGACGCCTGCCGACGGTGCGAGCGGGAGTGCGCCCCAGACGCCGGCCAGTGCCGGGACCAGTGCGGCCCCGGTCGGCGCTGCAACCAGGCGTGCACCCGCTGCGAAGCCACCCCCTGCGACCTGGACGACGGCGTCTGCCGCGATCGCTGTCCGGCCGGCCAGGTCTGCAACGCCCGCTGCGCCGCCTGCGTGCCCGAGGCCCCCGTCTGCACGCCGCTGGTCAACCCCGGCTTCGCCGCCCCCGTCTGCGAGGATCTGTGTCCACCCGGTCAGGTGTGCGATCCGCGCTGCGTGGGCTGCGAGGTGCAGCGCTGCGAGAGCCGCGGCGAGCTGTGCGTGGACCAGTGCCCGCAGGGCACCCAGTGCGATCGCGACTGCCGGAGCTGCATCCCGGCGCAACCGGTCTGCCGCCGCCAGAGCGACCTGTGCATCGACGTCTGCCCCCCTGGCAGCGCCTGCGACGGTACCTGCACCCATTGCCTGCCGGCGGTCGAGCCGGGCTGCGTCAGCGAGGACGGCCGCTGCGTCGATCGCTGCCCCGCCGATCAGCGCTGCGACGCCGATTGCCGGGGCTGTGAGCCGCGCGCCTGCTGGGCGGCCTATGGCCTGTGCCACGACGACTGCCCCGCCGGCCAGCAGTGCGACGCCGCCTGCCAGGCCTGCGAGCCCGCGCCGGCCCGGTGCACCGTCGACGACGCCGGCGTCTGCCAGGACGAGTGCCCGGTGGGGGCCGCCTGCGACGCGGCCTGCCAACAGTGCGTGCCGCAACGCTGCACCCCCGACGGGGACGGCGTCTGTCGGGACCGCTGCGGCCCGGGCCTGGCCTGCGACGGCGCCTGCCGCCGCTGTGTGCCCGCGCCGTGAGCGCCCCGCCCTATCACCCGGTGGTGCCTGCCAACCCCGCGGACGCCGACGCCATCGTGGCCTGCTGGTGGACCCTGATGGCCGTGCACGGGCCCATCGATGGGCGCATGTACGAGACGGTGCCCGACGCCCAGCGGGTGTACCGCGAGCACGTCCGCCGGCAGATCGACGCCTCGAAGGGCGTGGTGCTGGTGGCGCCCACCCCCGACGAGCAGGGCATCAAGGGCTACCTGCTGGGCGGCCTGGGCCAGCGGAGCAAGGTCTACGCCGTGCGCGAGGTGGGGATGATCTTCGACGTGGCCGTGCACCCCGACCACCGCCGCCAGGGCGTGGGCGAGGCGCTGGTGCAGGCGGCCCTGCGGCGCTTCCGCCTGCGGGGCCTGAGCGACGTGCAGGTGACCTGGTCGCCCGAGAACCGCCTGGCCCACGGCTTCTGGCAGAAGATGGGCTTCGCCCCGCTGCTCATCGAGGCCTACCGCAAGCTCTGAGCGGGGCACCCGGGTGGGCCCCGGCAGGCTCAGCCCTCTTCGCGCGCCGCCGGCAGCTTGGGCGCGGCCACCTTGACGCAGGTGAACGCCTTGCCGCCCTTCTCGACGGTCTGATCGGTGCCGCGCATCCAGAAGGACGCCTCCTCCCAGCGGAACCCCGACGGGCACACCGCCCCGGTGGTCCCCGTCGGCTTGCGCCCCTCGGCGCAGATCGCGCCGTTGAGGGCGAGGCCGCGCAGCTTGCGCTGCTGCCCGGCGCTCAGCGAGCCCAGTGGCATGAGGCGCAGGCCCGCCTCGCACTCCAGGCGGACCGGCTGGAACACCCGCGCGCACGCCAGATCACCCCGCACGTCCTTGAGGAACTGCTTGCCGACCAGGTGCCGGAACATCTGGGCGTCGTGGAACATGGGCGACCGGATCAGCGTGGCGCCGGCCGTGCACGGCGTGGTGGGGAGCTTGGGCGCGGCCTGCACATCCAGGCAGACGCGCCCCTCGACGGCCCGGCCGTTGACGATGGCCGGGGCCTTCCCGTGGCGCCACTGCGACAGAGCGCTCAGGGCCCCCTTGCGGCAGGCGAAGGTCCAGCCGTTGGGCTCGGCCAGGGCGGGGGAAGCGGACGCCGCCAGGACGACGCCGGCGATCAGCAGCGACGGGCGAATCATGGGTACCTCAGTGTGGTGTGGCCCTTGCGTCGCTCATCTGTGGCAGCCTCGCAAGGGCCCGTCAAGGCACGTCCCACCGACCGGCTGGGAAGGGCGAGGCCGCCCCCTGGGCGGCACCCGCGGGCGCTCTACTCGCAGCCCAGCGGCGCGATGGCGATGGGCTCGCCCGACTTGATCAGGTGCCAGCCCGTGTCGGGGTGCAGGAACAGGCGGGCCTTGCCGGCCTGGGCCAGATCGGCCCGGCCCAGGGGCACGCCCTCGGCGCTCATCCACTGGATGACGAAGTGGTTGGCCTCGAGCTGATCGAACCAGCGCTCGTGGTAGATGGCGAAGCGCTCGCCGTCGAACCCGATGCTCAGGGGCCGGATCTCGGGCTTGTACACGTCGGGGCGGTCCAGCTCGTTGATCTGCACCTGCCGCTCGATGACACCGCGGCGGTTGATGATCGCGTAGTTCAGCGCCTCGGTGCCCACGGCGTCGGCCAGGCGGCTGCGCCAGAACACGCCGAAGCGGTCGGCGCCCAGCCGGAACAGGAAGGCGTTGGGGTGGCCCGAGCTGACCATGGCCGGGCCCAGATCGATGCGGGCGCCGTCGGCGTCGGTGCCGTCGGTCAGCGGCTGCACGAAGAAGCGCGGGTTCTGGAAGTCCACGGTGTTCACCGCGTAGGCCACCAGCCCGCCCGGCCCGTCCAGCCAGGCCAGGAAGGTCTCCTCGCGGGTGTCGCCGTGGGCCGCACCCACCGCCTGCTGAGCCCCCTGCACAGCGCCCAGGTCGTCCAGCTCGATGCGCTGGAGCTGCCGGTAGGCGTTGTACAGCACCCGGAAGCCCGTGGCCGTGGGGCGCACCTGCGGCGAGAAGCCCTTGCGGGTGCTGATCACCGGGTTGTTGCGCGGCACCGGCTGGCCCGCCTCGGTCACCCGGCGGAACGCGATGTCGCGGTTGCCCTGGTCGCTGAAGATGGACCAGGTGACCGCGTACTGGCCGCCGCGCTGGGTCAGGCTGGGGTAGTACACCGACGAGGCGCTGTTGCCCCAGGGCGGGTAGTTGGTGGTGCCCAGGGTGTGGGGCCCGGCCGTGAACGCGCCGGCGCCGTCCACCAGCCCGAAGGTCACGCCCTCGCCCGGGTTGCCCGCCGCGATGGCCCAGCCGCCGCCCGCGCGGGGCAGGGCGTCCAGGCAGGTGTGGTTGGCGAACAGGCCGGGCAGCGGGGTCCAGGCGCCCAGGGTGCCGGGGGTCAGGCAGGCCATGCCCTGGCAGGCGCCGTCCACGCAGGCGCCTCCGTCGGCCGCGCAGTCGGCGGCGGTGGCCCACTCGGTGCAGCCGGCGGCCCCGCGCACGCAGCGCTCGGCCACGGCCCCGCTACACTGCACCGCGTCCAGATCGCAGGCGTCGGCGCAGGCCAGGCCCGCCCCGGGCGAGGGCGCGGCCTCGGCGAAGTCCACCGCGTTGTCGTCGGTGTCGCGGTGATCGGCGTTGCGGGTCAGGGCCATGCCCACGGCCGGCTCGGCTACGGGCTCGCCTTCGCCGGCGAAGGTCTCGCCGGGGCCAAACACGCCGTAGCCCACGGCGTCCAGCACCTGATCGCCAAAGCGGAGCTGCAGGTTGTCGGGGCCGTTCTGGAAGTCGGCGCTGGCGTGGCGCTGATCGGCCACGGCGGCCAGCTCGGGGCTGGCGTTGGTGTGGGCCACCACGAAGTAGCCGTCGGCGGGGATGGCCCCCACCAGATCCACCCGGGCGTAGGCGCTGCCGTTGGCGCCGTTCACGCCCACCAGGGCCATGCCCGTCAGATCGGTGCCGGGCGGGCCCCACAGCTCGGTGAACACGCTGGGCTGATCGCCGCCGTCTGCGTCGTACAGCAGTTCGTTGATCACCACGCCCTGGGGGGCCGGCCGGGCCACGCAGGCGTCGCCCTGGCAGGTCTCGTTGGCCGCGCAGGCCTCGGCGCCGCCGAACTCCAGGCAGGGATCGGCGTCGAAGTTCCCGCAGCTCCGTCGGTTGCCGGCGTCCACGCACTCGGTGTCGTTCGGGGCGCACTCGTCGTCGCACTGGATCTGGCAGGCGCCGTCCATGCACGCCTCGGCGGCGCCACAGGCCGCCCCGCCGCCAAACTCCAGGCAGGGATCGGCGTCGAAGTCGCCGCACACCTCGAAGCCCTCGCCCAGGCAGCGGCGCTGGCCCTCAACACACTCGTCGTCGCACACCGCCACGCAGGCGCCCGCCTGGCAGGCCTGGGCCGGTCCGCAGGGGGTGGGGCCCGACCAGTCCAGGCAGGCGTCGGCGTCGAACTGCCCGCAGCGGCGCAGGCCTTCGGGCACGCAGTCGGTGGCGCCCATCTGGCAGTCGTCCACGCAGTCCACCCGGCAGGCCCCGTTCGAGCAGCTCTGGCCGTCGGGGCAGGGGGCGTTGTCGCCGAACTCCAGGCAGCCGTCACCGTCGTGATCGGCGCAGCTCACCGTGCCGCCGGCCTCGCAGCGCACGGCGCCGGGCATGCACTCGTCCATGCAGTCGGGCACGCAGGCGCCCTCGCCCTCGCAGCGCTCGCCGGCGCCGCAGGGCACCGCGGCGCTCCACTCGGTGCAGGGGTCTTCGTCCTGATCGGCGCAGATCTGCACGCCGTCGCCGCTGCAGCGCAGCGCGCCGGCCTCGCAGGCATCCTCGCAGGGCTGCTCGACGGCCACGCAGGCGCCGTTGTCGCAGCGCTCGCCCATGGGGCAGGCCATGCCCGGCGAGAACTCCAGGCAGGGATCCGCGTCGAAGTTGCCGCACAGCTCCACCCCGTTGGGCCCGCAGCGGGTGGCGCCCGCCTCGCAGGCGTCCTCGCACACGGGCACGCAGGCGCCCGCTTCGCAGCGCTCGAAGCCCGCGCAGGGCACCCGCTCCGACAGCTCGCGGCAGGGATCGGCGTCGTACTGGCCGCAGCGCCGGAAGCCGGTGCCGTCGGCGTCGCACTCCAGGGCGCCGTCGGTGTCGCAGGCGTCGGTGCACTCGCTGGCCACGGGCACGCAGGCGCCGTCGTCGCAGCGCTCGTCGGCGCGGCAGGCGATCACCGCGCCGAACTCCAGGCAGCGATCCTGGTCGAAGTTGCCGCAGGTGGCGAAGCCGTCGCCCTCGCAGCGCACCTCGCCCGCCGCGCAGGCGTCGGCGCAGTCGGGCACGCACTCGCCGGCGCCCTGGCACATCTCGCCCACGCCGCAGGCGGTGGTGGGCGACCAGTCCAGGCACTCGTCCTCGTCGAACTGCCCGCAGCGCCGGTAGCCGCCGTCGGGGGTGCACTCCCGCTGGCCGTCGGTGGCGCAGGCGTCGGCGCAGGCGCGGCCCTCGGGCACGCACGCCCCGTTGTCGCAGCGCTCGCCGGCGGGGCAGGCCTGGGCCGGGCCCAGCTCGCGGCAGCCGTCGCCGTTCACGTCCTCGCAGATCCGCCGGCCGCCGCCGCCGCACACGGCCTCGCCGGCCGCGCACTGGTCCTGGCACGTCGCCACGCACTCGCCCTCGGCGCACATGGAGCCGGCGGGGCAGGCGATGTCACCGCCCCACTCGGGGCAGCCGTCGCCGTCCAGATCGGCGCAGACCTGCACCTGGCCTTCGGGGCCGCACCAGCGGAACCCGATGGGGCAGGGGTCCGTGCACTGCACGCCGCGATCCTGGGCCGCGGGCCCCCCGTCGTCCTGCGCGGTGCTGCAGCCCAGGCCGGCCAGCAGGCCCAGGGCCAAGAGTGAACGTCGCATGGGTACCTCCCCGGTCGAACGAACGGCGCGCACCTTAGCGACGAGGCGAGGTGGAAGAAACGGCCCGCGGGTGACCTTGCGGTGAACCCGCGCGTAAGCTCAGGGCGACGCAGCCACCCGGTGAACCGCCATGCCCCGCGCCCCCGCCTCGGATCCCATCGCCCTCATCGACCTGGACGGCACGCTGGCCGACTACGACGCCGCGCTGCGGCGGGATCTGCGCCCCCTGTGCGCCCCCGGCGAGCTGGCCACCCTGGACGGTGCCGACAGCCTGCACGACCTGGAGCAGGTCGGCCCGCACTGGCACGCCCGCATGCAGGTGGTCATGCGCCAGCCCGGCTGGTGGCGCGAGCTGGCGCCCATCACCGCCAACTTCGAGGTGGTGGCCCTGTTCCGCGAGCTGGGCTTCGACCTGCACGTGCTGACCAAAGGCCCGTGGAGCAAGGCGCGGGCCTGGATGGAGAAGGTGGAGTGGTGCCAGCGGCACATCCCCGACGCCGAGGTGCACATCACCGGCGCCCGCGAGGGCAAGGGGCTGGTCTACGGCAAGGTGCTGTTCGACGACTACCCGCCCTACGTCGAGAGCTGGCTGAAGTGGCGGCCCCGGGGCCTGGCGATCCTGCCCGCCCACCCCTGGAACGCCGACTTCCAGCACCCCAACGCCGTGCGCTGGGACGGCAGCGCCGCCGTGCGCGCCGAGCTGGTGCGCCGGCTGACGGCGCTGCGGGCCAGCGCTCGCTGAAGGGGCCCCGACGGCCGCCCGTTGCCCGCGGCGCGTCCCTGCGCTCCAATGAACCCATCGGTTGATTCAGGGGGAGGGGCGCATGGACGCCGAGCTGCTCATCCGTGGCGGGCTCGTGTTCGACGGCACCGGCGCCGATCCGGCGCGGGCCGATGTGGCGGTGGCCCAGGGCAAGGTGGTGGCCGTCGGGCGCGATCTGCCGGCGCGGCCGGACGCGCAGGTCTTCGACGCCACCGGGCAGTGGGTGACGCCGGGCTTCTTCGACAACCACACCCACTACGACGCCGAGGTGCTCGCCGCCCCGGGGCTGCGCGAGTCGGTGCGCCACGGGGTGACCACGGTGCTCATGGGCTCGTGCTCGCTGGGCACGGTGCTCAGCCCGCCCGAGGACACAGCGGATGTGTTCGCCCGGGTCGAGGCCCTGCCCCACGGCTTCGTGCTCGACACCCTGCGGCGCCACCAGACCTGGCAGACCCCCGCCGGGTACGCCGCCGCCCTGGACGCCATGCCCCTGGGGCCCAACGTGGCCTGCTACCTGGGCCACTCCGATCTGCGGGTGGCGGCCATGGGCCTGGGCCCGGCCACCGACGGGAAGGTGCGGCCCTCGGCTGAGCAGATGGCCGTCATGGAGGGCCACCTGCACGCCGCGCTCGACGCCGGCTTCCTGGGCTTCTCGAGCATGACCAACCCCTGGGACAAGGTGGGCGGCGATCGCTTCCGCAGCCGGCGCCTGCCCAGCACCTACGCCACCTGGGGCGAGTACCGCCGCTTCCACGCGATCCTGCGGGATCGCGGCGCCATCCTGCAGTCGGCGCCCAACATCACCACCAAGGTCAACGTGCTCCTGTTCCTGGCCGCCAGCGCCGGGTTCGGCGTGCGCAAGCCCCTGAAGACCGCCTTGATCACCGCGGCGGACGTGAAGGCCAACCCCACGCTGGCCCGGGCGGTCACCGACGGCGTGCGTCTGGTGAACCGGGGCCTGGGGGCCAACGTGCGCTGGCAGTCGGTGCCCATGCCCTTCGAGGTCTACGCCGATGGGGTGGATCTGGTGGTCTTCGAGGAGTTCGGGGCGGGCGAGGCCGCCTTGCACCTGCAGGACCACCTGGCCCGGGTCGAGCTGTTCCGGGACCCGGCGTACCGGGCCCGCTTCAAGAAGGACTACGCCCGCAAGTTCGCCCCGCGGGTGTGGCACCGCGACCTGTACGACGCGCAGATCGTGGCCTGCCCCGACGCCGCGCTGGTGGGGCGGAGCATCGGCGCGGTGGCCGACGCCCGGGGCCAGCACCCCATCGACGGCTTCCTGGACCTGGTCATCGAGCACGGCCCGGCCCTGCGCTGGCGCACCACCATCGCCAACCACCGGGCGCCGCAGCTCGCCCGGCTGGCCGCGCACCCGGCGGTGCAGGTGGGCTTCGCCGACTCGGGCGCGCACCTGCGCAACATGGCCTTCTACGACTTCCCGCTGCACTGGCTCCGCATCGCGAAGCGCGCCGAAGACGAGGGCAACCCGTTGATGTCCATGGGGAAAGCGGTGGCGCGCGTCACCGGCGAGCAGGCCGCCTGGTACGGGCTGGACGCGGGGCACTTGCGGGTGGGCGACCGGGCCGACATCGCGGTGGTGGATCCGGCGCGGCTGGACGCCGAGCTCGACGCCTACCACGAGGCGCCCATGCCCGGCGTGCCCGGGCTGGACCGCATGGTGAAGCGCAACCACGCGGTGACCGCCACGGTCATCGGCGGCGCGGTGGTCTACCAGGGCGGGGCCTTCGTGGAGGGCTTCGGGCGCGAAGGGCACGGGCGCTTCCTGCGGGCAGGCGAGCGCACCACGCCGCGGACCGCCGCTGCAGTGAGGCACTGAACCTCAGGCTTCGCCCGGCCAGCCCGTGTGGGCCTGGGCGACGAAGAAGGGCTGCCGCAGCACCCGGGCGAGCGCCTCGCCGGCCGGCAGCGGCTGCGTGAAGGCCGCGAGCCCCCGGCTCTGCGCGGGATCCACCGCGGGCCAGATGCCCTGCGCGGCCAGCCCCCGGTCCAGCACCCACTCGGCGTCCACGGCGGGCCACTCCGGCAGATCCGCCGGATCCAGCCCCACCTCCCAGCCTTCGTAGACCACCACCGTGGCGCCGCCGTAGGTGGGGTGCCCGGCCTGCCGCCACACCACGTGGTCCACCACCACCAGATCCTCGGGCCCCAGCGTGCCCTCTTCGGTCCGCGTCACGTGGGCCACGCCCAGGTCGTGCAGCCACGCCTGCACGTCGTCGTCGCCGTACACCCGCTCCATCCAGGGCAGGTACACGCCCGCCCGCCCGGTGCGCGTGGCGTGGCGCCACAGCAGCTCGGCCAGCAGCACCATCATGCCCACGCCGTGGGCACCCCGCAGCCGCGCCACCCCGCCCACGGGCAGAGGCGCGAAGCGGTCCAGCGCGCGGACGCCCGTCCAGAACACCCCGTCGGCCACGGGGGGCAGGGTGGGCGCGGGCAGCGCCGCCCAGTCCGCGGGTGTGCGCCCCGCGCCGTCGCGGGCCTGAGGATCGGCGCCCGCCGCCAGCAGCGCCTGCGCCACGCCGTGGCTCCCTCGGATCCGCGCCACGTGCAGGGCGGTCAGCCCCGCCGCTCCGAGGGCGTTGGGATCGGCGCCCGCCGCCAGCAGGGCCCGGGCGATGGCGGGCCGATCGGTCAGCGCCGCGATGTGCAGCGGCGGGTGCCCGGCGTGGTCGGGCCCGGCGGTCTCGGCGCCCGCGGCCAGCAGTGCGTGCACCACCGCCTCGGCGCCGTGGCGCACCGCCATGTGCAGCGCGGTGCCGTCGCCAGGGGCGCCCATGGCCTTGTAGCCAGCGGCCCCGGGCTGCGGTGCGTCCAGCAGGTTCGGATCTTCGGCCAGCGCCGCCTGCACGGTGGTGGCGTCGCCCTGGCGCACGGCGACGAAGAAGCGCACGGCCCGGTGCAGCCGGGCGTCGAGGGGACGGGGAGCGGTCTGATCCAACATGGCGGTCACCTGCGCCCGGAGTCGCCCCCGGGCCCTCTGAAGCCGCTTCTTCACAGCGGCGGGTGTGACCGACAGGGCCGCCGCCACCTCGGCGACGGGCCAGCCGGCCAGGTGGTGGAGCGCGACCGCGAGGCGCTCCGGTTCGGGCAGCGTGGCCAGGGCAGCGCGCAGGGCACCCTCGCTGTCCTGGCGCGTCAGCAGCGCCTCAGCGTCTGCCCCGCCTGCGCCCGCCGCCTCCGTATGAGCCGCCTCCAGGCCCATCGTCGGGGGGCTTGCGCGCCGGGTCACCCGGTCGGCGAACTTGCGCACCACCCGGCGCAGCCAGGCGGGGAAGGCCGGGGGATCCCGCAGCTCGCGCAGGTGCAGCCAGGCGTGCAGCAGGGCCTCCTGAGTCACCTCGTCGGCGCGGGCGGCGTCGCCCAGCCACGCCAGGGCGCAGGCATGTGCGCCGGCGCCGAAGCGCTGCACCAGGCGCTCGAAGGCGCGGGCGTCGCCGGCCTGGGCGGCCTGGAGGTCGGGGATCCAGGGGGTCATCTCAAAGCTCCTCGCGGTTCGCCCCCCAGGACCCGGGCGGGGCCGGGGCGGTGACCGGCGGCGGCTACTTTTCTGGCTCCGGGGGGGCGGCCAGGGCCAGGCGGCCCACGTGATCGGCCTCGGCGGCCAGGCTCAGCGCACCCGGCGAGGTGGCCAGCCGGGCGCTCAGCTTCTCCAGGGCGGCCTGCGCGACGGCCTTCACCTCGCTCGACAGCGTCACGCCACGGGTCAGGGGGCGCAGCAGGCCCGCGGCGGCCGGCCCACCCACAGCGCCCAGGGCCTCGATGGCCGCCACCCGCGCCCCGCCCGAGCCCTCCTGGGCCAGGGCCAACAGGCTGGGCTCGGCCAAGGGCCCCACGGCGGCGGCCGCGCGCGCCGCCAGCGCCAGGGGGCCGTCGGGGACCCCCGCGGGCGCCATGAGGATCGCCAACAGCGCGGGCGCCAGGCCGCGTCGGGCGGCGTGCTCGGCCACCACCGCGCGCAGCGCGCCCGGCGCTTCGGGGCCCGCGTGGTTGATCAACAGGGCCTCGGTCCAGTCGGCCGGCGCCTGGTCCAGCAGGTGCAGCAGCGCCCGCGCCCGCAGCCCGGCGTCGGTCTTGGGATCCGCCACCACGTCCGCCATCACCGGCCGCGCCTCGGCGCCCAGGTGCACCGCGGCGGCGAAGCGGATGGCGGGCTCGCGATCCGTCAGGGCCGCGCGGGCCGCCCGGTCCGTGACGGGCGCATCGGTGAACGTGGTCAGCAGGGCCTCCAGGTTGGCTTGCCGCACGGCGGCCACCAGATCCCGGCGGGCGTTGCGCGCCAGCCGGCTGGGCAGGTCGCCCTCGCTCAGGTCCAGCGCCTTGGCGAGCTGCACCATGCGCCGGATCCGGGCCTCCAGGTCGGCCGCCACGCTGGCGGGGCCGCCGGCGGTGACCACCAGCTCGCCCCCCTCGACGGCCACCCCGTCCGCCACGCACGCCATCAGCCGGTTGCGCGTGGTGCTGTCCAGCAGCCCCAGCACCAGCGGCCAGGGCCCCTCGCCGATGCGCACCGCCCCGTCGAAGATGGGCTCGCCCAGCGTGCGATCCGCGGCGGCCAGCAGGCGGCTCAGGGCCTTGGGCTCGGCGGCGAAGGCCACCTGCGCGCTCAACCGACCCTGTGTCCCCGGGCGCACCACCAGGTGGGTCGTCTGCTTGTCGCCCTGGCCCAGTACGCGGACCTGCACCGCCCAGCCGTCCACCTCGCCGGCCATGAACCAGGTGCGCCCACGGAGCTGGATGTCGTTGAGCCCCAGCGCCTGCCCGGCGGCGCGCCACGCGGGCCGGGCGCTGCGAGCCCGGGCCCATGCCCAGCCCACGGTGCCGGCCAGCCAGGCGCCGCCCACCAGCAGGAGCAGGCCTTCGGCCGCCATCAGGCCGACCCCGAGCCGTCGCGACGGGCCTCAGGCCGGGGGACACCCGGGCCAACGGGGTCCGTCACGGCTCACGCTCGGTCATCGCCAGGGTCCCGCGGTCTTCGCGGGCCACGCTCAGGGCGCCGAGCTTGTCCCCGTGGGTGGCCTCCCGTGCGGCCACGGCGGCCTGGGCCGCCCGCCTGACGGCGCTGAAGGGCGACAGGCCCCCAGCGAGCTGCCGCAGGGCGGCCAACGCCTCGGGGCCCTCGAGGGATCGCAGCCGTTCGACCAGCGCCAGGCGCACCGGCTCGGCCGGGTGCTCCACCAGGGCCAGCAGGGCGGGCTCGGCGGCCGTCCCCAGCGGCGCCGCCGCCTCGACGAGGGCCGCCAGGGCGTCGCCGGGCAGGCCTTCGGGGTCTTGGAGCAAGGCCAGCACGCGCGAGGTCAGCCCGGTCCGGGCGGCATGGTGGGCCACCACGGCACGCAGCGCCGCGGGGGCCGACGGCGCGCCGAAGCGGTCGAGGGCGTCGGCCAGCGCGGCGGGGGTGCCGTGACACAAGGCATGGTCCAGCGCGGCGGCGCGCAGGTGGAGGTTGGCGGCGTCCGCCGCCAGCGCCAGGCAAGCCTCCACCGCTTCGCCGCCGAGCCGTCGAGCGGCCAGCATGCGCGCTTCGTCGGGGCCGTCGCTCAGGATGGCGCGCGCGGCCTCCAAGGTGGCCGGGTGATCCTCAAAGTCACCCAGCAGCGCGCGCAGGTTCGCCAGCCGCACCGCGGGCAAGGGATCGGTCGTGGCGTTTCGGGCCAGGCGCGCGGGGATCTGAGCTTCGTCGAGGGCGAGCGCGTCGACGAGCACGACCATGGACTCCAGCAGCGCCGGGATCCGCTGCACCATGACTTCGCGGCGGCCGCCTGTGAACACCACCGCGTTGGGCGTCACGGTCAGACCCTCCCGGACCGCGGGCAGGAGCAACGCGCGCGCCCTGTGATCCAGCATGGCCAGCGCCGCGGTCGAGCCGACCCCCTCGATCCGGACCTGGGCGTCGAACTCCGGATCACCGACCGTGGGATCGGCCTCGGTGAAGAGGCCCCGCAGCCCGGAGGGCTCGGCGCTGAGCGCCACGCCGCGCAGAAGCAGGTACTTGGCGTGGACCGTGATGGTGGTGGTCTGCTCGTGGCCGTCGCCTTGCGAGCGAATCTTGACCGTCCACCCCTTGAACGTGCCGTCCAGCCGCCAGCCGGTGCCCACCCGCAAGTCGAGGCGCGCGGCGAGCGCGCGCCAAGGCTCGCGATCCCTGCGGTTCTGCAAGCCGAAGTACCCGGCCACGACCGCGATCGTGGCAGCCACGGCGCCGAACAAGGGCGTCAGGTCGGCCGCCATCAGAACAGGCGGCCCATCTCGCGGGCCTCGGCCTTCGCCGCCCGCCACAGCATCTCGTCGTCGATGGTCACCTGCTCGTCGGCGGCGAAGAAGCACGCCCGCAGCACCGCGTTCTTGATGTTGCCGCCCGACATCTGGAAGCGCTTGCCCAGCTTCGGAAAGTCGATGGCCTGCGACACCACCTCGGCCTCGGGCAGCATGCGCCGCCACAGCTCGGCGCGGTCGTCGGCGTCGGGCAGCGGGAAGTGCACCCGGAACTTCAGCCGGCGCTTGAAGGCCTCGTCGATGCTCTTCTCGAGGTTGGTGGTCAGCAGCGACATGCCGTCGTAGGACTCCATGCGCTGCAGCAGGTAGTTGACCTCCATGTTCGCGAAGCGGTCGTTGCTGCCCTTCACCTCGGTGCGGCTCGAGAACAGCGAGTCGGCCTCGTCGAACAGCAGGATCACCTGGGCCTTCTCGGCCTCGTCGAACACCCGGGCCAGGTTCTTCTCGGTCTCGCCCACCCACTTGCTGACGATGCGGCTCACGTCCACCTTGTACAGCTCGCGCCCCAGCGTCTTGGCGATGAGCGCGGCCATCATGGTCTTCCCGGTGCCGGGCGGACCGCTGAACATGCAGGCCAGGCCGCGGCCGTAGCTCATCTTGCGGCGCATGCCCCAGTCGTCGAACACCCGCTCGCGGTGCTTCGCCTGGGCGATGATGTCCTTCAGCGACTCCATCACCTCGTCGGGCAGCACCACGTCGCGCCACTCCACGCTGGTGCTGAAGGGCTCGGCCACGTTGCTCAGGGCGTGATCCAGCCGGCGGCGCACCGCCTGCACCAGATCGTCCTCGGTGATGGGGCCCTTCAGGCCCACGAACCGCCGGCGGGCGCGGGCGTCGGCCACCGCGTGGTGCACCGAGCCCGGGGTGACGGTGAACCGCTCCGACAGCGCGCGCCCGATCTGGGCCCCATCGGGCTGATTCAGCGCCGCCTCCCACGCCGCCCGCTGCTCGCCCGTGGTGGGGGCGGGGAAGGCCACGTCCACCACGTGGCGCACGTTCTGCGCCAGGTGGGCCACCGGCTGCCGTGCGGTGAACACCACCGGCCCCGGGTGACGATCCACCAGCTCGCCCAGGCGCTCGGCCACGGGGTCCCACTTCTGCCGGTCGTCGAACAACGTGTCGCCCCGCAGCAGGGGCACGGCGCCGCGCAGCACCGCCTCGCGCAGGCCGCCGGCCACCCGCGACACGAAGGTCTTCTCGTCCTGGGCCAGCCGCTCCAGCTCCACGGTGAACACGCCGCGGCCCTGCGCGGCCAGCACCGTACCCAGCGCGGTGCGCCGGCCGGTGCCCAGCGGCCCCACCAGGCAGGGGCGCGGCCCCTCGGGCTCGTCGGCCCGGGCCACCACGGCGCCCAGCTCGGCCAGGGTGTCGGCCTGGAGCTGCAGCCGCTCGCGAGGCAGGGCGCGCTCGGCGGGCAGGTAGCGCCCCATGCCGGCCAGCGAGGCCTCGCCCGGATCCAGCTTGTCGCGCAGGAAGGCGATGACCGAGTCGGGCACCACCACGCCCTGGTGCAGCAGCGGCGTGGGCTCGCCCCAGGCCGTGGCCGGCCGCAGCTCGAGCAGGCGGCTGCGCACCAGCGCGCTGGCGGCCATGGTCTCGGCCAGCCAGTCGTCGTGCTCTTCGGCGGTGTCGGCCAGCAGCTCCACCAGGAAGCCCACGCTGGGCAGCTTGATGGCGAAGTCGGCCCACGCGAAGGTGTACAGCCGGCTGAGATCCACGCTGAGCATGGGCCCGGCGGCCGCCACGCACAGCAGCACCTGCCGCTCGCTCAGGCGGAACCGCTCGGCCAGGATCTTCAGGGGCCCGCCCAGGTTCGCGAACAGGGCGGCCCGATCGCCGATGACCTCGGCGTCGAGCTGCTCGGGCGTGCCGATGTTCAGCGCCGCCGCCGCCGCCGGGCGCGCTTGCGGGGCCGTGCCCGCCAGCACGCGCCGCGCCTCCTCCAGGCCCACATAGAGCTGATTCAGGTTGCCGCTGGCTTGCACCATCCGGTGGCCGTAGCGGCCGATGTGCCGCTTCACGCACAGGAAGATGTGGTCGAGCCAGTGGTCCAGGGTCTGACCGCGCATCGCACGCCTCGCGCCGGGGATTGCGGGGACCATACCGTTTGACCGGGGCGGGCCGCATCCGCATCCTGGCGCGCTTTCCCGGCGTCGTGATCTGCCATGCCCCAGCCCACCGACCACACCCCCGCCGTCCGCCGCTGGCTCTGGTTCGTCTTCGCCCTGATCACCGCCATGGTGGCCATCGGCGGCATCACCCGGCTGACGGGCTCGGGCCTGTCGATGGTGGAGTGGCGCCCGCTCATGGGCACCCTGCCGCCACTGAGCGAGGCCGAGTGGCTGCGGGTCTTCGACCAGTACAAGCTCAGCCCCCAGTACGCCAAGGTGAACCACTGGATGACGTTGGCGGACTTCCAGCGCATCTTCTTCTGGGAGTACCTGCACCGGCTGTTGGGGCGGCTCATCGGGCTCGTGACCTTCTTCCCCTGGCTGTACTTCGTGCTGCGCAAGCGCCTCAGCGGGCGGACGGCGCGGCGGGCCTTCCTGGCCATCGTGTTCGGGGGGCTGCAGGGCCTGCTGGGCTGGTTCATGGTCAAGAGCGGCCTGGTGGACCGCCCAGAGGTCAGCCACTACCGCCTGGCGGCCCACCTGAGCCTGGCCTTCTTCGTGGGCGCCTATGTGCTGTGGGTCATCGCCGATCTGGACCCCCGCCCCAGCCGGGCCCGCGTTGGCCGGCGCTGGACCTGGACCGTGGGCGTGCTGCTGGCGCTGCAGATCGTCTACGGCGCCTTCATGGCGGGCACCCGGGCGGGCTACCTGTTCAGCACCTTCCCTGACATGAACGGGGTGCTGGTGCCCGACACCTGGCTGCGCTTGAGTCCCGCCTGGCACAACCTGGTGGAGAACCACGTGGCCATCCACTTCATCCACCGCTGCCTCGCCTACCTGGTGGCGGGGGCGGTGCTGGCCCTGGCCACCGTCGGCCTGCGGCGGGCCCAGGCGCCCGGCGACCGCCGGGCCGCCGCGCTGCTCGGTGGGCTGGTGGCGGTGCAGTTCGGCCTGGGCGTCTGGACCGTGATGGGCGGCGTGCCCATCGCCGTCGCCACCGCCCACCAGGTGGTGGCCTTCTGGTTGCTGGGCGCGCTGGTGTGGTTCGCCCACGCCTTCCGGGGGGGCGCGGAGCCCACCGCCGGCTGAACTTTACCCCGCGCGCGCCTCTGCTAAGGTCTGGACTTCGAAGCGACTTCGGAGGCCGGGTGCCGCGGACGCCCCATCTACGTGCGACGGCCGCGCTGGAGCTGCAGCGCGAGGCGCTGCACAAGTTCGGCCCCACGCTCTACGCCCTGCGCGCCCTGCGCACGGCCGGGCTGCACGAGTGGGCGGCCGAGAGCGCGGCGCAGTGGGCGGCCGACTTCGGCGGCGACGCGCGGGCGGTCACCACCCTGTTGGGCGTGGTGGATCGGGCCCGCACCCGGCACTTCATCCGCGACGAGGTGATCATCCGCGAGGGCGAGGCCAGCAGCCACCTGTACGTGGTGCTGCGCGGCGACGTCATCGTCGAGCGTCAGGGTCAGGGGGTCATCGGGCGGCTGCAGCAGGGGGCCGTGTTCGGCGAGGGTGGCCTGCTCGAAGGCGCCCGGCGCATGGCCACCGTGCGGGCCACCCGCGGCACGAGCGTGATGGAGATCAACGCCCAGCAGGCCGACGCCCTGTGCCGGCGCGTGCCCCGCCTCCGCGAGGACCTGCGCCGCCAGTACCGGGCCCGCATGACCGACCTGCTCATCCCGCCGGGCTCGGCCTTGGCGGGTCTGTCGGCCTCGCAGATCGACCTGCTGTGGACCCGGCTGGTGCCCCGGCGCGTGGGGCCCGGCTTCAACCTGGCCCACCAGAACCGCGTGGCGGGTGAGTTCGGCATCATCCTCAGCGGCGTGGCCGACGTGTGGCGCCGCACGGCGGACGGCGGCCGCGAGACCCTGGGTCGCCTGACCGCCGGCGACTTCTTCGGCGCGCTCAGCCTGCTGACCGGCGAACCCAACCGCGTCAGCGCCACGGCCGTGGGGCCGCTGCAGTACATGAGCCTGGAAGCGGGTGACTTCGTGGACCTGATGGACGCCTGGTGGCAGCAGCGCCGCCGCCTCCAGGCCGTGGCGGAGGCGCGCTGGCGGCCGGACCGGGGCGCGGCCGCCCAGGACCTGCTGGACGACCTGCTGCCCGACGGCTCGGTGAGCCTGCAGCTCCCGGTCATGCGCTGCCCCTATTGCGGCCACAACCAGGTGGACGCCGACCGCTGCAGCAACTGCGGCACGCAGATGCCGTGGGTCCCGTGACAGCGGATTCAGAGGACCCGGCCCAGCGGGCCAGGCTCGCCGATCACTGGACCCGCCAGGCCCTGGCAGAGCACGCCTCGGTCGCCTCGTTCGCCCGGTTTGCGCTGCACCTGATGGCCGTAGGGGCCCCGCCCGATCTGCTGGTGGCCACCCACCAGGCGGGCTTGGATGAGATCGAGCACGCGCGCCTGTGCTTTCGGCTCGCCGGCCGGTTTGCCGGTGCGCCCGTGGGCCCGGGTCCGCTGCCGATGGGCGGGGACGTCCTGGGGCCCACCGACCTGGCCAGCGTGGCGGTGGCGGCCCTCGAAGAGGCCTGTGTCGGGGAGACCCTGGCTGCCTTGGAGGCCGCCGAGGCCCGCGACCGGTCCGCCGACCCCGAGGTGCGAGCTGCGCTGACCACGATCGCCGACGACGAGGCCCGCCACGCCGAGCTGGGCTGGCGCTTCGTGCGCTGGGCCGTGCAGCAAGGTGGGGTGGCGGTCTTGGACCCTGTGTCCGCCGCGCTCCGTCGAGCGCTCGCGGTTCGCGAACCTGAGCCGCACGGGGACGGGCCCGACGACGCGGCCTTTGGTCGGCTGGGCGCTCACCCGGTCTGGCGGATCCGGCGGCGGGGGCGGGTTGAACTGCTGGCGCCCGTGGCCCGGGCGCTGCTGGCCGAGTTCGGGGTTCAGCTCCAGTCGGCGCGCTGAGCCGGCTCGGCCAGCCTCGCCGAGTGGGCCACCCGGAAGGGGCGCCCGCCGCACTGCTGAATGGTCAGGCAGTAGCAGCACGGCTCCGTCTCGCCAGCAGGCGGCGGGAACGGCCCGGTGTGGAGGTCCACGCCGCACACCGGTGAGTCGGTGGGTTCGAAGAACTCGCTGAGGCGCCAGCCGTCATCGGTGGTGGGCAGGCAGCCGCCGTCTACCTGGGGCGCGCAGCGGAAGTCGCCTTGGACGCAGGGCTCGGGCGTGGCGTAGTCCACCACGGGCCGTGCGTCGGCCAGCTCGGCGTCGTGGACGCGCGCATCAACAGGCCCGACATCGCCCTCCATGTCGGTGAGCGGCCCATCGCTCGCGGCAGCGTCGCGCGGCGCCATCTCACGGGGCTCGGCGTCCTCGTGGATCGCCTGCTCGGCGATGCAGCCGGTGAAGGCGGTCGCGCCCAAGGCCAGTAAGAGGCGGTCGCGAAGGGCTCCCAGCGGGGTCATGTCTCGCTCCGAGAAGGGGGCTGGCTCGACCCTATCACAGCCCTCTGAATCATGGGCTCAGGCGTCGCCCCGCCAACAGGACCGTGCCGGTGCCGGTGGCCAGCGTCTTGAAGCGCTGCTGGTGCAGATAGCGTCGGGCGTGCATCACGTCCACGAGCAACTGGCTCAGCTCCGGCCCCTGGGCGTGCTTCGGCCGGGCGCCCATCCGCAGGCGGTGGTCGACGTGGCGGGCGTTCGGAAAGCCCAGCAGCACGCGCCCCTCGGCGGCCAGGTGGCGCTTCACCACCGCCCGAAGCAGCGCCCGGCCGTCCAGGGCACGGGAGTGCAGCACATTGATGGCGATCACCAGGTCGAACAGGCCCTCGGGCGGGCCGTGCGCCAGGTCGTGCACCTGGAAGTCGAAGGGCGGGCCGGGGTGGCGGCGGCGGGCCTCGGCGATGGCGCTGGCCGAGTGGTCGACGCCCAGCAGCAGGGCGCCCGCCGACCCGGTGTCCACCTGCGCCCGCAGGGCCGCCAGCTCGGCGCCCAGGTGGCACCCCAGGCTCAAGACCCGGGCAGGCCACGGCAGGTCCAGGAACCCCAGGGCGTCGCGCCACGCCGCCAGGAACCCCGGCTGCTCGAACTTGCAGGCTCGCGCGAAGTCGCTGTCGGCGCCGTACTTCTCGGGGTGCCCGCTGGGCAGGCTCTCGCGGTGCCACGACCGAGCGCTCAGCTTGCGGAAGCGCAGCCGCACCCGATCGCCCGCCGGCTCGGGCATGAGCAGCGTGGCGCCCAGGTGGGCGGCCAGCTCGGCCCAGGCCTCCAGCGGTCGGGCACGCCCCGCCGCTGTCGGCTCCCCGTCGTAGCGCTGCGCCGCCAGATCCGGGTGCGGCACCTCGGCGCCGACCACGGCCCCGGCCTCCACGGCCCCCAGGGCCGCCGCCAGCGCAGCCCAGATGGCCGTCAGCGGCTCGTGGGTGAAGCGCAGGCTCACCGCTTGCGCTTCGGCGCGCTCTTCGCGGCCTCCTCGGCCACCCGCTTCTTGCTGGCGGCCCACCCGCAGATGGGGCAGGTGCTCAGGTCGTGGCCCCGGGCAGGGCAGTACTCCCGGCCGAAGTAGATGATCTGCAGGTGCAGGTCGTTCCAGCGCTCCCGGGGGAAGGTCCGCTTCAGATCGGCCTCGGTCTGCACCACGTTCTTGCCGCTCGACAGGCCCCAGCGGGCCGCCAGGCGGTGGATGTGCGTGTCCACGGGGAAGGCGGGCTCCCCGAAGGCCTGGGCCATGACCACCGAGGCCGTCTTGTGGCCCACGCCCGCCAGGGCCTCCAGCGCCGCCATGTCAGCCGGCACCTGGCCGCCGTGGTCCGCCTCGAGCTGCTCGGCCATGCGCTTCAGGTTCTTGGCTTTCGTGGGCGCCAGGCCCACCTCGCGGATCAGATCGCGGATGGTCTCTACGGGCAGCGCCGCCATCTGCGCGGGCGTGGCGGCCCGTGCGAACAGCGCCGGCGTGACCTCGTTGACCTTCTTGTCGGTGGTCTGCGCGCTCAGAGCCACCGCCACCAGCAGGGTGTAGGGGTCCACGTGGTCCAGCGGGATGGGCACGGTGGGGTAGAGCTCGTCGAGGATGACGAGGATCCGGGCGGCCTTCTCGGCGCGGGTCATCGAGGCCTCACAGGCAGGGTGGACCGCGCCAGGATAGGGCCTCTGGCGCAAGCTCGCGAGGGCGGTGCCGCCTGTGGCAGAATCACCCCTTCGCGGCCCGGCCCGCCTGCAACCCGAGGTTCCCCCGCCCGTGATGTGGCCTCAGCCCCCCCGCCGTATCGGGGCGCCCCCGCCGCGCCGGCGGATCCGCAGCGCCCTGTTCGTGGACTTCGACAACGTCTACATCGGCCTCGATCAGGAGGATCACCAGGCGGCGCGGGCCTTCGCCGACGAGCCGGCCGAGTGGATCGCCTGGATGGAGCGGCTGATGGCCCTGCCGGGGTCGTGGTTCGAGCCCGAGACCCGGCGCTCCATCCTCATGCGCCGCTGCTATCTGAGCCCCCGGCGCTTCGGGCGCTACCGCCCCAGCTTCACCCGGGCGGGCTTCGACGTCATCGACTGCCCCGCGCTGACGATGCGCGGGAAGAACTCGGCCGACATCCGCATGGTCATCGACATCTTCGATGCCATGCAGCACGAGACCTTCTTCGACGAGTTCATCATCCTCTCCAGCGACTCGGACTTCACGCCCGTGCTCAGCCGGCTGCGCTCGCACGACCGGCGCACGACGGTGCTGACGGTGGGCAACATCAGCGGCGCCTATCGGGCCGCCTGCGACCTGATGATCGGCTCCGAGGACTTCATCGAGTTCGGCCTGGGCCGGGTCATGCTGCCCAACGCCGAGCCGGTGCCGGGCCCCTCGGCCCGTGGCGCCGAGGAGGTGGCCGACGAGGAGCTGCTCAAGCGCATCGCGGGCAGCGTGTTCGTCGAGGCCAGCGTGAACGGCGAGATCCGCCCCGAGCAGCTCGCCAGCATCTACATCCGCTTCCCCGAGTTCACCCAGGACAGCAACTGGCTGGGTTTCTACGGCCTGCGCCCCATGACCGACGCGGTGGTGGCCACCCGCGACGATCTGGCCATCGAGAACGGCGATCCGTGGACGGTGAAGATCTGCAAGCCGGGCGCCCCTTCCGCCGAGGTGGGCGAGGCGCCCCAGGCGGCCGACGATGATCTGCGCCGGCGGGTGGCCGAGGCCGTCGAGCACCTGGTGTCGAACGCGAAGGCGCCGGTGACGCTGGCCCGGGCGGCCCAGGCCATCACCGCCGACTTTGGCGACGAGGTGGCCCAGACCCGCTGGGCCGGCGCGGGCACCTTCAAGGATCTGCTGCAGGGGGTCTCGGGGCTGACGCTGGCCTTCAGCACGGTGCCGCCGGGCTACGTGTACGATCCGGGCCGGCACTCGCCCCCGCGGGCCACGGTGGCCAGCAGCCTCGAGCAGCGCCACCCCGAGCTGGCGGCCTTCGTGCGCCGGGTGTTCCAGATCACCGGGGTGCCGAAGCTGACCCCCGAGCAGTTCGCGCTGGTGTTCCAGTTCATCGCCTCCGAGGTCAACGCCCACGGCTACAGCCTGTCGCAGACCAGCAAGGAGGTGCGCGATCGCTGCCAGGACGCGGGCGAGAGCGTGCCGCGGCAGGCGGTGATCTTCGTGCTGAAGGGCCTGAGCTACCGGGGCTACGACTTCGAGAGCGACGAGCCCCACGCGCCGCGGATCCTGGCGGCCATGTTCCGCGACAACGTCATCGACCTGTGTGAGAACGCGGGCATGGAGATGACCGAGAAGCAGCTCAGCCTGCTCGACCGCTGGCTGCTGACGGAGCTGCCCGAGCCATGACCGACATCGTTGGCGTCTCGGTGCTGCCCGAGGCCCACTTCGCCTGCCAGGGCACGGGCATGTGCTGCCAGGGCTACCAGTTCGGCCCCATCGATGACGACGTGGCCGCCCGCATCCTGGCCCACCCGTTCGTCGAGAACGCCGCCCGCATCGCCGCCGCCGGGGGCCCCTTCACCACCGCCGAGGTGCACGGCGAGCCCATGCGGGTCCTCTCGCGGGTGAACGGCCGCTGTGTCTTCCTGGCCGACGACGGGCTGTGCGTGGTGCACAAGGAGCTGGGGGCCGAGGCCAAGCCGGCCCTGTGTCGGCTCTACCCGCTGAACGTGGCGGTGGCCCCCGACGGGGTGGCGTACGTCAGCTTGAACATGGAGTGCGCCGGCTACGCGCAGGGGCGCCAGGGCCCGCCGCTGGTGGACACGGTGGAGGCCCACCTGGACCTGGTGGGCACGCTGCCCACCCTGGCCGTGCCCGCCCAGGTGCCGGTGACCTTCGAGCGGGCCTTCCCCTACGAGGACGTGTTCGACGCCTTCGAGGCGCCCGCGCTCGAGGATCTGGACGCCACGCGCGATCCGCTGGCGCTGGTGGCCGATCTGTGCGGCCGCTTGCTGGGCGACGGCCCCCACGCCGAGCCTTGGGACGACTGGCCGGCGCGGCTGCCCGCGGCCCTCACCCGGCTGGCGGGGCGGGTGGCGTGGCGCGCGCGGGAGGTCGCCCGTGAGGAGGCGGCCGCCGGCGATCCGGTGGACGCCGATCTGAACCGGCAGGTGGCGGCGCTCGCCGAGGCGGCCACCCACGACGCGGCGCTTCAGGCGCTGCCGGCCGAGGGCGCCGAGATCCTGCGCGAGCACCTGCAGCAAGTGGTGTTCGGCAAGGCCCTGCACAAGGCGCCCACCCTGGCGGCGGGCGTCGGCTTCGAGGCGGTGCGGATCTGGCTGCTGCACACCGGGGCCCCGCTGGCGGACGCGGCGGCGGTGGTGGGGCGGCTACGGGCGCTGAACCGGGTGCTGCGGCCGTCTGATCTGGCGGGCGTGGGCCCCGACTTCGCCCCCCGCTGCGAGGAGCTGTGCGAGGCCCTGGCGAGCCGGTGAGCGGCCACCCCGATCCGCGTGCCGAGGTCTGGCGGCCCGCCGACGCAACCCCCCGTGGCGGCGAGGACGACGTGGCCGGCGCGTTGGGCGGCAGCCGCCTGTTCGAGCAGCCGCAGTACCGGGCCGAGGCCGAGGCCTACCGCCGCTTCCTGGCGCCGCCGGGGCCGGTGGCGCTGGAGGTCGGCTTCGATCACGGCCACCGCCTGCTGTCGCTGGCCCACGCCGATCCCGCCGTCCGCTGGGTGGGCCTCGAGGTGCGGGAGCGGCGGGTGCTGGCGCTGGCCGAGCGGGCGCCCCCCAACCTGCTGGCCTGGCGGGCCGACGCCCGCACGGTGTTGCGCCGCCTGACGCCCCCCGGCCGGCTGAACCGGGTGGACGTGCTGTTCCCGACGCCTTGGTGGGACGAGGGCAAGCGGGCGAAGCGCCAGCTCCTGACGCCGATCTTCGTGGCCGATCTGGCGCAGGCCCTGGTCCCCGGGGGGGTGGCCCTGGTGGCGACCGACGTGGCGCCCTACTTCGCGCACGTCCAGGCCCTGTTTGCTGGCTGGCAGCCGGCGCCGCTGCCCCGGCCCGCCGCGCGGCCGTCCCAACGCCACCGACGTTGCCTGTCGGCGGGGGTCCCCACCTTCTGGGGGGCCTGGCGCCCGCCCGCCTGAAGCGCCCGGCGCGCCCACCGCCGCCCGACTTCGCGGTTGACCGCCGGCTGTGTCCGGTCTCAGATGGCGGCGCAGGGCGATGGGACCGCCCTGCCTGACGCATCTGTGCCGGCGACGGCGAGAGGGAGGAAGCCCGTGCGAATCGCGACGATGATCCTGTCGATCCTTTGCATGCTGGGGGGCGCCGGGCTCGGCATTCTGTCCACCGATCAGGGGTTCGGTGACAACGCCAAGAAGTACGCCGAGACCTACGAGACCGCCAAGAAGGCCCTGGGCGAGGACAACGAGCTCACCAAGAAGGCCGGCGAGATTGTCAGCGGCTACAAGAAGAGCTCCATCGCCGGCGCCCTGATCGCGCTGCTGTCCATCGCGGGCGTGGTGCTGATGTTCCTGAAGAAGGAGAAGCCGCTGACCATGGCAGCGGGCGCAGCCGTGCTGGTGACGGTGGCCTTCATCGCCCTGAGCCCCAGCTTCGACACCGGCTCCTCGGGCCCGGCGCCGCCGCGGACCCAGGTGATGATCTTCGGCATCCCGGGCACGCTGGCGGTGATCTTCGCCCTGCTTTCCGAGAAGGCCCGCGCCAAGAAGGCCAAGGCCTGACCCACCCCTCGGCCGCCCGCCACCGGCTTGCGCCGGGGCGGCCGCCGCGCGCAAGGTGCGGCCGCTGCCACCGATCGTGAGCCCCCCATGGCCAACCCCCTGATCTCGATGGCCCTGGCGCCCCGCGCCGCGCGGCCCGCCGCCGAGGCCATGGTCCATGGCCCCCGCCGCTTCACCTGGGACGAGCTCGGCGACTACGTGGATCGTGCCGCGGCCGTGCTCCAGGCCCACGGCGTGGGGCCCGGCGCGGTGGTGGCGAACCAGCAGGGCAAGGCCATCGAAGAGGTGGTGGTGGTCCTGGCAGCCGCCCGCCTGGGGGCGACGCCGCTGAACCTGCACCCCACGCTGACGGCGCCCCAGGTGGCGGAGGCGCTGGCCCGCAGCGGCGCCCATACGCTGGTGCTCCACCGCGCCCGGGTGCGCCCGCTTGCCGCCGCGCTGACGGCCCCCGGGCTGCGGCTGCTGGTGACCATCGGGCAGCCCCTGGGGCCCGACTGTCCGTTCGTCCCGCCCTCGCTGGCGGTGCAGCACCTGCTGGACGGCGTGAAGATCACCCCCCCGCTGCAGGCTGTGATCCCGGCCGCGACGCCGGCGGCCTGGCACGTGGCGCTGGGTCTGGCCGGCGCCCCCGTGGAGGCCTGGGACGCCGACGGGCTGGCGGCCGAGGCACGCGCGCTGGCGGCGGCGCTGGGGCTGGGGCCAAGTGCGCGGCTGCTGAGCGTGATCCCCTTCAGCACCCGGCCCGGGCTGGTGAGCCTGCTGGCCGCCGGGATCAGCGGGGCCACCACCCACCTGCAGCGCTTCCTGGAGCCCGCCGACGTGGCCGCGGCCTGTGCCGGTGAGGGCATCACGCATCTCTGGCTGACCCCCGAGCAGCTCGACCGGCTGGCGGTCGCGCCGGGTGTGCTCGCGGCCCTGGGCGAGGTCACCGTGGGGGTGCAGGGCCCGCTGCCCGCCGAGGCCCGCGCGGTGGTCGCGGGCTGGGCGCCGCAGGCGCGCCTGGTGGCGGTGCCGCCGCCTCCGGCGCCGGGCGCGGCCGAGTGGGTGGACGGGCTGCGGGTGGATCCCGCCGTGGTGGTGGGCCCTGTGGCGGCCGCGGCCGAGACGGCCCGCTTTGCCTGGAAGATGGGGCCGGCGGGGGGGCGGTCCCTGACCGTACAGGCCACCCTGCGTGATCCCGACGCGGACCTCGCCGATCTGTTGGCGCGCCTGCCCGTCCACTGGCCTGCGTGCCTGCGGCCCGCCGAGGTCACGCGGGCGGGGTGATCCACCCTTGTGGGGCCGCGCCGGCAGGGGGCATCTTGCCCGGATGGCACGCACACTCCTGATCGCGCTGGCCCTCGGGTTGGCCCTGGCGGCGCCCGCGGCGGCCGAGTCCCCGTGCCAGGGCAAGGCGTGGGCGCTCGTGATCGGCATCGGCGACTACCAGGGGCGGCTGTCGCGGCTGGCGGGGGCGCCCGAGGACGCCCGGCGGGTGGGCGCGGCGCTGGCCCAGCAGGGCTTCGCCGTGACGACGCTGGTGGACGGCCAGGCGAAGCTGGCGCGGATCAAGACCGAGCTCAGCGACCTGATCAGCCGGACCCGGCCCGAGGACCGCGTGTTGGTCTACTTCGCGGGCCACGGGGTCACGGTGGGGGGCGACGCGCCGCAGGGTTACCTGGCGCCGGCCGACTTCGATCCCCAGCACGCCGTGGTCCGTGGCCTGGCCATGCGCGAGCTGGTGGATCTGTTGAAGGCCATGCCCGCCCGCAAGCGCCTGTTCCTGGCCGACGCCTGCTACTCGGGCCTGGCGCTGCCGGGCACCCGGCGCATCGTGCGCTCGGAGGTGCACCCCAGCCACTGCCCGAACGCCGACACCCTGAGCGTCACCGCCGCCATCGTGGCCGGCCGCAAGGACCAGGTGGCCCACGAGACGCCGGTCGGTGGCGTCTTCACCCAGGTGCTCCTGGACGTGCTCAAGGGCCGCACGGCCGCGGACTTCGACCAGGACGGGTGGATCGATCAGCGGATGCTGGGCCTGTACCTGGGCAACGAGGTGCCGCGGCGGGTGAAGTCGGAGTGGGGCGTCGAGCAGAACCCGCAGGACGGGCAGATCGGCGACGGCCGGTTCCTGTTGCAGGTGAAGGGGCCCACCGAAGGCCGGCAGCGCGGGCCGGTGGCCGTGGGGGTGCCCGAGGCGCTGTGGGCGGCGGCGGACGAACCGGCGCCGACCCCTGACTTCCAGTACCCGGTGACCGTGGGCTTCGGGATCGCCGCGCTGGCGGGCGTGGCCCTTGGGGTGACCTTCTGGCAGCTCGTGGAGTCGGCCAACGAGGCGGCCGACGCGGCCGACAACCACGACGACTTCACCGCGGCGAAGGGCGACGCGGATCTGTTCTACACGCTCCAGGTGGCCAGCTACGCGGTGGGCGGCGCGGCGGCGATCGGCGCCGTGGCGGCCTTCTTGATCGAGCGCACGCCCCGCGAGCCGCAGGCGCTCCGCTGGCAGGTCGGTCCCGGGTATGTGGGCCTGGGCGGCCGCTTCTGATGCGCCGGGCCGCCTGGCTGCTGGCGACCCTGTGGGCCTGTGCCGAGCCGGTGCCCGACCGCGAGTGCTTCGCGGACGCGGACTGCGCCGACGGCACCCGCTGCGCCGCGTTTGGCCGCTGCCTGCCCCTGCTGGCCTGCCGGTCGAGCCTCGCGTCGCAGCCCGAGCAGGAGACCGCGACGCTGGCGTCGGCCAACCTGTGGGCGCCCTTGGCCGACGGGCGCGTGCTGCGGGGCTGGACCCAGGGCGGCGCGGCCCACCTGAGCTGCCAGGCGCTGGATCGGCTGGACGCGCCCGATCGGGTGGCCGGGCAGGTCGGCGCCGTGGACACCGATGACGTGGCCTACCCGCCCCAGCAGGCGGCGGTGATCGGCGAGCTGACGTACGTGGCCACCCTGGCCACGGGCGAGGCGCCTGCCGTGGTGCTCAGCCGGGTGGATCCGGCGGGCGAGGGCTGCGCCATCACCGAGCTGGGGCGCTGGCCGCGGGGCGAGCACGCCGACTTCGCGGCGGTGGTGCCGGCCCGCGACGGGCGCCCCGTCCTCGTGTACCCCGCGCTGGAGGGCGGCCTGGCTTTCATCACCGAGGGCGCCGCCGAGCCGGTGGTGATCGAGCGCGACGTCGAACACCTGGCGGCGGTGGGGTGCGACTATGCGGCCTGTGACGCCCGGCTGCTCATCGACGACTGGACGGGACAGATCATCGCCCTGGACTACGATCTGAGCGTACCCGAGGCGCCCCTGCAGCGGTGGGCGCGGCCGGTGGCCGAGGGGGTCCTGGTGGCCGCGACGGACGCGGACGGCGCAAGCTGGGCGGTGGTGTCGCCCCGCTCCGGGACCTACACCCTCCTGCGCACGGACGCGGGCGGGCAGTGGGCGTCCATCGCGACCCACGAGGGCCCCATGGGTGCGCCGGCACAGGGGGCGCTGGCTTGGGCGCAGGCGCTGGATCCCGCCCGGCGGGGCCGGCTGGCCTGGGCGGTGGTGGACGGTGAGGGCCTGCACGTGCGCACCCGGGACGGCGCCGCGGCCCTCGGCGAGCTGACGCTCGCAGCGCCGGCAGAGGATCAGGAGCCCCGCTACCCGGCCTTGGTCACCGTGTCGCGCGGCGTGCTGGCCGCGTGGGTCCACGCCGCGACGGCGCAGCGCTGGGTGTGGCTGCAGTGCCCATGAGCGCGCGCCGGCCGTGGCTTGTGTCTGGGGCGTGCGGCAGGCATCTTCAGCGAATGGTCACCCATTGCGAGCATCGGCGGGCCTGGTCGTCCGTGGTCCTGGCCTGCCTGGCTTTCATCGTGGGCGGGCTCGCGGCGGGCCCCGCCCACGCCGAGCCCGAGTGCACCGGCTACAAGCGCTCTGTGGCGCTGGTCATCGGCATCAACCGCTACAGCGGCGGCATCCCGCCGTTGACCTCGGCGGTGGCGGACGCCGAGGCCATGGCCGAGCTGCTCACGGCGGACGGCCGGGACTTCGAGGTCACCACGCTGCTCGACAAGCAGGCCACCCGGGTCCGCATCCTCGAGACGCTCACCGAGCTCACCGCGGCGCCGCTGGGCCCCTGCAGCCGGATCCTGGTGTTCTTCGCCGGCCACGGCGAGACCACCGGCGGCACCCGCAAGTCCGGGTACCTGTTGCCCGTGGACGCCCGAGCCGACGCCATCTCGGGCACGGGCGTGTCGATGACCGAGGTCCGCGAGAAGCTGGAGCGGGCCGAGGCCCGCCACAAGATGCTGCTGGCCGACGCCTGCTACTCGGGCTACGCCGCGGTGGAGAGCCGCTCCATCCGGCGCATCGACGCGCCGGCGTCCGTGCAGGCCTTCGGGCGCCAGGCGCTGAAGGATCCGCTGCTGGCGATCATCGTCGCGGGCCAGAAGTACCAGGTGGCCTACGCCCGCGATCAGCAGGGCGGCTTCTTCAGCCAGGCCGTGCGCGAGGCGCTCTCGGGCAAGGCCGACACGGCCAACCCGGCGGGGGTCATCACCGAGGACGAGCTGTGGTTCTACGTGCAGCGGCGGGTGCCCGAGCTGGTGACCGCCGCCCACCCGAACCTGGCGCAGCAGCCCGCCTACAGCTTCCTGGGGCAGGGGAAGTTCTTCCTGCGCGCCGGCCCCGAGCGCCCCGTGGCGGCGCCGCCGGTGTCCGCGGCGGTGGACTGCCTGTTCGAGGACTGCGGGCGCAGCCGCCTGTGGCCCTGGGTGTGGACGGCGGCAGGGGTGTCGGCCGCCGCGCTGGTGGGGGGCATCGTCTTCAACGCCCAGCTCGACGGGGCTCGGGACGACTACGACCGGGCCGATACCTGGCGCGAGGCGTCGGCGGCCCTGAGCACGGGCGACTCGGCGCAGACCTGGCGAAACGTCAGCTACGCGGCCTCGGGCGTGGCGGCGGCGACGGCGGTCGGGCTGCTCATCGGGGCGTTGATGCACCAGGCGCCCGCGCCGGTGACCGCCTGGGTGGCCCCCGAGTCCGTGGGCTTCGGGTTCGCGTTTTGAAGTGGGTGGCCCCGCTGCTGGCGTGGGCGCTGGGCTGCTCGCCGGCCATCGAGGCCGACCGCTGCTTCGAAGCGCAGTGCGATCCGAGCGAGCGCTGCGTGGCGGGCCGCTGCCGCCCGCCTGACACCCGCCTGGACCGCGGGCTCCCCGATCAGGCGTCGCCCGACGCCGGGCTGCATGACGCTGCGGCCGATCGAGGGCCGGTGGCCGATCGCGGGCCGGTGGCCGATCGGGGGCCTGTGGTCGATCAAGGACCGGATGAAGGGCCCCAGCCGGAAGACCTGGGCGTGGACCAGGGCGAGCCCGACGCCGCGCAGCCCGCGCCGCCCCCCTGGGTGGTGGGGGAGACCGGCTGCGGCCAAGGCATCGTCGTGGCGCTGCGGGTGTCGGGCGGCGGCACGATCCACGCAGGCTGTGGCGGCTCCCCCGACGGGCTCGGGCTGTGGCGGACCGACGACTGGGGCGCGCAGTGGGCCCCGGTGGAGGGCCTGGGCCAGTGGCGCATCACCGATCTGGACGCCGCGCCCGAGGGCGGGCTGTTCATCACCGGCTCCACCACCGGGCGGACCAACGACCGGGTCATCCAGGTGGCCGCCGACGGTGAGCAGACGCTCATCTACGAGGCCAGCAACCAGGTCGGCCTGTTCCAGACGCGCCACTTCGCCCGACTGGCCAGCGGCGTGGCGCTCGCGCACTCGGACAGCGGCGCCGACGTGGCCCACCGCCCCAGCGACGGCGCGCCCTTCGCCGGGTATGTCCGCTGGACCACCGACAACCAGGGCTACCAGATGCAGGCCCTGGTGGACGACGGGCGGGCCATGTACGCCGTCGGCAGCGGCGCCGGGGCGCCGCCCGTCATCTTCCTGCCGGCGGGCGACGGCCAGGAGACCCCGCCGCTCTTCCAGGCGGTGCATCCGTTGCCCCAGGCGCTGGGCGAGCTGGTGGACCTGGCGGTGGACGGCGCTCGGCTGCTGGCGGTGGGCGTCAACCGGGCGGACAACGGCGTCTTCGTGCTGATGGGGCCAGCGGACGCGGTGGACGCCGAGGCGTGGACGGCCGTCGACCTGTCCGACCGGGTCCAAGGGCGCTGGCGCCTGGACGGCGCGTGCATCCAAGGCGAGAACCTGATGGTGGTGGGGTCACGGGCCGATCTCGAGGGGCTGGTGTTCGAGTCCCGCGACGGCGGGCGCACCTGGGTGGACGCAGCGCCCGACGACGACACGCGGGGGTGGGCCCACTGCCTGCTGCTCGAGGACGGCACCGCGGTGCTCGGGGGCCGCATCGGCCGCGTGGCGGTCCGGCGGCCTTGACCGGGCTTCCGGTCGGGATTCCGCGCCGCGCCTGCGGTACGCTCCGCCCCATGCGACCGGTCTCCTCTGTCTCCCGCCACGCGACGTCCGCCTGCCTCTGCCTGTGGGTGCTGGCCTGTTCGCCGCCCATCGACGCGGATCGCTGCTTCGACGAGCGCTGCCCGCCCGGCACGGCCTGCGTGGCCGGGCGCTGCGAGGCGTCGCTGACCCCCGACCAGGATCCACCCACCGCAGACCAGGGGCCGGACGATGGGCCCGACGGTGGACCCGACTGTACGCCCATCCGGCCGCTGACCAGCGCCGAGCCCGAGGCCCTCTGGGCCAGCGACCTGGAGGAGATCGCCCGGTTCGGCGTGCCCGCGCCCCCCGAGGGCTTCGGCGCGGCCGATCTGGACGGGGACGGTCTGGCCGACAGCGTGGCGGTGGTGGGCGATCGCATCCAGGCCACCGACGGGGCGCGCAGCCTGCGCTGGGCGGTGGACGCGGGCGGCGCCACGGCCCTGGGCGGCGTGGTGGATCTGGACGGCGACGGGCGGCTGGAGGTGATCGCCTTCGGCGAGGGGGCGCTGCAGATCCTCGACGGGCTCACGGGCGCCACCGTCTGGGCCCTCGACGTCGGGGGCCAGCGCAAGGCGCTCGATGGCTTCCAGGCGGTGGACGTGGTGCGCGTGGGCCCACGTTCAGCCGGCGGCCAGCGGCCCGTGCTCGTGACCGACCACGGCTGTGGCCAGCAGGTCGGCACGACCCAGGCCGCGATCCTGTGGCTGAGCGAAGGGGCGGTCACTGAGGTGCCGCTGGATCTGGACTCGCTGGTGTGCGCCCGCGGCGCCGTGTTCGGGCGCCCCGGGCCGCAGGCCGAGCTGGGGGTGCTGCTGCCCACCGGCAACCGGCTGCAGCAGATCAGCCAGTTCGACCCGCACACGGGCGCCCTGCGCTGGTGCGGCCGCCTGCCCAACGGCGGGACACCGCGCCTGCAGGTGGTGGAGGTGCTGCCCGATCGGCCCGGCCTGGAGGTGCTGGCCCACGACAGCGAGGGCTGGCTGGTGTACGCCGCCGTCGAGGGGGCCTGGGTGGACTGCGGTCAGGGCGGGGTGGTGGGCCCCGCCCGCAGCGACTTCACCGATCTGTTCGCCGGCGATCCCGTGGTGGTCTTCGACCCCGACGGCGACGGGCGCCCCGAGATCGCGGGCACGGCGCTGTTCGACGAGGAGACCGTGTACGTGGGCCGCCCCGATCCCATGGCGGGGGAACCTGCTGATTTTGCACAGATCTTCGGGCGACGGCTGGTGGGGGCGGGCTATGGGCCCGACGATCTGATCCTGTGGCGGCGGCCCGATCCCGACTTCTTCTTCCAGCTCGGGGCCACCGAGCGGGTGATCTTCGACGACGGCGATCCGGGCACGGTCTGGGGTCCGCGCGAGCACACCCGGCCGGCCCGACTGACGGGCCCCGGGGGGCCTCCGGATCGGGATCCCGAGGGCGAGCGGCCCGTGTGGCTGCGCCACCCCGACGGGGCCCGGCTGATCCTCGAAGGCGACGGCGACGCGGACGGCGTGGTGGACCACTTGCTGGCCGTGGACGCCGCCGGTGACGTCGTCGGGCGGCGCCCCGTGGCGGGCGCGCCGGTGGCCTACCAGGTGGTCTGTGAGGCCTCAGCTTGCGACACCACCGACGGGCTCCTGGTGCTGACGGCAGACGGCGACGTGCAGGCCCTTTCGGCGGCGCTGGCGCCGGCGGCCGCCAAGGCCGGCGGGCCCCCGGCCCCCCCCGTGGCGGGCGCCATCACGCTCCGCCTCACGCCCGACGACGAGCCGACGCTCGTGGTCGGCGTGCAGGCCTCGGCTGCGGATCCGCGGTACGTCCGCGTGGTGGGCCAGGACCCGCTGAGCGGCCACCGCTGGAGCCTCCCCCTGGACTTCGAGACGCTGCCGCCCGTCGTGCTGCCGCACCCGGACCTGGGGGCGCGCGTGGCGGTGCGGCAGGTCCAGGGTCGGACGGTGACCTGGCGGGTGCTGGACCCTGTGTCCGGGGCCGAGCTCTGGGAGCACACCGTGCGCAACCGGCAGGTGGCGCCCGCGCCGCTGGTCCCGCTGCCCGCCGGTGACGGATCGCTGGTGTTGCGGCTGGACGCCCCCACCGGCTCGCCCCAGGAGGGCTGCCCCCAGGCGGTGCTCCCCCCCGCTGATCCGGGCGGCTGCGCGGTCGTCCCGCCCAACCGCCGGGTGACCGCGCTGGACGTGGCCGACGGGACCTGCCGCTGGCAGCTCGACTACACGCTGAGCACGCCGTGCGCCGCGAACCTGGAGGCCGCGCTGGAGCGCCTGAGCGTCGTGCCGGGTGAGGGGGACACGCTCGAGCTGTACCTCACCGAGAGCACGGCGGTGCATCGGCTGGCGCCGTCCACCGGGGCCTGGCTGGGCAGCGCGTCGCTGGCCCCGCCGGGGCAGGGCGGTGCGCTGCTGCGCCACCCCCGGGTCGACCTGCGGCTGCGGCTGGGGGCCGGCCCAGTGGATCTGTGGGATCGCGAGCTGCGTGGGGGCGCGGCGCTGCCCACCGACGCCGACGGCGCCCCGGTGGAGGCGGCCGCGGCGGGCCCCGAGGCGGTGTGGTTCGTGCGGGACGGGCAGCTCTGGCAGGCCGCCGCGGACGACGGGGTCCAGGTGACCCTGGCGCCCGCCGCCGTGCTGGCCGGTCGCCTGACCCATGGCGTGGCCCAGGGGGTCGCGGTGCGTAGCCTGACCCGGGCCGCCGGCTTGGGCCCCGACGGGGGTGACGGCGTCGTGGCGGCCACGGCCGACCACCTGCTGGCGCTCACCCGCGACAGCCAGCAGAGCTGGTCGCGCACGCTGCCCGGGCCCGGCGCCCCCTGGACGGGTGATCTGGACGGCGACGGGGCCCTGGATCTCGTGCTGGCGGTGGGCGACGGGCGGGTGCTGCGGGCCACCCGGCGGACGCTCAGCCCGCCCACCGAGATCGCGGTCGTGCCTTGCCCGGTGGCGCAGGCCTGCGAGGGTGCCGGCCCGCAGCCCCTGGGCAGCCTGGACACGGCGGACGGGGCCACCCTCTGCGCCCGGTTCCGGCCCGTGGCCGAGGCCGACGGCCACGAGGCCCGCCTGGTGGGGCCCGACGGGACGCCCCTGACCGCCTGGACCCCCGCGGGGGCGGGGATCCTGACCCTGCCGCTGGCCGCGGCGCGGCCCGCCCGCGAGCGCGGCGCCCCCCACACGGTCGAGGTGCGCGCCTGGGCTTCGGGCGACGGCCAGCGCCCCACTTCGGCCCCCGGCCAGGGCGCGCCCGTGCTCATCCGCGATCGCGCCGCGCCGCAGGCCACCCTGCGGGTGAGCGGTGAGCGGGATCGCGTGCCCGCGGGCACCCCCCTGACCTTGCTGGTGGACGCCCAGGATGATCACCTGGTGGCGTCCGCCCGCGTCGAGCTGGTGGGCGGCGACGACACGGTGTGGTGGGCCGCCGACGTGGGCGCCGTGGCGCTGCCCCAGGTGGCCGCCGCTGTGGGCTGGGACGGGCAGGGGGGCCAGCCGCTGGGGCCGGTGCCGCCGGGCGCCTACACCCTGCGCCTGCGCGTGGGCGATCTGGCAGGCGAAGGGGTGACGGTCACCCTGGGGCTGATCCTGTGCGACGGCCCCTGCGAGTGAAGCGCCGCGAAAAAGAAGCGCGTGGGGGTGAAGGACGGCGGCGGCACCGGGCACCCACCGGGTGATGCAGTGCTTCTCCCCCCAGAGCCGGCGCTTCACCTTCCAGGGCCGCCGCCCCCCGACCTCCCGTTGGACCCCTCTTCACAAGGGGCGGCGTGCCCTGGGCCTTTGCCGGCGCGGGGGCCACTGATGGGCGGCCGGCTGCTCACCCTGCGGCGCGGCGACGAGGCCGCGGGCGACGCCGATCTGCTGGCGGCGTGCGCCCAGGGCGACGCGGCAGCCTTCGGTGTGCTGTTCGACCGCCACCACCGGCCGGTCTATCGCTTCCTGGCCCGCCTCTCGACCACCGATCCGGACGCGCTGGACGACCTGGTGCAGACCACCTTCCTCACCGCCTGGCGCAGCGCCGGCAAGTTCCGCGGCGACTCGGCCGTGCGCACCTGGCTGTTCGGCCTGGCGCTGAACACAGCCCGCCACCACGCCCGCAGCGCCGGCCGCCGCCGTCGCCTGCGTCTGGCCTGGGGCGCCCGGCCCGAGCCGGCCCCGGCGCCCAGCCCGGTGGATCGGGCGGCGCACCGCCAGCAGCTCGATCGCCTGCAGCAGGCGCTGGCCGAGCTGCCCGAGCCCCTGCGCGAGGCCTTTGTCCTCTGTCGCCTGGAGGGGGTGCCAGGCCCCGAGGCGGCGCACCTTTTGGGCGTGCCCTCGGGCACCCTGTACCGCCGGCTGCACGAGGCGCGGCAGCGTCTGGGCGCCGCTCTGGCGGAGGACACCCCATGAGCGGGCGTGCCCCTTGCCCACCCCCAGAGGCCCTGGAGGCCGCATGGCCCGACGCTGGGCCAGGCCTGAAGGACCACCTGCAGGGCTGCCGCGCCTGCGCCACCGAGTGGGCGCAGATCGGGGCCCTCGCGCGCCTGGCAGCCGACCTGCCCGCCGGCGCCCCGTCGGGGATCCGGGCGGACGCCGTGCGTGACGCGGTGCTGGCCGGGGCCCTCACCGGCCCCCACCGGGCGGTGCGGCCGACGGGTGCGCCGCGCTGGCTGTGGCTGGCCGCGGCGGCGGCGGTGGTGGGGGGGGCCAGCGCCGCCACCTGGTTCGCCACCCGCGCGCCTGCCCCGCCGCCCGCCCCCCTGGAGGTGGCGCGGCACCGGGTGGAGCCGTTGGGGGACGCCCGCTACGTCACCTTGAGCGAGGGGCCGGACACCCGAGTCGAGGTCCGGGAGGGGCGGGTGCGGTTCACCGTCGCGCCCCGGGCCGTCGGCGAACGCTTCCGCGTGATCACCGAGGACGGCAGCGAGGTGGAGGTCCGCGGCACCCGCTTCACGGTCCAGGTGGACGACGGCCACCTGCGGGCGGTGGCGGTGGACGAAGGGCGCGTGGCCGTGCGCCGGGCGGGGGCAGCGCCCGTGGAGCTCGCCGCGGGCCAGACTTGGGATCCTGCGCCGCGGCCGGCGGTCCTGGCACCCTCACGGGCGGCGCCGCCCCGCCGGCGGCCCAAGGCGCCCCCGGCGGCAGCCGCGTCGGCAGCCCCGGCGGCGCTGGCCCCGGCAGCGCTGGCCCCGGCGGCGCCCACCGAGCCGGCCCCGATGGCGCGCGTGACGGGGTCTGTGCAAGACGCGCCACCCCCGCCGGCCCCCGAGGAGCCCGGCATCGCCGCGCGGTTGCTGAAGATCGGCGACATGACCCGTGCGGCGGGCCGCCCGGCGAAGGCGGCGGTGTACTACGAGCGCGCGCTGGCCGCCCCCGACGCGGTGCGGGTGCTGGAGCCCGCCCGGCTCGCCCGCGGGCTGGCCTGGGCCGAGGCCCGCCGCCCCGACCGCGCCATCCCGGCGCTGCGCGCCTACCTGACTGCCCACCCCACCGCGCCGGGGGCCCCGCGCGTGCACCTGGCCCTGGGACAGCAGCTCGCAGCCGCCGGGCGCCCGCAGGCCGCGCGTGCGGCGTTCCTGCAGGCGCTGCAGGGGGGCGACGCCGCCGTCCACCGGGCCGCGCAGGCGGCGCTGGCCGAGCTGCCTCAGACGCCGTAACATCCCGCCGTAGCATCCCACCGGCACCTGTTACCGGGTTGTAGCACTGTCGGCCCTTGGGCGGCCTCGACCCAGGGCACAGGTCTTGCTGGCGTTCGCGCCGAGAACAGGTGCCATCGTGTGGGGGCCCCGGCCTGGGACGGCCGGCGACCCCCTTTGGCCCCCTGGCGGGGCACGGCTCACGGCGAGGGAGGGCACCATGGGTGCCAGGTCCGGAACGGTCGGCGCGCGCGGGGTGTTTGCCCGGCCGGTGCCCCTGTGGCTGCTCTTGCTTCTGGGGTTGCTCCTGCCCCTGGGGGCGGCGGCCGAAGGCGGCCCCGGCCCGCTGCCGGCCGACGCGAAGTACCAGGGCAGCGAAGAGATCGCCGCCCCGGCCGATCCCGACTCGCTCAAGGATCCTCGCTGGTGCCGGGTGTGCCACCCGGCCGAGCGCTTCACGGCCACGGTGTGGAAGGCCACGGCCCACCATGAGCAGCGGTGCACCGACTGCCACTCGGGCTACCACTTCAACCCGCACCAGCCCGTCGAGCTGGGGCCCCACGCCGGCCAGGACGAGGCCGGCGCCAGCCCCGAGCGGCGCAAGGAGGCGGCGAAGGCCCGCTGCACCACCTGCCACAGCGAGAACAAGCCCATCATCGAGAAGGTGGTGCACGGCGAGGGCCGCGAGGGCTCGCCCACGTGCGCCGACTGCCACGGCGAGGCCCACAGCGTGGTCACCGTGGCCAGCCAGGACAAGCTGGCCTACCGCCGGGCCATGAACGCCCGCTGCGAGCACTGCCACGCCGATGAGGCCAAGATGGCCAAGGTGGAGCTGACCACCCGCTCGGTGGACAACTACCACCACTCGGTGCACGGCCGGCAGCTCGGGCTGGGCGGCGAGGAGTCCCCCGGGTGCGTGGACTGCCACGGCGGCCACCAGCTCACCGACTTCGAGAAAGACGGCCCCAAGACCTGCGGCGAGTGCCACACCTCGGCCAACGCCGAGTTCGTGACCCTGGGCGATCACCGCCGCTACACCCGCGATGAGCGCCCGGTGAGCTTCTTCACCCTCAAGTTCTTCGCGTGGCTGACCTTCCTGTCGATCATGGCGCTGTGTGTCCACGTGCTGCTCGACGTGCTGGCCACGGCGCGGGTCACCTGGGCCCGCCGCCGCCGGGGGGACGACGCATGAGCGATCGACACGACCACCTGGTGGGGCCCGACGGCGAGCTCAAGCGGCACGCCGAGGTCCAGCGCTTCGACCTGCACCAGCGCATTCAGCACGGCCTGATGGCCAGCAGCTTCACGCTGCTGGTGCTCACCGGCTGGCCGCTCACCACCCACGGTGTGGGCGCGTCCCACAAGCTGGTGGAGTTCTTCGGTGGCCTGGCGGGCACGGCGCTGCTGCACCGCATCGCCGCCGTGGCCATGATCATCTCGGCCGTCTACCACGCCATCTGGCTGGTGATGAAGCTGGCCCAGGGCCGCCTGCCCTTCAGCATGCTGCCCACCCTGAAGGACGCGAAGGACGTCCTGCACAACTTCAGCTACTTCCTGGGCCTGCGGAAGGACCGCCCCCGGTTCCCCCGCTACTCCTACTTCGAGAAGTTCGACTACTGGGCGGTGTTCTGGGGCGTCACCATCATGGCGGGCTCGGGCTTCATCCGCTGGTTCCCCGACGTGATCACCAGCTTCACGCCGGCCTGGGTGTACGAGATCGCCCTGCACGCCCACGCCGACGAGGGCCTGCTGGCGGCCCTGGCCATCTTCGTGTGGCACTTCTACAACGTGCACCTGCGCCCCTCGATCTTCCCCATGTCCTGGGTGTTCATCACCGGGCGCATGACCCTCGAGGAGCTGGAGATCGAGCACGGCGCCGAGTACGACGACCTGGTGGCCGGGCTGAAGGCCCGCCAGAGCAAGGACGAGGCGGAGCCGTGACCCGCTCGCTGTGGAAGTGGGTGCTGGGCCTGGGGCTGCTGGGCCTGTTCACCCACGCCCTGCTCAGCATCGACTGGGCCCAGGCCGATCCCTACGGCCGCCTGACCGAGAAGGTGGCGCACGAGTCCGCCGCGGGCCACGGGGCGGCGCCGCCGTCGGTGGCGCCCGGCGAGCCGTTGACGCTCGAGGGGGCCGAGATCCCCTGCTTCGGCTGCCACAGCTACGAGCGCTACCAGACCGAGACGCGCTTCAACCACCCGAAGCACGCGGGCGCCGGGCACTGCCACGGCTGCCACGCCTTCGAGGGGCACTTCCAGGTGACCATCCGCCAGGAGCACTGCGACGTGTGCCACAAGGCCGAGGGCCAGGCCACGCCGCTGCGCGAGGGCGACCAGCCGTTCTGAACCGCCGCGCTCAGGGCTGGTTGGCGAAGCCGCCGGTGTAGCTGTCGAAGATCCGGTCCTCTTCCGGCGTGAGCGGCACCGCCTGGCTGCTGCCCGCCGAGAAGTTCAGCGTGAAGCCGCTGCCGTCCACGGGCACGCCCAGATCCACCCGGAAGACCTCGCGGTTGAACTGCGGGAACAGGATCCGCGCCCCCACGCCCACGGCCTGCCGCAGGGTGAAGTCCTCGGCGCGGGCGTAGACGGCCCCCGCGTCGTAGAAGCCCACCAGGCCCAGGTGGAGGAACGACCAGACAAGCGGCCGGCTGCGCCACTCCAGGTTGCCGCGCACCCGATCGGCCCCTTGCACCAGGAAGGCCTGGCTGGGGTAGCCGCGCAGCCCGTTGTCGCCGCCCAGGCTCAGGACCCGGTTGCGGGTGTCGTCGGCGCGGGCCAGCCAGTCCAGGCGCGAGACGAAGCGCCCCACCCGCCCGAGCACGGGCGTGGCCACCCGCGCCCGCAGCAGCAGCTCGCGGTTGATGAGCGCCCCGTCCTCCAGCCGCCCCTCGGCGGCGGCCAGCAGGTCGAGCACCCCTTCGTCGGCCCAGGTGAGCGTCCAGCCCAGGCCGCCCTCGGCTTCTACCGCCGTGTAGGTGCTGCCCAGGGCCTCCAGCGGCACCGCCAGGCTGGCATAGGTGCTGGGGCCGAGTTGCAGGTCCTCGCTCACGCCGAAGCTGCGCAGATCCTCGATCTTGCTGAAGTTTCGCTGAAACCCCGACCAGCTCAGCCGCGGGGCCACCTCGGTCAGCGAGCGGGGCAGCACGTTGCGCCGGAAGCTTGCGGCGTTGCGGGCGGGCAGGGCGGTCTCTTCGAAGGGCGTGTTCTCGAGGTGGCTGAACAGCAGCCCTGCCGAGAGCCGGTGCTTGAAGTCCTGGCCGAGCTGCACCCGCCCGAAGATGCCGTCGGTGAAGTAGCGCTGCCGCCAGGCCCGCGGGATGGCCTCCACCTCGGGGGTCTCGGGGTCGTCCCAGCCCACCACCTGCCCCGCCTGGATCTGGCGGAAGTGGTTGTCCAGGTAGCGGAAGGGGAAGCGGAAGCCCCAGCGCTGCCCCAGGTGGTACCAGGGCCGGCTGACGTCGAAGCTGACGTCCACGCCGTCGTAGCCGCCGCCGGCGCCGTCCCGGTCGCGCTTGAAGATGACGTCCAGCCCCTGCGCGAGCTGCAGCTTGCCGTCCAGGGCCCGGTAGTCCTGGTAGCGCTCGCCCAGCCGCCAGGTCACGGGCGTCAGGGCGTACACCAGCGAGGCCTGGGTGTTGCGCCCGAACAGGTTGCGCTCGGTGAGCCGCAGGGTCAGGTAGTCGAACTGCTCCCCGGTGAACTGGAAGCCTTGCTCCAGCCGCAGGCTCCACAGGTCGCGGGTCACCACCAGCAGGCCCAGGCGCCCCTCGCCGTCCTCCACCGGGCGGATGGCCACGAGCTGGAAGATGTCGAGCCGCCGCAGGTTGCGGGCGCTCTCGAGGGCCTTGGCGGGGTCGTAGCGGTCACCGGGGCCCAGCAGCAGCTCGCGCTGGATCACCGGCGGCACCGTCAGCCAGTGCAGCGCGTTGAACAGCGGGGGGATCAGCTCGCCCTCGCGGAACACGTCGAAGCGCACGACCCGCACGAAGGCCAGCTCGCGGCCCAGCGCGCCCCAGGGGGACACCTCGGCCAGGCCCTCGCGGGCCAGCGCCGTGGCCACGTGCCGGGCTTCGTAGGAGCGCTCGGGGGTGAGGGTGGGGCCGGCCAGCAGGCCCGCCACCAGCAACAGGGCGGCGGTCACCGGCCCCGCCACTGCCGGGGGCAGCTCACCCGGCGGGCGTCCAGATAGGCCAGCAGCTCGTCGGGCAGGGGGGCCACGACCGTGAGCCGGCGGCCCGTGACGGGGTGGTCGAAGCGCAGCCCGCCCGCGTGCAGGAAGATGGCGTTCTTGCCGCAGGCCCGCCTGAAGTCGGCGTCCAGCGGGCTGCGGGGCCCGTAATCCCGGTCGCCCAGCACCGCGCAGCCCAGGTGGGCCATGTGGGCGCGGATCTGGTGCAAGCGTCCGGTGCGGGGCTGGCACTCCACCAGGCTCATGCCGCCGGCCTTCGCCAGCACCCGGTAGTCGGTGACGGCCGTCTTGGCCCCCCGGCTGCGGCCCAACCGCGCCATCTTCAGGCCCCCCCGGCGCACCGTCGCGATGGGCAGATCCACCGTGCCGCGGGCCGCCGGCGGCGCCCCCTGCACCAGGGTCACGTAGGTCTTCTCCAGGGTGCGGGCCTCGAACTGGGCGCGCAGGCCGTCGTAGCCCCGCGCGGTCAGCCCCACCAGCACCAGCCCGCTGGTGGGCCGGTCCAGGCGGTGAAGCAGCCCGAAGTCGCGGGCCTTGCCCAGGTTCTGGAGCTGCTTGCCGTGGGTGGCGAACAGGCCGTTGAGCAGGGCATCGTGCTCATGGCCGTGCCCCGGCTGGGTCACGAGCCCCGCGGGTTTGCAAACCACGATGAAATCGTCATCGATGTGTATAGTGCGCGCGCGCACTCCCGGGTTCGGGGGGATCGAGAGCTGGGGACCGGGCGCCGTCATGCCCGGGATGACACAGCCCTCGGGCGCGGATTGCAAGGGACGGCGAGGAGAACCATTGAGCCGCCGCATCGACACCCACCCCGCCCTGGTCCGTCGACCCGCCGCCGTGGCCCGCCCGGCGAGCGTGCTCGTGGTCGACGAGGACGACCGGATCATCAAGGCCTGGCGCGTCATGCTCGAGGTGGGCGACGGCTCACCGGCCGTGCTGGGTGCCTTGGACGCCGACCGGGCCCGTCGCCTGATGGCCGAGCACCCCGTGGACGTGGTGGTGGCCGACGTGCGCCTGGGGGCCACCAGCGGGCTCGACCTGCTGGCCCACATCAAGCGCAGCCACCCCGCCGTCGAGGTGATCATCATGAGCGGCCACGGCCGCTTCGATGACGCCGTGCGCGCCACCAAGGCCGGCGCCTTCGACTACATCACCAAGCCCTTCGTGGACATCGGTGACGTGGTGGCGCGGGTGCACAAGGCCATCGACCGCAAGCGCCTCAACGACCAGAACGAGGCCCTGCACGCCAATGACGAGGCCCCCAGCATCTTCCACAGCCGCGACGCCCGCATGCGCCGGCTGCTGGATCAGGTGCAGCGGGCGGCGGTCAGTGAGCGCACGTTGCTGTTGGTGGGCCCCGTGGGCGTGGGCAAGACCACGCTGGCGCGGGCGGCCCACGACCTGAGCAAGCACGCGGCGGGCCCCTTCGTCACCCTGAACGCCGCCGAGTCCAGCCCCGAGCTGTTGCGCTCGGCGCTCACCGGCGCGGCCCCGGGCGGCACCCTGTGCCTGGAGCAGGTGGACGGGCTGGCCAAGGCGGGGCAGGCGGCGCTGCACGACGTGCTGGAGCACCAGCCCGAGCGGCTGACCTGCCGGCTCATCAGCACGGCCCACACGTCGCCCGCCTACCTCATCGACAACGGGCAGTTCCGCGAGGACCTGTACTGGTTGCTCAACGGGGTCGAGGTGGAGCTGCCGCCCTTGAACGAGCGGCGCGCCGACGTGCCCCACCTCGCCCACGCCTTCCTGCGGCGGGCCTGCGACGAAGCGGGCCTGGGCGTCCGGAGCGTGGATCCGGCGCTGATGGACTTCCTCGTGGCCCACGACTGGCGCGACGGCAACCTGCGCGCCCTGGAGCGGGCCATGGCGCAGGCGGCGCTCACCTGCAGCGACGACACGCTGACCCTCGACGCGCTGCCTGCCCGCATGAAGGAAGGCCCCGACGACGTGGCCATGCGCCTGGGCGAGCTGGTGGATCTGGACCGGCCCTGGAAGGACGCCATCAGCCAGGCCGAGCACGTCATCCGCGCCACCTACCTGCGCGGGCTGCTGGAGCGGGCCGAGGGCAACATGACGCGGGCCGCCGAGTGGGCCGGCCTGGACCGCTCGAACTTCCGCCGCCACGTGAAGAAGTACCTGAACGAGGAAGAGCGCTGAGCCGCCTGGGCTGAGCGGGACCGGGTCGTGAGGACCTCAGGCCGCGCTCAGCCCTCGTCCGGGCTCAGGTTGGCCACGATCCGGCTGACCCCCTCGCACAGGCCGCGCATCCCGGCGGGCTCCAGGCCGCCAAACGCCTGATCCATCAGAAGATTCGCCATGTGAATGAACCGCGGCAGGGCTGCCCGCGCCTTGGCGGTGGCCTCGATGAGCCGCGCCCGCTTGTCGCCCGGATCGGGGGCGCGGCGCACCCAGCCGTCACGCTCCAGCGCCTTGATGAACCGGCTCACCGTGGGCTCGGCCACCCCCAGGGTGCGGGCGATCTCGCGGGCGGTGATGGGGCGCCGGGCCTGGAACACCACCATCAGCACGTTGCTCTGGGCCGGCGTGATCTGCCCCAGCCCCTCAGCCTCGAACAGCTCGGCCGTGCGGCGCTGCACCACGGCCTGAATGCGGCCCAGGGCCAGGAACAGATCCACCTGGGCGCGGCGGGCGTCGACGTCGGTGCGGGTGCCGGGGGGGAGCTGGCGCATGGTGCCTCGGGCGCTTGACAGCGGGCCACTGAATCGTCATTCAGCATATGCTTAGCAAGCTAAGTGAACAACCGGGCTCGACATCGAAGGAGGCCCCCGTGGGCGACGCCTACATCTACGACGCGGTGCGCACGCCGCGGGGCCGGGGCAAGGCCTCGGGCAGCCTGTACACCGTGCGCCCCGTGGATCTGCTCGCCACCGCCCTGACCGGGCTGAGCGACCGCAACGACCTGGACACCGCGCAGGTGGACGACGTGGCCATCGGGTGCGTGACCCAGACCGGTGAGCAGGGGAGCTGCATCGCGCGCACGGCCATCCTGGTGGCCGGCTGGGACGAGCGGGTGCCCGGCGTGACGTCGAACCGCTTCTGCGGCAGCGGGCTCGAGGCCATCAACGACGCGGCCGCCAAGGTGGCCAGCGGCTACGCCGACGTGGTGGTGGCCGGCGGCGTGGAGCACATGTCGCGGGTGAAGATGGGCAGCGACGGCGGCGCCATCTGGGACCCCAGCATGGAGTTCGACTACGGCATCGTGCCGCAGGGCATCAGCGCCGATCTGCTGGCCACCCTGCACGGCATCACCCGGCAGGAGGTGGACGCCTTCGCCGCCGAGAGCCAGCGGCGCGCGGCCCTGGCCCAGGCCGAGGGGCGCTTCGATCGCAGCCTGGTCCCCGTGGTGGATCGCACCGGCCGGGTCATGCTGGCCCAGGACGAGCACCTGCGCCCCGAGACCACCGCCGAGAGCCTGGCGGCGCTCAAGCCCAGCTTCGCCATGATGGGCACGCAGTTCGGCCTGGACGCCCTGACCCGCAAGCGCTACCCGCAGGTGGAGCACATCGACCACGTGCACCACGCGGGCAACTCCAGCGGCATCGTGGACGGCGCGGCCGCGCTGCTCATCGCCAACAAGGCGGCGGGCGACCGGCTCGGCCTGAAGCCCCGGGCCCGCATCCGCAGCTTCGCCAGCGTGGGCGACGAGCCGGTGATCATGCTGTCGGCCACCGTGCCCGCCAGCCAGCGGGCCCTGAAGCGCGCCCGCATGACCGCCGCCGACATCGACCTGGTGGAGATCAACGAGGCCTTCGCCGCGGTGGCGCTCTACACCCAGCGGGGCCTGGGTTTCCGCCTGGATCAGGTGAACGTGAACGGCGGGGCCATCGCCCTGGGCCACCCCCTGGGGGCCACGGGCGCCGTGCTCATGGGCACGGTGCTCGACGAGCTGGAGCGGCAGGACAAGGCCACCGGCCTGGTCACCCTCTGCATCGGCGGCGGCATGGGCATCGCCACCATCATCGAGCGGGTCTGAGGAGGTCTGGAAGATGAGTGATCACAAAGACTTCCGGGTCGAGTTCGACGCCGCCACCGGCGTGGCCACCCTGTGGATGCAGATGGCCGGCCGGGCCAACAAGATCAACGGCGCCTTCGGCGTGGGCTTCGTGGCCGCGCTGGACGATGCCCTGGCCCAGGCCGGCCTGAAGGGCCTGGTCATCGCCAGCGGCCACCGCGACTTCTGCGTGGGCGCCGATCTGGAGTTCATCTACCAGACCCGCGACGCCGAGGCGCTGTACGCCCTGGTGGACGGCCTGCACACCACGCTGCGCAAGCTGGAGACGGCGGGCGTGCCCGTGGTGGCGGCGATCACCGGCTCGGCGCTGGGCGGCGGCTGCGAGCTGGCCCTGGCCTGCCACCACCGCATCGCGCTGGACAGCCCGGCGGTGCAGATCGGCCTGCCCGAGGTGAGCCTGGGGGTCATCCCCGGCGGCGGCGGCACCCAGCGCCTGCCCCGGCTGATCGGCATCCAGCCCGCCCTGGAGATCCTGGCGCAGGGGCAGATCCTGCGGGTGCCGCAGGCCCTGAAGAAGGGCCTGGTGGACGAGCTCGCCCGCGACGCCGACGACCTGAAGGCCAAGGCCGTGGCCTGGATCGCCGCCAACCGCCGCGCCCAGCAGCCCTGGGACAAGAAGGGCTTCCAGTGGCCCGGCGGCGTGCAGCCCGACACGCCCGAGGCGCGCAACCTGTTCGCCGGCGGCGCGGCCATGCTCGTGCAGAAGACCGCGGGCGCCTACAAGGCCCCCGAGGCGGCGGTGCAGGCCGCCTACGAGGGCAGCCTGCTGACCTTCGAGGCCGCCCTGCGGGTGGAGGCCCGCTACTTCGTGGATCGGGTGGTGTCGGATCAGGCCAAGGACATGATCCGCACCTTCTTCTTCCACAAGCAGGCGGTGGACCGGCAGCAGGGCCTGCCCCAGGTGGCCAGCGACGGTTTCCAGAAGGTGGCGGTGTTGGGCGCCGGCATGATGGGCGCCGGGCTGGCGGTGATCTGCGCCCAGCGCGGCTACGACGTGGTCCTGAAGGACATCACCGACGAGGCGCTGACGAAGGCGCGCGCCCACGTGCAGGCCGAGGTGGGCAAGAAGCGCCACCTGAGCGCCGATGACAAGCAGGCCATCGCCGCGCGGGTGACCTACACCACCGACTACGCCGACGTCGCCGGCAGCGACCTGGTGATCGAGGCCGTGTTCGAGAACCTGGCCCTGAAGCACCGGGTCATCAAGGAGTGCGAGGCGGTGCTGGGCGAGGACGCGATCTTCGCCAGCAACACCTCGGCGCTGCCCATCACGGCGCTGGCCGAGGCCAGCGTGCGGCCGGCGAACTTCATCGGGCTGCACTATTTCTCGCCGGTCGAGAAGATGCCCCTGGTGGAGGTGATCACCGCCGAGGCCACCAGCGAGCGCACCCTGGCGCGCTGTCTGGCCTTTGCCCGCAAGACCAAGAAGACCGCCGTGGTGGTGAACGACGGCTACGGCTTCTTCACCACCCGCGTGTTCAGCGCCTACATCCTCGAGGCTGCCGAGCTGGTGGCCGAGGGCCACGACCCGGTGCTGGTGGAGTGGGCGGCTCGCCAGGAGGGCATGGTGGTGCCCCCGCTGAAGGTCTTCGACGAGGTGACGCTGACGCTGGGCAAGAAGGCCCTGGAGAGCCGGGAAGCCTACACCGGCGAGGCCCTGGACAGCCCGGGCCTGCGGCTGCTGAAGGCGCTGGTGGAGCAGGGCCGCCACGGCAAGGCGGCGGGGGCCGGCTTCTACGACTACTCGGCGAAGCCGCGCCGGATCTGGGCGGGCCTGCGGGATCTGGTGCCCGAGCCCCCCGAGGACAGCACGGTGGACTACATCGCCGAGCGGCTGATGCTGGCGCAGGCGCTCGAGGCCGCCCGCACCCTGGACGAGGGCGTCCTGAAGAGCCCCCGCGACGGGGAGATCGGCGCCATCTTCGGCGTCGGCTTCGCGCCGAACACCGGCGGTCCCTTCGCCTGGCTCGACCGGCAGGGCGCCGCCAACGTGGTGGCCCGCTGCGCGCAGCTCGTGGCCGACGGGCACGCCCGCTTCGCCCCGCCGGGGAACCTGAAGGCCATGGCCGAGGCGGGCGCCACCTTCTTCGACTGACCGGCCCGCCGCGCCTGTGGCACCTTCAGGGCATGCGTGCACCCCTCGAAGCCCTGCCCGTGCTGCTGGCCCTGCTGACTGCGGCCTGCGGCGATCTCGAACCCTCCCGCACCGTCGACGACGCGCGACCCGATGTGCTGGGCGACGCGAAGGGCGGCGACGGCGGCCCCGAGGACGCCGCCTGGGCGCCCGATGGGGCCGACGGCTTCGAGCCGGAGCCCGACGCGCTCGCGCCGGACGCCTTCGACCTCGACGCCTTCGCGCCCGAGCAAGACGCCTTCGAGCCCGAGCAAGACGCCTTCGCGCTCGAGCCCGACGCCTTCGCGCCCGAGCCCGACGCGGAGCCCCCGCCCGATCCCGTCGAGGACTGGGGCCCCTGCGCCGTGGGTGGGGTGGCGGGCCGCTGCCTGCACACCATGGACTGCGGCCCCGGGCACGTCTCGACCCCGGGCCTCTGCCCCGGGCCGGCCGAGATCCAGTGCTGCACCCCCGGCGATCCCCCCGAACCGCCCGGCGAGTGCGTGCCCGACGCGGTGCCGCCCAGCAACGCCGACTTGCTCGAGGCCCCCGGTCTGGGGGGCTGCCCACCCGGCATGCTGCCCGTGGACGGGGCCACCTGCATCGACGTCTACGAGGGCGCGCTCGTCGAGGTGGGCGTGGGCCCCTGGTCGCCCTACCAGAACCCGGGCCGGCGCCGGATGCGGGCGGTGTCGGTGGCCGGCGTGGTCCCCCAGGGCTACATCAACGCCGATCAGGCCCAGGCAGCCTGCGCCGAGGCGGGCAAGCGGCTGTGCACCGACGACGAGTGGTTGGCCGCCTGCCGGGGCGCTCAGGACCACGTCTTCCCCTACGGCGACCAGCGCCAGGACGGCTGGTGCAACGACGCGCGGGCCCAGCACCCGGCGGTGGAGCTCTTCCCCAACGCGGCCAACCCCTTCGACCACATCCAGGACGCCTGCATCAACCAGCTCCCGGCGAGCCTGGCGCCCACCGGCGACCACCCGCAGTGCGTCACCGCGGGCGGGGCCTTCGACATGATGGGCAACCTGCACGAGTGGACCAGCGCGCCCACGGGTACGTTCCGCGGCGGCTTCTACGTGGACACCCGCCGCAACGGCGACGGCTGCCTGTACCGCACCACCGCCCACAACCGGCAGCACTGGGACTACAGCACCGGCTTCCGGTGTTGCGCGGCGCGGTAGCGGGCCTTGCGCTCGGGCTGACGCCCTCGCTTCGCGGGGAGGGGCCGGACCCCTCCCCGCACCGCCTGGCCCTTCGGGCCTGGCTCCCCTCCCCATGCCGGCCCTCGTCGCGCGCCCGCTGCCCGGGCTGCGCCTCGGGCGACACCTGCGCCGCGTCGTCGGTGCGTCCTCGCTCGCCTTGCTCGCTGTGGGCGCCCTCCTCCTTGCCCCGGGTCGCACGGGCGAGCCCGCGCCTGGCACCCCGGGCCTGCGGCCCGGGAGGGGCGCGCGGAACGGCGCGGGTGGTGAACCGGATGGGGCCGGGGGAGGGCGCGGCGTCTGGCGCCAGTGCCGCGCAGGCGGGCCTACTTCGGCGCGGCCGCCTTGAAGACGTGGCAACCGTTGCACAGCGGGGCGTCGGGCTCGTGCTTGAGCTGGTCCTCATGGCAGCTCAGGCAGGCCTTGCGGTCGGTCTTCACCGGGGCGTGGGCCTTGTGGCAGTCGCCGCACTTCTGGTGGCCGTCGTCGGTGTGCAGGCCCGCGGGCTTTGCGGCCTTGCCGCCGTCGTGGCAGCTCTCGCAGGTGGGCTCGGCCCAGCCGGCCTTGGGGTGCATCTCGTGGCAGTCGTCGCATTCCTTGTGCTTCGGCGTGCCCTTCGGGAACTGGAAGCGCTCCTTGTGGCAGTCCTTGCACTCCTGCTTGCCGGCCCGGCTGCCCGAGTGCTGGTCGTGGCACTTGGCGCACTCCAGGTGGTCCTTCGGCGTGCGGCGCAGGTCGTCCTTGTGGCAGTCGCGGCAGGCGCTGGTGCCGCTGACCTTCATGCTGTGCGAGGCGTGGCAGCTCTCGCACTTCGCGTGATCCTTGATGGGCTGCGTGGCCTTGGCCTGATCCTCGTGGCAGTCCTTGCAGCCCTGCACGTCGAAGGTCCAGTCGTGGGCCTTGTGGCACTTGGCGCAGTCGGTGTGCTCGGGCTTCAGGCCGCGCACGGCCTTCACCTGATCCTTGTGGCAGGCGTCGCAGCCCTTGGGCTGGGGGGCGTGGGGCTGGTGGCAGTCGCCGCACTGGCTCTTGGGGTGGCCGCCGTCCCGCGGGGTGTCGGCGTGGCACGCCCGGCAGTCGCGCTGCACCAGCGGCTCGTCGTGCACCGCGTGGCACTCCACGCACTCGGCGCGGCCGTGGCGGACCCGCACGTCCTTGGCGTGGCAGCCCTCGCAGGTGCGCGGCTGGGGCCGGTGCGGCGCGTGGCAGTCGTCGCACGTGCTCTGCTGGTGCTGCAGCGGGTGCTGCACGTCGTCGTGGCAGTCGCCGCAGCGCTTGCTGCCCATCTCGCCGTCGCGCTCGTGGCTCTTGTGGCACTCCACGCAGGTGGCGTGGGCGGCCTGCTCGGCCTGCGCCACCAGCAGGACGTCCGGGTCGATGGCGGCCTGCCCGGCCAGCTCGGCGGGCACGCCTTCGAGCACCTGGTCTTCGTGGCAACCGGCGCAGCGCTGGGGCGCGATGGCCCACTCGTCGTGCGGCCCGTGGCAGGCGGTGCAGTAGACGGTGTTCTCCACCTCGGGGTGGGCGTGCACCACCTTGTCGTGGCAGTCCTCGCAGCCCCGCGCCACCGTGAAGGGCTCCTCGTGGGGCTTGTGGCAGACGTCGCAGGGCATCTGGGCGTGCAGGCTGACGGGCAGCGCCTTGACGCTGTTGGGCCCGTGGCAGCTCGCGCACTGGGTCCAGCGGCCGTTGTGGGCCCCGGCCTTCGCGGCGGTCACTGGCGGATCCAGGAACTGGTGGCAGGTCAGGCAGTGCTGCTCGGCCATGGGCGAGCGCGCCATCTTCTGGTCGTCGTGGCAGCCCTTGTCGCTGCACGTCTCGGCGGGCGGCCGCCCGTCGTGCACGCTGCCGGCGTGGCAGCGCTGGCAGGGCACGGGCTCGGCGCCCTTGAAGTGGGCGGCGTGGCCCACGGTGTCGGCCACGGCCTTGGTGGTGGCGTCCTGGCCGGTGTGGCAGCCCTCGCAGGTGGCGTCGGCCACCGCCCCGTGCTGCACCACATTCTCGCCCAGCTTCTGCTGCGTGCGGGGAATGTCGTCGGCGCGGCTGAGCTTCCAGGCCACGCCCAGGGACGTGGTGTGGCAGGTCTGGCAGGCCAACTCGGGGTGGGTGGGCACCGCCCCCTTGGCGTTGACGTGCACCTCGGCGTGGCAGGAGGTGCAGGCCGTGTCTGCCTCGAGCCGGTCGATGGTGCGGTGGGTGAACACGACCGCCAGCACGACGCCCACGCCGAGCCCCGTCGCGATCCAGGTCTTCAACCCCATCCCGCTCTCCTGCCAGTCCACGCGCCTTTGGGAGCGCGCGCTGCTGCAAAGCACATGCCTCGGTGGCGGGCCCCGTTCCCACGGGATCCGCGCGGGCGTGTTACCAGATGGTGCACCGAGTCACCAGATGGAACCGAAAACGACCCACGCAGGGGCCGCGTGGCCTTGCTTCGACATGGCATGTGCATTGCGTGAGCGGTGGGGCGCTCATCCACCGAGGTCGACGATGCTCACCACGCACAAGCGCGCCCCCGAGGCCTGGCTCGGGGCCCTCTTCGGCATGGTCTGGTTCCTGTACAACGGCGCCGTGCCGTCGCTCGCCTACGGCGGGCACATGGGCCACATGACCGGCGGGATCCTGTTCGGCGAGCCCGTCGAGCCCGTGATCCTGGACAAGTTCATGGTGGGCGGCGCCATGGCCCTGGCCTTCTTCGCCGGCCTGTTCCTGTTCAGCGTGCTGGGCGGGGTGGGGGGCACCGCGCTGGGCGCCCTGTACCGCAAGGCCACGACGATTCAGGCGCAGGTGCACGAGGCCCAGAAGCCCGAGGGCTGAGCCCCGCCGGGGTCCGCAACTACTTGGACGCAGGGGCCTTTTCGGCAGGCGCGGGCGCGGCGGGGGCCGCATTGGTCTCGCAGGGGATCCGCCCGGTGGCGTCGATGGGCGCCTCGCAGAAAGCCACGTCGGCCACCGTCAGCAGCACCTTGCTCGCCCCTTCGGGCGCCGTGAACGTCAGCCCCTCCACCGGGGGCGCCTCCACCCCCTCCACCCGCCAGACCAGCGCCGGCTCGCCCTCGGCCTCCAGGCCGGCCCACTCCGCCTTCCAGGAGCCGTCCTCGGCCCGCACGATCCAGGCGTCGAAGCCCACCTTGCCGTCCCGCCAGGCCTGGCCGGGATCCATGGCGCAGTGCACGTGGCCGCCCTTCGCCGGCGAGTAGGCCAGCCGCTCGTTGAAGCCATGGGCCTTGCAGAGCTGCAGCATGGCCAGCCGGGTGGGCTGGTCCCACTGGCCGGTGGTGGGCTTGAAGTCGAAGGCGTCGCCGTAGGTGTGCCGGGAGTTGGCCACCCCGCCCACCGCGGCGTTGCGCCCGGGTGAGCGAAAGCCGCTGGTGATCCGCAGCCCGGCGCCCGTGCGCTGGTGCCAGTCATCGCGCACCCGCTGCAGGGCCGACACCGCGCTGGGGCTCAAGGCCACGAAGCGGCCCTCTGCGCTGGGGTTGAACAGCTCCTTCAAGGCGAAGCTGGCGGCCACCTTCGCGCCGTCGCCCACCCGGTCGCGGTCGATCCACCGGGCCGGGGCGGGGAAGCGGCCCGTGTACTGGTAGTCGGGATCCGCGGGGGGCCCGGGGATCACCGGCAGGCAGTGGGCCCCGTCGCCGTCGAAGCACACCGACTCGCCGGTCGCCGGTGGCGCGTCGGTGCGCCCTGGCGGCCCTTGCGGGTTGGGGGTACACCCAAGGGAGAGGGCGAAGGCGAGGAGGAGCCGGATGGGTCGCATGGGGGCCGCCTTGGGGTTGTGTCTGGCGTGGACCATCGGCCTGGGCGCCGCGTGGGGTGAGCGGCGGGCGCTGGTGGTGGGGATCGACGAGTACGCGCCCGCCGAGTACCAGGCCGCGGTGGGCAAGCTCCCGCCCCACAAGCAGATCCGCGCCGACGGGCGGGCCTTCAACAACCTCACCGGGGCGGTGAAGGACGCCGAGGCCATGGCCGGCCTGCTCACAGAGCGCTACGGCTTCGCCGCCGAGCAGGTGACCGTGCTGCGCAACCAGCGGGCGAGCCGCGAGGGCCTGCTGACTGCGCTGGAGCGGCTGCTGACGGACAGCCAGGCGGGCGACACCGCCGTCTTCTTCTATGCGGGCCACGGCTCGCGGATCACCAACACGCGGGCGCCCGAGGGCAAGCAGATCGAGGAGACGCTGGTGCCGGCCGACGCCTGGCGCGGGGCCGTCGAGGCGCTGCCGGCGCCGGTGGACATCCGCGACAAGCGCCTTGCCCAGCTCTATGGCCGCGCGCTGGCACGGGGCGTCCGGCTGGTGGTCATCCTGGACGCTTGCTACAGCGGTGGGTCCTGGCGGTCGGGCCTGCAGACCCGGGCGCTGCGACCCGATCAGCGCAAGTGGGCGTTGCCGGAGATCAAGGCCGGCAACCCGGCGGAGCGGGGGCTGTTCCTGGCGGCGGCCGGTGCGACGCAGCCCGCCATCGACGGCGCAAACGGCGGCTTCACCCAGAGCCTGGTGGCGGCCGCCCGCACCTTGCCCGGCGACGCCCCGGTGGACGTGGTGTTCGCCCGCGCCGTGGCGCTGCTCCAGCAGGAGACGGGCACCCCGCAGACACCCCAGCTGGAAGGGCCGAAGGCGCTGCTGGGCCAGCCCTTGCTGCGTGGGGCGCCCCTGGGCCCGCCGCCGCCGGCCACCGGTCGGCCCACCCGGCTGTACCTGCCCGATCCCAAGGCGCCTGCAGCGGCCGAGCTGGCCGAGTGGATCGCCAGGGAGTCCCGCTTCGTCCACGCGGACGCTGAGGCGCGCTGCGATCTGGCCCTGGTGAGCGCGGCCCCCGGCAAGCCCCACTGGCGCCTGTGCCGGCGGGCGCTGGCGGCGGACCTCTTGCCCGCCGAGGGCGACCTGGTGGGCCACCTGATGGATCAGGCCGACCGTTTCGACCGCACCCGGCGCTGGCTGGAGACGCCCAGCCCCACGCCGCCGCAGGGCACGCTGAGCGTGGACGGTGTGGCCACCGGGCCCTTCCGGCTGACCCCCGGCGAGCGCTTCTACCTGAAGTGGGAGGGGCCCACCGAGGCCACCTACGTCTCGGTGGTGGACACCACGCTGGGCGGCGCTTTCCTCTGCGACGCGGGGGTGAGCCCCTGTGGCGGGACGCCCGCAGCCAGTGATCCCGAGGGGCCTGTGATGTTCACGGTGAGCACGTGGTCCCGGCCGTTGACCGAGATGGAGAAGGCGCAGGCCTTCACCTGGGCGGGGATTCGGAGCGCCAAGGGCGAGGCGGCCGACCTGCCGACCCTGGTCCGCGTGCTGCACATGCCCGCGTGGCTGGGGGCGGTGCCGCCGGTGCAGGCCTTCGAGCCCACCAGGCCCTGATCAGAGCAGGCGCACCACCGGCTCGCCCTTCATGAGCAGGGCGTTGCTGCGCAGATCCTTCACCGTGGCCACCAGCCAGCGGTTCTCGTCCACGCCGAAGCCGATCTCCAGCCGGGGCGTGCGGTCGCCGGGCAGGTGGGGCGGCTTCAGGTAGCCCAGCGCGGGGTTGCTGGCGTTCAGGGGCACGATGATGGGGGCGTTGTCGTCGCCCTCGCCACCCACCCGGTGCACGTTGCCGTCGGCGTCCCAGGTGAAGCGGCGCTCGGCACCCCCGGTGCCCACCTCGGCCACCACGAGCTGGAAGATCTTCTCGGGCTCGCCCAGCGAGCAGGTGGGCACGAAGCGCCGCTTCCAGAAGTCGGGGGCGGTGGGGAAGCGCGTGCCGCGGGGCACGATGGTCACGTATTTCTTGTCGTGGGTGTCGGGATCGAAGGTGACCATCGCATACTCGTGCACCAGGAAGTCGCTCTGGCCGAAACGCCCGGCGGCGAAGGCGGCCGCGCCGTAGGCCACCGCCTCGAAGGGCTGCCAGGCGCGCACCCGGTCGCGGCCGTAACGCTTCTCGAAGAACGCATACACCTGGGGCAGGAGGGTCGAGCCCCCCACCATCAGCACCTCGTCCAGGGCGTCCTCGCTGGACCCCTGCGCGGCGAGCTGCTCGGCCAGGCCGTCGGCGCAGTCACCCAGAAGCGCATACAGTTCGCGGGCTTCCAGGATCTCGACGATGTCGTCGCGGGTCAGGTCCAGGTAGCGGGGGCGGTCGCGCAGCCGGGCCCGCAGGCCGGGCTGATCCTCCGGCGGGGTGATCTCGAAGGTGGCCTTGGGCTTGAAGTACACCGCCTCCTTCACCCGGCGGGCCTCGTCGAGCATCAGCCGGCGCCACAGCTCGGTCTCGCCGCCCACGCCCTCGAGCCGCACGCCCATGCGTTCCATGAAGGTGTCGAGCAGCCAGCCATCGACCACGTTTCCGCCGACGGGCCGGCCCTCCTTGGCCACCACCCGGCAGGTGCCCTGCTCCATGGCCTTCAGCGACAGCTCCACCACCGCCAGGTCCAGCGTGCCGCCGCCGAAGTCCACCACCAGCACCCTGCGGGGCGCGTCGATGCCCAGGCCGTAGCCGATGGCGGCCGCCACGGGCTCGTCGATGAACCGCAGCCGCTTTACGCCCAGCAGGCGCGTGGCCTGCTGCAGCTCGGCCCGGTAGCTCTCGAAGGCCTCGACGGGGGTGGTGATCACCAGGTCGCGCACCCGCTCGCCGTGGGTCTCCTTGATCTCCTTGAACAGCTCGCGCAGGAAGATGCGGGCGATCTCGCGGGCCGTGTAGCCCTGGGTGCGGATGCGCGCCAGCGTGCGGTTGGGCGCCGTGGCCAGCTCACGCTTGAAGGTGGGGGCAAACGCCGGCGTGGACCAGCCCTCGTTGCGGTCCAGGGCCTCGCGGCCGATGTAGGCCTGCCGCCCCAGGAACGCGCGCTTCATGAAGAAGGGCCAGCGGCCCACCTTGCCCCAGAAGTCGTCGGCCGCCTCCACGTGCACCGCCGACGGGATCAGCCGGGGCGCCTCGAGCGGATCCACCCGCCCGGGCTTGCGGCAGATGTTCTGCAGCTCCACCAGCCGCGGGCGGTCGGCGTCGGCCTCCCAGCGCGCCACGCCGGTGTTCGTCGTCCCCAGATCCATGGCCCAGCCGCTCATGCGGGCTGTTTTAGCCGCTGCGGCGCCCGCGCGCACCCTTGCAATGCGTCCGGGCCGCGGTCACCGTGCGCCGGTGGCCGCCACCGTCTTCTCCCGCGTGCTCATCGTGCTGCTCCTGGTGGGCCTTGGCTGGTTGGCCCGGCGCGCCAAGGTGGTGGACGAGGCCGGCCTGGGGGCCCTGAGCCGGCTGAACATCGACCTGGCCTTCCCCGCCCTGGTCCTGGCCCGGCTGCTGGCCACCGTGGACGGCCCCGCCCTGCAGGCGGAGTGGTACGTGCCCGTCAGCGCGCTGGTGCTGCTGCCCTTTGGCTGGTGGCTGGGCAAGCGGCTGACCGGCCGGGCCACCGACGCCTTCCTCGTGGGGCTGCCCAACTGGATCTTCCTGCCCCTGCTCATCGCGCAGGCCCTGTTCGGGGCTGCCGGCGAGCGCACCGTGCTGCTGTTCAACGCCGGGGCCCAGGTGGCCCTGTGGACGGTGGGCGTGGCCACCCTCACCGGGCGGGCGGATCCGCGGGCGCTGCTGCGCAACCCCGGCTTGTGGGCCACGGCGCTGGGCATCGGCGTGGCCCTGGCGGTGCCGGCCCTGGGCGAGCTGGCCCGGCACCCGGGCCGGGCGACGGGCGCCGCTTCGGGCGTGGCCATCCTGCTCGAAGGCCTGGACCTGTTCGGCACCATGGCGGTGCCCTTGTCGCTGACCATCACCGGGGCGCAGCTCGGCGGGCTGCGGGTGACGCAGGCGCTGCGCCTGGATGGGCGGCTGGTGCGGGTGCTGGGCCTGCGGCTGCTGGCCATGCCCCTGCTGGCCTGGGCGGCCGTGCTGGGCCTGGAGGCCCTGGGCATGGTCCTGGACCCGCGGGCGCGGCTGGTGATCCTGTTCACCGCCGGCATGCCCGTGGCCATCAGCGGCGCCGTGCACGCCCGCCGCTTCGGCGGCGAGGCGGATCTGGCGGCCCGGGCGGTGCTGTGGTCCACCGCGCTGGCGCTGGCCACGGCCCCGGCGTTGGTGGCCTGGGTGCACTGAGCCGTCGGCCGACGGAGGGGTCGCATGGGACAGTTTGGCTGCCTGTTTCAGGCCGGATACGCAGGCCTCGCGCTGTGGGCGCTGTGGGGCGCGGTGCACCCGCTGCTGGCGCTGCCGCTGGCGTACGGCGTCGGCATGGTGGGCGCCTGGATCACCGTGATCGGCCTGGGGTTTCTGCTGGATCGGGGCGCGCCGCCGCCCGACCCGCCCGGCGCACCCTAGTGGCCGCGCCGGGGGTGGCGACCGTCAGCCGGCGGCCCGCACGTCCCCGTGCTGGAGCTGCATGATGTGCTGGGTGCAGGCGGTCTTGCTGGCGGGCCCGAACACCACCAGGCAGCGGTCGCACTGGTCGTCGCTCGCGGGCACGACGTCGTAGCCCGACTCGGTCTGACGGGTGCGGATGACGACGTACAGGAACGGCTTCTGGCGGCCCATGGTCTACCCCTCGCGTTACCGCCGGCCAGAGGTCGCAACCCCCGTGCCAGCCTGGGGCCCCCGTGGCGTGGGGCGCCGCGCGGCGGGGTGGTAACGCGCTGCGTCGAAACCGTGGCGCCCTCGGATCGTCAAGGCGGCGTCACTGGGGCTCAGCGCGCGCGGCGGCGCCGGATGCCGATGGCCAGGAGGAGCAGGGCCCACGGCGCGCCGCGGGGGGGTGGGCTCTGCCGGCAGCCGCCGGCCAGGGTCGAGGACTTGGCGCGCTCACCGTCCTCGCCCCTCGGGCCGCCGGGATCTTCGCCCCCGTCCGCCCGCGGCATGGGGGGTACGCCGGCCTCCGAGCGCGCCCAGTCGGGGCCCATGGCGCCGCCGTCCAGATCGGGCGCCGGGATCCCGTCGTCGGGATCGGGCACCCGGGCGTCCCGGAGGGGATCCGGCCGGGCGGCGTCGGGGGTGGGCTCGACGTGCTCGACGCAGCGATCGCCCTCGCAGGCGTAGCCGGGCGGGCAGCCGTCGGGCACGCAGGGTCCCTCGCGGAAGTCGAGCCCGCAGACGACGCCCTCGGGGAAGCGGTCGGGGGCGTCCCGGTCGGTCAGGCGCGCGTAGAAGCCCCAGGCGCCGGTCTTCTCTTCCACGGCCAGCAGCCACAGGTTCCAGCCGGGGGCCAGCTCGCCCGCCACCACGTCCTGATCGGGTTTGGCGCCCCGCGGCTCGGCGGACCGGGCCAGCTCCACGCCGTTGAGCCACACCGCGAAGCCGTCGTCGCTGCCCAGCCGCAGGTCCACGGCGCGCGCGCCGCCCGGGTTGTGGCACCAGGCGGCCGCGTAGGCCAGGGCGTGATCGCCCCCCACCAGGGCGTCCAGGTCGATGTGCGGCGTGGCGCTGTCCACGGGGCTGAAGGCGCCCACGCCCGGCAGCGGCAGCAGCGCCCGCGGGTCGCCCAGCGGCGTGTCGCCCAGCCGGTCGCGGTCCGCGCCGTCGGCGCCCAGGGGCCCGGCCACCAGCCAGCGCTGCAGGAACGGCACGGGGAAGTACCAGTACTCGCCGGCGTCGGCCTGGCAGGTGTGGCCGGCGGCGTCCCAGCCCTTCACGTACGCCCGATGGCGGCCCACGCCGGCCCAGCCGAGCTCCACGTAGCCCTCCTGCCGGTCGCCCGCGTCCCAGCGAAACTGCGGCTCGCCGCGGCCGTCCAGGGGCTCGTCCCAGCTCTGTGCGGCGCCCGCCACCGTGCGGTTGTCGGTGACGCGCCAGCGCACCCGCAGGCCGCCGTCGGTGTGGATCTGCTCGGTGGGCGGCCCGTCGAAGTAGCTGCACTGCGGCGCCGCGTCGTCGCGGGGCGGCTCGGGAGGCGCGCTGTTGCCGTAGCGCAGCGGGTTCGTCCAGTGGCCCGCGTCGGGATCCACCGCGTTGTTGTTCGGGTCCTTCAGCGCGAAGTGCAGGTGGCAGCCGGTGACCCCGCAGGTCCACCCCACGTTCCCGGTGTTCGCGATGCGCTGCCCGGCCCGCACCATCTGCCCCACCTGCACCTGGGCGCTGCCGCGCTCGATGTGCAGGTACTGGGTGGTCCAGCCGTTCGGGTGGCGGATGAAGATCTGGTTGTTGGGGCAACCGCCCCCTTGGTAGCTGTGCCCGCAGCCGTTGTAGCAGTCGTAGCACTCGCGGCAGCCGTTGCCCTGGGTCACATGGGTGACCTCGCCCTCGGCGGCGGCGTAGATGGGCACCCCGCACGCCGCCGCGAAGTCGATGGCCTGGTGCCCCCCGCTGTAGCTGCGGCTGCGGGGCACCTCCTGTGCGTACGGGTACCAGAGCCAGGCGTGCGCCGGCACCGTCAGCAGGGTGAGCAGCAGGGGGGTGAGCCAGCGCATGGCCCGAGCATCCCAGAAGGCGGCGGGCCGCTCAATTCAACGCATGGGGTGGTCGGCCCAGGCGGGCAGATCGGCCACCGCGGCGGCCGTCTCGGGCGTCACCGGGAACGCCCACGCCCGGTAGAAGTCGGTCAGATCGCGGCCGATGGCCCGCGAGGTCTGGCGGATCCAGAGCTGCCGGCGGGCGGCGTCGTCCCTGGGTCGCTGGCCTGCGGGCAGGGCCCGGTAGGCCTGGAAGGTGCGGGTCAGCCAGTCCCAGCCGAAGGCCTCCTGGAGCTGCAGGTACGTCTCCAGCGCGGTCCAGACCTCCCAGCGGGCCGGATCGGGGTTCGTGCGCCACGCTTGCAGGCGTTGCGCCCGCCGCGCGGGGGTCAGCTCGGGGTGGGCGGCGGCCCGTGGCACGCCGGCGACGGCCTCGCTGGCGATGACGCTCCACAGGTTGCAGCTCGCCTCGCCGGTGCCGGGCAGCAGCCAGTCGACCCACTGGTGGTTGTGGCCCAGCTCGTGGAAGGGGCCCCAGGCGCCCACCGTGGTCAGCGCGTCCAGGTCGCTGACCTCCAGCGCCGAGGGCAGGTGGGCCATGATGGGGTAGCCCGAGTGCATCCAGCCGGCGCTGATCTGCCGGTCGAACACGAACCGCTCGGTGCGGTCGCGGGCGGGATCCACGCCGTCCAGCCCCGAGATCGTGTCCATGGCGTCCGTCCAGAAGGCCATGAGCGCCTGGGGATCGACGATCTCGCGGGCCACGCTCGTGGGCAGCAGCAGGTTCACCCGCTGGTTCGCCATCACGTCCACCCACGGGGCCCCCGTGGCGGCCACCTCGGCCTGGAAGGCCGCGGGATCCTGGGGGAACTGGTACAGCGGCATGTGCACCCCGCCCTGGAACAGGATCACCGCCTCGCCCAGGTCGGTGCCCGGCGGCACGGTGAGGTAGACGGGGCCCCCGAAGCCCGTGGCGATCGAGGTGATGGGCTGGCTCAGCGGCACCCGCCGCGTCACCGCGGGCATGCGCTCCCAGCGGTCGCGGTGCCACAGGGTGTCGGTATGGGCCCCGATCTGGATCGCCAGCCCCTGGCCCGCCACCCGCTCGGGCACCCGCACCGAGATGACCTCGCCGGGCGCCGCGTACATCACGGTGGGCAGCCACAGGTGGGCCCCCGCGCTGGCGGCCACGTAGCCGGCGGGGTAGCCGGCGTAGCGCAGCAAGTGATTGATCTCAAAGGCGACTCTGGGTGCGTCGGGATCCACCGCGCCGGGGAAATCGTCGCCCGCCGGGTGGGCCTGCACCTGCTCGGCCGGGGCGTCCAGCGCCTGGCGTACCTGCACCCGCACCGCCAGCGCCCGCAGGGGCTGTTCGGCCGGCACCACGGGATCGGCCGGCGTCGGCACCACCGGGCCCACCTGGGCCGAGATCTCGACGGCGGCCTGGAACAGCGGTGAGTCCATGGGCAACACGCTCACCGCGCCGCCCGCGGCGGCGGCGGCCAGCGTGCGCTCAGCCGGGGCCAGCTCGGCCACGCCGCGGGCCTCGTCGGCCAGCGCCCACAGGCCGCAGCGGGCCTGGCCCAGCTCGCTGTCCACGAACCGCTCGACCCCGTACGCGCCGCCCGCCGCCGTCTCGCCCAACACCGTCAGGCCGAAGGGCCGCAGCATGCGGTTGCCCGGGAAGTCGTTGACCACGTCGCCGCCGCCCTGGGCCCACCACCAGGCGTGGCCGGCGCTCAGCAGGGCGCCGCCGCCGGCCACGAAGGCCTCGACGGCCGCCCGCATGGCGGCGTCGTACTCCACGTAGGCGGTGGTGGCGAACACGTCCAGGCCGTCGAGATCCGCCGGGCCCACCACGGGGCGCACGGCGTACCCGCGCCCCGCCAAGGCGTTGCGCAGGCCGTCGAAGCCCGGCCCCACGCCCACCACCGGGGCTTCGCCGCCCAGCCAGCCCAGGGTCGCCTCGGTCAGCTCGCCGAAGCCGGTGCCATCCCCGGGGGCGCGGGTGGTGACGCCCTCGTGGGCGATGTGCACCACCCGGCCCGCGCCGTGGCGCGCGGCGGCCACCACGGGGCGGTGTTGGGCGTCGGCCACCACCGTGAAGGTCCCCGGGCCGTGGGCCACCAGCGCGCTGGGCAGCGCGCCGGCGAAGTCCAGGGCGGGCACGCCGGCCAGCAGGGCGGCGCGATCGTCGCGGGCGTCGCAGACACACCGCGGGGCTGCGCCGCCGGGCAGGTCCACGCAGGTCACCAGCGGGCTGTCGCCGCAGGGGTTGCCCTGGGCGCACTCGTCGATCTCGGCGCAGTCGGGGGCGCGGGTGCCGGGGGGGCAGGCGGCGGCGTCGGGCGCGGGGCCCAGGTCGGGCTCGGCGCCCTGGTCCGGTGCGGTGCCCTGGTCGGAGGCGGCGCCCAGGTCGGGCTCGGGGCCCTCATCGGGCGTCCCTTGATCCGATCCGGGCGCGCCGTCGGGCTGCGCGGACCCGTCGCCCTCCGGCCCTGCGTCGGCCGGTGGGGTCGCGTCCGCCTCAGGCACGGCGTCCTGCAGGATGATGGGGTCGCTGCCGCCGCCCTCGCTGGGGGCACAGGCGGGCAGCAGGGCGCTCAGGGCAAGGAGCGAGACACGGCGCATGGAGCCTCCGGGGTGACCCGGGCAAAGTGCCGAAGATGCGGCTTCGCTTCAAAGCGCCTGCGTGCGGATGGCCAGGCCCACGCTGGCCGAGTGCACCTTCGAGGTGTTTCGGCCCCACACGGTGGTCGCGTAGCCCAGGTTCAGCTCGGCCTGCTCGGTCACCCGGAGGATCAACCCGGCCGGCACCACCAGCCGGTCGCGATCCAGGGTCACCTCCCGCAGGGCCAGGTTGTTGGTGCCGCCGTAGTCCGCCGCCGGCAGGGTGGGATCCTCAGCCGCCACGCTCACGCCGATGACGCGGCCGTCCTGCACGGTGTACTCGCCCTCGATCCCCGCATAGACCAGCACGTGTCGCCCCAGGAGCTGCCCGGCCCGCAGCGCCCCGTTCAGCAGATCGCCGGCGCCGTTGAGGCGCACGTTGTAGCCCACATCCACCCGCACGAAGGTGCCGCTCGCGAAGCCCCAGCCGAACAGGAAGGCCGGCTTGATCTGCAGTACGCCGTCGCCCAGCGTCACGTCGTCCGCCACGTTCTCGGGGCGCACGAACCGGGGCAGGTCGCTGACGAACGCGTTGATACTGTTTGGCTTTTCGCCAAAGGTGCCCTGCGGGCCGCGGTAGCCCGAGGGGGTCACCACCTCGAGCTGCACGGCGCCCACGGTCTGCGCCAGCCACAGCCGGTAGCGCAGGGCGAGCTTCAGGTCCGCCACGCCCTGCACCCGCTGGCTCAGGTCGATGATGTTCTCCTGGTGGTAGTCCAGCTCGCCCACCGCGCTGGCGGGATCGCGGGGCAGCAGGATCACCGGATCGGCCGTGTAGGCCACCTGGCGCAGCGGCACCGCCAGCTCCACCTCCAGCCGGTCGGTGAGGCCCAGTCGGGCGCCCACCGTGAAGGTGCTGGCCTGGTAGCCGCCCCGCAGCGAGTACGGCACGTCGGCGCCGGAGTCATCCAGGAACTCGCGATCGGCGGTCTCGAAGTCGTAGCGGCCGCTCACCACCAGCGCGCCGCGGGGCAGGGTCCACGGGCTCGCCCAGGCGAGCTGGGGGAGCAGGGCCAGGCACAGGAGCAGTCGGCGCACGGGCAACCTCGCGATTCAGAACGAGAAGGGGGGACGGACGGGCTCGGGCGCCGGGGCCTCCGCGGCGGGCTGCGGTGCGGCTGGCGGGGGTGTGGGGCGCGCCTTGGGGGGCTGCGCCACGGCGGGCCGGGCCACGGGCACCGCCGCCGGCTCGGGCGGCGGCTCG
>JACKDL010000021.1 GCA_020633555.1 Myxococcales bacterium | reverse complement strand
TCCACAAAGCTCACGCCGCCCGGCAGCGCCGCGGTCACCTTCCCCGACAGGAACTTCACCACGTCCCCGGTGGAGCTCATCCCGTAGTCGCCGGGCCCCAGCAGCAGGGTCGGCCGCGCCATCTTCACGGGCAGCCCCAGCTTCACGAAGCGCTCCACCTCAAGCTCGGCGTACGCCTTGCTCTCGTAGTACGGCCACGCCTTGATGATGTCCCACTGGATCGGATCATCTTCCGACGCCGTGTACTCGTCCGTCGACACGCCGATGGTGCCGGACGTGGACAGCACCAGCACCTGCGAGATGCCGGCGTCCAGGCAGCCCTGCAGCACGTTCTGCGTGCCGCGCACGTGCACCTGGTACACGGGCCCGGCGTCGTGCTTGTCGCGGGTCACGGCGCCGGCCAGGTGGTACACCGCGGAGACACCCGCGAGCGCCCGATCGACGTCTTCCCGCTCGGTCACCGTGCCCAGCACCTGCTCGACGCCCAGCTTCTCCAGGCGCTTCGAGTGCGAGCGACCCAGCGAGCGCACGGTGGCGCCCGACTCCACCAGCACCCGGGTGAGGTGCAGCCCAAGGAACCCGCTCGCGCCTGTAATGAGAATCACGTCAGCCACCTCACTCACAGGTCAAACACGGCCTTGAAGGCCTGCAGCAGCGTGGGATCGTTCGTCTTCACCCGGCCGTCCATGAACTCCTGGAAGCCCGGGATGTAGCCCTCGCACACGATGCGCTCGAAGGTCTTCTCGTCGGTCTTCAGCACGCAGTCGGCCTTGCCGCCGTTGGGGCGGCCCTCGGTGATGGTGATGCCGCCGTGATCCACGGCCACCGTCCACTTGCCGTCGGTGCCCTTGCCGATGCTGAAGTACCAGGTGATGGGCTTCTGCACGCGGGCGGGGTCGAAGCGGTCCTCCAGCGACTTGACCACGCCCGGGGTGCCGGACTCGCGCACCTTGGTGGCGGGCTGCTCCCAGGGGTAGTGGGTGCCGTCGCGCAGGGCCTCGATGGCCTGCTGCAGGATCTGGGCGATGGTGGCGTAGGTGTCGATGCGGTTCTTGCCCTCGACCTGCTTGGCCAGGAAGGCCTTGTCGATCTTGGGGCCCACGTGGGCCTTCAGGCGGCGGCTGGTGGGCACGGCCGAGCCCTTGGCCAGGGCCTTGTGGGTGCCGCGCAGGTACAGGGGCAGAATGCTCAGCTGCGCCTTGTGCTGCAGGTAGCCGATGCCGTGCTTGAACTCCTGGAGCTGGCCGTCCATGGAGCGGGTGCCCTCGGGGAACACCAGCACCTTGCGGCCGTCCTGCATGGCCTGCTCGGCGTGGCGCAGGCTCTGCTCCAGGGGGGCCGTGCGGTCCACCGGGATCAGGTTGGTGAAGGGCTCGAAGAAGTCGCGCTTGTACTGGGTGTCGAAGAAGTAGTCGCTGGCCGCCAGCGCCGCCAGATCGGGGGCGTAGTCGCCCAGGGCGTACTTGATGAGGCCCATGTCCAGGTGGCTGGCGTGGTTCGCGATGACGATGCACTGCTCGTTGTGCGGGATGTTCTCGCGGCCGGTCACCTTCACGCTGAAGGCGGCGTCGTACATGGTGCGCTGCACCCAGTGCAGCACGCGCTTGCCCACCTTGGCGGCGCCCTCGGGCACGAACAGGCCCTCGTCGTCGCGGCTGTCGGCCTCGCGGCCGCGGATCTGGCTGGCGCGGGTGATGACCTTGCGTCCGCCGCCCACCAGGTTCACCAGGTCCTGCACGGTCTTGGCCTGGCCCACGGCGTCGCCGTCGAGCTGGATGTTGCCGCGCTCCTCCAGCAGCACCCGGAGCTCCACGAGCTGCAGGCTGCCGATGCCCAGGTCCTGCACGAGCTGGGTGTCGGGCTCGATGTCCACGGCCTCCATGCCCACCAGGCCCGCCACGGCGGCGTAGAGCCACGCGGGCTCGCGGCCCTGGGGCACGGCGCCGCTCTCCTTGCGGCTGGCCTTGCTGATCTCGAGCAGGTGGATGAGCTCGGCGCGGACCTCCTTGCGCTTCACCTTGCGGGTGGCGGTGCGGGGCAGCTCGCCGTGCCAGAAGCGCAGGGTGCGCACCCGCTGGTGATCGGCCAGCTTGCCGGCCACCTGGCTGAAGTGGACCTTCACCTGGGCCTGGGCGTCGTTGGGGGCGCCGTCCTTCAGCACCACCAGCGCGGCCACGCGCTCGTCGCCCTGGGGGTCGGGCACGCCCACGATGCACAGCTCCTCGATGAGCTCGTGATCGGCGTACAGGGGCTCGAGCTCGTCGGGGTAGACGTTCTTGCCGCTGCTGGTGACGATGAGCTCCTTGCGGCGGCCCACCAGCACCAGGCGGCCGTCCTTGTCGAGCTTGCCCAGGTCGCCGGTGTGCAGCCAGCCCTTGCGCACCGTGCTCTGGGTGCTCTCTTCGTCGTTCAGGTAGCCGGCCATGACGTTGTCGCCGCGGGCGATGACCTCGCCCACGCCCGACTCGTCGGGGTTGATGATCTGCACCTCGACGCCGGGGAGCTGCTTGCCCACGCTGCCGCCGCCCTTGCGGTCGCCGGGGCGGCGCACGGTGAGCACGGGGGCGGCCTCGGTGAGGCCGTATCCCTCCAGCAGCTCGAAGCCCAGGCCCTCGAAGGCGTTGAGCACGGGCTCGCTGAGGGCCGCGCCGCCCGAGATCAGGTGGCGGATGCGGCCGCCCATGATGTCGTGGACCTCGCGGAACACCAGCGGGCCGATGTTGACGCCGTAGTTCTTCCGCAGCCAGCGCGACAGCCGCAGCATGCTGGTGTAGGTGAGCCGCGCGGCCTCGCCCTTGTCGTTGACCTGCGTCTCGATGCGGCGGTGCAACACATCCCACAGGGCGGGCACGCCGATCATGCCGTTGGGGCGCACGTCCTTCATGGCCCGGCGCAGCAGGCCGCCCTCGATCTCTTCCAGGTAGGTGACGTGGGCGCCCTGGCTGATGGGCATGAGGAAGCCGCACGAGAACTCGAAGGTGTGGAACAGCGGCAACACACTCAGCAGCTTGTCGTTGCGGCGCACGTCCAGGGTGCCCTGGAGGCTGGCGAGCAGGGCGGTGAAGTTGCCATGGGTGAGCATGACACCCTTGGGCTCGCCCGTGGTGCCGCTGGTGAACAGCAGGCTGGCCACCTCTTCGCTGCGGTCGCGCTGCTCCACGTCGGCGATGGGATCGGCCTCGAACACATCGCCCACCAGGGCGCGCTGCCAGATGCCGCCCTCGGGGGCCTGAGCGGGCCAGGCCTTGATGGCGTCGGCGTTGTCCTCGTGGACGATGACCACCTTGGCCTGGGCCCGGTTCAAGATGCGCTCGGCGTCGGCCAGGGGCATCTCGGGGTCCATGGGCACCGACACCGCGTCGGCCAGCAGGATGCCCAGGTAGATCATGGGCCAGGCGGGCTCGTTGGGCATCATCATGGCGACGTTGTCGCCGCGGCCGACGCCGTGGGCCTGCAGCCAGCCGGCCACCTTCTTGGCCGAGTCCCACAGCTCACCGTAGGTGTAGGTGGTCTCGATGCCGCCCTTGTGGGTGTAGTGGCTGAGCGCGCGGCGCTCGCGGTGGGCCCGGCACGAGGTGTTGAACACCTCGACCAGATCCTGCGCGCGGGCGATGCGCTTCACCCGCCTGGTCTTGTCGTCGAGGATGCCGAAGGCCCACTTCTGCAGGCCCTCCATGTGGATGTTGATCCAGTAGTCGCGCCAGTCCAGGTCCGACAGATCGTAGGCGAAGGTCTCGCGCTCCTCGGGCACGAGCAGGGCCCCCAACTCGCGGCTGTTGGCGCTGCTGAAGATGGGGTTGTTGTGCAGGATGAAGGGGGCGAACAGGGTGAGGATGGTGTCGGCCATGGCCGCACCCTTCTCGAGCCCCTTCAGGGCCTTCTGGGTCTGCTTGACCACCGGGCGCGCCGGGCCCAGCAGGGGGCCGGGGATGCCGCCGAGCAGCTTGCGCAGGCCCTTGGCGGCCTTGCCCACGGCCGGCGCGCTGATCCGGTCGTACTTCTCGCGGCTCATGGGCACGGAGTCGAGGTTGCGCAGGATGTGCCGCTTGACGAGGTTCTTCTCGTCGCGGTCGTAGCGCTTGCGCCAGGCCAGGTTGGTGAGCTCCAGCGCGCGGTGCATGGGCAGCGGGCGGTGGTCGCCGCTGCTGAACTGGTACACGCGCTTGTGGCGGCCGTGCATGAGCGCGGCGCCGGCGGCCAGGGTGCCCCGGCAGACGTAGTCCACGGGCACCACGTCGAGGATGTTGTCGGGGTTGCTGGGCGTGAAGCGCTGGCCCTTCCAGTAGATGTAGACGATGGGCGCGCAGGTGTTCACGCCCTCGTTCCAGCCGGGGAAGGGGAAGTAGCGGCTGGTCTCGACGATGGCGGGGCGCACGATGGTGCAGGGCACGCCGGCCTCGTCGGCGCGCTTCAGGGTGACCTGCTCGCCGATGCTCTTGGTGTAGGTGTAGGTGTTGGTCCAGCCCCACTGCTCGGCGCGCTCCAGGCCCTCGCGCTTGAGCTCGGCGTCGATCCACCGGCGCTTGAAGGTCTTGAAGCCGTCCTCGAGGCGCAGCGGGTTCTCGTAGTCCAGGCCCTTCTCGGTGAGCGCGTCGCGGGCCTGCTCGTAGAACTTGTTCTCCAGCACCTGGGCGTCGGCGCGGCGGCGCACCTCCTCGGCCAGGGCGATGGCGTCCTGCAGCTCGCGCTCGGGGTCGAAGTCGCTGCCGTTGGGCGAGAAGCCGATGACCGGGTCGTTCTCGCTGATGGGGCCCGACTGCTGGCCGGCCACGAAGCAGGTGCTCATGTGCACCAGGCCGCAGCCGGCGGCCTTGGCGAACTCGATCTTGTGGCTGGCGCCCCGGGCGTTGACGTTCAGCGCCTGGTCCAGCGGCGGATCGAAGTTCACGTTGCCCGCGCAGTGCAGGATGACGTCGACGGGGTCGCGCTCGGTGCACTCGGCCCAGTTGTCGTCGCTCAGGCCCAGGCGGTCGTAGGTGATGTCGCCGGCGACCACGTTGACCACGTCGTCGCACCAGTCCTGCAGGGCCTCGTTGCCGATGGCCTCGGCCACGGCCTGGAAGGGCTCGCTGAGGGCCACCACGGCGTCGAAGCGCTCGCGGGCGTCGGGGTACTGGCGGTTGGCGCGCACCAGCACGCTGACCCGGCGCACGTCGCGCAGCTCCTGCGCGATCATGGCCAGCAGCACCTTGCCCACGAAGCCGGTGACGCCCGTGACGAACAGGTGCTTGCCGGCGAAGGTCTGCCGGATGCTGATCAGGTCCTGGGCGGCGGCGTCCCCAGGCTGCTCGGGCTGCTCAGGGGCGTGCGGGGTCTGTTCGTGCGGGGCGCTCATGTGTTCAGACCTCGACGTCGGCGACCATGATGGGCGGCGCGTGGAAGAGCGTGACCTCGGGCTGGCTCTTGTTGGTGTAGGTGCGCGCCATCTCGAGGGCGTCCTCGAAGGTGCGCGCGCTCTCCCAGCCGAGCTGCGCCGGCACGCGCTCGTGCTCGGCGCCCACCACGATGACCTTGCCCGTCCACTCGCGGCCGGCGTTGCCCCAGTACCACATGTAGAAGGGGTGCACGGGGTGGTAGGCGTTGCCGTGCCGGTACATGTGGATGTAGTCGGGGTTCTCGGCGAACTCCTTCTCGAAGTCGGCCATGGCGTCCGGGTCCTTCGTGATGCCCAGGATCCGGTGGTAGAACTCCACGTAGGACGGGTGGTGGTCCTTCGTGAACTCCTCGTGGCAGGGGTGGAAGACGATGATGACACCGTCTTTCCGCACGATGGGGTTGTTGCGGTAGAAGTTGAAGTAATAGCCCAGGGTCATGATCTGAACCAGGATGGGGTTCAGGATCGCGTTGACGTTATAGGGGCTGATGAAGCTCAGGCCCATGACCAACACATCGGCCTGGCCCTTCACGGGCACCGCGTACTGCTTGAAGCTCGTCTCGAGGATCTTCTCGTGGGTGGGCTCGGTCTTGCCGGCCTCGACCGCGATGACGCCGTAGGGCGCGCGGATCTGTTCGAAGACCTTGCGGCGCATGGCCTCGGGCATCTTCCACAGGGCGGCGTTGCTGGCCTGGAACTTGGCCCAGTCGAACTCGCTCCAGGTGCGCTCGGGGCGGTTCAGGAAGCTCAGCGGCCCCCCGAACATGCGGGTGTTGATGGTGGTCTCGATGTGGAAGACGTTGAGCTTCTCGTCCACCAGCGCGCCCTGGCGGTTCATGATCTTGGCGAGCTGGTTCTTGTGCTCGCGGGGGTCCATGTACGAGTGGCACTTGTGCAGGGTGCGCGAGTTGTGGTGCTCGCTCACCGACTTGTAGTCGCACAGACCCACGGCCACCGACTTGTGGCCGCCGTTCATGGGCACGAGGTTCAGGTTCACGTAGACGAGCAGGTCGCTCTCGACGGCGCGCTTGTTGAGCCGGACCTTGTGGCCGTGCTTCGTCTCGCCGATCTCGACGATGCCGTCGGGATCCTCGGCGTCGTGGTTGTAGAGCCGGTCGGGGTAATACTGGTCGTAGATCTGGCGGCCCACCATGGCCTTGATCTCGGGCCCCGTCATGCGCCGGTGCAGGCAGATGGCGATGATCATGTGGATGTCGTCGACCCCGTAGTCGGCGCACATCTTGAGGACCTCTTCGAGCACCACCTGCCGCACGTCCGGGGCCACCATGGGCGGCAGCGGCATGCTGATGTCGTCGATGGCGATGGTGAGCTTCATGCCCGGCTTGAGCTGGGCGAAGAGCGGATCGGTGTTGTGCGGGTGGTTGAGCGCGTAGCGCACGGCGGCCCGCAGGTTGCCGATGGGCTCCATGGGGGCGTTGGGGTAGATGACCCGGCTGCCCCGCGGGAGGTTCACCTCTTGGAAGCGCGTGCCGTAGAAGACGACCTTCGGGCTCGACTTGTCGTCGATGAACTCGATGTTGGGGTCGCGGGTGATGCGGGGGGTGGGGCGGGCCATGTTGCGCTTCCTCTGGGTGCGGGGTCGGGCGCTCAGCGCGCGATGATGATGGGCCAGTCGTGCGCCTCGGCGGTGGCGCGGAGCTGGGCGTCCGGGTTCACGGCGACGGGCCGGCCCACGGCCGACAGCATGGGGATGTCGCTGGCGGAGTCGGCGTAGGCCCGGCAGGCCTGCAGGTTGTAGCCCTGCGACTCGGCGTACTTGCGCACGAAGTCGGCCTTGCCGGGGCCGGCGAGCACCGGGGGCACCAGGTGGCCGGTGGCGTGGCCCTCGACGATCTCGAGCTTGTTGGCGAACCAGGCGTCGACGCCCAGGTACTCGGCCAGGGGGCGGGTGATGACGTCGATGGCGCCGGTGACCAGCACCTGGGCGTAGCCCTCGTCGCGGGAGCGCTTCATCAGCTCGGTCATCTCGGTGAAGAGCTTCTTGCTGAGGTAGCGCTCGAACATCTCCTCGCCGAGGACGTGGAGCCGGTCCTCGGAGATGCCGCGGTAGTTGCGGTAGAAGATGTCGTTGAAGAACTTCCGCCCCTTGCGATCGGCCACCGCGTAGAAGGGCAGGCTGGCCACCAGGCCGGCCGTGCGGGCGAGCTTGCCCGTGATGGTGGGGACGTTGCGGGCGTAGTAGGCGTACGCGTGAACGACGTTCGTGCTGATGAGCGTCCCGTCCACGTCGTAGAAGGCGGCGGCCTTCATGCGCATTCCCCCGGTTGCGCTGCCGGCTGGGGCAGCGGGTCAAAAGCAAAGCGACGTGTAGAACCATTTTTGGGGGGCCGGTGCAAGTGCGTAGGGGGGCGGGCGGGGGTGCGTAGGGTGGAGTGAATGGCTATTCATTCAGTCGGCAGGTGGGGCGGGCGGGCGGCGTGGCGGGCCACGGCTGGGTGCGGCGAGGGAGGGGGACTGGCAGGGCCGTGGGTGGGCGAGCCCAGGGGACGCTGGGGTTTGCGGCGGATTGCGGGCTGCCTGGAGTTGTACAGCGCGGCCCGGTAAATGTGCGTGGTGACGGCGGTTCTGTGGTGACGGCGCTCGCTGGGAGTGGTATCTGGCGCCGGCTCGGGTCCAAGAGGAGGGAGCGATGAGGCGGATTGCGTGGCCAGCGCTGCTGGCGGTGGCGCTGTGTGCGTGCGACGACGGGGGCGACACCGGCGGCGGCGCCGACGACGGCGTGCGGGTGGACGGGGGCGGGCGCATCGATCGAGGCGTGGACCCCGACATGCAGCCTGGCGCCGACGGGGGCGGGCCCGGGGACATGGCGCCCCGGGACGACATGCAGGTGGAGGTGGATCAGGCGGTGGAGGCCGATCGGGGCCAGCCCGATCAGGGGCCCCCGGCCGACATGGATCCCGCCGACATGAATCCGGCCGACATGGCCCGGCCCGACATGCAGCCGGCCGACATGGCCCAGCCTGAGTGCGAGCCCGGGGCTTCGCGGGCCTGCGGCGACTGCGCGGGCGCCAGCCAGGTGTGCGGCGACGACGGCACCTGGCAGGCCTGTGAGGCGCCCGCCGAGGTGTGCAACGGCCAGGATGACGACTGCGATGGCGCCACCGACGAGGGCTTCGACGCCCTGGGCGAGGCGTGCTCGGCCGGCGTGGGCGCCTGCGCGGCCCAGGGCCGGCAGGTGTGCGCGGCCGAGGGGGCCGGCGTGGTGTGCAACGCCGTGCCGGCCATGGCCCGGCCCGAGGTGTGCGACGGGCTGGACAACGACTGCGACGAGGTGACCGACGAGGACGTGCGCGAGGCCTGCTACGACGGGCCCGAGGGCACGCTGGGCGTGGGCGCCTGTGCCCAGGGGGCGCGGACCTGTATGGGCGGCGCCTTCGGGGCCTGCGAGGGCGCCACGGTGCCCGTGGCCGAGCGCTGCGACGGGCTGGACAACGACTGCGACGGCGTGGTGGACGAGGGCGACGGCGGCGTGGCCCTGGTGGAGGCCTGCTACGAGGGCCCTGCGGGCACGGCCGGTGTGGGCGTGTGCCGGGGCGGCCAGCGGAGCTGCGTGGGCGGGGCCTTCGGGCCTTGCGAGGGCCAGGCGCTGCCCGGGCAGGAGATCTGCGACCAGGCCGACAACGACTGCAACGGTGAGGTGGACGACACCCCCGTGGACTGCGGGTGCGAGCCCGGGGTGGAGGTGGCCTGCTATTCGGGCCCCGAGGGCACCGTGGGCGTGGGCGCCTGCGAGGCCGGCACCCAGCGCTGCGACGCGAACGGTGAACTCGGGGCGTGCCAGGGCGAGCGGGTGCCCGAGGCCGAAGCCTGCGACGGCCAGGACAACGACTGTGACGGTGAGACGGACGAGGAGGTGGCCGGCGCTGACGTGGCGTGCACCGTGGGGCTGGGCGCCTGCGCGGTCGACGGCGTGACCGTTTGTGACGGCGAGCAGGGCGCGCTGGTGTGCGACGCCCGGCCCGGCGAGCCCGCCGACGAGATCTGTGACGGCGTGGACAACGACTGCGACGGTCAGACGGATGAGGGGACCGGCGTGGGCGAGCCCTGCGAGGCCGGCGTGGGTGCCTGCCTGGCGGTGGGCGTGCAGCGCTGCGACGACAACGGCGGCGTGGCGTGCGACGCCCGCGCCGGGGCGCCGCGCCCCGAGCTGTGCAACGGCGTGGACGACAACTGCGACGGCCAGACCGACGAGGGCCTGGGCCTGGGCGAGGCCTGCGAGGTGGGCGTGGGGGTCTGTCGCGCGGTGGGCGCGCTGGCCTGCGACGCCGAAGGGCAGGTGGCCTGCTCGGCGGTGGCGGGCCAGGCCGGGGCCGAGGCCTGCGACGGCCTGGACAACGACTGCGACGGCCGCGTGGACGAGGGCAACCCCGGCGGCGGCCAGGACTGCAACACCGGCCGGCCCGGCGTGTGCGCGGCCGGCACCCGGGTGTGCGAGGGCGGCGCCTTCACCTGCCAGCAGCGGGCCCAACCCGGCGCTGAGGTCTGCGACGGCCTGGACAACGACTGTGACGGCCGGGTGGATCAGGACGCCAACGGGCCGCTGGCTCAAGCCTGCTACACCGGCCCCATGGGCACCGCCGGCGTGGGCGCCTGCCGCCGCGGACGCCAGACCTGCCAGGGCGGTGACTTCGGTGGTTGCGTGGGCGAAGTGGTGCCCCAGGCCGAGATCTGTGACTCGGCCGACAACGACTGCAACGGCGCGGTGGACGACCTGCCCAACGGCGCTTGCGTGTGCCAGCCGGGCGCGACGCAGGCCTGCTACAGCGGGCCGGCCGGCACCCGCGGCGTGGGCCTGTGCCAGGCCGGGCGGCAGACTTGTCGTCCCGACGGCACCGGCTTCGGCGCCTGTGACGGCGAGGTGCTGCCGGGCGCCGAGGTGTGCGACGGCGCCGACAACGACTGCGACGGCGACGTGGATGACGCCCCGGGCGTGGGCGTGGGCTGCGCGGCGGGCACCGGGGAGTGCGCGCGCAACGGGCGGCTGGTGTGCGACGCCATGAGCGGTGATCTGGTGTGCGACGCCCGGCCGGGGCAGCCGCAGCCCGAGATCTGTGACGGCCTGGACAACGACTGCAACGGCACCCGCGACGACGTAGTGGGGCTGGGGGATCGCTGCAGCAACGGCCAGGGCCTGTGCGCCCGCGCCGGCAACCTGGTGTGTGATCTGAACCGCCAGGAGCTGGCCTGCAACGCCCGAGCGGGGGATCCCGTGCCCGAGGTGTGCGACGGCCAGGATCAGGACTGCGACGGCCGGACGGACGAGGAGTCGCCGGGCGTGGGGGCGCGCTGCCAGGCGGGCACGGGGGAGTGCCGGGCCGTTGGCGTGACCGTGTGCGCGGGCCGCGAGGGCGTGCAGTGCGGGGCGGTGCCCGGTGATCCGCGGCCCGAGACCTGCGACCTGCTGGACAACGACTGCGACGCCCGGACCGACGAGGAGGCGGCGGGCGTGGGCGACGCCTGCACTGTGGGCGTGGGGCTGTGCGCGCGAGACGGCGTGCAGGCCTGCAGCCCCAACGGCGGGGTGCAGTGCCAGGCGCAGCCGGGTCAGCCGGCCCAGGAGCTGTGCGACGGCGACGACAACGACTGTGACGGCGAGACGGACGAGGGGCTGAACTGCACCGTCTTCCGTAGCTGCGCGCACGCGCGGGAGCAGGGCGCGGCGGCCGACGGCATCTACGTGGTGGACGCCGACGGCGACGGCCCGGGCGAGGCCCAGAGCGTGTGGTGTGATCAGACCACCGACGGCGGCGGCTGGACCCTGGTGGGCAGCACCCGCAACACCGCCCTGAACGACCAGGCCAGCGCCTGGTACGCGGATCTGCTGACGCTGGCGCCAGCGCAGGGGAACGCCGGGATCTGGGGCGGTCTGCGGCCCTTGGGGGAGCGCTTCGACGTGCGCTTCACCTGCCGGGCAGCGGTGGAGGCCGCGGACGCGCCCTTCGACGTGGATCTGAGCTTCTACGACACGCCCTGGTACACCGAGTTCACCACCGGGACCGACGCTGAGTCGTGCTTCAGTGAGAGCAACGGGTTCTATGCTGACTCGCCCGTGCCCGCGCGCCGGGACAACGTGGGGGGGCGGTTCCGGCGGCGGACGGACGCCTACAACGCGGTCGGCTACCTGGAGGGTGAGGACAACTGCGCGGACTCCAACGACTTCACGGTGGACTTCGACGACCGGGGCATGGACGGCAACCAGAGCGACGGCACCGACTGGGGCGAGGACGACGGGTCGCGCAAGTGCGGCGCCAACGGGCTGGCCGGAGGCCAGTGGTTCGTGTGGGCGCGGGAGCGGCCGCGGGTGGCGGTGATCGGCCTGAGCGCCGGCGTCACCACCGTGCTGCGGGATGCCGGGTTCCTGGTGGAGGCGTTGGCCTACGACGCGGCGCTGCCGGCGAAGCTGACCCACGACCGCTACGACACGCTGGTGATCGGGCGGTATGCCACCGACTGGTCGCGGATGACCCAGCCGCTGAAGGAGGCGCTGGATGTGTTCGGCCGCGACGGCGGCAACATCGTCACCGAGTGGGACGGCGCGGCCATCTTCATGACCGTGTACGACCAGACCTTCCGTTACAGCGTCGGGGCGGCGCAGCAGCTCGCGTGGTTCGGGGGCCGGATCGGCCACGGGAGCTCGCGGGGCAGCAACACCGCCATCACCCAGACCGTGCCTGGCGATCCGCTGTTTGATGGGGTGGCCAACCCCTTCCAGGCGGGCTCGGCCACCGAGTTCTTCTTCACCCTGGCCGACGTGGGCGGCGTGGAGTTCCCGGTGACCTTGCAGTCGGAGACGCTGGCCACGTTCCCGGGCGGAGCGAACGGCTTCCCAGCGGGCAACCTGGCCGCCATTGAGCGGGGGCGGTACTGCGGGGGTCACATGATCTTCGCGCCCTTCGACTGGCAGGACGACCCCGAGAACGCGGGCCTGGGCGCGCTTCTGCCCAACCTGGTGGAGGTGGCCAGCGGACCGCCGCCGGCGCACCTGCAGGAGGCCTGCAAGGCGCCCCAGCGTCCCGTGCAGATGGTGTGCGGCAACAGCGCGCGGAACGTGACGGAGTTTGGCCTGAGCGGGCGGGTGGTGAGCTCGTGCGTGCCCGACAACACCGTGCAGGTGATGTGGGTGACGCGGTCCGGGGCGGCCAACGTGGACCGCGTGTCGGCCCTGGCCTACCTGAACGCCGGCGGGATCATCGTGGGTGAGTTCAGCATCAGCGATGAGCTGTACAACACCATCTTCGCGGGGAACGTGGAGCAGGGGGTCCGCAACGGGGCCTGCGGCGACAACATCATGCCGCAGGTTCAGGCCCTGGCGTCCGACGGCTTCTGGCAGGACAACCGCTTCGACCGGACGGCGCAGAACGCCAGCGGGTGCGGTCACGACCTGTCGGCCTTCCCGAACATCAAGGCGCTGGGCGGGTGGACCCCCGCGACGACCCAGATCGCCTACCGCGATCAGGGCAAGGGCCGGGTGTGGTTCGTCGAAGCGGACTGGCAGGACGGCCAGGCCATCTCGGCGGCCTCGAAGGGGCTGATGCACTACATGGCGACCCACGCGGCGGGCGGCAACAGCGTGCGCGGGGCCACCTTCGGCGGCGTGCGCCAGAACCAGAACATCAACACGTACCTGCAGCGCGGGTTCCGGCCCTGCTTCAGCACGCCCTACAACTCGCGGGTGGCGCTGAGCGATGTGCAGGAGGCCTGCCAGGGCGACGTGCTGATGATGGCCTGCCGCCAGGTGGGGACGAACACGCTGCGGGTGGCGGCCGTGGGTGCACGGGCCGAGGTGTTCGAGGACGTGGGCGACGCCAACGGCGCCGTGAACGCCCACAACGGGGTGAACTGGTACTACAGCGAGGCGCGGTCGTGGGGCTTCGCGCCCGGCGGCCAGGCGGTGAACCGCAACTCGTGCGACACGAACAACCAGGCGAACAACGACCGGCTGTGCTGGCACACCGCGGGCGGCGACATGACCGCGGGTTGGCGCTGCGGCGACCAGACGGGGCTGAACGGAAACGCCGACTGGGAGCGGGTGGTGCTGGACCGGTTCGGCGACGTGCCCTGAGTTGGGTTGGCGCCGCGGTGGGTCGCTGTTGATCCACCGCGGCGAGCCGATCGACCTGCCAAGACCTCGGAACGCGGCCCGCCGCTACCTCGGCGCGGGGTGCCAATCGACCTGCCAAGACCTCGCAACGCGACCCGCGCCACCTCGGAGCGGGGTGCCAGGCGACCCGCCGCCACCTCGGAGCGGAGCGCCAAGCGACCCGCCGCCACCTCGGGGCGGAGCGCCAGACTCGGGGGGAGCCGGCCGCAGGCCGGCGGTGCGGGGGGCATTGGCCCCCCGCCATCCAACACAGTGAACCCGTTTGATTCACAACAGCTTTTCGTCGAAGCGGGGGGTGTCCGAGGGGGGCCCCCCTCGGCAGGGTCCCAGGGACAGCGTCCCTGGTGCCGAGAGCCACCCCGGCAGCGGAGCCATCGACCGGGTGGAGAGCGCAGTGTCGGCGGTTGCCGGGGCTCGATCGGGGCCGAAGGCCACGCGCGCGCGCCGATCTGAGCCGCGCAGGGTTCGACATCACGCGGACGGGGCGGAAGTGCATCCCGGCGCGAGTCACCACCGTGCTGATCCACCTCAACGGGGCGGTGGACCGCCACCTCGCACTCAAGTGCACCACGGCGACCTGAGCCAGCCACGCAGACACTCGACGCGCTGCGCTCAAGTGCAGCGGGTCGACCACCTCATACACTCGTCCAAGCACACCCCGGCGAACCTCGACGTCCACGACGTGACGCCCCGCTGTGAACCTCCGCCGCTGGGCGCCTCAGGTCGACCCGCGCACGCGGCTTCTGGCCGCGTTCGGGCCCGTGGCGCCTTCCGACGCTGCGCTCTCCACCCGGTCGGACGCTTCGCGGCCGTGGCGCCATCCGTGGCCAGGGACGCTGTCCCTGGGACCCTGCTGGGGGCTGGGCGCCCCCAGACCCCCGCCACTTCGGATGGCCGTTGTCGTGGGGCAACCGGGTTTCCGTGTTGACCGGCGGGGGGCCCGCCCCCCGCACCGCCGACCTGCGGTCGGCTCCCCCGGCCGCAGGCGCTCCGGGCGGCCGCCGCGGTGGATCGGGCGCCGGATCGCGCCGTTGCGGTTTCCACTGGTAGGCAGCGGCCTCTCGCAAGCCGCGGTCCCCGCCATGCGGCGACGTGAAGGTGTTGCGGGCGGCCGCCGCGGTGGATGGGGCGCCGGACCGCACCGTTGCGGTTTCCACTGGTAGGCAGCGGCCTCTCGCAAGCCGCGGTCCCCGCCATGCGGCGACGTGAGGGTGTTGCGGGCGGCCGCCGCGGTGGATCGGGCGCCGGATCGCACCGTTGCGGTTTCCATTGGTAGGCAGCGGCCTCTCGCAGGCCGCGGTCCCCGCCATGCGGCGACGTGAAGGCGCTGCGGGTGACCGCCCTGGTGGAGCGGGCGCTGGCACGCGCCGTTGTGGCCTCCGCCGCAGGCGCTCCGGGCTGCCACAGCGTTGGATCGGGCGCCAGCCGCCCAAACGCCGACGCCCCGGCCACCTTGCGGCGGCCGGGGCGTCGAGCCTCAGAGAAGGTCCGCCCCGCGGCGGTGGGGATGTGTGCGAAAGGTGCCGCGGGGCGGGGAAAGCGGGGCGGGCGCGAGGCCCGCCTGGGCCTCAGCGGCAGGCGTTGGCGGCGCCGGGGGTGGGGTCGACGGCCGCGAAGTCGGCGGCGTTGTCGTCGGTGTCCACGCCGTTGGCGCAGCGGCCGAGGGCCTCGTTGGTGCCGTTGTTGCTCTCACGGGCCAGGGGGGCGTCGCCCTCGCTGACGTAGGGCATCCAGCCTTCGTAGCCCAGGCCGTCCACGAACTCGCCGTCGGGGCCCATGATGCGCACGCCGTCGGGGCTGCCGTTCTGGATGCTGTGGGTCAGCGCGACGCGGAGGACGTCGGCGCTCAGGGCGTCGAGCACCTTCTCGCGGCCGATGACCAGGTAGCCGCCGGCCTGCAGGAAGCCGCTGTTGGGGCCCTGGACGCCGGTGCTCAGGGGCACGCGGTGGTAGACCTCGCCGTTGGAGCCGTTGACCAGCTCCACCGCGAAGCCGGCGAGCTGCACGGCGCTGGCGCCGGGGTTGTAGAGCTCGATGAACTCGCCGTCGTCGGCCCCGGGCTGGTCGTAGTCGATCTCGTTGATGATGAGGGTGCCGGCGGCGGTGGGCTCGGTGACCACCACCGGGGCGGCGTCCAGGCCAAGGTCGCCACGGATCTTGCTGATGTCGTTGCTGAGGCCTTCCAGGTTCACGCCGACGTCCAGCCGCTCGGGGGCGAAGCCGGTGAAGCTGACCTCACCCTCCCAGGCGGTGGTGACGTTGGGGGCGCTGCAGTTCCAGTCGTTGCCGGCGCCGCGGGTGCAGGTGTAGGGCCCGCAGATGTAGTTGGGGCTGCGCCAGGTGCAGCCGTTCATGTTGCTGCGCACGGTGCGGCAGGCGTTGGCCACGCTGTGCTCGGTGCGCCAGCTACTGGACAGCTCGGGGTCGCTGATGCGGTTCCAGAAGTTGCCGCTGATGTCGAGGGTGCCGTTGATGTGCCAGGTGTCCACCTGCCAGGTGTCGCCGTTGCCCAGGATGTTGTTGGCGTTGATGCGGCTCTCCTGGTGCAGGCTGTCGGCCTCGATGACCACGCCGGCGCCGTTGCCCTCGATGTTGCTCCGCTCGATGACCACGAGCTGCGGGGCCGAGATGTGCACGCCCTCGTCGGCGTTGTTCACGATGTCGCAGTTGACGAACTTCGGGTCGCGGGGCCAGGGCTGCGGGATGGACGGGCGCGGCCGGGACGGGGTGGTGGCGGCGGGCATGGCCGGGCACTCGAACTGCGGGTGCACGCCGCCGTCGGGGCCGGTGACCGAGACGCCGGTGCCGTTGCCGGCCACGGTGGTGTCCTCGAACTCGTACTCGGCGTTGTCGAAGTGCAGGCCCGTGCGGAAGCCGGTGATGATGGCGCCGTCGATGCGGCTCAGGCCGGTGGCCTCGGCGTCCAGGCCGGTGCCCTGATCGGCGCCCTTGCCAATCAGGATGACGTCCTCGCCGTCGAGCTGGGCGTTGCCGCGCTGGTCGATGCCGCTCTCGACGGCCTCGATGCGGACGTGGCGCAGGGTGTTCTCGAGGCTGTCGGCGTTGAAGCGCATGCCCAGGGCGCCGGTGTTGATGTCCAGGTGCTCGAAGCGGTTGTGGCTGCCCTTGACCTCAACGCCCACGGCGGCCTTCTCGACGAAGGCGGTCTGCAGGGTGTTGTGATCCCCGTTCAGGGTCAGGCCCTTCCAGCCGTCGCGCAGGGCGGTGAAGACCACGGGGTGGCTCTCGGTGCCCACGGCCTGGAGCGTGCCGTCCACCTGCAGGCCCACCTGCCCGTAGCTGCCCTCGCCCAGGAAGTTGCCCTTCACGGTGACGCCCGGGTTGATGGTGAGGGTGGCGCCCTCCTCGACGATGGTGTTCTCGAGGAGCACCACGTTGCAGCGGGCCCAGGTCTCGTCGCCCACCACGGTCTGGCCCTGGATGTACTGGGTGCCGGGCAGGCAGACGCCCTGTTGCACGGGGCGCATGCACTGGAAGTTGGTGCCGGAGCAGGCCACCTCGACCTCGTACTCGCCGGCGCCCGGGTCGTTCCAGGTGGAGAAGATGACCAGGTACTTGCCGTCCTGCGGCACGGTGAGCTCGGGGAGGTTGGCCTCGACGCCCTCGTCGGTGTCGTCGCTGGCGGCCAGCTTGCGGCCCTTGCTGTCGCCCACGATGGGGCCGTAGATGGCGGCCACGGTGTCCAGGGCCTGCCCGGACTGGGCGTCGAGGCTGTCGCTGCCCGCCTTGGTGCGCAGGTCGACCTTCACCTGGGCGCCGGCCTTGGCCTCGAAGGTGAAGCCGTAGACCCGCACGCGGCGGTCGAACTTGCCCTGGATCATGCTGTCGAGGTCGATGTCGTCGATGAGGCGCGCGTTGGCGACCTGGTCGGCCTTGCCGCCGGTGAGCTGCAGATCCTCGAAGGGGGTCTGCACGTCGTTGGCGAGCTCGGTGGGCTCGGCGCAGCCGGCGATGCCGGCGGTGACGCAGGCCACGCTCAGGGCGGTCTTCTTGATGATGCGCTTCATGTCCATCCCCTCACTGGTCCGCCCGTGGGCGGGTATCTCGGTTGCTGCGGGGCGCTTTCGCTCGCCCCGTTTGATGGGCTGGAAAGTACTGGGGGGGTGGCGCGCCGACAGTGGCGGTTCACGCCAACGTGTTGTCCGATCGCGCCGGTGGCGCGGCGCGCATGTCGCATCGCGCCAGATGGGTGTCGGATCGCGCCACGGGGTGCGGGTAGCATCGGCGCGAGGCGACTCTGGGAGGAGGTGCGCGATGGGACGCTGTTTGGCGGGAGCCCTGGCGGTGGCGCTGTTGACGGGTGGGCTGCTGGGGGGCTGCAACACCGGGCGGGATCCCGACCTGGAGGGCCTGGCGCTGGCGTGGGCCGATCAGGCGACGGCGGAGCGCTGGCGCTACGCGCGCTTTGTGACCCGCTGCGACGGGAAGACGCTGGCGGACTGTCGTCTGGCGCCCCCGTGGCGGTCGCAGCGGCTGTTCAAGAGCGGCGGCACGCTGCCGGAGCCCGACGCCAGCGGGCCCACCTACTGGCTGCACGAGTGGGTGAACGAGCAGACGCCCGACGACGCGGCGCGCGCGATCATGAACGCCGGCAATGATCTGCCGGTGCGCCCGCCGCGGGTGCAGCCCATGGCGGACCTGGACGCGCTGCGTGGCGCCATGAGCCAGGCGTGGAAGGGGCCCGCCGGCGCCGTGAGCGGTCGCATCGCCGGCGAGGCGGTGCGGGTGGCGGTGTTGGACACGGTGCCCCACGGGATGACCCGGGCGGACGCGGCCGAGGGGGTGTCGCCCCACGGCCTGGACATGGCCCGGGCGGTCCAGCAGGGCGCCTGCGGCGCGTCGGTGAGCTGCCCGGTGCGGGTGGTGACCGAGCTGGCGCTGGATCTGGTGCCGGGCCGGGTGGGGGGCTCTCGGCGGGGCGATCCGGCCCTGGGGGGCGCCTACGGGGATCCGGGGAGCCTGGCGGTGGCGATCCACAAGGCCACGGAGCGGTGGCTGGCCGAGGACGACAGCTCGCGGCTGGTGCTGGTGATCCCCGCCGGGTGGACGCCCATGGCGGCCGATCCGGGGGCCGAGGCGGTGTTGCTGGCGCTGCAGCAGGCGCGCTGCTTCGGGGCGGTGACGGTGGCGGCGTTCGGCAACGCGGGCGATGGCGCGGCCGACGCGGGCCGGGTGCCCCGGGGGCCGCTTTGCCCGGCGTGCTTCGCCGATGAGGCGGTGCCGGGCTGCGCGTCCAGCCGTGGGCCGGTGTGGCCGGTGGCGGGGGCGCAGCTGCTGCCGGATGGATCGCTGGGGCGGCTGCCGAACGGGCGGGATCCGGGGACCATCGCGCCGGCGGCGTACGGCTTTGGCGCGCAGGTGCGGCCGTCGGGGGGGACCTTGGCGTGGACAGGGTCCAGCGCCGGCGCGGCGCTGGCGGCGGCGGGGCTGGCGGTGACGTGGGCGGGCCTGCCCGACGCCACCGGGGTGGCGGGCGGCGACGCGGCGGTCGCGGCGGCCGAGGCCATCGCGGGTGACTCGGGGGGCTTCCTGGCGCCGTGCAAGGCCGCAGGGCAGGGGTGCGAGGTGGGGACGATGGGCGGCGGGCAGGTGCCCACGGCGCCCTGCAGCGGGGCGCTGTGCTTCGAGCGTGAGGCCGCCGGCGCCGCCGGCCTGGCCCGCGATCTGGGCGTGGCCGCGCGGCCCCTGTGCGACGTATGCGTGCTGTCGGGCGAGACGGTGGTGATCGCCGCCAGGGCGCTGCCGCAGGGCGAGCCCGAGGAGGTGCTGCGGGCGGCCGCGCTGCGGGTGGTGCGGGCGGACGGCAAGGTGGATCGCTTCGAGCTGCCCGTGGCGTCGGTGGCCCGCGCGGTGCTGGCGCGCACGCCGCTGGAGGTCGAGGTGCCCGGGGTGCTGGACGCGGGCGCCGTGCGGAGCGCCGAGCTGGTGGGGCTGGTGGAGTGGCCCGATCCCGACCGCGAGGTGGCGACGCCGCGGGTGCGCAGCGTGCGCGAGGCGCTGTCCGTCGTGCCCTGACCGGGGGCGCCCGGGGGGCGGTGGGGTGCTACCGGTCTCCGGCGGGGCGGCGTATGGTGGCGGGGCTGGTTGGGAGAGGCGGGTGTCGCAGGCGCGGCTCATCGACGGTCGGTTTCGGCTGGGCGTTCTCATCGGTGAGGGCGGCATCGGGCAGGTGTTCGAGGCCACCGACCTGAGCACCAACGCGCCGTGTGCGGTGAAGCTGGTGCGGCCTCAGTCGGCGCGCGAGGCGCGCATCCGCCGCCGGTTCATGCGTGAGGCTCGCGCCGTCAGCCGGCTGCAACACCCCAACATCGTGCGGATGCTGACCTTCGGCCTGGCCGACGACCAGCCGTACATCGCGATGGAGCGGTTGCACGGCGCGCCCCTGTCGGCGTGGCGCCAGGGACCGGCCGATCTGGGGCTGATCCTGGATCTGGCGGATCAATGCCTGGCTGCGCTGGCCTACAGCCACGCGCGCGGGGTCATCCACCGGGACTTCAAGCCCGACAATGTGCTGGTGGTGGACGGGCCCACGGGGCCGCGGGCCAAGCTCCTGGACTTCGGCTTCGCCCGGGTGGAGGAGGACGACGATCCCGACCTGACCCAGGTGCACCGCGACACCTTCGGGACGCCCGATTACATGGCCCCCGAGCAGGCCAACGGCGACGGGCCCATCGGGCCGCCCACCGATCTGTATGCGGTGGGGGCGGTGCTCTACGAGCTGTTGAGCGGGCAGCCGCCCTTCACCGGGCCGACGGCCATGGCCGTGGTGTTCAAGCAGATCATGGAGGCGGTGCCGCCCCTGGTGCCGCGGGCCGGGCTGACGTTGCCGCCCGGGCTGCCCGAGGTGGTGGGGCGGGCCCTGGCGAAGGCGCCGCGGGCCCGGTTCCAGACCGCGAACGACATGCGGCGGGCGTTGGCGGCGCTGCAGGGCAAGCCCAGCGCTCGGCTGGAGGCGGTGCCGGCGGCCCCGCCGAGTGACGAAGAGTCGACCCTGGTGGGGGTGCCGGTCGGGGTGCCGGCGCAGAGCTCGGCGGTGGCCGGGCTGCCCACGCAGGACATCACCGGGCGCGACGCTGAGATGGACTGGCTGTGGCAGCACGTGCACCGGGCCTGCGCCCAGGGGGCCGGGCGCGTGGTGCTGCTGGGGGGGGCCCCGGGCCTGGGGCGCTCCGCGCTCACCGACTGGCTGGCGGGGCTGGTGGCCGAGGGCGGCTGGATGCACGTGGTGCGCGGCGCGCCCGGGGTGGACGCGGAGCTGGGCCATGGCGCGCTCCGGGCCGGGTTGGCCCAGCTCTTCGGTGGCTTGCCCCCAGGGGTCGAGAGTGCGCGAGAGGCCATCGCCGAGACGGTCACCCGCTGGCAGGCGGCCCGCGGGCCCGTCCCCGCGGCCCGGGCCCAGGCAGAGCGGGCGGCGTTGGTGGCCTTGGCCGACTATGTGCTGCCCGAGCCCGGCACCCCGCAGGCCCTGCAGGGTGATCTGCTGTTCTCGCGGGTGGGGCAGGCCCTGGCGTTGGCGGCGGCCGAGCGGCCAGTGTTGTGGTTGCTGGACGGGGCCGAGGCGCTGGGGCCGGTCATGGCGCGGTTCGTGGCATGGCTGGCCCACGCCCTGGCCGCCTCGCCCTGGCCGCTGCTGGTGGTGGTGAGCCACCCGGTGGATCCCGTGGGTCGGCCGCTGGCCGAGGGCGCCGTGGCCCCGCTGGTGGAGGCGGTGAGCGTGCTGGGCTCGGTGGCCCGGCGGGTGCTGACGCCCTTGCCCCACGGGGTGCTGGCGCAGCTCCTGGTGGACGAGCACGGGCTGTCGGGCGAGCTGGCGCACGTGCTGGCGCGGGCCTCGGCGGGCAACCTGCGCTTCGCCCTGGTGCTGGCCGAGGTGCTCCAGCAGCGGGCCACGCTGGTGCCCGGGCCCGGCGGGCTGACCTTGGGGCCCGGCGCCGATCCCACCCGCTGGCCCACCACCCTGGAGGAGGCCGACGTGGCCTGGGTGGTGGAGCGCCTGGAGGCGCTGCCCGACACCGCGCTGGCCGAGCAGACCCTGTGTGCCGCCGCGGTGTTGGGTCACGCGGTGGACTACGGGCTGCTGGTGGACTGTGTGGCCCGCGCCGGGACCGAGGTGGCCCGGGTTGAGCAGGCCATCGAGGCGCTGCTCCAGGCGGGGCTCATGGACGAGGTCCGCGACTGGCGGCTGGATCGCCTGCACTTCGCCCACCCGGGGCGACGGCAGGCGTGTCTGAGCGCCGCCGCCCAGCGCGGCCTGCCGCTGGGCGCCCTGCACCGACTGGCCGCCGAGGCCCGCGCCGCGTGGCTGGGCGATCACGCGCAGGCGGCGGCGGACGAGCAGGCGCGGCACTTCATCGCGGCCGGCGCGCCCTTGGAGGCGGCCCGCCACCTGGAAGCGGCCGCCCGCTGGGTGCGCAACGCGGGCGAGCTGGACGCTGCGGTGACGCTGCTGAGCGAAGCCCAGGGGCTGCTGGAGGGCCTGACCGGGCCCGAGGCGGGCCGCCGACGGGCCCACGTCTGGCTGGCGCTGGGTGAGGCCGAGGTGGCCCGTGGCGCGCCGAAGGTGGCGCAGCGGTACGCGGCGAAGGTCGAGGCCTGGGCCCGCGAGGCGCGGGATCTCACCCTGGCCGCGCGGGTGCGGGCCCTGGCGGCGGCGCTGTTGCGGGCCAGCGGCCGGGCGGACAAGTCCCGGCGCCTGTTCGAGCAGGCGGCGCGCCTGTTCGACAAGGTCGATGAGCCCCGCCGCGAGGCCTGCGTTCACTTGGAGCTGGCCGACCTGGCCCTGGCCGAGGACGACGTCGCGGCGGCCCAGGCGGCGTTGGATCGCGCCTGGTCTCTGATGGCGGGGCTGGGGGAGCCGCGGTGGGCGGCGCGGGCGGCGCTGGGCCTGGGCCGCCTGGCCCTCCGCCGGGGCGCGGTGATGAGCGCCCAGGAGTCCCTGGAGCACGCCCTGGACGGCTTCTCGCGGGCCCACGACGTGCAGGGCGTGGCCCACACCCACCTGCTGCTGGCCGAGGTGGCTGCCCGCTCCGGTCAGGCCGCCCGGCTCGAGGTTCATCTGGACGAGGCGTTGGCTGCGCACGCGGCCGCAGGGGATCGGGCGGGCCTGGCCGAGACTCACCATCGCCGGGCCTTGCTGTGCGCCGATCACGGCGAGTGGGAGCGGGCGGGCGGCCACCTGGACGAGGCCGTGGCTCACTGGCGGGCCTTGGGCGAAGCGGGACGGCTGGCCGGGGCGCAGCGCGCACTGGGCAAGGCGGCCTTGCAAGCCGATCGGGCCGATCTGGCCGCACCGCTGCTCGAGGTGGCGCTGGCCCACGCGGTCCAGTCAGAGGACGCGGCCCGGCAAGCCGCTCTGTTCGCCTTGGCGGGCTGGGCGGCTGGGGCCACGGGCGATGAGGACGTGTACCGCGCCCGCCTGCGCCGCGCGTGGCAGTTCTCGCGGCTGCCCGAGGGGCAGACGGATCCCGACCTGGTGTTTGCCTTTGAGGGCGCGGGGGGCATGGCCGCCCGCCGCGGCGATTTCAAGGCGGCGTCACGGCTGGTGCGGCGGGCCGCCCGGCTCGAGGCGCGCCATGGGGATCCGGCCGAGGCCGACCGGCTGCAGCGCCAGGCCGAGCGCTACGGCACGGGGCTCTCGACCCGGCCGCCCGGGGTGCCCGCCGTGGACACCGGGCCGCCGCCCATCCCACCGCCTCCATTGGAGACGGAGCCCCCCACTGGTGTGCCCCCGCCGTCGGCGCCGCGCGAGGACACCCGCGAGGTGGATCCCGGCCCCGCCTGGGCGGCGCCGGGCGCCTTGGGCACCGACGAGCAGCGCAGGCTGGCCGAGGAGTCCGCCGAGGTCGTCGCGGGGCCGCCGCCGCAGGTGAGCGAGCCGCCCGCGGCCGGGGCGCCGGCCGACGCTCCGCGGGCGACGCCCACCCGGGTGGTGGCCGAGGAGGGGCCGCCGCGGCCGGTCACCGGCACGATGGTCGTGGGCCGGCACATCGGCAACCTGCGCATCGTCGAGCCCATCGCGTCGGGTGGCATGGGCACGGTGTACAAGGCCGAGCACACGGTGCTGGGCACGCCCTACGCCATCAAGCTGCTGCACGCGGCCTTCGTCGACGACCCCAACACGCTGGCGCGGTTCCGACGCGAGGCTGTGGCCTGCAGCCGCCTGCGCCACCCCAACGTGGTGTTCCTCACCGACTTCGGGGTGGATCCCGATCTGGGCCTGTACCTGGTGATGGAGTACCTGGAGGGCGAGTCGCTGGCCGGCCGGCTGCGCCGCGTGCCTCGGCTCCCGGTGGGCGAGGCCGTGGACTTTGCGCTGCAGATCAGCCGCGCGCTGGGCGTGGCCCATGGCATGGGCGTGGTGCACCGGGACCTGAAGCCCGAGAACCTGTTCCTGGTGCCCGACGGCCACGGGGGCGATCGGGTGAAGGTGCTGGACTTCGGCATCGCGCGCCTGCAGCGGGCGGGCGCCGATGATCCCGAGCACCCGAAGTTGACCCGCGCCGGCCTGGTGCTGGGCACGCCCGACTACATGTCGCCCGAGCAGATCAGCGGCAAGGACGACCTGCTGGGGCCGCCCACCGACATCTACGCGCTGGGCGCGATCCTGTACCAGATGATCACCGGGCAGCCGCCCTTCTCAGGGGCCAACGAGTTCAAGGTGCTCAGCCAGCACCTGCTGAACGCGGCCCCACGGGTGAGCCACCAGCGGGCGGATCTGGCCGACACCAAGGTCGAGGCCCTGGTGGCCGACATGCTGCAGAAGACCCCGGCCGGGCGCCCGGCGGACATGGGGGCGGTGGCGGCGCGCCTGGAGGAGGGCCTGCGGGAGCTGCGGGCCCAGGGGGTGCGCGACGCGGGCACGGTGGCGGCGCCGCGGGCGGCCGAGGGCGACAGCCTGCTGGCCCGGCTGCACGAGCGCGATCCCGAGGGCACCCTGGCTGCGGTCATGGGGGCGCTGCCGGGGCTGGCCGAGCTGCCGCTGGCCCGTCAGCAGCTCGTGCTCTGGGGCGTGATCCAGCGGGTCGCGCTGGACTTCGGGCTGGGCACCCGGTCGTTCAACGGGGCGGCGGCCCAGATGGCCGAGCTGCTCGAGGCGGCCCTGGTGGCCGGCCACACCGACGGCGACGAGGAGAGCCGGGATCTGGCGAGCCGCGCCCTGGCCGATCTGCTGCACCGCGCCGAGTCCAGCCGCCAGAAGGCCCTTGTGCTGGCGGTGCAGCACCTGCGGGGCCGACCGGGCTTCCCCGAGGTGGCCTTGCCGGTCTGGGCCCGCGTGAGCGCGGCGTCCCCGGGCAGCTCGGTCGAGGCGGCCATGGGCCAACCGTCGTTGGGGCTGCGCCCGTCGCCCCAGAGCCGGCGGGCGCCCCCGGAGCGGCGGCGCCCGTTCTCCATGGAGTCGATCCGCGCCGTCCTGCAGCAGGACGTCAGCCTGTTTGGCCGTCGGGAAGAGCCGGACGCCTGACCGGCATGAGCAGCAGGATCTCACCGCCACGGGGTCGAGCAGGCCCGCGTTGATGGTGCAGTGGTGCCGGACCGGTTGAACTCCATCTCGTTGAGGGGGCACCGGAGATGAGGCGGGCCCCTTCCGACCGTCCAGCAGCAGATGGCTGGTGCCGTGGGACCGTCAGCCGGGAGTGACCCAGGGCTCGAAACGCAGGTCCAAGCTCCGCTAGGCTGGCGCACTTTCCCGCAGAGGAGGTGAGGGGACATGCGTGCCTGGTGGATGGTGCTGGCGCTCGCGGTGGCGTTTGTCGGCTGTGATGACGGGGACTCCGAGGGGACCGCCGACATGGGCGGCGCGGCCGGGATGGGCGGCGCCGGGGGCATGGGCGGCGCCGGCGGCATGGGCGGCGCCGGGGGCATGGGCGGCGAAGGCGGGGGCATCCCGCAGCCGGCGCCGATGCCGCAGGCCGGGAGCTGGCGCTTCACGGTGAAGCTGGTGGACGTGGGCAACCTGTTGGTGCCCTTCCAGATGGACCTGGAGGTGGACGAGGGCGCCCGCATGATCACCCGCCTGGTGATGAAGCCGATCCTGCCGGCCGACGGCAGCGTGGGCGCCCCGATGGTGGAGCTGATGGACATCCCCGTGGGCGAGGCCGGCGACTTCAGCTTCGGCTTCGAGGGGGCCACCCTGCCCGGGGCGTCGTCGCCCACGGGCAGCGACGTGGTGCTGACCTTCGACTTCCAGGCCAACACCAAGAACGGGGCCACCGACGCCTTCTGCGGCACCCTGCAGGGCGAGGTGGTGACCCTGAGCCTGCCCATCACCATGAGCACCTTCGGCGCGGCGCCCTGGGCCACCGGCGCGGCCCCCACGAGCTGCTCCGATGACGGCCCGGTGATGTTCCCGCGCCTGCCCGCCGAGGACTGCCCCATGCTGGTGGCCGGGGAAAACACCCTGGCCTCGGCCGGCCTGGATCGGGCGGTGCGGGTGTTCGTGCCCGAGCTGGCTGAGGGCCAGACCTACCCGCTGGTGCTGCTGTGGCACGGCTTCGGCAGCAGCCCCGACAACATCCTGGAGTACTCGGGCATGGCCGATCATGTGGCCGACCGCGGCTTCATCCTGGCGGTGCCCGCCAGCACCGAGGGCTCGGGCGTGGAGTGGGCCTCGCTGACGCCCGACGACAGCGTGGACGCCGCGCTGTTCGACGACCTGGTGACCTGCCTGCAGACGAGCCTGCCGGTGGACCCCCAGCGGATCCACGTCAGCGGCTTCAGCGCCGGTGGCCTGTGGTCGGGCTGGCTGACGGTCTTCCGCAGCGAGGTCATCGCGTCGGTGGCGGCCTTCTCGCCGGGCCTGATCCCCAACTTCCAGGCGCCCACGCAGCCCATCCCCGTGCTGGCGGCCTGGGGCGGCGAGGCCGATGTGGCCTATGACCAGGACTTCAACCTGATGGCGCCGCGGCTGCTGGGGCAGCTTGCCGGGGCCGGGCACTTCGCGGTGGGCTGCAACCACGGGCTGGGCCACGACTGGCTGCCCGAGTGGACCCCGTGGGTGCTGGACTTCCTGCTCGACCACCCCAAGGGCGTGAGCCCCGAGCCCTATGCGGCGGGGCTGCCGGCGCAGTTCCCCGAGTTCTGCGCCGTCGTCGAGGCCGAGTAACCACCCGCCCGGGTCCTCAGACGGGGGCCGGCAGCGCCCCCTGGGCGCCGCGGCGGGCTGCCACCAGCGCCCGCGCCGCCCCCGGCCAGGCGGGGTGTTCGAAGTCGAACCCGTCGGCCAGCAGGCGCCCCGGCACCACCCGCCGGCTCTTCCGCACCAGCTCGGTGTCGGTGCGCAGCAGCCACGCCCCCAACGCCACCATCCAGCCCGCCGCGGGCAGCCCCACCCGGGCGCCCCAGGCGTCGCGCAGCGCGGCGGCGAAGTCGCGCTGGGGCAGGGGCTCGGGCGCGCACAGGTTCACCGGGCCGTGCACATGCTCTGCCTGCATGAGGAACCGGACCGCGCGCACGAAGTCGTCGCCGTGGATCCACGAGACGAACTGCCGCCCCCCCGCGATGGGCCCGTGCAAGCCCAGCCGGGTGAGCTGCAGCAGGTAGTCGAACACGCCGCCGCGATCGGGGCTCATGACCATGGCGGTGCGCAGGGCCACCTTGCGGGTGTGTGGCGTGTCGGCCTCGGCCAGGGCGCGCTCCCAGGCCTGCCCCACCCACACGCTGCTGGCCCACCAGGCCGGGGCGTCGGGCTCGGCGCCCCCGATGATCCCCGTGGCCTCGTCGTTGGGGGCGTCGAAGCGGTGGGCGTACAGGGTGGCGGTGCTCATCTGCAGCCACACCGGCGGTGGCCGCGTGGCCTGGGCGATGGCCTGGCCCACGGCCTGGGTGCTGAACACCCGCGAGGTCATCATCTGCTGGCGATTGCGGGCGCTGGGTCGGCAGTTGACCGTGCGCCCGGCCAGGTTGATCACCGCGCTGGCCCCGTCCAGCTCGGCTGCCCACGGGCCCAGAGTCGCGCCGTCCCAGCGCACGCCCCGGGCGCCCTCGGGCGCGCGGCCGCTGCGGCTCAGCACCACCACGTCATGGCCTTGGGGCGCGAGGGCCCGCGTGAGCAGGGCGCCGAGCTGTCCGGTGCCGCCGGGGATCACGATCCGCATGGTCCTCACCTCCGCGGTTGGTTATGGTGAACATGTTCACCATAACCTGAGACGCGTGATGGTCGAGAAAGTTCCGCAGAAACCAAAGGCTCGTCCTCCGGGCCGCCCGCCCGGGCGCACGGCGGCAGGCGAAGCCGCGCGGGATCACCTGTTCGCGGTGGCCAGCGCGCTCATGGCCGCGCGCGGCTACGAGGGCACCACCCTGCGCGCCATCGCCGCCGAGGCCGGGGTGAGCGTGGGTGCGTTATATAAGCACTTCCCCAACAAGCAGGCGGTGGTGCTGGCGCTGTACGACCAGGCGTCGGCGGACTTCGTGGCCACCTGCACGCTGCCCGAGGGGCCCTGGCGGGCGCGGTTCCTGGCCGCCCTGGATCACTCGCTGGCCACCCTGGCGCCCCACCGCCCGTTGCTGGCCGAGCTGGTGCCCGTGCTGGTGGGCGATCGGCAGCAGGGCCTGTTCGCCGCCGACACTGCCTTCAGCCGAGCGCGGGTGGAGGGGGTGTTCCTGCAGGCGGCCGCGGGGGCGCCGGCCGCCGAGGACCTGGGCCGGAGCCTGTACTTGCTGCACCTGGCCGTGGTGCTGTTCTGGCTGCTGGACGAGAGCCCCGAGCAGCAGGCCACGGCCGCCGTGCGCCGCTTGCTGGCGCAAGGCCTGACACCCCTGAGTGTGGCCCTGCGGCTGCCGGGCGCCGCCGCGGTGCTCCGACGGCTGGCGGGCGCGCTCACCGCGGGCCTGTTCGGGGGCCAGGGGCCGGCGTAGCCGTGGCGCGGCCGCGTCAAGTTGCGGTACATCGCGCCGGCCCCCGCCCGCCAGGAGCGTCCCATGAAGCCCGTCTCGGTCGTGACCATCGCCCCGCCCCCCGCCGATCAGCGCGCCCGCCGCGACGCGCGCTTCGCGGGCGAGGGCGAGCGCAAGACCCGCTACACGCTGCCCGGGGCCCTGCGCTCCGCCTCCCCGGTGGGCTACCGCACGCGGGTGTCGCTGACCCGCGCCGAGGCCACCGAGGCCATGCCTTTGTTGGCGCTGAGGCGCCCCACGGGCTTCGCGCCGCCCGCCGGGCCGGTGGCCGAGCAGGCCCTGTTCGAGGAGTGCAGCCTGGGCGTGCTCTCGGCTCGGCAGTCCACGAACTTCCGCGGCTTCCGACAGGTGACCTTCGGGCCGGAGCGGTCGGGCGAGATCCTCAGGCTTCTCAAGCAGTTGCAGGGCCGCGAGGCGGATCCGCTGCCCGGCGCGCAGTACACGCACCTGGTGCTGGGGCGGCCCTACCGCAACCCCTTCACCATGCTGCTGACCCTGGTGGGCCACCGGCCGGTCACCAGCGGGCTGACGGTGGCCCGGCGCGTCCTGGCGAAGAAGCTGAAGCACATCGACGACATCCCCACCATCGGCTACCTGCCCCACCTGCACGTGGGGATCCTGGCGGACGCCATGGAGCGGGCGGCGGTGATCGCCAGCGAGGGTCAGCGGCGGGCGCTGGGCTTCATGGCGCCCTTCGCCGGGGCCCACGCCAAGGCCAACAAGAAGACCATGCGCGCGTTGGAGAAGCTGTGCGGCGTCACCCCGGCCGACCGGGCCAAGGGCTGGCGGCTGAGCCTGGCGGTGCAGGTGGGCCAGGCCCTGCCCGACGAGGCCGTGGCGCTGAACTCGGCCACCGCCCGGAAGCTCGGCGCCAACCTGCTGGCCTTCCGCAGCGAGCGCATTCAGCCCGGCGTGAACCAGGAGGACAGCGCCCCGGCGCCCTACCAGGTGCGGCAGGAGATGGACGTGAGCGAGGCCTTCACCGAGATGGTGGGCCGCTGCGCCTTCAACGCCTTCGCCCACTGGACGGGCGCCGAGCGGGAGCTGGGCAAGGCGCTGCTGCTGCTGGACCGCATCGACGTGCTGACCCCGGGTGGCAAGGGGCGCCTGCGGGCCATCCGCGGGGCGAACAACGCCATCACCGACCGGGTGGTGAAGGAGATGCCGCTGTGGGCGGATCTGCCCACGGGGCGGGCCTTCAGCCGCAACGCGGAGCGGGGCCGGAAGGCCTTCGCCCTGGTGGGCCAGCGGATCTACATCGGCGGGCTGTCGCGGGCGCAGATCGAGGGGGCGGGCCTGGACTGGCTGGCGGCGGTGCGCGCCATGGGGGCCGTGGCCGCCCGCTCGGCGCTGTACTCGGAGCTCATGGGCGCCACCGAGATCCCCGCGGGCTGCGACCTGCTGGCGGGGGTGTGCCTGATGGCCGGCCCGGTGAACCAGAACGACATTGGCAAGACCTACTACGGCATGCCCGATCTGCTCGCCGAGACCCACCCGGACGTGGCGCCCACCTCGCTGCTGGTGTGGACGCTGAAGGCCAAGACCGTCGCCGATCCCATCGGCAACGAGGAGCAGCTCCTGAACGCGAAGCGCAAGGGCGCGCTGGTGGACCTGCGGCCGGGACCCCACGAGGTCATCTCGGTGGATCAGGGCGGCAAGCGGGCTCCGCTGCGGCAGGCCGGCGAGCGGGTGAACCAGGAGCGCGCCTACGCCGATGTGGGCAACTTCGTCACCGATCCCGAAGGGGCGCCCATCGACGGCAACGCCGGTCAGCCCTGGGGCGACGGCGGGCTGCTTTTCGGCTGATCCCGCGGGGGCGGTCGGGGCAGACTCCGCGCTGCCATGCCTGTGCCTTCAGAGGAGGGCGGAGGATCCCATGCTGCAGATGACGTACTACCCGGGCGCGGCGCTGCCGCCGGGCGTGCTCGCCGAGGTGAGCGGCCTGCGGGCCGATGTGGCGCGTCTGCCGGCCGGGGTGGATCGGGCCGAGGACCGCCGGCGTCTCGCCGAGACCCTGCGAGGCTGCAGCACCGTCTGCGTCCTGCGGGACAATCTGGGCGAGGCGCAGGGCCTGTGGGCCACCCGCGAGCAGGTGCTCACCGTGGCGGGTCGGCGCTGCCTGCTCATCTACGCCGACCAGGTCTGGCTGCGCGAGAGCGCCCGCGGCGACGCGGCCTTCGTGGTGTCGACCCTGCGCCACGGGCTCGCCCTCTGCGCGCGAGCGCGGTGCCACCGGGTCTTCATCGGCGGTCTGGCCAACCCCTTGTCCTACAACGCACTTCAGGGTTGGTTCGGCACCCTGCGCTGCCTGGCGGAGGGCGACATCCCGGCCGCGGAGCGCAGCCTCCTGGAGGCGGTGGCGAAGGCGCTGGGCGAGCGCTGGGACGGGCAGCGGGCCCGCGCCCGGCTCCTGGTGCTTCCACCCCACATCCCGAGCCATGTGCTGACGCGCCCCGGGGCGGCCGAGCGGATCGCCCACTACGAGGCGCTGAACCCGGACTGGGCCGACGGCTGGGGCCTGCCCGTCGTGGGGCGCGTGCCTTGGGTGCGGGTGGCGGCGATGCCGGTGCGCTCGGTCCGGCGGGCCCTGCGGCGCCCGGCGGCGCGGCTGGCCGCGGCCCTGACCCGCTGAGGCCTCGGCGCCGGCTACTGAGCCGGCGGCGCGGGCGACGCCACGCCACCCAGCAGCAGCGGGGCCTTGCCGTCGGTGATGATCACCTTGGCGTTCGGGCTCTGCGCCAGCTCGCGGAAGGCCTCCAGGGAGCGGTACTGGATCAGCATGGGGGTCAGCCCCCCGTCGATGATGAGCTGGGCGTCCTTGATGCCCTCGGCCTCCACCCGGCGCCGCTCGGCCTCCCGCCGCTCCCGGTCCAGCACGTACTGCATGCGCTGCGCCTCCTGCTCGGCGGCCAGCTTCTGCTCGATGGCGGCTGACAGCCCGGGGGGCAGGACGATGGACTTCAGCAGCACCCGCTCGATCTCGAAGCCGCGCCCACTCAGCTCGGCGCGCATGCGCTCGGCGATCTCCTGCTCGATGGCGCTGCGCTCCTTGCTGTGCATGTCCTTGGCGTTGTGCCGCGCCGAGATGTCGGCGGCCGCAGAGCGGAAGATGGGCAGCACCAGCGAGCGCTCGTAGTCGGTGCCGATGTCTTCGAGCACCTTCGGCACCGCCTCGGGCTTGATGCGGTACAGGATCGAGATCTCCGACTTCACCGTCAGCCCCTCGCGGCTGGGCAGGGGCAGGTGCACCTCGAGGTTCTGGCTGCGGACGGGCAGGCGCACCACGCTGGTGATGAAGAAGTTGAACCACACCACGCCGGGCGCGTGGACCACGTCGTCCAGGTCGCCGAGGGTGCGCTTCACGCCCCGCTCTCCGGGGCCGATGATGGCGCAGGATGGCAGCAGCGACAGGGCGATCAGGCTCAACAGGGCGGCGCGGATCAGCAGACGCATGGGGCTCCTCCGGTGGCTTCCCGGACCGATGCCGCGCGGCCCCGACGGGCCGCCGAGCGCCCGTGACCTGCCGTGTTTTCTGATGAAACCGACCAAAATTTGCGAGTACCCCCCTTGGGGCGATTGCCGCCCACCCCTCCACCGATTGAGGCCCATGGACGAAAGCGGTACGGTCCCTCCTTAAACCTCTGGCCGGGGAGTCCCCGATGCCCAAGACCGAGACGGTCCTCGATGAGGTCACCATCCGCTTCGCCGGGGACTCCGGCGACGGGATGCAGCTGACCGGCAGTCAGTTCACCCACACGTCTGCGCTGGTCGGCAACGACGTCTCCACCTTCCCGGACTACCCGGCCGAGATCCGCGCGCCCGCGGGCAGCCTCTTTGGCGTCAGCGGTTTCCAGCTTCACTTCAGCAGCAAGGCGGTGCTCACGCCGGGCGACGCCCCCGACGTGCTGGTGGCCATGAACCCCGCCGCGCTCAAGACCAACCTGGGCGACCTGAAGGTGGGCGGCATCCTCATCGCCAACACCCAGGCCTTCGACGACAAGAACCTGGAGCGGGCCGGCTACGCCACCAACCCGCTCGAGGACGGCAGCCTGGGCGACTACCGGGTCTACCCGGTGGACATCACCACCATGACCCTGGGGGCGGTGGCCGAGGTGGGCCTGGGCCAGAAGGCGGCCCTGCGCTGCAAGAACTTCTTCGCGCTCGGCCTGGTGTACTGGCTGTTCAACCGGCCGCTGGAGCACACCCTCGACTGGCTCAAGGAGAAGTTCCACGGCGACGTCTACGACGCCAACGAGAAGGCCCTGAAGGCGGGCTACCACTACGGCGAGACGGCAGAGGCCTTCGACCAGAGCTACGTGGTGGAGCAGGCGCAGATCGAGCCCGGTCTGTACCGCAACATCACGGGCAACGAGGCCTTGGCGCTGGGCCTGCTGGCCGCCTGTCAGCTCAGCGGGCTGAAGGGCTACCTGGGCAGCTACCCCATCACCCCCGCCAGCGACATCCTGCACTTCCTGAGCAAGCAGAAGCACTTGGGCTTCAAGACCTTCCAGGCCGAGGACGAGATCGCGGCGGTGGGCGCCGCCCTGGGCGCCGCCTTCGCGGGCGGCCTGGGGGTGACCACCACCAGCGGCCCGGGCATGGCCCTGAAGGCCGAGGCCATCGGCCTGGCGGTGATGACCGAGCTGCCCATGGTGATCGTGAACGTGCAGCGCGGCGGCCCCAGCACCGGCCTGCCCACGAAGACCGAGCAGTCCGACCTGCTGCAGATGCTGTACGGGCGCAACGGCGAGAGCCCCGTGCCCATCGTGGCCGCCCAGAGCCCCGGCGACTGCTTCTACGCGGCCATCGAGGCCGCCCGCATCGCCGTGCGCCACTCGGTGCCGGTGGTGCTGCTGAGCGACGGTTACGTGGCCAATGGCGCCGAGCCCTGGAAGGTGCCGAAGATGGCCGATCTGCCCCGGATCCCGGTGCGGTTCGCCACCGAGGCGGAGGGCTTCGAGCCCTACAGCCGCGACGACGACCTGGGCCGCCCGTGGGCCATCCCGGGCACGCCGGGGCTGGAGCACCGGCTGGGCGGCCTGGAGAAGCAGCACCTGACGGGCAACGTCAGCTACAACCCCGAGAACCACGAGTTCATGTGCCAGCTCCGCGCCGACAAGGTGGCGAAGGTGGCCGATCACCTGCCGCCCACCGCGCCCCATGGCGACGCCGACGGCACGCTGGTCATCGGGTGGGGCGGCACCTTCGGCGCCCTGCGCGCCGCGGTGGATCAGGCCCGGCAGCACGGGGCGAAGGCGGCCCACGTGCACCTGCGCCACCTGAACCCGCTGCCCAAGGACCTGGGCGAGGTGATGGCCCGCTACGAGCGCGTGCTGGTGCCCGAGCTGAACCTGGGCCAGCTCAGCTTCCTGCTGCGCGCGAAGTACCTGCGGGCGGTCGAGCCCTACACCAAGCTGCAGGGCAAACCCTTCAAGGTCAGCGAAGTGCTGGCCCGCATCCTCGAGGCCAAGGAGGTCGCGGCGTGACCGTCTACCCGAACCTGCAGCCGACGGATCCGAGCGGCCAGACCCGCAAGGACTTCCAGACCGACCAGGACGTGCGCTGGTGCCCGGGGTGCGGCGACTACAGCATCCTGGCCAACGTGCAGCGCACGCTGCCCAAGCTGGGCATCCCCCGCGAGAACGTGGTGTTCATCAGCGGCATCGGGTGCAGCAGCCGGTTCCCGTACTACATGGGCACCTACGGCATGCACTCCATCCACGGGCGCGCGCCGGCCATCGCCACCGGGGTCAAGACCCTGAACCCCGAGCTGAGCGTGTGGGTGATCACCGGCGACGGCGACGCCCTGAGCATCGGCGGCAACCATCTGATCCACGCCCTGCGCCGCAACGTCGACCTGAACATCTTGCTGTTCAACAACAAGATCTACGGGCTCACCAAGGGGCAGTACAGCCCCACCAGCGAGGTGGGCAAGCGCACCAAGTCCACGCCGTACGGCAGCATCGACCACCCCTTCAACCCGGTGAGCGTGGCTCTGGGCGCCGACGCCAGCTTCGTGGCCCGGGTGCTGGACGTGGACGCCAAGCTCATGCCGGTGGTGCTCGAGCGGGCGGCGGCCCATGGGGGGGCCTCCTTCGTCGAGATCCTGCAGAACTGCAGCATCTTCAACGACGGCGCGTGGGCTGACATCAGCGACCGCAAGACGAAGCACGCCACCCAGCTCGAGCTGCAGCACGGCCTGCCCCTGCTGTTCGACAAGGGCACCAAGGGCATCGGCCTGGACAACCGCATGCACCCGCGCGTCGTGGACGTCGAGGCCGAGGGGCTGGACAAGGTGCTGGTGCACGACGAGACCAACCCGGCCATGGCCTACCTGCTCAGCCGGCTGACCTACCCCGAGTTCCCCACGCCCATGGGCGTGTTCCTGAGCATCCCGCGGCCCACCTACGACGCCGAACTCGAGGCCCAGATGCGGCACGCCGGGCGCAAGGCCACCGGCGACGGCATGGCCGACATGCAGGCCCTGCTGGAGTCCGGTCGCACCTGGGAGGTGCGCTGACGCGCTGCGTCAATTTGCGCGCCCGGCGCTTGACGTGACCCCCCCGGTCTGGTGGATCCCTCTGCCATGAGTCTGCGTCAAACCAACCTGGACAAGCTCGACCGCCAGCCCTTCGACGTGCTGGTGGTGGGCGGCGGCATCAACGGGGCCGTCTCGGCGGCGGCCCTGGCGGCCAAGGGGGCCCACGTGGGCCTCATCGACCGCGGGGACTTCGCGGGGTTCACCTCGCAGCAGTCGTCGAACCTGGCCTGGGGGGGCATCAAGTACCTCGAGAGCTACGAGTTCGGCCTGGTGCGCAAGCTGTGCACCAGCCGCAACAACCTGCTGCGGGCGTTCCCCAGCTCGGTGCGCGAGATCCGCTTCTTCGTGAACCTGGAGCAGGGCTTCCGCTTCCCGTCTTGGATGATGTACGCGGCGACGCTGCTGTACTGGGCCATCGGCAACTTCTTCACCCGCTCGCCGCGCTGGCTGAGCAAGAAGCAGATCCAGGCCGAAGAGCCGGTGGTCGACACCTCGCGCAGCATCGGCGGGGTGGAGTACAGCGACTGCTACCTGCACGACAACGACAGCCGGTTCGTTTTCCGCTTCGTGCGGCAGGCCATGAACCACGGCTGCATTGCGGCCAACTACGTCGAAGCCACCGAGGCCCGCTGGGACGGCATCTACTGGCAGGTGCAGGCGCGGGATGTGCGCAGCGGGCGCACCTTCGACATCACCGCCAAGGCCATCGTGAACGCGTGCGGGCCCTTCGCGGACGCATTCAACAAGCAGGCCGGCCAGAAGACCAGGCACCAGCACGTGTTCAGCAAGGGCGTGCACCTGGTGGTGGACCGCATCACGCCCCACAAGCGGGTGCTGACCTTCTTCGCCGACGACGGGCGGCTGTTCTTCGCCATCCCCATGGGGCGCCGCACGGTGATCGGCACCACCGACACCCGCATGCCCAGCCCCCACAGCGAGGTGACCCCCGAGGATCGCCAGTTCGTGCTCGACAACATCAACAAGCGGCTGCTGCTGGAGCGGCCGCTGACGGTGGCGGACGTCATCAGCGAGCGCTGTGGCGTGCGGCCGCTGGTGGTGCAGGGCGCGGGCGAGGGGAGCGAGGGCGTCGACTGGACGAAGCTGAGCCGCAAGCACGAGCTCGAGCTGGACGAGAAGCGCCGCTTCGTCAGCATCTTCGGGGGCAAGCTGACGGACTGCGTGAACGTGGGCGACGAGGTGTGCGCCCTGCTGCGGCAGGCGGGGGTGGCCCTGCGCTACCCGCGCTATCGCTGGTACGGCGAGCCGCCGGCCAAGGTGCGTTCGCAGTTCTACCACCAGGCCCGGCTGATGGGGCTGGACGCGTTGGCCGCGCCGTATGCTGCCGAGTCGCTGAGCGACCGGCTGTGGCGGCGCTACGGCCGGGCGGCCTTCGACATGCTCGAGGACATCCGCCGCGATCCCAAGATGGGCGAGGTGCTCATCGAGACCAGCGAGTACCTGCGCTGCGAGCTGTGGCACACCGCCGAGCGCGAGATGGTGGTGACCCTGGACGACTTCCTGCGGCGGCGCTCGAAGATCGCGCTGGTGGTGGAGCGCGAGCGGCTGCTGCAGAGCGAGGGGCTGAAGGCGGCCTGCCGGATCTTCTTCGGCAACGAGGCCGAGGCCCGCTGGCGCGAGTACTTCCCCGAGGCGGGCGAGGCCACGCCCTTCGATCACGCCGCCTGAGCCCGCCGGGCCACCGGGAAACCGCCAGAATCACGGCGGTTCGTGCCCGCGGCGCGGGGACGAACATCCCAAAACCACACGGCCTGCGGTAGGCTGCGCCCGTGCGGAAGAGACCCGAAACCGAGCTTGACGGCGCGCCGCGCCCGGAGCCCCCGGCCAGCGTGACGGAGCGCGTGCTGGCCCGCTGGAAGCCCGGCGGCTGGTCCGGTGGCATGGCCGGGCACAGCGTGGGCCTGATCCAGGCGGCCCATGGGCCCCTGTTCCGCTTCGCCCTGCTGGTGGCGTTCACCCTGATGGTGGCCGGCACGACCCTCGAGGTGGACGTGCTGGGCACCGTGGGCCCCGGGCCGCTGTGGGAGCCCATCGCGGCGGTGGTGGGGGTGGCGCTGTGCTTGCTGGCCACGCGGCCCGGCCTGCGCCGGTGGCTGGGGCCTGGGGTGCTGTGGGCCACCTTCGTGGGCGCCTGGGCGGTCAGCCGCCACGCCGAGCGGTCGGCCACGCCCGGGCTGCACCTGCTGGCGCCGCTGTTCCTGCTGCTGGCGCTGGGGGTCTTCCTGGCGCCCACGCGGCGCCTGGGCCAGGCGGTCATCGGCGTGGGCGCGGTGGTGCCGCTGGCGTTGGGGCTGTTGGGCTGGGGCGCGCCCATCACGGTGGGCCTGCTGCCGCTGTTCGTGGGCGGGCTGGCGCTGTTCATGCTGGTGGTCTACCTGCTGGACGGCCTGCACGGCGCGCTGGCGCTCTACGCCGACGAGGTGGACGAGGCCCAGCGCATGGACGCGCTGACCGGGGTGATGGCCCGCCGTACCTTCCTGGACTTCGCCCAGCTCCGGCTGTCCGAGGCGCGCCTGTATGACCTGACCGTCAGCCTCATCTACCTGGACGTGGATCACTTCAAGAAGATCAACGACGAGCACGGGCACAAGGCCGGTGATCGGGTGCTGAAGGCGGTGGGGCAGGCCCTGCGCGAGGTGGCGGGCGAGCGGCTCATCGCTGGCCGCCTGGGCGGTGAGGAGTTCGCGCTCCTGCTGGCGGGCGAAGCCAACGAGGCCCGCGGCTGGGCCGAGGCCGCGCGAGCGAAGATCAAGGAGCTGGCGGGGGTGACGGCCAGCGCCGGCGTGGCCACCGGCACCGATCTGGATGATCTGCTGCGCCGGGCGGACGCCGCGCTCTACCGCGCCAAGCGCACCGGGCGCGATCGGCTGGTGAGCGACGTGCCCCTGCCGGTGCCCGCGGTCCCGCTGGGTCGCCCCACGCCTCGCTCCGTTACGCCCGAAGAAGACTGAGAGCCGGGCCAAAATCGGCGGCGTGCTTCCCCTGGGCCGCCGTCTGTGCAAAATATCCGCGCCTTCGAATTCAACGGCTGCGCGGGAAGGGGACCCCCATGCGCCATCTTGCACTGATGTTCCTGGCCCTTGGGGCCCTGGGCCTGTGGGCCTGTGACGACGGCGAGCCGCCCGCGGGGGATCCGACCCCGGTGGACGGCGCCGCGGCGGATCAGGCCGTGGACGGCGGCGCGGCCGACGAGGGCGTCGCCCCGGTGGACGCCGCCTTCATCATCGACGCGCAGGTCGAGCTGGGCGAGCCCGAGCCGCTGCCGGCGCCGCCCGTGGCCACCGCCGTGCAGGAGGGGCGCTTCGCCACCAGCCTGGTGTGCGCCCTGTGCCACTCGAACACCGCGGCCGCCTCGGCCATGCGCGATGCCCAGGATCGCGCCATCGGGCCCTTCAACATCTGGCAGGGCAGCATGATGGCCAACGCCGCGCGGGATCCGCTTTGGCGCGCCACCATGTCGGCCGAGACGGCCACCACGCCGCTGGCCAAGGAGTTCATCGAGAGCAAGTGCCTGAGCTGCCACTCGCCGGCCGGCTGGCGCGAGGCGGAGCAGAAGGACGCCAGCATGCTCCTGGCGGCCAACAAGGTGGGGATGCTGGCCCGCGACGGCGCCAACTGCACCACCTGCCACCAGATCCGCCCCGACAACCTGGGGACCGAGGAGAGCTTCGACGGCGGCTGGGAGATCCACGAGGAGCGCCGCATCTTCGGGCCGCACCGCGACCCGGCCACGGGCCCCATGATCAACCACACGGGGTACACGCCCACGCTGGGCAACCACGTGCTCGACAGCGCCCTGTGCGGCACCTGCCACGTGCTGCAGACGCCGACCATGACCGCCGAGGCGCGGCCCACGGGGCACACCCTGGTGGAGCAGGCCACCTACCTGGAGTGGCGCAACTCGAGCTACCCCGACGACGAGACCACCTGCCAGGCCTGCCACATGCCGCAGTTCGACGAGGACGGCGTGCCCACGCGGACCTACATCGCCCGCAGCCCGCCGGGGGGCGACTTCATCGGTCTGGATCGGCGCGAGCCCTTCGGGCGCCACCTGCTGGTGGGCGGCAACACGCTGATGCCTCAGGTGCTGCGCGACTTCCGCGAGCAGCTCTCGTCCATGGCCACGGCCGAGGCCTTCAACGCCAACATCGAGGCGGCCCGGCAGATGCTGACCACGGGCGCCGACGTGCAGATCGGCGAGCCGGTGGTCGAGGGCGACAAGATCCGGGTGCCCGTGACCCTGATCAACCAGGTGGGCCACAAGCTGCCCACCGGGTTCCCCAGCCGGCGGGTGTGGCTGCGGGTCACCGCGCTGGATGCGGCGGGCGCTGTGCTGTTCGACAGCGGCGGCTTCAACGATCAGGGGCGGATCCTGGCCGAGGGCCGGGTGCTGCCCATCGAGCGCCACAGCGGGCCCACCATGCCCCACCGGCAGGTGATCTCGCGCCCCGATCAGGTGCAGATCTACAGCTCGATCATGTGCGATCCCGACGGCAAGCCCACCTGGCGGCTGCTGCGCGGGGCCAGCTACTGCAAGGACAACCGGATCCTGCCCCTGGGCTGGACGAACGCTCACCGCGACGCCGAGCGCACCCTGCCCATGGGCGTCGAGGGCGATCCCGACTTCATGGCGGGCTCGGACACCACCGAGTACCTGCTGCCCGCCGGCACCGCCAAGGTGGTGGCCGTGGTGCTGCACCAGGTGCTGGATCCGCGCTTCGCCGAGGAGCTGTTCATCGTCGACACGCCCGAGATCCGGGCGCTGCGCTACTACCTGGATCGGGTGGATCAGCGGCCCGAGACCATGGCTCGGGCCAGCCGCGATCTGTGAACGCGGGTGGGGCGCAGGCCCCGCCTCGGTCCCTCCACGGGCGCCCCCGGCGGCCCGACCGCGAGGTCGGCGAGCCGCCGAGGCGCGGCGCCCCGGTCAGTCCAGGCTGACCTTCACCGGCGCGACCTTCCAGATGTCGGCGGCGTACTCGCGGATGGTGCGATCGCTGGAGAAGCGTCCGGTGTACGCGATGTTGTGCACCACGCTCTGCATCCACTGGGCCCGCTGGGGCCAAAGGGCGTCCACCTGGGCCTGCACTCGCAGGTAGTCGTCGAAGTCGGCGCAGCACAGGTACTGGTCCACGTCGCGCAGGTTCTGGGCGACGCCCGCGAAGCGCCCGTGCTCGCCGGGGCTGAAGAAGCCGCTCTGCAGGAGATCCAGCACCCGGGCCAGGCGCGGGCTGCGGGCGATCCAGTCGCCGGGCCGGTAGCCCCCACCCTTGAGGTTGCGGGCCTGCTCGGCGTCGTGGCCGAACAGGAAGAAGTGCTCGGGGCCCACGGCCTCGCGGATCTCGATGTTCGCGCCGTCCAGGGTGCCGATGGTGAGCGCCCCGTTCATGGCGAACTTCATGTTGCCGGTGCCCGAGGCCTCCTTGCCCGCCATGGAGATCTGCTCGCTCAGGTCGGTGGCGGGGATGATCCGCTCGGCCAGCGAGACGTTGTAGTTGGGCAGGAAGATGACCTTCAGGCGGTCGCCGACCTGGGGGTCGTCGTTGATGATGTCCGCGACGTCGTTGATGAGCTTGATGTGGTGCTTCGCCACGGCGTAGCCGGGGGCCGCCTTGCCGCCGAACACCACCACCCGGGGCACCAGCTCGGCGTTCGGATCGTCCTTGATGCGCAGGTAGCGATCGATGACCTGCAGCAGGTTCAGGAGCTGCCGCTTGTACTCGTGGATACGCTTGACCTGCACGTCGAAGAGTGCGGTGGGATCGACCTTCACGCGCACCCGCTCGCGGATGATGCGGGCCAGCGCCTGCTTGTTGGCCAGCTTGATGCCCTCGAGTTCGGCCTGGAAGCCCGCGTCGGTGGCCAGGGGCGCCAGGCCCTCGAGCTTGTCCAGGTGCACCAGCCAGTCGGCGTCGAGTCGGGCGTCGGCGGCCTTGGCCAGGGCCGGGTTCGCCTGGCGGATCCAGCGGCGCGGGGTGACGCCGTTGGTCTTGTTGTTGAACTTCTTCGGCCAGAGCTGGGCGAAGTCGGGCAGCAGCAGGGCCTGCACCAGATCGGAGTGCAGTGCGGCCACGCCGTTGACGCTGTGGGCGCCCACGGTGGCCAGGTGGGCCATGCGGACCTGGCGCACGGGGCCCTCCTCGATGATCGACATGCGCGCCATGCGGGCGTGATCGCCCGGCCAGCGCACATGCACCGTGCGCAGGAAGCGGCGGTTGATCTCGTAGATGATGGCCAGGTGCCGGGGCAGCAGGCGCTCGAACATGGGCACCGGCCAGCGCTCCAGGGCCTCGGGCAGCAGGGTGTGGTTCGTGTAGGCCACGGTGCGGGAGGTGACGTCCCACGCTTCGTCCCAGTGCAGGCCCTCGCGATCCACCAGCAGGCGCATCAGCTCGGCCACGGTGATGGCCGGGTGGGTGTCGTTGAGCTGGATGGCCACCTTGTCGGGGAAGGCGGTGAAGTCGTCCCCGTGGGCGTCCTTGTAGCGGCGGATCAGGTCGTGCAGCGAGCAGGCCACGAAGAAGTACTGCTGCTTCAGGCGCAGCTCGCGGCCTTCGGGGCTGTGGTCGCTGGGGTAGAGCACCTTCGAGATGCTCTCGCTGAGCGCCTTGGCCTCGACGGCGCGGCGGTAGTCGCCGGCGTTGAAGAGGTCGAGGTTGAAGGCCTTGGCGGCCTTGGCGGACCACAGCCGAAGGGTGTTCACCGTGTCGGTGCCGTAGCCGGTGACGGGCAGATCGAAGGGCACGCCCAGCACTTGCTGGGTGTCGATCCAGTTCACCGAGAACTGCCCCTGCGCGTCGGTGGCCTCCACCACGCGCCCGTAGAAGTTCACGGGCACCGTGTGCTCGTAGCGCGGGTGCTCCCAGGGGTTGCCGTCGCGCAGCCAGTCGTCGCCCTTCTCGACCTGGTGGCCGCCCTCGATGTGCTGCTCGAAGATGCCGTAGTCGTAGCGGATGCCGTAGCCGAAGCCGGGCAGGCCCAGGGTGGCCATGCTGTCGAGGAAGCAGGCCGCCAGGCGCCCGAGGCCGCCGTTGCCCAGGCCCGGGTCGTGCTCCTCTTCGAGCAACACGTTCAGGTCCATGCCTCGCTCGGCGAAGATGGCACGCGCCTCGTCGAACAGGTGCAGGTTGATGAGGTTGTGGGCCAGGGCCCGGCCCAGCAGGAACTCGGCCGACAGGTAGTAGGCCCGCTTGCAGTCGCTCTCGCGGTGGGCGGCGCGGGTGGCCAGCCAGCGCTGGGTGATGCGGTCGCGCACGGCGTGGGCCAGGGCCGTGTACCAGTCGCGGGGCTGGGCCTGTTCGGCTTCGGTCATGCAGGTGAAGCGCAGGTGCTCCACGACGGCCTTCTCGAGGGCCTCGCGGGTCATCTCGGTGCGTTCGTCAATGGCGCGGGTAGGCATGGTGGGCTCCTGGCCGGGCAGACGTCGCCGGCATTTCGACAGGCACCACCCGCCGGGTCAAGGGTGGCCTGAGTGGGCGACGCGGCCGCTGCGCGCCGCTACGATCTCCCTGTAAACTTGAGCCTGTAAACTTGAGCCGGACGGTCCCGGGGGTTACACCCGAGGCGGGGCCGTGTGCGCCCTTTCGACGTGGACGAGGACCCCCTTTGCAGCTCCCGCCGGGCATCCGTGATCTCAGTGGCACCCAGCTTGGGGTCTATACCCTGCGCGAGCCGCTGGGTGTGGGCGAGGGCACGGTGGTCTGGCTGGGTGAAGGCGCGGGCCGTCAGGTGGCCATCCGCATCGACGAGCGCGACGGGGCCGAGGACGCCGAGGTGCGCTTCGCCCGCATCCGGCAGCTCGACCACCCCCGCCTGATGAAGGTCCACGGCGCGGGCAGGACGCTGGACGGGCTGCCCTACTTCGTGTGCGAGCTCTCGGACGGGCAGCCGCTGAGCGAGCTGCTCTCGGGGGGGCAGCCCATGCCGCTGGACCGCGCGGTGCCCATCGCGCTGCAGCTTCTGGACGCCCTGGATCACGCCCACCGCTCGGGCGTGCTGCACCTGTCGCCCGAGCCTTCGGGCGTGTTCCTCGATCGGCTGGACCAGGTGAAGCTGCGGCCCATCCACGGGGGGGACCGGGCGCCGTTGGCGGCGCTGCTGGCCACGGTGACGCCCCAGCTCAGCCGCAAGCGCCTGCACTACATGGCGCCGGAGCGCATCGCCTCGGGCCGGGGCGGGCCGCCCGCCGACGTCTATGCCGTGGGCGCCATGCTGTTCCACATGCTCACCGGGCGCACGCCCTTCGAGGCGCCCACCGGGCCGGCGCTCGCGCGTGAGCACCTGCTGTCCGCGGTGCCCAGCTTGACCTTCGCCAACCCCAGCGTGCAGGTGCCTGGCGGCGTGGCGGCCCTCATCGACCGCGCCCTGGCCAAGCGGCCCGAGAGTCGGTTCCAGAGCGCGTCCACCATGCGGAGGGCCCTGATGAGCGTGTCGGGCATCCGGGCGCCGGTGACCGAGGCCCCAGCGCCCGCAGCACCCCCGCCGCCGGAGTCCCTTGGGGCGGCGCCGCCCGGGCGGGTGCCCGCGCCGCCACCGCCCGCGCCGGCCTGGCCATGGATCGCGGTGGCGTTGGCGGGTTTGCTCGCGTTTGCCTGGGTGGTGGCGAAGCTGGCGGGCTGAGCTCGGCCAGGGAGCGCCCGGGCGGGGCCCGTCAGTGCGCGCGGCTGGCGTGGTGACGGCGCTCGTCCAGCAGCCGCAGCACGTCCAACATGATCTGGCCGGTGTCCAGCTCCAGGGCGGGGTGCAGCACCCGGTCGCGCACCAGCTCGTCGGCCTCGAAGGCGAAGCGGCCGCTCTCCCAGCCCACGATCTCGGTGATGGCGCCCATGACCTGCTCGGCGATGACCTTGCGCAGATCCGCCGGCGCCACGTGCTCACGCTCCAGCAGGATGCGGCCCAGGGGCTCCTGCTCGTGCATGCTGTGCTGCAGCGCCACCGCCTCGTCCAGGGCGTCGGGGTGCACGAGCCCGGCAGCGGCGAGGCGGTCGCCCAGCCGCTCGGTGTTGGTGGTGCTGGCGCCTGCCAGGCGGCCCTCCACCAGCATCAGTTCGCCCACGCCCTGCTTGCTGGCGGTGCGCAAGATGCCCGTGCGCCGGTTCAGCCGCAGAAACTCCAGCAGATCCACCAGGTTGAACTGGCTCAGGTCGCCGGCGATGGCCGCGTCGTCGCGGGCCAGCCCCTCGAAGCTGCTGGGGCTGGTGATGGGCCGCTGGGCCACCTCGGCCGTCTCGTCCTCGGGCAGATCGTCCAGGTCGAAGGCGGCCGCCGGGCCCACAATGCGGCCCAGCAGGTCGTGCAGGCGGTGATCGTCGCGGTTCGACATGACGGCCCGCGCCAACACCTTGACGGCGTCGTCGAACTGCTCGGCGGCCACCAGGGCCTCGCCGAGCTGCACGGCCACGTCTCCGTCGTCGGGGAAGGCTCGGTGGGCCTGCCGCAAGGCTTCGACAGCGTCGTCCACGCGGCCGTGGGCCTCGAGCAGATCCGCCAGCGGCGCCCACGCCTCGTCGGCGCCCAGGCTGGCGGCCCGGCGAAGGGTGCCGATGGCGCTCTCGTGGCGGCCCAGGGCGGCCTCGGTGCGGCCCACGGCGGCGAGCACGCTGCCGTCATCGGGCCAGTGAGCCTTCAGCTCCTGCAGCACGCTGAAGGCCTCGTGGTGGCGCTCGCACACCATCAGCTCGTCGGCGAGCCGCAGGCCCACCCGGCGGTCGCGGGGGTCGAGCGAGAAGGCCCGCTGCAGGGCCTCGACGCTGCCCAGGGCGTCGGCTCGGGCGTGGTGCAGATCGGCCCACACCAGCCACGGCTCGATGGCCTGCGGATCGTCGTCGAGCGCCGCGTGGAGCTGCACCTCGGCCTCATCGTAGGCGTCCAGCTCGATCAGCGTCTGCGCGAGACCAGCGCGGGCCCGGCCGTCGGTGCCCTCGAGCCACACGGCCACCGAGAACACCGTGGCCGCGGCGTCGGGGTGACCCAGGCTCTGGAGGGTGCGCCCCAGTGCCAGGTGGGCGTTGACGCTGGTGGGCTCGAGCCGGATCGCGGTGCCCAGCGCTTCCCGCGCCCGGTCCAGCGCGCCCAGCTCCAGGAAGCCCTGCCCGGCCGAGAGCCAGACGTCTGGCTGGCGGTTTGCCAGCTCCAGCGCCTTCTGCAGCTCGGCGGCCGCCTCGGCGTGCTGACCCATCTGCACCCGCGCCCGGCCCAGCTCGCACCATAGGCGGGCGTCCGAGGGGCGGGCCCGGAGCTGTCGTTGCAGGCGCATGATTCGGTTCAGCATCGAGGGCGAGTGTCGCCCAGGCGATCGCGGCGCGCCAAGACTGGTGTCAGCTTTTCGACGCTGGGGTCGAGGTGGCCTGTGGTCGCAGGCGTTCCCCGGAGCGAAGAGGGCGAGAACGCGGGCCTACTCGCGGACGACCCGGATGCCCAGGGTCACGGCCCAGTCGGTGGGATCCATGGCCTGACGGGCGCGGGTGCGCAGCCCGTCGTCTTCGGTGTTCCAGCCCCCGCCGCGCACCGCCCGCGGCTCGCTCTCGTCGCCGTTGAGGGCGCTGCCGTCGGTGGGGGCCTCGGTGTAGTCCTCGCGCCAGGCGTCGGCGGTCCACTCGGCCACGTTGCCCGCGAGGTCGCAGATCTCGGTCTGGGTGTCGCCTTCGCGGTGGGTGCAGACGGGCAGGGTCCCCGCAGGGCCGCAGCCGCCCACCGGCCCGCCGCGGGCGGCCCGATCGCAGTTCACGGGCTCCTCGCCCCAGGGGTAGGTGGCGTCCGCGCCGTTGCTGCGGGCCAGGTACTCCCACTCGGCCTCGGTGGGCAGGCGCCCGCCGGCCCAGCCGGCGAAGGCGCGGGCGTCGTACCACGAGATGCAGTTGATGGGGTGCTGCTCGCGGCCGGCGACCTCCCAGTTGCACTGGGAGCCGGTGCGTGGAGCGCGACAGATGCCGGCTTGCACGCACAGGGCGTAGTGCTCGACGGTCACCTCGTTGCGGGCCACGAAGAAGTCGTCGGCCAGGCTGACCTCGTGGGCGGGGTTGGCGTTGGGCACCCCGTCGTCGGCACCCATGACGAAGCCGCCCGCGGGCACATAGACCCAGTCCAGCGTGGGCGCGACGGGCGGCGGCTCCATGTCGAAGCGGGGTAGCGGAGTGTTGCCGCCCTCGCGCTTGACGCACTTGCCGCTGTCGAGATCGCAGCGCTGACCTTCACCGCATTGCTCGTTGAACTGGCACGGCGGCAGCGGCGCCACTTCGAAGCAGCCGCTCAGCAGGCCAAGGCCCACCACCCACATCGCCCCCAGCCTGGGGGGCCACAAGACACGCAAAACCACGCTTCCAACCCCCATTCGGCCTTGCCGAATGCTGTGGTCAATCAGGCGCTCCCTTGGGGACCGCCCTATGGGTGTGCGCATGGCGCTCACCGGGGCTCAGCCTATCAAAACCGCGCCTTCAGGGGCAGCTTCGCAGCGCCTCCTGTGCGACAGGGAGGGCCGCCGCAGCCCACTCTGCGTACTGCGCGGTGCTCGGGTGGAGCCCGTCTGCGGCCACCAGGGCGGGCTCCGCCAGTCCCCGTCGCGAGATGGGCGTCACGTCCACGTAGTGCGCGCCCGCCGCGGCGGTCTGCGCTCGGTTGATGGCGTTGAAGGCGTCCAGCGCGGCCGAGGTGCGCGCCTGATCCCGCGCGCCGAAGGGGGTGTAGCCGTAGTCGGGGATCGACAACACCACCACCCGGCAGGCGCGTCCGCCGGCGCGGCCGATGGCTTCAGCCAGCGCACCGGTGAAGGCCTCGGTGTAGGCCTCGGCGGTGCCCCCACGGAACTGGTCGTTCACCCCGATGAGCAGGGTCACCATGGCGAAGGGACCCCGGGGATCCTCCGCCGCCACGGCGGCGAGGAGCTGGGCCACCGACCACCCGGTTCGGGCGATGATCTGGGGGGGGCGCACCGGCACACCGGCTGCGTTCAGGCGCTCAGCGAGCTGCACGGGCCACCGCCCTTCGGCCGGGACCGACTCGCCGATGGTGTAGGAGTCGCCCAGGGCCAGCCAGGCCACCGGCACCACGGCCTGGGCGTCCTGGACAGCCAGGTCGAACGGTGCGCCCCCATCCGAGGCGGCGTCCCTCGGGGGCACAGCGTCGGGCGACAAGCCGTCATGGGGGCTGGCGTCCGGGGTCCGGGCGACCGGGTCGGGCGCCTGGGCGTCCAGCTCGGCGGGGGCGGCGCTGCAACCCCAGCACACGAGGAGCAGCGCCACCAGCCCGGCGCGGATCATGGGCTCTCCAACTGGGGCGCCAGGGCGAGGTACAGCAGGTGGGCGTCCGCCGACACGGCCAGGTCGTCCGGGGGCGCGAGCTGATCGGTGCCGTCCGCGCCGCGCAACCCGATGATCAGCGCTCCGGTGGCCGCTTTGACGGCCGGCGCCACCTGCCCAAAGGGGCCCGGTGGGATGCCCGCCGGCAGCCGCCCCAAGAAGACGCTGTGGGCGCCGGCCGACGCGACCGCGCTCATCACGGCGCCGGTGCCGGGGGCCACCAACGTGTGGGCCAGCAGGTCGTAGCCCAGCCGCGTGGTCTCGATGACCTCGTCGGCCCCCGCTGTGGTGGCGTGCTCCACGTTCTCGGCGTCCAGCACCTCCGCGACCACGTGAACCGGGCGCTTCCGAGGCACGGCGCTGATGCCGCAGAAGCGGCGAATGGTGAACAAGATCAGCAGGGTGCGGGCGTCGGCGTGCTGCGGAAGCATGGTGCGTGAGCCGATGACCATCACCGCCCTGGCGTGGGCGATGCGGGCCTTGTCGAGCTCGCTCTCCTTGGTGGGATCGCCGCTCACCCACACGAACTCGGGGGGCACGTCGTGGGGGCGCTCGCCGTCACCGAACAGCACCACGGTGGTGTCCCGCGGGTCGATCTCGTGCAGCAGCGCGTTCAGCAGGAGCCGCGCGCCCGGCTCGTAGCCGCAGACGACCAGGTGGTTGACGTAGTGGCTCATGCGGAACTGCTCCTCGCGAATGCCCAGCACGGCGTTCAGCAGGGCGTGCCCCACCAGGCCGGCGAACAGGGCCAGGCTGAACATGCCCGTGATCATCAGGGCGGCGCCCACGCCCTTGCCCAGGGTGGTCACCGGGCTGATGTCGCCGTAGCCCACGGTGGTCAGGGTCACCAGCGCCCACCACAGGCCATCGCCCACCGACTTCACCGAGGTGCTCGGATCGCTGCGCTCGGCCACGTAGATGCTCAGGCCGCCCACCACCGTGGCGCCGCCCACCAGCGACAGGCCAAAGGCGAAGAGCAGGCGGTTCTCGACGAAGGCGCGGGTGAGGCTGGCGAAGGGGTTGCTGTAGCGGAACACCCGGGTGGCCCGCAGCAGGCGCAGCAGGCGGATGGCCCGCAGCCCGCGGAGCTGGGGCGACACCGAGAGGACGGTGAGCAGATCCACCAGCATCATGGGGGTCAGCGCGTAGCGCAGCCGGCCCCACAGGTGGGTGCTGAGCCGCGTGGCCACCGAGGGGACGTAGAAGTCCACCGTGGGCGGTCGGAAGCTGGCCAGCCGCAAGGTGTACTCGAGCACGAAGAACCAGGTGAGCCCCAGGTCGATGGCCTCGAGCACGGGCTGGCGTTCGCTCAGCCCGAGCTGCACCAGGAACAGCACCACCGACAGCGCGATCAGCGCGTAGATGACGGCCTCGACGACTCGGTAGGCCCGTGTCTCGCGGCGGTGGAAGGCGTGGTGAAGGGCGCTGAGGATCATGCCTGCGCAGCTTCACCCAGCGGGGGCCGGCACGCAACCAGCGGCGCGGTGGGCGCGCCGGGTGAGTGCGGAGAGGCAGGGTGGGGGAGCGGCCCGAGGCAGGAGGGCCTCGGGCCGGAGGGGGAGGCGCGTTACTCGGCCATCTGGGCGCGGTCGCGCTCCACCAGGCCGCCGTTCTGCTCGTAGTGCGCCTGGGCGGGCGCGCTGTCGTGGCACGCGTTGCAGGCGCCGGCGATGGGCGTGGTCACCACGTCGGTGGCGTTGGGCACGCTGTCACGGGCGGCCAGCACGGCGTCGCGGTCGGCGTTGGTGCCGTCGGTGGTCACCACGGTCGTGGGCAGCGCGGTGGCCGGCACGTCGTCGGTGCGCCAGGTGCCCTCGAAGTGGCAGGTCTCGCAGGCGCTGGCCTCGGCCGGGAACATGATCTCGGACCAGTTGTAGTAGGAGCCGCCGCGGAAGTTGCGCACGAACTCGTAGTCGGTGGTCCGCACGGCGCTGGCGTGGATGCCGTGGATCAGCTCCTTGAAGTTGTTCGTGTCCTCGGGGTAGGTCAGCGGGTCGTCGCCCAGGGCGGCCACGAGGCCCTCGGACAGCGCCTCGGGATCCGCGCCGCGGCCCGAGCTGCTCAGGTTCGGGTTGTGGCAGGTGGCGCACACGCTGGTGGTGTACACGCGGTTGCCGCCGTGGCCCTCGAACCACTCGTGGCAGCTGCCGCACTTGGCCGAGTCGACGATCTCGCGGCGGACCTCGTCACCCGTGACCGGGATGTAGGCGGACACGGCGTGGCGGGCCACGTTGCTCTCGCCCACGGCCTGCTGGAAGTAGCCCTGCAGGGCCACGGCGCGCATGCCGGCGCCGGCCGGGAAGGCGTCGGCGATGGTGGCCACGAAAGCGCCGTCGGCGCCGGCCGCCACGCTGCCGGCCTCGATCAGGCCGCCGATGTCGACGCTGGCGGGCTGACCGGCGCTGCGGCCCAGGTTGTTCCAGTCGGCCGGCATGACGCCGTCGGCGCCGGGCAGGGCGTACGGGAGCAGGAAGCCGGGCCACCGGCCGGGCGCCGCCAGATCCTCAGGCAGGTTCAGCAGGTCGATGGCGGCCCCGTCGCGGGTGATGCGGAAGGTGATGGTGGCCACGCCCTCGGCGTCCACCTCGGCGTCCAGCAGCTCGTACGCGATGTTGGACAGCCCGGCGGGGAGCTGCGGGTTGTGCGGGGTGGCGTTCTCGGTCATGTGCGCCGGCACGATGGGCGCCACGCCAACCTCGGGCTGGTGGCAGCCGGCGCAGCCGGCGTTGGTGGCCTGCGGGCCGGCGGTGTGCATGGCCATGCCCTCGGGCACGGGCTCCTCGAACACCACGTTGTGGCAGGAGCCACACGCGGTCTTGTTCGGGGCGTTCTTCCAGTTGTCACCGTCGGGGGTGTTCGGGTTGTCGCCCGTGTGGCACTTCGCGCAGTTGTTGATGTCCTGCGGGTAGGTGACCTCGCTGTAGTCATGCACGTTGGGCAGGTTCTGCGCGGCGTGGATCTTGTGGACCATGTAGCCGAAGTCCACGTCGGGCAGGGTCGGGTTGTGGCACATCACGCACATGCGGGTGTCGTTGCGGCCGTTGCCGTGGAAGGACAGGCCGCCGTGGCAGTCGTTGCACTGCGCCACGTCCACGATGGCGCGCTGGCGCTCCACCGGGCTGCCGTCGGGCACGAAGTCGTAGATGGGGTTGGCGGTGGCCACGTCGGGCGGGATGCGGCTGTGCTGCATGGCCAGCCGGTGGGTCAGCCCGGGCTCGTAGTCGGCCGCGATGTCCACCGAGAAGCGGTAGCGGTAGCGGTCGCCGCCCAGCGAGATCAGGTTCGCCACGGCGCGGTCGTTGGTGGCGTAGTCGTACCAGGTGTCGGGATCGCCCTGGGCGCCCGGAACCAGCTTGGCCAGGTTGAAGCGGGCGTAGCTCAGCCGCCCGCGGGCGTCGGCGGTGCCCAGGTCCAGGTTGACCTTCAGGCCGTTGCCGTCGAAGGCGGCGAAGGTGAAGTCCACCTCGGGGTACAGGGCGGCGCCCTGCTCGACGAAGCGCACGGTCTCGACCTCGACCTCGACGTGGCCGGCCTGCACGTTCAGACCGTGGGCCACCTCGACGTCGGCCAGCCGGCCCTGGTTGTGGCAGACCTGGCAGGACTCGTTCGCGTAGAACGTGCGGTCCTGGCCGGGCTCGCCGGGCTCGCCGGGGGCGCCGGGCTCGCCGGGATCACCCTGGGCGCCGGGGTCGCCGGGATCGCCCTGGGCGCCGGGGTCGCCGGGATCGCCCTGCTCGCCCTGTGCGCCGGGCTCGCCTTGCTCGCCCTGGGCGCCGGGCTCACCCTGCTCACCCTGCTCGCCGGGCTCCCCCTGGGGGCCCGCCGGACCGACCCCGGCCTCGGGGCTGATTCCGGGGGGGCCTTCGGGGCCTTCGCAACCCCAGAGGGCGACGCCGGCCAACAACAGGACCAACCAACCGGTGCGGGTGCGGGACATGCCTTCCTCCCATGCTCGTCAGGCAAAGCGCCCAAATCTCCCACAGGGCGCTGCGGGCAGGGGCATAACCACGTATCGTGCCATTGGGATATGAATTGCATGCGACTCTCGGCATGCGACAGGCGCCATAAGGGGATGGGCGCTGCGAGTGCCTGCCAGAGGGCTGAGACCGGCCGCGGGCCTCTGGCGGGACCGTCACCGGGACGCAACGCCGGTAACCGGTCGGTGTGGTGGTTTGGTGGGTGGCGGGTTCAGTAGCCGCCTGGCGCCCCCGTGGGTGGCGGATCGGCTGTCCGAGGTGTCCGCGAGTTCCTTTGTCCCCGGGCGTTTGGCGGTTGGTCCGGGCCTTGCTAGACTACCGCCGCGAAACGGAAGCGGGTCACGCCCGCGTCATCGTGAGGGGAACCATGCGCATCCACCGCCACCTGGGCTGGCTCGCCGCCCTGCTCGCCTTCGGGCTCACTGCCTGTGACAACGGCAGTGATGATCTCAGCACCCCCGCCGGGGCCGATCCGCAGGACGAGCCGCCCCTGCAGAGCGCCGAGGTGCTGCTCGAGGGGGCGCCCGGCAACGCCGAGATCCCCGACGAGCCCAAGGCCGACCAGGTCATGCCCAAGCAGTTCGACCTGGTGGATCTGCAGAGCCCCGTGCGGAGCCAGGGCCGCCGCGGCGTGTGCAGCATCTTCAGCACCGTGGCGCTGATGGAGCACCTGTACATCAAGGAAGGCACCATCACCGATCCCGACTTCAGCGAGCAGTTCCTGCAGTGGTCGGTGAAGTTCGAGGTGGGCGCGTTCCGCGACACCGGCGGCAGCAACGCCAGCAGCAACCTCCAGGCCATCAGCACCTACGGCATCGTGGACGAGGCGACCTCGCCCTACGAGGCCAGCGGCTGGACCACCGCCAACGACGAGCGCTGCACCGGGGAGGATCGCCCGACCATCTGCCACACCAACGGCGAGCCGAGCGATGAGGTGAAGAACGCCAAGCGCTGGAAGCTGCCCCGCAGTCGCTGGGTCAGCAGCCGGCCGAAGAACATCAAGGCGTTCATGTACACCAACAAGCAGGCGGTGGCGGCCGGGATGACCTTCTTCTACCAGTCGTGGAACCACGGCGGGTCGAAGATCCCCACGAACTCCGAGTACAAGGCGAAGGGCTACATCCTGTACCCGAACGCGAAGGACAAGGAGCTGAGCCTGGAGAAGCGGGCCGGTCACTCGATCCTCATCGTGGGCTGGGACGACGAGCTCGAGCTGCCGATCATGGACGAGGCCGGCAAGCAGGTGCTGGATGCCCAGGGCAACCCCATCACCGAGAAGGGCTTCTTCCTCATCAAGAACAGCTGGGGCACCGGGAGCTGGGGCAGCCAGAACCCGAAGGGCGACGGCTACGGCTGGCTGAGCTACCAGTACGTCGAGGAGTACGGGAGCATCGTGGGCGCCGACGTGCCCGACGTGGATCTGGGGCCCGAGCTGTGCGGCAACGGCATCGACGATGACCGCGACGGCGCGATGGACTGCGACGACAGCGAGTGCGCCGCCGATCCCGCTTGCGTCGAGCCCGAGGTCTGCGACGACTTCATCGACAACGACGGCGACGGCGACACCGACTGCGCCGACAGTGACTGTGCCGAGCACGGCGCCTGCATCCCCCAGGAGGGAGAGCGCAACCCCATCAGCGCCGGCAACGAGGCCCGCACCGCGGTGCCCGACAACGACCCCGCGGGCATCGTCAGCACGCTGGTCATCGAGGCGGAGCCCGGCTTCATCCTCGATGACGTGAAGGTGGACGTGCTGGTGGAGCACACCTGGATTGGCGATCTGACCGTGCGCCTGGTGCACCCCGACGGCACCGTGGCCGTGCTGCACGACCAGACGGGCGACGACGCCGACGATCTGGTGATCGAGCAGCTCGACGTGGCCGCCTTCGACGGCAAGCCCGCGGCGGGCACCTGGGTGCTCGAGGTGGTGGACAACGCCGGCGGCGACGAGGGCGCCCTGGTGGGCTGGTACCTGAACCTGGCGCCCCGGCAGTAACTCCGCTCGCCCTGCGGGCTCGCTAGCTCGCTCGGGCTGCGCCCTCGCTGGGGAGGGGCCGGACCCCTCCCCAACAGCCGGCTGGCGCCGGCTCCCCTCCCCATGCCGGCCCTTCGGGCGTGGCCGCTGCGCGGCCTGCCCTGCGGGCGACACCTCCGCCGCGTCGTCGGTGCGTCCTCCCTCGGGCTTCGCCCTCGGTCCGGGCGCCCTCCTCCTTGCTCCGGGTCGCACGGGCGAGCCCGCGCCTGGCACCTCGGGCCTTCGGCCCGAGTTTGGCGGTCCAGCGGGCGGGGGTGGAGGGGGGGGTCGCCCGGCCGGATCGCTAGTCCAGGCGGGCCCACAGGCTGAAGCAGCGGGGGGCGGGGGCGTGGAGCACGGTCGGGCGACCGCCCACGGTCACGTCCAGGCGTTCGGCGTGCAGGAGCAGGCGGGGCGCGGTGGTGGGATCGCCGTACAGGTCGTCGCCCAGGATGGGGTGGCCGGCGTGGGCCAGGTGGACCCGGATCTGGTGGGTGCGGCCGGTGACGGGCAGGGCGCGGACGACGGCGCGGTCGTCGCGGCGGCCGGCGACCTCGAAGCGGGTGTGGCTGGGCTGGGCGTCGGGGGCGTCGCTCACGGCCATCACCAGGTGGGCCGGGGCGTCCTGCGGGGTCGGGGCGCGCGCCAGGGGGGCGTCCACCTCGAAGGCGTCTTCCGCGGGGGGCGGGGCGACCACCGCCAGGTAGCGTTTCTGCACGGTGCGGCCGCGGAACTGGGCGTGCAGGGCCTGGGTGGCGGCTTTGGTGCGCGCGAACAGCACCACGCCGCTGGTGGCGCGGTCCAGGCGGTGCACCGCCCGCAGGCCCGGGTCGCCCAGGCGGTCGATGAGCATGGCCTGCAGGCAGCGGTGGGCGCTGGCCCGGGTGCGCTGGGTGGACAGGCCCGAGGGCTTGTCCACGGCCACCACGCCGTCGCGGTCGAGCAGGATCTTCAGCGGCACCTGAGAGAGCGCGGGCGGGGACGCGCCGAAGGCGTACACCTGAATGCGGCTGCCGGCGTCGCAGCGTTCGGCGGCGGGGTGACCGTTCACCCACAGGCCGCCGTGGTGGCGCACGGCGTCCCAGGCCGCGGCGTCCAGGCCCGTCTGGGGTGGCGGCCGGCGCAGGTCCAGGGCGCGATCGGTGATCCAGGTCCAGGTGAGGACGGGCGGATCGTCGGGGATGTGGTGCAGGGCCGAGTCGTACACGGGCGCAGGGGTAGCACGCTGGACCCGTCGCGGCGAGGCCGTCGGTTGGGGCATTCTGCCCGTATGCCCTGGCTGACCTTTGACGGGCTGGACGCCCAGCAGGCCGCCTTCGACGCGGCGGTGGCCCGTACGCCCGAGATCGACCACTTCTGCTCGGCGTTGGACTGGGTGCAGCCCGCTCGCGCGGCCTTCGCGCCCGAGGCGCAGCCTTTTGTGCGAACGGAGCCCGGCGTGGGCACGGTGGCCTTGATGCAGATCGAGGTCACCGGTGGGCGGGCGGTGGCGCCTCTTGAGGCCGGTTGGGGCCTGGCGGCGCCCTTCGCGGGGCCCGACGCCGAGGGGCTGATGGCCCTGCTGGACGCCATGCTGGCCGAGGCCGAGCCGGCCGCCCACGGGGTGTTCCTCTCGGGCATCGTGCGGGGCGGGGCCCTGTGGACGGCGGCGCTGCGGCGCTTCGGGCGGCGATACCGGCTGGGGCTGGGGCCACCTTGCGATCGGCGGGTGGCGGATCTGGCCGGCGGGGTGGACGGCTTCCTGGGGCGAAGGTCGGCGAAGTTCCGCGCCGAGCTCCGGCGGGCGTGGCGCAAGGCCGAGGCCGAGGGCTTCCGGCACCAGTATCTGACCCGCGTGGCGGATCCGGCGGCGCTGTTCACCCGGGTCATGGCGCTGGAGGGGGCGTCGTGGAAGGGGCTGAGCGGGCAGGGGGTGAACGAGGGGGCCGCCCGCGAGTTCTACCGGCTGATGATGCCCCGGCTGGCCCGCCGCAACGCCCTGCGGGCGGCGCTGATCACCCGCGATGGCCAGGACGTGGCCTTCTGCGTCGGCGGGTTGTTTGGGCCGACGTACCGCGGGCTGCAGGTGAGCTTCGACGATCGATTCCGGGCCTTCGCGCCCGGCAACCTCGCGCAGTTCGCCATGATCCAGGGGCTGTGCCGCGAGGGGGTGGGGGTGTACGACCTGGGCACCGACATGCCCTACAAGCACCGCTGGAGCGAGCCGGGGCTGCAGACGGTGACGCTGAGCCTGGTGCCCAGCCCGGGCGGCTGGTGGGCGCGGGTCTGACGGGTGGCCGCGCGGCGGGGCAGTCCGGTGAAATTGGCACAGCCGCTTGGCCTGCGGGGTCGAAGCCGCGCATGATGCGCCGGCTCGACTCGAGGCGAGGGACATGAAGCGATTCGCGATGCTGGGGGCGGCGGGCTACGTCGCCCCGCGCCACATGAGGGCGATCCACGACACGGGCCACCAACTGGTGGCGGCCTGCGACCCGTACGACGGGGTGGGGATCCTCGACCGTTACTTCCCGGACTGCCGGTTCTTCACCGAGGTGGAGCGTTTCGATCGCCACCTGGAGAAGATGCGGCGGCGGGACGGCGGGGTGGACTACGTGAGCATCTGCTCGCCGAACTACCTGCACGATGCCCACTGCCGGCTGGCCATGCGCGTGCACGCGGACGCCATCTGCGAGAAGCCGCTTGTGCTCAGCCCGTGGAACATCGACCAGCTCGCCGAGCTCGAGGATGAGTTTGGCAAGAAGATCTACACGGTGCTCCAGCTACGCCTGCACGACGAGGTGCAGCGGCTGAAGGCGCAGATCGAGCAGACGCCGGCGGGGCAGAAGCACGAGCTGACGCTGACCTACATCACTCGGCGCGGCCCCTGGTACCACCACTCGTGGAAGGGCGATCCGGCCAAGTCGGGCAGCCTGGCGGCCAACATCGGGATCCACTTCTTCGACATGCTGCTGTGGCTGTTCGGCGGGGTCGAGGCCAGCAAGGTGCACGTGCGCGCGGACGACCGTGTGGCCGGGGTGCTGGAGCTGGAGCGGGCCCGGGTGCGCTGGTTCCTGTCGGTGAACGTCAATGACCTGCCCGACGGCTGGCTGGCCAGCGGCAAGCACGCCTACCGCGGTCTGAGCATGGGCGACCTGGGCGAGTTCGACTTCTCCACGGGCTTCGACGACCTGCACACCAAGGTCTACGAGGACGTGCTGGGCGGCGGCGGCTACGGCCTGGCGGACGCCCGGCCCAGCATCGAGCTGGTGCACGGCATCCGCGTGGCTGAGCTGAGCTCGCCGGGCCAGGGCGCCCACCCCTTCATCCTGGGCTGATCGGCCTTGGATCCTCTGGCCCCCGCGCCGCCCCCGGCGACCGGGGGCGATCGCCTGTTTCTGTGGCTGTTCTCGGCGGCGCTGGTCGGCCTTTTCGGCTGGTCGGTGCTGCGCGACTTTGGGCCGGCGCGGTTCGGCGCGGTGGTGTTGCTGGCGGCCTGGCTGCCGCTGACCGCCCTGCACGAGCTGGGGCACGCGCTGGTGGCGCGGGCCTTCGGCTGGCGGGTCATCGAGGTGGCGGTGGGGCTGGGGCCGCGGGTGGCGCGCTTCGCCGTCGGCGAGACTCAGGTGGAGATCCGCCTTTGGCCGCTGGCGGGCCATGTGCTGCCGGTGCCGGCCCGGGTGGAGGGCGCGCGGCTGGCCAGCACTTGCATCTACCTGGCCGGGCCCTTGGCCGAGCTGGCGGTGATCGGCGCGATCGCGCTGGCCGTCGGGCCCGGTGAGCTGCTGAGCAAGCAGGCGACCTACGCGGGGGTGGCGGCGCAGGCGGTGTGCGCGGCGGCCCTGTGGGGCGCGGGCTTGAACCTGCTGCCCTTCACCACGCCCACGGGGCAGTGGACGGACGGGGCGGGCGCGCTGCGCAGCCCCTTCATGCCCGACGCCCACTTCGCGCGCCTGATGGCCGCGCCGACGGTGAAGGCGGCCGAGCAGGATCTGGCGGCGGGGCGGCCCCACACCGCCCGCGACGCCCTGGCCCCTTTGGTGGTGCAGTTCCCCGAGGCCGTGGACCTGCAGATCACCTACGGGCTGGCGCTGGCGGCCGCGGGGGATCGGGGCGCGGCCCTGCTCCACCTGCAGGCCTGTCGGCGCGACGCCGAGGGGGTGGCGGCGGCGCTGTACGCGGCGGCCCTGGACCGGGTGCGGGTGGCGGGGCGCGGCTGAATCCCGCAGGCTGGGCCCATGCTGCACACCCTGATCGCGTTGGCCGGCCTGGCCCAGGTCGTGGCCCCGACGACACCCGCTGCGGTGCCGGACGCCGCGTTGGTGATCACCGAGCCCGCCACCCTGGTGGCGCTGGAGGCCGCCGGGCTGGACCTGGGCGGGGTGCTGGGGGGCGACGGCGCGGACGCCGCGGCGCTGTTCGCGAGCAGCCCCGCCTACCGCGACCTGGTGACCCTGCTGAGCAAGGACCAGGACCTGCTGGCGGCGCGTGATCCGCGCAGCGGGGTGGGGTTCGGCCACGCCCACCGGGCCTTCGACGTGGGCTGGCTGAAGGACGCCCGGGCGCGCTTCGAGCTGGTGGCCGTGGTGAACCGGCTGGATCGCAAGCACGTGCGGGCGGGGGGCTGCGGCGAGCGGCGCCTGATCTACCGGCTGGCCTACACGGCGGGCGCTGCGGCGTCGCGGTTGCCCATGACCCTGAACGTAGTGCTGCCGCAGGATCCGGCGCCGGGCGAGGCGGGCTGCGCCGGCGTGGCAGCGCGCTGGCTGGCCGTGGAGGGGGCCCCCGACCGAGCCCAGGCGCTCTTGTCAGGGCCCCTGGCGGCGCCTCGGACCGTAGAGCGCGTCGAGACGAACCTGCAGAGCGTGCGGATCCCCAGCGGGGTGCGGCCGGATCTGGGCGGCCACGCGGGCTACGTCCTGCGGGTCTTCCGCGCCCAGCCCGGGCCGGACGGGCGACCGGCGCGCCTGCAGGTGGGCACGTTGGAGAACACGCCCACCGTGACGCTGGACGGCGCCCGCCGGGAGGCGCTGCGGCGCTACCTGCGCGCGCGGCCGGGAGAGATCGACAGCGGGCTGTTGGTGCTGCCCGACGAGTTCTTGGCGCGCCGCTCGGTGTCGGTGGCCCCGCGGGGGGTGCCCCGGGCGGCAAACCGGCCGTATCGCAAGGTGCTTGGGCCCGCCAACCGCTTGTTTCGCAAGGTGAAGTTCGAAGGCGAGCTGGTGAGATCCGCGGCCGGCGCCCTGCGGCGGCTGGAGACCATGAGCTGCAAGGGCTGCCACCAGAGCGGCAGCCTGGCGGGCTTCCACCTGCTGGGCGAGGCGCAGGATCCGCAGGGCCGTTGGAACGAGGTGGCGGTGCCCTTCAGCCGGCACCTGCAGGGCGAGCTGGGGTGGCGCCGCGGGTTCCTGGAGGCGACGGCCCGGGGCGAGGCCTACGCCGTGCCGCGGCCCTTCGCCGAGCGCACCGGCGGCGGAGCCATGGGGGCGCCGTGCGGGTTGGGGGACGACCCCACCTTCAAGACCTGGGGGTGCGATGCGGGGCTGGTCTGCCATGACACGCTGGGTGATGCGTTGGGGGTCTGCGGCCACGCCGCGCCGGTGCCGCCCGGGGGCCTGACCGAGCAGGCCACGCTGGTGCCCAGCAAGAGCAAGGCCCCCGACCGGGTGCGCCTGCGGGATCGGCTGGCGTGCGCGGGGCCGGATCCCGAGGGCGCCACCAGCGGCAACGGCTTCCCGGGTGGCATGTGTCACGCACCCTGCGACGCCTACGGGGCCCGGCAGGGCGACGCGGTGTGCGGCCCGGTGCCCTTCGACGGGGGCGCGCTGTTCGGCGGCTTCACCCACTGCCTGGCGCGGCTGGGCAAGCCCTTCGCGGCGTGCATCGCCGACAGCTCGCGCCCCACCTGGCTGGCCCACTGCGACCGGGCGAACCCCTGCCGCGAGGACTACCTCTGCGCCCGCGTTCCGGGGCTGCCCGGCGACGAGGGCGCCTGCCTGCCCACCTACTTCCTGGCCCAGATCCGGGTGGACGGGCACGCGCTGGCGGACCGGTAGCCCGCCCCCGCCCGCCGTGCTAGCTTCGCCGGCCCCCTGCCCCTGGAGGACGCCCATGCCGGCCCTGTCGCGCACGCTGATCCTGGCCATCGACACCGAGACCACCGGCACGGACGTCAACGAGGACCGCATCATCGAGCTGGGCGGGGCGTACCTGCTGGCGGGGGCGTACCACCCGCCGGGGCTGCGGGCGCTGGTGAACCCCGACCGCTACATCCCGGCGTCGGCCAGCAACGTGCACGGCATCCGCAACGAGGACGTGGAGCACGCGCCGGCCTGGCCCGAGGTGGCGGCGAAGTTCAAGCGCCACCTGGACGAGCTGAACCCCGTGGTGGTGGGCTACAACATCCTGTGGTTCGACGCGCGGATCATCAACGCCGAGAACACTCGCCATGACCTGGGCTGGTCGCTGCCGCGCAGCCTGGATCCCTTCGTGTTCGCCAACTGGCACCACCGCGACATCCGCTCGCGGAAGCTGGCCCTGGTGGCCGAGCTGTACGGGGTGACCCTGCCCGACGACCGGGCCCACACGGCCGACGCCGACAGCCTGGCCGTGGGGCTGCTGTTGCTGCGCATGGTGGAGGCCGGGCTCATCCCCGACGACGTCGAGGCGGCCTTCCAGCGCCAGCAGGATCTCATCGCGCGCATGAAGGCAGAGGAGGCCGAGCTGGGTCGGGCGCTGTTCCGCGACCGCAAGGACGGCGAGACCCTGCGCATCGGGATCGGCAAGCACACGGGCGTGGCGCTGGCCGAGGCCGACGAGGACTTCCTGAAGTGGCTGGGGGGGCGCCCCAACCTCACCGACGAGGCCCGCCGGCTGGTGAAGCGCCAGCTTGGCCAGGTCGAGCAGATGGGCCTGTTCTGAGCCGTGCTCGACGGCAGCGATCTGGCCGCGCTGGCCGCTCTGCACGCCTTGCTGGAGACGGGCAGCGTGACGGGCGCCGCCCGGCGGATCGGGCTGTCGACGCCCGCCATGAGCCACGCCCTGGCCCGCCTGCGAGCGCGGCTGGGCGATCCCCTGCTGGTGCGCTCGGGGCGCGGCATGGCGCGGACCCCCCGGGCCGAGGCGCTGCGCCCGGCGGTGCGCGCGGCGCTGGATGCGGCGCAGGCCGTGTTCCGCGCGCCCGAAGACTTTGATCCGGCCCAGATCGACCGCGCCTTGACCCTGAGCGCTACCGACTACGTGTGGCATGTACTGGGGGCGGCGCTGGACACGGCGCTGGCCGCCGAGGCGCCTGGGCTGCGGCTGCAGGTGGTGCCGAACGCCGTGGACGATGGGGCGCGGTTGCGGGCGGGGCAGACGGATCTGGCCATCGGCATCTACGGCACGCTGCCCCCCGAGCTGCTCACCCGGCCGCTGCTGTCGGATCGGCTGGTGTGCGTGGTGCGCCAGGACCACCCCACCGTAGGCGACACGATCACCGCGGCAGAGTTCGCCGCACTGCCCCACATCCAGGTGGCGCCGCGGGGTCGCCCGGGCGGCTACGTGGATGAGCAGCTTGCGCTGCGCGGCCTGTCGCGGCGGGTGGTGCGGGCGGTGCCCTTCTTTCGGGCGGGGCTGGAGCTGTGCGCGGCCTCGGACCGGATCCTCTCCGTGTCCGAGCGCATCGCGCGCCGGCTGGGACCTGAGCTGGGCCTGCGGATCCTGGAGCCACCCCTGCCGTGGGCGCCCTTCGTGCTCAGCCTGGTGTGGCACCCCCGCGACGACGCCGATCCCGCCCACCGCTGGGTGCGCGACCGGCTGCAGCAGGTGGCCGACGTGGAGGCGGGGCCGGCCCAGGCCGAGGCCCGCCGCTGGCTGAGCCCGACGGATCCCACCGGGCGCCTCTGAATGTTTCGTATCTTGCAACTTTAGTTTTCATCGCGTTCCGTTGTCGAAATCCAACGTCGGCGCCACCGTGGGGTCACCCCTTGACCCCACGGAGTGACCGATGAGTGGCAACCTGAACGTGACCCGCGCCGAGGCCCCCAAGAAGATCCTGCTGATCGCCGCCAACCCGGCGGTGTCCACCGTGACCGGCTGGCCGGTGGGCTTCTGGTGGGCCGAGCTGAGCCACTCGTACCAGGCCTTCACCGAGGCCGGCTATGCGGTGGAGATCCGCAGCCCCGACGGGGGCGCGCTGCAGGCGGACGGCTTCAGCGATCCCGAGGATGCCAGCGGCTACTCGGCCCACGACCTGCTGAGCCTGGGCTTCAAGCACTCGACGACCCATCGGGCGCTGCTGGAGGACACCCCCAGCATCGCCGGCGTGGACGTGGCCGAGTACGACGCAGTGTTCGTGGCGGGTGGGCAGTCGCCCATGTTCACCTTCCGCGAGCACAAGGCCCTGCAGGCGCTGGTGGCGGCCTTCTACGAGGCGGGCAAGATCACCGCGCTCGTCTGCCACGCCACCTGCCTGCTGCTGGAGACCCGCCTGAGCGACGGCACGCTGCTGGCGGCGGGCAAGACCTGGACCGGGTTCGCCGATGCCGAGGAGGCCTTCGCCGATCAGTACGTGGGGCAGCGCATCCAGCCCTTCTGGATTGAGACCGAGGCGCGGCGGCTGGCGGGCACGAACTTCGTGGTGGACCAGGCCTTCCGCCCCTTCGCCGTGCGCGACGGGCGGCTGGTGACCGGCCAGCAGCAGTTCAGCGGGGCTCCGACCGCCGAGCTGGTGATCGAGGCCTTGGGGCGCTGAGCGGCGACCTGGACCCCACTTCAACCCGTGCGAGGAGGACCCATGAAGATCGCGATCATCGGCGCCGGCAAGGTCGGCACCACCCTGGGCGAGCGGCTGCAGGCGGCCGGGCACGCCGTGACCTACGGCGTCCGCGACCCGGCAAGCCCGGCGGCGCAGGCCCTGCGCGCGGCGGGGGCGGGCGCCGCCTCGGTGGCCGACGCGGTGGCCGCCAGCGACGGGGCCATCCTGGCGACGCCCTGGGGCGCGGCGCAGGCGGCCCTGGCGGCCGCGGGCGACTTCGCCGGCAAGCTGCTCATCGACGCCACCAACCCCATCGGTCCCGGGCTGACGCTGACCCACGGGCACACGGACTCGGGCGCCGAGCAGGTGCAGCGCTGGGCGCCAACGGCCAAGGTGGTCAAGGCGTTCAACAGCACCGGGCGCGAGAACATGGCCCAGCCCGATCTGGCGGGGGGGCGCGCGGTGATGGTGCTGTGCGGGGACGATCCGGCGGCGGTGGCGCAGGCCCGGGGGCTGGCGGAGGCGGTGGGCTTCGAGGCCGTGAGCCTGGGCGCGCTGGCCGACGCGCGACTGCTGGAGCCCCTGGCGCTCGTATGGATCAAGCTGGCGTTCACCACCCCGCTGGGCCGGGACTTCGCTTTCGGGCTTCTGCGCCGGGTGTGAGCGCGCGGCCGGCCGCGGGGCCCCCGTCAGCTCTGCTGGCGCCGTGGGCGCAGCAGGATGTCGTGCACCTGCGCTTCGGGCGGGGCCTGCAGCGCGTAGATCAGCGCGTCGGCCACGTCGTCGGGGTCCAGGCTCTGGATGCCGGCGTAGACCGCCTCGGCCGCGGCGTCGTCGCACTGGAACAGGGTGTGGACGAACTCGGTCTTCACGTAGCCGGGGCTGAGGGCGGTCACCCGGATGGGCAGCCCGGCCTCGTGCAGCTCCTGGCGGTGCACTTCGGTGAGCGCCTTCACGGCGTGCTTGGTGGCGGCGTACATGCCGCTGGAGCCCGGCGGGACGCGGTGGGCCGACATGCTCGACAGGTGGAAGATGTGGCCGCGCCCGGCGGCCTGCATCTGCTCGACGGCCAGCCGGGTGCCGGCGGCCAGGGCCAGCACGTTCACCTCGAGCATGGCCCGCCACAGCCCGGGATCGCCCGAGAGCAGGGGGGCCTGTCGGGCGAAGCCGGCGTTGTTCAGCAGCACCTGCACCGGGCCGAAGGCGGCCTGCGCGGCCTGGAAGGCCCGGGCCAGCGCATCCAGATCGCGCACGTCACAAGGCAGCGCCAGGGCCTGGCCGCCCGCAGCCTGGATCTCGGCCACCACGTCCGCCAGGCGGTCCGCCCGGCGGGCCACCAGCGCCACCCGCAGGCCCAGCCCGGCCAGCCGCAGCGCCACCGCGCGGCCGATGCCCGAGGACGCCCCCGTCACCAGGGCCGTGGCGCCCCGCCAGTCGCTGGGCGCGCGGTCGGTCACCTTGCGGTCGGTCGCTGCCCGGGCGGTCACTGCGCGTTCAACTCAGCCAAGAGCGCCTGGGCGTCGTACACCCCGCGCAGCACCTCCAGGATGCCCGCCGCGTGCACGCTGACGGAGCGCTCCATGTCCTGTCGGTACAGGAAGTTGTTGGGGAGCTGGTGGATGTTGCCGTCGAAGATCAGGCCGGCGATGCGGCCGTCGCGACCGAACACCGGGCTGCCCGAGTTGCCGCCGATGATGTCGTTGTTGGTCACGAAGTTGTAGGGCGTGTCGCCCTGGAGCTTGCCGCGGGCGTCCAGCCAGCGCTTGGGCAGCGCGTAGGGATCGGCGCCCTTGGCCCGGTCGTGCTTGGCGAACAGATCGGCCAGGGTGGTGCGCCAGGCGATGGGCTTGCCGGCCTCGGTGTAGCCCTTCACCACGCCGTGGTTCAGGCGCAGGGTGAAGGTGGCGTCGGGGTACACGCCCTGGCCCAGCGCCTTCGCCCAGGCGACGGCGATCTTGCCCGCCCACGCCCGCTCGACGCCCTCCACCTCGTCCTCGTAGCGCTTGCGGTAGGCGCGGGCCACGGCGTCGTAGGCGCGGGCCAGCTCGATGGCGGGGTCCTGGGCCGCGTCCACGGCTGCCTTGCCGCCGTCGAACAGCGCCTTGCGCTGGGCCACGTCCTTCAGCTTCGTGCCCTGGACCACCGCCTGGGCGCGGGCCCGGGCGGTCTGGCCGCCCAGCGCGGCCTTCACCGCGGCGTGATCGGCGCCGAGCGCCTCACTCATCGCCTCGAGCCCCAGGGCGATCAGCTCGATCTCCAGGCCATCGTCGATGGGCGCGGGGCTGAACAGGCCCAGCTTCAAGCTGTCGAGCGCGCTGTCGCGGTACTCCCGCAGGCGGGTCTCGCTGGGCTGGGGCAGCTCGTGGGCCAGCCGCAGCAGGTGTCGCGCGGTGCGCATGACGGTGCCGCCGGGGCCCATGCGCCCCTCGAGCGCCTGGTAGCCCTGGTTGATCTCGGCGGCGGCGGTCATGGCCCCGGCCAGCTTGGGCCACGCCTCCAGCAGCGCCTCGCGCTCGGCCTTGGGCAGCGCCGCCAGCTTGCCCTGCACCTCGGCGTGGCGGTCGGCGATGGCCTTCATCAAGGCCGGGTCCTTCAGCCCCTGCAGGTAGCCCGTCAGCGCCTTCTGGGCGTTCGTGACCCCGAAGTAGTGGTCGTGGGCGGCGCGCTTCTGCGGCTCGCCCTGGGCCATGTACGCGCTGAGCGCCTTCTCCGTCGCGGCCAGGCGCTCCAGGTAGTACGGGTAGCCGTGGTCGCGCAGGTAGGCGAGCTGTGCGGGCGTGTTCAGGCGGCCGGTGCGGCCGGGGTTGCCCGACACGAACACCAGGTCGCCGTCCTGGGCGCCGGCCTTGCCAAAGGGGAAGTGGAAGGCGGCGCTGTCCACGGGCTGGCCGTCGGCGCCGTAGGCCCGGAAGAAGGCGGCGTCGAAGCAGCTTCGCGGGTAGGTGAAGTTCTCGGCCTCGCCACCGAAGAAGGCCACAGCGAACTCAGGGGCAAACACCAGCCGCACGTCGGTGAACTTCTGATAGCGGTACAGGTGATAGGCGCCGCCCGCGTACAGGGTGACCACGTCGCAGCGCAGGCCGGTGGCGTCGGCGCAGGCCTTCTCGATGCGGCCCATCTCCGCCTTGCGGGCGGTGTTGCGGGCCGCTTCGGCGGCGCCAGCCTTGCCTTCGGCGGCGCGCACCTTGTCGGTGACGTCCTCGATGGAGACGAGCTGGTTGAGCTCCAGGTCGGGGCAGCGCTGCTCGTCGGCCGGGGTGGCCGCGTAGAAGCCGTCCTTCGTGCGATCGTGTTCACCCTGGCTCAGCTTGTGGATGCAGTCGGCGCCCACGTGGTGGTTGGTCATCACCAGGCCACGGGGCGACACGAAGCTGCCCGAGCCGCCATTGTTGAAGCGCACCGAGCTCTTCATGGCCCGATCCAGCCAGGCGTCGGTGACCTCGAAGCCGAACTTCGCCTTCAGCTCGGCCTTGGGGGCCATGTTGAAGGGCCACATGCCCTCGTCCGCGTGGGCCACGCCCGCCGCCAGGAGCCCCGCCAGTACCCACCGCGTCGTCATGAGCTGCTCTCGCTTGCGCCTTGGATGGCCGTTGGTAGGGCATGGGCGGGTCGCAGCGCAAGGGACGGCGATCGGGTCGACCGCGCCCGTCAGCGGGGCGGGGGCACCACCTGCGCCAGGGGGCCGTCGAGCTGCAGCGCGTAGTACAGCGGCAGCGGCAGCCAGGCGGGGCCCAGGCGGAACACCTCCCAGCCCAGCAACAGTGAGGGATCTTCGGGATTTACGGCCACCAGGGGGGTGGCGCCCAGGCCCGCGGGATCCCAGCGGGGGTTCCGGCCGGCGCCGTAGTCCAGGTACCAGCCGCCCGTCCAGCCGCCCGGGAAACGCAGGCCGTCGGCGGGGGTGAGCACGTAGTGGCCGAAGGTCACCGGGCGCCCCTGCCGGTCCAGCCGGGGCTGGCGCGGGCCGTCCACGCCGGTCTGCTGCATGCGCACATTCCAGCCGCGGAGCTGTCCTTCGGGCATGCCGTCGGCGGTGAAGGTCTTGCGGAAGGTGGTCCAGAGCAGCCGCTGGAGCACCCGGGGCATGAGGGCCACGCCCAGGCACTGCTGCTCGGCCAGGGCCTGCGGATCCACGGGGTGGCCGGCGCACAGGGTGGCGTGCAGGGCCTTGCGGTCCATGGCCATCAGATCGGCGAGGGTGTGGGCCACGGCGGCGCTCCTTGGGTCAGACGCGGGGTTCAGGCGGCCAGCACCCGGTCGGCACAGCGCGCCGCCAGGGCCATGATGGGGATCTGCGGGTTCACCCCCAGGTTGCTGGGGAAGACGCTGGAGTCGGCCACGTACAGGCCGGCCACCCGGTGGTGCTGGAAGTCGGGGCCCACCACGCTGGCGGTGGGGTCGCTGCCCATGCGGCAGGTGCCGAACAGGTGGGTGATGGCCGCCTTGTAGGCGCTGGCCTTCAGCGGGGCGCCGTCGATCAAGCCCACCTGGTCGCGGGTGAGCGGGCTGGGCAGGCCGGTGACACCCGGGCTCACCGCCTGGGCGCCCGCCGCGAACATCAGCTCGGCCAGCACCTTCACGCCCTGGCGGTAGCGGCGCACGTCCTCGGGGTGGGCCTGCCAGGTGATCACGGGGCGCCCGCGCCAGCTCCGTACCCGGCCCTCGCCCCGCGCGCGCACGGCCACGCCCCAGTCCAGCCAGTGGTCCAGATCGGCCACTTGCTCAGCGAGGGCGTCGCCATATCCGTCCAGCCGGCTCGCCAGGATGGCCGGGCCGAAGCCCAGGGTCTCGAACTTCAGCCCCTGGTCGCGCAGCCCCGTGACCTCGTGGCCCTGGGTGGCGCCCTCCCACATGCGCACCGGCTCGCGGAAGCGCCCGGCCACCGACACGCCGGGATGGCCCTGCAGGTGGCGGCCCACCGGCCCGTGGCGCAGGCCGCTGGCCAGGAGCAGGGCGGGGGTGTGGATGGCGCTGGCGGCCACCACCACGGTGGGCGCGTCGACGGTCACGGCGCCGCCCCCCTCGGCCTGAGCGGCGACGCCGCCGGCGCGCCCCTTCGCCCACAGCACGCGCCGGGCGGCGCAGCGGCTGATGAGCTGGGCGCCCGCGACCAGGGCGTCCGCCACGTAGGTGCGGTCGACGCTCTGCTTGGCGCCGCTCGGGCAGCCCTGCAGGCAGCGTCCGCTGCCCACGCACCCGCGCACGTTGCGCCGAATCGGGCGGTGCGCCAGCCCCAGCGCGTCGGCGCCGCGGGCCATCAGGCGGTTCTTCGCGCCCGCGACGGCGGGGTCGGTGGACTGTACGTTCAGTCGCGCTTCCACCTCGTCGGTGAGCCGCTCCAGCTCGCCCCAGGGCAGGGCCTCGGCCAGCGCCGGATCCCGCGCCAGCCAGGCGGCATGCACGTCTTGCGGCAGGCGCCAGCAGATGGCGCCGTTGATGGGCGAACTGCCGCCCACCATGCGCCCCTGCACCACCGGCACGGGCGGGCGGCCCCAGGCCACCTGGGCGCCCATGCCCACATAGCGCTCGGCCATGGCGCCGAAGGCCGACAGCGGCGGCGGGTCCGTCAGCCAGGGGCCAGCCTCCAGGATCACCACCCTGGCCCCGGCGGCGGCGAGCCGGGCGGCCACCACTGCGCCCGCGGGGCCGCTGCCCACCACCGCCACGTCGGCGCTGATCCGCAGCGGCTGGCCCACGGTGCCACCGTCCAGGTGGCCCGCCGGGGCGATCATGGGGGCCCCTCGCGCAGGTGCGCCTGCACCGCGGGATCGTCGAAGGCCGCGAAGGCGGCGACCACCTTCAGCACCTCGAGCAGGGCGGCGCCGCCGGGCAGGCGGGCGGTGGCCGCGAGCACCCGGGTGCGCCCGTCGGGCTTGGCCAGATCCGCTCGCAGCAGCCAGGGCAGCACGCCCGCCAGCAGCCCGGCGCCCAGGCTGGTGGCCAGGCGCAGGTGGGCGGGGGCGTGGGCGTCGAAGCTGGCCCAGAAGCTGGGATCGTCCAGCGCGCGGGCGGGGTGACCGGCGGGGGTGGGCAGCACCGCCCGCAGCGCCGCCGCTCGCCGCGCCGACCCCCGCCCCGGGCTCACCAGCCGGCCTCGGCGTCGGCGGGCAGGCGGTCGGCCAGCAGGGTGCGGAACCGGCGGACGGTCAGGTCGTCCACCTGGGCCAGCGTCTCGAGGACGCGCCACTGCACGCGGCTATCGTCGTCGCCCGAGGCCAGCGCCTGTAGGATGCCCACGGCGACGGCCACGTTGTGGGCGGGGCGGGCGTACATGGCCTCGGCCAGCCCCTCCACCTCGCCCATGACCCGGAAGGCCGTGCTCAGCACCATGCGGGCGGCCGGGCTGCCGGCCAGCTCGATGAGGCGGCGGGCGAAGTCCAGATCGGCATCGCGCACGCCCTGCGGGCTGGGGTGATCGATGATCCGGGTGGCCGCCGCCCGCAGGTCGTCGCTGTGGGCCGTGAAGGTGCGCCGGTGCTGCACCAGGAAGTGGGCCGCCAGGACGCGCCGCACCTCGAGGAACCCGCGCAGAAGCTCGGCGGCGCGGGGTGGGTTGTCGGCCAGGGCCTCGAACCAGGCCGGCAGCAGGCTCAAGTCGCCGCAGCGCTGGGGGTCCTGCACCGTCAGCCCGCTGCCCTGCCGCGCCTGCACCAGCCCGGCGCGCTCCAGCCGCGCCACCGCCCGCTGCACGGTGTTGACCGTGACGTCGTGCTCGCCGGCCAGGGCCCGCATGGAAGGCAGGCGGGTGCCTGGCGGGTAGGTGCCGGCCAGGATCTGGCGGGTCAGCGTCTGCTCGATCTGCGCGTCGGTGGTGCTCATATGCCCCTTGAGCCGCATTCCGGGGACTGTGTGTGACAATTTTGTGGCGGGGTGTCAAAGGAAATGTAGTGCCAGGTTGTGGACTACAATCCGCGCCCCTGTGGCGGGGCGAATCCAGCGGCGCCGCAGGTCAGGGGACGCGGCCGCGCGGTCAGGGGCGGCTGGGGGCTGGGGTCTCGGGGGCGGTGGGCTCGTCGAACTCTTCGCGCTCGAACCGCCCGGTGATGGCGTCGGTGCCGCGGAGCTGGGTGAGCTTGGGGCGCGGATCGGGGGTCGCCGCGGCCAGGGCGCGGGTCATGTGGCCGAAGGCGCGGCGGGCGGCGGCCACGGCCAGTCCGTGGTCGGAAGGGGGCAACGCGCCGTCCACGGCCTGGGCGAAGGCCCGCCAGCTATCGGCGTAGGCGGGCCCGGCCACGGCGAAGCTGCGCAGCTCGTCCACCCGGACCTCGCCCATGCGGCGCACGGCCCGCTCCACCAGGCGCACGCCGTGCCACGAGCCGGCGGCCACGTACAGCAGCCCCACCAGGCCGGCCTCGCCCGAGTGGGCGGTGGCCTCGATGTCCGAGCGCAAGGCGAGGGGGATGCGTGGCGGCAGCTTCGACACCACGCCGCCGCGGCGCAGGGTGCGCAGGTCGGCGATGAGCACCCCTGCGTGGGCCGCCATGGTGCCCCACACCCGTTGCACGCCCGGGTGGTCGCACATGGCCGCGGCGGCCTCGAGCGGGGTGCGCAGGGCCAGCAGGCTGTCCAGGTAGGTGGCGAAGGCGTCGGCCGGCAGCTCGCCGCGGGCCACCGCCCGGCTGAAGGGCAGCGCCTCGATGCGATCGTGATCCGCGCGGGTCTCGCGCCGCAGCCGGACCATCAGCCCCTCGGGCGTCGCCGAGGCGGGCCCGTTGGAGGGCTCGTGCAGGCGCTGGGGCGGGCGGCTCGGGGTCATGGCGGCGGCTCGGGTGGCGAGGTCCCGTTGAGTCTGGGGGATTATCCGGCGGGTCGCAAACTCAGGATGACACGGCGGGCCCGCGTGCGGCGCGGGGGCCGGCTCAGGCGTCGCGGGGCGCGGTGCGGCGGGCGAACATCAAGAACCCGGTGTGGGCGATCATCTGGTTCTCGGGCCGCACCGAGCGGGCGCTGACCTTCCAGCGGCGCTCCAGGATCTCCATGGCCTTGAACTCGATGAAGCCGCCCACGCGGTACAGCTCCTGTACCGTCTCGTGCATCTGCAGCGCGGTGGGCACGAAGATGGCGATGCCGCCGCCCGGCCGCACCACCTCCTTGGCGTGGGGCAGCACCTGCCAGGGCTCGGGCACGTCCAGCACCACCCGGTCCACGCTCCGCTCGCGGATGCCCTCGTAGATGTCCGCCTCTTCGTGGATGGTGTGGTTGGACGTGTCGCCCATGGCCAGCGCGATGTTCTTCTTCGCGCGGACGATGGCGTCGGGGATCTTCTCGTAGGTGTAGAGCTTCCCGGTGGGCCCGATGGCCCGCAGCAGGGCGATGGACAGCGCCCCCGAGCCCAGGCCCGCCTCGACCACCGTCAGGCCCGGCTTCAGGTCGGCGTGCAGGGCGATGGCCGCGGTGTCCTTCGGGTACACGATGGCCGCGTGCCGCGGCATGCCCAGGGCGTGGTCCTCGTAGGTGGCGCTCAGCACCTCGAAGCGCTTGCCCTTGTGGCTGTGCACGGTGCAGCCGTCGGGGCGCCCGATGAGGTCGTCGTGGGCGATCTGGTTGCCCTTGAAGTTCGTGCCGCCCCCCGCCTTGAGGACCACGTAGTGGCTCTGCCGGCGCTCGTCGATGATGACCACCGGCTGGCCGTCGCGCAGGAGCGGGAAGGACTCGGGGGTGATCTCGGGATCGGTCACGGGCGCCTCCAGGGGTTGGGGAGCGGGGGATAGCACGCCACCGGCGGCGGGCGCACCCGCGACGTGCAGTGTAGCGGCGCAGTGCAACTGGGCCCCAGGTGGGGCATCCTTGCCGCCATGGCCCGCCGCGAGCCCATCAACAACGTCACCCGGGTGGGGATCCCGCGCAACCTGCTCGCCGACCTGTACGTGGTGCTCATCGAGCGCTCGTGGGTGCACCTGGCGGGCCTGCTGATCACCGCCTTCCTGGGGGTCAACGCCCTGTTTGCGGGCCTGTACCTGCTGGGCGGCGACGTCATCGCGAACGCCGAGCCGGGCCGGCTCACCGACGCCTTCTTCTTCAGCGTGCAGTCCTTCAGCACCATCGGCTTCGGGGGGCTGGCGCCCAAGACCGCGTACGCCGACTGGCTCGTCACCGCCGAGTCGCTGGCGGGCATCGTGTTCGGGGCGGTGGCCACCGGGCTGGCCTTCGCGAAGTTCGCGCGGCCGCGGGCCAACGTCATCTTCAGCAACACGGCGGTGGTGAGCGTCTTCGATGGCGTGCCCACCTTCATGTTCCGCGTGGGCAACGCCCGGGGCATCGAGCTGGTGGAGGCCACCCTGTCGGTGACCCTGCTGCGCAGCTACCAGAGCACCGAGGGGCACACCCTGCGGCAGCTCCACGACGTGGCCCTGGTGCGGCACCGCACGCCGTTCTTCTCCATGTCGTGGCAGGTCATGCACCGCATCGACGCCAGCAGTCCGATGTACGGGCTGGACGCCCAGGCCATGTGCGCCGACGAGATGTTCCTGCTGGTGACGCTGACCGGCCACGACGTGACCTATGGGCAGACCGTGCACGACCGGCACCTGTACCGCGCCCAGGACGTGCGCTGGGGGCACCGCTTCGTGGACGTCATTGAGCGGCTGCCCGACGGCGCGCTGCGCCTGGACTTCGGGCGCTTCCACGACACCGTGCCCGACGAGGAGCCCCGCCCATGAGCCTGGATCCGACCCGCCTGTATCGGCTGCTCCACGTGGGCAACCCCGGTGACGTGGACTTCTACCTGCGGGTCTGCGAGGGCGCGGGCGACGTGCTCGAGATCGGCGCGGGCTGGGGGCGGGTGAGCGGGGCGCTGGCCCGGGCGGGTCACCGGGTGTGGGCGCTGGAGCTCGACGACGCGATGCGGGCGGCGGCGGCGCAGCAGCTCGCCGAGGAGGGCCTGAGCGAGCAGGTCACCCTTGTGGCCGGGGACATGCGCGGCTTCACCCTGGGGCGCAGCTTCGAACGCATCCTGGTGCCCTATTGCGGCCTGTTCTGCCTGGCCGACGACGCCGAGGTGGTGCAGGCGCTGACCGCCATGGCGGCGCACCTGGCCCCCGACGGGCTGCTGGCCCTGGACGGCTACCAGATCGTCGACCCCGATGACCTTGAGGGGGGCGACGACTTCGAGTGGCTCTGCGAGATCCACGACGGCGACCGGGCCATCCAGGTCCACGAGCTGGACGTGCACGCGCCCGAGGACCGCTGCTGGAAGGTGCACTACCGCTTCGAGGCCCCCGGCGAGGCCCCCCACGAGCAGGTGCTGCACCACCACTACCTGCTGCGCAGCCAGCTCGGCGAGCTGCTGTCGCAGGCGGGCCTGACGCTGCTGGGCCTGTGGGGTGACTTCGAGGGCGGCCCCGCCGACGACGAGGCGCCCCACCTGGTGGTGGTGGCCGGCCACGCCGAAGCCTGAACGCCCCCCGCCCGCGCCCGCCCCACCACTTATCCGGCCGACTTTCACCGGGAACTTGAGCCGGAATTAAAGGTTATGTACGTTTTGTGAGGATGTGGGGCGTGCCCGGCCTTGCGGGCGCAGTGAACGGCCTGAGAGGTGTGGGATGGCAAAGGTGCTTGTGGTGGACGATGACCTCCTCGTGCGGCGCATCCTCTCGGATCTGTTCGCCGGCGAAGGCCTGGAGGTCACCGCGGTGGACCGGGCCGAGCGGGCGCTGATCCTGGCGCGCACCGGGGAGTTCCAGGTGATGGTCACCGACCTGGTGCTGCCCCGGATGAACGGCATCGACCTGGTGGCCCGTTGCCAGGCAGAGGTCCCGCGGATGCGCGTGGTGGCCATGAGCGCCTACGCCAGCGCCGCCGACATGAAGCGGCTGATGCGTCACGGCGTGGTGGACCTGCTGGTCAAACCCTTCCAGCCGGCGGAGGCCATCGAGACGGTGGAGCGGGCCCTGGCCATGGGCGCGGGCTTCCAGGTGGCCTTCGACGGCCTGTCCCTGCCTGACGTGCTGCAGATGTGTCACCACCTGCGGCGGTCCCTGACGCTGGAGGTCGAAGACGCCGGGGTCATCGTCTTCGAGGACGGGCAGATGGTCCACGCGGGGGCGGGGAGCGCCAGCGGGGTGGACGCGCTGGTGCGGCTGCTGCGCCTGGCCGAGGGCCACCTGCGGCTGATCCCCAGCGTGGCGGGGCCCCGCACCATCGACCGCAGCTTCGACAACGCGCTGCTGGCCGCCATGGCCACCTTGGACGAGCAGCGGGCCGGGCGGGGGCGCACGCCGACCACCGCGCCGCCGGCTGAGCCGGTGGACTTCGACGAGCTGTCCTTCGATGGCCTGCTGGATGACGCTGTGGTCACCCCGGCGCCCGCTCAGGCGGGCCCGCGGGAGCGGACGGTGCGGATCGCCTGAGTCGGGCGCCGAGGCCGCCGAGTCCGGCCTCAGCGCCGTCGGCGTCGCAGCCCCAGCAGCAGGCCCAGCAGCAGCCAGGCCGGCGCCGGCTCACCCCCCTGAACATCACAGCCACAGCCGCTGTTGGCGCCCCCGCCCTCGCAGGTGGGGTCCTCGGCCGGCCGGCAGGCCCCGCACTCGCGCACGAAGATCAGGCCCTCGCCGCACAGGGACTCGCAGCGCTCGCCCACCAGGGTCGTGCCCGCGGGGCAGCCCCCCGCGTCGCTGGCGAAGTTGGCGTCGGGCGTGCCGGCCTCGGGGGCCGCGCCCAGATCGGCCGGCGGGGCTTCGCCCATGTCTTCGGGCGGGCCCAGGTCGGGCTCGGCCCCGCCGTCGGGCCGGGGGCCGCGCACCACCAGGTGCGTCACGGGCAGCGTCTCGGCCCGCGGGGCCCCGGGCGCCTCGATGTAGGCCACGTTCACGATGGTGTCGGGGGCGTCCTCCCGCACGGTGACGCTGAACTGGATCGTGTGGCTCTCGCCGGGGCCGATGGTCTCGATCTCGGGCAGCTCGGTGAGGTTGAATCCATCCACCCAGGGGGAGCCGCCGCCGAAGGCGTCCACGATGGGCCGGCGGTCCACGGCGCTGCTGCCAGCCACGTAGTCGGTGCCCTCGGGGATGCCGTCGGTGAGCACCACGTCGTCGGCGAAGTCGCCGCCGTTGTTGCGCACCTCGATCAGGTAGTCGATGCGGTCGCCCGGGTAGACCTCGCTGCCGCCCGGGGGCGCCGCCCGCTTCTGGGGCTTCACGTCGCTGAAGTCGGGCGGGATGTGGTCGAAGGCCAGCACGAGCCAGTTGGTGAAGAGCTGCTCGCCGGCGGTGAACAGGCCGTCGCCGCGGGGGATGATGAAGGTGACGTTGGCCTCGGTGTCGCCCGCCTCCAGCGCGCCCTCCACGTGGAAGGTGTCCAGATCGACGCCGTTGACGCCCCGCTGGCACTGCCCGTCGGCGCGCCCCGAGTTCACCGTGCTGTTGAAGCTGTTGTTCTGCGGGTTGCAGCCGTCGCTCAGTCGCTGGCCGTTGAAGGCGATGCCGTCTCCGCTGATGCCCTCGTCGCCCTCGAGCACCAGGTAGCTCAGGTCCACCGCCGCGTCGGGCGGCGCGCGGAAGCCCCGGGCGGTGATCATGCGATCCTCGCCCTCGTTCAGCTCCAGGCCCTTGTAGAAGTAGATGCGGCGCAGGCCCAGGTTGGCCTCGTCGCGGTACACCACGAACAGCGACCAGCCGCCGATGGTCAGGCTGCCCACGCTGGCGATGGCGGTGCCGGGGTCGTCGCTGCTCGAGCCGGGCACGGTGGCGTCGGCGAGCCGGTACAGGCCGTTCAGGGTCCCGCCCGCCTGCCGGTGGGCTTCGAGCACGTCGGTGACGTCGGCGTAGCTGGAGTGGAAGGTCAGCGCGCAGCTCTGAAGGGCGGGGCAGATGAGCTGGACGATCTGGCACTCCTGCCCGGCCAGCCCGTCGTCGAAGGCCTCGGAGAGCACCGGATCGGCCTGCACGGGGGTCGCGGCGCCGCCCGGCGGGGTGAAGGTCACCTCCAGATCGGGCGCCTGGCCCTGGGGGAGCGAGGCGAACCAGTTGAGCTGGGCGTACTCCACCACCAGGGTGGGGCTCTCGGGGATCACGTCGAGCACGGCGGTGGCGGCGGGCTGGCCCTGGCACTGGTGCCCCGAGCCCGCGCAGCTCCCGTCCTGACAGATGAGTTGGGTGGCCGCGGTGACCGCGTAGTCCAGGTTGCCCTCGAACACCCGATCGGGATCGGGGCCCAGGGGGTCGCCCACGGCCAGGCCGAGGGAGGGCGCGGCCCACAGGGCCAGGGCGAGCAGTCGGGACCAACGCATGACAGACGCGCGCATGACGGACCTCCGCGACGGGGCTGCGGCGGTCGGATCAGGGCTGCGCAGTGGCTGCGCCGGCGCCCCCCGAGCCGGCCTGGGGCCGATGGTGGAGCATCCGGCCCGGCGGGGGCAACGGCCCTCACCGCGGGTGGGTCAGGGCAGGGGGTCTAGGGCAGGCGGCGCACGAACCCGTCCAGGGCCGGCCGGGGCACGCCCTTGGGCGGCGCCAGCGGGTGGCCGATCCAGATGAAGCCCACCACGTCCTCGAGGTTGCCGTCCACGCCCAGCATCTCCAGCACGGCGGGGTGGCGGGTGAGGTCGCCGCTGCCCCACTTGCTGTGCACGCCCTCGGCCTGCAGCGCGAGCTGCATGTTCTGGATGGCGGCGGCGCAGGCGGCGTAGTCCTCCTGCCGGCGGTGGGGATCCTCGGCCAGCACCTGGGTGACCACCACCAGCCAGGCGGGATCCACCAGCTTCTCGCGGATCTTCTGCGCGGCCTTCTCGGGCAGCGGCGTGGCCCGCCCCTGGCTCTTCAGGGCCACGGCCGTGGGCACGAAGGCCTCGCGGGTGGCGCGCCCCACCTTGGTGAAGCGCCAGGGCCAGGTGTGCTTGTGGCAGGGGGCGTGGTGGGCGGCCAGCAGGGCCCGGTCCACGATGGCCTCGTCCACCTCGGTGCGGGCGTAGTCGTGGGCGGTCTTGCGACTGAGGATCAGGTCGAGGGCCTGCATGGCGCAGCGCTCCGGAACAACGGGGGTGCGCCTTCGATGGCCGCCGCCCGGCGAAGGTCGCGGCGATCTGTCGGGCGTAGCGCCGCGGGGGTGGACTGGACCGGGCCGCTGCAGTTGGAATGGTGCAGCGACAGCGAACTTCCCGGCGCGGGGGTTCGTGCGGGGCGCGACACAGGGGGGATGGTCCATGCGGGGGTGCGTGTGGGCGCTGGGCGTGGCCCTGGCGCTTGGGCTGGCGGGCTGTGAGGACGGCGAGGCCCCGGCGGCGCCCGATCAGGCCCCGCCCGCGGTGGACCTGGGCCCGGATCTGGACCAGGCGCCCGCCGACATGGCGGTGCAGGCCCCCGCGGGCCTGGGCGCCCCCTGTGAGCGGGCCGCCGAGTGCCTGTCGGGCTTCTGCATCCGCGGCCCCGACGGGGTGCAGGTGTGCTCGGGCCTGTGCGACGAGGACGCCGACTGCCCCACGGGCTGGTTCTGCGGCCGCGTGAACAACGCCGGCGCCGACGCCACCCTCATCTGCCTGCCCGAAGAGGGCCCGTGCGACGGGGTTGACCTGCAGGCCGATCCCGATCACTGCGGGGCCTGCGAGCGGGCGTGCGCCTACCCCGAGGCCGAGGCGCTGTGTGTGGCCGGGGCCTGCCAGATGGGGCCCTGCCGGGCCGGCGCGCACGACCTGGACGGCGACGCGGCCAACGGCTGCGAGTACCCGTGCACCGTGACCCGGGGCGGCGTCGAGGCGTGTGACACAATCGACAACGACTGCGACGGCGCCGTGGACGAGGGCTTTGATCTGCAGGCCGACGTGGCCCACTGCGGCGGCTGCGGCCAGGCCTGCGCCCTGCGGGACGCCGAGCCGGCCTGCGTGGACGGCGCCTGCGCCATCGCCGCCTGCGCCCCGGGCCGGGTGGACGCCGACGGGGATCCCGGCAACGGCTGCGAGGCGGGCGCCTGCACGCCCCGCGACGAGCGCTGCGACGGCGTGGACGATGACTGCGATGGCGCCGCGGACGAGGACTTCGATCTGCAGGCCGACGTGGCCCACTGCGGCGCCTGTGGGCAGGCCTGCGCGGTGCCGAACGCCACGCCGGCCTGCGTGGACGGCGCCTGCGCCCTGGGCGCGTGTACGCCGGGCTTCGTGGATCTGGACGGGGCGCCCGAGAACGGCTGCGAGTACGCCTGCGCGGCCCGCGGCGACGAGGTGTGCGACGGCCGCGACGACGACTGCGATGGGCGCACCGACGAAGTCTTCGACCTGCAGGCCGATCCGGCCCACTGCGGCCAGTGCGGCGCCCGCTGCGACCGCCCGGGGGCCATCACCCGCTGCGACGAGGGCGCCTGCGCCCTGGCGGGCTGCAGCGAGGGCTTCGTGGATCTGGACGGCGCCTACGACAACGGCTGCGAGTACGCCTGCCGGCCCAGCGGCGCCGAGGTGTGCGACGGCGACGACGACGACTGCGATGGGCGCGTGGACGAGGGCTTCGATCTGCACGCCGATCCCAGCCACTGCGGGCGCTGCGGCCGGGTGTGCGCCTACGCCTTCGGCGTGCCCGCCTGCCAGGAGGGGCTGTGCCAACTCCAAGCCTGCGAGGCGGGCCACCACGACGTGGATCGCGACCCGGCGAACGGCTGCGAGTACGCCTGCCAGCCCGCGGGGGCCGAGGCGTGCAACGGCCGCGACGACGACTGCGATGGGCGGCTGGACGAGGCCTTCGACGTGCGGGCCGATCCGCTGAACTGCGGGGGCTGCGGCGTGGTGTGCGCCTACCGCAACGGGCTGCCCCTGTGCGTGGCGGGCCAGTGCCGGCTCGACGGGTGCCAGGGCGACTTCGTGGACGCCGACGGCGACCCCGCCAACGGCTGCGAGTGCGCGCCGGCGGGGCCCGAGGTGTGCGACGGGGCCGATCAGGACTGCGATGGCCGGGTGGACGAGGGCTTCGATCTGAGCGGCGATCCCGCCCACTGCGGCCGCTGCGGCAACGCCTGCGGCTTCGCCAACGCCGAGGCGCTGTGCAGCCAGGGCCAGTGCCGGATGGGCGACTGCCAGGGCGCGTTCCTGGACGCCGATCGCGACGCCCGCAACGGCTGCGAGTGCCAGCCCGCCGCCGAGGCCTGCGACGGCGCTGACAACGACTGTGATGGCCGGGTGGACGAAGACTTCGACACCGACTTCGACGGCGAGAACTGCGGCGCCTGCGGCCAGTCTTGCCTGCGGGACAACGCCTGGACCCGCTGCGACCTGGGCATGTGCCGGCTGCGCTTCTGCGACGATGGCTTCGTGGACGCCGACGGCTCGCTGGACAACGGCTGTGAGGTCAACTGCGCCGAGCAGCCCGACGTGCCGGCCTGCGGCGCGCCCATCGCCTACCCGGGCACCTACGACGCCGATCCGCAGATGGTCTACACCTGCTTCGACTTCCTGGGCGACGAGGCGCTCAGCTTCGACGTGCGCGGCTTCAGCTTCAGCGTGGCCGGCGGCCAGCTCGACGTGCTGGGCGCGCCCGCGCTGATGTCGCAGCGGCCGGCCCCCGTGGGCCCCGACTTCGAGGTGCGCGGGGCACTGCCCGGCGGCGACTTCGGCTGCACCGAGACCTACATCCTGCGGGGCACCTTCGAGGACGCCGACACCTGGCGAGGGGTGTTCGAGGTGCGCTTCGCCGGCCTGGCCTGCGACTTCACCGACTGCTCGAACCAGTCGTGGCAGGTGGCGGGCGTCCGCGAGCCGTAGGGGCGTCGGGCGCCCTCAGGGGCGGCCCAGGAACTCGGCCACCACCGGCGCGAAGCGCTCCTTGTCCACCAGGAAGGCGTCGTGGCCCTGGATGCTGTCCAGCGCCACCAGCTCGGCCTGCGCGCCGGCGTCCTGCAGGGCCGCCACCAGCGCCTGCTGCTGGTTCAGCGGGAACAGGATGTCGGTGTGCACGCCCACCACGCTCACCGCCAGGTGGCTCAGCTTCTGCGCCGCCGCGGCCAGGCAGCCGCCGTGCTCCGAAGCGTCGAACAGGTCCATCGCCCGCGACAGGTACAGGTAGCAGTTGGCGTCGAAGGCCTGGGTGAACTTGGTGGCGTGGTGCTCCAGGTAGCTCTCGACCTCGAACTCCACGCCGAAGGGCTCGTCACCCCAGCGCTCGGTGCGCTCGCGGCCGAAGCGGCCCTGCCACTCGCTGGCCGAGCGGTAGCTGATCATCCCCATCTTCCGGGCCAGGCGCATGCCCGTCACCGGCGGGTGATCGGCGGGGTAGCGCCCGCCGTGCCAGGCCGGATCGCTGCGCACCGCCTCGCGCTGGATGGAGTGCACGGCGATGGCGAAGGGCGAGCAGCGGTGGGCCGAGCTGATGAGCATGAGCCGGTCGAGGGCCGCCGGGAACTGCAGGGCGAAGGCCAGCGCCGCCATGCCCCCCATGCTGGGCCCCACCACCGCCGCCGCCCGCTCGATGCCCAGCGCCTGCAGGCCGGCCTTGGCGGCCCGGGCGATGTCCTCGATGGTCAGCACCGGGAAGTCCACCGCGTAGCGGCGCCCGGTGGCGGGATCCTGGCTGGCCGGCCCGGTGCTGCCGAAGCAGCTCCCGAGCTGGTTGAAGCACACGACGAAGAAGCGATCGGTGTCGATGGGGTGGCCCGGCCCGATCATCTCCTCCCACCAGCCCGGCGAGGGATCCTCGGCCGACGAGCGGGCGTGGGCCCGGGGCGACAGGCCGGTGAACAGCAGCAGGGCGTTGTCCTTGGCGGGCGCCAGCTCGCCCCAGGTCTCGTAGGCCAGCTCGGCGCCCTCGAGCTGCCCCCCGTGCCGCAGCCGGAAGGGGCTGGGCAGCGGCACCGTGCGCGGCGCCGGCAGCCCCTCGAGGAAGCGGGAGGGCCGGGAACGGCGCTCGACGGGAAACGGAATGGTCTGCGCGGACATCATTGGCCTCGGGCGGGCAGCCTGCACGCCACATATACGCAGCGCCCGGGATTGATGCTACTCACCCCATCAAGTTTCTAGGGAATTGCGCGATCGTTGCGGCCTGCGAGCCGGCGTGCCCCAATGCCGGCCATGCGCGACAACCCCTTCCCCGATCTGGATCACCAGCGCCTGACCTTCCTGGGCCAGACCCGCGACGTGTGGGTCACCGGCGAGGGCCCCGCGGTGCTGGTGATGCACGAGGTGCCCGGCCTGTACCCCGAGGTGGTCGAGTTCGGCCGCTGGGTGGCCGAGGCCGGCTTCACCGTCTGGATGCCCAGCGTCATCGGCACGCCCGGCAAGCCCTTCAGCGCCGTGTACGACCTGAGCAGCCTGGCGCGGGCGTGCGTGTCGAAGGAGTTCACCGTGTGGGGCACGGGCCGCACCAGCCCCATCGTGGACTGGCTGCGGGCCCTGGGCGCCCACGCCCACGAGGTGTGCGGCGGCCCCGGCATCGGCGCGGTGGGCATGTGCCTCACCGGCGGCTTCGCCCTGGCCATGGCCTCGGACGAGCGCATGCTGGCGCCCGTGCTCAGCCAGCCCTCGCTGCCCTTCGCCCTCATCCCGGGCCGCGGCAAGGACCTGGGCGTGCCCGCCGACGAGTTGGTGCGCATCCAGCGCCGCACCCGGGAAGACGGCCTGTGCGTCATGGGCCTGCGCTTCACCGAGGATCCGCTGGTGCCGGCCAAGCGCTTCAAGGCCCTGCGCGAGGCCCTGGGCGACGCCTTCATCGCCATCGAGCTGGACTCCAGCAAAGGCAACGGGGCCGGCTTCCCCCTGCACGCCCACTCGGTGTTGGTGCGCGAGCACGTGCCCGAGCCCGGCCACCCCAGCGAGCGGGCCCGGCAGCGGGTGCGCGACTTCTTCGTGAAGCGGCTGAAGCCGGGGCGCTGATCAGGGCCGCCGAGCGAGCTGAGCCACCAGCAGCGCGGCACAGGCCACGCCACTCCAGGCGGCCACGCGGGTGGCCAGCAGCCCGCTGCCCGGCACCCAGGGCAGGTCGCCCGCAAGCAGCGCCGCGCACATCAGCCCCACGGTGGCCAGGTAGGGCCACAGCAGCGGGCTCACGGGGCGGCCGGGCCGGACCAGCAGGGCCTGCACGGCCACCGGCCCCAAGGCGATGAAGTGCACGCCGGCCAGCGAGGCGCCGTGGCCCGCAGAGGGCAAGCCCAGCGCGTAGCCGGCGAAGCCCAGGGCGGTCGCCCGCCACAGGGCGCGGGCCACGTGCGACAGGGGGGCGTCGGCCACGGCCTGCCACAGGCCCACCGCGCAGGCGCCATAGCCCACCAGCCGCCCCGGCGCCCACTCGAAGCCCCCGCCGAAGGCCGCCAGCGCGGTGGCCGCGAGCCAGGCCCAGGCCGGCCACCGGCCCTTCCCCAGCCACGCCGGCAGCAGCGCGCCCAACAGCAGCAAGGTGAGGAAGCTGCGGGCCAGGTGCGCGGCCAGCGGGGGATCGCGGCGGGTCATCAGGGCGATGGGCACTACCAGGCACAGGCCCAGGGCCAGCGCCACCGGGCTGGCGTCGCGCCAGTCGCCGAAGCGCCGCCAGCGCCGCACCGCCTCGGCGGCCCACACCGCACCCACGGCGGTCGAGGCGGCGATGGAGACGGCGCCGTAGCCCTGCACGGTGAAGGCCGCGGCCGCCAGCAGGCTCACCGCGCCGTAGGCGGCGGCCAGGCGCACACCCGGCACCCAGCCGCCGGCCGCGCGCAGGGCCAGCCAGGCGGCGGGGAACAAGAACAGGTAGTAGCCCAGGTGGCTGTGGGCGTGGCGCACCGCGGCGAAGCGAGCGCCCAGGCCCAGCGGGTCGTGGCCTACAAACACCAGCCGCAGCGCGGCGCCGGCCAGGACGGTGAGGGCCACCGCCAGGGCGGCCCAGCGGCGCAGGTCGCGCCGCTCGGCGGGGGCAGTCATGGGCTCAGTGGCGCCCCTGCTCGGCCCAGTAGGCGTCCTCTTCGGCGCAGGTGGCGGCGTCCTTCAGGTTGCGGAACCAGAAGAAGTACAGCCCCACCGCGCAGAGCACCGTCACGACGCCGAAGCCCACGAACTTGCCCCAGTCGTGGAAGATGAGCGCCATGCTGGCGATGAGCAGCGACACCTGGAAGGGCACCGCGAAGCACAGCGCCACCACGTCGTTGATCTTCTCCCACAGCCGCCCCCCGGCCTCCTGGGGGGTCAGCTTGCCCTGGTCGGTGGCGAGCTGGCTCACCCGGCCCCACAGCCCCCAGGGGTTGATCTGCAGGTAGAAGCGCACCAGGCGCTCGTCGGGGGTGGGGGCCGTGACCAGCGCCGTGATCACCGCCACCAGGAACGCCGAGCCCACCACCGACGGGAACGCCAGGTACAGGGGCCACTGCAGGCCGGTGTTGAACACCAGCGCCGCCACCAGGCCGGCGGCGGTGCCCCCCGCGAAGCCGTAGCCGTTGAACCGCGGCCAGTACCAGCGCAGGAAGAGCGGCACGAACATGCCGGCCCCGATGCCCATGGTGATCAGGCCCCAGATCTCGTTGATGTTCGGCACGATGGCCGCGATGCCCACCCCCGCCACGCACAGCCCCGCGGTGGCGTAGCGCGACATGTTCAAGAGCTGCTTGGGCGTGGGATCGCGGTTGATGTAGCTCTCGTACACGTCCTTGACGAGGTAGCTGGCGCCAGCGTTGAGGGTGCTGTCGAAGGTGCTCATGGCCGCTGCGATGAGCCCGGCCACCACCAGCCCCTTCACCCCGGTGGGCAGCAGCTCGCTCAGCACCACGGGCAGCACGTTCTCGGCGTCGGCGGTGATGATGGCCGCCTGGGCGCCGCCGTCCTGCAGCAGCTTGTAGCCCATGACCACCAGGCCGGCGACCATGGTCCAGCGGAACGCGCTGAGCACGATGGCCTCGAGGGTCAGCAGGCTGGCCTCGCGCTCGCTGCGGGCGGCGAAGAAGCGCTGGTCGGTGTAGCCGCCCACGCCGCCCATGCCCTCCATCACCGTGCGGGCCAGCCACATCATCACGGCCACGCCGAACATCTGCAGGATGGGCTCCCAGGCGCCGGGATCCTTCGCCAGCAGCGACGCGCCCAGGCCGTCGGGGTTGGCCAGGCTCAGGTTCAGGAAGCCATCGGGCAGGGTGATGTCGGGCCGGAGCTCGAAGGCCAAGACGCTGACGTAGATGGCCGTGAAGGTCAGCAGGATCATCTGGATGACGTCGGTGAACACCACCCCGTACAGCCCCGACATGAGCGTATAGAACAGCCCGATGGTGACCATGCCCGTGGTGCACACGAACTCGCTGAAGGGCAGGAAGTGGGTGAGGAACTTCCCGGCGCCCTTGGCGAAGTAGATGATCATCCCCAGCGACAGCACGATGTTGGCGATGGCGCTCAGCAGGTGCGCCGCCTTGCCCTGCGTGTCGGTGCCGAAGCGCAGCTTCATCCACTCGGCGCTGGTCATCACCCGCGATCGGCGCAGCCACTTGCCCAGGAACACCAGCAGGAACGCGAGCGACAACCCCACGCCGCCGCGGATCTCCACCAGGAAGCCCGACAGCCCGAGGCCGAAGACCACGGCCACGATGATCATGGTGCCGGCCATGTCGAAGTTGCTGGTGCTGGTGGAGATCCCCAGCACCCACCAGGGGATCTTGTTGCCGCCCAGGAAGTAGTCGTCCAGGCCGCCGCTGGCGGCCTTCGACATGACGTACCCGACGATGGTCACCACCACCAGGAAGCCGATGACGATGGCCAGATCCACGGTGGCGAGTGTGCCGGTCCCCATGGCGTGCGCGTCCCCTCTCCGGTTGTCACCGGGGGCATGACACCCCCTCGACCGCCCAGCGTCAACCGGCGGGCGGACGGGGCGCGGGCGTCGCCGCTTCGGGTCAGCGCTTCAGCGTCAGCGCCCACAGGGTGCCGGTGTCGCACGCCATGATCCGCTCGGTGGCGGGGGCGAAGCTCAGGTGGTGCAGCCAGTCCAGCGACAGCGGGGCCACGTGGGCGGCCAGGGCGGCCCGGGGCCAGGGCGCCAAGGGCAGGGGGCGGCCCTGATCGGCCAACAGGGCCCGCAGGGCGGCGAGCTGGGCGGGGGGGCCGGTGAGCACCGGCGTGTCGCGCAGGTCCAGCGCGTCGCCCACCTTGCGGACATCGGCCTGGCGGTAGCCCACCGCCTGCGCCGCGTTCAGCGCCGGGCGGGGATCCCCTTGCACCAGGAGCCAGGCCACGCCCCCGGGCGCCAGAGCGCGGTGGGCCGTGGCCAGGGCTTCCGGCAGATCCTCGGTGGGGCGCGCCGACTGGTCCAGCCAGGCCACGTCCAGGGTCGCTTCGGGCCAGGCCGTGGGGGGGTCATCCAGCAGCCGCAGGTCGGGCCGGCGGGCGCGCACGGCGTCGCGCAGGTCGGGCGGCAGGGCTACCTGGGCGCCGGCGGGCAGGTGCCGGCCGCGGGTCAGGCGCTCGATCACCGCCACGGCGTAGGGGCGCCCGCTGAGCACCGACGTGGGGCCGGCCAGCAGGGTCCGCAGCGGCACCTTCACCGGGTCGGCGGGCGCGAAAGGCGCGCCGCCCTCGCGCGGGTGCCCGTGTACCAGCCCGAAGAAGTGGTGCGGCAGGCCGCCCTTGTGCACCGACTCGTCCAGCAGCTTCACCAGCTGGTAGTCGGCACTGGCCCAGCGGCGCAGGGCGTCCCAGGCGCGGGCGGGGCCCTCGGGGCCCACATGCTCGGCGGCGCCCGCCAGCAGCTCGGGCACGGTGACCTCGCCGCGGCAGTTGATCCAGACGTAGGTCTCCAGCGCGTCGAGCCGGCGCGCCCGCCAGGGCTCGCCCGTGCCGGCCCGGTGCTCGGCCACCAGCGGCAGCCGGTCGGGCGCGTGCAGGAAGGTGGCCCAGCGGCACAGGATGGGATGGCGGTTGTGGGTCAGCGCCCTGGGATCGGCGTCCGGCGGGACGAGCAGCTCGCGGGTCACCAGCGCCCAGGCCTCGCGGGGCACGGCGGAGCGGGGCAGGGGCCCATCGGCAAAGGCGGCCCAGGTGTCCTGGGTGACCCCCCGGGCGGTCAACGAGCGGCCCGTCAGGCCGTTGTAGAGGATGAGCCCGTCCTGGGAGGCGAAGGCAGCGGCCCAAGGGGCCTGAACCAGTGGTGCGTCGGCAGGCATGGCCCTGACGTGGTACCACAGCCTGGGCGGGTCGTCCCGGGCGGAGAGCGTGGGAGCGAAGGATGGCTGGACGCTACACCACCCTGATCACCGATCCGGTGGCCCACACCGGGGTCGAGCGGCTGCGCCGGCTGCGGGTGCTGGCCGGCCTGCGGGACCGCCTGGCTGAGGACCCGCGCGCCGTGAGCTTCGCGAGCTGGTTGGCCGAGCAGCCCGCCGATGAGCTGGCCCGGGCCGCGGCTGGCCTGGCCGAGCTCGAGATGCCACAGCTCGCCGAGCGCCTGCGGGCGCTGGCCTTCAAGCCCATCAAGGCCACCCCCGTCGAGCAGCTCCTGGGCATGAGCAACGACGAACTGCGGCAGCGGGTCGAGGTGGGGCAGGCCCTGCGCTCGGCGGGCCCCGAGCTGGCCCGGCGCACCCGCAAGCTGCTGGAGAAGCACTCCGAGCTGCGGGCCGACGCGCCCCTGCCCGAGGTGGCGGCGGCGCCCCCCGGCCGCCGGCGCTGGCGGGTGCCGGCGGTAGTGCGCGGCGGCCTGCCCGGGGTGGTCGAGGCCACCGAGCAGGCGGCCACCCGCCTGAAGTTCACCCGCAGCGAGATGCGCACGCGCCTGGAGGACCGGGTCCGCGGCGAGGTGGGCAGCGCGCTGGGGTTCGACTGGACCGAGCCCTTCCAGTGCCACCAGACCACGCCGCAGGAGACCGATCCCGAGCCGCCCCTGGGGGCCGTGGCGGGCGACGTCATCGTGCGGCCCGTGCCGGTGCCCAAGGCCGAGCTCATCGAGGGCCTGCGGGTGCTGCTGGGCGACGAGTCGCCCATCCAGCCGGCGGTGCGCGACGGCCAGCTCATCCTGGTGGATCGCCGGGCCGAGGCCTTCAGCGACCGCCTGTGGGGCGTGGGCAACGCCCAGCGCCCCAAGACGCGGGCCGAGCGGGTGGCCTGGCGGGTCTGGTCGGCCCTGCACCTGCTGCACGGCGTGGGGCTGGCGGCCTTCCTCGAGGCCCAGGGGCAGGTGGTGCGCCAGACGGCCCAGGGCTTCCAGCTCGTGGGCCTGGACGGCGCCGCGCGGATCTTGCACCGCGTCGCCGTGCGGTTGGCCCCCGAGGGCGTGGCCCCCGAGGACGTGGCCTGGGCGGCGCGCATCGCCGATCTGTCCACCCTGGGCCGGGTGCGCTTCGGCCTGTTCGAGGTGGCGCTGCAGCAGACGCTTCAGGCGGCCGAGTCGACCCTGTTCGACTACCTCGAGGCCAACCGCTGGAAGGCCGACGAGACCTGGTAGGGGTCCCCAGACCCCCGGGCCCCTGGGGCGCCCACTCCTCAAGTCCCGCACAGCCGCCGCCGACAGGGGCCTCGCGCGCGGGCGAGGCCCGCGGCCAAGCCTGGAGGCCCCATGTCCCTGGATCCCCTGCTCCGTCCCAAGTCCGTGGCCGTCATCGGCGCCAGCCGCCGCGAGGGCACCCTGGGCCGCGAGATCCTGCGCAACCTGGTGAGCTTCGGCTTCGAGGGCCCGGTCTACACGGTGCACCCCAAGTCCAGCCACGTGCTGTCCATGCCCGCGTGGCCCACGGTGGCCGATCTGCCCGAGGCGGTGGACCTTGCCATCGTGGTGGTGCCCTCGGCCAAGGTGCTCGAGGTGGTGCAGGCCTGCGCCGATCGGGGCGTGAAGGCGCTGGTGGTCATCACCGCGGGCTTCAAGGAGGTCAGCGAGTCGGGCCGCGCGCTGGAGCAGCAGATCCTGGAGATCGTGCGCAAACACGACATGCGCATGGTGGGGCCCAACTGCATGGGCATCATCAACTGCGATCCCAAGGTGCGCCTGGACGCCAGCTTCGGCAGCACCCTGCCGCTGGGGGGCAACGCCGCCTTCGCGAGCCAGTCGGGGGCCCTGGGCGAGATCGTGCTGGCCACGGCCAAGGCCGTGCGGCTGGGGCTCAGCCACTTCGTGTCGCTGGGCAACCGGGCCGACGTGTCCAGCAACGACCTGCTGGAGTTCTGGGCCGACGACCCCGAGACCGGCGTGATCATGCTGTACCTGGAGAGCTTCGGGAACCCGCGGCACTTCGGGCGCATCGCCCGCGAGGTCACCCGGCAGCGGGGCAAGCCCATCCTGGCGGTGAAGTCGGGCCGCACCCGCCAGGGCGCCCGGGCGGCCAGCAGCCACACCGGCTCGCTGGCGGGCGGTGATCGGGCGGCGTCGGCGCTGTTCAAGTCCTGCGGCGTCATCCGCTGCGACACGGTGGCCGAGCTGTTCGACCTGGGCCGCGGCTTCTGCACTCAGCCGCTGCCCGGCGGCAAGCGGGTGGGCATCCTCACCAACGCGGGCGGGCCGGGCATCATGGCCACCGACGCGGCGGTGCACTTCGGCCTGGACATGGCCGATCTGCAGCCCGACACCCAGGTCACCATGCGCAAGGTGCTGCCGGTGGAGGCCTCGGTGGCCAACCCGGTGGACATGATCGCTTCGGCCACCGCGCCGCAGTACCGGGTGTGCAGTGAGGCGCTGCTGCGGGATCCGGGAGTGGACGCCCTGCTGGCCATCTTCGTGAGCCCCATCGTCACCGACAAGCTGCAGGTCACCCGGGCGCTCATCGAGGGGGTGCAGGCGGCCGGGCAGAACAAGCCCGTGCTGGCCTGCTTCATGGGCTTCGACGCCCAGGACGAGGGCATCACCCTGCTGGCGGACGCGGGCATCCCCAACTACCCGTTCCCCGACGCGGCGGCGCGCACCCTGGCGGCCATGCACCGCTTCCAGGCCTACCGCGACGAGCCCGAGGGCAAGCCGGTGCGCTTCAAGGTCGACAAGGCCAAGGCCAAGGCCCTCATCGACGGGGCGAAGGCCCAGGGCCGCGAGTGGCTGGACGGCGCGGCGGCCATGGAGCTGCTGCAGGCTTATGGGGTGCCCACGGTGGAGAGCCGCCGGGTGCACACGCCCGACGAGGCCATCGCCTTCGCTGACGCTCTGGGCTACCCGGTGGTGCTCAAGCTCGACAGCGAGCAGGTGGTGCACAAGAGCGACGTGGGCGGGGTGAAGGTGGATCTGCGCTCGCCCGGCGAGATCAAGGGCGCCTTCTGGGACCTGCAGCAGCGCCTGAACGAGCTGGGGGTCACCGACGCCGCCTTCCTGGTGCAGCGCATGGTGGCGGGCGGGCAGGAGACCATCATCGGCGCCGTGGCCGACGAGACCGTGGGCCACCTGCTCATGTTCGGCCTGGGCGGGGTCTTCGTGGAGCTCATGAAGGACGTGGCCTTCGCGGTGCACCCGCTGACCGACGCCGACGCCGATCGCATGCTGCGCGAGGTGCGCGGCTGGCCGCTGCTGGCGGGCCACCGCGGCAGCGCCCCGCGGGACGTGGCCCTGCTGCGTGAGGTGCTGCTGCGCCTCGACCAGCTCGTGGGCGACTTCCCGGTGATCGCCGAGATGGACCTGAACCCCTTCATGGCCGCGCCGGTGGGGCAGGGGAGCGTGGCGGTGGACGCCCGGGTGCGGCTCAGCAGCCGCTGATCCGCCCGCAGACCCTCAGCCCCCAACGGGCGGCTTGACCCCGGCGGCGATTGGGGGTGGCATGGCGCCACCGCCTTCGCTCCGACTTCAGACCGCCGCTCAGGGGGCTCCCCGCATGGAACACGTCGTCACGCTGCTCTTCCTGTTGCTGCTCCAGCTCGTGCTGGGCTTCGACAACCTGCTCTACATCTCGCTGGAGTCGAAGCGCGCGCCGGTCGAGGAGCAGTCCCGGGTGCGCCGCATCGGCATCGCGGTGGCCATCGGGGCGCGCCTGGCCCTGCTGTTCGTCCTCATCAAGCTCATCGACCTGGTGCAGGACCCCTTCGTGCAGTTCCACGGCGACTGGTTCGCCGGGTCCATCAACCTGCACGCGGTGATCGTGCTGGGGGGCGGGGTCTTCATCATGTACACGGCCATGAAGGAGATCTGGCACATGGTGCACCTGGGCGGGCACGCGGGGGACGACGCCGCCGATCAGGAGCCCAAGAGCGCCAACCAGGTCATCGCGACCATCGTGGTGATGAACCTGGTGTTCTCCTTCGACTCCATCCTCAGCGCCATGGCCCTCACCAAGGTGTTCTGGGTCATGGCCACGGCCATCGTCATCGGCGGCGTGATGATGATCTGGCTGTCGGATCGCGTGTCGGCCTTCCTCGCGAAGAACCGCATGTACGAGGTGCTGGGGATGTTCGTGCTGCTCATCGTCGGGGTCATGCTCCTGAGCGAGGGTGGGCACCTGGCGCACCTGCACCTGTTCGGCCACCCCGTGGAGGCCATGAGCAAGACGACCTTCTATTTCAGCATCGCGGTGTTGGTGCTCACCGACCTGGTGCAGTCGCGGTTCCAGCGGAAGCTGTTGGCCGAGAAGCAGGCGCAGGCGGCGGCGCTGGAGGCCGCCCAGCGGGGCTGAGGGGCGCAAGGGGGCAGGGAGGGCAGCCCCGTCGGGCGGGGCCGCCGGGGCGTCAGCGCACCAGCCAGCTCGGCGGCTCCTGCGCGTTGACCCCGTGATCGCCCTTCAGGTAGGCCACGAAGCGGGCGTGGATGTCGTCGACGGTGCTGGCCCGCACGGCCGGGTGCTCCACCAGCCGGCTGGCCCAGGCCCGCACCAGGGGCGCGTCCTTGAACAGGCGCAGCCGGGGCGCCAGGGCGTCGATCCACAGCAGGCGCTGCAGGGGGGGCGCGGTGGCCGCGTCGGCCAGCGTGAAGCGGTCGCCCATGAACCAGGGCCCCTCCTCGCTGATGTTCGACTCCAGCCGGGCCATGTGATCGCGCACCTGCTTGGCCTCGCTGCCCGCCTCGGCGGCGTCCTCGGCCACCATCAGGCGGTACACCGGCAGGTTCAGGTCGCTGCCGTAGGCCACCCAGCTCCGCTCCTTGGCGCGCTGGATGGGATCGGTGCTCAGCAGCGCCGGGCCCTCGGTGGTCTCCTCGATGAACTCGTTGATCACCGTGCTCTCGAAGATCACGTCGTCGCCCACCCGCAGCAGCGGCACCTTGCCGTAGGGCGAGATGGCCAGGAACCAGTCCGGCTTGTCGCTCAGGTCGATGTAGGTGATGTCGTAGTCGACCCCCCGCGCCCGCAGCGCGATGGCGGCCTTCTGGACATAGGGGCACAGGTGGAAGCTGACGAGCTCGTAGCGGGCCATGGGGCACCTCGGCCAAAGGGAGCGGGCGACGCGACGGGGCGCCTCGTGGGGCATCTTCCATGCCCGCCGACCGCTCGCGCAAGGGCCGATAAGATATGCTGAACTTTGTCCCTGCGGACCGCCTGACGGTGCTCAACGACGCCCCCGTTCGCGGGGGGGGCGAGTACGTCCTCTACTGGATGATCGCGCACCGGCGGACCCGGTGGCACTTCGGGATCCAGCACGCCGTCAACCGGGCCGCGGCGCTCGGTCGGCCGCTGCTGGTGTTCGAGGCGCTGCGGGTGGGCTACCGCTGGGCCTCGGCCCGCATCCACCGCTTCGTCCTCGACGGCATGGCCGACAACCAGGCGCGCTGCGCCGCGGCGGGGGTCACGTACTTCGGCTACGTCGAGCCCGCCGAGGGGGCGGGCAAGGGCCTGCTCCAGGCGCTGGCCGGCCGCGCTTGCGAGGTCATCACCGACGAGTTCCCCAGCTTCTTCGTGCCCCGGATGGTGGCCGCCGCCGCGCGGGCGCTGCCGGTGCGCCTCACCCAGGTGGACAGCAACGGCGTCCTGCCCCTGCGGGCCAGCGAGGATCGCGAGTTCACGGTCGCCCACAGCTTCCGCCGGCACCTGCAGAAGGTGGCGCTGCCCCACCTGGAGGCCTTCCCCGAGGCCGAGCCGCTGGCGCAGGCGGCGACGCTGGGGAAGGCGACGGTGCCCGCCGAGGTGGCGCGGCGCTGGCCGGCCTTCGATCCGGGGCTGGACCTGCGCGCGCTGCCCATCGACCACGCGGTGGGGGCCGTGGCCGATCTGCCCGGGGGCGCGGTGGCGGCCGAGGCCCGCATGCGGCAGTTCGTGGCCCGCAAGCTCGGCCGCTACCCCGAGGACCGCAACGAGCCCGAGCGCGATGGGTCCAGCGGCCTGTCGCCCTACCTGCACTTCGGGCACATCTCGGCGCACGAGGTGGTGGACGCGGTGTGGCGGGCCGAGCGCTGGCACCCGGGGCGGCTGGCCGCGAAGCCCAACGGCAAGCGCCACGGCTGGTGGGGCATGGGCGAGGCCGCCGAGGCCTTCCTCGACGAGCTGATCACCTGGCGCGAGGTGGGCTACGCCTTCAGCCACCGGCGGCCTGCGGATCACACCCGCTACGAGAGCCTGCCCGACTGGGCGCGGGCCACCCTGGCCGAGCACGCCGAGGATCCCCGCGAGGTGGTCTACGACCTGGACACCCTGGCGGCGGGCCGCACCCACGACCCGCTGTGGAACGCCGCGCAGGGCGAGCTGGTGCAGACCGGCCGCATGCACAACTACCTGCGCATGCTCTGGGGCAAGAAGGTGCTGCAGTGGTCGGCCCGCCCCCAGGACGCTCTGGCGGCCCTCATCGAGCTGAACAACCGCTACGCCCTCGACGGGCGAAACCCCAACAGTTACAGCGGGATATTCTGGGTCTTCGGGCGGTTTGACCGGGCCTGGGGTCCCGAGCGGCCCATCTTCGGGAAGGTGCGCTACATGACCAGCGAGAGCACGGCCCGCAAGCTCAGCACCGCCACCTATATCCGCCGTTTCGCCCCCCGCTGAGCCGCGGTAAGCTGCCCCTCCGACCGACCGGAGGGCCCCCATGAAGCTGTCCCAGCACTTCTCGTTGAGCGAGTTCACCACCTCGCAGACCGCCTCGCGCTACGGCCTGGACAACACCCCGGGCGACGCGGAGATCGAGAACCTGCGGCAGCTGTGCAACCACATCCTCGAGCCCATCCGGGCCCACTTCGAGGTGCCGATCATCATCTCCAGCGGCTACCGCTCGCCGCAGGTGAACACGAAGGTGGGCGGCTCCAGCAGCAGCCAGCACTGCAAGGGCGAGGCCGCCGACTTCACGGTGGCCCACTACACCGTCACCGAGATCTTCAACTGGATCGCCTTCACCTCGGGGCTGGAGTTCGACCAGCTCATCCACGAGTACGGCAACTGGATCCACTGCTCCTACGTCACGCGGCGGGAGAACCGGCGCTCCATCCTGCGGGCCTACCGCAACAGCAGCGGGCGGACGGTCTACGAGCAGGTGACCGCGCCCCTCTGATGCGCCGCTCGCTCGCCCACGCCCTGTGCCTGGCCGCCGCGCTGGTCGCGTGCCGCTCCGAGCAGGAGATCGGCTACGAGGAGGGCTTCGCCGAGGGGCGCAACCAGGGCGCCGAGCACGGCTACGCCGAGGGCCGCGAGGCCGGGTTCCGCGCCGGGCGGGCCGCGGGCCTGGAGAAGGGCTACCGCGACGGCCTGGCGACGGGCCGCACCGAGGCCGTGGGCCGCTGGGCGCCGGTGGGCTTCGGGCTCGGTGGGCTGCTGGGGCTCGGGCTGGTGCTGGTGATCCGCCGCCGCGATCTGCAGGCCGCGCTCCAGCGGCGCCGGGTGCTCGGTCGCCTGGGTCGGTACCGCGCCCAGGCGGGCGAGCTGAGCCCCGCGGCGGCCGCCCGGCTCGACGGGCTGCTGACCCGGGTGGCCGAGCTCGAGGCGGTGCTGCCCGGCGAGCAGGTGGCGCCGCTGGCCCGCACGGCGGCCGAGCTGGTGCAGCTCCAGAGCCGACTGGACGCCGCGCAGGCGGCCGTGCCGCCCCCCGACCCCCAGCGGCTGGCGGAGCTGGAGCGGTTCCGCGACCGCAGCCAGGGGGCGGAGCGCGAGGCGGCCGAGGACACCCTGGAGGCGCTGCGGCGGACCCACTCTGCCTATGCGCGCAGCCAGGCCCACGGGCGCCAGGTGTCGCTCAAGCTCGAAGCCCTGGAGTCCGTTCTGGATCACTTGCGGGTGGGCGCGGCGAACGTCGAGGCCGTGGGCCGCGACGCCCTGGCCGAGCGGATGCGCGGCGAGGTGGCGCAGGCCGTGGACGAGCTGGAGCGGGCGGTGAGTACCAGCCGCCAGGAGCTCGCCGATCTGTGACCCGCCCGGGTCGCGAAGTGTCGCGCCGTTGATGCACCGACCGGTGGAGCAGCCGTCCGCCAGCGGGTCAGGTGTCCGTCCTCCACTCGGACAGTCGTCCGCATGCCTTCACAGTTCTTAAGAACGACGCAGTTGTTCTTGATGGACAAAATGCGGCACACGGTAACTGTTTTTTTGTTTTCAATGGTCTGTGGTTGTTTTGCAGGGCGGCGTCCTGGCGTCGTTCGGGCGGCGGGAGACGCCGGAGACGGTTGGAACGTCCCATGCAATGTTGGTCGGCCGCAGGGGGCAGATCGGCGACGCCCTACCGGCACCGTGACACAGGGAGAAGTGCATGCCGTCACTGGAACAGCTGCTGAGCGGCGACCTGTCCGATGCCGCGCGGGTGTGGTCCGCGCTCGCGCCCCTCCTCCTGCTGAGCACGTACTTCCTGGGTGGGGTGCCGGTTTACGCCTGGCTGCGCCGGCACCGGAAGGTGGGGATCGACGCCGAGATGGCCACCCGCGGCGACTCGCTGCTGCTGGGCCAGGGCTTGCGGCAGTACTTCATCTGGGTCATCCAGCCGCTGTGGCGCCTGGTGCGGGCCACCGGCCTGCCCGCCGACGCCGTGACCACCCTGTCGATGCTGGTGTCGATGGCCTCGGGCGTGGCCATGGCCGGCGGCCGCTTCGCCCTCGGCGGCTGGTTGTACATCTTCTCGGGGATCCTGGACGTCATCGACGGCCGCCTGGCGCGGGCCAGCGGCACCCAGAGCCGGGCGGGCGCTGCGCTGGACTCCGTGCTGGATCGCTACGCCGACGCCGCCGTGCTGGGCGGCCTGGCCTGGTACTACCGCGACTCGTGGGTGCTGGCGTTGGCGCTGGCGGCCCTGGTGGGCAGCCTGCTCACGTCCTACATCCGCGCCAAGGGCGAGGGCCTGGGCGTGAGCATGAAGGTGGGCGCCATTCAGCGCGCCGAGCGGATCTTCGCGCTGGGCGTGAGCACCGCCTTCGCGCCCATCGCGGCGGTGGCCTACGAGGCGCCCAGCGCCCACCCGATGCACTGGGTGGCCGTGGGGGGGCTGGCGCTGCTAGCCCTGTCCAGCCAGTGGACGGCGGCGCACCGCCTGGTCTTCCTGCTCCAGCGGCTGCGCAGCGAGCAGGGCACCCAGCGCCCCGCCATGCTCAGCCTGGGCCGCGACGGGCTGCCCCGCAGCCTGGTGGCCTCGGGCCTGGCGACGGCGGCTGACTTCGGCGTGGTGCTGGCCCTGGTGGAGGGCCCGGGCATGAGCCCGTGGCTGGCCACCGCGCTGGGCTGTGGGTTGGGCGCGGTGGTCAGCTTCCTGCTGGGGCGCTACTGGGCCTTCTCGCGCAGCGACCAGGGCGCGCTGCCCCAGGCGGGCCGCTATGCCTTCGTCAGCGGCACCAGCCTCGGGCTGAACGCCGGCGGCGTGGCGGTCTGGCAGCTGCTGCCCGTGGACTACCGCGTGGCCTGGTGGATCACCCGCGGCCTGGTGTTCGCCCTGTGGAACTTCCCCCTGCACCGTGACTATGTGTTCGGCGGGCCCACCGGCAGCGCGCCGGCCTCCGCCGACGCGGGCCCCGGCAAGCTGCCCGCCGGCCTGCGGGCGCGCTGATCCATGGCGCACGCCCCCCAGGTGCCCCGCGCGCTGAGCGCGGGCCTCACCCGCGTGGCACGCTTCGGCGTCCAGCGCCCCGCCTGGGCCCTGGCCGTGGTGGCGCTGCTGAGCGTCCTGGCCGGCCTGGGTGTCCAGCGGCTGCGCCTGGACACGGATCTGGCCCGGTTGCTGCCGGACCGCTTCGAGAGCGTGCAGGACCTGCACGCGCTGGAGGCCCGCGCCGGGGCCATCGGCTACGTGGTGGTGGTGGTCGAGGGCGGCGACGTGGCCGCCCGACGGGCCTACGCGGCTCAGGTCGCGCCGGCCATCGAGGCCCTGGACTCCATCCGCTTCGTGGACGTGGAGCGCCCCGTGCAGTGGTTCGAGGACCACGCGCTGTACTTCCTGGACCTGCCGGACCTGCGGACGGTGGCCGACCGGCTCGCCGCGCGCGCGGCCTTCGAGAAGCGGCGCCACAACCCCATGTATCTGGACCTGGAGAAGGCCGCGCCGCCCAGCCTGGATCTGTCGGACGTCACCGCCCGATACACCTCGGGCGAGCAGCGCTGGCTGGCGCGACAGACCACCCGCTACTACGAGGACGCCCAGCGGCTGGTGCTGCTGGCCCGGCCGGCGCAGCGGGCCACCGACATGGCCTTCGCGCAGCGGGTCACCGGCGACGTACAGGGCGTGCTGGACGCGCAGCCGCCGCCCGCCGGGGTCACCACGGCGCTGACGGGGCGCTACCAGAAGAAGATCGATCAGAAGGCCCACATCCAGGGGGATCTGTCGCTGGCGTCCAGCCTGGCGCTGGCCCTGACCCTGCTGTACCTGCTGGCCCACTTCCGCCGGCTGCGGGCGCTGCTGCTCGTGGTGGGGCCGCTGCTGGTGGGGCTGTGGTGGACCTTCGGCGTGGCGGGCGCTGTGTTCGGCACGCTCAACATCCTCACGGCGTTCATCGGCGCCATCCTGCTGGGGCTGGGGGTGGATCATGGCATCCACCTGCTGAGCGGCTGGCGGGCGCGGGTCCAGGCGGGCCTGGCGCCGGGGCCGGCCGTCGAGGCCGCCTTCGCCGAGACGGGCCGCGGGGTGGTGGTGGCCGCCGTCACCACCATCGCGGCGTTCATCGGCGTGGGGCTGTCGGGCTTCCGGGCCTTCCATGAGTTCGGCTGGCTGGCCGCGGCGGGCATGGCCTGCGTGGTGCTGGCCTACGCGCTGGTGCTGCCGGCGCTGGTGGTGCTGCTGCCCCCGCCGAAGCCCGAGCCGGCCACCGCGGCGGACGCCTCGCCGGTGGTGAGCCGCCTGAGCCGGCGCCCGGTCGCGGGCCTGATGGCGGCGGCGGTGGCGCTGGCGGTGATGGTGTGGCCCGCATCGGGCGTGCGCTTCGACTACGACTTCGCCGCGCTGGAGGACGCCAACCTGCCGTCCTTCCGCCTGGACCAGGCCACCAACCGGCTGCTGGGTTACTCGCAGACGCCCACGGTGGTGCTCACGGACGACGCCGCCCAGGCCCGCGCGGTGGCGGCCGCCGCCCGCGCGGACGACCCCACGGGCGCCGTGGACATGACCGCGACGCTGGCCGATCTGGTGCCGGCGGACCAGGCGCAGAAGCGGCCGGTGATCGAGCGCATCGGGCGCATCGTGCGGCGGGTGAAGCCCCAGTGGCTGGACGATCCCGACCACCGCGACGCGCGCGAGCGCCTGCTGCGCGCCGCCCAGGCCAAGCCCTTCACCGTGGCCGATCTGCCCGACGCGGTGCGCCGCCAGTTCGGCGACGCCGACGGGGGCGGCTATGTGTTGGTGTTTCCCGCCATCTCGCTCAGCGACGGCGCCCGGGTGGGCGACTTCGCCGCCGCCGTGCGTGGGGCCGCCCGCGCCACCGGGCCCCGGCTGCCCGCGGCGGGCGAGGCGATGGTGCTCGCCGACATCCTGGCCATGGTGCGCGCCGAAGGCCCGCGGCTGCTGGGCTTCACCGCGGCGGCCGTGTTCCTGGCGCTGTGGGTGCTGTTGGGCCACCTGGGCCGCGCGGCCCTGGCCCTGGGCGCAGCCGTGGTGACCCTGGCCGCCACCCTGGGCGTGGCGGCGGCGGCGGGCCTGCCCCTGAACTATCTGAACCTGGTGATGGTGCCGGTGATCGTGGGCCTTGCCGTGGATGGCGCCGCCCACTTCCTGGGGCGCGACGACGCCGAGCCCGCGGGCCTGGTGGATCTGGGCCGGGCGGTGGGGGGCGCGCTGCTCACCACCGCGTTCGGCTTCGGCGCCCTGACCGTGGCCGACCACCCTGGGCTGGAGAGCCTGGGGCGGCTGGCGCTCATCGGCCTGGCCGTGAACGCGCTGGTGTCGCTGTGGGTGCTGCCTGCCCTCGCCACCCTGCTGGCTGTGAACCCGACGGGCGCCCCTCAGCGGGCGCCGGAGGCTGTGTGATGACCGCTCGACTCGTGCCCCTGCTCTTGATCCTGATCACCGGTGTGCCCGCGCTGGCGGCGCCCACGGCCGACGCGGGCAAAGCCCGCACGACCGCGCTAATCGCGGCCTTCAAGGCGGTGGAGCGGGCGCCCGCGGGCAAGGCCCTCACGCCCGCCCAGCGCGCGGCCAACGAGGGTCACTTCAAGGCGCTCGACGCGCTCTTCGACCGCGACGCGCTGCTCAAGGGGGCGCTGGGGCCCAACGCGAAGGCGCTGGATCCGGCCCAGCGGGCCCGCTTTGACGCCGACTTCTGGTGGCTGCTGCGCAGCATCGCCTACCCCGACAGCGGGGCCTTCTTCGAGCGGGCTGAGCACGCCATCACCCGGACCGCGGTCACGGGCGCGCAGGTGGACGTGACCGTGTTCGCCACCTTGGCCGACGAGGACATCGAGACCGAGATCACCCTCCACTGGGCCGGCGAGCCCCTGCGGCTGGTGGACGCCAGCTTCGACGGGGCCTCGCTGGCCAAGGACTACCAGAATCAGTTCGGACGGATCCTGGCCAAGAAGGGCGCCGCCGGTCTGTTGGCCGTGCTGGCCGAGCGGCGGGCGAAGATCGAGGCGGCGCAGAAGTGACACACGCTCGCCCGATCGCCTTTTGGATCATGGCCTTACTGCCCACGGCGCTGGCCGGGAGGGCAGCCGCCATGCCGGCGCTGGATCACCCGCTCACGCCCGCGGAGTGCGTGGAGATCGCGCTGGCGCGGTCGGGTCAGATCGCCGAGGCCGAGGCGAAGGTGCAGGGCTTCCGCGCACAGCTCGCCGAGGTGTCGGCCAACTACGGGCCCCGCCTGCAGGCCATGGCCTACGTGGCGCCCATGTTCACCGTTGAGGGCGGCGTGGGCGGCTACACCAACAAGTACGGCCCGTCGGACTGGGGCCCGTACGTGCACCTGGAGAGCCTGCTGTCCCTGCCCATCTACACCTTCGGGCGGGTGGAGGCCGGCGAGCGGGCGGCCCAGGCTCGGGTGAAGGTGGAAGAGGCCCGGGTGCGCCTGGCCGAGGGCATGTTGGCCCGTGAGGTGCGCAGCTACTACCACCTGGTGGTGTACGCCCGCAGCCTGCAGCCCGCGCTGGGCTTCGCCCGCAAGCTGCTGGACGAGGCCCAGCAGACGGCGCAGGCCCAGTACGAGGCGGGGCAGGGGATCACCCAGGTGGATCTGGGGCGCCTGGCCTACGGAGACGCCGAGCTGAGCCGGATGAGCCGCATCGCCCAGGACGGCGAGGCGTTGGCGCTGGAGGCGCTGAAACACACCATGGGCCTGCCGGCCGACGCCCCGCTGGCTCTGGCCTGGGCGCGGCTGCCCGCCCCCGAGGCGACGCCGAGCCTGCCCGATGTGTTGCAGGTGGCGGCGAGCGGGCGGCCCGAGTGGACGATGCTGAGCAAGGGCCGCGAGGCGGCGCTGTCGCTGGCCGAGGCCGAGCGGCTGGCCAACGTGCCCGCGCTCTTCCTGGCGGGCCAGCTCAGCGTGGACTGGGCGCCCACCCGCGACGACGCCGACAACCCCTACGTCTGGGACCCCTTCAACCGGGTCTTCGGTGGGGTGGCCATCGGCGTGCAGTGGGACCTCCAGCCGCTGCGGGCGGCCGCCCGCGCCCGGGTCGCCGAGGCTCTGGCGGCCGAAGTGGAGGGCATCGCCACCTTCGCGCGCACCGGGATCCCGCTGGAGGTGCGCCGGGCCCACCAGGATCTGGTGCGCCACGCCGCCCTGGTGGGCACCGCGCGGGGTGGTGTGAAGGCCACCCGCCGGTGGCTGACCTTCGCCAGCGCCGCCTACCAGAGCGGCACCGGTGACGCGAAGGACATTCTCGAAGGCCTGGTGGCCTGGCTGTCGGCCAAGCGCACCTACATGGATCACCTGCGCGGCTACCACGACGCCCGCGCGGAGCTGGCGCGCGCCACCGGCCGCAGCCGCACCCTGAGCGAGGAGTAACACATGAGGATGGCACGCGCTGACGACCGCCTGGGGGTCCTGCTGCAGGGCATGGGGGCGGTGTCCAGCACCGTGATCGCCGGCGTGCTCGCCGCGCGCAAGGGGCGCGGCCGCCCGGTGGGGGCGCTCAGCCAGTTCGGCCGCATGCCGGGCCAGGGTGACCGGCCGCGGATTAACGAGGCCGTGGATCTCACGGCCCTGGAGGGCCTGGTGTTCGGCGGCTGGGACATCTTCGGGGGCGATCTCTTCGACGCCTGCGAGCACGCCAAGGTGCTGAACTCACGGGACATTGACGCCATCGCGCCGGAGCTGAAAGGCATCCGCCCGATGCCGGGCGCCTTCGACCCCGACTATGTGAAGCGCCTGAACGGCACCCACGTGAAGCAGGGGACCCGTCGCGAGCTGGCCCAGGCGCTGCGGGCCGACATCCGGGGCTTCATGGCGGCCAACGATCTGCGCCGCTGTGTGCTGATCAACGCGTCGAGCACCGAGATCTACCAGGAGCCGGCGGACGTGCATCAGACCGTCGAGGCCTTCGAGGCGGGGCTGGACGCCGACGACCACCGCATCTCGCCGGCCATGCTCTACGCCTACGCGGCCATCATGGAGGGCGTGCCCTACGCCAACGGCACGCCCAGCCTGGCGGCCGACATCCCGGCGCTGCGGATCCTGGCCCGCGCCAAGGGCGTGCCCACCGCCGGCAAGGACTTCAAGACGGGCCAGACCCTGGTGAAGACCGTGCTCTCGCCGATGTTCAAGGCCCGCGCCCTGGGCCTGCGCGGCTGGTTCAGCACGAACATCCTGGGCAACCGGGACGGCGAGGTGCTTGACGAGCCCGACAACTTCAAGGCGAAGGAGATGACCAAGCTGAGCGTGCTGGACAGCACCCTGGAGCCCGAGGTCTTCCCCGAGCTGTACGGCGACCTCTACCACAAGGTGCGGATCAACTATTACCCGCCCCGGGGCGACGCCAAGGAGGGCTGGGACAACATCGACTTCTTCGGGTGGATGGACTACCCGATGCAGCTCAAGGTGGACTTCCTGTGCCGGGACTCGATCCTGGCGGCGCCCATCGTGCTCGACCTGGCGCTGATGCTCGATCTGGCGGCCCGCGGCGGGCACGCCGACGTGCAGAGCTGGCTGAGCTTCTACTGGAAGAGCCCGCTGACCCCCGACGGCGAGGTCCCGGTCCACGATCTGTTCCAGCAGCAGGACCTGCTCTACGCGGCGCTGGGGGCGATGGCCCGCAGCACGGCGCGGCTGGAGGTGGCCTGAGCATGGGGCGGCCGGGGGCCATGACCCAGCGGGTGCTGCGCCTGCTCACGCAGGCGCGCAGCCGCCAGGTGTGGTTCACCATCGACCGGATCCATGATCTGGATCCGGCGGCGCTGGTCGCGGCCGGCGTGCGCGGGGTGCTGCTCGACGCCGACGGCACCCTGGTGCCTCACCGGGCTCGGGTGTACCCGCCCGAGGTGTACGAGACCCTGCGCCGGCTGCTGGATGGGGGCCTGCGGGTGGCGGTGTATTCCAACGCCGACGACCCGCAGGCGCTGCGGCCGCTGGGCGTGCCGGTGGTCACGGGGGTGCCGCTGAAGCCAGCCCGCGCGGGCTTCCAGGCGGCGATCCGCCAGGGCCTGGACATGCTGGAGCCGGGCGCCGTGGCGATGGTGGGCGACAACCTCATCAGCGACGGCGGCGCGGTGGACGCGGGCCTGCGCTTCATCTATTGCCGGCCGATCCCGGGGCGGGAGCCTTGGCTGCACTGGACGGCGCGGGCCTGGGCGGAGCGGTGGGTGGGCGCGGCCGGCTGACCGCGCCCAGGGTGGGCCTTCACCAGGTGTGGAACTTGTCCACGCCCGCCTCGCGGCCGGCGCTGTGGCAGACGCCGCAGGCCTCGGTGCCGTCGGGGGCGGTCTCGAGGGCCGCGTGGGCCTTCGCCGCGCTGCTGTCGTGGCAGCCGGTGCAGCCCTTGGTGCTGGGCACGTCGGCGCCGCTCTGGTGGCAGGCGCTGCAGGCGCTCAGATCGCCGGGGTAGTGCACCTCGCCGTAGTTGTGCTCGGACCCGCCGAAGCCGTAGATGACCGCCGGCTCGTTCAGGCGCGCGCCGGCGTGGATCCGGTGGACCATGGGGCCGAAGTCGATGCTGGCGGGATCGCCGGCGCCCTCGGGCCGCACCGAAGCGTCGGTGGCCGTGTCGTTGTGGCAGGTGACGCAGTACTCCACGTCGCGCCGGAAGGTGCCGTGGAGCTTCAGCTCGCCGTGGCAGGCGTTGCAGGCGTCCTGGGTTACCTTGGCCTGCGGCATGACGGGATCGCCGCCGCCCAGGGCGGCGTAGATCACCGGGTTGCCGCCGTACTCGCGGGCGATGCTGTCGGCGCGGCCGGCCCCGTAGGGCAGGTAGCGGTAGCCGGCGGCGCCGATGGCGATGCTGCCGGTGGCGTCCGCGGGCACGGCCACGTTCAGATCCACCCGCAGGCGGTCGCCGTCCACTACGACGGCCTGGTGCACGTTGCGCATCGAGACGCTCCAGTCGTAGCCGCTGGTGGGGCCCGCCAGGACGATCTCGAGGAAGTCCAGGCTGGCGGGATCAATCGCCGCGCCCGCGTCGTTGGTGACGGTGAGGTACACCGTGGGGTTCTGCCCCGGTGCCACGTTGGTGGCCTCGAGCAGCGTGATGTTCAGCCCCACCAGGTCCAGGGCCGCCTCGGGCGGCTGGTGGGCGCTGGTGACGCTGATGGGGCCGCCCACCGGGCCGTGGCAGTTGCCGCAGCTGTTGGGGCCCTGGGGGCCCGCCGAGTGCAGCGCCCAGCCCTCGCCCTCGGGCACGGGCAGGGCGAAGGCGGTGCGATCGTGGCAGCTCGTGCAGGCGTTGAACTCGGCCTGCTGCCAGGCGTCGGGCGCGTCGCCCGCGTGACAGGCGTTGCAGTCGGTCACGGGGCGGGGCAGGTGCACGTCGCTGAAGTCGTAGACGGTGTTGCGGTAGCCGATGATCTGGTAGGGCTCGCCCGCCTGCACGCTCGGCAGCCCCGCGCCGGCGTGGAGCTTGTGCAGCATGACGCCGAAGGCCACCGTGTTGCCCGACTCGGGATCGGTGGTCTGCAGGGTGTGGCAGGTCTGGCACGAGCCGGGCTCGGTCCAGCGGCCACCGTGGCCGTCGAAGCCGCCCACGTGGCAGTTGGTGCAGGTGTCGTTGTCGATGAGGTTGATGTGCACGGCGTCGCCGCCGTCGGGCACGAAGTCCATCCACGCCGAGGCGCCGCCGCGGGTGCCGTCATCGAAGTTGCGCCGGGCGCCCAGAGCCACGCGGTGCGGCACGCTCAGATCCGCGTCCGCGGGCAGGGTCGCC
>JACKDL010000020.1 GCA_020633555.1 Myxococcales bacterium | reverse complement strand
CCCACCCGGCCCGGTGGGCGCACCTGGGCCACCGCTGCGGCGCCCGTGGCGGTGCAGGCCGGCGACGCCCCCACCTGGATCACCGTGTTCCGCCGCGGCGTGGTGCCGCCCGAGGCCGCCTGGGTGGGCGCGCAGGGCCTGCGGGTGGAGCGGGCCTGGCTGGACGCCGACGGGCAGCCGGTGGATCCCGCCGCGGTGCCGCTGGGCCAACTCGTCTTCAGCCGGCTGACCGTGCACAACCCCGGCGCGCAGGCGGTGCCGCACGTGGCCCTGGAGGAGCCGCTGCCCGCAGGCGTGACCGTGGAGCCGGGGCGGTTGGGCCAGGTGGCCACGCCGGCCTGGGCGGCGGACGCGCCCGTGTGGCACACCAGCCACGTGGACGCCCGCGACGATCACTTCCGCGCCTACGGCCCGCTGCCGCCCCGCAGCACGGTGGTGGTGATCCACGCCCTGCGCGCCACGGCGGCGGGCAACTTCCACCGGCCCGGGGTGTCTGTGGAGGCGATGTACGACCCCGACACCCGCGCCCGCACCGCCGCCGACCGCCTGGGGGTGATCCCGCGGTTCGCCGAGCGCATCTGAGCATGGGCCGCTGGGCGCGCTGGCGCCGCCGCCTGCTGCGGCTGCTGGGCTGGGGCGCCCTGGCCCTGGGGCTGATGGTGGGCGGCTTTCTGGCCGCGGCGCACCTGGTGCCCCTGCCCGAGCGGCTGGCCGTGCGCGACTCCACCGTGGTGACCTGGCGCGACGGCACCGTGGCCCACGTCTTCCTGGCCGAGGACGACCGCTGGCGCATCGCCCCGGTGGATCTGGACCCCGCGTACGTGCAGGCCCTGCTGCGGCTGGAGGACAAGCGCTTCTACGACCACCCGGGCGTGGACGCGGTGGCCATCGTGCGGGCGGTGGTGGGCAACGCGGTCGCAGGGCGGCGGGTGTCGGGCGCCAGTACCCTGACCATGCAGCTCGTGCGGCTGCTGGAGCCCCGGCCGCGCACCTGGCGCAGCAAGCTGGTGGAGGCCTTCCGGGCGCTACAGCTCGAGGTGCACCTGAGCAAGGCCGAGATCCTGGCCCACTACCTGCGCTTCGTGCCGTACGGCCGCAACGTCGAGGGGGTGGAGGCCGCCGCCCTGGCCTACTTCGGCCACCGGGCCGACGCGCTGACCCCCGCCGAGATCGCCACCCTGCTGGCCGTGCCCCAGGGGCCCCGCACCCGGGCGCCGCGGCCGGGCAACGCCGGGGTCCTGCGGCGGGCCCGCGACAACATCGCCGCCCGGCTGCTGGCCGAGGACGCCCTGCACGCGGTGGGGCAGCCCACCGATCCGGGGGTGGTGCTGCTGCAGGTGCACGGGGCGCCCGTGCCCACCGGCTACCGGCCTTTCCCCCGCGAGATCCCCCACGCCGCCCGCTGGCTGCGGGCCCAGACGCCGGCGGACGCCCGCATCCCCACGACCCTGGATCGCGGCGCCCAGCGGCTGGCCCAGCGCCGGCTGCGGGCCGAGGCCGACGCCCTGGCCGCCCACGGCGTGCACCACGGCGCGGTGGTGGTGGTGGAGCACGGCAGCGGCGCCGTGCGGGCCCTGGTGGGCAACCCCCGCTTCGGCACCGCCGCGGGCGAGCAGCTCGCCGCCTTCGCCGTGCCCCGCTCCAGCGGCAGCACCCTGAAGCCGCTGATCTACGCCCGCGCCCTGGACGCCGGCCACGCGCTGCCCGGCGCGCGGGTGGCCGACGTGCCCCGGGAGCGCGGCGGCTGGGTCGCCCACAACTACGACGGGCAGTTCGCCGGCGTGGTGCGGCTGGAGGACGCGCTGGCGGCCTCGCTGAACGCGCCCTTCGTGGATCTGCTGGGCGAGCTGGGCGTGCCGGCGCTGCTGGCCGATCTGCGGGCCCTGGGCGTGCCAGGGCTGGCCGAGGATCCCGACCACTACGGCCTGTCGGCGGCCCTGGGCGGCGTGGCGCTGAGCCCGCTGGCGCTGGCGGGCGCCTACACCGCCCTGGCTGGGCCGGGGCGCTTCCCCGGCCTGCGGGTGCGCCGCGACCGCGACGGGGCGCCCGCCCGCGAGGTCTACAGCGCCGGCGCCGCCTGGCTGACCCGCCAGGCCCTGCGCCGCCGGGACCGCCCCGACTTCCCCCAGCGCCGGGCCGCCACGGGCGCCCCCGCCGCCATCCACTGGAAGACGGGCACCAGCGCCGGCCACCGCGACGCCTGGGCGGTGGGCTCGGATCCGCGCCACACGGTGGCCGTGTGGCTGGGCAACCTGGATCACACCCCCAGCCCCGCGTTGGTGGGCGCCAGCGCGGCGGGGCCGGTGCTGTTCGACATCCTCGAAGCGCTGGGCGAGCCGACCGACCGGGCGCGGCCCGATCCGCCCCCCGCCGACGTGGTGCAGCGACCCGTGTGCACCGACACGGGCTGGCCCGCCGCCCCCGCCTGCCCGCACACCGAGACGGCGCCCGGCCTGGTGCACGCCGCGCCCCCGCCCGACCCCCACCACCTGCGGCTGTGGCTGGATCAGGACGGCCACGCGGTGGCCGCCGGCTGCCGCGAAGCCCGCCCGCAGGCCTTCCTGGTGTGGCCCCCCGCCGTGCGCCGCACGCTGGCGCTGCTGGGGCGGCCCGCCGCGCCGCTGCCGCCCCCGGCCGCCGACTGCCCGCCGCCGGTGGGCGAGCCGCCGCGCATCGTGCAGCCCCGCGCCGGCGAGCACGTGCTGCAGCTCCCCGCGGTGCCCGCCGAGCAGCAGGCCGTGGCCCTGCGGGCCGACACCCCGGTGCCGCTGGGCGAGCTGACCTGGTGGATCGACGGCGCCCCCGTGGGCCGCGCGCCGGGGGACGAGCCGGTGTTCTGGCCGCCCGTGCCAGGGACCCACCGCCTGCGGGTGGTGGACGCGCAGGGCCGGGCCAGCGAGCAGCGGCTGGTGGTGCAGAGCGCAGCGCCCCCGCCCTGATCACGCGTTGATCACCCGGCGGCGAGCGCCCATGCTGCCGCCATGACCGATCCCGTCGCCGCCGATCCCGTCACCGCCCAGTACGAGCGCTACGCCTACCCCGATCCCGCCGTGGGCGTGGCCCACCGGCTGGTGTGGAACGACCCCACCGTCTACCACTGGCTGTACTGGCCCGAGCGCGCGCCGTGGGGGCCGCGGGACCTGCTGGTGGCCGGCTGCGGCACCGGCGAGGCCGTGGCTCTGGCGTTGCAGGCGCCGCAGGACCGGGTGGTGGGCATCGACGTCAGCCGCTCGGCCCTGGCCCACCAGCAGGCCCTGGCCGACCAGCACGGGGTGACCAACCTGGAGCTGGTGCACCTGCCCATCGAGCAGGCGCTGAGCCTGGGGCGCAGCTTCGACTTCGTGAGCGTGGCCGGCGTGCTGCACCACCTGGCCGACCCCGCCGCCGGCCTGAAGGCGCTGGGCGCGCTGCTGCGCCCCCACGGGGTCATCGTGGCCGCGGTGTACGGGCGGCACGCCCGGCTGGGGGTCCACCTGGTGCAGCAGACCCTGCGCGCCGTCGGCGCCCGCCAAAACGCCGCGGGCATCGCTCTGGCCCGCGCGGCCCTGGAGGGGCTGGCCCCGCACCACCCCGTGCGCGGCTGGCTGGCGGCCACCGCCCCCATCTGGGGCCCCGACGCCCACCTGGTGGACGCCTGGCTGCCCGCCCGCGAGGCCACCTACGACACCGATGGCGTGCTGGAACTGGTGGCCCGGGCCGGCCTGACCTTCCAGGGCTGGTTCGACAACCGGCACTACCACGCCGACGGGCTCTACGCGCCGGGCCACCCCATGCACGGCGCGCTGGCGGCGCTTGATCCGCCGGCCCAGTGGCGGGCCATGGCGGGCCTGACCACGCCCACCGACCACTGCTTCCTGGTGTGCCGCCCCGACCGGCCGGGCGCGTGGGCGCTCGACCTGGGCGACGCCGCGCTCGACCCGCTGATCCCGGGGCCGCGCTTCCCGCCAGCGCCCCGCCACCCGCCCATGCCGTATGACCCCCGCGACCCCCTGCAGGCCGAGGTGTACCGGCGCCTCGACGGCCAGACCCCGGTGGCCGCCCTGGCCCAGGGCCTGCCCGCCGACGCGGTGCGCGGCTTCATCCGGCACCTGTGGCGCCGCGACGCCGTGTACCTGCGCCGGGCCTGAGCCCGGAGTGAGATCGAGCTACAGCCGCAAGCTCCCCGCCGTCACCGCGCCCAGCGCCAGCGGGGTCAGGGGCGCGTAGGTGCCCGCCTCGTCGTCGCGCACGAACACCGGGTCGTCCCCGCAGTCGGTGTAGCCCTGCCGCTTCAGGGCGACGGTCTGGAACTTCATGGTCGAGGTGGTGGGCAACGCCGGCACCACGCGCACGAAAGCCGGCCGCGCCGCCGGCGGCAGCGCCCCGGTCGCCGCCGCGAAGAACGCTTGCGGATCAAAGGCTTGCGCCACCACCGCCGCCATGCCGGCCCGCCCCTCCTGGCCGGGCACCGCCACCCCGTACACCGCCAGGGCCTCGACCCCGCCGGCGCCCGCCAGGGCCTGCGCCACCGCCTGGGTGCTCACGTTCTCGCCCTTCCAGCGGAAGGTGTCGCCCACCCGGTCCACGAAGAAGTAGTCGCCGTCGGCATCCCGCCGCAGCAGGTCGCCGGTGCGGAACCAGGCGTCGCCCTCGGCGAAGCCGTCCCGCAGGATCTTCGCCGCGGTGGCCTGCGGATCCAGGTAGCCGTCGAACCGCTCGCTGGGCAGCCGACCGATGCGCCCGATGAGCTCGCCCGCCTCGCCGTCGGCGCACGGGATGAGCCGCCCGGCCCCGTCGCGGGCGGGGGCCTCGGCGTCCACGTCGTGCCGCACCAGCCGCAGGCCGTCCAGGGGCCCCAGCAGCACGGGCCGCCCACAGCTCCCCACCTTGCCGTTGCGGTTGATGAGCAGCGCGTTGCCCTCGGTGGCCCCGTAGAACTCGATGATCCGCGGCCCGCCGAACCGGGCCTGGAAGGCGGGCCACACCTCGGCCCGCAGGCCGTTGCCCACGAAGGTGTGGATCCCGTGGGCCGCGTCGTCGGCCCGGGCCGGCTGGGCCACCAGGTAGCGGCACACCTCGCCCACGTACAGCCCGACGGTGGCCCCCACGGCCGCCGCGTCGGCCCAGTAGCTCGACGCGCTGAAGCGTGCCGCCCAGCCGAAGCCGCAGCCCGCCACCATGGCCGTGGCGAAGCCCACGATCCACGCCGAGGCGTGGTACAGCGGCAGCGGCGTGAAGATGACGTCCTCGGGCCGGGCCCGCACGGCGAAGCTCTGGAACGCCACCCCCGGCAAGAGCAGCCGGCGGTAGGTGATGGGCGCGGCCTTGGGCAGCCCGGTGGTGCCGCTGGTGAACAGGTACAGGAAGGGCGCATCCAGCCGCAGCAGCGGCGCCTGTACGGGCCGGTCGGGGGTGCGCGCCAGCAGCGGCCGCAGATCGGGCGCCCCCTCGACCTCGCCGTCGCAGCACCAGGCGCCCAGCGGCGCCAGGGCCTTCGCGCGGGCCCCCAGGCTGGCCAGGTTGGGCCCGTGGGCCCGATCCACCAGGATGGCCCGCACCGGCGCGGCGCCGAGCACGTGGGCCAGGCCGTCGCCACTCAACGCCGGGTTCACCAGCGCCGCCTGTGCCCCCAGCCGGGCCAGCGCCAGCGGGTGCAGCAGCACCTCGGCCCGGTTGCCGGTGAGGATGGCCACCGCCTGCCCCGGCGCCACGCCCCGGGCCGCCCAGAACCGCGCCACGCAGTCCACCGCGCGATCCAGCTCGCGCCAGGTCCAGCGCCCCTCGGGCCCCACCAGCGCCAGCCGCCGCGGGTGGCGCCGCGCCTGGGCCCGCACCAGGCCGGCGGGCCCCCCCAGCAGGTGCGGGAGCAGCCAGGGCGACCGCCGCGCCAGCGCCCGCGCCACCCCGGGCAGCTCGGCCAGCGCCCGCTGAACGGCCGCCCGCCGGCTCACGGCAGCACCCGCCGCGCGGCGCGCTCCTCGCAGGATCGCGCCTGGCTCCTGCAGCGGTCCTCGCAGGCGCTGCACCCCAGGGTCCAGGTGTTCACGCGCTCGGGCGACGTGTTCTCCGAGGGGGCGCCCCGGTCCTCGCACTCGTCGGCGCAAGCGCTGGCGCAGTCGTCGTAGGTGCGCTGGCACTCAGCCGTCTGGAAGCTCGCCCCGCAGCCCCCCAGCCCCACCCCGAGCCCCAGGCCCAACCCCAGCGTCTTCACCCACCCCATGCTCGCCTCCTCGGCCGCGCCTCGTTGGCCGCCCGGACCCCCTGACATATCACCGCCGGGCGCTCATGCCGTACAGTCTCGCCACGTCCCGCTGCGGAGGCCCCCATGGCACATACGGTGCGCCGCCCCCTGCTGCTGCCTGCGCTGTTGCTCCCCGGGCTGCTCACCGGCCTGGGGGGCTGCGCCGACGCGCCGCCCGATCCCAGCCCCTTCCATCAGATCCAGCGTGACCAAGGCCCGGATCCGGTGGCCGACGCCCTGCCGCCCGTGCCCGACGCCGCGCCCTTCGAGCCCTTCGAGCCCATCGACCCCGCCGATCTGGGCCTGGATCCGGAGCCCGCCGGCTACCCCGCCCTGCCCGCCACCGAGGACGGGGCCGACGCCCTGCCCTGGCTGGCCGACGCCCCCGAGCTCGAGGCCGACCGCCTGCACTTCCTGCGCAACACCCTGGCGCGGGCAGGCTGGCTGGCCCGCACCTTCGCGGACGCCGAGCCGGGCCGCACCCTCAGCGTGGGCGCCGATCTGGTGTTCTCGGCCGGCTCGCTCCTGCCCCACTTCGGCCCCGAGGCCTTCGCCGGCTACGTGGACGCCCTGGCCGACGTGGGCGCGAACACCGTGGTGGTCGAGATCGGCCCCGGGCCTTGGACCGACGACGCCGGCCGCGAGGCCCTGGGGGCCGCCTTCGCCCAGGCCGAGGCCCGCGGCCTGGCCGTGCACCTGCGGCTGACCGCCGATCCCACGCCCGGCGCCGATCCCCTGGACTTCGAGGGCTGGCGCGCTGCCAGCCTGGACGCCGTGGACCGCGCCCTGGCCGCCGCCGCCGAGGTCGAGGCCCCCGTGGCCGAGCTGCGTGCGCCCCCGCCCGAGCACCTGGCGCGGACCCTTGTGGACGGCCCCCCCACCCCGAGCGCCTGGCAGGGCCTGCTGAACAGCCTGTGCGCCCGGGCCGCCGACGCCGGGGCCTCGTGCGCCGGGGCCCTGGGCTTCACCGATGACGGCGACAGCGACTGGCTGCACGCCACGCTGGCCAGCGACGTACAGCGCGTGGGCGCCGCCCTGGGGCGGTTCGACGATCTGTACGGGGTGCGCCTGGTGGCGCTGGACCTGTTCCTGCACGCCCTGCGCACGGGCGTGGACGGGGCCCCCGGCCGCGGCGAGAAGGTGTTCCTGACCCACGCCTGGCGCCCCGCCTTCCCGCTCACCTTCGACCGCCCGGTGGCCAGCGATACGGCCGGCCTGGGCTGTGTGGAGCTGGCCGACGCCGACGCCGCGTGGCTGCGGGCCATCTTCGCCCTGGCCCGCGCCCGGCAGCTCGACGAGGTGACCCTGGCCCGCAACCTGGGGCTTTTCTACCTGCAGGGCTGCCAGCGCACCACGCGGCTCTATGCCGCCGTGGCGGGCCCCGGCGGCCGCCCGTGGGTGGACTTCCAGCAGGGCAACCTGCGCACCGATCCGCTGTACTGGGCGGGCGCCGGCACCCGCCTGCAGCTCTGGGACGGGCAGCTCAGCGTGGCCGGCCGGGTGCTCCGCGAGCTCGCCGACGCCGCCGGCCGCTGAGGCCGGCCAGCAGCAGCGCCGCCCACCCGAACCCGCCCGAGGGCCCGCCCGTGCTGGCGCAGCCGTCGGCGCCGCCGCCCACGCCGGCCACCGGCGCCGCCGCGTCGGCGCCGCCGTCGGTGACCCCCCCGAGATCCGCCAGCGACCCATCCGCAGCCGCGGCGTCCGGCCGGCCCGCGTCCGGCGACCCGGCGTCCGTCGGGCCGGCGTCGGGCAGCGCCCCGTCGGGCGCCCCCTGATCCACCTCGACCCCCGCATCAGGCGGGGGTGGCGGGGGGAACGCGGGCGGCGCCTCGTCGGCGCACCCGGCCGCCTCGGGATCGGCGCAGGGGGTCTGGAAGGTCGTCTCCCAGGGCACCTCCAGCGTGGTCCCGTCGATGAGGGTGACCCCCGGCTCCAGCCGCACCGTGTAGGTGGTGTCGGGCAGCAGGTCCACCGTGGGCCGCAGGATCACCAGCCGCGAGCTGTCGGTGGGCGAGCCGCCCCAGCGGGTGCCCTGCACCGTCACCGGCACGGGCGCCCCCTGCGGGTCCAACAGCCGCACGGTGGCGTCGTTCAGCGAGCCCTTGGTGACCCCGGCGCCGAACACCAGGCTGATCCAGCTATCCACCGTGTCGGCGCGCACACTGCGCAGCCGCCGGGCGCCGGGCCAGCCGTGCACCACCAGATCCGCCACCGGGAACTCGCCGTGCAGCCGCGCCCACAGGGCCCGCTGGTAGGCCGCCGTGGCGGGGATCTCGGCGGCGATGCTGCCCGGCACGGTGGGATCCACGTAGTGCGTGGACGCCCAGGGCAGCAGCGGCCGGTACTGCGCGTCGTGGATGGGCGCCGTGTGTTCGCGGCCGTTGATCACCACCGACGACACCAGCCGCAGCCCCCGCTCCATGGTGTTGGTGGACACCTCGATGCCGCGGGCGGCGAACACCTGCACCAGCGCCTCGGCGGGCAGCCACACCTCGGGGAAGAAGCGCAGGTGCCCGTCCACCTGCAGGAAGGCGTCGGTGCCCGGATCCGCCTCCTCCTGCCCGCGCCCGTCCTTCTCGCGGATCTGCAGCAGGAACAGCGAGTCGAACAGCTCGTCCTGCAGCCCGTGGCAGGCGGTGCCGATCAAGAACGCCACCTGCTGCTGCGCCTCCACCGAGGCGTAGTCGGGCCCGTAGGTGTCCCGCACGAACGCCACGTGGGCCTCGGTGAAGGGCTCCCAGTGGGCCGCCTCGCCGTAGGGGTGATCCACCGCGTAGCCCGAGTCGGGGAAGGCCGCGGCGATGAGCACGGTGTTCTTCAGCAGCGGATCGGCGAACAGGGCCGCCAGCGCGCTGCCGGCGGGCTGCGCCTCGGCAGCCCACCCGGTGACGTGCACGTGCCCGTTGATGCCGTGGCCCCAGACCCCGGCCAGCGGCGCCCCGGCCAGCAGCAAGCCCGCCAGGGCCGCGCGCCTCACGCCAGCACCCCGTAGCCGCCGTCCACCACCACCGTCTGCCCCTGGATCATCTGCGCCAGCGGGCTGGCCAGCAGCACCGCCACGTCGGCCACGTCCGCTGGCGTCGCGATGCGCCCGTTGGGGGTGCGGTAGCGCGCCACCTCCAGGAGCTGCTCGCGGTTGGGGAAGTGGGTCAGCGCGCCGGTGTCCACCACGCCGGGGCACACGGCGTTCACCGTGATGCCCCGCGGCCCCAGCGCCTGCGCGAAGTGGCGCACCAGCGCCTCGGTGGCCGCCTTGCTGGCGCCGATGACCGCGTAGTTCTCGATGGCCCGGGTGGCCCCGGCGCTGGTCAGGGCCATGATCCGCCCGCCTGCGGGCATGGTGGGCGCCAGGGCGTTGGTCAGCTCCAGGAAGGCCTTGGCGTTGATGTCCATGGTCCAGTCCCAGTGCTTGGCGGTGAGCTCGGGCGCCGGCTTCAGCACGCCGCTGGCGGCGTTGTTGAAGAACACGTCCACCGCCCCCAGGGCCGCCAGCGCCTGCTCGGCCACCTCGGCCGCGCCCCCCTTGCTGCGCAGGTTGGCCCGGATGGCCACCGGCTCGGGCCCGCCCGCCGCAAGCACCGCCTGCCGGGTGGCCTCGCAGCCCTCGTGGTTGGTGAACCAGGTGAAGGCCACCCGCGCGCCGCGGGCGGCGAAGGCGGCGCACAGCGCCCGCCCGATGTCGCCCGATCCGCCCGTCACCAGCACCCGCCTGCCGCTCTGATCCAGCTCGTTCATCGCCGCCCCCAGGGGTTGAAGGCCCCTACCTTCCAAGAGCGGCCCGCCCGACACAAGCGCTCACGCCGCCACCGCCCACGGCCGCAGCCGCGCGTCGCCGTACACCACCGGCGCGTGGGCCTTGTGGGCCGCGTACAGCGCCGGCGCCAGCCGCCGCCAGGTGGCCACCGGCGCCCGCCAGGGCCGCGGGCCCGCCCCCTGCCGCAGCGCCGCCCGCGCCGCCTCGGCCGGAGCGCCCGCACCCAGCACATGGAAGGGGCCGATCTGCCGCGGGATGCCCGGGCGCCACAGCAGCCGGGTCAGGGCGGCCCCGCCGTCGGGCACAAGCGCCGCCAGCGCCGTGGGCCAGTGCTGGCCGCTCAGGGCGTCCACCAGGATCCGCCCCTCCCCCACCCGCCGGGCCCACAGCAGCCGTGGCGGGCTCACCGCCAGCGCCGCCAGGGCCGCCCGCTGAGCCGGGGGCAGCCGATCCGCCAGCCCGTTGGCCACCACCCGGGCCAGCGGGTGCCCCTGGGGCGCGAAGTCACAGGCGGCCCACAGGGTGAAGAACTGGTCGGCGGGCGCCGGGCCCGGCGGCGGGCCCCCCGCCGCGACGAAGGCCTCGGCGGCCGCCTGCCGCCAGTGATCGTTCAGGGGCGCGCAGAGCTGCCGCACCACCCGGCGCAGCGCGCCCTCGCCGTCCAGCTCGCCGCTGAGTCCCACACAACCGTTCATGGCGTCCCTCCGGAGTCCTGGGTCCGTACCCCTCTCCATCGGCGGGCCGCCGCGCCTGTCGCGTCAAACTGGGCGACAAAGTGAGAACCGCTTTTGATTCAGACCCTTACAGCGCCGCCATCACCCGCCGGGCCGCGGCCACGATGGCCGCCCGTTGGGGGTGCCGCCCGCCCGTCACCACCCGGCGCCCGCCCACGAACACGTCGCGCACGGCCCGGGCGTCGGCGCTGAACACCAGCTCGGCCAGCAGGGTGTCGGCCTGCGCGCCCGCCAGGGTGGGCTCGCTCAGATCCAGGCTCACGAAGTCGGCCGGCGCGCCCACGGCGAGCGCCCCGCCCGCCAGCCCCAGGGCCTGCGCCCCGTGCTGCGCGGCGATGGGCCACAGCACCGCCGCCGTGTGCCGATCGCCGTCCGCCGCGCCCCCCCAGCGCGGGTGGTGGGCCGCCAGCACGTTGCGCCGCACCCGCTGCAGCCGCTCGTGGTACTCGATGATCCGCAGGTCTTCCCACGGGTCGATGCGCACGTGGCTGTCGCTGCCCCGGCACAGGCGCACCCCGCGCCCCAGCAGGTCGTCGGCGGGCAGGAAGCCGTCGCCCAGGTCCCGCTCGGTGGTGGCGCAGGCGCACACCAGGGCGTCCGCCGCCGCGATGCGCCCCGCGGCCCCATCCTCCAGCCAGGTGGCGTGCACCAGGGTGGTCCTGGGCCCCAGCGCCCCCAGCGACTCCAGCACGGCCACGGGCTCGGCGCCATGCTCGGCCCTGCACTCGGCCAGCTCGGCGGGCTGCTCACAGGCGTGCACGTGCAGCACCCGCCCGGTGGCGCGGGCGTGGGCCCCCGCCGCCGCCAGCCACTCGCCCGGCACCGCCCGCACCGAGTGGGGCGCCAGGCCCACCGACACGCCCCGGGTGCCCGCCCAGGCCGCCGCCAGCGCCTCCACCCGAGCCAGCGCGGTGTCCACGTCGCTTTCCACGAACCGCCGCTGCGCGTCGCCCGCCGGCCGCTGATACCCCCCGCGGTGATACAGCACCCGCAGCAGCGCGATGCGCAGCCCCACCGCCTGCGCCGCGCGGATCACCCGGTGCGCCAGCTCGTTGGGATCGGCGTACGGCCGCCCGTCGGGCTGGTGGTGCAGGTAGTGAAACTCACCCACCGCCGTCACCCCGGCCTCCACCAGCTCCAGGAAGGTCAGCCGGGCCAGGGCCTCCACTTCGTCGGGATCCAGCCGCAGCGCCACCCGATACATGGCCTCGCGCCAGGTCCAGAAGTCGGCGTCCGGCCGCGCGGCGTCCAGGTGCTGCGTGCGCCCCCGCAGCGCCCGCTGGAAGGCGTGGCTGTGGGCGTCCACCAGGCCGGGGATCAGCGCCACGTCGCCCAGATCCACGTCGCCGGGTACCGCGGCGCCCGCGGGGCCCAGGGCCGTGATCCGGTCCCCCTGTACGGTCAGCGCCCAATCCCGGTGCGCCCCCGCAGGGGTCAACACCAGCGCGGCGCGGTAGCGTGTGCTCTGCATGGCCGCAGTGGGCGCCGCAGCGCGCGCACCGTCAAGGCCGCACCGCCCTGACGTGCGCCCGATTGCGCGGCGCGCCTCTACTGGTAGCCCGCCGCCTGCAGGGTGAACAGCCTAGCGTACGTGCCCTGCACGGCCATCAGATCCTCGTGGCTGCCGAACTCGATGATCCGCCCGCGATCCAGCACGGCGATGGTGTCGGCCATGCGTACGGTGCTGAAGCGGTGCGAGATCAGGATCGCCATCTGGTCTGCGGTGGCCTCGCGGAAGTGGGCGAAGACCTTGGCCTCGGCCTCGGCGTCGATGGCGGCGGTGGGCTCGTCCAGCACCACCAGATCCGCCGTGCCGCGCATGAAGGCCCGCGACAGGGCGATCTTCTGCCACTGCCCGCCCGACAGCTCGCGGCCGTCCTTGAACCAGCGCCCGAGCTGCGTGCCGTAGCCCGCCGGCAGCGCCGCGATGAACTCGTGGGCCAACCCCTTGCCCGCCGCCTCGCGCCAGCCCGCCTCGTCCTCGAAGCGCGCGTCGTCGCCCACGCCGATGTTCTCGCCCACCTTGAACTGGTAGCGCACGAAGTCCTGGAAGATGACCCCCATGCGCCGCCGCAGGGTGGCCTCATCCCACGCGTTCAGGTCCAGCCCGTCCAGGGTGATGCGCCCCGCGCTGGGGCGGTACAGGCGGGTCAGCAGCTTGATCAGCGTGGTCTTCCCCGAGCCGTTCTCGCCCACCAGCGCCAGCTTCTGCCCGGGCCGCAGGTGCAGGTCCACGCCCTGCAGCGCCGGCGTCTTGGCGCCCGGGTAGCTGAAGCTCACGCCCTCGAAGCGCACCCCGTCGCCGGGCCGGGGCCCCGCGGTCTGGCCGCCGTCACCCGAGCGGGGCGGGCGATCGAGAAACGCATACAGATCAGTGAGATAAAGGTTGTCTTCGTACATCCCCCCGATGGCCTGGAGGATGGCGCTGAAGGCCCCTTGCCCCTGCCGGAACACCAGCAGGTACATGGTCATGTCGCCCAGCCCGATGCGCCCCGCCACCGCCGCCAGCGCCACCCAGGCGTACGTGCCGTAGAAGGCCGCCGTGCCCAGCAGCCCCAGCAGGAACCCCCACAGGCCACGCCGCAGGGTCAGGGCGCGGTCGTCGGCGTACAGGTCGTGGAAGATGGCCTTGTAGCGCGCCAGCATCCGCGGCCCCAAGCCGAAGAGCTGCACCTCCTTCACGTTGTCTTCGCGGGCGAGCAGCGTCTCGATGTAGGTCTGCTGGCGGGTCTCGGGCGCCTGCCACGAGAACAGCCGGAAGGCCGAGCTGGCGAACTTCGCCTCGGCCAGGAAGGCGGGCACGCTGGCCGCCGCCAGGATCAACACCGCCCACGGGCTGAAGGCCAGCAGCAGCCCCGAGTAGCCCACGATGCTCACCGCGTTCTGGATCAACCCGAAGGTGCGGGTCACCAGGCTCAGCGGCCGCCGGCTGGCCTGGCGCCGGGCCCGGGTCAGCGTGTCGTACAGCTCCGAGTCTTCGAAGTCCGGCAGCCCCAGGGTCAGCGCCTTCTCGAGGATGAGCACGTTGACCCGGTGACCCAGCCGCGCCCGCAGCAGCGACTCGCACACCATCAGCCCGCGGCGGGCGGCCGCCACCGCCACCACCAGCCCGGCCTCGACGGCGATCCAGGTGAGCGCCGCGCCCTCGTCGTGGGCCACCACCGCGTCCACGATGAGCTTGCCGGCGTAGGCCACCGCCGCGGGCAGCGCGCCCGCCAGCAAGGTCAGCCCCGCCAACAGCAGGGTGAGCAGCCGGCTGGTCTGCCACACCAGCCCCAGGGCCCGCCCGCCGTACTGGAACACCCCCAGCGCGGCGCGCAGGCCCTTGGCGTCGCCCGGGCGGGGATCGGGCGGCGGGCTCAACGGGGGCTCCAGGGGCGCGGCATGGGCATGGGAACTCCCCTGGCGCTTGCAGGTTTCGTGGGGGCTGCGTTTGTGCCCCGCCGCGGGCGGCGGCACAATGCCCTCGCCCAGCCTGCAAGGAGCCGCCATGAGCGGGAAGTCGCTGCTCGACCAGATGCTCGAAGACGCCACCGCCGCGGCCCCGCCGCCCGGCGCGGGGGCGCCCGCCAAGGTGCCCGCCTACGAGCCCGCCGACGTCTACGCCGAGGTGCCCACCGGCAAGATCAACCACGCCGAGGAGCGCCGGGTGGCCCGCCAGATCGACCAGGACCGGGTGGCCGCCCGCCAGAAGGCCTGGCAGGCCGAGCTGGCGGCCCACGCCCGCCGCCACGAGGGCGGCGCCCCCGAGATGGCCGGCTTCACCGAGGGCATGCGCTTCGAGGTCCGCGGGGTGCGCCCCGAGGTGGACGGCCCCTGGGTGGTCTTCCAGATCGATCCCGGCCCCGCTGGCGACTTCAGCCGCCTGCTGGTGGCGCGCCGCCCCACCGGCGGCGAGATGGTCATCAAGTTCACCGAGCCCAAGCTGCTCGACGCGCTGCACTCGGGTCTGGTGCGGAGGATCGACGGATGAAGCCCATGCTGATGATCGCCGCCGTGGCCCTGCTGGGCCTGGCCGGCTGCAAGGACGTGGGCGACGCCTGCTCGGTGTCGGGCGACGGCTTCACGCGCCGCGACCCCTGCGCCGCCCTGTCCGAGAACATCTGCCTGAACTGGGAGATCACCTGCCCCGACGGCCAGCGGCTGACGCCCAACGAGTGCGTGGGCGCCGTCTGCGGTGAGGGCGGCGACTGCCCCAACGGGCAGATCTGCCTGCAGATCGACGCCTTCCCCCAGAACAGCCGCTGCGTGAAGGCCGATCTCTGCGATTGAACCGCGCAGGCTGATACGCTGCGCCCTCCTCTCCCCCCGGAGCCCGACTCCGATGGCTGACGCCCAGCGCCCCATCCCCCCCGCCGTGCAGCGCCTGGTGCTGCTCGGCTTCTTCGGCATCTACGGCGGCTTCCTGGCCCTGCCCCGGGTCCAGGCCACGCCCGGCCTGTTCTGGGCCATCGCCGGCACCTGGCTGGGCTTCGCGGTCTGGCTCGGCGCCCTGGCCCTCGGCGCCCGCCGGCGCGGGCAGACGCTGGGCATGCAGTTCATGCCCCGCAAGCCGCACCTGGTGCAGATCGTCATGCACTCGTCGGTGTTCGCCTACTGGGGCTGGTACTGGGAGAACGTCTACGCGCAGGTCCCGCTGATCATCGCCCAGGTGTTCTTCGCGTACCTGGTGGACGTGGGCCTCTCGTGGAAGCGCTACGGCAACTTCCGCATGAGCTTCGGCCACTGGAACATCGTGGGCAGCACCAACCTGTTCTTGTGGTTCAAGGACGACTGGTTCGCCCTGCAGCTCGGCATGATCGCGCTGGCCTACCTGGCCCGCGAGTACGTGAAGTGGGAGCGCGAGGGGAAGTCGGTCCACATCTTCAACCCATCGGCCATCGGTCTGACCGTGGCCGCGCTGGGGTTGATCGTCACCCAGCAGGTGCACCACACCTGGGGCCCCGAGATCTCGGTGACGCTCGGCTACGGCCCCTTCGCGTTCGAGCAGATGTTCCTGGCGGGCGTGGTCGTCCAGCTCTTCTTCGCGGTGGGCCTGGTGACCGCCTCCGCCGCCGTCTCGGCGGTGCTGCTGGGCCTGCTGTGGTACGCGATCACGGGCACCTGGCTGTTCGTCGACACCGCCATCCCCATCGCCGTGTTCCTGGGCATGACGCTGCTGGTCACCGATCCGGTCTCCAGCCCCTACACCGACGGCGGGAAGATCGCCTTCGGGGTCCTCTACAGCGTGGGCGTCATGGGGCTGTACATCCTGCTGCGCGGCATGGAGCGGCCCGCCCTCGGGGAGGATCCGGGCCTGACGGTGGCCTTCTTCGACAAGGTGCTCCAGGTGCCGCTGATGAACCTGATGGTGCGCTGGATCGACCGGGTGTTCGGCGGCATCCCGGTGCGCGCCTGGACCGAGCGGCTGGTGCGCCTGGTGCGACCCGCCGATCGCCCGCGCCCCACGGGCCCGGCGGCCATCTACGCCGGCGGCGGCCTCAGCCACCGGGTGGCCCACGTGGTCCTGTGGACCGGCGCCTTCGTGGCCATCCGGCCCCAGCTCATCGAACACCCCGGCGCGGATCCGGCCTTCTGGCAGACCCGCTGCGACAACGGCGCCGATGCCACCGCCTGCGAGAACTGGCGGCGGGTGCTGGTGGGCGCCTGCGACGCGGGCACGGGCGAGGCCTGTCACAACCTGGGGGTCATCTACGAGTTCGGCGAAGGCATCTCGGCCAACCCCAAGGACGCGGGCTTTTACTACGAGCTGGCCTGCAACCGGGGCACCGTCGAGGGGTGCAACCACCTGGGCGGCGTGCTCATGACCCAGGCGGCCGGCGAGCCGAAGGCCCAGGCCGAGGCCCGCCGGCTGTTCCGCCGGGCCTGCGACGGCGGGAGCCTCACCGGCTGCACCCGGCTGGGGGTCATGGCCCTGCAGGGCCAGGGGGGCCCGGCGGATCCCGGCGTGGCCTTCAAGGCGCTCAGCACCGCCTGCGACGGGGGCGACGGGCAGGGCTGCGACCAGCTCGGCATCCTGGCGCTGCGGCCCGTGCCCAGCATGGGTGTGCCGGCCAACCCCCAGGCCGCCTTCAAGGCCTTCGAGCGCGCCTGCAAGGCGGGCTTCGAGCCGGGCTGCCAGCACCAGCGGCAGCTCAGCGGGCCTCCGCCAGCGCCGTAGGGCCCGCCACGGGCTCGGGCGCTGCCTGGGCCGGGGCCGACACCGGCGCCTGCGCCAGGGCCTGATCGCTCGGCTCCGGCCGAGCCGCCACCAGCAGCCGCAGGCGCCCGTCCACCTTCGCCGCCAGCTTCTCGGTGGCCTGCTTCAGCAGGTCGCGCTTGAAGTGCCGCAGCTTGCGGGCGGGGTGCCAGATGTTCTGCTTCCGCTCGTCGCCCACCCGCTCGTACACGGTGAACAGCAGCGTGCCCGTCTTCACGTCGAACAGAGTGGCCTCGAGCACGCCCGACACCTCCACCGTGTTGTGAGGCGCAAACAGGATGGGCAGCACCGCCAGCCAGCTCACGCCCCAGCCGTTCACGTTCTGCCAGTCCACGAAGCGGTGGCGGTACAGCAGCAGGTACTCGGCCCGGTAGCGGGTGGCGATCTCGCGCAGGCCGGCCACGCTGCGGGTGCCCGGCCAGTCGGTGGTGACCTCGCTGGCCACCTCGAAGAAGCCGGCGTCCGTCAGGCGCTCGGCGAGCTGCCCGGTCACCTCGGTCAGCGGCACGTCCTTGTCCAGCTCGTAGCCCGTCTCCACCGGCACGATGCCCAGCCGCGCCTTCGCCTCCAGGAACACCGGCGCAGCCAGGATCTCGCGGATGGCCCCCTCGCTCACCGTGCCCACCTTGTCGCGCTGAAAGTGGTTTTCTTCCAGCACCTTGGGCTGGGCGGGCTGCGCCAGGGCCAGGGGCTTCATGGTGGGCGCCGAGGGCCGGTGGGCCGCCCCGCAGGCGGTCAGCGTGGCGGCGGCGAGCAGCAGGGCGATGGACGGCAGCGTGGGCAGACGCGAGGGCATGGGGACCTCCCTTTCAAGGTGGCCCCAGTCTCGCAAACCCGGCGACGGCGGGTGTCAGCGGCCCCTCACCGCCCCGTCATCGCTCCATCATGACGGCGCGCGGTGGTCGGTGGACTCGAAGATCCGATCGGCGGAGTCGGTGACGAACCCGTCGTACAGCGCCCCGTCGGGCCCGGGGAAGCGCTGCGCGAACTCGTAGTAGCAGCTCGGCACCTCGGCGATCTTGTCGGCGAAGGCCCACTGGACGCGATCGGCCCAGGTGCTGGACTGGGCCAGGCACACCCCGGGGCCCCCCTTGATCAGGCCCCCGCGGTCGTTCAGCCCGAAGCCTTCGTGCAGCAGCCAGTCGTTCAGCGCCTCGAGCCCGTCGAAGGTCTTCAACGCGTGGACCGCCACCGTGAAGTGGTTGGCGCGGATGCCGAAGGCCGCCAGCCAGGCCGCGTACTCGGACTCCTGCCGCAGGGCCTCGTACACCGCGTGGGCGGGCGGATCCCACCGCTGGCCCGTGAGCGGGTTCGGGCCCACCTGCGCGGCGAAGCCCCGGGCCGCGCGCTGCACCCGGTCGCTGAACTCGGCGGTGACGAGCTGCGAGATGAACACCCGCGGGTGCCCGGCGGGGTGGCTGTAGCTGCGGGCCTGCAGCCTCTTCACCGGGAAGGCGTACTCGCCGGTGGCCACGTAACCCAGGTCCAGGAAGGGCCGGGCCAGCGTGTCCAGGTCGATTCCGGCCACGTCGAAGGTGCGCAGGGCGATGTGATCGTTGGTCACCGGCTCGCCGCGGGCGGCCAGCAGGGCCTGGATGCGCGCCGCCGACGGGGTCACCGCCGCGTAGTCGCGCCACAGCTGCTCGAAGAGCGGTTCGATGTGCATGGGCGGAGCATGCACCCCCGCCCGGCCGCGCTCAACCGCGCGCTCAGCTCAGCTGGTGCTCGCGCATCTTGCGCCACAGGGTCGAGCGCGACAGCCCCAGCATCTCGGCGGCCTGGCCCTTGCGCCCGTTGGCCTGGCTCAGGGCGTCCAGGATGCGCTTGCGCTCCAGGTCCAGGGCGGTCATGGGCCGGGCGTCCAGCCCCTGCACCGGGCCCTCGCCCCGCAGCTCGGGCGTCAGATCGCAGATGTGGATCGTGCCGCCCTGCCCCACGGCGAAGGCGTACTCCAGCACGTTGTGCAGCTCGCGCACGTTGCCGGGCCAGTCGTGGGCCAGCATGGCCTTCAGCGCCTGATCCGATATCCCGTCCACCCGGCGCCCGTAGGCCTCGTTCAGCTCGTCGATGAAGTGCCAGATCAGCGCCTCCACGTCGCCGGGGCGCGAGCGCAAGGGCGGCAGGAACAGCGGCACCACGCGGATGCGGTACATCAGATCGGCCCGGAACCGCCGCCGCTCCACCTCACGCCGCAGCGACTTGTGGGTGGCCGCCACGATGCGCACGTCCACGTGCACCGGCTCGGTGCCGCCCACGGGCACGAACGTCTTCTCCTGCAGCACCCGCAGGAGCTGGGCCTGGATGGGCAGGGGGATCTCGGCGATCTCGTCGAGGAACAGCGTGCCGCCGTCCGCCAGCTCGAACAGGCCGCGGCGGTCGCGGACCGCGCCCGTGAAGGCGCCGCGCACGTGGCCGAACAACTCGCTGGCCAGCAGCTCGGGGGTGAAGGTCGCGCAGTTCACGGCGCGGAACGGCCCGCTGGCGCGATCGCTGAGCTGATGGATCGCGTGGGCCACCAGCTCCTTGCCGGTGCCCGACTCACCGCGAATGAGCACCGAGGCCGTGGTCCGCGACACCCGCCGCACCAGCTCGAACAGCTCGTGCATCACCGGCGAGACGGTGACCATCTCGTGCCAGCGCGTGACCGTGTGGTGGGGGCGGCTGCGCACCTCCGAGGTGTCGCGCTCTCGCTGGTTGGCCGACATGCCTTCCTCGCCCATCGTGTCCCCGTTGTTCTCTGGGTCTACCACAGTGGCGCTGCGCGATGGGCGGGTGTGGATCATCGGGCTCAGATGGCCGCGATCTCGAGGTTCGTGGGCGCGGGCTTGAACACGTTCACCGGCACCTTCAGGTAGCCGCTGGCGGGCAGGTGCCCGGCGTCGATGTTCACCTGCACGCTCTGGAACAGCAGCCGCGGCGCGCTCAGGGTGGCGTCGCGGGCGGTGCGGGCAGCCACGAAGTCGTCGTAGGTCTTGGCCCCGTCGAGCTGCACGTTCTTCGCCTTCTGCTCGGCCACGGTGCTCTTCCACTGCACCTCGCGCCCGCCCGGCTGGTAGTCGTGCCCGGTGTAGACCTCGGTGGCGTCGGGCAGCGTGTAGATGCGCTCCTTGATGGAGCGGTACATGTCCTGCGCGCTCCCCGCGGGGAAGTCACAGCGCCCCGTGCCCTGGTCGGGCATGAACAGCAGGTCACCGGTGAAGATCTTGTCGTCGATCTTGAAGGTGCCGCAGGCGGGGGTGTGGCCAGGGGTGAAAATCATCTCGAACTTCAGCGGGCCCACCTGGAGCACCTGCCCGTCCTCCAGCAGCGTGTCGAACTGGCGGCCGTCGGTGGCGAAGTCGTCGGGCAGCCCGAAGACGGCCTTGAAGGTCTCCTGCACCACCTTGATGCGGCTGCCGATGGCCACCTTCAGGCCCGGCACCCGCTCCTTCAGGTACTGGGAGCCCGACAGGTGATCGGCGTGGGCGTGGGTCTCGAGCACGTACTTCAAGTCCAGACCCTCGGCCTGGACGAACGCCAGCACCTCGTCCGCCGACTCCGTGAACACCTTCGACCCCACCGGCTCGTAGTCCAGGACGGGGTCGATGACCACCGCGTCCCTGGTCTGCGCGTCGTAGACCACGTAGGTCAGGGTGAACGTGCGCGGGTCGAAGAAGGGCTTGATCTCCATGGGATCGACTCCTGGCTCAGGTGTGAAGCGTGGGCGGGAGAGCCGCCGCCGCAAGAGAGTGTGTCACCCCGCGGTGTCGGGACGCCGCGTCACGCGCCGAGGCGCTGCACCGCACCCTGCGCCTTGCGGGCGGCGCGGCCCATCGAGGCCTGTTGGGCGAACTTGAAGAGGGACATGCCCGCGATCATGGCGACCACGAAGGTGAGGCCCTTCGGGGCGAGGGTGCTCGCCGAGGCCAGGCCGGGCCCGGGGCAGTAGCCGCCCAGGCCCCACCCCGCGCCGAAGAGCGCGGCCCCGCCCACCAGCCGCAGGTCGATGTCGCTGCGGCTGGGGATGCCGAACTTCGGCGCGAACACCGGCCGAGCCCGCCGGATCGTCGGGTAGAACAGCGCCACGTTGACGGCGATGGCGCCCGCCATCACGAACATCAGCGACGGGTCCCAGGCCCCCGTGAAGTCCAGGAAGCCGATGACCTTGTCGGGCCGCGTCATGCCCGAGATGGCCAGCCCGAGGGCGAAGATCACGCCGGCGGCGAAGTGGCTGAGCAGGCGCATCAGATCACCCCCCCGAACAGGCGGTTCACCAGGAACACGGCCAGGGCGCCGGTGCCCATGAAGGTGGCGGTGGCCACCGCGCTGCGGCGGCTCATGCGGGTCAGCCCGCACACGCCGTGGCCGCTGGTGCAGCCGTTGCCCATGCGGGTGCCGAAGCCCACCAGCAGCCCCGCCGCCACCACGGCCCCGTAGGAGCGGTCCACCGTCAGGGCGAACTGCCCGGGATCCACCGCGAACCACACCAACCCGCCCACCAGCAGGCCGCCCACGAAGGCCAGGCGCCAGTCGCGGTCACCCGCGCCCGCCTCGCCGGTGATCAGGGTTCCAAAGATGCCGCTGATGCCGGCGATCTTGCCGTGCAGGAACATCATCATCGCCGCGGCCAGCCCGATGAGGGCTCCGCCGGCCAAGGGGTACAACCAGGTGGACGGATCCACGCGCCTTCCTTTCTGAACGTCGGCGTGCGGGCCCGGGTGGGCCCGTTGCCATATTCGGCCAGCCAGATACGCAATGGATGTGCCAAGGGGATCGGCGGTCGCAAGCCACCGGGCGCCGGGTGCGAGGGCGCGCGCCAGGGCCCGACCGAGCCCGATGGTTGAGACATCGTTGCAACCATCGCAACGCGTCGCATCAACCTGAAACAGTCACTTCATGCGAAAAAATCGAAGGATGGCCGGGCTCGGCTACTCCTGCGCGCGCCGGCGCATGATGGCCAGCACCGCGTCGCGGGCGCCCGGCGTCAGGCGGGTGAAGCGCACGCCCATGCCCGTGTTGCCGTCGTCGCGGACCACCCGGGTGACCTCGCCCGCGCCCTCGATGACCGACAGCTCGGGGTCCATCACCGAGAACTTCAGCGTGACCGGCGTGCCCACGGGCAGCGGCTGCTCGGTGCGGATGAAGCAGCCCGTGGCCGAGATGTCGCTGGCGTACTCCATGTCCACGTCGCCCAGCTCGTCGAAGGCGGCGTTGATGCGGATCCGCGGGGTGTCGCGGCGATCGATGCCCTCGAGCTCTTCCAGCACCGCGGCCATCTGCCGGGCGTCGGGGAAGCGGTCCCGGGGATCCTTCGCCAGGGCCCGCATGATGACCCGCTCCAGCGCCGTGCCCACGTCGGGCACCACCCCCACCAGCGCGGCGGGGCGCTGCTTGACGTGCTGCAGCGCGATGTTGAAGGCGGTGTCCCCCGTGAACGGCGGGCGGCCGGACAACATCTCGTAGGCCAGGATGCCCACGGAGTAGATGTCGGTGACCGGGCTGGGCGGCGCCTGCCCCTGGGCCTGCTCGGGCGCCATGTACTCGGGGGTGCCGAACACCGTGCCCTGGTGGGTGATGGACTCGCCGAAGCGCTCCTTCACGATGCCGAAGTCCATCAGCGTCACCTCGCCCAAGGGGCCGAGCATGACGTTGCCGGGCTTCACGTCGCGGTGGATCAGCCCGCGCAGGTGGGCGTGGTGCAGGCCGCGGCAGATCTGGGCGATGATGCGCTTGGTCTCGGCGGCGCTGAAGCGGGTGCCGTCCTTCTGGTGCAGCTCGAGCTGCTGGGCGATGGTCTTGCCCGCCAGCCACTTCATGGCGAAGTAGTGCAGCTTGTCCACGTGGCCGATGTCGTAGACGGGCACCACGTTGGGGTGGTCCAGGCTGGCCATGGCCCGCGCCTCGCGGTGGAAGCGCTGGATGACCGCCGGCACCACCCCGAACTGCTCGGGCAGCACCTTCACGGCCACCACCCGACCCAGCCGCTCGTCGCGGGCCTTGTAGACGATGCCCATGCCCCCCCGGCCGATCTCCTCGAAGATTCGGTAGCGGCCGTCGAAGAGCTCGCCGGTCTCAGTGGGGGCGGCGGTGACGCCGCTGAGCTCGGAGGGGCTGGTGCTCTTGGCGCTCTTCACGTCGGCCCCGCACCGGCCGCAGTAGCGATCGGCGGGATCGTTGACGTACCCGCAGACCGGGCAGACCGGCGCGCTGGGCGGGTTGGACTCGTTATCGGGCGCCATCCCTGGGATGAAACACGATCCGTGCGGGCGCCGCCAGCCGATCCACGCCGGCCCCGCTCAGGGACGCCGGCCTCAGCGGGCGCGGCGCAGCGCGACGCCGAACTGGTCGCAGCGGCTGACCTCCCAGTCGGGGCTGATGCCGTCAAAACCCCGGCCGCCGGCGGTGCCGACGCAGCGGCTGCGCCCGCTGTTGTCCCGGAAGCTCTGCGCGCAGTCCCCCCACTCGACGTCATTGTTGATCTCGTTGTGCCAGCAGCCGTCGAACCATGTGTCGCGGTTGTACAGGCCCAGGAACACCTCGACGCTGGACTGCACCCACTGCGCCCGCTCGGGGTCGTCGCCGCCGCAGAAGAAGGTGATCCCGAAGGCGTCGTCGGTGTTGACTCGCCCCTGGGTCTGCACCGGGTGGAAGAGCCGATCCCCCCCCGAGCGCACGCAGCGGGGGTTGGGCCCCGTCCGCGGCGCCACCGCCCCGCACTGGCGCGGATCCAGGCGCTGCAGGCCCTCCCGAGAGGTCACGTCGCCGTAGGCCAGGGCGACCTGGCAGTTGCGATCGATCCACGGCCCGACGTCCCCCGCGTCGCACTCGAAGCGCACCGCCAGCCAGTCGTTGTCGTCCATGCCACCGCTGATGCTCACCGACTGGAAGCGCTGGTTGCCGCCCGAGTTCACGCAGGCCACGTTCCCGCGGATGGAGCGGCCCGCCCCCGGGCAGTCGCCCCAGGCGGGGATGGCCCCGAGCCCGTTGGGATCGCCGATGTTGTCCACCCAGCCCAGCCAGACGCGGCAGTGGGCCGCGATCCAGTCCCCGCAGGGGCTCTGGCCGCCCGGCTGGCCCTCGTCCACCCGCCCGTCGCAGTCGTCGTCCACGCCGTTGCAGGCCTCGGCCGTGGGCGCGCCGGGCACCGCGTCGCAGAACTGCGCGCCGTCGTCCCCGCAGCGCCAGGCGCCGGCCGTGGCGCAGCCGCCCACGCCCGCGCGGCAGGGCTGGCCCACCTGCCAGTCCTCGTCCACGCCGCCGTCGCAGTCGTTGTCCACACCGTCGCAGCGATCCACCGCCGCGGGCGGCAGCGGCACGGCGTCGCAGATCAGCGCGCCGCCGCCCCCGGGGCACAGCAGAGCCCCCTCTTGGCGGCACGCGCCCACCCCGGCCTGGCAGACCCCGTTGAAGGCGGCCGCCTCGTCTGCCTGCCCATCGCAGTCGTTGTCCAAGCCGTCGCAGACCTCCACCTGGGGCTCGCCCGGCTCGCCCCGGCAGCCGGCGCGCCCGGCCTCGTCCGCCAGGGTGCAGTCCAGCACCCCCGCGCGGGCGCACAGGCCGCGCCCCACCACGCAGTCGCCGTCGGGCTGCTCATCGGCGGCGCCGTCGCAGTCGTCGTCCAGGCCGTTGAAGCACAGCTCCACCTGGGGGGCGTTGTCCTCGCCCACGCAGGTCAGCACGCCCCCGTCGCAGATGCGGGCGCCGGTGCCGCCGCAGGGCAGCTCGCAGTCGCCCGCAAAGGCCGCGGCCTCGTCCACGGTGCCGTCGCAGTCGTTGTCGCGGCCGTCGCAGCTCTCGGCCTGCCCGCCGATGATCTCGGCGTCACACACCACCGCGTCGCGGCCGTCGGCGCACACCTGCTGACCCTCGGCGCGGCACACGCCCTGCCCGCGCACGCAGACTTCGCCCAGGCTGGGGTAGTTCTCGTCCACCTGCCCGTCGCAGTCGTCGTCCTGGCCGTTGCACAGCTCGGCGCGGCACAGGCTGCCGGCGTCGGGGGGCAGCGCCATGTCGGGGGGCGCGGCGTCCTCGCCGCCACCGCCGCCCAGATCCGGGGGCAGCGCGTCCGAGCCTGCGTCGGGATCCACCGGGCCGCGGTCCGCCTGGGCCGCGTCCGCGCGGGGCCCGCCATCGGGCGCGCCCACGCCGCCATCGGCCGTCGCGCTCTGGTCGGGGCCCACGTCCGGGGCCGGCCCCAGGGGCGGAAACTCGGCGGTGCAACCGACGGCGGCCAGCAGCCCCGCCAGCCCGATCACGGCTCTCAGCCCACGCACTGCGCTTCCCCCGGTCACCGACCCGGCGGTCATTCTGGCGAAAAGGCGCGCCTGGGGGAAAGCGACGGTTGCGAAACCGACCGGCGGGTCAGCCCAGGAGCGCCGCGAAGGCCGCCTCGAAGTCGGTGAGGCTGGCGCCCATGTCGTGGGCCAGCTCGACGCTCTGGCGGGTGGACAGGAAGGCGGTGGCGCGCACGAGCTGCGCGGCCATGGCCTGGCGGGCGGGATCGGGCTCGGCCAACACCCGCTGGATGGTGGGCGCGTCCACGTTCACGTACAGCGCGGCGCGCCCCTGGTCCTTCACCTTGTCGGTGAACATGCGCGCCAGGCCCAGCACCCCCGCGGCGATGCGCTGATCGGCCTGATCGTCCTGCAGTCGCCGCTTCAGCATCACATCACGGTCCACCACCAGCACCGCGGGCAGGGTGGTGGGGGCGAAGCGCACGGGCTCCACGCGGGTGTCGGGGGCGACGAACAGCCGCTGCAGGGTCTGGCGATCCGCGGGCGCCAGGTCCTTGGCCGGGGCGAACACGTCGGCGTCGCCGGCCTTGGTGCCCAGCTCGGTGAGCTGTACCCCGTGGGTCCCCGCGTAGCGGCGGGTGAAGGGCAGCGCGGCGTAGCGGGCGCCGTCCACGATGGGCACGTCCAGCGCGCGGAAGAGCACGTCCTCGAAGCCGCCGGATTCGCTCAGGCCCAGGTACAGCCGGCCCTTGGCGCGCTCCACCACCCTCGGCAGGGTCAGATCCCCCACCGTGGTGGGCACGGTGAGCTGCCTCTCCAGCAGGGCGTACAGCCGGTCGTCCACCAAGGCCGCACCCAGCAGCGCCTCGTTGTGGCGGCTGAGCACCCGGCGCCAGGCGGCCGCGTTGCGATCGGGCAGCGCCGCCAGCCCGGCGATGAGGGCCTCGGCCACCTGGTTGGCCACCGCCGCGAAGGCCTCGTCCTTCTGCACGTCCTCGCGGCTGGCGGTGGGGGTCAGCGCGTCGCACTCGATGACCCCGCCCACGAAGCCCGCCCAGCGGGGCAGCAGCTCACGGGCGTCCTCGCTGATGAGCATGCCCCGCACGAACAGCACCAGCCGCCGGTTGTCGCTGCTGCCGTAAGTGGCGCCGTCCTGCACCCACAGCAGGCCCTGGGCGGGCCCGCCGGCCACCGGCAGGGTGCACAGGGGTTCGAAGCGGGGCTCGAAGCGGCCGGCGAAGTCCAGCCGCAGCCGCTCGCGGCGCACCGCCGGCAGCTCGGCCTCGTCGGCGCGCCAGGGCACGTGCACCGCGTTCACCTGATCGGGCGCGTACACCGGCAGCGGCAGCAGCACGCAGTAGCGGCCCAGCAGCGCCCGCAGCGCCTCGGGATCCGCCAGGCCCAGGTGGTCCTCGCTCAGGTGCAGCACCACCCGGGTGCCCACGGGCTCCACGGCTCCCTGCTGCTCCAGGGTGAACCCCTTGCCGCCCTTGCTGACGAAGCGCCAGGTCTCATCGGGCGACTGGTAGCTGGTGGTGAAGACCTCGACCTTGTCCGACACGACGTAGGCCGACAGGAAGCCCAGCCCGAAGGCCCCGATGAGGCTGGCCTGCCCCGTCTGCGCCCGCAGCACCCGGGTGTAGCCGGCGCCCACGGTGGCCAGGTAGCGGATCACCTCGTCGTGGGTGAGCCCCGCCCCTGTGTCGCGGATGATCAGGGTGCCCTCGTGGGGGCGCCCCTCGACGGTGATGGCGGGCTCGAAGGCGTCCTCGGGGGCCTCCAGCCGCCGGCGGGTGCACGAGTCGTGGCCGTTCTGCACCAGCTCGCGCAGCACCACCGTGGGGGTGGAGTACAGGTGGTGCCCCAGCACCTCCAGCAGGCCGTCGAAGTCGACCCGCGCGCCGTGGATCTCGGGACCGCTCACGTCACAGCTCCAGGTGCTCGGCCAGCCGCTCCTGGCGGGCCACCTCGGCGGGATCCGCGGCCTCGTCCAGCAGGCTCAGCCAGGTCATGTCGGTGTCGGCCCACGCAGCGCCCAGCCGGGCGCCCAGCGCGGCGCGATCCACGTCGGGCGGCGCGGTGACCACGCCGTACAGGCCCGGCAGTTCGGCGTCCTCGGCGGGCGACAGGGTGTAGCGGTCGCCGCTCAGCACGTGCAGCCGGCCGCCCACGTCCTTCAGCGCCGCCCGCGCCGCCTCGATGGCCGGCTTGCCGGGGTGTGCCCCGTCCACCGCATAGGCCAGACGCCCCTGCGCCTCCAGCACGGCGTCCACGGCGTACTCGTACACCGGCCGCTCGCCGCCCACGTCCGGGTTCAGCGGGCGAGCGTCGAACACCACCAGATCCTCCTCGTGGTTCACCTGCCCGGGCACGGCCGGCTGCAGGACCCTCGCGGTGACGGGGCCGGTGCGGCCCGCCAGGTACAGCGCCTCGGGGCCCTCGCCGGGGAAGCGCACCCGCACGTACTCCCAGGCCTCGTCGATGGGGCCCTCGGCCGCGTCGAACTGCATGCCCAGCCGGGCGCCGCTGGCGCGCACCGCCGCCCAGTCGCCCCGGCGGGTGGCCAGCACCATCCGGTCCCAGTCCACGCTGCCCGGCGGCTCGCCCCCGGCGATCAGGGCCTCGAGCTGCGCCTGGGCCTCGGCCAGCCGTCCCAGGGTCTTCAGCCAGTCGGCGAGCTGGCGGCGCAGGCCCATGCGGCCCGGCTCTTCGCGCACCAGGCCGTCCAGCAGATCCACCGCCTCCTCCAGGCGCCCCTGCCGGCTGGCAGCCTTGGCCTGCAGCCAGCGGCCCACGCGGGTCCGTTCCTCGGGCGCGTCGGGCCCGGCGTGCTCGGCCACCAGCGCGGCCAGCGCCGGGAAGCGCCCCTCGTCGGCCAGCCGCTCGCCCAGCCGCGCCAGCAGCGAGGTGTCGTCCGCCGGCGCGTGGCCCAGGTGCGCCCGCAGGGTCTGCTCGGCCCGCGCCGGGAAGCCCAGGTGGTCCCAGAAGCCCACCACCGCGTGCACGTTCTCCACCGCGTCGGGCCAGGCCGCCAGCGCCGCCAGGCGCTCGCTGAAGGCGCTGCCCTCGGCCGCGAAGCGGGCCAGGGTGGCCTCGCGATCCGCCGGGTTCAGGGGGTCGGGCCGCTCCGCGGCCAGCGTGTCCCACGCCGCCCGCAGCTCGGCCACCGCCGCCAGGCTCTCGGCCGGACGCACCCGCTCGGTGGCCACCGCGTGCAGCTCTTCGAGCAGCGCGTCGGCCGCCGGCAGCCAGCCCCCAGCCAACAGGGCCTGCACCGCGCGCTGCGCCACCCGGAAGGCCAGCCACACCGCGCCGCTCTCGCGCAGCCCGCGGGCCATGGCCAGCAGGTCGCGCAGCAGCTCCACGTCCAGCTCGCGCGCGCCCGCCAGCACCAGACCGCAGGCCACCTCGGCCCACTTGTCGAAGTAGTCGGGCGTGTCGCGCACCAGGCTCGCCGCCGGCAGCGCCTCGGCGGCCTCGGCGTGGCGCTCGGCTTTCAGGTGGATCCAGGCCTGCTCGATGGCCCGCTCCTGCACGAAGTGCTCGCCCTGCCCGTCGTTCTTGGCGGTGCGGCTCAAGGTCATGGCCTCGTCCAGGCGTCCCAGCCCCACCAGGCACTCCACCCAGGTGCCGCAGTACTCGTCGCGGTTGGCCTTGGGCCGCACCCGGCGCATCTTCGCCAGGTTGGCCTCCAGCCACGCCAGCGCCTCGGCGTAGCGGCCGTCATCCACCAGGGCGCCCGCATACTCGGCGGTGATGCAGCGCCAGCAGGGCCACGTGGGATCGATTCGGGCCAGGGTGCCCTCGCTGGCCGCCAGGCGCTCGGCCACGTAGGCCGGCCCGTCCGCCCGCCCGTACGCCGCGCACAGGTCCTGGGTGGCGCAGGTGCTCTGGGGGCAGCCGATGGCGTCGGGGCGGTGCGCCCGCTCCACCAGATCCACCGCCTCCCGCAGGCTGTCCTTCACCTCCAGCCGCTTGAACACCGTGCTCTGCAGGCGCCAGTGGCGCACGAAGACCTCGATCCACGGATCCTTGCGCTGCCGGGCCAGCACCAGCCCCTCGGCGGCCAGGGCGTCCACCTCGGCGTGGCGGTTGTCCACCGCCGCGGTGGGCAGCCGGTGCATGATGTACGCCAGCCGAGGGGCCTCCTCGAGCAGCGCGTCCATCCGGTCGTCATAGATCCAGCGGAAGATATCCAAAGCGGTCCCCTGCCTGGGCTCGTCCCGGGTTGCCCGGGGGATGGTGGCAGGTGGGGCCCGGTCAGTCGAGGCCCAGCTTGGCGCAGGCCAGGCGGGGCACACACAGCCGCTCGGTCCCCGCGCTGACGGGCGGCGGGCAGCACCAGTGCTCGGGGCACTGGTTGCGCACCTGGCACGGCGCAGAGCACACGCCGGTGGGCTGTTGGAAGTCGGTGAGGCACACCGGCAGATGACTGGGGCAGCGGCCGGGATCGGCCTTGCAGCCCACGATGGGGGCGTCCGCCTGCGCCTTCTCCTCGGCCACCTGCACGTTGGCGTACCAAGCCCAGCCCATGAGGCCCAGGCCCACCGCCAGCATGATCAGGAAGCTCGGCCGCATGGCCCCTCCAATAAAGAGTTCGCGTTGCGAATCAAGCCCTTGGGCTGCCCGCGCAGAAAAAGTGACCGACCCGGATAAGGAATCGACGGGCACCGGACACGGTGTCGGCGTGGGTCGTCCCCCCGGCGGTCCATACGTGGAGAACCCAGCCGATCAGCCCGTCTCCCCCATCGATCCCCCCGGTCGATGTCGGGCCCGGTCGGTTGCACGTTTCGGCGGGGCTCGCGACCTCCCCCGGTGCCGCGGGCCCCGCCTTTTTTTTGGCGTGATCCAGACCCGTTGACCGGGCTCAGGCCACCGCGCGCAGCCGCATCACCCGCTGGGGGCGCCAGCCGCTGCGGTGGACGCCCACGAAGCCGGGCACGGCGCAGGCCACCTCGGCGGGGTTGCCGAAGCAGTTGCAGAAGTCGCCGTCGCCGGTGGCGCGGTAGGTGCCGCCGCTGCAGATGACCACGGCCACGTCGCTGCCGGGCTCGCAGCAGCCCTGCTGGAAGTCCAGCTCGCAGCGCTGACCAATGAGATCCTGGCAGGTGCTCGCGGCCATGTCGGGCGCGACGGCCATGTCCTCCGCCGCCATGTCCACCGCCGCCATGTCGGGCTCGATGGCCATGTCCTCGATGGCCATGTCGGCCTGGGCCATGTCCTCGGCGGCCATGTCGGCCTGGGCCATGTCTGCCTGGGCCATGTCCGCCTGGGCCATGTCGGCCTGGGCCATGTCCCGGGCGGCCATGTCGGCGGGCGGCGCCTGGTCGGCCGCGGCCATGTCCTGGGCGGCCATGTCGGCCTGGATCGACTGATCCACCGCGCCGTCGGCCATGGCCGCCTGATCGGCGCCCGAGGGGGCGGGATCGTCGTCGCAGCTCGTCAGGCAGGCGGCGAACAGCAGCGCGTTGCCGATGATCAGCGGTCGCTTCATGCCATGTCCTTCTGTGTCAGAGGTTCAACCCGGCCTTCGCGAAGGCGGCGGGCACATCCGTCTCCAAGGCTGCCAGATAGGCGCCCTTGAAGGCCAACGGGTCGGGGATGCCCAGGCGCGCCAGGGCCGCCGCGGCGGCGGGATCGCGGGCCAGGGCCACCTCGTCGGCCTCCACCACGTCCCGGGCCCGCATGGCCTGGATCTGCCGGGCCACGAACCGGCGCACGGTCTCGTCGCCGCGGTAGGGCAGCCAGCCCGCCGTCTGGCCCTCGCGCATGGCCTTCAGCAGCAGCGGCCCGATGCGGCCGTGCAGCACCTCGTCGGCCGCGATGGTGGCCAGCACGTCGCGGTAGGGCGAGTCGGGCAGCGTCTTCAGGGCGTGCTTGATCAGGCCCAGGGCGGTGACCTCGCCCACCGCGAAGGTGCCGCAGATGATCTCGTGGAGCTGCGCCTCGATGGGCTGCGCGCTGCGGGCCTGCTGCAGCTCGGAGAGCTCGAAGGCCACCGCGCCGTCGCTGCCCAGCGAGCGGGCCGCGGCGGCGCACAGGGCCGCGTGCTGCTGCTCCTGCAGGGTCATGACCAGCGCCAGCTCCTGCAGGTCCATGGGCGCGTTCACGTCCACCAGCAGCCCGTGCAGCTTGCGGGTGATCATCACGCCCACGTACTCCGAGCGCGTGCGGGCCTCCCAGGCGCGGCAGGCCACGGCCCGCACCTCGAGGGGCAGCTCGCCCGGCTCGAAGGCAGGCGGCTGCACCAGCCGCTTGGCGCACACCGGATCGGCCGCCAGCGGCGACCGATCGAACAGCAGCTCGACGGCGTCGCTCATCGCGCCCGGCGCAGCGCCCGCCGGGCCAGCCAGGCGGCGCCGACGACGGCGGCCAGCAGCGGCAGGCCGTGCTCGGGGGTGGCCACCCAGTGCCACAGGCCCACCAGGGCGCTGGGGCCGTGCCCCGGGTGGGCGTGGGCGAGGGCGGGCAGCAGGGACAGGGCGGCGACGCGGCGCATGGGACCTCCAGAGGGATTGGCGGCGGAGGGTACGCGAGCCCGGGGGCCAAAGAAAACCGGGGCGCGTGATCAGCCGGGCGTGCCGGGCACATGGGGACCTCGGGTGACCTCGGGAGGCGAGATGCGTGTCGGACCGGCCCTGTGGGCGTTGGCGTTGGCGTTGAGCGGGTGCGTGGTGCAAGAGGCCGAGCCGGGTGGCGATGGGGCTGCAGGGCGGCCGGCGGAGGACGCGCGGGGGCCCGCGCCCGACCTCGGGGCAGCAGACCAGGGTGAGCCTGACGGGTTCACTGCGGACGCCGCGTCCGATCCGGCGCTGGACCGGGACGGGGACACCGACCCCGAACCCACGCCGCCCCCCGACGATGTACCCCCCGATGACGCGCCCCCCGCCCCGTGGGCGGCCGACGCCGACCCCCAACCGCACGTGGCCCGGCCGCTGGACGTCATCTGTCTGGACGCCCGCGACCTGATCCCCCAAGCCGAGTACGCCGGCCACCGCTGGACGTTCCACTGGCGCACGGCGCAGCGCCCGCGGGGGTCCACGGCCCGCTGGGTGGAGGCCCTGGCCAACCCGGCCCGCCCCGCGGCGGGAGGGCCCGCCGACGACCCCGCGACCCCCACCGCTTGCCACTTCCTCGATCTGGCCGGCGCATGGCGCTTCGAGCTGCTGGCCCGCGCCGACGCCCAGGCCTGGCAGCGGGCGGCCACGGTGCTGATCCAGGTCATCCCCAGCGAAGACCTCCACGTCCAGCTCGTGTGGGACACGCCCGACGACGCGGATCAGACCGACGATGAAGGCACCGACGTGGATCTCCACCTGCGGCATCCCCTCGCCGAGGCGTGGGCCCAGGCCCCGCTGGACTGCCACTTCGCCAACGCGAGCCCCGACTGGGGGCCGGCGGGACCCCAGGCGAACCCGTCGCTGGACATCGATGACGTCAACGGGGCGGGCCCCGAGAACATCAACCTGGACGCGCCCGAGGACACGGCGGCCCTGGGCGCCGGCTACCGCGTGGGGGTCCACTACTACCGCAGCGAGCACCTTGTGGATGGGGGACCGGCCGGCAGCCTGGCCACCGTACGCATCTTCCTGGGCGGGGTGCTGGCCGGCGAGTTCGAGCGCTGGCTGCCCAGCACCGACAACCTGTGGGAGGTGGCCGAGATCCACTGGGAGGAGGGACTGGGCCGGGTGGTGCCGATCGATGCCTTCCACGAAGACATCAACGGGTTGCCGTAGCCGCTGCATCAGCCCTTGTAACGGCCCGCCGGCCCGGGGCATCTGGCCCCCATGCGCAGCTTCACCCTCGCCCACCACCCCTCGGGCCAGGTGGTCCGCCACCTGCCCGCCGCCAAGAGCGACCGCCTGTACGACGTGGTGATCCGCAGCCCGCTGCCCATGAAGACCCGCTGCCGGGGCAGCAGCATGTGCGGCCAATGCTGGGTGCGGGTCACCGACGGCTTCGAGGCCCTGCCCCCCGCCGAGCCCGACGAGCAGGCCCTGCTGGATCGCAACGCCCCCGGCGTCGAGAACGCCCGGCTGGCCTGCAAGCTGGTGCTGCCGCCCGGGGTCGAGCGGCTGACGGTGGCGACGGACTACTGGAGCCCGGGCGACGCGTAGAGCGCCTTGCACAGGGCCAGCGCCCGCGGCGAGCGGATGTGGTGGCCCATACGGTTGATCACGTAGCCGATGCTCACCCGCGCCTTGGGATCACACCAACCCAGCGAGCCGCCGGCGCCGGGATGGCCGAAGCTCTCCAGGTTGGGGCTGAAGATGGCCGGCCCCTCCTTCACGAAGCCCTGCGACCAGCCCATGGGCCGGCGCAGGATCCGGTCGCGCTCGCTCCAGCTCTGGCGGGCGAACAGGGGCTCGATGACCTCGGGCTGCACCAGACGCACCCCATCGACGGCGCCCCCATTGGCCAGCGCCGCGTACACCCGCGCCAGGCCCCGGGCGCTGGCCACGGCGTTGGCCCAGGGCAGCTCCAGCCGCTGCACCCGCGGGTCGTTCCAGTTGTTCATGCCCTTCGCGCCCAGCTCGGGCGGGTTGCCGAAGGCCTTCGCCGCGAGCCCCTTGAACGCCACTTGCCGGTAGACCCGGCCCTCGGTGCCCCGGTGCAGCAGCAGCTTGGGGATGACCTGGGTGGCGGCCTCGACCTTGCCCACGGGGTAGTTGGTGGCCACCCGATCGCGCACGTGCTCGGGGGCGCCCAGGTACACGTCGGCCCCCAGCGGCCCCGCCACCTCGCGGGCGAGGAAGGTGCCGATGCTCTCGCCCGCCACGCGCCGGAACAGCTCGGCCACGTAGGGCCCGTACGTCACGCCGTGGTAGCCCTGATCGGTGCCCGGCGCCCAGAAGGGGTGCTGCTCGGCGCAGGCCCGAGCGACCTTCTCGGGGCGCTGCTCGAAGTCGTCCAGGGTCAGCGGCTCGTCCAGCGCCACCAGCCCGGCGCGGTGGCACAGCAGGGTGCGGACGGTGATCGCCTCCTTGCCGTGCGCCGCGAACTCGGGCCAGTAGTGGGCCACGGGGCGGTCGTAGTCGAGCAGCCCGCGGTCGGCCAGCATGAGCAGCGCCGTGGCCGCCATGCCCTTGGTGACGCTGAAGACCACATTCAGGGTGTCGGGGCCCCAGGGCCGCCCGGTCGCCCGGTCCGCCACGCCCGCCCACAGATCCACCACCGTCTCGCCCCGGTGGGTGATGCACAGCCCGGCGCCGATCTCGCCGCCGCGCTTCACGTTCTGCACGAAGGCGGCCCGCACGGGCTCGAAGCCCGCGGCCACCGTGCCGTGGATCACCGGCTCGCCCATCAGCGCTCGGTCCACCAGGCGGCGAACTCGTCGAACTCGATGGTGCCGTTGCCGTCGGCGTCCACCGCCTCCAGGCCGACGTCCACCTCGGCGTCGGTCATCTCGGGGTCCAGCGCGCGGCACAGCGCCGCGAACTCATCGTGGTCGATGGTGCCGTTGTGGTCGCGATCGTAGTGGCGGAAGATCTCGCGCAGCTCGGTGTCGTCCATGGTCACCCCCTGGGAAGGCGGTGAGCCTAGCACGACTCAACTCACGGGCTGCTCGGGCTTCTGCATCAGGTGGGCCGGCAGCTTCACCGAGCCGGTGATGGGCACCTCGGCGTCGACTTGGGCCTGCAGGGCGTGGGACGGCGAGAGCATCTCCACCGCCTCGTCCATGGCCTTCTGCTCGGCCTCCACCGAGTCGAGCCGGCTCTGCAGCACACGGATCTCGCGGTGCAGGCGGCTGATCATCCAGAGGGCCACGAGCAGCACCGCCACCACCGTGAGGGTGAGGATGGGGTGCGCGGTGTCGAGGATGTCCAACATGGGTGGAATCTTACCCGGCCGGTCGGGGAACGCAACCTCCCGGTCGCCCCGCGCCCGGCCACTTCGGGTTCAGCGGTCCGGGGCTCAGTCGTGCAACGTCACCAGCGTCACGGGGCTCACGGGCTGGGCGCGCGAGGGCATGCCCCGCGCCACGAACACCGCGTAGGTGTCCACGCCGGGCAGCGCGGGCACCTCGAAGGCCAGCTTGCTGGCCCCCGACACCTGCGGCCAGACCCCCGCCTCGGCGTAGGCCGCCGCGCTCTCCAGGCGGGGCCACTCGACGCAGTAGGGCGCCACCACGAGCTGGTATTTGCCGCTCGCCGGGGCCACGCACTTCACGGTCAGGCTCACCTTGTCCACCTGCCGCCGGGCCCACACCCCGGTGACCGCCGCCGGCCACTCGGGCACGTCGCGGGCGCTCAGCTTGTGCTTGGTGCGGCGGCCCCCGTCGTCCAGCCACTCCATGGCCAGCGCGTCGGCGGCCTCGAGCTGCGCGAACAGCACCCCGCTGTAGCGGTAGCCGCCGTCGTGGTGCGGCACCCAGACCGCGGCCTTGCCGCCCATGGTCACGAAGCGCAGCCGGGCCTGGTCCAGGTGCGGCTCCATACCGTCCAGGGTGATCCGGGTGGCCGTCAGGCGGCCGGCGGGATCGCGGTCGGCGGGCGACGGCAGGTCGGGCTCGGGGGGCACGAAGGGCCAGGGCATGGGCGGCTCCCTTGGGGCAGGCCGGACGGGGCATCAAACCACTCGACCGGGGGGCGTGTCAGCGAGGTTGCGGCCAGGGACGGGGCCGCCGGCGCTATTTTGCGGCCCCGGCGAGCAGGCCCGCCACCGCCGCCAACAGCGCGATGGGACCGCCCGCGCGGCCCCCCGCGGCGTCCAGGCGGGCCGCGAAGCGGCTGTCGGGGTGCTCACGGCGGATCTGCTGGATCAGGGGCGTGGCGCCCGCGTGATCGCCCCGGGCCAGCCGGCCCATGGCGGCGCGGTAGAGGGCCTTGGCCTGCGGATCGGGCTCCGCCGGCGCCACCCGCGCCCAGCGATCACCCGCCGGCGCCGCCACCGGTGCCGCGTCGGGGATCGGCTCGGGCGTCGTGGCGGGTGCCGCGGAGGCCGGCGCCGAGAGGGTGCCAGGCCCGGGCGCGCTCGGCGCCGGCTCCCGGCATGCGGTCACCGCCTGCGCGACCATCAGCAGCAGGATCAGCGCCCTCACAGCCGCACCACCTCGACCGCCACGGCCAGGCCGTCGGGGGTGGGCCAGGCCGCCACGGCCAGCTCGGCCACGTGCCCGGCCACCCACGCCGCGGCCGCCGCCACCTTGCGGGCCTGGGCCAGATCGCGGCCCAGGAAGGTCAGCGCGGGGCGCACCGCGTCCAGGTAGGGCTGCCCGTCGTGCGGAGGCCCGGTGAAGCGCAACCACAGCAGCGCCGAGGCCTGCCGCCACAGGGCTGGATCCACGTGGGCCCGCCCCTTCAGCCGTGCGGGCAGCGCCGCCAGCGCCGGCGCGGCGCCGGGCCCGCGGATCACCAGCCCCTGGGGCTGCCGCAGCACCCGGGCCAGCGGCGTGGGCTCGGCCTGCACCTCGCGGGGGAAGACCACCAGGCCCTCGCCCTCGGCCACCAGCCGCCCCACGCCCGCCAGCGCGGCCCGAGCGCCCGCCGGGATGCCCGCCGGCGCGTCGCCGGCCAGCTCGGCCAGCACGAACAGGTCGGTGGGCCCCGGCCCCGCGGCCGCGTGCACGGCCCCCGTGAAGCCCTCGGCGGCCGCCGCCTGGCCCCGCTTCGCCGCTTGGGCGCGCAGGCGCTTCAGCGCGGTGGGGCCCAGGCGCACGCCCAGGGCGGCCGTGGGATCCGCCGGGAGCGACGGCCAAGGCCCGGGCGCGCCCAGCCAGCCCTGCACCAGCGGGCTGCGCACCTGCACGTCCACCCGCACGCGGTCGGGGTCCAGCCGCGCCGTCAGGCACGCCTTGCCCAGGGCACTCTGCCAGGTCAGCCACAGATCGGCCTCGCCGGGGGCCCGCGGGCAGCCCGCCAAAGGCGCGGCGTGGGCATCGGGGGGCACCGGCCCCCCCCAGCGATCGGCGCCGTCGGGGGCGTCGGCCACCAGCATGCGGCCGTCGGCGTGGCGCAGGCTCAGGCCGCCCAAGGCCCAGCCGCTCGCGGTGGGCTCGGCGGGCAGCCCCGCCAGCGTCGCCAGGAAGGCCGCGCCCTTGGCGCCGTCGGCCAGCGGCAACGAGGCCACCGTCACCGCGCCGCGGTGCACCCACAGCGGCCCGTCCAGCTTCAGCCCCTGGTGGGCCAGCGCCTGCGGATCGGTGAGATCGATGCCCGTGCGGGCCAGGAAGGCCGACAGCGGCAGCCCCAGGAACAGGGCCCAGTCGGGGTGCTGCTGCAGCCGCTGCACCAGGTCGCCCAGGGGCCCCAGCACCCGGTCCAGCCGGGGGATCACCAGCCGCGCCCCCGGGGCCGCGCTGAACCGCGCCAGATCGGCGTCCAGACCCGCCCGCGCCGGCGTCGCCAGGCCCAGGGCCAGGAGCAGCGGGGCGAGCCGATGGATCACAGGGTCGAGGCTCCGCCCGCGTCGTCCCCGGCGTCACCGTCGTCTTCGCCGCCCTCGTCGTCCGGGCGCTTGAAGGCGTCGCGCACCTGGTCCCACAGGGCCCCGCCGGCCTCGCTGAGCCCCTGGCCCAGCTCGGTGAAGAAGCGCGACACACCGTCGCCCCCGTCCTTCACCGACTCCCGGTAGTGCTTCACGCTGTCGCTGACGTCCTCGTACACGGTGCCCTGCGCCCGGTCGTCGCCGCGCTTCGGGTAGGCGCCGTTGAGCACCTTGGCGTACTCGCCGCCGTCCACCCAGCGCTTCAGGGCCGTCAGGCGCAGCACCGGGAAGGGGTGCGACTTGCCCAGCAGGTGCAGCAGCTTGAACACCGAGTCCGTGAGCTCCTCGTCGCCCTCGTAGGCCTCGGCCTGGGCGATGAAGGCGTCCAGATCCATCTGGTCCACCAGGTTGCCGCCCGCCATCTTCATGTGGATCCGATAAGCCGCCTGGGGGTCCTGCAGGCACAGCAGCCCGGCGCGATCGGCGCTCAGCTCGCTCTTGCGGGACCACTCCTGCAGGGCCATGAAGATGCCCATGCGGATCATCCCGGTGACCATGCCCAGCCGGAAGATGGTGAACCGCAGGATGATGGCCAGCATGGTCTTGTAGAGCGCGTGGCCCGACAGGGCGTGGCCCAGCTCGTGGCCGATCACGAAGCGCAGCTCGTCGTCGTCCAGCAGCTCCACGGTGCCCGAGTTGAGCACGATGAAGGGCTCGTCCACGCCGATGGCGCCCGCGTTCACCAGCGGCGTCTGGGCGATGAACAGATCGGGCTCGTAGGGGGCGTCCAACGCCGCCAGGCAGTCTTGGAAGGCCTCGTAGACCCGGGCGCACTGCGTGGGGCCCACCTTCACCGTGTTGGCCAGGAACAGCAGGCGCAGGCTCTTGTCGTTGACGAGCCCGAAGATGCGCTTGAGCACCTGATCGAAGCCCGGGACCTTGCGCAGGGCGCTGAGCGCCGCGCGGTCGGCGGGGTGCTCCCAGGCCCGGGGGCTGATGCCCGGGAAGGTCTTCAGGCCCTCGGTGAACGTGGCGCGCGGCTTGGGCGGCGCGCCCGCGGACGGGGCCTCGCCCTTCGGCTCGGCCGAGGCGTCGGCGCCGCCGTCGGCGGATCCCCCGCCCTGCATCTGCGCAAACACCGCCTTGATGGCGTCGTCGTCGTTGCCGCTCATGGTCTCCTCCCGCCCTGCGAAGTCATCGGCACCCTAGTGGATGCCGATCCCCACGGCGAGATCCAACCGGGGAGGCGCAGGCCGAAGGCGGGTGGGGCGCAGGAGGGGGGCGGCGGGCACAGTGGATCGGCCCGCCGGCGGGCTTCAGTCGTCGTAGCCGGGACGCTCGTCCTCGGGCACGAAGTCGATCCAGGCGGGCTTCTGGGGCCCGGGCACGATGCCGGCCAGATCGGGATCGCCGTCGACGTTCACCACCACGTCGTCGCGGTCGGTGACGCGGTCGGCCTTGCGCTCCTGCTTGCGCTGGCGCTTCTCCATCAGGGTCTTCTCACGCAGGCGCTTCGTGATCGAGGGGCGTGCTTTGGCCATGGGCGGCCTCCTGTGCTCTCGCTTTGGTGGGGGTCCACGGGCGCGGACCTCGGCCACCGAGGCGGGTGGAGGGCGGCCCGGCCCCTGGGGGCGGCCGCCGGTTCAAAGGGCGCCAACCATACGGGATCGTTCGGGCCAAGGACAGGCTGGGGCCGCAAAGGTTGGCAAAGCCGCGCCGCCGTTGACGCAGCGCCGCTGCCCCGGCCCCCGCGGATCAGGGGGCGACGGCCGGCAGCGCCCGGGCCAGCGCTTGCGCCATCCGAGCCACGCCGGCCCCCTCGCGCAGGTGGTCCTGGCGGATCTCGATCATCAGCACCGGCACGTCCCCAGCGGCCGCCGCGTGGGTGTCCCCGGCGTGCATGAACCCGTCGTGGCCCGAGTACGGCGCGTTGACCTGCGCCCGCCAGCCGTCCGCCGCCAGGGCCTGGCAGAGCGCCGCCGCGCGGGCCCCGTCGTCGGTGCAGAGCACGCCGAAGTCCATGGGGCGCGCCTCGCCCCGCAGGCTCGGGGTGAAGCTGTGGATGCCCACCAGCAACACGGGGCCGCGGGCCCGCCGCGCCTGCAGGACGGCGATGGCCCGGGCGTGATAGGGCCGGTAGAAGCGGTCGATGCGGGCCTGCCGCGCCCCGTCGCTCAGCCCCTGGTTGAAGCTCACCGGCAGCCCGTCGCAGTCCGGGCGGATCAGGGTGTCGCTCGACAGCGGCCGGTTCGGGTCGATGAGCAGGCGGCTGAAGCCGGCCAGCACCGCGGGCCCGTCCAGCGCCTGGACCAGGATCCGGCACACGCCGGCAGCGCCCGGGTCCCACCCCCAGTGATCGTTGACCAGCGCCAGGTCGTCCGGCGTGGCCGGCGTGCCCCACAGGGCGTTGCTGGCGTGCTCACAGGTGAACACGAAGGGCCCCGCCGCGCGCTGCGGATCCCCGATCTGAACCACCACCTCGCTCACGGCGGGCTCCACATCGTCAAAGGGGCGCCACTCTACACGCTCTGTGGACACGGTTGCCGGGCCCACCCGCCCTGCGGCACCCTGGCGCGCGCCGGCCGCCCCCGGAAGTGCCCGCGAGAAAAAGACGCGACATCGCCCGCGGGCTGCCGACGGATCCACTGAAGCCCGACGGACGCCCCAGCCAGAGAGCCCACAATGCCCGCCGCCCTGCCTGTGCCCGAGCCCGCCCCCGCCGGCGACGCCCTGCGCGCCGCGCTGGAGGCACACTTCGGGTTCTCGGAGTTCCACAAGGGGCAACGCGAGGTCATCGAGGACGTGCTGGGCGGCCAGCCCACCCTGGCCATCATGCCCACGGGCGCGGGCAAGAGCCTGTGTTACCAGCTCCCGGCGCTGCTGCTGGACGGCGTGACCGTGGTGGTCAGCCCCCTCATCGCGCTGATGAAGGACCAGGTGGACGCCCTGCAGGCCAAGGGCATCGCCGCGGCTTACATCAACTCCAGCCAGAGCACCGAGCAGCAGCGGGCCACCATCGAGCGGCTGGCCGGCGGCGATCTGAAGCTGGTGTACGTGGCCCCCGAGCGCTTCCGGCACGGGGCCTTCGTGCGGGCGCTGCAGCGGGCTGACATCGCCCTGTTCGCCGTGGACGAGGCCCACTGCATCAGCCGCTGGGGCCACGACTTCCGCCCCGACTACACCCGCCTGGGCGACGTCATCGACCGGCTGAGCCCCCCGCGGGTGCTGGCCTGCACCGCCACCGCCACCCCCGAGGTGCGCACCGACATCCTGCAGGCGCTGCACCTGCCCGATGCCTCGGGCCACGTGGCGGGCTTCCTGCGCCCCAACCTGTTCCTCGAGGCCCGGCTGTGCCAGGGCGACAAGGACCGGGAGCGCCGCCTGGTGCGCTTCCTGCGCAGCGAGGAGGGGCAGTCCGGCGCGGTGATCGTCTACGCCAGCACCCGCAAGCGGGTGGAGCGCTACGCCGCGGTGGTGGGGCAGGCCCTGGGGCCCAAGCACGTGGTGGCCTACCACGGGGGCATGGGCGACGAGGATCGCCACACCGCCCAGGAGCGCTTCATGTCGGGGGCGGCCCGAGTGGCGGTGGCCACCAACGCCTTCGGCATGGGGGTGGATCGCGCCGACGTGCGGGCGGTGGTCCACGTGGATCTGCCGCGCACCGTCGAGGGCTACTACCAGGAGGTGGGCCGGGCCGGCCGCGACCGCGAGCCCGCCCGCTGCCTGCTCCTGTACAACCCGTACGACACCCGGGTGCACGAGTTCCTCATCGACCGCAGCCACCCGCCCCCCGACGCGCTGGCCGGGGTGTGGCAGGCCCTGCGGGGCTTCCCGCCCGAGCAGCCCGTCAGCCTGGCGGAGCTGGAGCGGGCGGTGACCTCGGCGGGCCATGACGGCGTGGTCGAGACCTGCCTGCGGCGCCTCATGCGGGTGGACGCCGTGCAGTTCGACGGCTACGGCGGCTTCCGGGCCCACCCCATGGCCCCCGCCGAGGTGCACAGCCTGGGCATCGACTTCGCCGCCATCGAGACCCACCGCGAGCACGAGCTGGGCAAGCTGTCGCTCATGCGGCGCTTCGTGCACCACCCCGGCTGCCGCCACAGCTTCGTGCTGGACTACTTCGGCGAGGCCATGGACGGCGCCTGCCCCGGCTGCGACCGCTGCTCGGGCGACGGCGTGGGCGGCGTGCCCGGCATCGAGTTCAGCGAGCCCACCGACGAGGAGGCCCTGGTGCTGCGCAAGGCGCTGGCCGGCGTCGCCCGGGCCGAGGGCCGCTTCGGCGCCCGCAAGGTGGCGGCCATGCTGGCGGGCAGCCAGACCAAGGATCTGCAGCGCACGCCCCTGCCCCGGCTGAGCACCTTCGGCATCCTGAAGGGGTTACATCCCGATCGGGCCGTGGAGCTGCTGAACCTGCTGGTGGATCAACGGCTGTGCATGCTGACCAGCGGCAAGTACCCACTCATCCAGCTCACCGAGCGCGGCTGGAGCGTCATGCAGGGCCGCGAGGGCGCGGGCTTCCGGCCGCCGCCGCACCTGGTGCCCGGCGCCTTGCCCGCCCGGCGCGCCGAGATGCTGCGCCGGGGCACGGCGGCGGTGGATCACGGGGCCCAGGCCGACGACCAGGTCGTCGAGGCCCTGCGCCGGTTCCGCACCGATCAGGCGCGGGAGCGGGGCGTGCCGCCCTATGTGATCTTCAACGACAAGTCCATGTGCGCCCTGGCCGCTCAGCTCCCGAGCGACGAGGCCGAGTTCATGGCGCTGCCGGGCCTGGGCCCGGGCAAGTGGGCCGACTTCGGTGACGCCGTGGTCGAGCTGCTGGCCCCCTACCGGGGGTAACCTGGACCGACGCTCGCGCGTCCCTCACCGAGCCGCCCCTCGGAGCCTGCCTTGCGATCCCTCGCCCCTGCCCTGCTGCTGCTGCTCGCCCTGCCCGCCGCGCCCGCCTTGGCGCGGGGCCCGTCGGGCAACCAGGCCTCGGCCAAGTTCGCCCAGCTCGACCCCGAGCTGCCCACGCCCGACGGCGTGCACCTGGCCACCGGCGCCCCGGGGCCCGACTACTGGCAGCAGCGGGTGGACTACCGCATCGAGGCGCGGCTGGACGAGGCGGCCCGGGTGCTCAGCGGCACCGCCCACATCACCTACCACAACAACAGCCCGCACGCGCTGGACTACCTGTGGGTGCAGCTCGACCAGAACCGCTTCCGCAAGGGCAGCGCCAGCCGCTCGGTGGAGCGCGCCCCCAGCGACTTCGGCAAGTACAGCTACCGCTGGTTCCGGCGGGAGTTCGCGCTGCAGCAGTTCGACGGCGGCTACACCATCCAGGCGGTGAAGGACCGCCGCGGCCGCACGCTGCCCCACACCGTGGTGGACACCATGATGCGGGTGGAGGTGCCCCAGCCCATCCGCTCCGGCGAGCGCTTCCGCTTCAGCGTCGAGTACCGCTTCCCCATCGTGGACGCCGAGATCATCGGCGGCCGGGGCGGCTACGAGGCGCTGGCCGACGGCGCCGAGATCTTCACCATCGCCCAGTGGTACCCGCGCATGGCCGTCTACGGCCCCGACACGGGCTGGCAGAACAAGGCCTTCCTGGGCCGCGGCGAGTTCGCCTTGGAGTTCGGGGACTTCGACGTGGAGCTCACCGTGCCGGCCGATCACGTGCTGGCGGCCACGGGCACCCTGAAGAACCCCCGCGACGTGCTCACGGCCGCCCAGCGCGAGCGCCTGGAGCAGGCCCGCAAGGCCTTCGACAAGCCCGTGCTCATCGTCACCGGCGACGAGGCCAAGGCCGCCCGCGAGGCGAAGCCCGCGGCCCGCCCCAAAGGCATGCGCACCTGGAAGTTCAGCGCCGAGAACGTGCGCGACTTCGCCTGGGCCAGCAGCCGCACCTTCTGGTGGGACGCCCTGGCGGTGAAGATCGGCGGGCGCACGGTGATGGCCATGAGCGCCTACCCCGCCGAGGCCGCGCCCCTGTGGACCCCGTACTCCAGCCACGCGGTGGCCCACACCCTCGAGGTCTACAGCCGCATGACCGTGGACTACCCGTGGCCGGTGTGCTGGTCCATCAACGGGCCCGTGGGCGGCATGGAGTACCCCATGGTGACCTTCAACGGCCCCCGGGCCGAGGACGACGGCACCTACTACGACGTCTACGGCGAGGGGAAGCCCTGGAACCGCTCGAAGTACGGCCTGATCTCGGTGGTGATCCACGAGGTGGGCCACAACTGGTTCCCCATGATCATCAACAGCGACGAGCGCCAGTGGACCTGGCTGGACGAGGGCCTGAACACCTTCCTGCAGTTCATCACCGAGCAGGAGTGGGAGCCCGACTACCCCTCGTGGCGGGGCTACCCCGACGCCATCGTGCCCTACATGACCGACCCCGACTCGGTGCCGATCATGACCAACTCCGAGTCGCTGCTGCAGTTCGGCAACAACGCCTACGCCAAGCCCGCCACGGCCCTGAACATCCTGCGCGAGACCGTGCTGGGGCGGACGCTGTTCGACATGGCGTTCAAGACCTACGCCCAGCGCTGGGCCTTCCGCCGCCCCACGCCCGCCGATCTGTTCCGCACCCTCGAGGATGCCAGCGGGGTGGATCTGGACTGGTTCTGGCGGGGCTGGTTCTACACCACCGACCACGTGGATCAGGGCATCGAGCGGCTGCGGGTGTACCGCCTGGAGACCCGGGATCCGGCGGTGGACAAGGCCATCGAAAAGAAGGAGCGCGATGAGCGCCGGGCCCAGAGCCTGACCTGGCAGCGCAACCAGGGCATGAAGACCCGGGTGGACCGCTTCGAGCACCTGAAGGACTTCTACAACGGCTTCGACCCGCTGGACGTGACCCCCGAGGACACCGAGGCCTACGAGAAGCTGCTGAAGGACCTGGAGCCCTGGGAGAAGGACCTGCTGAAGACCAAGGCCCACGTGCAGGTGCTGGACCTGGTGAACGCCGGGCAGGTGGTGATGCCGGTGATCCTGAAGCTCACCTACGAGGGCGGTGAGAGCGAGGTGCGCCGGCTGCCCGCCGAGGTGTGGACCCGCGACGACCGCAGCTTCAGCCAGTTGTTGATCACCGAGCGCCCCGTCGTGGCCGTGGAGCTGGACCCCTTCCACGAGATCGCCGACGCCGATCGCACCAACAACGTGTGGCCCTCCGAGCCCAAGGAGGGCCAGTTCCAGCTCTACAAGCGCAGCAAGCGGCCCAGCCCGATGAAGGTGGCCAAGGACCGCGCAGAGAAGGCGAAGAAGAAGGCCGAGGAAGAGGCGAAGAAGAAGGCCGAAGGGGCGGCGAAGGGCGACGGCGGAGCGGCCGCCCAGCCGGCCGAGGCCCCTGCGTCGGCGGCGGAGTAGCTGCCCCTGCGGCGCGCCCGGGCCGAGCGCGCTGTGCTATCGTGTGTGCGTCAAACAAGCCTGCTGGAGGCGCCGATGGGTCAGGCCGCTGAGAAGCCGCCGATGACCTACGCCGAGTACCTGGCCCACGAGGCCACGGCGGACGTCCGCCACGAGTACATCCACGGCGAGATCTACGCGATGACGGGCGGCACGAGCCGCCACGCGGCGATTGGGCTCAACGTCGGCGCCGCGCTGAAGGCCGCGCTCCGCGGCAAGCCCTGCCGGCCCACCAGCGGCGATCAGCGCATCCGCATCCCCGGCACCGGCGCCAGCTTCTACGCCGACGTCGCCGTCGTCTGCGACCGCTACCATTACGCCGAGGACGATCCCCACGGGCTGATCAACCCGACGGTCATCGTCGAGGTGCTGTCGCCCAGCACAGAGGGGCACGACCGCGGCGTGAAGTTCGAGCACTACCGGCGCCTGCCCAGCCTGCAGCACTACCTGCTGGTGGCCACCGAGGAGCGCCTGGTGGAGCACCGGCAGCGCAACGCCCAGGGCTGGCAGATGAGCCACCACACCGACGGCGCCATCGCGCTGACCGCCCTGGATGTGACCCTGAGCCTGGACGACATCTACGACGATCTGGAGATGCTCGGCGACGGCTGAGCGGCCCCCCCCGACTCATCGCAAGGCTTGCATATGGCATCAGGCCTTGTGCCCCCCCCTGGCAAGGGCGTATCCAGGCGGCGGGGGTGAGGAGGGTGTCTGTGGCCAGCGGGCCCACGTTCGGTGTGTTCGAGACGGCCCGGCTCTGGCTCAGCTACCAGCGCTACGCCTTCCTCATGTTCGGGCTGCCCGCCGCCGGCACGGCCGCGCTGGCGGTGGCCTGGCCCCACGCCTGGTGGGCCTGGGGACCCGCGGCCCTGGTCACCCTGAAGCTCTGGGCCTTCGCGCTCACCATCTGGCAGCGCTGGCCCTACAAGCTCAAGAGCACCCTGCGCTTCCAGCGGCAGATCGCCGCCGGGCGCTTCGACCCCGAGCGGGTGCGCCCGTTCACCGGCGATCCGTGCTTCCGGGTGGTGGCCCGCGAGGTGCTGCGGCGAGCGCAGCTCCGCGGGGCCGAGCAGGCCGCCCTGATCGCCCGGCTGCGGGCTGAGCACGAGGCCGCCGGGCAACAGATCATCTTTGTCGACCGCGCCAAGGGCGAGGTCATCCATGTGGACGGGCTGGGGATGCGGCGCGCGCCGATCCAGCAGCCCCCGTTGAACCAACCAGCCACTCCGGAGGGGATTTCCAATGGCCGGTGAACTGACCCCCAAGGCCCAAGAGGCGCTCGCCAACGTCGATCTCATGCAGGGCGAGGAGGTGCTCTACTGCCTCCAGGCCGACGGCTACTTCCTGGGCTCGCTGCCCATCCAGAAGCTGATCGCCACCTTCCAGGCCTTCATGGCCAAGCTCACCGGTGGGCACATCCGCGTGTTCCTGGTGCTGACCAACATGCGGGTGCTGCTGCTGGAGTCGCAGGCGGTCTGGTGCGGCTGCACCAAGGTGATCGGCTACCACACCATCTCGAGCCGCTCCATCGTCGAGGCCGGCTCGGGCAAGGAGACCCGCATGTGCTTCGTGCACACCCGGGTGTGCCACATCGAGAGCCACACCCAGCGCTACACGCTGGCCATCAAGAAGCTGAAGGACGAGGACCTGCGCGCCTTCCTGACCCACATGAGCCAGCTCATCATCGAGAACGGCCAGGCCCGCTGAGCCGCCCCCCGGGCGCCCCATTCGGGCGGCGCCCGGCCCCGCCTCCTGTGCCCGCCTCCCGATCCCGACCCCTGGAGCCCCCATGAAACCCGCAGCGTTGTGGCCCTCGGCCCAGACCGAGACCTGGGTCGAGGCGCCGACCCGCGTGTTCGAGGACCACGGCCTCCTGGGCGCCATCCGCACGGTGAGCAACCCCACCTACCGCTGGGGGAACTGCCTGGTGCTGCCCCGCCCGCCCGAGCCCGAGGCCCTGCCCGAGTGGGAGGCCCGGCATCGCGCTCTGTTCCCGCACGCGGCGGGCGCCGTGCCCGCCCTGTACTGGCAGGCCGAGGGGGTGTCGCCCGCGCTGGCCGCGGCGCTGGTGGCCCGCGGCTACCACGTGGCCGTCGAAGCCCCGCTGCTGGCGCCGAACGCCGGCACCGCCGCGCCGACCTTGCCCGAGGGCGTCGACGTGCGCCCGGCCCGATCCGCGCAGGACTGGCGGGCGCTGGTGGACTTCCGGCTCATGCTGGGCGCCGCGCTGCCGCTGGACTTCCTGCTGCGCCGGTTGGCGGGGGCCTGGGCCACCCAGCAGGCGGTAGACGGCGACTGGTGGATCCTGGTGAAGGCCGGTGAAGTGCTCGGCTCCATGGGGCTTTTCTGGCGCGACGGCGTCGCCCGCTACCAGGACGTGGACACCCACCCCGACCACCGCGGCCGCGGCCTGGGGCGGCTGCTGTTCCACAGCGTCCGGGCCCACGGCGAGGCCACCGGCGCGTTCCAGCGGCAGGTGATCGTCGCCGATCGCGGGAGCCTGGCCCACGGCTGGTACCAGCGCATGGGCTTCCAGCCCGCGCCGGGCGAGGTGTTCGCCTACCGCGAGGGCCCGAAGTGAGCGCGCCGCCCCCGGCCGGGCAGCGTCGGGAAGCCACGCGCACCGCGACACGCTGGACATCGAGCAGCTCAACGACGAGCATCCGCGCCTCCCTCACCGGCCTGAGCCCGCTGCTCATCGAGAACGGCCAGGCCCGTTGAGCCACCCCCAGGAGCCCCCCGAATGACCCCTGAAGCGTTGTGGCCCTCGGCCCGGACCGAGACCTGGGTCGAGGCCCCCGCGCGGGTCTTTGAGGATCTGGGTCCCATCGGCGCGATCCGCACCGTCAGCAACCCCACCTATCCGTGGGGGAACTGCCTGGTGCTGCCCGCGCCGCCCACCCCCGCGGCCCTGCCCACCTGGGAGGCGCAGCACCGCGAGGTGTTCCCCAGCCCGCCGCAAGCGACGCCCGCCTTCTACTGGCAGGCCGAGGCGGTGTCGGCAGAGCTGGCGGCCGCGCTGGCGGCGCGGGGCTACCACGTGGTCGTCGAGGCGCCCCTGGTGGCGCCGAACGCGGCCACCCGCGCGCCCACCCTGCCCAAGGGGATCCAGCTGCGCCCGGCCCGCACCCCGGCGGAGTGGCGGGCGCTGGTGGACTTCCGGCTCCGGCAGGGCGCCGCCCTGCCGCTGGACCTGGTGCTGCGCCGGCTGGCCAACGCCTGGGCCACCCAGCAGACGGTGGGCGGTGACTGGTGGCTGCTGGTGGAGGGCGGCGCCGTGGTCGGCTGCATGGGGCTGTTCTGGCACGACGGAGTGGCGCGCTACCAGGACGTGGACGTGCACCCCGGCCACCGTGGGCGGGGGCTGGGGCGGCTGATGTTCAGCGCCGTGCGCGCCCACGGCGAGGCCACCGCGGCCTTCGGCCACCAGGTGATCGTGGCCGATCGCGACAACCCGGCCCACGCCTGGTACCAGCGCATGGGCTTCGGCCCCGCCCCCGGCGAGGTCTTCGTCTGCCGGGCGGCGGCCGCCTAGCGCGGGCCCGCCCGGCCGCGGCGGCCGCGTGACCCTTGGCGCGGCGGCGGCGCGGGGGCAGGATGCGCCCGCCATGCCCTGCGCAGCGCCCCGAAGAGCACCGTCCCCAGGCGCACCGTCCCCAGGCGCACCGTCTCGATGAGCGCGGCCCTTGCGAGCGCCTGCGGGGGGCTGATCGCCCTGCTCACCGCCTACGCCGCCGGGCACTGGCTGCTGGCGCTGGCCTTCCTGCTTCGGCGCCGGCCCACGCCCGTGGGCGACCGCCCCGAGGACGGGGTCACGGTGCTGATCCCCGCCCGCAACGAGGGCGACGGCGCCCTGCGGGTGCTCACGTCACTGCTGAACCAGGACCACGCCGGGCCGGTGCACGCGGTGCTGCTCATCAACGACGCCGCCGACACATCGGTGCCCTTCCTGCGCGCCGCCTTCCCCCAGGCCGACCTGGACCACGGCCCGCTGGTGGAGCTGCTGGCCACCCCCAACCGCCGCGTGTGCGTCGCCTACACGGGCAGCGATCCGAAGCACAGCAAGGTCAACTGGATGCTGCCCCGGGTGGCGACGCCCTACACGGCCATCCTGGACTGCGACCATCAGGCCCACGGGGAGTGGCTGCGCTCCGCGGTGAGCCGCCTGCGGGCAGGCGGGGCCCGGGCCATCCAGGGTGCCCGCTTCCCGCTCGAAGCCACGGGGCTGTTCGGCCTGTGGGACAGCCTGCACCAGCACATCGGCTGCGAGCTGTACAACGCCGCCTTCACCCGGCTGGGGCTGCCGGTGTTCCTCACGGGCACCACCCTGGTGCTCGAGACGCCCCTGCTGCAGGCCAACCCGCTGCGGGACTGCCTGACCGAGGACACGGATCTGAGCTACCGCCTGCGGGTGCAGGGGGTGCACATCATCGCCGATCCGCTGGGCGGCTCCGACGAGGACGTGTCACCCGATCTGCGCAGCTTCTTCGCCCGCCGCCGGCGCTGGGCCAACGGCCACACCGAGGCCTTCCTGCGGCAGGCCCGCGCCCTGTGGCGGGCCCCCCTGCCCTGGCGGGCCCGCGTGCAGATCGCGTGGCACGGGCTGCACTACGGCATGGCGGCGGTGGTGTTCCTGCTGCACCTGGGGTTGGGCCTGCTGGTGGCCCCGCACCTGGGCCCCACGGGGCTGGTGGGCAGCGGGCTGGTGGCCCTGGGCCTGGGCGCCTGGGCGGCCCGCACCCAGCGCTCGAAGAAGAAGCGCGCTTTCGCCTCGGACATCGTGGTGCTCACGGCCTGGCTCTGGCCCGCCGCGGTGCTGGCGGCCAACGCGGTGCTGGCCCTGGTGCTGACTGATCCCGCGCGGCTCAGCCTGCCGCTGCCCGACTGGCAGCTCGCCCTGGGCCTGGCCGGGCTGCTCACGCCGCTCGGGCTGATCCTGTTGGGGCTGGCCGGCTTCGGGCAGCTCACCTGGAGCACGCTGGCGACGGTGGTGCTGACGTACCCCGTGGCTTTCTATCTGGACCTGAGCGGGGTGCTGATCGGCCTGGTGGACCTGATCTCGGGCCGCCGGCTGTGGTTCAAGGTGGCGCGCACCGCCCACGCGGCCCTGGCCGCCCCCCGGCTGGGCGCCGCCCTGGTGCCCACCGTCAGTATCCGCCAGAGTTGGCGCCCGGCCGCGGTGGCGTGGCGGGCCATGAAAGGGGTGTGGATGAGCCGCCCTCGCCTTGCGGATCCCCGCACCTGGCTGCGCTGGGGCGTGCCCCTGCTGGCGCTGGCCGGCCTGTGGGGCTGGGCCCGCAGCACCCGGCTGCCCCAGGTGGTGGCCGACTGCCAGCCGCTGGAGCACGACGACTACCCGTGGATCGCCGCCCTGGACCTGCTGGGGGGCCACGGCTACTGCGACGCCGCCCCCAGGCAGCCCGCTGCGCAGTGGACCCGCCGCGCGGGGCGCTTCGAGCTGGCCTGGCGCGACGACCTGACCGCCGTGGATCCCGCGCGCTGGGACACGCTGAGCGACACTTTCGACTGCAACCTCGCGCACTTCCGGCCCGCCAACGTGCGACCGGGCCCCCAGGGGCTGACCCTGGCGCTCACCGCCGACGCCGTGGGCGAGAAGGCCTACTCGGCGGGCTCCATCGCCACCAAGGGTGGCTGGACCGACCACGCAGTGCACTTCGGCCGGGTCGAGGCCACCCTGAAGCCGGCCCGCGGCCCCGGGATCATCACCGCGCTGTTCCTGTACCGCTTCGACCCGTGGCAGGAGATCGACCTGGAGTTCCTGGGGCGGGACACCACGAAGATCATGCTGAACGTGTACTACAACCCCGGCGAGCCGGGGGCGACGTACAACTACGGCTACCGGGGCACGCCGGTGCTGGTGGACCTGGGCTTCGACGCCGCCGACGACTTCCACACCTACGCGCTGGAGTGGGACACCGACGAGATCCGCTGGTTCGTGGACGACCGGCTGATTCACCACCGCCCGGCGGGCCGGCCCACGCCGGTGCCCCACCTGCCCATGCGGCTGCACCTGAACGTGTGGCCCATCTGCAGCAAGGAGCTGGCGGGCGAGGTGGATCCGGCGCGGCTGCCCAGCCAGGCGCAGTTCCGGTCGGTGGCGGTGTACCGCCGGGTGGCCCAGCCCCTGCACCGGGTGTTCGGCTGGCTGGATCCGGCACCCGACCGGGGCGAGGTGTGGCAGGACCACGCGGGCTGGGTCCGCCGCGGGCCCGCCGCGCCGAAGTGACGAGGCCCGGATCAGGACGAGGGGGGCGCGATGCGACGTTGGAGGGGGTGGGCGGTGATCATCGCCCTGGGGGCGGGCTGCGACGACGGCGGGCGCGCGCCGGACGACCTGGGCACGGCCGACGGCGCCCTGGCCGACGGCGCGCGGGCGGACCTGGCTGCGGCCGACCTGGGGCCCGCTGACCTGGGGCCCGCCGACATGCTGACCGCCGACCTGGCCCCCGTGGACCTGGCCGTGGCCGACATGGCGCCCGAGGACGCCGGGGCCGGCGGCCTGGACTGCGCCGGCATCTACCAGTGCGCCACCGCCTGTGACCCCGACGCCAGCGACTGCGCCGCCGCCTGCCTGGCCCAAGGCAGCGCGCAGGCCCGCGACGACGCCCTGGCCCTGGCCGACTGCGCCCTGCAGGCCCAAGCCGCCGGCCGCGAGCCCCGAGACGCGTGCCCCTTCGAGTTCGAGCGGTGCTTCGGGCCCGCCGAGGACCCCTGAGCGCCAGGCAGGCTGCTAATCCAGCCGCCAGAGGCTCAGGTACAGGTCGCGTTCCAGCGCGGTGGCCCGCCGCCCATGCCGGACCGCGACCTTGCCGGGGAACCACGGCACGGGGCTGAACAGGAACACCGTCCCGGGGTCCGCCGGCAGCCGGTAGCCCTCGTACACCAGCAACAGCTCGAAGCGGGTGTCGGGGGGGACCTGCTGCGCCAGCGCCATGAGGTTGCCGGGGTTGTGGTGCTCGCGATCGCCCACCACCAGCGGGCGTTCCGCCGCCGCGATCTGCCGCGCCACCGCCGGCAGGCCCCGGCTCAGCCCCTTGATCCAGGGCGTGGGATCCTGCGCGTTGTGGGCGGCGCTCAAGCCCATGGGCAGCAGCCAGGCCAGGGCCAGGGCCGGGCGCGCGCGGGTGGCCCGGGCCAGCGCCACCACGGCCACCAGCAGGGTGGGCAGCAGATAGCGGGTGGACACGCTGCGGATGCCGCCGAACAGCAGATCGGGCACCAGGAGCAGGGCGACGGGCACGGCCGCGATGCCGAGCATGAGCGGGCGGCGGCGCAGGGTCCAGGCCGCCCCCAACGCCGCCGTCGCGGCCAGGCCCACCGGCAGCCAGGCCCAGCCGCCAGGCTCGCCGCCCAGGTCCAGCGCGGCGCGGCTGAGGTTCAGGGCGAAGCTGCCCAGCAGCTCGGCGCGGGGCACCACGATCTCGCGGGTCCAGGCGGTGCTGGCCCGCACCGCCGACCAGTGATCGGCCACCATCCACCCCCAGGGGGCGTAGAGCACCGCGCACACGGCCAGGGTGCCCGCCGCCGTCAGGGCGCGGCGGGTGGGTCGACCTCGGGCCTGCCAGGCCACCCAAAGCACCTGCGCGGCGATGACGCCGGCGTGGGACAGGCTGGTGTACAGGGCCAGCGTGGTGGCCGCACCGTACGCCAGCCACGCCCAGCCCCCGCTCCGCCAGGCCCGCAGCAGCGCCGCCGACGAGGCCGCCAGCAGCAGGGTCCACAGGCTGTAGGCGCGGGCCTCCTGGGCGAACAGGATGAGCGCCGGCGACAGGCTCAAGCCCGCGGCCGCCAAGGCCGTGGTGCGCCGGTCGCCAAAGGCCTCGTGGGCCCACCAGGTGCCCGCCGCCACCGTGCCCACGCCGAACAGCGCCGCCAGGCTGCGCACCGCCGCCACGCCATCGCCGAACAGGCGCATCCACAGGTGGGCCAGCAGGTAGAACAGCGGCGGGTTCTGGGGCTCGTCGCGGGCCAGGCCCAGCACGGTGTCGGCGGGGCCCAGCCCGGGGTCAAGCTGTTGAAACCGAAGAAGATCTGCCGCAGTGACGGGCCCTCTGCCGTACACCTCGCTGAACCACTGCCGCGGGGCGTGACCGGTGGCGAAGACCCGGGTGAACACCTCGTCGTGCCACCACACCGCGTCGCCCAGGCCGGTGACGCGCAGGGCGACGCCGGCCGCCACCAGCCCCCACACCCACGCTGGCCCGGGAATTCGCACGGCCGGGTGGTCGCACGGGACGCCCGCGCTGTCCACGGGTATGGTCCTGGGCGTGATCACGCTGTACCGCCAGACCTGGTTCACCAGCGCCCCCGGGCGGCCCGCGCGCTTCGCGGTCGTCACCGCCCACAACCCGCGCGGGCGGCGGGTGGGCGCGGCCGAGAACGCTCGCCTGGATCAGGTGCTGCGGCGCGCGCTGCGCCACCGGCACTGGCCCATCGACGCCGGCTCGCGGGACGGCGCCTGGCGCGAGGCCAGCCACGGCGTGGAGTGCGCACTGGCCGAGGCGCTGGCCCTGGGCCGGCGCTTCGATCAGGTGGCCGTCTTCTGGGTGGACGGCGACGCGGTGTGGATCGTGGCCTGCGCCCCGGGGGGCGGCCGACACCTGGCGGCGCCCTGGTCGGCCCGGTGGTCACCCGGGCCCGGGGTCGCCACACCCCAGCGCGCCCGGTTGCCCGGCCCCTGACCGCGGCACGGGCCTTGCTGCGCTTTGGCCCCGGAGGTTCCTGATGCGACGCGCACCGTGCTTGATGACCGTGGCTCTGGCCCTGGCCGCCTGCGGCGACGCCACCCTGGAGCAGCCTGCCGCCGAGCCCGGCGCCCAGCAGCCGCCGGGCAAGGTACCGGACGGGGTGGACCAGGGCGTGTCGCCCGCCGCGGGCGGCGCCGGCGGGGGGGCCGCGGTGCCCCCCGAGGCGGATCCGCTCGATCAGGATCGCGACGACTTCTGCGAGGGCATCGGCCCGTTGGTGGACCTGGGCAACGGCCGCGACGTGGTGCGCGAGACCTGCGCCGGCAGCATCGCCGAGCAGGTGTTCGCCCAGAGCGTGTGCACCTGCCGCGACGCCCGCACCGCCGGCTACGTGCGTACCCGCGGCTTCGACAGCCGCGTGCAGGGCGCCCCGGGCGAGGACGACGACGGCGAGGCCAGCACCGGCGCCAGCTTCGGGGTGAACGGCAGCTACCTGGCCGGCCTGGGCTTCACCGACGTGGGCGGCCCCTTCACCGTGGCCGGCCCGCAGCCGCTGGAGTTCGTGGGCTACCTGAAGGCCGCGGGCGATCTGCGCATGGCCCCCGACGCGGTGATCCCCGGGGTCACGCGCACCGGGCGCGATGCATACCTGAAGGGCAACTACACGACGGCCGTGCTGACCGTGAAGCGCGACCTGCACCACGAGGGGCTGGTGATCGCCGTGCCCGACGTGGACGGCGACACCACCCAGGGCCCGGTGCGGGTGGATCCCCCCTGCGCCTGCGAGGACCCCTATGACATCGCCGGGTTCGTGGATCAGGCCCGCCGGCGCAACGACAACGCCCTCATCGGGCTGGACCCCGACGTGCTCAAGCAGACCGTCGGGATCCACGAGATCACCCTGCCCTGCGGCCGCTACTACCTGAGTGAGATCAGCGGGGTGGGCGGCATCGACGTGCACGTCACCGGCCGCGTGGCCCTGATGGTGGACGGCCCGGTGGCCACCTTCGGCAGCCTGGACTTCGACTTGGCCGAGGGCGCCGAGATCGACGTCTTCATCCGCGGCAACCTGGGCAGCATCGGCGCGATCACCTTCGGCGACGAGGCGCGGCCCGCCGCCAGCCGGGTGTACGTGGCCAGCCGCGAGGACGTGGTGCTGGTGGGCGCCGCGGCCTTCGTGGGCAACCTGTACGCGCCCCACGCGCGGGTGACGGCGCCGGGCTTCCTGCGGGTGTTCGGCAGCCTGTTCGTGGGCGACCTGGACGTGGCCGGCTACGTGAACGTGGCCTACGACCGCTCGGTGACGGCCCTGAACTGCCCGGGCGAGGAGCCCGAGCCCATCCCGGGCGGGCAGGGCGGCGCAGGGGGTGGCGGCGCGGGGGGTGCAGGGGGCCGGCCCGATCTGCCCGAGAGCTGGGGCGACAACTGCGACGGCTGCGGCGCGGGCTCGTGCCTGAACGGGCTGGGCTGCGTGGACGGCTTCTGCGCCGGCTGCCGCTTCGACGCCGACTGCTGCCACCAGCAGGTGTGCCAGGACGGGCGCTGCCGGAACTTCGTCGAGTGAGGCGCACGGCGCGCTGGGGCCTCGGCGCCCTGCTGACGGCCGGGTTCGGTCCGGCGACGGCTGAGCCGCCCTGCACCGGGCCCGCCGCGTGGGCCGCCTTCGAGAGAACCTTGCGGGCCTACTACGCCTATCTGGAGCGGCCCGAGCTGGACGTGGCCGCCGTGCTGGCGCAGGCCCGGGACCCTGTGGCCGCCGCCCAGGGCGACGCCGCGGTGCGGGCGGCCCTGCTGCGCGCCACCTACGCGTTCGCCGATCCGCACCTGCTGGTGGGCCCCATCGCCGACGACGGGCTGAACGTCTTCCCCACGTCGTCGGACCTGGTGGTGGCGGCCCGGGCCGAGGCGTTCATCGTCACGCAGGTGCGCGCGGGCTCACCGGCCGCCCAGGCAGGCGTGCGGCCCGGCTGGCAGGTCACCGCGGTGGACGGGCAGCCCCTGGCGCAGGCGGTGGCCGCCCTGCACGCGGGCGTCGTGGCCCGCCCCAGCCCGGCGCAGCGCGACTACGCGGCCAGCCTGCTCGTGAACGGGCGCCGCGCCGGCGAGCGGCGGCTGACCTTCCAAGTGGGTGACCAGCCCCGCACGCTCACCCTGGGCAACCCCCGCGACTTCGCCAAGGCGGTCCAGCAGCGGCCGCCGGTCACGCTCACGCGGGTGGGCGACAGCGCGGTGCTGCGCTTCGAGAACTCCCTGGGCGACCGGGCCACCATCGCCGCCTTCGACGCCGCCCTGAAGGGCGCGCTGGACGCCCGCGCCCTGGTCATCGACCTGCGCAACACCCCCAGCGGCGGCAACACCGACGTGGCCCGGGCGGTCATCGGCCACTTCATCGACCGCGAGCGGCCCTACCAGCGCCACCGGATCCCGGGCGTCGAGCGCGAGACCACCGTGCCCCGGGTGTTCGTGGAGTGGGTCGCGCCCCGGGCGCCGCGCTTCACCGGCCCGGTGGCCGTGCTGGGCGGCCCGTGGACGGGCAGCATGGGCGAGGGGCTGGTCATCGGCCTGCACGCCGCCGCCGGGGCCCGCACCTTCGCCCCCGACATGGGCGATCTGCTGGGCGCCCTGCACCGCTTCCCGCTGGGGATCTGCGGCGCCACCGTGGAGCTGGGCGCCGAGCACCTGAGTCACGTGGATGGCACCCCGCGCGAGGCCTATGTGGCTGATGTGCCTTTGGAATTCGGTGACCTGAACCCCGCGGGCGAGGACGCCGCCCTGGCGGCGGCGCTGGCCTGGCTGGCGCAGCAGGCCCGCTGAAGGGAGGGCCTCAGCGGCGGCGGCGCCGCCGGCCCAGCAGGCCCACCAGCAACAGCAGCGGGGCCGCCGGTGCCGGGCCCTCGCCGTCCACGTCACAGCTACAGCCCACCTCGTCGGCCGAGGTCTCGTCGGGGGTCAGGGCGCCCAGATCGCCACCGGGCACGACGCCCCCGTCGATGGCCTCCCCGCCGGCGCCGCCCACGCCGCCGACACCGCCCGCGCCGCCCACGCCCCCGGCGCCGCCTTCGCCGGCGATGCCGCCGACGCCGCCCTCACCGCCTGCGCCGCCCGCGCCCCCCTCACCGCCAGCGCCGCCCGCGCCGTTGTCGGGATCCCAGCCACACTGGGCCTCGCCTTGGGACACCACGCAGATCTGCCCCGGCGGGCAATCCACCGCCGCGCAGGGATCCGCCCGGCAGGCCCCGTCCACGCAGACCGCCGGCGCCGCGCACTGCACGTCGGCACAGGGCGCGTCGATGCACGCCCCGTCCACGCAGCTCGCGCCGTCCTGGCACTGGCCCTCGCAGGGATCGGCCTCGCAGCCCCCGTCCACGCAGACCTGGCCGAAGGGGCACGCGATGAAGGCGCAGGCGCCCACGCACTCGCCACCCCGGCAGAACTGCTCGGCGGGGCACACCACGCCGGCGCAGGGGTCGGGCACGCAGCCGTCGGGCGTGCAGATCTGGTCGGGCGGGCAGCCCGCGTCAGCGCAGGCGGGCCCCACCACGCAGGCCCCGTCCACGCAGGCGCCCTCGCCACCGCAGTCCACGCCCGCGCACGGATCCACGCACTGGCCCCCCTCGCAACGGTGACCCGCCGGGCAGTCGGCCAGATCGCACTGGTCCACGCAGGCGCCGTCCACGCACACCTCGCCGCCCAGGCACTCGTTGTTCTGGCAGGGGTTGCGGCACTCGCCCTCGGCGCACAGCAGGCCGCCGCCGCAGGCTGCGTCCTCGTCGATCTGCCCGTCGCAGTCGTCGTCCTCGCCATTGCACCGGTCGCTGGGCAGCGCGCCACAGCCGCCGCAGGCGTTGCGCACCTGCTCGTCCACCCGGCCGTCGCAGTCGTCATCCTGCGCGTTGCACTGCTCGTCGATGGGCTCGGCGTCGCCGTTGCAGGTGATGGCGCCGCCCAGGCACACGCTGCGCCCCACGGCGCAGCGGCCCGGCAGGCCCGTGCCACAGGCCACGCCCAGGCCGATCAGGTCGTTGTCGGCCGCGCCGTCGCAGTCGTTGTCGAGCCCGTCGCACACCTCCGGGCTGGGCGCGGTGTCGGGCACGCAGGCCTCCTGGCCGTCCACGCAGCCCAGGTGGCCGCCGCTGCACACGCCGGGCTGGCCGGTCTCGCACGCGGCCCCCGGCGCGATGGCCTCGTCCACGTTGCCGTCGCAGTCGTTGTCGAGCCCGTCGCAGATCTCGGGGGCAGGATCACCGCCGCAGGCGTCGCAGGCGTCGCCCGCCCCGTCGCCGTCCTCGTCGCCCTGCTCGGGGTTGGGGGCCAGCGCGCAGTTGTCGCAGGCGTCGCCCACCCCGTCCTCGTCGGTGTCCACCTGCGCGGGATCCGCGGCCGCGGGGCACAGATCGCAGGCGTCGCCCACCCCGTCCCCGTCCCCGTCCGCCTGATCGCCGTTGGCCGCCGCCCCGCAGTTGTCGCAGGCGTCGCCCACGCCGTCGCCGTCGCCGTCCGCCTGATCGCGATCGGCCACCGCGGCGCAGACGTCGCAGGCGTCGCCCACCCCGTCCCCGTCCCCGTCGGCCTGGTCATCGCCGGCCGCCGGGCAGACGTCGCAGGCGTCGCCGAAGCCGTCGCCGTCGCCGTCCGCCTGACCGGCGTTGGGCCGGCCCGCGCAGTTGTCGCAGCGGTCGCCCACCCCGTCGCCGTCGCCGTCCGCCTGCTCCGCGTTGGCGGCGGCCCCGCAGTTGTCGCAGGCGTCGCCCACGCCATCGCCGTCCCCGTCCGCCTGATCCGCGTTGGCCACGGCCACGCAGGTGTCGCAGGCGTCGCCCACGCCATCGCCGTCGCCGTCCGCCTGATCGGCGTTGGGGGTGGCCGGGCAGTTGTCGTCGCCGTCGGGCACCCCGTCCAGGTCCCCGTCGGCCACCACCACCACCACCACCTGGGCCTGGGCCGTGCCGCCGTCGTCGTCCTCCACCTCCACCACGAGGACCACCTCGCCCACGTCGCCCTCGGCGGGGGTGAAGGTGACGTTGCCGTCGGCATCGATGGCCGCGCCCTCGGGGCCCGCGACGATACGCCAGACGTGGGTGTCGCCCTCGGCGTCCTCGACGTCGAAGTCCAAGCCCCACGGCTGGCCCACCACGCCCCCCGCGGGATCGCCGTGGGTGATGACCGGATCGGCGTTGCCCACGGTCACCGTGGTGGTGTCGCGGCCCACGCCGCCGTCGTCGTCGCGCATCTCGACCACGGCCTCGAAGACGCCGTTGTCGGGGTACACCGCGTTCACCGCCAGGTTGGCCCGCCAGCCCGTGTCGAACACGCCGTCGCCGTCGAAGTCCCAGCGCACCTCGTGGGTGTCGTCCACGCCCGGATCGGCCACGAGCGCCGCCGCGAGGCGGATGTTCTGCCCCTCGGTGCCCTCGTAGGGGCCCCCCGCGTCCACCGTGGGCGCCACGTTGGTGATGAGGGCGGCGACCTCCTTGGTGGCCGCCTCATCGCGGTCGTTCACGGCCTCGATCTCGATCGCGAACTGCCCATCGTCCCGGTAGGTGTGATCGGCGCACACCAGCTCGTTGGGGCGCGCCTGCACCACGCTCTCGGCGCCGTCCTGCCAGCGGAAGGTCAGCGTGAGGCGCTGGACGTTCACGTCGTCGTCGGTGGCGAAGGCGCAGACGGTGATCTCGCGGCCCTCGGGGGCCTCGATCTGATCGGGCCCCTGGTTCTGTCCCCGCGAGCGGATGGTCACCGGGAGCGCCGGGTCCAGCACGAGCTGGTTGTCGGCCGCGAAGTAGTAGGCCCACTGGTCGATCTGGTCGAACTGCAGCACCTCCAGGGTGATGGCCCAGTCCTCGTCCAGCGGCAGGTTCGACAGCACGCCGCCGTCGGTGTTGTCGCCGAAGCTCCAGTTGCCCTCGGGCTCGTGGTTCAGCCCGAACTCGGTGCCGTTGTCGTCGCTCTGGGTCACCACGGCCTGGGCGGGCACGCCGCTCAGGTCCATGCGCACCCGGCTGCCGCTGGGCTGCCGCTCCGCGGCGGGCTGGCCCATGTTGTCGATGCCGTGGGTGATCACCAGCGCGAGCTCGTCGGTGTTGAGATCGCGGTACAGGAACAGCAGCGAGCGGGCGCGCAGCTCGAAGCCCGTGTGACTCGACGCGCTGCTGTAGTTGTAGAACTGCGCGGCCGTCCGCGGCCGCTCCACCGCCGGGATGCTGCGGATCAGCCCGTTGGGCTGGCTGATCTCGAACAACCGGATGTTCCCGGTGAACTCCGGCACGGCCCACGCGGGGCCGGCCACCGCCAGGGCGAGCGCCCCGGCCAAGATCCCATGCCGCATCTCTCGAACCCCCAGTGCTGGCTCCCCCGGGCCAGGGTGCCAGAACCGGGCGTCGAATGCCGCCTGCGGATTACTTGCTGCCCTTGCCGCCCTTCTGCTGCGCCTCGGCGGGCGCGTCGGCGGGGGCGGTGGGGACGCGGGGCTTGCCCATGTAACGGACCGTGGCGTCCTGGAAGGTGCCGGCGACCCAGGCCTCGGGCAGCCCACCGCCGCGCATCACCAGCGCCACCCGACCGTCCGCCAGGCCCGCGTCCTGGAAGGCCGGGCCGCCCTCGTCGTAGGGCTTCGCCTCCCAGCGCGTGATCTCGACGACGTAGCCGATGTCGGGCCGCCACGTGGTGGGGCCGGCGGCCGCCGAGGCCGCGGCCGACGGGGGCGCCGCCTCGCCCTTCTTCAGCTTGCGACCGGCCGCCGGCTGCGCCGGCGCAGCGTCCATCGGGGGCAGGAGCCACTCGGCCCCGCCCTCGGCCAGCTCGCGCTCGTAGCGCTTGCCCGGCTGCGGCAGCTCGCCGTCCAGGGTCACCACCAGGGGGTGGCTGTCGCGGGCCAGGGCCGTGGGGTGGGCCAGCTTCGCGTCGTGAAACTGGATCTGCCAGGCGTCGCCCACGGGCTCCAGCACCACCTGCTGGATGTCGAAGGCCGCGTTGCGCAGCCGCCCCACCACGGGCTTGTCGGGGATGCTGGCGAAGGTGGGCTTCTCGCTGAACTGGTAGATGTTCTTCGCCGCGTCCTCGGCCGCCGCGGCCTTGGCCTTGTCGGCCGCCACCTGCTCGGCCTTGCGCTTGTCCTTGGCCGCCTTGGCGCGGCCCCGCGCGGCTTCGCGGCTGGCGTCGTCGCCACAGCCCGCAGCCGGCACGGCCACCAGCGCCGTCAGCAACGCCCAACCTCGCATGCGCATCATCTCGCCTCCCCTCAACGCGGGGGGCCGTTGCCTCACCGCGCGCTTCTGCTCAAACTGTGGCCCCTGGCCCCACCACAGACGGAGCCCCCTCGATGGCCGACATGATCCGCCTGGCCCTGCCAAAGGGCCGTATGCAGGACGGGGTGTTCCGTCTGCTCGGCGACGCCGGCGTGCAGGTGCGCCTGGGCCGGCGCAACTACCGCCCGACTGTCTCACTTCCCGGGGTGGAGACCAAGATCCTCAAGCCCCACAACATCGTCGAGATGCTGCACGCCGGCACCCGCGACGTGGGCTTCGCCGGGGCCGACTGGGTGGCCGAGAAGGGCGTCGAGCTCACCGAGCTGCTCGACACCGAGATGGACCCCGTGCGCCTGGTGGCCGCGGCCCCGGTGGACCTGCTGGTGGACGGCGCGCTGCCCAAGCAGCACCTGGTGGTGGCGTCGGAGTACGTCAACCTCACGCAGGCGTGGATTCAGCGGCAGGGCCTGGACGCCCGCTTCGTGCGCAGCTACGGCGCCACCGAGGTGTTCCCGCCCGAGGACGCCGACTGCATCGTCGACAACACCGCCACGGGGGCCACCCTGGTGGCCAACCAGCTCCAGATCGTCGACGAGCTCATGCGCTCCTCCACCCGCATGTACGCCCACCCGAAGACGCTGGACGATCCCAGCCGACGCGACCGCATCGAGCACCTGGCCATGCTCATCCGCTCGGTGCTCGAGGCCCGCCGCCGGGTCATGCTCGAGGTGAACGTGCCCGCCGACCGGCTGGACGCGCTGATCGCCGTGCTGCCCTGCATGCGCGAGCCCACGGTGGCCAAGCTGGCGGGCGACGCGGGCTTCGCCGTGAAGTCCGCCGTGCTGCGCAAGGTGCTGCCCACCCTGATCCCCGAGATCAAGGCCTGCGGCGGCATGGATCTGGTGGTCAGCGAGCTGGCGCAGATCGTCCCGTGACCACCCCCCCGTTCGCCGTGCGCCCCGCGGCCCGGGTGGGCGACGCCCAGCCGTACAAGGTGCCCCGCGCGGGCGCGCCCATCGACCTGCACCTGGACGGCAACGAGGGCGCCAAGCCGCCGGCCAGCCTGCTGGACGCCCCCGCCCTGCGTTACCCCGCCGCCCTGCGGCGCTACCCGAAGCCCGCCGAACTCGAGGTGCGGCTCGCCGACCAGCACGGGGTGGATCCGGCGCAGATCATCGTCACCGCCGGCGGCGATGACGCCATCGACCGGCTGTGCAAGGCGGTGCTGGAGCCCGGCCGGCGGGCCCTGCTGCCGCTGCCCGGCTTCGAGATGATCGGCCGCTACGCCGAGCTCGCCGGCGCCACCGTCGAGGCGGTGGACTGGCCCGAGGGCCCCTGGCCGCTGGAGGCCGTGCTCGCCCGCCTGGGCGACGACGTGGGCCTGGTGGCCATGGTCAGCCCCAACAACCCCACGGGGCAGGTGGCCTCGGCCGAGCAACTCCAGGCGCTGAGCGCGGCCCTGCCCCACGGCGTGGTGCTGCTGGACCACGCCTACGTGGAGTTCGCCGAGCACGATCTGACGGCCCTGGCGCTGTCGCTGCCCAACGTGGTGGTGGTGCGCACCTTCTCGAAGGCCTGGGGCCTGGCGGGGCTGCGGGTGGGCTACGCCATCGGCCCCGCGCCCGTCATCGGCTGGCTGCGGGTGTGCGGCGCGCCGTACGCCGTCAGCCACCCGTCGCTGCTCATGGTGCAGAGCCGGCTGGGCCTGCCCGACGAGGCGGCCTTCATCCAGTCGGTGGCCGCAGAGCGGGCCGGCCTCACCGAGCTGCTGCGCGGGCTGGGCGCCAAGGTCGCCGCCGGCCAGCAGGCCAACTTCGTCTTCGCGCGGGTGCGCGACCCGCTGTGGATCCGCGATGGGCTCGCGGCCCTGGGCATCGGCATCCGCGCCTGGCCGGGTCGCGCCGGGCTCGCCGACGCCGTGCGCATCACCTGCCCGGGCCACCCCCGCGACTTCGATCGGCTCACCCACGCCCTGCAGACCGCCCTGGCGCCCCAGGCGCTGCTGTTCGACATGGACGGCGTGCTGGCCGACGTGCGAGCCAGCTACCGGCAGGCCATCATCCAGGCCTGCGCGGCCTTCGGCGTGGCCGTCGACCACCCCGACATCGAGGCGGTGAAGGCCGCCGGCGACGCCAACAACGACTGGATCGTCAGCCAGCGCCTGCTTGCCGCGCGGGGCGTCGAGGTGCCGCTGGAGGCCGTGACCGAGGCCTTCGAGGCCGCCTACCAGGGCGGGCTGTGGCGCAACGAGCGCCTGCTGGTGGATCGGGCGTGGCTGGCCGCCCTGGCCGATCGGATCCCCCTGGCCGTGGTGACGGGGCGGCCCCGCGGCGACGCCGACCGCTTCTTGCAACAGCATGATCTGACAGACCTTTTCAGCGCCGCCGTCTGCATGGAGGACGCCGCCCGCAAGCCGGATCCCGCGCCGGTGCGCCTGGCGCTGGCGCGGCTGGGGCTGACCCGCGCCTGGATGCTCGGCGACACCCCCGACGATGTGCGGGCCGCCCGCGCCGCGGGGGTCATCGCCCTGGGCGTGGTGGCGCCCGGCGAGGCCGCCGACGCGGTGATCCCCAGCCTGATCGGCGCTGGCGCCGCGCGGGTGCTGGCCGCCCTGACCGACCTGGAGGCCCTGCTGCCATGAGCGCCCCGCGCACCGCCACGGTGGCCCGGAAGACCCGCGAGACCGACATCCACTGCACCCTGAGCCTGGACGGCGCTGGCCAGGCCCAGGTGAGCACCGGCATCGGCTTCCTGGATCACATGCTGGGCGCCCTGACCAAGCACGCCCGCTTCGACCTGCAGCTCACCTGCACCGGTGACCTGCACATCGACGACCACCACACCGCCGAGGACTGCGCGCTGGCCCTGGGCGCCGCCTTCGACCAGGCCCTGGGCGCCCGCGCCGGCATCGCCCGCTTCGGCCACGCCTACGCCCCCCTGGACGAGGCGCTGGCCCGCGCGGTGGTGGATCTGTCGGCCCGGCCCCACGCCGAGATCCACCTGGATCTGCGCCGCGAGCTGCTGGGCACGCTGGCCTGCGAGAACCTCACCCACGTGCTGCAGAGCTTCGCCACCGCCGCCCGGCTCACCCTGCACGTGGACGTGCTGCGGGGCATGAACGACCACCACAAGGCCGAGGCCGCCTTCAAGGCGTGCGCCCTGGCCCTGCGCCAGGCGGTCGCCCGCGACGCCACCGCCGGCGTGCCCAGCACCAAGGGGGTCCTGTGATGGCCCGGCCCGTCGCCGTGGTGCGCACCGGCACCGCCAACCTCGCCAGCGTGCTGGTGGGGCTGCGCCGCGCCGGCGCCGATCCCACCCTGATCACCGATCCCGCCGCCGTGCGCGCCGCCGACCGGGTGGTGCTGCCCGGCGTGGGCGCCCTGGCCGCCGCCATGGAGAGCCTGGGGCCGTCGGGCCTGGGCCAGGCCGTGGCCGAGCGCGTGGCCGCCGGCCGCCCCACGTTGACGGTGTGCCTGGGCCTGCAGCTCCTGCTCGACGGCAGCGCCGAGAGCCCCGGGGTGTCCGCGCTGGGCTGCGTGCCCGGCCACGCCACCCGGTTCCAGGGCGACGGCCTGCGCGTGCCCCACCTGGGCTGGAACAAGGTGCAGCCCGCCGCCGGCGCGAAGCTGCTGACCGAGGGCTACGCGTACTTCGCGCACAGCTACAAGCTGGACCAGGCCCCCGCGGGCTGGACCCCCGCCTGGACCACCCACGGCCAGCCCTTCGTGGCCGCCATGGAGCGCGGGCCGGTGGTGGCCTGCCAGTTCCACCCCGAGCTCAGCGGCGCCTGGGGCCTGGGGCTGCTCACCCGCTGGCTGGAGGCCTGACTTGCTCACCGCACGGATCATCCCCTGCCTGGACGTGGACGCGGGCCGCGTGGTGAAAGGCATCAAGTTTCAAGACCTTCGGGTGGCCGGCGACCCCGCCGAGCGCGCCGCCGAGTACGAGCGGCAAGGCGCCGACGAGGTGGTCATCCTGGATGTGTCCGCCACCCACGAGGGCCGCGGCCACCAGGTCGAGACCACCGCCCGGGTGCGCGCCGAGCTGAGCATCCCGCTGACCGTGGGCGGCGGCGTGCGCACCCCCGACGACGCGGGCCGCCTGCTCGAGGCCGGCGCCGACAAGGTGGCCGTCAACAGCGCCGCCGTTGCCGCTCCGGCCCTCATCACCGGCATCGCCACCCGCTTCGGCGCCCAGTGCGCGGTGGTGGCCATCGACGCCCGCCGCCTGCCCGAGGGCGGCTGGGGGGTCGTCGTCCGCGGCGGCCGCACCCTCACCGACCGCCGCGCCGTCGAGTGGGCGCAGGAGGCCGTGGCCCGCGGCGCCGGCGAGATCCTGCTGACGAGCTGGGACCAGGACGGCACCCGCGCCGGCTACGACCTGGACCTGCTGCGCGCCGTGTCGCAGGCGGTGTCGGTGCCGGTGATCGCCAGCGGCGGCGCCGACGGCCCCGCCCACATGGTGGCCGGCCTGCGCGCCGGCGCCGACGCGGTGCTGGCCGCCAGCATCTTCCACGACGGCGACTGGACGGTCGCCCGCATCAAGCAGGCCCTGGCGGCCGAAGGCATCGAGGTCCGCCCCGCATGATCATCCCCAGCATCGACCTGATGGGCGGCCACGCCGTGCAGCTCGTCGGCGGCCAGGCCATGGAGCTGGACGCCGGCGATCCGCGGCCGCTGGCCGAGCGCTTCCGGCTGGCGGGCGAGGTGGCCGTCATCGACCTGGACGCGGCGCTGAGCCAGGGCCACAACCGCAGCACGATCAAGGACTTGCTGAAGATTGCCCGCTGCCGGGTGGGCGGCGGGATCCGCAGCGTCGAGGCCGCGCTGGAGTGGCTGGACGCCGGCGCGGCGAAGGTGATCCTGGGCACCGCCGCGCGCCCCGAGATCCTCAGCCAGCTCCCCCGCGAGCGGGTCATCGCGGCGCTGGACGCCGTGGACGGCGAGGTGGTGGTGGAGGGCTGGCGCACCAAGACGGGCGCCACGATCGCCGACCGCATGGCCGAGCTGCGGCCCTACGTGGGCGGCTTCCTGGTGACCTTCGTGGAGCGCGAGGGCCGGCTGGGCGGCACCCGCATGGACCAGGTGGCGGCCCTGGTGGAGGCCGCGGGCGACGCCCGGGTGACCATCGCCGGCGGGGTGACCACCGCCGCCGAGATCGCCGAGCTGGACCGGCTGGGCGCCGACGCCCAGGTGGGCATGGCCATCTACAAGGGGCACCTGGACCTGGGCGACGCCATCGCCGCGCCCCTGGTGAGCGACCGCCCCGACGGCCTGTGGCCCACCGTGATCTGCGACGTGCACGGCGTGGCCCTGGGGCTGGCCTACAGCGACGCCGAGAGCCTGCGCCACGCCGTGGCCCACCAGGTGGGCGCCTACCACAGCCGCAGGCGCGGCCTGTGGGTGAAGGGCGCGCGCAGCGGCGCCACGCAGCGCCTGCTGGCCATCGACCTCGACTGCGACCGCGACACCCTGCGCTTCACCGTCGAACAGGGCGCGCCCGGCTTCTGCCACCTGGACACCTGGACCTGCTGGGGCCCAGCCCGCGGTTTGCCCGCCCTGGACCGCACGGTGACGGCCCGCAAGGCCAGCGCGCCCGCGGGCAGCTACACCCAGCGATTGTTCAGCGATCCCGAGCTGTTGCGGGCCAAGCTCCTGGAAGAGGCCGGCGAGCTGGCCGACGCTGTGGCCGGCGAGGGCCCCGAGGCCGTGGCCTGGGAGGCCGCCGATCTCGCCTACTTCGCCGCGGTGGCCACCGCCGCCGGCGGGGCGTCGCTGGCCGACGTGGAGGCCCAGCTCGATCGCCGCGCCCTGAAGGTGAAGCGCCGCAAGGGCGACGCGAAGCCGGGGGCGCTGACCCCCAAGAAGGCCCCCTGATGGCCGGCCCCGTGATGCTGCGCCGCGTGACCCTGCAGACCCTGCCCGCCGACACCCGCGAGGCCGTGGACGCCGCCACCCTGGCCGCCGCCGGCGCCATCGTGGCCGACGTGGCCGCCCGCGGTGAGGCCGCTCTGCGCCACCACGCGGAGCGGCTGGGCGACCTGGCCCCCGGCGGCCCGCTGGTGCTCGATCGCGCCGCCCTGCAGGCCGCCGCCGACGCGCTGGATCCCGCCGATCGGGCCCTGCTGCAACGTACGGTGGACCGGGTGCGGGCCTTCGCCGACGCCCAGCGGGCCGCCATCCAGCCCATCGAGGTGCCCATCCCCGGCGGCGTGGCCGGCCACCAGCTCGCCCCCGTCGAGCGGGCCGGCTGCTACGCGCCGGGCGGCCGCTTCCCCCTGCCCTCGTCGGTGATCATGACCGCGGTCACCGCCCGCGCCGCCGGCGTGCAGACCGTGTGGGTGGCCTCGCCCCGGCCCACCGCCGTCACCCAGGCCGCCGCCGCCCTGGCCGGCGCCGACGCGCTGCTCTGCGTGGGCGGGGCCCAGGCCATCGCCGCCTTCGCCTACGGCGCCGGGCCCGTGCCGCGCATGGACGCCATCGTGGGGCCGGGCAACAAGTGGGTCACCGCCGCCAAGCAGACCGTGGCCGGCCGGGTGGCCATCGACATGCTGGCCGGACCCAGCGAGCTGGTGGTGCTGGCCGACGACACCGCGGATCCGGCCACCGTGGCCGCCGATCTGTTGGCGCAGGCCGAGCACGATGTAGAGGCCCTGCCCATCCTGGTGACCCCCAGCGCCCGACTCGCCGACGCGGTGGACGTCGAGCTGGCCGCCCAGCTCGCCGTTCTGCCCACCGCCGCCACCGCCCGCGCGGCCGTGGCCCAGGGCTACACCGTGCTCGTGGATGACCTGGATCAGGCGGTCGAGGCCTGCGACCGCATCGCCCCCGAGCACCTGGAGGTGGACTGCCAGGACGCTGACCGTGTGGCCGCTCGGCTGAAGCACTGGGGGGGGCTGTTCGTGGGGGACGCCGCGGCCGAGGTGCTCGGCGACTACGGCGCCGGCCCCAACCACACCCTGCCCACCGGCGGCACCGCCCGCTACAGCGGCGGCCTGAGCGTCTTCACGTTCCTGCGGGTGCGCACCTGGATGCGCATCGATGACCGTCAAGCGGCCGCCGCCCTGGTGACCGATGCCACCCGGCTGGCTCGGCTGGAGGGCCTGGAGGCCCACGCCCGCGCGGCCGCCCGTCGCCAACCCACTGACAGATCCGCCCGATAACCGCAGCGGATGCGCCGCGCAGCCCCCCGGTCGCGCCGGAACTTTGGCGGCCTTGGTTGCCAACCGTTCGCAAGTAGGTAGATTCTTCCACCGTGAGTGATCCTACCCACTGGGTGGACCTCGCGGGGGAGCACGAGCAGTGCGGAGGGAATCATGGGGCGCATTCGGGGTACGTTGACCGCCGCAGCCGTCGGGCTGGCCGGGCTGGCCACAACCGCCCAGGCTCAGGACATTCAGGGCTTCAAGCCCGCGGTCGGTACCTGGAACTACCTGTCGGTGGACGGCGGCCGGGTGGCCCCGGTGGGGCAGTTCGTGCCCTCGTTGTACCTGTCGTACGGCCGCAACCCGCTGGTGAAGCGCGACCCGGACGGCACGGTGATCCAGGAGGTCATCGAGAACCTCACCACCGTCGACTTCATGCTGGCCGTGGGCGTGCACGAGCGCGTCGAGCTCGGTGTGGACATCCCCTTCAGCTACTCCAGCGGCATCAACCCCGAAGCCAACCTGGACATCGACGATGGCGGCGGCCTGGGTGACATCCGCCTGCTGCCCAAGTTCCTGCTGCTCGGCCACGACTCGCCCACCGGCTTCGGCCTGGGCGTAGCCCTGCCCACGTCGTTCCCCACCGGCGAGAAGGGCCAGTCCTCCCGCGCCTTCGTCATCAGCCCCCGCGCCGTGCTGGAGTACCGGCACGACAAGTTCCGCATCGCCGCGAACGCCGGCTACCGCTGGCGCCCCGTGGGCCTGGAGGGCCTGCCCGACCTCACCGTGGGCGCCGGCTACCAGTACGGCCTGGCGGCGTCGGTGAACGTGATGACGCCCAAGGTCCAGTTCCTGGCCGAAGGCTACGGCACCCGCTTCACCAAGGTCAGCGAGACCCAGGCCGGCCCGAACCCCCTGGAGGCCCTGTTCGGCTTCCGGTTCTTCAACGACATCGGCCTGTCGCTGTCCCTGGCCGGCGGCATCGGCATCGTGCCCGACTACGGCTCGCCCGAGTTCCGCGTCATCGGCGGCCTGTCCTGGCTGAGCCAGGACGAGCGCGTGGTGGTGGCCGGCATGAACGGCCAGATGGGCGGCACCGGCGACAAGGACGGCGACGGCATCCGCGACGGGCTCGACGCCTGCCTCGATGAACCCGAGGACAAGGACGGCTTCGAGGACGCCGACGGCTGCCCCGACACCGACAACGACCGCGACGGCATCGCCGACGCCGCCGACAGGTGCCCGATGCACGCCGAGGATCTCGACCGCTTCCAGGACGAGGACGGCTGCCCCGAGCCCGACAACGACCAGGACGGCATCGCCGATCTCGTGGACCGCTGCCCCAACGAGCCCGAGACCAAGAACGGCGACCGCGACGAGGACGGCTGCCCCGACACCAGCCTGATCGTCGTGCAGGACGGCGAGATCCGCATCCTGCAGAAGGTGTTCTTCGAGACGGCCCGCGCGGTCATCAAGCCCGAGAGCTTCGAGGTCCTCAACCAGGTGGCCGAGGCCATGCAGTACAACCCGCAGATCGCCAAGATCCGGGTCGAGGGCCACACGGACAGCCGCGGCGGGGCCGACTACAACAAGCGCCTGAGCGAGGAGCGCGCGGCCTCGGTGGCCCTGTACCTCATCGGCCGGGGCATCGAGCCGTCGCGCGTCGAGAGCCAGGGCTACGGCGAGGAGCGCAAGCTGAGCACCGAGGACTCGGTGACCGGCATGGCCATGAACCGCCGGGTGGAGTTCCGCATCGTCGCCCGCAACCAGGCCCTGGCGCCGGCGGGCGGCGGGCAGCAGGTGATCGACAGCGCCAGCACGCCGGAGGCGCCCGAGACCATGGAGGCGATGGACGCCCCGATGGCCCCGGCCGCCGCCATGACCATGGCCCCCGTCGAGGCCCCCGCCGCCGGCGACGTGCCGGCCACCCCGGGCAACCTGAACGACGTGCGGCTGGAGTCCCAGGCCGACGCCCTGCGCTTCATCTTCGAGACCAGCGCCGCCGTGCCCCGCGCCAACGTGGATCTGCAGCGCGACAGCGGCGACCAGGTGCTGGTCATCCGGCTGGACCAGATGGCCACCGGGCGCAAGTGGGTGAAGCTCGAGGACGGCGCCATCAAGCGCAGCCTGGTGCTGCCCTCGAAGGAGTTGGCCCGCGCGGCCGTGCTGCGCGTGCGCTTCAAGGACAGCATCTCGAACCGCATGTTCGGGGCCATCCGGGTCAACGCCGACGCCCGCACGGTCACCGTGGACCTGCCCCGCAGCGACGCGGTGGCAGCCCACTGGGGCGAGCCCGCGGCCGCCCCGGCCGTGGATCCCTACGAGGCCAGCCCGGCCGCCGTGGCGCCGATGAACGACGGCCCGGCGCCCGACGTGGCCGCGGATCTGCCTGCGGATCCGGGCCCCGCCATGGACGCCCCCGCGATGGACGCCCCCGCGATGGACGCCCCCGCGCTGGACGCCCCCGCGCTGGACGCCCCCGCGATGGACGCCCCCGCGCTGGACGCCCCCGCGATGGACGCCCCCGCGATGGACGCCCCCGCCATGGACGCCCCCGCGACGGACGCCCCGGCCGTGGAAACCCCGCTGGACGACGGCCTGGGCGCCGTGGGCGCCGGCGCGGCCTCCATGGGCGACGCCACGGACGCGGCCAACGCCGAAGCGGCCCAGGCGCTCGACGCCGCGGGGGCCGGCGCCGACGACGCGATGGGGGCCGGCGCGGCGACGCTGGGCGCGGGCGCTGCCGAGGTGGACGGGGCTGCGGGCGCCGTCGGCATCGACGTCGGGGCTGGCGCCGCCGTGCAGGGCGCCGCGGACGACGCCGCGGGCGCCGCCGACGCCGTCCAGGCCGACGCCCTGGGCGCCGTGGGTGACGCTGCGGGCGAGGCCACCGGCGCCGTGGATGGCGCCGCCGGGGCCGTGGACGACGCCGCCGGGGCCGTGGACGACGCCGCCAGGGGCGGCCCAGGCCGACGCGCTCGGCGCTCTGGACGACGCCGCCGGCGCCGCCACCGACGCCGCCGATGACGCGGCGGGCGCGGCCGCCGGTGCCGCCGGGCGGGCGCCGCCGCGGTGATGGATCCTTCGCCGCCGACGGCGCGGCGCCGCCGCCTGCCCCGGTGGTCGATCCCTTCGCCGACGCCCCGGAAGCGCCCGAGGCGCCCGAGGCGCCGGCCGCCCCCGAGGCGCCCGAGGCGCCGGCCCTCCCCGAGGCACCCGAGGCGCCGGCCGCCCCCGAGGTCCAGGTGCCTGAGTTCGGCGCCGACAGCCCGGCCGTCGACAACCCGGCGGCCAACGTGGCCGATCCCTTCGCTGAGCCCGGCGATGATGCGGCCGGCGATCCCGTCGCCGAGCCGCCCGCCGACGACGCCGCCGGCGACCCCGTCGCCGAGCCGCCCGCCGCCGAGCCGCCCGCCGATGGCACCGTCGAGTCCGAGGTCACCGACATCCTCGACGCCGACGACCAGGCGCCCTGAGCGTCTCGCGGGCCCGCCTGCCCGGCGGCTGACGCCGCCCGCCAGACGCCCTGCTTCCAAGGGGGCGGGAAGTTTTCGCCCCCGCTGTTGACCCACCCTCAGCGCCACACTAATCGTTGAGGGTCAATGCGCAGTGTCCCGGGTGTCCGCCGATGCGGACACCCGCACATCGGGTTCTTGGGGGGACCACCATGATCGGATTCAGGCGCGCCGCGCCTTTCGTCGCGTTTGCCGGGTCGTTGCTGGTAGGGGCGCTCGCCGCCCACGCCGCACCGAACGTCTTCATCCCACCGCGGGTTCAGGGCAACCCGGGCGTCCCCTACGAGGCGTACAACGGCGCACCGACGATGCTCATGGCCATCGTCGAGGGCGACGGCTGCGTCAACGGGGTCCAGGCCCAGTGGGACATCAACGGCGACGGCGACTATGACGACGCCAACGAGGGCCTCGCCAACCACCCGGGCAACGGCTACTTCTCGCGGGTCGAGTTGGACGTGCAGTACCCCGCGGCCGAGGGCGACCGGCGCTACTTCCCCAAGGTCCGCGTGGTCTGCGGCGGCGGTGAGGCCACCGCCACCATGCCCGTCCAGGTGTGGGTGGACCGCATCTGCGGCGGCCTCGACCAGGCCAACTGTGCAGGCGACCAGAACCTGAACCTGACCCGCCGCGTGTACGTGGCCCGCATGGTCAGCCGGTCCATGTGGTGGCTCTTCAAGGGCTTCACCCACACCACCGTCGACAACGTACACGCCTGCTACAACAGCAACGGCTCCTACCCCGAACTGGTCACCGGGCACAGCCTCAACGTGTTCCTGCGCCGCGGCCACGCCCACGGCCCCAACCGGGACGACGACGTCTACTTCCGCCACATGAGCCAGTGCGGCGTGCACTGGTTCATGAGCCGGCTGACCGAGAGCAACACCAACTACGGCGGCACCGGCTACTTCATGAACTGGGGCAGCAGCTACCGCTACAGCTACAGCTCCACCGCGTGGATCGAGCCCTTCGCCATGTTCGGCAACCCGAACTACCAGGCGCCCCTGGGCATCGCGCAGGGCCAGACCATCACCCAGATCGGCCAGAAGATGGCCAACACCATGGCCCACTGCCAGAACGGTGACGGCTGGTACCACTACAACTGCCAGCAGGCGGGCATCGACGCCTCCACCAATGGCTGGCCGCCCGAGGCCCTGCGGCTCTTGCAGCGCAAGCTGGGCGTGGACACCCACGCCGCCGCCAAGAACGCCCAGCGCAACACCCTGCGCCGCTACTGCGGCGCCAGCGGCTGCTACTACGGCGGCTGGCGGGTGAGCCTGGCGGGCAACGGCCTCACCGGCTTCGGCTGGACCGAGGACGAGGTCTACAACCCCAATGACGCCAACGTGCAGGGGCTGCTGACCGCCGCGCAGGGCTACAACTACCGCAACGTGGGCCTGTACTACATGTACGCCACCACCAAGGGCATGCGGGCCTTCAACCCCGAGATCAAGTACTACCCCAACGGCACCGACTGGAACGCGCGGTTCACCGACTTCCTGCTCGCCCGCTACCAGGCCAACGGCAGCTACACCACCGACAACAGCTACCTGAACCGGGCCGGCGACTACGCCGAGACGGCCGTGGCCACCCAGATCATCCAGAGCTGGCTCGAGGCCTTCGCCATCGCCCGCGCCATCCCGCAGCTCTCGGGCCCGGGCATCCCCATCACCTTCGACCATAGCTGGTCGTACATCCAGGACCCGTCGATCACCTTCACCCGCTTCTGCTGGAAGTTCGAGGGTGACGCCCCCGCGGCCGCCCAGGCCGACGACATGGCCAACTGGGACTGGTGCACGGCCGACGCGGACGAGACCCACGAGTTCTCGTACGACGCCGATCTGGACTGGGGTGAGGTGGAGCGCCACCAGGTGACCCTGGGCGTGCGCGACTCGGTGGGCCGCTGGGTCTATGACACCGACTCGGTGGAGATCAAGCTGAGCCTGTTGAACCACAAGCCCGTGGTGATCCCCCACCCCGACGGGCGGGCGGCCAACTACGCCGGCTACGCCAACACCGAGATCGTGCTCGACGGCCGGGCCAGCTACGACACCGACAGCGATCACGAGGTGTTCCCCGGCGACGCCAACCGCGCCCGCGGGATCCCCGACCGGATCACCACCATCCACTTCGACCTGAACCTGGACGGCGACTACGACGACGCCGGCGAGGACGGCACCAACGGCCCGGTGATCTTCGTACCCACCGAGAACATGGCCGTGGGCGACCTGGTGGCCGTGCCCATGCGGGTGTGCGACGACGGCCAGTGGAACGGCGAGTGCTACGACGGCGTCACCCGCCCCGACTGCTCGGAGTGCGCCTTTGGCAGCGCCGACGTGCGGCTGATCCCCAACGTGAACCCGCCCATCATCGACATCGGCACCTGCGACGAGAACGGCGAGAACTGCCAGCCGTACGTCATCGACGGCTGGGGCCCCATCGAGATCAACCTGGGCGGCAGCCGCGACCCCGAGGGTGTGCTCGGCCTGCGCTTCCAGTACGAGCTCATCGAGGGTGAGGGCCGCATCGAGCTGGCGCCTGAGTACCGGGGCAACGAGGCCAACATGGGCCCGACCTTCACCTACCACCCGGAGCCTGACGGCCCCCGCGTGGACCGGATCCGCGCCACCGTGTTCGACCAGGGCGGCCTGTCGAGCGAGGCCATCATCCGCATCGTGGTGCCCAACAAGCCGCCGGTCATCGACAGCTTCAACATGGCCTGGACCTTCCAGCCGCCCGTGGTGCGCGACGCCACCATCGAGAACCTGGGCAACGGCTGGTACCGGCTGGTGGTGGACGCCATCCCCAACCGCGACGTGCTGGCCCGCGCCACCGTCGAAGCCCACGACGACGGCCACGACGCCCTGACCTACCAGGTGGACGTGGACGGCAACGGCCGCTTCGACATCCAGGGCAGCGACGAGAACCCCGAGTTCGGCAACTTCGCCGTGCCCGGCGGCATGGCCTACGACGCCGCGCTGCGCGTCACCGACGACGCCGACGCCGTGAGCGCCGAGCGCCGCTTCCAGGCGCCCGCCAACAACGCCACCCTGCAGTACTTCTTCGACCTGGGCGCCGACGGCAACTTCGAGGTGGCCGGCGGCGCGCAGGGCCACTACGACTTCCGGGTCCCCGCCGGCACCGATCGGGTGCAGGTGGCCGGCCGCGTGGTGGACAGCAACGGCAACTCGAGCAACTTCCAGGGCAACTACGAGCTGGGCAACGAGAGCCCGGTCTTCGAGAGCGCCGAGATCATCGCCGTGGACGGCTTCGACGTGGTCATCAGCGCCACGGCCGTCGATCCCGATGGTGACCAGGTGCGCTACCGCATCGACTGGGGCGACGGCAGCGAGCCCCGCCAGATCCAGGGCGGTGTGGCGCGCCACGCCTTCCCCGAGAACGTGTTCCGGGCCTACACCATCCGCATCGTGGCCGAGGACGGCCGGGGCGGGAGCACCAGCACCGAGCTGCAGGTGAACTTCCCCGAGCCGCCCGCCAACAACGACCCCACCATCGAGGTGGCGCGGATCATCAGCAAGAACGGCTTCGAGGTGCTGCTGAGCGTCTCGGCCAGCGACGCCGACGGCGACGCGCTGACCTACACCCTGACTTGGGGGGACGGCACCGAGGAGCGGCTGCAGGGCAACCTGGCCTTCCACAGCTACCCCGCCGAGATCTTCCGCACCTACACCATCCGGGTGCTGGTGGAGGACGGCCGTGGCGGCCGCGCCTCGCGGGACGTGCAGGTGGACTTCCCCGAGCCCGCCGCCAACCGTGCGCCGATCATCGACAACGCCCAGGTGCTCAGCCAGGACGGCTTCGAGGTCATCCTCAACGCCTCCGCCGTGGATCCCGACGGCGATGACGTGACCCTGCGCGTGGACTGGGGCGACGGCTCCGCGCCGGGCGTGGTGGGCGGCGGCCTGGCGGCCCACACCTACCCCGACGGCGTCTTCCGGGCCTACACCATCACCATCACCGCCGAGGACGGCCGTGAAGGCACCGACGTGGAGCAGGTGGTGGTGGAGTTCGAGGCGCCGCCCCCCAACCAGCCGCCCACCTTCGAGTTCGCGCGCGTGCTCAGCAAGGATGGCTTCAACGTCGTCATCAGCGCCGCCGCGGTGGATCCCGAGGGCCGCGCGCTGACCTTCAGCGTGGACTGGGGCGACGAGAGCGAGCCCACCCGGATGCAGGCGGGCCTGGCCGAGCACGACTACGCCCTGGACGTGTACCGGGCCTACACCATCACCATCACCGTGCGCGATCCCGACGGCGGCGAGGCCACCCGGCAGATCCAGGTGAACTTCCCCGAGCCCGCCGCCAACCGGCCGCCGGTGTTCGAGGTCTCGCGGATCATCAGCCAGGAGGGCTTCGACGTCGTGCTGAGCCTGTCGGCGGTGGATCCCGACGCCGACGTGGTGAGCTACCTCATCAACTGGGGCGACGGCAGCCCCGCCGTGCGCCAGCAGGGCGGCCTGGCCGAGCACAGCTACCCGGCCGGCGCCTACCGCGCCTACACCATCCAGGTCATCGCCGACGACGGGCACGAGGGCACCGCCGAGGTGGAGCTCGTGGTGGACTTCCCCGAGCCCGCGCCCAACACCGCGCCGGTCATCGAGACCGCCCGCGAGCTGAGCCGTGACGGCTTCAACATCGTCATCGGCGCCACCGCCAACGACGCCGACGGCGACCAGCTCACCTACACCGTGGAGTGGGGCGACGGCAGCCGGCCCACCACCATGCGTGGCGGCATCGCCGAGCACAGCTACCGCAACAACGTCTACCGGGCCTACACCGTCACCGTGACCGTCACCGACGGCCGCGGCGGCCAGGCCACCCGGCAGGTGATCGTCAACTTCGCGCCCCCCGCCGAGAACCAGGCCCCCGAGTTCGAGTTCGTGGGCGTCATCTCGAAGCAGGGCTTCCAGGTCACCATCGCCGCCAGCGCGGTGGATCCGGACGGCGACGTCATCACCTACACCGTGCTCTGGGGCGACGGCACCCCCGAGATGGCGCTGCGCGACCAGCAGGCCACCCACCGCTACCCCGACGGCCTGTACGAGGACTACATCATCCGCGTGCTGGCCACCGACGGCCAGGGCGGCCAGGCCGTGCGCGATCTGCCGGTGGCCTTCCGCGAGCCCGGCAACAACGGCCGCCCCGTCTTCACGGGCGCCGAGGTGCTGAGCGTCGAGGGCTCGCGGGTCATGGTGGCCGCCGAGGCCATCGACCCCGACGGCGATCCCATCCGCTACACCATCGAGTGGGGCGACGGCAGCCCCGAGGGCGAGGTGGTCGGCGGCATCGGCGAGCACGAGTACCCCGCGGGTCGCTTCGGCCAGTTCACCATCCGCATCACGGCCCACGACGGGAACGGCGCCAGCCAGACCGTGGAGCTCGTGGTGAACATCCGCGCGCCCGGCGACAACAACGCGCCCCACATCGACGAGGTGCAGGCGCTGCCGCAGGCCGGCTTCGAGGCCGTCGTCCTGGTGGACGCCAGCGATCCCGACGGCGATCCCCTCACCTACACCGTAAGCTGGGGTGACGGCACCGAGCCCGTGCGCGGCGGCCAGAGCGTCATCGCGCACAGCTACCCGGTGGACATCTACCGCAGCTACACCGTGACCATCACCGTCGAGGACAGCTTCGGCGGCCGCGCGGTGGCCGAGCGCCAGATCACCTTCCCCCGCCCCGCCGCCAACCAGCCCCCCGTCATCGAGGGCGTGGACGTACAGGTGGGCGTGCGCGGTGAGATCACCCTGCGCATCACCGCCAGCGATCCCGAGGAGGCCGGGCTGGTCTACGCGGTCCAGTGGGGCGACGTGCCCGGCTGGATGAACCTCATCGGCGGCGTGGGCGCCCACGCCTACGCCTGGGACGCGGCGGGCTACGACATCCGCGTGCGGGTGACGGATCTGCACGGCAACGCCGTGTTCGATCGCCTGCACGTCAACGTGGTCGACGCCCCTACCGTGGTGCACGACGTCCGCGTGGACATCATCAACGCCCGCCAGGTGCGCGCCGCCATCGTGGCCAGCGACGCCGACGGCAGCGGCATGCTGCAGTACGCCTTCGACTTCAACGGCGACGGCGTCTACGAGCTCGCCGAGCAGGCCGAGGGCAGCGCCGTGCACACCTACGTCGCCGACGGCGACTACGTGGTGGGCATCCGGGTCCTCGACCCCTGGTCGGGCGCCTGGATCGAGCGCCGGGTGCCCGTGCGCATCGACATGAGCGGCGAGATCGGCGACGGCGCCCCCATCATCGGCGGCGTCAGCGTCGAGCGGGGCGAGGGCGGCTGCGTGGACGTGCAGGCCGACGCGGCCGATCCCGAGGAGGGCGTGCTCAGCTTCACCATCGGGTGGGGCGACGGCAGCAACCCCGATCTCATGGACGACGGCGCCGCGCGCCACTGCTACGAGGCCCCTGCCGAGGGCGACGGCTACGACGCCTGGATCGAGGTCCGCGACGAGGACGGCAACGTCACCCGCCAGGACGTGCTGATCCAGGTGGTGGACCAGCCCACGATCATCGAAGCCATCGCCACCCAGGTGGTGGGCCAGGGCCGCTACCTGGTGTCGGTGCGGGCCACCGACGCCGACGGTGCCGACCGGCTGCGCTACAGCTTCGACTTCAACGGCGACGGCAACCCCGAGGTGGCCGACAGCCCCATGGCCAGCGCGGCCTTCACCTACATCGCCCCGGGCCGCTTCCTGGTGCGCGTCACCGTCACCGACAGCTGGTCGGGCGCCTCGGTCGAGGACACGGTGGTGGTCGAGTACCAGCAGGTGGGCGGGCTCAACAACGACCCGGTCATCGAGGGCATCCAGGTCTTCCCCGGCCCGGCCGGCCACACCCGCGTGGTGGTGGACGCCAACGATCCCGACGGCGACGAGCTCACGGTGGCCGTGCACTGGGGCGACGAGGCCGACGAGGGCGCCCTGTCCCCCGCCCCCGACGCCGCCGCCGAGCACCGCTACGCGCTGCCCGGTGAGGGCAACGGGTACGACGGCTACGTCATCGTCAGCGATCCCGCGGGCGGCAGCGCGCGCACGGACTTCCGCGCCACCGTCATCGACCGGCCCACGGTCATCGACCAGGTGGTCGTCGAGGACCGCGGCTACGGCGCCTTCGTCTTCGACGTGCGCGCCCACGACCCCGACGGCGTGGATCGCCTGATCTACGCCTTCGACGCCGACGCCGACGGCACCTGGGACCGCCCGGACAGCCGCGAGACCGCCGCGCTGTTCCAGTGGGACATCGCCGGCCCGCAGACCGTGCGGGTGCGCGTCACCGACACCTGGTCGGGTGCCAGCGTGACCGCCGAGGTCACCGTGCAGGTGCTGCCCTGGCAGGACGACAACCAGCCCCCCGTCATCCACGCCATCGAGGTGGAGGTGGGCGTGCGCGGCCAGGTGCTCGTCAGCGTGGTGGCCAGCGATCCCGACGGCGGCGCGCTGGACTACGTGATCCACTGGGGCGACGAGGCCGACGCCGGCGCCATCGAGCCCATGGTGGGCCAGACCGGCGAGCACGACTACGCCTACGGCGAGGGGAGCTGGCGCGGCTACGTGCTGGTCACCGACGGCAGCGGCACCTCGGTGCGCGGCTGGTTCGACGCCCGCCTGGTGGACGCCCCGACGATCATCCGTGAGGTGTCCATCAACCGGGTGCGCGACGGCGTGGTCATGGTCAACGTGCTGGCCAGCGACGCCGACGGCGCCGACTACCTGCGCTACAGCTTCGACTTCGACAACGACGGCACCTGGGACATCGAGCGCCAGATCAACCCGAACGCGCTCCACGAGTTCATGGCCCCCGGCGCCCACACCGTGCGCGTCGGCGTCACCGACAGCTGGTCGGGCGTCACCGTCGAGGGCCAGGGCGTCATCGAGCTGCCCGTGTGGGTGCCCGACGCCCTGCCGCCGCAGATCGTCGCCCTGGAGGTGGAGATCGGCGCCGGCGGCCTGGCCACCCTGACCGTTGAGGCCAGCGACCCCGAGGGCGGCTTCCTGGACGTGCAGGTGCGCTGGGGCGACGAGGCGGACGCCGAGACCTGGGAGGCCCTGGTGGGCTTCGCGGGCGACCACACCTACGCCTTCCCGGCCGAGATGGTCCCCTACCAGGGCACGGTGCTGGTCACCGATCCCGACGGCCTGACCGCCAGCCAGGACTTCGAGGCGCGCATCGTGGACGCCCCCACCGTCATCCGTGAGGTGTCGGTGAGCGTCATCCGCGACGGCCAGGTGCAGGTGGGCGTGCGGGCCACCGATCCCGACACCCAGGAGCTCACCTACGCCTTCGACTTCGACCACGACGGCACCTTCGAGATCGACGGCCAGGCCGAGTCGAGCGCCCTGCACACCTTCGATCTGGCGGGCGAGTACACCTTCACCGTGGGCGTGACCGATCCGTGGTCGGGCGTGTCGACCACCCGCGAGCACACCTTCACGCTCGAGCCCTGGATCGACGAGGTGCCCATCGCCGACGACCACCTCGAGGGCGAGGAGGGCCGCTGCCTGGTCTTCCGCATCGGCGACGAGCCGGGCGAGCTGGAGACCAAGATCGACCCCACCGTCTGCGACCGCGAGCTCAACCCGGACGCTGAGCTGTGGACCTGGGACTTCGGCGACGGCACCACCGCGCGCGGCAGCGAGGTGGGCCACCGCTACCAGGACGACGGCATCTACGACGTGGTGATCACCGGCGGCAACCCGGAGCGCCCGCGGCGCAGCCGGATCCAGGTGTTCATCGCCAACGCGGCCCCGCAGTTCATCACCCAGCCCCGCACCGAGGCCTACCGGGGCGAGCTGTACCAGTACCTGGTGCGCCTGGAGGATCAGGGCCCCACCGACGAGATCCGGCTCGTGCTCACCCGTGGCCCCGAGGGCATGGTGGTGGGTCGCGGCGAGAACCCGGGCGAGTGGCTCGTGGGCTGGGAGGTCCCCGTGGACTTCGACCAGGCCACCGTCGAGGTGGAGCTGCGCGCCACCGACGGCCACACCATCGACGGCGAGTGGGAGTCCGACGAGGGTGAGGCCGTGCAGAACTTCGAGGTCCAGGTCCGCGGCGTCCGCGAAGCGGAGCCCACGCCCAGCGACATGGGCGTGGACGGCGGCACCCCGGCCTTCGACGAGTACACGGGCAGCAACTGCTCGTGCGACGTGGCCGACGACAACGGCCCCGACGGCACCTTCCTGTTCCTGATGGGCTTCGGCCTGCTCGCCCTGCGCCGCCGCCGCCGCGGCTGAGCTTCGCGCCCCTGGGGAGGGGCCGGACCCCTCCCCATATCGCCTGCGGCCCTGCGGGCCTGGCTCCCCTCCCCATGCCGGCCCCTCAGACATGGCCGCTGCGCGACCCGCCTTCGGGGCGACACCCTCTGGTCGTCTTCGGTGCGGCTTCACTCGGCCTCCGGCCTCGCTCCAGGCGCCCTCATCCTCGTCGGGGTCGCACGGGCGAGCCCGCGCCTGGCACCCCGGGCCTGCCCCGGCTCACCGACGCGCTGACCGATCCGCTCATGGGCGATGTGTCGGATCACACCCGCTGGCGGTGGGGGCGCCGGCGGCCTGCTGCTGGTGCCGGCGCCGCTGATGGCCTTCGGGCTGGGCGCCGGTTCACGCTCATGGGCTCGATGATCGCCGACGGGGTGGCTCTGAACGAGCTGGGCACCCACGGGCGCTGCGAGGGCATATACGGCTCCATCCTTTGATGGGTGGTGAAGCTGGGCATGGCGGTGGCGCTGGCGGGCGGCGGCTACCTGCTGAACGCCATCGGCTTCGACGTGGCCGCGGGCACGCCCGCCTGGATGCGGCCCGCACGGCAGGCGCTCGCCGCCAAAGGCTCCACGCCCGCCTTTGACCTGCCCACCCGAGGGGCGCTATGCATTCCGTTGGAGTATTGGGTTTTTCCAAGGCTGCCCGCCCGTGTTCGACCGCTTGTCGAACACAGCCCGCGGCCTGCGCAGGGGGTCATCATGAGTCGTTTCGTCGGGCGCCTGCTGGGCGCCCTGGTGGTGGTCACCGCCACCACGGCCGCCAGCGCCGCGCCGCTGCGGGTCACTGCCATCCAGAAGGTGCAGGGGCGGGACATCCCGTTCGAGGTCACCAACGGGCAGGAGACCCAGCTTCGCGCCATCGCCGAGGACGGCACCTGCGGCAACGCCTACCGCTACCGCTGGGACAAGAACGGCGACGGCGACTACGACGACGCAGGCGAAGAGTGGGTGAACATCAACAGCAACGGCTTCTTCGCCGCGCTGCACTCGACGGTCGCCTACCCCAACGTCGAGGGGAACACCCAGCGCTTCCCGAAGGTGCAGGTGGAGTGCGGCAACGAGCGCGCCACGGCCATCATGCCGGTGCTGCAGCGGGTGGAGCGCATCTGCTCGGGCTACCCCGCCGTGGAGCAGTGCAACGGCGACGAGAACCTGCGGCTGACCCGCAAGCTCCACGCCGACTGGGCCGTGGATCGCGCCCTCTGGTACATGTTCCGCAACTACACCCACCAGGCCGATGACGGGCTGGGGCACGGCACGCACACCTGCTACTACACGGCGGGCTCGGCGCGGCAGTACATGTCCCACGGTCACTCGCTGCTGGCGTTCCTGCGCCGCGGCCATGGCCACGGCCCGGGCCGCGACGCCGATCCCTACTACCGTCACCTGACCCTGTGCGGCATCAACGCCACGCTGACCACCTTCAACATGGTGGCCAACCCCGACTTCGACGACACCGCCGCGCGGGGCATCGACGCGCAGTACATCAGCCCCACCAGCGGGCGGTTCGCCACCGACGGCAACACCACGAGCTACGGCGCGAGCGCCTGGGCCGAGCCCATCGCGCAGTTCGGCGACGGCGCGTACGTGGCTGAGGCTGGCCGGGGCAACGTCTTCGGGCGCCGGCTGGACCAGATCGCCCAGGACCTGGCGGACGGCATCGTGCACTGCCAGGACAACCGCGCCACGGGCGGCTGGTACTACAGCTGCAACGCGGCCGGCGGCGACGCCTCGACCAACGGCTGGTCCCCTGAGGCGCTGCGCCTGCTGGAGCGCAAGTACGGCGTCGAGACCTACCAGTTCGCCAAGGACCGCCAGCGGAGCTGGCTGGGCACCTACTGCGCCAACGGCTCGTGCAGCTACCACGGCGGCGGCTGGAAGCTCAGCGGCAACGCCCTGGTGGGCTACGGCTGGGTGGATGACCAGAACTTCAACTCGGGCCCCCACGCGGCCAACCACCGCGCCCACCTGAACTCGACCTCCGAGATCATCAGCGACGGCGCCTGGGGCCGCTACGACAACAACTACCGCGGCCTGTACTACATCTATGCCGCCACCAAGGGCCTGCGCTCCTTCGTGCCCGAGATCAAGTACCTGCCCAACGGCAACGACTGGAACGCCATGCTGACCCGCAACATGCTGCGGCGGCAGGAGGCGGACGGCTCCTGGAACTGGAGCGGCGGCTGGTCGTGGGGCAACTACGTGGCGCGCCCCAGCCGCACCGGCATGATCACCCAGATCATCCAGAGCTGGCTGGAGGCCGTGGCCTACGCCCGCGCCATCCCGGAGCTGGCGGGCCCGGGCATCCCCATCACCTTCGACCATAGCTGGTCGTACATCCAGGACCCCTCGGTCAGCCTCACCCGCTTCTGCTGGAAGGTGGAGGGCGACGCGCCGGCCGCCGATCAGGCCGACAACCAGAACCTGTGGGACTTCTGCACCGCCGACAAGAACGAGGCCTTCACCTTCGCCTACGACGGTGAGCTGGACTGGGGCGAGGTGGAGCGCCACCACGTGACCCTGGGTGTGCGCGACTCGGTGGGCCGCTGGGTGTACGACACCGACTCGGTGGAGGTGAAGCTCAGCCTGCTGAACCACAAGCCGGTCATCGTGGCCCACCCCGACGGGCAGAACGCCTTCTACCGCGGCTACCTGGGCACCAACATCATCCTCGACGGCCGCGAGAGCTACGACATCGACAGCGATCACGAGGTCTTCCCCGGCGACGCCAACCGCGCCCGCGGGATCCCCGACCGCGTCACCTCGATCCACTTCGACCTGAACCTGGACGGCGACTTCGACGACGCCGGCGAGGACGGCACCAACGGCCCGGTGACCTTCATCCCCAACGAGAACATGGAGTTCCGCGAGGGCGAGCTGTTCGCCGTGCCCATGCGCGTCTGCGACGACGGCCAGTGGAACGGCGAGTGCTACGACGGCCCCGGCGTGGACTGCACCGAGTGCAGCTTCGGCTCGGCCGCGGTGATGATCGTGGTCAACCGCGAGCCGCCCGTCATCGACATCGGCACCTGCGACGAGGGCGGCCAGAACTGCGGCCCCTACGTGGCCGAGGACTTCGGCGGCGTGAACATCAACCTGGGCGGCACCCGCGATCCCGAGGGCGTGCTGGGCCTGTTCTTCCGCTACGAGCTCATCGAGGGCTCGGGCGAGATCGTCCTGGCCCCCGAGTACCGCGGCAACCCCAACAACATGGGGCCCACCTTCACCTACGTGCCCGATCCCGACGGCCCCCGGGTGGACCGCATCCGCGCCACCGTGCGCGACTTCGCCGGGCTGGAGAGCGAGGCCATCATCCGGGTGGTGGTGCCCAACGCGCCGCCCATCATCGACGACTTCCAGCTCTCCTTCGCGCCCCAGCCGCCCATCTTCAACGGCACCCAGGTGGAGAACCTGGGCAACGGCTGGTACCGGCTGGTCATCGACGCCGATCCCAACCAGGACTGGGCCGTGCGCGCCCGCGTGGACGCCCACGATCCCGGCAACGACGACCTGGCCTACCAGGTGGATGTGGACGGCAACGGCCGGTTCGACATCAACGGCAGCGACGCCGAGCCCGAGTTCGGCACCTTCCTGCTGCCCGGCGGCCGCCAGTACACCGCCACCCTGCGGGTGACCGACGACGCCGACGCTGTCAGCGAGGATCTGGCCTTCGAGCCCCCGGTCAACAACCCCACCTTCAGCTACTTCTTCGACCTGGGCGCCGACGGGCGCTTCGAGGTGGCCGGCGGGGCCCAGAACACCTTCGACTTCCGCGCCCAGGACGGCCAGGACCAGGCCCACGTGGTGGGCCGCATCGTCGACAGCAACGGCCTGATCACCGAGTTCGACGTCACCGTCGAGCTGGCCAACCGCCCGCCCGTCTTCGAGGTGGCCCGCGAGCTGGGCCGCGACGGCTTCAGCGTGGTGCTCACCGCCAGCGCGGTGGATCCCGACGGCGACCAGGTGACCTACAGCTTCGACTGGGGCGACGGCGGCCCGGCCACCGCCAGCCGCGGCGGCGTGGCCGAGCACGACTACGCCGAGAACGTCTTCCGCGCCTACACCGTGCGCATCACCGCCAGCGACGGCCGCGGCGGCTCCGCCACCCGCAACGTGGTGGTGGACTTCCCCGCCCCGCCCGCCAACCGCGATCCCAGCATCGAGCTGGCCCGCGTGATCTCGAAGAACGGCTTCGAGGTGCTGCTGAGCGTCTCGGGCATCGACCCGGACGACGACCCGCTGACCTTCACCATCGAGTGGGGCGACGGCCAGCGCAGCCAGGTCCAGGGCGGTCTGGCCTTCCACACCTACCCCGAGGGCCAGTTCCGCGCCTACACCATCCGCGTGCTGCTCGAGGACGGTCGCGGCGGCAGCGACAGCGCCGAGGTGCAGGTGGACTTCCCCGAGCCCGCCGCCAACCGCGCCCCGGTCATCACCGACGCCCGGATCCTGAGCCAGGAGGGCTTCCAGATCATCCTGACCGCCTCGGCCATGGATCCCGACGGCGACGACGTGACCCTGACCGTGGACTGGGGCGATGGCAGCCCGCCCGCCGAGATGGGCGGCGGCCTGGCGGCCCACAACTACCCCGACGGGCAGTTCCGCCAGTACACCGCCACCATCATCGCCACCGACGGCCGTGAGGGGGAGGACCGCGAGGCGGTGGTCATCGAGTTCGAGGCCCCGCCCCCCAACCAGGACCCCGTCTTCGAGTTCGCCCGCGTGCTCTCGAAGGACGGCTTCAACGTGGTCATCAGCGCCGCGGCCGCCGATCCCGAGGGCGACGCCGTCACCTACACCGTGGACTGGGGCGACGGCAGCCAGCCCACCCGGATGCAGGGCGGCATCGCCGAGCACGACTACCCCGACGGCGCCTTCCGCGCCTACACCATCACCGTCACCGCCACGGATCCCGACGGGGGCAGCGCCACCCGCCAGATCCCGGTGAACTTCCCCCGGCCCGCGGACAACCGCCCGCCGGCCTTCGAGTTCGCACGGATCCTGGAGCGCGACGGCTTCGACGTGGTGCTGAGCGCCTCGGCGGCGGATCCCGACGGCGACGTGATCACCTACACGGTGGACTGGGGCGACGGCAGCCAGCCCGTGCGGATGCAGGGCGGCCTGGCCGAGCACGGCTATGCGTTGAACCAGTGGCGGGCCTACACCATCACGGTGACCGCCGATGACGGCCACGGCGGCAGCGTCCAGACCCAGGTGCCCGTGGAGTTCGTGGAGCCGCAGGCCAACCGCGCGCCCACCTTCGACTTCGCCCGAATCCTGAGCAAGGACGGCTTCGACGTGGTGCTGAACGCCAGCGCCAGCGATCCCGACGCCGACAACCTGACCTACACCGTGAACTGGGGTGACGGCACGGCGCCCACCGCCATGCGCGGCGGCCTGGCCGAGCACACCTACCGCAACGGCGTGTTCCGCGAGTACACCATCACCGTCACGGTCACCGACGGCCGGGGCGGCGAGGACACGGCCCAGGTGGCGGTGGAGTTCCCGCGCCCCGCCGACAACCAGGCCCCGGTCATCGAGTTCTCGGGCCTGACCGAGAAGGTGGGCTTCGACGTGGTGGCCCGGGTCACCGCCTTCGATCCCGACGGCGACAACATCACCTACACCTTCGACTTCGGCGACGGCAGCGAGCCCGTGGTGAACCGCGGCGGCGAGGCGGCCCACAGCTTCCCCGACGGCCAGTTCCGGGCCTACACCATCACGGTGACCGCCGCCGACGGCAACGGGGGCCAGGCCACCGCCCGCATCGCGGTGAACTTCCCGCAGCCCGCCGAGAACGCCGATCCGGTGCTGGAGACGGCCCGGGTGCTGTCCGTGGACGGCTTCAACGTCCTCATCACCGCCCGCGCCTTCGACGCGGACGGCGACGTGATCAGCTACCGGGTGGTCTGGGGCGACGACAGCCCCGAGGAGGCCCTGCCCGGCGGCCTGGGCGAGCACGCGTTCCCCGACGGCGTCTTCGCCGAGTACACCATCACGGTGATCGCCCTGGACGGGAACGGCGGCCGCGCCGAGCGGCAGATCGTCGTGGACATCGCCCGCCCGGCCGACAACCGCGATCCGGCGGTGGAGGAGGCGCGGCTGCTGCCCCAGGGCGGCTTCAACGCGCTGCTGCTCATGTCCGCCAGCGATCCCGACGGCGACGAGCTGACCTACACCATCAACTGGGGCGACGGCAGCCCTGCCACCGTCAGCCGCAGCGGCGTCTCGGCCCACGCCTTCCCCGAGGGCGCCTACCGGACCTACACCGTGACCGTGACCGTGGACGACGGCCGCGGGGGCGTGATCGAGCTGACCCGCGAGATCGACTTCCCGGCGCCGCAGGTGAACGCGCCGCCGGTCATCCGCAGCATCGACGTGGACGTGGGCGTGCACGGCGAGGCCATCCTGCAGGTGGACGCCTTCGATCCCGAGGGCGGCCAGCTCGTGTACACCGTGCACTGGGGCGACGAGGCCGACGCCGCGCTGATGGCCAACCTGGTGGCCGGCATCGGCAGCCACGAGTACGAGTTCGACAACGAGCCGTACGCCGGCTGGGTGGTGGTCACCGATCCCCACGGCAACAGCACCCGCGACCGCTTCAGCGTGCAGGTGGTGGACAACCCCACCCGCATCCACGCGCTGGACGTGGAGGTCATCCGCGGCCGGACGGTGCTGGCCGCCGCCGTGGCCAGCGACGCCGACGGCACCGAGGCGCTGGTCTACGACTTCGACTTCGACGGCGACGGCATCTACGAGCGCCGCGACGCCGGGCGCACCACCGTCTACAGCTACGCCGCCGACGGCGACTACACGCTGGTGGTGCGGGTGACCGATCCCTGGTCGGGCGCGCAGACGACCCGCCGGGTGGCCCTGCGGGTGGTGCTGGGCGGCGACGTGGGCGGCAGCCCCCTCATCAGCGACGTGCGCATGACCCGCGGGCCCAGCGGCGAGCTGGCCCTGGCGGTGGACGCCTGGGATCCCGAGGGGCAGCCGCTGACCTACCGGGTGAACTGGGGCGACGGCGGGCCCATCGAGGCCCTGGCCGACGGCGACGGGCTGCACCGCTACAACCACGCCGACGTGTTCGCGGGCGTGGTCGAGGTGAGCGATCCCGACGGGAACGTGGCGCGCCGCGAGGTGGCCTTCGACCTGAGCGATCGGGCGACGATCATCGAGCGGGTGGACGCTGTGCCGGTGGGCCCGGGCCAGTTCCTGGTCACGGTCACCGCCCACGATCCCGACGGCGACGAGAACCTGGTCTACAGCTTCGACTTCGACAGCGACGGCGACTTCGAGGCCTTCAACCGGGTCGAGAATCGGGCGGTGCACACCTACCGCACGCCCGGGGCCTTCTTCGTGCGCGTCGAGGTGGTGGACCAGTGGAGCGGAGCCACCAGCCAGGGTGAGATCCGCATCGACTTCGCCGCCCCGCCCGCCGCGAACCAGGCGCCCATCATCGACGACCTGATCGTGCGTGCCGGCCCGCTGGGCGAGACCCATGTGCTGGTTGAGGCCCACGATCCCGACGGCGATCCGCTGGTGCTCGCCGTGCACTGGGGCGACGAGAACGAGGGCGTGCTGGAGCCCGCCGCGGAGTTCGTGGGGCGGCACCGCTACGCCTTCCCCGCCGACGGCCAGCCCTACCTGGGCTACGTGGTGGTGGCGGACGTGCACGGCGCCCGCGCCGAGCGACCCTTCGAGGCCGAGGTGTTCGACCGGCCCACCCGCATCCGCGAGATCGGCACCGAGCACATCGACGGGGGCACCTGGGTGGTGGACGTGCGCGCCCACGACCCCGACGGCGCCGATCGCCTGCGCTACGCCTTCGACTTCGACGGCGACGGCGTGTGGGACATCGAGGACAGCGAGTCCCCCGCCGCCCTGCACCACTACGACCTGGCCCTCACGTACACCGTGCGGGTGCGGGTGACCGACACCTGGTCGGGCGCCAGCGTCGAGGGTGACACCGCCATCCGGGTGGTGCCGTGGGGCGACGACAACGCCCTGCCGCTGATCAACGCCCTGCTGCTGGACATCAACCCGCTGGGTGAGGTGACGCTGACCGTGGACGCGGTGGATCCCGACGGCGGCCCGCTGGACCTCGTGGTGCACTGGGGCGACGAGGCTGGCGCCGAGGACGTGGCGCCCATGGAGGGCACCATCGCCGATCACACCTACGCCTGGGGTGACGCCGCGGGCCGCTGGGCCGGCTTCGTGCTCGTCACCGACAACCAGGGCGCCTCGGTGCGGGGCCGCTTCGACGTGCAGCTCGTGGATCGCGCGCCGATCATCCGCTCGGTGGATCTGCGGCTCGTGCGGGCTGGCGCGGTGTTGGCCGAGGTGGTGGCCGAGGATCCCGACGGGGCCGAGGTGCGCTACGTCTTCGACTTCGACGGCGACGGGGTGTGGGACGCCGAGCCGCAGCTCGGCAGCACCGAGGTGCACACCTACGGGCAGCCCGGTGAGCACCGGGTGCGCGTGGGGGTCATCGACCAGTGGAGCGGGGCGGTCACCGAGGGTGAGGCCGCCATCGTGCTGGACCCGTGGATCATGGAGAACCAGCCGCCCGTCATCCGGGCCGTGGCCCTGGAGATGGGGCCCCGGGGCCAGGCGGTGCTCACCGTGGAGGCCGAGGATCCCGAGGGCGCCTTCCTGGACGCGCGGGTGCACTGGGGCGACGAAGCCGAGGCCGACGCGCTGAGCGACATCGTGGGCCTGAACGGCCGCCACACCTACCCCTGGCCCGGGGCCGACGCCGAGCCCTTCGCCGGGCGCGTGGTGGTGGCCGATCCCGAGGGCCTGACCGCCGAGATGCCCTTCGCGGCCGCCGTGGTGGACCACCCCACCGTCATCCGCGCCTTCCGCGCCGCGGTGGTGCGCGGCGGCGAGGTGCGGCTGACCGTGGACGCCAGCGACGCGGACACCGAGGGGCTGACCTACGCCTTCGACCTGGACGGCGACGGGCTGCCCGACACCGAGCCCTCGGCCGAGGCCAGCCTGTTGCACGCCTTCGAGGGCGGCGGCACCTACCCGCTGGGGGTCACGGTCACCGACGACTGGTCGGGGGCCCAGACCAGCGAGGCCATCGAGTTCGAGCTGCCGCCCTGGGTGGAGGAGGTGCCCATCGCCGAGGATCACCTGGAGGGTGAGGAGGGCCGCTGCCTGGTCTTCCGCATCGGCGAGGAGTCGGGCGCGCTGGAGACCAAGGTGGACGCCACGGTCTGCGACCGCGACGTCAACCCGGGCGAGAACCTGTGGGCCTGGGACTTCGGCGACGGCAACACGGCCCGCGGCAGCGAGGTGGGTCACCGCTACGCCGACGATGGCGTGTACGACCTGATCGTGACCGGCGGGCCGGCCGAGCGGCCCCGCCGCTCGCGGATCCAGGTGTTCGTGGCCAACGCGGCGCCGCAGATCCAGACCCAGCCCCGGGTCGAGGCGCGCCGCGGCACGCTGTACACCTATATCCTGCGGGTCGAGGACCAGGGCCCCACCGACGAGGTGCGGGTGGCGCTGGTGAAGGGCCCCGAGGGCATGGTCATCGGCCGCGGCGCCGAGGACGGCACCTGGCGCATCGCCTGGGAGGTGCCCGCCGACTTCGCCGAGCCCACCGTCGAGGTGGAGATCCGCGCCCACGACGGCCACCTGGTGGACGGCGAGTGGCGGGACGACGGCGGCGAGGCCGTGCAGAACTTCGAGGTGCGCGTCAGCGACCTGGTGGAGGTGCCGCCCGGCACCGACGACATGGGCGTGGACGGCGGCGAGGGCGGCGGCTTCGACGCCTACACCGGCTCGTCGTGCTCCTGCGACGTGGCCGACGACGAGAGCCCCGGCCCCGCCACCCTGCTGCTCCTGCTGGGCCTGGCGCTCGTCGGTATCCGCCGCAAGCGCTGATCGGCTACCCTCCCGCGCCATGAGCGGCGCACCCACACGCCTGGTGTTCGAGGTCACCCGGGACGACCTGGTGGCCTTCAACACCTGGTACCTGCAGCACGACCCTGAGCACCGACGGCACCTCAACCTGGTGCGGTGGGGGGGCGCCGCGGCGCTGGCCCTGCTGGGCCTGTGCGCCTGGTGGTGGCTGGGCCGGCGGCCCGAGGCGCTGATCCTGGTGGTGGCGGCGGCGGGCGGGCACCTGCTGATGCTGCGGCGGCACCTGGACCGGCTGGCGCGGCAGGCGGTGCACCGGCAGCTCGACGGGCAGGACACCCGCGGGCTGCTGTGCACCCACACCCTGGAGATCACGCCCGACGGCCTGCGCGAGGCCAACGAGGTCCACGAGAACCTGGTGCCGTGGACCGCGCCCTTCGAGCTGCGGGCCGCGGGCGAGGACCGGGTGATGCTCAGCCCCGAGCCGGGGCAGGTGCACGTCATCACGCGGTTTCGGGTGCTGGACGGCGACGTGGACGGCTTCCTCGCCGAGGTGCGGCGCCGGTCGGCCCAGGCGCGGGCGGGGTTCCTGGCCCAGGGGCTCGCCGGGGGCTGAGCCGAGGCGCGCCACAACCCCGGTGGGCCACGGCGCATCTGGTGGGCGATCCGCTGCTGGGAGGGATCCATGAAGGTCGCGCTGGTGACGGGGGGGGCGAAGCGCATCGGGCGGGCCCTGGTGGAGGGCCTGGCCGCCGACGGCTGGTTCGTCTACGTGCACTGTTTCCGCTCGCGGGAGGCGGCCGCCGCAGTCGTGGCCGGGCTGCCCCAGGGCGGCGCGGTGGTGCAGGCGGATCTGGCGGCGCCCGACCTGGCCGAGCAGGTGTACGCCCAGATCGGCGCCGGGCCGGTCCCCACCCTGCTCGTGAACAACGCCTCGCGCTTTGAATTCGACGCCGCCCCCGCGGCGACCGCGGCCAGCCTGGACGCCCACTTCCAGGTGAACGCCCGGGCGCCGATCCTGCTGGCTCAGGCCCTGGCCCGGCACCTGCCTGATGGGGTGGACGGGCACGTGGTGAACCTGCTGGACAGCAAGCTCGAGGCGCCCGATCCCGACTACTTCGCCTACACCGTCAGCAAGTTCGCCCTGGACGGCGCCACCCGCCTGCTGGCGCGGGCGCTGGCCCCGCGGGTGCGGGTGAACGCCATCGCTCCGGGGGCGGTGCTGACGGGCCCCGAGCTGTCGCCGGAGGGGCTGGCCCGCACCGCCGAGCTGGTGCCCCTGCGACGGGTGCCCGCCGTGGACGAGCTGGTGACCGCGCTGCGCTACCTGATCCAGTCACCCTCGCTGACCGGGGTGGTGCTGCCCGTGGACGCCGGACGCCGCCTGGCGGGCCTGACCCGGGACGTGGCCTTCCTGACGACCTGACGGCACCCGTCGACGCGCCCGGCTTGACGAGCCCCGCACCCTTGGCCAGGGTCTGAGCGCTTCGCCGTCCTGGAGCCGCCCATGATCACCCTGCCCTTCCCCGGCCAGCCGACCCGCGAGATGCTGACCCCCCTGAGCCTGCCCGAACGGGTGGGCTACCAGGTGGGCGCCCTGGTGAACGAGACCCGGCCCGGCAAGTGGGCCGCATCGGCCTACCTGACCTGGTTCTGCCAGCCGTGGATGCGCTTCCTCATGGATCCGGTGTCGGTGCTCGTGGGCGTGGAGCACGTGCCAAAGGACCGGGCCTACATCCTGGCGGCCAACCACCGGACCTTCTGGGACTTCTACGTCACCATGTGCCAGATCTGGCCGCACATGCCGCGGGACCATAAGCCGTACCTGTACTGCCCCGTGCGCAGCGAGTTCTTCTACTCGAAGCTGGTGGGTACGGCGCTGAACCTGGCGGTGAGCGCCCACTCCATGTACCCGCCCATCTTCCGCGACGACCGCGGCGCCGATCTGAACGAGATCGCCGTTCAGAAGTGCTTGGATTTGTTGCAGTTCAGCCCACGGACGGTGATCGCCATCCACCCCGAGGGCAAGCGCAACAAGACCGACGACCCCTACGCCCTGCTGCCCGCCAGGTCCGGCGTGGGGCGCATCGCCCTGCAGAGCGAGGCCCCGGTGATCCCGCTGTTCATCAACGGCATCGACAACGACATCGGGCAGATCCTGAAGAACCGGCAGCAGCCCGCGCCCGGCACCGTGCGCATGCACTTCGGGGCGCCGGTGGATCTGTCGCCGTGGGCTGATCGAGCCGACGATCCGGCCGCCCACCAAGAGGCAGCCGAGCTGATCCATCGGCACATCGCCCGCCTGGGCGACGAGGAGCGGGCCGCCCGCGCCGCGGGCTGAGGGGCCTACTCGCTGACGGCCACCGCCACGCCATCGGGCGCGGGCAGGGCCTGCGCCAGGCCCGACGACACGATGGGCGTCTCGCTCGCGGGCTGCCACGGCAGCTCCGGCCACCAGCGCACCAGCGCCGGCGGCGCATCGGGCTCGAACCAGCCGCCGGGTTTGGGCACCACGACCGGGACGCCGAGGGGCTTCGCCGCCGCCAGCAGCCGCTCCACGGGCTCGGTCCAGCCGTGCAGGGCGAGGTTGAAGGTGCCCCAGTGCACGGGCATGAGCACCCTGCCGCGCAGGGCCCGGTGGGCCTCCACCGCCTGCTCCGGCCCCATGTGCACGTCGGCCCACGCCGGGTCGTACGCGCCGCTCTCCATGAGCGTCACGTCGAAGGGCCCCAGCCGCTCGCCGATGACCGCGAAGTCGGGGGACATGGCGCCGTCGCCGCTGAAGTAGGCGCGGTGATCGGGGCCCACCATGGCCCAGCTCGCCCACAGGGTCTGATCGGTGCCGCCCAGGAAGCGCCCGCTGAAGTGCCGGGCCGGCGTGCAGTGCAGCGTCACCGCACCCACCTGCGCCTGACCCCACCAGTCCAGCTCGGTGATCCGCTCGGCGGGCACGCCCCAGTACTGCAGGTGCGCGCCCACGCCCAGCGGGGTGATGAAGCGCACGTCGCGGGCGAGCAGGCGGGTGATGGTGGGCCAGTCCAGGTGGTCATAGTGGTCGTGCGAGATGACCACCGCGTCCAGCGCGGGCAGATCCTCCAGCGCCATGGGCGGCTCATGGAAGCGGGCCGGGCCGCCCAGGCGCGAGGGACTCGCCCGCTTGCCCCACACCGGATCGGTGAGCAGCCGCACCCCGTCGATCTCGATCAGCATGCTGGAGTGCCCGAACCAGGTGATCCGCAGGCCGCTGGCGGGCGGCGTGGCGTAGTCGCTCGCCTGGCGCCGCTCGATGGGCGGCGGCGCGTCGGGCTCGCGGTTCGGCCCGCCCTTCACCCACCGGCGGGCCGCGTCCCACATGTGGTCGTAGCGGCGCAGCGCGTTGCGGAAACGCCCCTCGATGTAGCGGGGCGACTGTTGGATTCGGGCCAGGTGCTCGCCCTTGGGCGGTTGGCCGAAGGCGGTCCACATCTCGAACATCAGCGCGCCCCCCACGAGCAGAAACGCCGCGGTCCCCCACTTCAGCAGGCGCCACAGGCGGCGGCGCCAGCGGCGCCCACGGGTCTCTTCCGGCATGGGGAGTCGATGCCACAAGGCAGCGCCCCGTCGCCACCGGAGCGGCCCCCTTCACACATCGTCACACGGGCGCCAGCGACCGCCCGCGGGAGACTTGGGCCGGGCTCTGCTACGGTGGTGCCCCACTCGATAGAGGCTGGCCCCCATGAGCGTCGATCCCGCCGTCGCCCGCCGCATCGCCCAGACCGCGGCCCCGCTGTCTCCCGCGGCGCGCGCGGACTTCCTCGACGAGGCCTGCGCTGACGATCTGGCGCTGCGCGCCGTGGTGGAGTCGCTGCTGCCCGAGCCCCCGACCGGCCTTGCAGAGGACCCCACCCGCACGGTGGTCCTGCCCCCCACGAACACCGGCGCCGAGGCGCTGGCGTCCTTCCAGGGCGCCGAGCGCTTCCGGCACCAGCGGTTGCTCGGCGAGGGCGGCCACGGCCGCGTGGACTCGTGGTTCGATCGGGCTCTGCGCCGATCGGTGGCGGTGAAGGCCGCCAAGGAGCGATCCACCGCCGACGCCGAGCTGCTGCAACAGGAGGCACAGCTCCTGGCCTACCTGGACCACCCTGGCGTGGTGCCAATCTACGACCTGATCGACGGCGCCGACGGGCTCGTCTGTGTCATGAAGCAGCTCTCGGGCGAGACGCTGGAGGCGCGCATCGCGCGCCACCGCGAGGCGGGCACCCCCATGCCCATCTCGGAGGTGCTGCGCATTGTCACCCGGGTGGCCGAGACCATCGGCAACGCCCACGACAAGGGCGTGGCGCACCTGGATCTGAAGCCCGCGAACATCCTGCTGGAACGCTTCGGCCGGGTGTCGGTCATCGACTGGGGCATTGCGGTGTTCTTCGAGGCCGATCCGTACGCCCGCCACCTGGCGGCCTTGGGCGAGCCCACCACCACCGACGTGCGGACCACCAGCACCAGCTCGGGCACGCCCGCCTACATGCCGCCCGAGCAGTTCCTGCAGAACCAACGCCTGGGGCCGCCGGCCGACATCTACGCCCTGGGGGTGGTGCTCTTCGAGGCCTTGGCCGGGCAGCGGCCCTTCGCCGATCAGCGGACCCACCTGGCCATCGCCATGGCCAAGAACCGCGGCGCGCCGCCGCTGCGTCCGCTGCGCTCCGACGCGCCCGAGAAGCTGGCCACCTTGTGCGCGCGGATGCTGGCCCCCCAGCCCGAGGACCGCCCGCCGTCCATGGAGGCGGTGCTGGCCGAGCTGGCCGAGCTGACGGCCTTCGCCGCGGGGTCGCACACGCTCACCTTCGAGGCCGGCGACGTCCTCATGGAGCAGGGCACGCAGGGCGACACGGCCTACCAGGTGCTGCGCGGTGCGTTTGACGTCATCGTCCGCGGGCCGGGCGGCGATCAGCAGGTGGCTCGCCTGGGCCCCGGCGAGATCGTGGGCGAACTGGCCCTGTTGTCGGATGAGCCCCGCAGCGCGCACGTGGTGGCCGCCGGCCCCGCCGCGGTGCGGCCCATCGACTGGGCCGACGTGGAGGAGGCGCTGAGCAAGACCAACCCGGTCATCGGCCAGCTCCTGCGCAACCTGGCCGCCAAGCTCTTGCAGGCCAACCGGCAGCTCCAGGACCGGGGCTGACAGGGGTCTCCGGTCGGGTTGAGGGTCGCTCACGAAGGGACCGGCCGCCCCAGCAAGGCGGGCCGACACACTGTGCTGGTGGCCCATCGAGGAGGCCCAACGCCGCTGAGGTGGCCGGCATCGAGCGAGCGGCGTTCAACTTGACCGGATGCCCCTGTGGGCCGTCAGCTCGCCGCGCGCAGGGGCAGCCAGGGCTGCTGGCGGCTGGGGCAGCGGTGCCGCAGCGCCTCGTCCAGGCGGGCGTGGCTGACGGTGAGCTCGGCGACGGCGCGGCGGAGACGATCCCGCAGCGGCACCAGCGGGCCTGGGACCCACAGCGCCCCGAGCGCCCCCAGCCTGGCCACGGTGGCGGTCAGCGCGCGCGCGACCTCGGGGTGGACGGTGCGCGGCGGCGCAGTGCCCGCCAGGCGGACGGCGGCCTCGGCGGCGCGGATCAGGCGGGTCATCCGGTGCAGGCTCTCGGCGGCCGCGGCGCCGTCCACGTAGGCCACCGCGTCCGCCAGGCCCTCGCTCAGCGCGGGCACGGCCCGGTCCAGCACCACGAGCGTGCGCAGCGCCACCTGCCAGGGATCGGCCCGGTACGGGCGGGGCTCGGCGGCCCAGGGCTCAAACATGGGCCACCGCCTCGGCGGCCACGGCCAGCCCGTCCAGCAGGGCCCAGCGATCCGCCAGCGCTGGCAGGGCGCGCCGCTGGTCAAGGAGGGCCAGATCCCGCGCCAGCGTCACCGCCGGCACGGCCAGCCAGCCCCGCTCAGCCCCATGGCGCAGGACGCCGGCCTCGACCTCCAGCGCGCTCAAGCCACCCACCGGCGCGGCGGCCGGGCCGGTGAGCGGGCCGGCCCACCGCGCGGGATCGGACTCCAGCGCCACCGCGGCGCGGAGCAGATCCGCCAGGGCGCGGTGGTGGGGAGTGGCGCCGGCCGGCGCGTCGGGGGCGGGCAGGGTCAGGGGCGGGTGGAAGAGCACGGCGGCCTCCAAGGGTGAGTTCGTCGGGGGGACGGCCCGGCTCGGCGGCCGTTGCGTGACAACTTGTGGACGCGTCGCCTTTTCCGCTGCGGGTCCGACCGGGGGATTCGGGCCCCGGCCAGGCCCACCGCCCCGGTGGACGACCGTCGCCCACACCCCAGCATGAGCTTTTTGGTTTCAATATCTTACAACCCCACCCTCCGCCCTGACGCCGCCCTGCGAGGGTCCCTCAAGTCCGATTTGACCCGAACCCCTCAAGTGGCGCAGAGTATGTGCCGTTCCCGTGACGCAGTCGTGACAGGAAGGGGAATCCACATGAACGCGCGCACTCAGATCGACACCGACGTCTCGCCCCGCGCCACCGCGGGCCTCCTCTGCCTTGCCGTGGCCATGGCAGGCGCCGGCCTCTCGGGGGCCATCGTCTCCGGCGCGTCGGACGTGGTGCACAGCGCCCTGATGCCCACCTGGGCCACCCAAGGCGGCGTCGGTGCCGTGGCCGCCAGCCTGCTCGTGGCCGGCAGCTCGGCCCTGGTGGGCTGGCTGGGCTACCGCTGGTGGCGCCCCGAGGGCTCCGCGGGCTGATCTGGCCACCGGGCCTGCCGGCCCGGCCCGCCGGTGGCAACCTCAATATCCACCGAGGCCTCGGGGTCGCAATGGCCGCACGGGTGCGACGAGTGGCCCGCAAATTGCTAAGTTCCCCGGCCGAATCACCGCGATCTCACTGGGGGACACTCGATGCGCACCCGCCTTGGCCTCTGGCTGGCCCTCGTGGCCCTGGCCGTCACCGCCTGCTCGGACACCACCGAGCCCACCGCCGCCGACGGCCCCCTCCCCGAGGAGCTCGCCGTCGGGCCCGAGGACGCTGAGTACGGCAAGGCCTTCTTCGAGCCCGCCACCCAGGCCGGCGCCAAGGAGGACAGCATCTACGGCGCCAAGGGCCTGCCCGTCAGCGTCGACGGCAGCGCCGCTGCGGTGTGGGAGGTCCGCAACCAGTGGGCCGACACCGACACCCGCGAGGCCAAGCGCGCCGGCATCGCCTGGGGCGCCGACAGCGGGCTGAACTGGGACCAGAAGTACGCCGCCTGGGTGCAGAGCATGCGGCCCGTGCAGGGCCACAACGGCTACACCACCTTCGAGCTCAACACCCCCTACGGCAAGACGCTGCCGGCCCCCGCCATCGAGTGCGCCGAGACCGCGCTGTTCCTGCGCGCCGCCTTCGCGAGCTGGTACGCGCTGCCCTTCTTCGTCGAGGCCTCCGACGCCAGTGGCCGCATCTACCTGGGCCACTTCGGCTTCAAGAAGGCCGACGGCAGCAACTACGGCAACACGCCGAACTTCAAGGATCGCTACAAGGACTACAGCGATCGCGCCGAGACCTGGGAGGCCAACGGCTGGCCCAGCGACACCCGCCTGCGCGAGCGCAAGCTGGGCGGCAGCCAGGATGACTTCCAGCCCTTCCTGTTCGACGGCGCCCGCGCCGGGGCCTACTTCGACGAGGCCTTCCTGAACAAGCGCACCGGCTGGTTCATGATCTACCTGCTCAGCTACTTCGGCTCGGTGAACCTGGCCGGCAGCGCCAACACCTTCAACGTGGATCCCCGCGGCATCCAGGCCGGCGATCCGCTGGTGAAGCGCTGGCAGCGCCAGGGCATCGGCCACGTCTACGTGGTGAAGAGCGTCGAGCCCCTGCAGGGCGACCGGGTGGCCGCCGAGGTGGTCAGCGGCAGCATGCCCCGCCGGCAGCCGAAGTGGGAGGACGCCGGCCAGAGCCAGAGCGCCTTCACCTCGGACTACGCCGGCGGCCCCGGCGAGAACTGGGACGGCGAGGCCTACGCGAAGCTGGGCGGCGGCCTGAAGGGCTGGCGTACGGCCGTCAACAAGAGCGGCCGCTGGACCAACGTGGTGCCCTCGGCCCGCGAGCAGCACTTCATCGACAGCGGCAACCAGCAGGCCATCGCCGATCGCATCGAGACCTTCAACTCGATCCTGGGCCAGCTCAGCCCCGAGGAGAAGCTGGCGGTGGTCACCACCCAGATCGAGGAGGCCCGCAACCACCTGCGCCGCTACCCCGCGAGCTGCTCGGCCCGCGAGCGCCGCGAGCGCGCCTTCGACGCCCTGTACGACCTGATGGAGGTGGAGTACGGCCGCCGCCGCACCCAGGTGGACGCCGAGTACCGCATCCTCGAGGACTTCGTGTTCCCCGAGATGATCTACAACCGCTCCAAGACCTGCTGCTGGAACTCCAGCACCTCGGCCATGCACGAGATCATCATGCTGAAGGCCCAGGCGGACACCGAGGATCACACCGCCCAGGCGTGCCACGCGCCCACCGCTTTCTACGCCCGCGACGGCGGCTACGACGTCTTCAAGGCCTACGCCACCGAGCTGGGCCGAGCCGGCGAGTGGGTGGCGTGGAGCGCCGACGAGACCTGCCCGCAGGCCAACGTGGCGAGCGACACCGAGGCTGAGCACGAGTGGACCCCCTTCTGTGAGGTGGGCGAGGCCGTGCTGAACGGCGGCGGCGCCGAGCCCCCGGCCCCCGCTGGCGGCGACGCCTTCGAGCCCAACGACGCCCGCGGCAACGCCGTGGCCGTGGACGCGGGCCGCATCGAGGCCAGCGGCTGCGCCGGCGACAAGGACTTCTACGCGGTGGAGATCGACGGCTCGGGCACGCTGGAGCTGGGGCTGGCCTTCCGCCACGCCGAGGCCGATCTGGACCTGTTCCTGTACAACCCGCAGGGCGACAAGGTGGAGTCGAGCACCAGCACCAGCGACCGCGAGGACGTCAGCCACACCGTGTCGGCGGGCACCTGGGTGGTCGAGGTGCAGGTCTACGGCGGCCGGGTGAACGTCGACGGCTGCGCCGGCTACACCCTGGACATCAGCGCCCCGTGATCCGCGGGGGTCGCCCCGCGCGATCCCCTCGCGGCGCGCTCACTGCGCGCGTGCGACCCCCTCGCCGTTCAGGCATCCTCCTGCCATCCCCTTCGGTCGACGGCAGGAGGCCCCATGGCCAGCATCTACGACTTCGAGGTCCAGACCCTGAGCGGTGAGACGGTCTCGTTGGCCGAGTACCGCGGCCAGGCGCTGCTCATCGTCAACACCGCCAGCAAGTGCGGCTTCACGCCCCAGTACGCGGGGCTCGAGGAGCTGCACCAGAACTTCGCCGACAAGGGCCTGGTGGTGCTGGGCTTCCCGTGCAACCAGTTCGGCAAGCAGGAGCCGGGCACGCACGAGGAGATCGCCGGCTTCTGCCAGCGCAACTACGGCGTCAGCTTCCCCATGCACGCCAAGATCGACGTGAACGGACCCCAGGAGCACCCGCTGTACACCTTCCTGAAGGCCGAGCAGGGCGGCCTGCTGGGCGACAAGATCAAGTGGAACTTCACGAAGTTCCTGGTGGATCGGCAGGGCCGGGTGGTGGGCCGCTTCGCCAGCACCACCAAGCCCACTTCGGGCAAGCTGGTGAGCGCCATCGAGGCCGCGCTGGCGAGCTGACCGGGGTCCCGGCAGCGCTGCCGGCGTCACAGTCCGCCGGGCGGGCGGCTCCGGCCCCCGTCGCCCGACTGCCCGACGCCTGCACGTGAGGTCCCCCATGGAGCGCTACGTCCACCCCCTGCTGGCCAGCCTGCTGCTGGGCCTGGCTCCCTTCGCCCCCGAGCCCCACATCGTCGGCAAGATCCGCTGGGTGGCGGGCGGCGCGGTGGGCATGGGCCCCATGGACTGGTTCGATCTGGCCATGCACGGCGCTCCGTGGGTGTGGCTGGCCGCCACCGCCGTGCGCCACGGCTGGACGCTCATGCGGCGCCCTGGCTCCGCCCCCGCTTGAGCCGCCGGCCGCCCGGTGCTTCACTGCGGGCGCAACACACCCGGGGGGAGCACCGATGAGGCACATCCGCGTCTGGATGATGGGGGTCGCCGCCTGCGCGCTGGCGCTGGCGGCCTGCGATGACGAGAGCACCGCGGCCGCTGACATGGGCGGCGCAGGCGGCATGGGCGGCGCGGGCGGCATCGGCGGCGCCGACATGGGCCAGGGCGGAAGCGGCGGCAACCCCTACGAGACCCTGGACAGCGACTGCAACCCCCTGGACGAGTCCATCTGCGCCCTGCCGTGGCCCAGCAGCCACTACCTGGTCCGGGACGTCAGCCGCCCCACGGGCTTCCGGCTTCAGTTCGGGACCACCAGCCTGCCCGCCAACGTGCAGGGGGTGCACGTCAGCCCCGATCCGTGGACCCGCCTGGACGGCTTCGGGGTGAGCACGCCGCTCATGGCCGTGTTCCCCCACCTGGACATCACGGGCATCCCCGGCGAGGGCGACATCGCGGCGAGCCTTGCCGAGGACGCGCCCATCCTGCTGTTCGAGGTGGGCGGCGACTCGTGGCGGCGGGTGCCGTACTTCGCCGAGCTGGACGCCCAGGAGCAGGACCCTGCCAAGCGGCTGCTGTTCGTGCGCCCGGCCGAGGTGCTGAAGGAGGACACGCACTATGTGGTGGCCTTCCGCGGCCTGCGGGACACGGACGGTGAGCCCATCGCGCCCAGCGCCGCCTTCGACGCCGCCCGCGCTGCCGTGGGGGGCGCGGCCAACGACCTGACGCCGCGCCAGCTCCTGCTGACGGAGTGGCTGCAGCTCCTCGAGATGCAGGGCGTGGATCTGGCCACCGTGACCGTGGCCTGGGACTTCCACACCGCCAGCGTGGACGCAGTGAGCGGGCCGTTGGTGGCCATGCGCGACGAGGCGCTGGCCGCCGCGCCCGACGGGCCCGAGATCATCATCGACGCCGTGGAGCCCTTCGCCCCCGAGGAGGACGGCAGCGGCAACCCGGTGAACCCGTACGTCGCCTACCGGCTGCGCGGCTCGGTGCGCTTCCCCAACTACCTGAAGCGCACGGCGCCCTACCTGGGCAAGGACGGCTACGGGCTCAACCGAGAGGGCCAGACCGGCAAGCCCGACGCCGACGGCTACGAGGATCAGCCCTTCTGGGCCATCATCCCCCGCTCGGCCCTGGACGGCGCGCCCATGCGCTTTTTGGAGTATGGCCACGGCCTGTTCGGCGACGGCGAGGAGGTGCTCTACCCCGGCTGGACCCGCCCCTGCGGCCGCTTCCCCGACAAGGAGTGCGGCTGGTGGAACGCCGAGGTGGCCCAGAAGTACGGCTACATCGTCTACGGCACCGACATGATCGGCATGCGCGAGGAGGACCGCGACGAGCGCGCCCTGACCATCCTCACCGAGATCAGCAAGTTCCCCTGGATCACCGACCGGCTGCACCAGGGCGTGCTGAACCACGTGCTGCTGGTGCGGGCCATGAAGCAGCGCTTCGCCGATCTGCCCGAGGTGGCGGCGCTGGATCTGACCCTGGATCCGGAGGATCAGGCCTACTACGGCAACAGCCAGGGCTCCATCGTCGGCGTGACGGTCACCGCGCTCAGCCCGGACATCACCCGGGGCTACATGGGCGTGGCCGGGGCGAACTACTCGACGCTGCTGCACCGCTCCACGGGGTTCAGCGAGTTCTTCGCGATCTTCAAGGGCGTGTACACCGACACCCGCGAGCAGGCGGTGGGCCTGGCCCTGCTGCAGCTCCTCTGGGACGCCACCGACTCCATCAGCTACTTCCGGCGGCTCGAAGCCGATCCCCTGCCGGGCTCGCCGCCCAGCCAGATCCTGGCGGGGACCACCCGCGGCGACTACCTGGTCACCCCGCTGGTGTACGAGACCGTGGCCCGCACCGAGGCGCTGGGCATCCGGGCCATGGCCCACTACGACGACGAGCGCACGCCCGATCTGGTGACCCTTGCCGACTACCCCCGCCAGGGCTCGGCGCTGGTGGGCTGGCACCTGGGCAACCCGTGGGCGCCCCCCGGCAACACGCCCCCGCCCGAGCACCCGTACGGCGATCCCCACGAGGAGCTGCGGCACATCGACGCCAACCAGGCCCAGATGGCGCACTTCCTCCAGACCGGCGAAGTGATCGACGTGTGCAACGGCCAGGTGTGTCCCGACGTCGATCGCAGCAGCCTGGACGATTGACGCGGCGCACTTGCGCGGGGGTGGACCGGCCCGCTATGACCTGCCCGGCCCACAGGGGGATGGCATGAGCAGCGAGACCGAGAAGCGCGCCGGGTTCAAGATCACCGGCGCCGAGATCACCCACGATACGGCCCTGGCCGCGAGCGGGGTCGAGATCGTGGTCACCCAGGCCTTCGGGCCCGCCGGCGACAACCTGGTGGGTCTGAGCGACGTGGTCTTCGACGGCCACCCCGCGGTGACCCTGCTGGTGCGCACGCCCGACGGCGAGGGCCTGGTCCACCTGAGCCCGATCCACGGCGACGACCGCAAGGCCGGGTTCACCGACATCGCCCCCGGCACCCGCTGCGAGCTGTTGTGCCCCGTCAGCAAGGAGCCGCTGCCCAAGGTCGACCAGATCGGTGAGGCGGGCTACTACGCGCTCTACCTGACCCCCCGCGGCGAGAAGGGCTCCTACGTGCTGCTCAGCGACGTGTGGGGCCACTACCACTCGCGGATCATCGACGACTTCGAGCTCATCAGCGACTGGGCGCGGGACTGAGCAGCCCCTGACCCCGGGCCGACGGGCCACCCGCCACGGGAGTTTGCGCCGCCGGCCGGCGCTGTGTGACGCTGGCGCCATCGTCCGCAGCGCCGAGATCGTCATGACCCTCGCCGAGGCCCTGGCCGCCCTGGAAGCGGCCGGAAACCCCAACATCGCCACCGTCTATCAGCGCCACGGGGTGGCCGGGCCCGCCTATGGCGTGCGGCTCGGCGACGTGGATCGCATCCGCCGCCAGATCGGGACCGACGCTGCGTTGGCCAGCGCGCTGTGGGGCACCGGGAACCACGACGCCCGCGTGCTGGCGTGTCGGGTGGCCGATCCGCTGGCGCTTTCGGCGGAGCAGCTCGCCGAGTGGGTGGCCGCGGTGGACAACTACGTCCTGGCCGACGCCCTGGCCGGCCTGGCTGCCAAGAGCCCCCACCGGGCCCGGCTGGGTGAGATCTGGCGGGCCGATCCACGTGAGTACGTCGGGCGCCTGGGCTGGCGGATGATCGCCCAAAGGGTGATGGCCGAGCCCGAGGTGCCGGCGGCCCTGCTCGAGGCCTGGCTGGGCGAGATCCAGGTGGGCCTGGCGGGCGCGCTCAACCGCACCAAGGAGGCCATGCACGACGCCCTGATCGCCATCGGCGGCACCCGCCCCGACGTGCGCGAGCGGGCGCTGGCGGTGGCCCGCGCCGTCAGCCCGGTGGTCATCGACCACGGCGAGACGGGCTGCAAGACGCCCGACGCGGTGGCCTACATCGCACGGATGGCCGAGCGGCAGAGCAGCGGCCCCGGCCAACGCAAGACGGGCTCCACCCGCCACCGACGGTGAGCTCCACGGGGGCGCCACCGACCCGCGCGGTGACAGCGGCGCGCAGAGGTGGCAAGCTCACGGCTCGGGCAGGCCTGCGCCCCCTGCCTGGCGGGCAACTGAAGGCGCGAGGGGTGTCACCGTGGCCGCACACCATGACTCACGCACCTGGCTGACCTGCGATCGCTGCGGGCTGCTGTGGGTCCTGCCCGCCGATCAGGCGCTGCCCCCGACGGGCCAGCGCCACTGCGGGACCTGCGCGGGCCTCGCCACTCGCCCGCCCAAGCAGCGACACACCGACTCCCTCGACATCCCCGATGACTCCCTCGACGGCGGCTGGCTGGTGGAGCTGCCCGGCGGCGATCTGGCGGGTCCCATGGCCCTGGGCGCCCTGAAGACGCTCATCCACGAGCGGGGCCTGCCCGGCAGCACGCGGGTGTGGTCCGTGGGCCTGCTGGACTGGCCGCCCATCGAGAAGCTGCCCGTCTTCGAGGATCTGCTCAGCCACGACGACACGCCCACGCTGCCGCTGTCGCCCGTCGAGGCCATCCGGGTGGATCCAGGGGCCTCGGGGCTGCCCTTCGCCAAGGTCCACCGGCGGCGGGGCGATCCGCCCACCCCGGCCAAGGGGCACGCCTTCCCCGAGCTGCTCGCGGCGGTGGAGGCTCAAGCGGACGAGAGCGCCCGGGGCGAGATCGCGCGGGCCGAGCGGGCCCTGTCGAGCCGGCGCTACAGCCTGGCCCGGGCCCACCTGCACCGGGCCCTGCAGCACGCGCCGCAGGATCCCGACGCCCTGCGCATGCTGGGCCTGCTGGCGCGGCTGGAAGGCGATCCCACCATGGCCTTCATCCTGTGCGAGAAGGCCCTGAGCGTGGCGCCGGATCTGCCTGCCGTGCACCTGTGCCTGGGCGTCCACCACTGGCTCGAGGGGCAGCACGCCACCGCCCGTCGGCGCTGGCGCGAGGCCCTTCGCCTCGATCCCA
>JACKDL010000002.1 GCA_020633555.1 Myxococcales bacterium | reverse complement strand
TCGGCGCCCAGGCCCGGATCCACGGCGGTGAGGTTGCGCGGGCCGTCGGGCCCCAGGGCCGCCAGCGCGGGCCCCTGTGCGGTCATGAGGGAGGCGAAACGCATGCAGACTCCTTTGCTGGGTGTCGTGTTAGCAAATGTCTGCATTTCGATCAAACGCTTACTTTGAGTTGATCTGCGTCGCCCCGCTCGGCACCCTGGGCGCCGTGAACGAAGCCACCGCCCCGACCGATGCCGCCCGCCTGACAGACGCCACCCGCGCCGCCCGCCGCCTGCGCGGCGAGATCCTGCGCGGCGACGTGCCGCCGGGGACGAAGCTGAAGCTGGTGCCCCTGGCCGAGCGCTACGCCGTCAGCCGCGGCCCCCTGCGCGAGGCCGCCTCGCGGCTGGCCGCCGAGGGCCTGCTGACCATCGAGGACCAGCGCGGCTTCCGGGTGGCGGCCATCTCGCGGGCCGACCTGCTGGACGTCACCGAGACCCGCAAGCGCATCGAGGTGCTGGCCCTGCGCGACGCCATGGCCCACGGCGATCTGGCCTGGGAGGGCCGGATCATGGCCGCGCTGCACGTGCTGGACCGGGCGCCACCGACGGACCGCGAGGCCTTCGCGCAGCACCACAAGGCCTTCCACGAGGCCCTGGTGAGCGCCTGCCCGTCGGGCTACCTGCGCCGTTTCCGGGTCCAGCTCTACGGGCTGACCGAGCGCTACCGGAACCTGGCCGCCGAGCGCTACGCCTCGGCCGCCGATCGCGACGTGGCCGCCGAGCACCGGGACCTGGCGGCGGCGGTGGTGGCCCGGCAGACCGACCGCGCGTGCGACCTGCTGGCCGCCCACCTGGACGAGACCGCGCAGACGCTGATCGCGGCCTACCCCCACCTGTTCGGAGCGCAGCCGTGACCGGCCCCAACGACGCCCCCTACACCGCCCACCGGCTCACCGAAGCCGATGACGCCCTGCTGCGGCGCTTCGTGGAGCACGAGGCGGTGGTGCCCGTGCTGTCCCGCGGCGATCTGCAGCGCCGGCTGGCCCCCGATCGGCGCCTGTTCGCCGTCCTGGACGACACCGGCGACGCCATGGGCTTCGTGCACGTGGCGCTGACCGCCCGCTTCCCCGCCAGCCTGGACGAGGTGCTCTCGGGCCCGGTCTGCCTGGGGCCCCCCGCCCACGGCACCTTCTACGGCATCACCCGCACCAGCGACCGGGTGCGGGGCCGGGCGGGCGACCTGCTGAAGGCGGTGGCCGCCGCGCTGCACGCCGAGCACCCCGGCCTGCGGCTGGCCACCCTGTCGCCCCTGCCCGGCTTCCGCGCCTGGCTCGAGGCCGCCCTGACCGCGCGGGGCCACGCCGACGCCAGCGCGGCCGTGGAACACCTGGCCCGCCGGGCCGCCATCGAGACACCGCCCTGCGAGGCGGATCTGCCCCTGGGCACGCTGGCCCGCGCCTACCAGGCCGCCCGCGACGGGCGGGGCCGCATCCTCGACCCCGTGGCCCGCTTCCACCTGGGCAACGGCGCTGACGCCCACCGGATCCTGCTCGGCGCCGACTGCTCGTGGCACGGGCTGAGCCAGTCCTTCGGGGTCATGGCCTCGTACCGCTACTTCCCCGCGACCCACGAGGCCCGGCCTGCGGTGGACGCGGCGGCCGCGCTCGAGCACCTGCTGGCCTGGCTCCCGGGCGCCGAGGCGGCGTGAACGCGCCCCGGGTCCTGTGCCTGCACGGCGCGAGCGGCAACGCCGCCACCTGGGGGCCCGTGCTCGACGCCTGGGACCCGGCGTTGGCCGCCCGCGCGGTGGATCTGCCGGGGCGCGGCGCCACCCCCAAGCCCCCGCTGGCCGACGTGGCCGCCCTGGCGGACGCGGTGCTGGCCGATCTGCCCCCGGGCCCGGCGCCCTTGTTGGTGGGCCATTCGCTGGGCGGCGCGGTGGCGCTCATGGCCGCGCTGCGCCACCCCTCGCGGGTGACGCGGATCGCGCTGGTGAGCAGCGCCAGCCGGCTGCGGGTGGCCCCTACCATCCTCCAGGCCGCCGCGCAGGCCACCCCCACCACCCCGCTGCGCCTGGACTTCGCCTTCGGGCCCCACACGCCGCCATCGGTGATCGCCCGCTACCACGCCGACGCCGCCACCACGCCCCCCGCCGCCAGCGTGGCCGACTGGCAGGCCTGCGACGGCTTCGACGTGCGGGCGCGCCTCGGCGAAGTGCGCGCCCGGGTGCTGGTGGCCTACGGCGCCGCCGACGTCCTCACGCCAGCGAAGCACCAGGGTCCGCTGACCGACGCCCTGCCCCGCGCCCAGCGCGCCGAGCACCCCACCGCCGGCCACATGCTGCCCTGGGAGGCCCCCGCCTGGCTGGGCCAGATCCTGGTCGATTTCCTGCAAAGCTGAGCGCCGGCCAAAGGGGATCGCCCCCGTCCCAGGATGGCGAGTCATGGAGACTCGAGCCCCTGGGAGGTTCCCCATGCCGCCGCGCCCCCTGGGCCCCCCGCCCCCGCCGCCGCTGCTGCGCATCACCCCCGAGCCCGAACCCACCGTCCAGCTCCTGGGCATGCCGCCCTTTCGCCCCGGCCTGCCCCGGCACGCCGGCCGCCCCCGCCGCTGGTTCGGCCGCGCGCTGAACGTGGTGCGCGACCCGCAGCGCTGAGCATCCGGCAGCGGCGCTGCACGCCAGGCGGGCCCACGGGTCAGAGGAGGGTGAGAGCCTTGCGGAGCCCATGCCCGCCCCACCCTCTCCCGGAGGTGCCCCATGCGCGCCCTGACCTTGCCCCTCGCCGCCGCCCTGCTCTCGCTCACGGGATGCCCGCCCGAGCAGGCCACCCTGCCCGATCCGAGCCCGGCGGCCGGGCTGACTTACCCCATCGTCGCAACCGGCCAGGCCGGCTGCTACGACACCGCCGGCCAGATCGACTGCACCGCCGGCCCCCTGGCGGGTCAAGACGCCCAGTACCAGGGCCACGCCGCCCGCTACACCGTGCCCGGCGACGGCACGGTGGTGGACGAGATCACCGGCCTGGTGTGGACCCAGGCGCACCTGGGCAAGGCGAGCTGGACGGACGCGTGGGATCTGGCCCGCGGCTGCGCGGTGGGCGGCTACGACGACTGGCGCCTGCCCACGCTGAAGGAGCTGTACTCGCTCATCGACTTCGACGGCACAACGAACATGAGCGCAGCGAGCAGCACGCCCTACCTTGACACCGCAGTCTTCGCCTTCGACTACGGCGATGAGGCCGCGGGCGAGCGCTTCATCGACGCCCAGTACTGGAGCGCCACCGAGTACGTGGGCACCACCATGAACGGAGCCCACACCGTCTTCGGCGTGAACTTCGCCGACGGCCGCATCAAGGGCTACCCCACCGCCGCACCCGCCGGCGGGGGCGACAAGCTGAACTTCGTGCGCCTGGTGCGCGGCAACCCCGCCTACGGCGTGAACGACCTGGAGGCCACCGCCGAGACGGTGCTGGACCGCGCCACCGGCCTGGAGTGGATGCGCGACGACGCTGGCCAGGCGCTGGACTGGCCGGCGGCCCTGGCCTACTGCGAGGGGCTGGTGCTCGCCGGCCACGACGACTGGCGGCTGCCCGACGCGAAGTCGCTGCAGAGCATCGTGGACTACGGCCGCTCGCCCACCACCACCGACAGCGCGGCCATCGATCCCGTGTTCGGGGTGAGCGATCCGCAGAGCTACTACTGGACCAGCACCACCCACCGCGACGGCCCCCCCGAGACCTGGGGCCGCTGGGCGGCCTACGTGGCCTTCGGGCAGGCCTTCGGCTACATGCAGCTTCCCGGCATGGCCGGCCCCGAGCGGGTGGACGTCCACGGCGCCGGCGCGCAGCGCGGCGATCCGAAGGTGGGCGATCCCGCCGACTGGGCCGGCGGCCACGGGCCCCAGGGCGACGACGTGCGCATCTTCAACGCGGTGCGCTGCGTGCGCGGCGGCGGCGTCACCTTCCAGGCGGCGCCCCCCGCCGGGCAGTGCGGCGCGGCCTGCGTGGGCGGCGGTCAGGCCCCCGCGGATCCCGGCGCCGAGGATCCCTTCGAGCCCCCGCCCGGTGAGGAGACCCCCGGTCAGGGCGGGCCGCCCCCGCCCGCCATCGACGCCTGCGAGGGCCTGCGCGCCGACAGCCCCTGCCAATTCACGGGCCCCGGCGGGGCGCCGATCCGCGGCACCTGCCAGCCGGTGCCCGAGGGGGTCGTCGCCTGCGTGCCCGAGGGCGGCCCCCCGGCCCCCTGAGCCTGAACCTCTGGACAGGTGTTCTCCCGATCGGCAGCATGGCTCCGCCTACCCCTGGGAGCAGCCATGACCTCGCCGGCCCTGACCCTGTACTACGCCCCCCGCACCCGCTCGCGCACGGCCCTGTGGCTCCTGGAGGAGCTGGGCCAGCCCTACGCCCTGGAGAGCTTCGACATGGCCAGCGGGCGCCACCGTCAGCCCGACTTCCTGGCGCTCAACCCCATGGGCAAGGTGCCCCTGGTCATGGACGGCGCGGTGCCCGTCAGCGAGCTGGGCGCCATCGCCATCCACCTGGCCGACCGCTTCCCGCAGGCGGGGCTGGCGCCGGCCATCGACCACCCCCACCGGCCCGCCTACCTGCGCTGGTGCTTCTTCGCCAGCGCCATCATGGAGCCCTGCCTGGCCGAGCGGTTCTTCAAGTGGCAGGTGCCCGACTCCACCGTCGCCTGGGGCTCCTACGACCGGATGATGGCGGCCCTGCAGCCCGCCGTGGCCGACTCGCCGTGGCTGCTGGGCGACGCCTTCAGCGCCGCCGACGTGCTGGTGGGCGCCGCGGTGGACTTCGGCCTGACCTTCGGGGCCATCGAGAAGACCCCCACGCTGCTGGCCTACCAGGCCCGGCTGGCGGCCCGCCCGGCGTATCAACGCGCCGACGCCATCGAAGCCCGGGAGAGCACGCGCTTTCCCCGGAACGGCTGAGCCATGGCGCTGCCCTCCACCATGCACGGGGTGACGCTGGACATCAGCGACATCGACCGGGGGGTGTACGCCAGCGCCGACCTGCGCGTGGCCCGCCACCCCAGCGAGACGCTGGACTTCCTGGTCACCCGGCTCATCGCCTACTGCCTGGCCTACCACGAGGATCTGGCCTTCGGCCGCGGCGTGAGCACCGCCGACGAGCCCACGGCCTGGGTGAAGGATCCCACCGGGCGCATCCTGCTGTGGCTGGACGTGGGCGCCCCGTCGCCCGAGCGCATCCACAAGGCCGCCAAGAAGGCCGAGCAGGTGCTCATCGTGACCCACAAGGACCCCGACACCGTGGCCGGCGCGCTGCAGGCCGCCGGGGTCCACCGCGGCGCCGAGATCGAGGTCATCGGTGTGCCCACGCCCTTGGTGGACGCCCTGGCCGAGACCGTCGACCGGCGCAATCAGTGGGCGGTGGTGCACACCGAGGGCGTGCTGTACGTGACAGTCGACGGCGTGACCCACGAGGCCGCGCTGGTGCATCGCCGGGCGGGCTGAGCCCCCCGCTAGCCGCCCATGGCCAGCGGCCCGAAGCGGAACAGCGCGAACAGGTTGAGCGCCCGCCCGATCCACAGGCCCAGCAGCACGTGGGAGACCGTGGCGCCCACCAGCGTGGGCCGCTGCGCGTAGATCCAGCCCCACAGCAGCCCGCCGAAGAACGACGCGATGGCCAGGGGCATGGACCACGACACGTGGATCGAGGCGAACAGCAGGTTCGACACCAGGATCGCGGGCCAGGGGTTCGTCGTGCGGGGGCTGAAGAACCGGTACATCTGCCCCTGCAGCATGCCCCGGGCGTACAGCTCCTGGAAGCCGCCCACCAGGGCGTAGACCAGGGCCGAGACGCCCACCACCATGAGCTGCTGGCTCAGCGTTCGCCCGTGATCCCGGGTCACGTCCAACACGTCGAAGACCGGCACATGGGCGTAGGCGGGGATCGCCGTCACCAACACCCACTTCAGCGCGGTGACGGCGGCCATCGCGGGCAGCGTGACCCGCACCGCCAGGCGCAGCGACGGCCGCCACCCGTCCAACGTGACCCCGAAGGCCGCGCGCGGCAGCTTGATCTGGCTCGCGTAGACCACGCCGATGGCGGTGATGAAGGCCAGGTAGCCCACCAGCATGATGGTGGTGGACGCCACCTGCTTCATGAGCTGGGTCATCAGGCCGGCGGCCAGCAGGGTGCCGCTCTGGATGGCGATGACCGTGATGAGCAGCTTCGCGGCCAGCGACACCTCGACCGCCGCCGACACGATGTCGGCGTTGCCCGCGCGGTTCGCGGTGGCCAGGCTCTCGGCGATGTGGCGGTAGATGACCCCGGTGGAAGGGTCCGCGGCGATGACCGCCGCCAGGACGTCGAAGGGCAGCCGCCACGCGGTCACGGCTGTGAGGGCCTGCACCGACGCGGTGCGCGCCCCCCGCACGACGAAGGTGGTCTCGCCCAGGGTCTGGCCGGGGCCCACCGTGGCGAGGTCCAGCTCCACTCCGTCCGGGCCGTCGGGGCGAAAGACCCGCGCCTCGCCCTCGACCACGTAGAGCAAGCACTCACCTTCGTCGCCCAGGGCGTAGATCAGCTCGCCCGGCTCGAAGCGCGCGCACGCCATGGCCTGCTCGAGGCGCTGGCGGGCCGCCTCGGTGGCCTCGTCGAGCAGGCCGCCGGGCTCGAACCACGGCGGCAGCGGCACCTGGACGGGATCGACGGGCGCGCTCATCGGGTGACCTCCCGGGGCTGGCGCTGGGGCACGGTGGCCGTGGCGGGGTGACGCTTCAGATCCCACACCAGGCCCACGGCGCTCAGGACCCGCAGGGCGATCCAGCTCAGGTCGAGCTGCCGCCCCATGCCCTGCCGCGCGCTGCTGGGGTAGCGGTGGTGGTTGTTGTGCCAGCCCTCGCCCAGGGTGAGCACGGCCAGCACCGCGTTGTTGCGGCTGTCGTCGCCGGTGGCGTGGTCCTGCCGCCCCCACAGGTGGGCCAGCGAGTTGATGGCGAAGGTGGCGTGCCACACCAGCACGGTGCTCCAGCAGAAGCCCACCACGAAACCGCCCCAGCCGCCCAGCCCGTAGCAGGCGGCGGCCGTCAGCAGCGCGGGGGTGGCGTAGAAGCGCTCGAGCAGCCGCAGCTCGGGGTACCGGGCCAGATCGCGCACCTGCGCCAGATCGGGCCGGCGGTTCTCGGCCGCCATCCACCACAGCAGGTGCGACCGCCAGAACCCCATGTGTCGGGGGCTGTGCAGGTCCTGCGGGGTGTCCGAGTGGCGGTGGTGGTGCCGGTGATGCCAGGCCCACCACAGCACGCCGCGCTGGCCCGAGGTCATGGCGAGCAGCGCCAGCACGAACTGGAAGGCCCGGCTCGTCTTGAAGCTCCGGTGACTGAAGTAGCGGTGGTAGCCAGCGGTGACGCCGAACATCTGCACCAGGTACAGGGCCCCGCACAGCGCCAGATCGGCGCCGCGCACCCCGGTGGCCAGGGCCGCGAAGCAGGCCGCGTGGAAGCCGACGATGAGCGCCAGGTGCGCTGCCCGTGAGGCGGCGTCGGTCACGACAGCGACCGGGGCGGCCGGGTCCGTCGCGTGCAGTGAAGCATTGGGGGGGGCTCCTTCGGGGGTGGCGGGCGCAGGGTGTACACCATATGGCGCGGGCGACTCACGAAACCCGCAGTCGACCGCCCCCCGGAATCAGGCCACCGCGGGCAGCACCCCGACGGGCGGTGCGCCCAGCAAGCCCTCCAGCCCCTGGCGCCGGCGTGTACGGGCCGTTCCGTGGTGGGGCATCCCCGCCCGATCCGTGCCGGCCCGTTGCCCGATTGGGATCGACCGGACCGTGGGTGCGAAAGGGCACCCCCCGCTCCGCCGGCGGGCGTAGACTGCCCCCCACATCGCTCAGGGGGACGCCATGTGGATCATGAAGTGGCTGGGCCTTGGCAAGGCTGAGCGCGAGCAGGCCATGCCCACCAGCGAGGCCTTCAGCAAGCTCTTGCGGGTGCTCAACGGCATCGACGCCGACAACCACGAGCAGGCCCGCTACCTGGCCGCCTTCGCTTGCCTGCTCGGGCGCGTGGCCTACGCCGACGGCTTCATCAGCTCCGTGGAGCAGGCCTCGATGAAGCGCATGCTCAGCGAGCACTCCTCGCTGAACTTCATGCAGGTGGATCTGGTGCTCGACATCGCCCGGTTCGAGACGGTCACCAACAAGGGAGCGCCCGACCCCACGGTGTCCGAGATCTTCGCCCGGCTGGCCACCGAGGCGCAGCGCCACGAGCTGGTGGACTGCTTGTTCGCGCTGGCCGCCGCCGACGAGGTGATCCACCCGTCGGAGTGGCGCGCCGTGGAGGCGATCTCGGCCGAGGTGGGCGTGGATCCCGCCGTGGTGGCCCGCATCGGCGAGGGCTACGCGAAGTACCGACGGTAGGCCTCGGCGGCCGCGGGGCGCGCGCCGTGCGGCCCCGAGCCCCCCGCGGACCGCCGCGGGTGGGGGGCGCGCGGCGCGGGCCCCCTGGCCGACGCCCCCCCGCGCTCACCCAGGGCCGGGAGCGGCCTCAACCGAAGGGCGCGGCTTGCCGATGGCTCTGCCATGCCGTCGACCGCCCAGTTCACCGTCCAGCTCGCCCAGAACGTGGCGGTGCTGGGCGGCCTGGCCACCTTGCACGGCCTGATCCTCCGCCGCTGGCACCAGCAGGACCCCCGGACCCAGCTCACCAGCGGGCTGCTCTTCGGGCTGACGACCCTGGTGGGCATGCAGGTGCCGCTCCAGCTCCTCCCCGGCGTCATCTACGACGCCCGATCCGTGGTCCTCACGGTCGCTGGCGTGGTCCTGCCCGGGCCGAGCGCCGGCTTGGCCACCGCCATCACCGTCGCCGGTCGCCTCACCCACGGGGGCGTGGGCGTGTGGGCCGGCGTCGCGGCCGCTCTCACCAGCTTCGCGGCCGGCGTCGCGCTGCGTCGCCTGCGCCTCAACCAGCCCAGGTGGCGCGGCTGGCGCGGCTGGCTCGCCGTCGCGCTCTTCAGCCACGCCCTGTTGCTGCTCACCCAGCTCTTCCTCCCCGCCGCGGCCAACCGGGCCTTCCTCGTCGAGGTCATGCCGCCGCTGCTGGTGGTCTTCGTGCCCGCCACCATCGCGCTGGGGGTGTTGCTCGATCTCATCCAGCGCGAGCAGCTCACCTCGGCGATGGTCATGGCGGCCCTCAGCGGGCGCACCAGCCCCATCGCGGTCCACCTGAACCAGAGCTGGTGGCTCAGCCCCGCGTTCATCAGCGCGCTGGGGCAGCACCGCGGCGCCCCCACCGCCGAGGTGGCCGAGGCGCTGCTGAGCATCCCCCCGCACAGCACCGGCCATGACCTGCCCGTGAGCTCGCCCGATGGCACCCGCCACTTCACGGTGGAGTGCCTGCCCGCGCAGAGCGAGGCGGGCCTGGACCTGGGGCGCCTGTACATCTTGCAGGACGAGAGCGCCGAGCAGGCCGCCCTGGCGCGCGCCCGCCACTTCGAGAGCCACGACGCCCTGACCGAGCTGCTCACCGGGCGCGCCCTGGCCAGCCACATGGAGGCCAGCCTGGCCCGGGACGGCGCCGTGCTTTCCGTGGACGCCCCGGATCTGCGCACCATCAACGGGCGGCACGGCTGGACCGGCGGCGACCTCCTGCTGCAGGCCATTGCCAACCACCTGCAGACCCTCAAGCCGCCCGAGGCCGTCGCGGCGCGCATCGTGGGCAGCGAGTTCGCCCTGTGGTGCCCGGGCGCCAACGGGCTCGTCGCCGCCGAGGGGCTCGCCCGCACCCTGCGGGCCGGGCTGCCCCTGACCCTCGACCCGGACGCGGAGCCTCACCTCGCGCGGATCGACGTGGGGCTGGCCCGCTTCGACCGCCGGGTCAGCCCCCAGGTGGTCATCGAGCGCGCGCACCAGGCGCTGATCTGGGCGCAGGAGCCGGACCGCACCGACGCAGAGGCGCTGCCCTGGTACGCCAGCGAGATCGGCCGGGACGTGGACCGCCGCATCCGCCTGCTGCAGGCCCTGCCGTTGGCCATCGATCACGACGAGCTGAGGCTGGTGTTCCAGCCCGTCTGGGACCTGGCTGATCTGCGCCTGGTGGGCGCCGAGGCCCTGCTCCGCTGGCGCAACCCCGAGTTGGGCGACGTCTCGCCGGGCCTGTTCGTGCCGCTGGCCGAGCAGGCGGGCCTGATGCCCCGCTTGGGGTGGTGGGTCTTCACCAACGCCGTCGAGGCCCTGGAGCGCTGGCGGGTGCGCCACCGGTTCGAGGGCACGGTGGCCATCAACGTCTCCCCCACCCAGCTCCTCCAGGACGGCTTCGGCGCGGCGGTGATCCGCCACCTGGGCGACCGGGATCTGCCCGCCCAGGCGGTGGAGCTGGAGCTCACCGAGACGGCGGTGGTGGACCACGACCGCGCCCTGGTGCGCAGTAACCTGGCCGCCCTGCGCGCGGGCGATCTGCCGCTCGTGGTGGATGACTTCGGGACGGGCTACTCGTCGCTGCTCACCCTGCAGCGGCTGCATGTGCGCAAGCTGAAGATCCCGCGGGAGTTCGTGAAGGGGACCTGCGATCGCGCCTCCGACCGCGCCATCGTCAAGGCCACCGTCGACATGGCCCACGCGCTGGGCCTGACGGCGCAGGGCGAAGGCGTGGAGACCGAGGCGCAGGCCGCCGCCCTGCGCGAGCTGGGCTGCGACACGGTGCAGGGCTTCCTGTTCGACCGCCCGCTCGAGGTCGAGGCCTTCGAGGCGAGGATTCAGTGTCCGATCACGAGCCCGGAGGACAGTCCACGCACTTGATCTCGGCGTGGTCCAGCAGCCGCAGCCCGTGGGCCAGATCCCGCAGGGCCGTGCGCAGCCCCTCCTCGACCACCGGGTGGTAGAACGGCATCTGCAGCGCCCGGGTGACCGTCATGTCGGCGCCCACCGCCCAGGCCAGCAGGTGGCTCATGTGCTCCACCCCGGGCCCGAACAGCTCGGCGCCCAGGATGCGCCCCTGGCGGCGCTCGGCGTAGATCCGCGCGTGGCCCAGGTTGCGCCCCATCACCCGCGCGCGGCCCTGGTTCTTGAAGCTCACCTCGCCCACCGCGAAGTCCACGCCCGCTGCCGTCAGCGCCCGGTGGGACTCGCCCACCATCCCCATCTGCGGATCGGTGAAGACCACCGACAGGGGCACCCGCCGCTCGAACGCCCGCGCGGGCTTGCCCAGCGCCACACGGCCCGCGTTGATCCCGGCGATCCGGCCGCCGTCGCTGGCCTCGTGCAGCAGCGGGCGATCGTTGGTGACGTCGCCGGCGATGAACACGGGCAGGTCGCCCACCTGCATGGTCATGGGGTCGTGGGCGGGCACCCCCAGGCGGTCGGAGGTCGCCCCGAATCGCGCCAGGTCCAACCCGCTCAGGTTGGGCCGCCGGCCGGTGGCCGCCAGCACCTGGGCGAACACCTGCTGCCCCTGGGCGCTGCCGTCCCGCCGGCGCCAGCTCAGGGCGATGCCGCCCTCCACCACCTCGGCGCCGGTGACCTCGGTGTCCAGCGCCAGCTCGAACTGGGCGGCGAAGGCCTCGTGGATGGCGCCGCGCACCACCGGATCGGTGATGGGCCCGAGCTGGTCGTCGAAGCTGAACACAGTGACCTTGCTGCCCAAGCGCGCCAGCGCCTGACCCAGCTCCAGGCCGATGACGCCCGCGCCCACCACCGCCAGGGTCTCGGGCACCGCGTCGAGCTCGAAGACCTTCTCGTTGTCGAGCAGCGCGTCGCGCACGCCCCGCAGCGGCGGCGGCAACCACAGCGAAGACCCGGTGGCGATCACCACGCTCTTCGCCTTCACGATCGGGCCGTCCTCGCCCACCTCCAGCACCGTGGGCTCCACCAGCTTCGCCCAGCCCTGGATGCGCTGGCCAGGCTCGATGGCTTCGGTGGCCTCGACCACGAAGCCCGCGAAGCGGTCGCGCTCCCGGCGCACCCGGTCGAAGACGGCGGGCGCGTCCACCCGCACTTCGCCCCCGTGCACGCCGAACTGCGGCGCGTGGCGGATGTGGTGCGCGGCGTCGGCGGCGGCGATGAGCAGCTTGCTGGGCATGCACCCCACCCGGGCGCAGGTGGTGCCGAAGGGGCCGCCCTCGATCAGCACCGTGCGGGCGCCCGCCTTCTCGGCCTCGCGCCGGGCGGGCAGGCCCGCCGATCCCGCGCCGATGATCGCCACGTCGGTCTCAATGATCTCACGCATCTCAGAGGCTCCAAGGTCGACTTCGTGCTTGCCGGGACAACGCCCGCGCGCCGGGTTGGGTTACGGGTCGGGTTACGGGGCGCAGCCGGCGAATGCAAGCCAGAGCCGCCGCAGGCCCGGACCGTCGCACTGCCCCGGCGGCCGCCACCGCCCCACCCCGTCGCGGCGGCACGCCAGATGCGGTACACCCCAGGGCATGCATGACGTGCCGCCCCCGCAGCCCCGCCTGGAGCCCTCGTGGCTCGCCGCCCTCGGCGCCGAGTTCGAGCAGCCCTACATGCATGAACTGAAAAGGTTTCTTGTTCAGGAGCGCGCCCAGCACGTCGTGTACCCCCCCGGCCAGGAGATGTTCGCGGCCTTCGACCTCACGCCCTTCCACCAGGTGCGGGTGGTGATCCTGGGCCAGGACCCCTACCACGGCCCCGGGCAGGCCCACGGGCTGGCCTTCAGCGTCCGGCGGGGCGTGCGCATCCCCCCCTCGCTCATGAACATGTTGATCGAGATCAACACCGAGATCGGCATCCCCAAGCCGCCCCACGGCGACCTGACCCACTGGGCCCGCCAGGGGGTGCTGCTGCTCAACACGGCGCTCAGCGTGCGGGCCCGTCAGGCCAACAGCCACCGCGGCCAGGGCTGGGAGCGCTTCACCGACGCCGCCATCCAGGCGCTGGCCGAGCGCCGCCAGGGCCTGGTGTTCCTGCTGTGGGGCTCGGCGGCGGGCCGCAAGGCCAGCATGATCGACCCCGACCGCCACCTGGTGCTCACGGCCCCCCACCCCTCGCCCCTGTCGGCCCACCGCGGCTTCTTCGGCTGCGGCCACTTCGCCCGCACCAACGCCTTCCTGGCCAGCCGCGATCAGGCCCCCATCGACTGGTCGATCCCGGCCTGATCCCGGGCCTGCGCCGGGCCCTGCGCCAGCACCCCCACCGCCCGCCGCACGAAGGCCAGCACCGGCGCCGGATCGCCGTGGGGCACATGCACGAAGCCCCGCTGGGGCACCTGCGCGTGTGCCCACAGCGCCCGGTAGAACACGGCGTTGCACAGGTAGCCCCCGGCGTCATCGCTGGGCTGGGCCCCCAGGGCGCACAGCGCCTCCCACGGCAGCGTGGTGGCCAGCTCGGCGGGGCCATCGGGCGCCAACGTGGCCGGCCCCGCGAGCCCCTGCACGTCGGGCTTCGCGTTCACCTGGTTGCGGGCCACCCGCTCCACCTCGATGCCGCCCCGGGGCGCCACCCCCAGCATCAACAGCGCGTCGGGCGCCACCTCGGCCACCGCGGCGTCCAGCGCCGGCAGGCCCGCCGCCCAGTCCACTGGCAGCACCCGCCCCACCACGCGGACCCCGGCCACTCGCGCCCCATCCAAGGCCGACGCCACCGCCGCCGTGGGGTTGACGGGCACCCCCGGGAAGGGCCCGAATCCCGTCACCAGCACCGTGAATCCCTGGTCCGTGCCCAAAGCCCCGCCCGCGCCCATGCCCCGCCCCTTCCCTGGCAGCCTCTGTCACGGCTGCCGGCACAATCGTTACGTGCGCACCGCCCGCGGATCCACGTTCCTGCGCTGCGCGGCGCTGGCCCAGAAGTACCTGCCCCAGCCCATCGTGCGCTGCCGCGCGTTTCTACCGATCGAGCCCGGAGCCGACGCCCCATGACCGCCCGCAACGCCCCCGCCGCCGAGCGCAACCGCCAGCCCATCCTGGACGCCCTGCGCCCCCGTCTGCCCGCCACGGGGCACCTGCTCGAGATCGCCAGCGGCACCGGCCAGCACGCGGCCTTCTTCGCCCAGCACCTGCCCGGCTGGACCGTGCAGCCCACCGATCTGGATCCCGACACCCCCGCCAGCGCCGCCGCCTGGGCCGCTGAGCACGGCGTGGCCCACCGGGTGCGCCCCGCGGTGGCCCTGGACGTGACGGCCACGGCGTGGCCCGTCGAGGTCCCCGACGCGGTGTTCTGCGCCAACATGATCCACATCGCCCCATGGGCCGCCACCGAGGGGCTGTTCGCCGGTCTGGGGCGCCTGGGCTGTCCGCTGTTTCTCTACGGGCCCTTCCGCTTCGCTGGCGAGACCGCCCCCAGCAACCTGGCCTTCGAGCAGTGGCTGAAGACCCGGGATCCCCGCAACGGCGTACGCGATGTGGAGGATCTGAGGCCGCTGGCGGCCGCCGCCGGTCTGGCGCTCACCGAGACGCTGGCGCTGCCCGCCAACAACCACCTGCTGGTTTGGCGGCCCGCCTGAGGGCGGGCCAAGGCCGCAGTCATCAGGCCGCGGTCATCAGACTGAACAGGCGCTCCACGTCCAGCATGCTCAGGTTGCGGCTGAAGCGCCCCACCTCGCGGCCCTCGTCGAACACCAGGATGGTGGGCACCGCGAACACCACCCGCTGCCCCGCCTCGGCGGGGTGCAGCTCGGCGTCCAGGTACACCATGGGGATGCCGTAGCGGTCGGCCAGATCGGCCACCTTGGGCTTCAGGCTCACGCAGACCCGGCACTCGGCCCGCGACACGTAGACCACCCACTGCGGGTGCTCCGCGAGCAGCGCGTCCAGCGTCTCGCCCGCCGCCAGCTCACGGCTCGGCATCGTCCACCTCGTCCTCGTCGCCCTCGGCCCCCTCGCCGTCGTCGGCCAGGAAGGGCTTCAGGGTCCGGTAGATGGTCCGCCGGCTCCTGGCCGGCTTGCCCGCGGCCACGTCCTTGGCGGCTTGCCGGGCGAGCTGCCGCAGGTGCTGCCGCTGGGGCTCGGCCGCCGGGAACTCGGCGATGAACGCCTCGATGGCCTCGGCCCCCTCGGCCACGATCCGGTCGCGCCACTGCTCGCCGGCGTGCAGCAGGGCCACGTCGTCGCCATGGCCGGCTTCGCAGGCGTCCAGGTGGGCCTTGATGGGCTCCTCGTCCACCTGCAGCAGCAGCCGCGCCACGTGGCGCACCTGCCGGTTCTTGGCGCCGCTGGCCTTCAGCCGGCGGGCCAGCGCAAGCGCCTCGGCCAGCTCGTCATCGCCATAGTCCAGGCCGACGAGCCACTCGTCGCGCACCGTGGCCAGCCGCTCGGCCAGCAGCACGGCGTCGGCGTGCAGGTCGTCCCGGCGCCTCTTTCGGGTCCAGCGGTCATCCCGCTGCGGGGTGTCACTCATGGCGCGGCAGGGTAGCGGCCCCGCGCAGCCGGGCCAAGCCCACGCGAGGGTCTGGCGCACCCGCGTGCACCCAGGTACACGGGGAGTGGGCCGGGAGGGCCCGGGACACACAGACGGGGACCGTATGTCGCTTCGCACCCTCGCCCACGGCGTCGCCCTGGGCCTCATCGCCATCAGCCTGTCGGGCTGCTTCAACGCCGGCGTCTACCGCACCGCGCGCACCCTGGAGCCCGGGGTCGGCGACCTGAACATCAACTTCTCGGTGAGCAAGGTGAACCAGACCGCCGAGGTCAGCGGGGAGAGCGAGGAGTTCGACTACACCGCGTTCACCATCCTGCCCGAGATCGGCTACCACCTGGGCGTCATGGAGAACCTCGAGGTCGGCGGCCGGGTGGCGCCGCAGAACCTCTTCATCGAGTTCGACGCCAAGTACCGCTTCGTGGGCGGCCCCGCCGAGAAGCTGCACGTGGCCATCGCGCCCCACGTGGGCTACCAGACCGCCATCATCGCCGACGGCCCCAGCGTGGGCGTGCCCCTGATCGTCACCTATGACATCACCAAGAACTTCGCCATCAACGTGGCGGGCTTCGGGCGGGTGCTGTTCCTCAGCGAGACCTTCGACGGCGGCGACGACGTGGACATCGCCCTGGGCGGCACCACCACCACCTTCGGCGGCCACCTGGGCATCGAGCTGCGCGGCGAGACCTTCTACTTCATGCCCGCCGTGGAGTACTCGCGGTGGATGTCCACCATCGAGGCCGAGGCCGAGGGCGAGAAGGTCACCACCGACTACACCACCAACGTGCTGCAGGCCTCGGTGAACTTCGGCTTCGTCTTCGGCCGCGAGAAGCAGCAGCTCGACCGGATGGAGAACAAGATCGACAAGATGGACGAGAAGCTCGACCGGGCGCTCGACAAGTAGCCGGCGCCCGGCCCGGGCCTTCGACGGGGCTCAGCCGAGCTGGGCCTTCACCGCGTCGGCGCCCGCCGCGAAGGCCTGCAGGTTCACGGGGATCATCGAGCACTTGTCGTGCAGCGCCTGCTCCAGGGCCACCTTGAAGGTGTCCGCCGGGAACAGCCCGGTGGCCGCCTGCAGGGCCCCCAGCGCCACGATGTTCTTCACCACCTTCGCGCCCAGGTCCAAGGCGATCTGCCCGAAGGGCACGCCGTAGGCCCGCACGCCCTCGGCGTACTCCGGCTCGCTCTCCACCACCGTGCTGTCGAACAGCACCACCCCGCCCGGCCGCACCTTGGGCCCGAACTTGTGCAGGCTGGGCGAGTTGAAGGCCAACAGGATGTGGGGGTTGGGCGCCGAGGGCGACAGCACCTCGTCCGCCGCGATGTGCACGTCGGCGTAGCTGGTGCCGCCGCGAGACTCGGGCCCGTAGCTGGGGATGTGGGTGCTGTCGAAGCCCTCGTTGATGGCCGCCCGGGTGAGCAGCAGCGCCGCCGTCTGCGCGCCGTCGCCGCCGGCGCCCGCCAACTTCAGGGCCACGTCGTGGGCGTCCAGGTGGGTGGGGAAGGCCGCGGCGTGGCGGGTGGGCACCTCGTTGTGGGCCCCCACCTTGGCCAGCAGCAGCTCGGGATCGTAGCTGGGCTTGTGCCAGTCACGGGGCTCGCAGGCCTTGCTGGTGTCCTTCTTCACGCCCAGCGGGAACACCGGGACCATGTTGTCCTTCACCCACGTCTGCGAGGCCACGGGGTCCAGCTTGAGCTGCACGGGGCACTCGCTGAGCACCTCCACGAAGCTGAAGCCCTTGTGCTCCACCTGCAGCCGCAGCGCCTTCTCGATGGCCTTCTTGGCCTTCATGCGCTGCTTGTTGTCGTACAGGGCCACCCGCTCCACGTAGACGGGCCCGTCCAGCGTGGCCATCAGCTCGGCCACCTTCATGGGCTGCCCGAAGAAGTCGGTGCGCCCCGCCGGCGTGGTGGTGGTGGTCATGCCCATCAGCGTGGTGGGCGCCATCTGCCCGCCGGTCATGGCGTAGTTGGCGTTGTTGATGAAGATCACCGAGATGGGCAGCCCCATCTGGGCCGCGTGCATGATCTCCGCCAGCCCGATGGAGGCCAGATCGCCGTCGCCCTGGTAGCTGATCACCACCGAGTCGGGGTTGGCGAGCTTGTGCCCGATGGCCACCGCCGGCGCGCGGCCGTGGGCGGCCTGGGTGTTGCCCACGTCGAAGTAGTAGTGCAGGAACACGGCGCAGCCCACCGGCGACACGGCCACCGTGCGGTCCTGGATGCCCAGGGCCTCGATGGCGTCGGCCAGGTAGCGGTGCGCCAGGCCATGACCGCAGCCCGGGCAGTAGTGGGTGGCGTGGGCCTTCAGGCCCTCGCCGTGGGCGTGGCGGTCGAACAGCTCATAGAAGACGGTCATCCCACAGCCTCCTCGGCCAGGACGGCCTGCACGATCTCGTCGATCTGGGGGAGCACGCCGCCGGTGTGGTGCACGTGCTCGATGTCGGGGTGATTCACGCCGGCGTGGCTCAGCGCCAGCCGCAGCTCGTTCTCCAGCTGGCCCAGGCTGGCCTCCACCACCACCAGGCGCCGGGCCTTGGGCAGCAGGGGCTTCAGCCCGTCGATGGGGAAGGGCCACAAGGTCACCGGCCGATACAGCCCGGCCTTCACCCCGTGGTTGCGCAGGGCCTGCACCGCCGCCTTGGTCATGCGCGCGGGCGTGTTCGCAGCCACCAGCAGCACCTCGGCGTCGTCGCACTGGAAAGCGTCGAAGCGCTGCTCGCGGTCGGCCATCAGGTTGTACTTCGCCTGGATGGCGTAGTTGTGCTGCTCCAGATCCGCTTCACCCAGCTCGATGGAGCTGATCAGGTTGCGGCGGTGAGCCTCGTCGCCATAGACGGCCCACGCGGGCAGCCCGGGCTCGATGAGGTGGTCGGGCAGCTTCACCTTGCCCGTCACCTGCCCCAGGTAGCCGTCGCCCAGCACCACCACCGGGTTGCGGTAGTGGAAGGCCAGGTCGAAGGCCAGGATGGTCAGATCCAGCATCTCCTGCGGATCCGCCGGCGCCAGGGTGATGGCGTGGCTGTTGCCGTGACCCAGCGAGCGGCACACCAGGGCGATGTCGCTCTGGGCCGGGCCGATGTTCCCCAGCCCGGGGCCGCCGCGCATGATGTTCACGAACACCCCGGGCACCTCGGCGCCCACCATGTACGAGATGCCCTCGAGCATCAGGCTCAGGCCGGGCGACGACGTGAAGGTCATGGTGCGCACGCCCGCGCCGCCCGCCCCGTACATGTGGTTGACCGTCGCCACCTCGCTGCAGGCCTGCACGAACACGCCGCCCAGCTTGGGCAGCACCTTCGCCATCAGCTCGGCGCCCTCGGTGCTGGGCGTGATCGGGTAGCCGTAGAAGTGCCGGCAGCCCGCCACCAGCGCCCCGATGGCCGACGCGTAGGTGCCCTTGATCAGCAGCGGCTGGAGATCGCCCGGCAGCGGGATCTTGCGATCGGGGATGAAGTCCGCCACCGGGCCCGAGCTCTCGGGGCGTGGTCCGAAGTGCTCCTTCGGATCGCTCATCTCCCACTCGTACTCGACATCGTTGGGGTGCAGCCCGAAGGGCTCGGGGCAGGCGTCGAAGCACAGCCCACAGCCCGAGCAGGCCTCCAGGTCCAGCGTCACCGGCGTCAAGCCGCTGCGGGGGTCGATGTGGTCGCCCAGCTCGATGCAGTGCTTGGGGCAGGCCGTCACGCACCGTCCGCAGCCCTTGCAGAACTCCTCGGTGAGGTGCGGGCGGGGCTTCTCCGTCTTGGTGGCCTTCGGGTCCAAAGCCATGGGTTGCCTCCGTCTCGGGCCCCGGCGGGCCCGGATCAAGTGCCCATCGGCCCACGGCGGGCTGAACCTTAGAGTGGCGCGCCTTGATCCAAGCGGCGCACCATGGGGCCCGCCGAGAGGGGGAACGATGCGCCGCGCCACACTGCTCTGCCTGCTGGCCTTCACCGCCTGCGACGACCCATCGACGACGCCGGCCGACGCCCGGATCGTGGACGGCGGCCCGCAGGACTGCCTGTGCGGGAGCGACCGGGGCGTGCTGGATCCCGATCAGGCGCCCCTGGATGAGGGCGCGGCCGACATGGCCACCGATCGGGGCATCGACATGGCCCCCGACGCGACCCCCCTGCCCGAACTGCCCACCCGGCCCCGCGCTCAGGCGCCCGCCGATCCGCTGGCCGGGGCCCCGGTGGAGAGCTGCGCGATCATCGACGACACCCGCTGCGTGGACGGCCAGCCCCAGACCTGCGCGGTGTACGACGCCACCGCCGGGGCCTTCGTGGAGCCCGATCCGCTGCTGCGCCGGGCCCTGCTGTTCGACCGCTGGTACGCCCGTTACCACAGCCCCGATGGACAAACCGCCGAGCGCGTCTTCAACGCCGGCTTCCCGGCCGGCACCCCCGAGGCCGAGTGGGGCGATCCGGCCCGCTTCCTGGGCTACGACGGCTGGGGCGACTCGGCCATCTGGACCGGCGTGGCTCTGCACGGCACCGCCCTGCGTTACCTGAGCACGGGCACCCAGGCGGACTACGCGCGGATGGTGGCCAAGGCCCGCGCCCTGCTCGTGAAGTTCGACGTCACCGGCGTGCCCGGCTACCTGGCCCGCGCCCACTACGGCTACGTCGAGCCCGGCGCCCCGCCCACCGACGCCCACCTGGTGCTGTCCGACGCCCGGCTGCTCGAGGACCACCGCAGCCACGACTTCGACCCGGCCACCGTGCCCGACGCGCCGCCCGTCTACACCCAGGGCTACCCGGGCCCCGACGGCCCCGTGGCCGTGCGGCCCCGCTGGCACGGCAACCCCAGCATCGACCAGTACTCGGGCCCCATGGTCGCCTTCCCGCTGGTGGCCGATCTGCTGCGCCCCGAGGACGCCGAGATCCGCGACCGCATGGTCCGCCACCTGACCTGCTACCTGAAGCGGCTGGAGCGCGTCGAGATCGTCCACGCCCAGCAGAACCCCGAGATCATCGACGTGCTGCAGCAGCTCCTGGGCGGCGGCCGGCTCACCCTGGACGAGGGCGATCCCGACTTCTCGCAGCTCGACACGGTGGTGGGCTACTACCTGCCGCAGCTCAACCCCCGCAACGCCGCCGACTACCCTCGCGACTGCCCGGCCGAGATCCAGCTCGAGCCCACCCGCGTGCTCGATCTGGCCAGCCCCCGCTACCTGGGCGAGCTGGTGCAGCTCGCCACCGATCTGCAGAGCCGGGACAACGTGCGTGCCACGGGCATCGACCACTTCTACGTGCCCAGCGTGCGCGCGGGCGACGCGAACCACCTGATGCACCTGGCGGCCATCGGCTACCACTTCACCGGCGAAGAGCAGTACCGGCGCTTCTTCCACGAGCAGCTCGTGCAGTCGCTGAACACCTTCGGGGTGATCCAGACCGCCGGCGCCCTTCAGGTGCCCGACTGGTGCCGCAGCTTCTACGGCGGCCACATCACCTACCCCGCCTTCTGGTCCCTGTGGGGGCTGCTGGACGATCCCGCCCTGCGCGAGCCCATCGCCCGGGCCCTGCACGACGAGTTCTGGGCCCGCGACGTGGGGCCCCTGGCCGACCTGAAGTTCGACCTGATGTTCGCCACCGTCGCCGACGCCTGGCCCGCGGCGCAGGCCGAGGCCCGCGCCCGCGCCCTGGCCGCCTTCGACGTGCTGGGGGGCAACGGGGGCACCCTGGACGACCCCCGCCGCGCCTACAACGTGGCGCCCGAGACCGTCATCGACGCCCTGGGCGGGCCCGAGCAGGCCCTGCGCTGCCCCAGCGCCGACGATCGCGCCGCCTGCATCGCCCCCGTCACCTTCATGGGCCTGGAATTCCCGGGCGAGGACATCGGTGGCGCCTGCCGGGGCGACGCCCTGGACTGCCCCTTCGAGGACGGCACCTGCGCCCGCGCGCTGGCCACCGCCCCCGTGCCCATCGAGCTGCGGGCCTTCACCGACTTCCTCTGGCAGCGAAACCCGTTCCAGATCGGCTACTCGACGGGCGCGCCCGGCCACAAGCAGAGCCCGGGCCTGGACATCATCGAGGCCTACTGGCTGGCCCGGTACACCGGCGTCATCCAGAGCGGCGCGGGGCAGGTGCTGGCGTGGCAGCCCGGCGACGGGGCCTGCGGGGCGCCCTGAGCGAGGTGTGAGCCAGGGCGCGGCGGGCCTCAGCCGCGCTCGTCGTGGGCCCGGATGACGGCGTTTCCGATCTCCAGCTCCTCAGCCAGATCCGCCTCGCTGATCTGGATGTAGGGCGGCCCGCCCTCGGGCCGACTGGCCACCAGGATCTTCGCCTCCGGTGCGGCGTTGAGCGGCATCTTGAGCTGCTGCACCACCCACACGCCGTCCACGTCGGGGCCGCCGTTGTGAAACTCGAGGCTGCCGCCCACCTTCAGCCCGCAGATGCTGGCGTCGGGATCCGCGGCCCACTTGCGGGGCGTGGTCTCCACCGGGCGGCTGTCGCGGACCTTCGGGCTCAGCGTCGGCCCATCCTGAGCGGGCGTCCCGTCGCGCCCCTGCTCCAGGTCATCCACGGTGATGCCGGCTACGTGGTCGTCCACCATCGCGTCCAGCAGCGAGAACTTCTTGTCGTCGGCCATGGGTCCCCCTCCCTCGTCGGCGTACTGCGGCGGGCGGCGGCAGTTTAGCCCTGGTCCGATCAGGGCACCAGGAACCCCGGCGCGCCCTCGTGCGCCAGCAGCCAGCGCTTCTTTTCCAAGCCGCCGGTGTAGCCCACCAGCCGGTCGTCCCGCCCCACCAGCCGATGGCACGGCACGATGATCGGCAGCGGGTTGGTGGCGCTGGCCTGGCCCACGGCCCGCGCCTTGCGCACGCTGCCCAGGGCCCGGGCCAGCTCGCCGTAGGTGGTGGTCTGCCCCGCCGGGACTGCCCGCAGCCGGTCCCACACCGCGCGCTGGAACAGGGTGCCGTCGGGCGCCAGGGGCAGGCCGTCCAGCGCGCCCAGCGCGCCCGCGAACCAGGCGACCAACGCGGGGCCCGCCCCGTGGGGATCCCCGGCGGGCACCGCCTGCCCCGCGTGGCCAAAGCGCAGCTCGGTGAGCCCCGTCGGCGCGCTGAGCACCGTCAGCGGCCCCAGGGGGCTGTCGAGGACGAGGGCGGCGGTGGGCGTGGCCATGGCCCAGCATAGCCCAGGGACGGCGCGGCCGTGGGAAGCGACTTGATCCGAGCGGCCGGGCCGCGTTGACTCGCCCTCGAACGCACCACGGCACGGGGAGAGCACGATGCGTGAGCGGCACTGGATCTGGGCGGGCGCGGTGGGGCTGATGTTCGCCCTGTCGGCCTGCACCGTTGAGGGCGAGGCCAACCTGAACGACGCGGGGCCCGGCGGCCAGGGCGGCGCGGGCGGCGGCGGCGAGGTCATCGATGACGTCTGCTACGACGGCTGCCTGAAGCTGGAGCAGTGCGGGCAGTGCGTGGGCGACGGTGACTGCCTGAGCCCCGAGGCCTGCGCGCAGGTCTGCCGGCAGACCGACGACCAGGCCGCATACCTGTGCCTGGCCAGCACCAACGGCTGCAACGAGGCCGACATCGGCGCCTGCCTGGACGGCAGCGCGGTGGACGCCTGCCAGCAGGCCTGCGGCCGGCTCGACGGCTGCCAGACCTGCCTGACGGACGCCAACGGCGCCTGCCTGGACGTGTACGCCTGCGACGCCACCTGCCGGCAGGGCGCCTTCGAGGGCGCCGAGTGCCTGGCCGCCCTGAACACCTGCGACGACCAGGCCATCGCGGCGTGCCTCACCGACGACGGCGCGGGCGATGACGGCTGCGCCGACGCCTGCCGGGTGCTGGACGGCTGTGGCCAGTGCCTGCTGGGCGACGACGGCGCCTGCCTGGACGTGGCCACCTGCGCCGAGACCTGCCGCGCCGACTGGCCCGACGAGGGGGCCTGCCTGAACGATCTGATGATGTGCGAGGCCGACGCCATCGCCGCCTGCCTCACCAGCGACATCGGCGACGACGACTGCGCCCGGCGCTGCACCTTCCTGGACGGCTGCGGCTACTGCATCCCCGACGCCGACGACAACTGCCTGAGCCCCGCGGACTGCGCCGAGGGCTGCCGGGCGGCCGAGCCCACGCCCTACGCCTGCCTGGATGCGCTGGAGGCCTGCGATGAGGAGCCCATCATCGCCTGTCTGACCGGCGACGAGCCCATCGAGCCGGGCATCACCGCCTGCGATCGCGCCTGCGGCGCCCTGGACGGCTGCGAGCTGTGCTGGCCCGATGACGAGGGCGGCTGCATGCCGCTGGCCACCTGCATCGAGAGCTGCGGCGCGGGCGATCCCGATCCCGCCACCGCCGGCTGCCTGGCCAACATCGCTGCCTGCGGCGACATCGACGCCTGCTTCGGCGAGCTGCCCGTCACCGACTGCACCACCGCCTGCGCCGCGCTCGAAGTGTGCGAGGCGGGCTTCGAGGGCGGCACCATGGCGTGCGTCATGGCGTGCGAGGCCGCGTGGACCCCGGGCGATCTGGCCTGCTACGCGGCCGCCGGCGACGCCTGCGAGGCGGTGACCGTGTGCCCCGGCGCCCCCGCGCCCGTGGAGCCCACGGCCTGCGATCTGGCCTGCGCCGGCCTGAACGGCTGTGGCCTGCTGCCCCCCAGCGAGGACGCCCTGGCCACCTGCGTGGCGGCCTGCGGCGGCGCCGGCGGCGAGCCCTGGGGCGACGAGACCATCGGCTGCCTGCTCGAGGCCGGCCAGGACTGCCAGGCCATGCAGGCCTGCCAGGAGCCCGCGCCCGTCGAGCCGGCGCCCGGCTGCCCGGCCCTTTGCGACCGCAAGGCCACCTGCGAAATGCCCGAGGACGCCGAGGCGTTCACCGCCGAGTGCCTGACCGCCTGCGGGGCGCTGGCGGCCTCCCAGCGCGCCTGCGAGCTCGCCGCGCCGGAGTGCGCGGACATCGCCGCGTGCGGCGAGGCCGAGCCCCCCAGCGCCTGCCCGGCCGTGTGTGCGCGCCGGCTCGGCTGCGAGGCCGACGCCCCCGCGGACGAGGCCGCCTGGCGGATGGCCTGTGAGGCGAGCTGCTCGGCCGAGATGCCCGACGTGCAGATCTGCGTGCTGACCGCGGCCGACTGCGCTGGCGTCGCCGCCTGCGGGCAGCTCGAGGAGTGATGCGCCGGGCCGTCATCGCCGGCACGGGCGCCGTGCACGGCCGCCAGGGGGTGCCCAACGCCTTCTTCGACGACCGCTTCGGCGGCGGCGTCGGGGACTGGCTGGCCAGCAACCTGGACATCCACCACCGCTACTGGTGTGCGGACGACGAGTCCACGGCCACCCTGGCCGAGGGCGCGGCCCGCGCGGCGCTCGCCGCCGCGGGCGTCGCCCCCGAGCAGGTGGACCTGCTGATCATCAGCACCGACACCCCCGAGCAGCTCAGCCCCAGCACCGCCAGCGTGGTGCAGCACGCGCTGGGCGCCACGGGGGCCGCCACCTTCGACATCAACACCGCCTGCGCGGGCTTCGTGACGGCGCTGGACATCGCCCGGAAGTTCCTGGCGGCAGACGCCCAGTACACCCACGCCCTGGTCATCGGCGCCTACGCCATGAGCCGGTTCCTGGACCTGGACGACAAGAAGACCGCCACCCTCTTCGCCGACGGCGCGGGGGCGGTGGTGCTGCGGGCCGAGGCGGGCGACGGGCCTGGCCTGGGACCGTGCAAGCTGCACACCGACGGCCAGTACCATGGCTGGATGGGCATCTACGCCGGGGGGGCCGCCCGGCCCATCACCCCCGAGCGCCTCGCGGCCCGCGAGCACACGGTGAAGTTCGTCCACAAGTTCCCGGTGAGCGTGAACCCCGACACCTGGACGCGGCTCATCGGCGAGCTGTGCGAGGCTCAGGGCATCACGCCGCTGGACATCGACCGCTACGTCTTCACCCAACTCAACATCAACAGCATCCACGAGACGCTGACCCGGCTGGGCGTGCCCACCGAGCGGGGGCACACGGTGATGCAGCAGCTCGGCTACACCGGCTCGGCGTGCATCCCCATGGCCTTCGATGACGCGGTGCGATCGGGCGCCGTGGGTCCGGGCGACCGGGTGGCCTTCGTGGCCTCGGGCGGCGGGCTGGCCTTCGCAGCCATGCTGGCGACCCTGTAGCGGGGGTCACCTTGCCGGGCGGCTCCCTCGCCGCCCGCTCGGCGGGGGCTCAGGGGTTCGTCAGCCGGAACCAGGTGACCCCGCCGGGCAGCACGTAGCTGTCGTTCGGCAGGTCGTGCCACTCCTGGAACGTGCGGATGGCGTGCAGCGTGCGCGGCCCGCAGTCCCCATCCTCGGGGCCGGCGTCCGCCAGCCCCAGGTTCAGCAGCTTCTGCACCGTCTTCACGTCGGCGCTGCGGTTCGGCTGACCGAGCCCCACGCCCTGGGCGATGGTCAGATCCACCGTCCCCTCGGGCGCCTCCCACAGGTGCACCGCGTGGGCCTTGTAGAAGTAGTTCCCGCCGATGGTCTGCAGTCCGTTCCACATGTCGAAGTGGCCGGTGGCGTCCGAGAAGGTGGCCTCGAAACAGATGACCCCCTTGCGCCCGGCGAAGGGCTCGGTGGGGATGGTGCCGGGCTCGCCTTCGTGGCTGATGGTCGGCTTCCCGAAGGTCTCGAGCAGGTACGGACGGAACTCGGCCACGCGGAAGGCGTAGCGCAGGCCGTCCCCGCCGCGGGTGGTGGCCAGCCCCGGGTGGTCCGCCGGGATCCGGTGGCCCGCGTAGTTGAAGGCCCGGCTCATGCGGATCGTGCAGGTGTTGGTGATCCAGTCGTAGGCCACCTGCCCGCCGATGCGCGGCTTCACGTCCGCGGACAGCCCCCGCGGGTAGCCGAGCCAGAGCAGCTTGAAGTCAGGGATCTGGGCCATGGGTGCCTCCCGTTCAGCGGTGTGTGTGTACCCCTCGCTGGCGGCAGGATGTCAGGTCTGGCAGGCGGCCGGTAGGGGCGACGCCCTGTCCCGCCTCACGTCAGGGCACCGGCGGCCGCACGTCGGCCTCCCAGTCGGCCAGGAAGCTCGGCACCGCCCGGAACACCATGGCGGTGGACACCGCCTGGCAGGCGCCCGTGTCGTCGGGGGCCAGATCGGCCCGCTGGAACATCAGCCGCCGCACGAAGTCGCGCAGGTCCTGGGGCACCGCGGCCATGTCCAGGGCGGCCATGAACTCGGCCGCCTGCAGGCCCCCGCCCAGCACGCCGACCAGGCTGCCGTCGGGCTGCACGCGGAAGTCCACCCGCGCGTCGCTGATGCGCATGTCCAGCTCGAAGCTCAGGATGTCCAGGGGCAGCACCACGTCCACGCCGCCGCCCACGAAGTGGCCGTCCGCCGCCCAGCGGCCCACGGCCATGGTGGGCTCGGAGTAGGGATCGGGGGCGAAGGTCTGGTAGGGCAGCATGCGGCCGTCGGTGCCCAGCAGCGGGGCGCCCGCCAGCTTGCCCAGGGCGAAGCGCGCCTCGCCGCCGTCGCCCGCCACGGCCAACGTGATCAGCAAGGTGCCCTCGTTGATGGCGCCCTGGATCAGGCCGTCCACGGCGTCGCCGGTGACCTGCTCGATCAGGGGCCACAGGGTGGCGAGCTGGCTGTCGACGCCCTCGGCCCCCTCGGGCGACACGAAGTCGCGGTGGCCGCAGCCGCTGTCGTCGCCCCGCGCCGTGTTCACGCCGTCCAGGTCGAAGCCCTGCACCCGCCCGTCCTCGTCGGCCACCGCAAAGGCGATCTCGGCCACGATCCACACCGGCGCGGGGGCCCAGGTGGCCTCCGCACAGGCGCGACCCAGGATCTCGGCCGGATCACACGCCGGCGGCCCCGGCGCGGCGTCGGGCGCCGGCGGCGCCATGTCGGCAGCCAACGGCGCCCCGTCCATGGACGCCTCCCCCACCCCGTCGTCGCAGCCCACGCTCGCCAACACGCAGGCGCCCAGCGCCCAGCCCAGCCACCGCCGCCCCATCGCCCGCCGGGCCCCCATCAGCCGGCCTCGATGGCGGACAGGCCCTCGCGGGCCTCGCCCTCGTCGCCGCCGAAGGCCGCCGGCCGCAGGCCCATGGCGCGCGCCAGGCTCAGCGGCACCCGGCTGGCGTTCTCCAGGGACGGCGAGCGGTAGTGCACCCCCGTGCGCAGCTCGCCGCAGCAGCCGCCGGCCAGCAGGATCGGGAAGTCCTCGAGCCCGTGGGTCCGCCCCCGCGCGCAGTCCGAGGTGCCCAGCACCACCATGTGATCCAGCAAGGTCCCGTCGCCCTCCTGTACCGCGTCGAGCGCCTGCAGCAAGTAGGCGAACTCACTCATGATCTGGGTGAGGATCGCCTTCACCCCCGGCTGGCTGCCGGCCTCGTCGTGGGTCATGCGGTGGTGGCCCATCTCGGCCTCGGGGAACAGCGCGTTCGAGACGGGCTGGTGGAACTGGTAGGTGAAGACCCGGCTCTGATCGCAGGCCAACGCCATGGCCGTCAGATCGGCCATGGCCCGGTTCACCGCCCGGAGTTGCGGCCGCCCCTCCAGATCGGGGAACTCCGCGGCGGGCGCCGCGGGCCGCACGCAGGCGGCCAGATCGGGCGGGGCCTCCTGCAGCCGCGCGATGCGGCGCTCCAGCTCACGGATCCCGGTCAGGTGCTGGTCGAGCCGGCGTGCGTCCGCCGCCCCCAGCTTGGGCTTCAGGCTCGCCACGTCCCCCATCACGGCGTCCAGCACGCTGCGGCGCAGGGCCAGCTTCGGATCGGGCGCGGCGTCTTCGCCCGGCGCCACGAAGCCGCCGCCGAACAACCGGTTGAACAGCTCGGCGGGCGACGCCTCGGGCGGGTTGCCCGCGTCGGGCCCGGCGTAGCTGATGGGCGCCTGCCCCCGCTCCACGGCCACCTGCAGACTGCGGAACCGTGTCTCGCCGCCCACCTCGGCGGCGATGACCTGGTCCAGCGTGGGTCCGGCGAAGGTGTACTCCTCGCCGCCCCGGGTGATGAGCGGCCGCCCCGTGAGGAAGCCGCCCACCCCCGACCAGTGCGCCACGGGGTTGCCCGTGAGCACCTTCGTGCCGGTGACCAGGCTGATCTTCGCGCGCAACGGCGCGAAGGGCTCCAGCAGCGGCGGCAGGGTGAAGCCCGGGCCCTCGTCGGTGGGGATCCAGAACTCGGGCAGCGTGCCGTTGGCCCAGAAGAAGGTGCCGAAGCGGCGGGGCAGCGCCTCGCAGCCCGCCGCCCACGCTGTGCCGCTCTCGTTGAAGAAGCGCTCCAGGGGCGGCAGGCCCACGGTGATGGCCGCGCCGCCCAACAGGCCACGCAGCAGGCTGCGGCGGGTCAGGCCGCCGGCCACCGGCTTGCTCGTGCGCAGGATCATTCGGCGTCCCCCTCGGCGGCGGTGCGGAACCCCGGGCTCAGCACCAGGTCCAGCAGCAGGGCCTGCACCCGGTGGTCCTGAGCGGCGAAATGCTCGGCCAGGCGCGCGATCTCGGCGGCCTCCCCCACCGTCTCCTCGTGGGCCGTGGCGTGGCGGTACAGCCGCTTCACCAGGCAGGGGCCCACCTTCGGGCTCTCGGCCAACGCCTCACTCAGGGCCCGCGCGTCGGCGAAGGCCACCCCGTCCAGCTCGCCGCTGGGGTCGATGACGCCGCCGTTCTCGGTGGTGCGGAAGCGGCCCACGCCGTCGAACTGCTCCAGCCCCAGCCCGATGGGATCCATGATGGCGTGGCAGCCGGCGCAGGTGGGGTTGGCCGCGTGCTCCGCCAGGCGCTCCCGCAGGGTCAGCAGCCCCTCCTCGGGCTCGGGCAGCGTGGTGTCCACGTCCGCCGGCGGCGGCGGGATGACGTCGCACAGCAGGGCTTTGCGGATGAAGGACCCCCGCCGGGTAGCCGAGCTGGCCGTGGCGTGGGCGTTGGCCATCAGCACGCTGGCGTGGCCCAGCAGCCCGACCCGGGGGCCGTCAGCCGGCAGCACCACCTCGGCAAACCCGTCGGGCGCGCCCGCCGGCACCCCGTACAGCGCGGCCAGGCGCCGGTCGATGAAGGTGGTGCGCGTGGTCAGCAGCGTGCGGAAGTCGACGTCCTGCTCAAAGACCACGTGGTCGATGAGCCGCAGGGTCTCCTCCTTCGCCGCCGGCGCCAGATCGGCGCTCGCGTGCACGAACACCGTCGGATCCTTCGTGGCCTCCTCCAGCCGGCTCAAGCCCAGGTGCTCCACGAAGAAGTTCCGCAGGGCCGCCTGGGCCCGCGGTTCACCCAGGAGCCGCTCCGCCTGGGCCTCCAGCCCCGCGTCACTGAGCAGCTCGCCCGCCTCGCCCGCCGCCAGCAGCGCCTCGTCTGGCCCCGAATTCCACAGGAAGAAGGCCAGGCGCGACGCCATCTCCAGGCTGGTGTAGCGCCGCTGCCCGGGCCGCTCGGGGTCGGGCTCGCCCAGCTCGCTGCGAAACAGGAAGTGGGGCGACTGCAGCACCCGCGCGACGGGGAAGACCAGCGCCCCGTGGAAGTCGCCCAGGGCCGCAGCGGCCTCGTCGAACAGCCCCAGCAGCCCGGCCACCTCGTCCGGCGTCACCGGGCGGCGCCAGGCCCGCCGGGCCAGGGGCGCCAGCACCTGCTCGGCGCACGCCCGATCGGCGGCGCCCGAGGGCGTGCAGGGCAGCCAGCCCCGCTGCTCGGGCGTCAGCGCCTGCTCGGCCACGTCGAAGGCCGCCGCCTCGTACTGCTCCACACCCCGGGGCGAGATGGCCGTCCGGGCCGCCCCCACCGACGAGAAACCCGCCTGCTGCACGTCGGGCTCCAGCCGCGCCGGCACCACCACCTGCGGACCGAACAGATCACGCACCAGGTTGCCGTACTGGGCCCGGGTCAGGCGCGTGAGCGCAGCCGGTGACGGGGCGAAGGGCGGCGGGGGCTCGGCCTGGGGCCCCGCGCCACCCGCCGGGGATCCCGATTCGGGCGGAGGGCCCTCTTCGCAGGCCGCCAGCGCGCCGGCGGCGAGCAGGGCGAACGTCAGCGCCAGGCGCATCATCGGCCACGACCTCAGCATGGACAGGGACCCGACCAAGGTAGGGAAAGCCCCCGGACGCGACAAGGCGCGCGGGCCGCTGATCAGGCTGGGCGGGTGGAAGGCGAAGGCCAGGGCGGACCGCCCGGGTGGCGGCCCGCCGATCGGCGGTCAGGGCGACCGCTACTTCTTCTGGCAGCCCTTGCGGGTGACGATGACGAACTCCACCCGGCGGTTGTCGGCCTGGCCCTGCGCCGTGGTGTTGTCGGCGATGGGCTTGCTCTCACCGAAGCCCTGCACCGCCAGCCGGTCCGCCGCGATGCCCTTGTTCACCAGGTACTCGCGCACGCTCTCCACCCGCCGCTCCGAGAGCGACTGGTTGTAGGCGTCGTCGCCGCGGGCGTCGGTGTGGCCCTCGATGCGCATCAGGGTGATGTCGGGGTGGTCCTTCATCACCTGCGCCACCTCGTCCAGCAAGGCGAAGCTGCGCTGCTGGATCACGGCCTTGTCGGTGTCGAAGTGCACCTTGCCGTCGATGAACAGCTTGGCGCAGGTCACCACCACGGTCTGCTTGTCGGGGCAGCCGTCCTCGTCATCGGTGCCGTTCTTCGTCTCGGGATCGATCGGGCACTTGTCGTCCACGTCGGGGATCCCGTCCTGGTCGTTGTCGGGATCGGGGCAGCCGTCCTCGTCCTCGAAGTCGTCCTGATCCTCGGGCTCCAGGGGGCACTTGTCGTTGGCGTCCAGCACCTTGTCCTGGTCGTTGTCGGGATCGGGGCAGCCGTCGGCGTCCTCGAACTCGTCCTTGTCCTCGGGCTCCATGGGGCACTTGTCGTCGCTGTCCAACACGCCGTCCTGATCGTTGTCGGGATCGGGGCAGCCGTTCTCGTCCTCGAAGCCGTCCTTGTCCTCGGGCTCCATGGGGCACTGGTCGTCGGCGTCCAGGATGCCGTCCTGATCGTTGTCGGGATCAGCGCAGCCGTCGTCGTCCTCGAACCCGTCCATGTCCTCGGGGCCGGTGGTGCAGCCCTCGGCGGGGCCCATCACCCAGTGCAGGCCGAGAAACACGCGCCAGTCAGGGCTGCCCACCCCCTGCACGATGCCGGTGCCGCCGCCGGCGGTGAGCACCACGGCCTCGCTCGCGAACCAGTGAAGGCCCAGCAGCGCCTCGATGGGCAGCTCCTCGGCGTCGATGGTGTCGGCCAGCACGGGCACCGCCCCGTTGACCTCGGGCACCACGTGCACCGCGTCGGTCACCGGCACGTCGGCCGACACACCCACGGTGAGCATGTCGCCGATCTCCACGTTGCGCAGGCCGCTGTCCTCGCGGATCTGCCAGCCCAGGTTGGTGGCCATCGCCAGGCCGCCGGCGAACACGTAGTCCACCAGCAGCCGGGGCTCGGCCGACCAGCCGCCGCCGCCGAAGGACGCGTCGTCCCCGGTGGGCAGCCGCACGTCCACCGCCAGACCCAGCGACAGGCCGCTGGGGTCCTTCGCCGTGCCCTGGCTGAACAGGTTCACCTGCGGCACCACCCGGATGTCGCCCAGGCTGACGCCACCGGCCGGCAGCTCGCTGCTGTCGAAGCCAGGCACCTCGTCGTCGCCGGCCTGCCACAGCACCAGCGGGGCGTCGATGCCGATGCGGTACCGCTTGCCGAAGGCCACGGCCGCCTGCACATCGGCGGTCAGCAGATCGCTGATCAGGGCGCCCAGCCGCTCGCCGTCGGCGTCGCGCACCACCAGCGGGTTGCGGGCGTAGTTGGCCATCACCCCCAGCGAGAAGCGCGGCCCGTCGAAGGGGCGGGCCGAGAACTGCCGCAGGTAGTCCAGGCCCGGATCCGTCGCCGGGCTGAAGTTCTGCACGTCGAAGCCCTGGGCCTCGGCGGTGCCCGGCGCGGCCGTCACCAGCAGCCCGGCGGCCGCCACGGTGGCGCCCAGGGCCCGCCGGCGGCGGAACATCAGCAGACCCAGCAGGGCCATCAGCCACAGCGCGCCGAAGCCCGCCGGCCGATCGGCGGCCGCGTCGCAGCCGCGCCAGGCGCCGCCACCCAGCTCGATGGGCTGGTCATCGTCGCCGTTCAGCGGATCGCCGCCGTTGGCGACCTCGTCGCCGTCGCTGCGGCCACCGCCGTCGCTGTCGGGGTTGTTCGGATCGGTCTCGCCGGTGTCGACGTTGCCGTTGCCGTCCGCGTCCTCGGTGCCGTCGGGCAGCCCGTCGTCGTCGGTGTCGGGGTCCAGCGGATCGGTGGTGGTGCTGGGATCGGTGTCGAAGCCGTCCGCGCCGGCCTCCAGGCCGTCGCCCAGGCCGTCGCCGTCGGTGTCGCTGTTGTTGGGATCCGTGCCCCGCTCCACCTCGTCGCCGTCGTTCAGGCCGTCGTCGTCGCTGTCGGGATCGGTCGGATCGGTGCCCAGCGGGCCCTCCTCGCCGTCCTGCAGGCCGTCGTCATCGCTGTCGGGATCGGTCGGATCGGTGCCCAGCGGGCCCTCGTCGCCATCCTCGATGCCGTCGTCGTCCGTGTCGGCGTCGTTGGGATCGGTGTCGCCCTCGTCCAGGCTCTCGTCCCCACCCAGCTCGGCGCCGTCCTCGATGCCGTCACCGTCGGTGTCCGGGTTGTTCGGATCGGTGCCAAGGCGCTCCTCGGCCTCGTCCGACAGCCCGTCGCCGTCGGCGTCGTTGTCGTCGGCGGGATCGTTGGGGTCCCGCTCGCCCTCGTCGATGGCACCGTTGTGGTTGGTGTCCTCGGCGCCGTCATCCAGGCCGCCCTCGTCGGTGTCGGCCACGTTGGGGTCGGTGGTGGTGCTCGGATCGGCGTCGGGCACGAACACCGCCGGATCGGTGCCGGCCAGCGGCCCCTCGCCGTCGGGATCGGCCACGCCGTCCGTCACGCCCTGCTCGGTGCCGTCCTGGATGCCGTCGCCGTCCGAGTCCGCGTTGATGGGGCTCGTGGTGCCCTCGGCCTCGTCGCCGTCGCTGATGCCGTCGTCGTCGGTGTCAGCGTCGGTGGGATCGGTGTCGGTCTCGGGGTTGAACACCCCGTCGCCGCCCAGCTCGTCGCCGTCGTCGATGCCGTCGCCGTCGGTGTCCGCCACGTTGGGATCGGTGCCGGCGGCCTCTTCCTCGGCGGGCGTCAGGCCGTCGCCGTCCGCGTCATCGTCGCTCGGGTCGTTCGGATCGCCCTCGCCCTCGTCGATGGCGCCGTTGTGGTTCGCGTCCTCGACCCCGTCCTCCAGGCCGCCCGCGTCCGTGTCGGGATCCAGGGGATCGGTGGTGGACTCGGGATCGGCGTCGGGCACGAACACGGCAGGATCGGTGCCGCTCAGCGGACCCTCACCGTCGGGATCGGCCACGGGCTCGGTCACCCCGCGCTCGGTACCGTCCAGGATGCCGTCCTCGTCCGTGTCGGCCACGGTGGGATCGGTCTCGGTGGCCGGATCGCGCACGCCGTCCTCGCCCAGCTCCTCGCCATCGCTCAGGCCGTCGTCGTCGGTGTCGGCGTCCAGCGGATCGGTGCCCGCGATCAGCTCGTCCCCGTCGCGCACGCCGTCGCCGTCCGTGTCGGCGGAGTTCGGGTTCGTGCCGTCCGCCTCTTCTTGATCGTTGTCGCGGCCGTCGCCGTCGGGATCGTCGTCGCCGGCGTAGTTCGGATCGCCCTCGCCCGCGTCGATGGCGCCGTTGTGGTTCGCGTCCTCGATGCCATCGGGCACGCCGCCGTTGTCGGTGTCCGCGACGTTCGGGTTGGTGGTGCTCTCGGGATCCGCGTCGGGCACGAACACCGCGGGATCGGTGCCGCCCATGGGGCCCTCGCCGTCGGGATCGGCCACGCCCTCGACCACGCCCTGCTCGGTGCCGTCCTGGATGCCGTCGTCGTCCGAGTCGGCGTCGATGGGGCTCGTGCTCCCCTCGGCCTCGTCGCCATCGCTGATGCCGTCGTCGTCGGTGTCGGCGTCCAGCGGATCGCTGTCGGTGCCGGCGTCGAACTCACCGTCCGCGCCCACCTCGTCGCCGTCGCTGATGCCGTCGCCGTCGGTGTCCGCCACGTCCGGATCGGTGCCCAGCGCCTCTTCCTGCGCGGTGTTCAGGCCGTCGCCGTCCTCGTCGTCGTCGCTCGGATCGTTCGGATCGCCCTCACCGGCGTCGATGGCGCCGTTGTGGTTCGCGTCCTCGGCGCCGTCCTCCACGCCGCCCTCGTCGGTGTCCACGCTCAGCGGATCGGTGGTGGACTCAGGATCGGCGTCGGCCACGAAGCCGTCGCCGTCGGTGCCCCGCATGGGGCCCTCGCCGTCGGGATCGGCCACCGGCTCGGTCACGCCGCGCTCGGTGCCGTCCTGGATGCCGTCGCCGTCGGTGTCGGGGTTCAGCGGATCCGTCTCGGTCGCCGGATCGCGCACGCCGTCCTCGCCCAGCTCGTCGCCGTCGCTCAGGCCGTCGTCGTCGGAGTCGGCGTCCAGGGGGTTCGTCCCCGCCGCCAGCTCGTCGCCGTCGTCCACCCCGTCGCCGTCGCTGTCGGCGGCGTTCGGGTTGGTGCCGTCGGCCACCTCCTCGTCGTTGGTGCGCCCGTCGCCGTCGGGATCGTCGTCGCCAGCGAAGTTCGGATCGCCCTCACCGGCGTCGATGGCGCCGTTGTGGTTGGCGTCCTCGATGCCGTCGCTCACGCCGCCGTCATCGGTGTCCCCGTCCACGGGCGACGTGGTGCTCTCGGGATCGGCGTCGGGCACGAACACCGCGGGATCGGTGCCCCGCAGCGGGCCCTCGCCGTCCGGATCGGCCACGCCGTCCACCAGGCCCAGCTCGGTGCCGTCCTGGATGCCGTCGCCGTCGCTGTCGGGGTTGATGGCGTTGGGCTCGCGCGCGTCGCCGTCGCCCAGGCCGTCGTCGTCCGTGTCCAGATCCAGCGGGCTGCTGCCGCCGGCCACCTCGGCCCCGTCGTTCAGGCCGTCGCCGTCCGTGTCGGGGTTGCGCGGATCGGTGCCCGCTTCGGCCTCCTGGCCGTTGGTCAGCCCGTCGCCGTCGGGATCATCGTCCAACCCGTTGTTGGGATCGCCCTCGCCCGGGTCGATGGCGCCGTTGTGGTTGGCGTCCTCGACGCCGTCGCTCACGCCGCCGTCGTCGGTGTCGCCGTTCACGGGCGACGTGGTGCTCTCGGGATCCGCGTCGGGCACGAACACCGCGGGATCGGTGCCCGTGGCCGGGCCCTCGCCGTCGGGATCGGCCACGCCCTCGGCCACGCCGAGCTCGGTGCCGTCCTGGATGCCGTCGCCGTCGCTGTCGGGGTTGGTCGGGTTGGGCTCGCGCTCGTCGCCGTCCGCCAGGCCGTCGTCGTCGGTGTCCGCGTCCAGGGCGTCGGTGGGGCCGATGGCCTCCACGCCGTCCTCCAGCCCGTCGCCGTCCGTGTCGGGGTCGCGCGGATCGGTGCCCAGGTCGGCCTCCTGGCCGTTGGTCAGCCCGTCGCCGTCGGGATCGTCGTCGTCGCCGTTGTTCGGATCGCCCTCGCCCTCGTCGATGGCACCGTCGCGGTTGGCGTCCTCGACGCCGTCGGGCACGCCGCCCTCGTCGGTGTCGGCGGCGTTCGGGTTGGTGGTGCTCTCGGGATCCGCGTCGGGACGGAACAGCTCGACGTCCGTGCCCACCGCCGGGCCCTCGCCGTCGGGATCGGCCACCGGCTCGGTCACGCCGCGCTCCTGACCGTCCGTCAGGCCGTCACCGTCGCTGTCGGGGTTCAGGGGCTGGGTGCCGCCCTCCACCTCGTCGCCGTCGTTGATGCCGTCGTCGTCGGTGTCGGCGTCCAGCGGGTTGGTGTCGACGCCGGCGTCGTAGGTGGCGTCCTCGCCCACCTCGGCGCCGTCGAGCAGGCCGTCATCGTCGCTGTCGGGGTCGTTGAAGTTCGTGCCCAGATCCCCCTCCTGCGCGTTGGTCAGGCCGTCCTCGTCGGGATCGCCCTCGGGGTCGAACACGTTGATGCGCACGGTCACGGTGCTGCACAGGCTGCAGTCGCCGCCCTCGCACTCCGCGTCCGGCGTGCCCGTCCACTGGCCGTCGTCGCAGACGCGCAGCCGCAGGGTGCGCACCGAGTTGTGGGCCCAGTCGCCGGGCACCTGGAAGTCGTGCTCCGCGGTGTCCACGTCGTACTCGCCATCCAGGTTCAGGTCCCAGCCGTACGAGGTGATCTGGTCGCGCTCAAAGCCCGGCGCCGGCTCATCATCGGAGTCGGGGTCGTAGCTGCGGCGGGCGTCCAGGTGCAGCACCTGGCCGGGCACCACCTGGTAGGCCGCGTCCGGGCGGCCCGAGGGGTGGCCCAGGGCCACCGGCGGGTGGTTCACCAGGGTCACGCGCACCACCACCGACTCGTCGTCGATGGCCGAGCGGCCCGCGGTGTCGGTGACCTGCAGCACCACCCGGAAGGTCACCTCCTCACCGAAGTCCAGCTCGGGGGTGTAGGCGTAGGTGGGGCGCGCGTTGGGATCGCCCGTCACGTAGTCCCAGACGATCTCGTCGTTGCTGACCACGCCGTCGCCGTCCAGATCCTCGGGCGCGAACTCGCCCTCGTCGTCGAAGTCACCATCGCCGTTCAGATCCAGGCCGTCCGGGTAGTCCACGAAGTTCCAGCGGTAGGTCTCGATCTGGCCGCCCGGCTCGGGGTGGTAGCTGCCCGAGTGGTCGAAGGTCACCAGATCGCCAGGGCCCACCAGGGTGGGCTGGCCGTGGGCCACCGCCACCGGCGGGGCGTCGAAGATCGACGGGATGAGGATCAGCAGCGCCAGGCCGTGAGCCACCTCGCGCTGACCCATCCAGGTGTTGTCGTTGGTGAAGCGCCCGGCGGCGTTGGCCGCCGGCAGGAAGAAGTCGACGTAGGTGTCGTACCAGTCCACGCCGTTGGGGGTCTCGATGATGGGCTGGAAGGACCGCATGCCCTTCGCGATCTGATACATCGCGTAGTAGTTGCCCACGTTGCGGCCGCCCCAGCAGTCGGGGGTCTGCGCCGCGAAGTTGTCGGCGATGTAGTTCACCGTGGCCTGGACCTGGGCGTTGTTCACGTCGCGCTCCGTCGAGAAGCCCAGCGCGTTCAGCATGGCGCCCGAGCGGGCGTGGTTGGCGCCACACTCGCCGAAGGCGCGGTAGCCGTACCCGCCCGTCAGGGCCGCGTTGCCGCCCCGAGCCGCGGACTGATACAGCACGCCCTGGTAGGTGCGGTCCTTCACCCACTGCGGCACCTGGATGCCGGCGTTGTGCTCGGCGGCGAACAGCGCCACGGCCGCCCAGCCCACCTGGGAGGAGTCGATGGCCGCGCCGTTGACGTTGTAGTCCCACCCGCCGGCGAAGCCGCCGTTGAAGGCGATCTGCGACTGGCTCCAGTAGAAGTACTCCGCCCCGTCCTCGACGATCTCGCGGAAGGTGCGCCCGGCGAAGCCCGCCGCGGCGCCGATGTCCGCCGGCACCACCTCATCGAGCATGCCGGCGCTGGCCACCAGCTCGAGCTGCGGGCCGCCGCCGTAGTTCTCCTCGCCGTAGAAGCGGATGCCGATGCCGTTGCCGTTCACGTCGGCGTTCTCGCCGGCCTGATCGCCGGCGATGTTCACCTGCGTGGGCCGCCGCATCAGCTCGTAGACGATCCAGCGCACGTCCTCGGAGTATGGGTCGATGGCCGGATCGATCTCGGGCCGGTGCCCGCGGTTCAGCAGGGCCTGGCCGAACACCGCCGAGTCCACCGCATCACGCCACAGGAACCGGCGCTGCGCGGCGTCGCGGGTGGCCGAGATGTGGCCGACCCACATGCCGTTCGAGATCAGGCGGTTGACCTGCTGGCCCTTGGTGGGATCGACGCGCACCTGCAGCAGGAAGGTGGCCGAGGCGACCTGCTCCCCACAGGTGGCTTCGACTCGGGCGGGATACAGCGTGTCCGCCTCCAGGCCCGCCGGGTAGGTGTGCTGCACGCCCAGGTTCCACCGGTTGGGGGCGGCCATCGGCTCCATGTCGAAGGTGCCGTCGCCGTCATAGTCCCAGCGGAAGGTGATCTGCTGGTCGCAGTTCTGCGCCACCGCCTGCAGGTAGTGCGGCTGACCCGCGACCCCGTCGTGCGGCACTTGGAGGGCCGTGGCCACCCACGGCACCGTCACCACCCGGAACGGCTCGGCCCCTTGGGCCTGGGCCACGCCCGTCATCGCCAGGAGCGAGAGCCCCACTGGCAGCAGATTTCGCATCAGTCCCCCTGAAAACCTGCAGGTTCACCAAAAAAACGTGTGAATTCGCAGCGATCACACGCGGCCTGGACGCTCGCAGAACTACCCATTGAAGTCCATCAAACCGAACAAAACCCCATGGTGGGTGCGTTTCAGCGCGCGGCCCCGCCCGTCAGGCGCGCTGCCTCCCCCTGCCCGAGCCGCTGCCCTTGCCCCGAGCGCGTCGCTTCCGCCACCTTGCGCGGCCATGAACCGCGCCCGCGCCGTCCCCCGCTGTCCCCGCTGTGCCCTGCACACGCCCATCTGCCTGTGCGACACGGTGCAGCCGCTGCCCACCCGCACCCGGGTGGTGGTGGTCATGCACTTCAAAGAGGCCCAGAAGCAGAGCAACACCGGCCGCCTGGCCCCCCTGTGCCTGGCGGACGCCCAGGTGCGACTGAGGGCCGATCGCGAGCAGCCGTTGGACCTGCGGGACCTGGCCGATTCCACGCGGCGGGCGGTGCTGCTGTACCCCGATCCCGACGCGCCGGTCCTGGACGCCCACTGGGCGGCGGCCGATCCCCGGCCCGTGACGCTGGTGGTGCCCGACGGCAACTGGCGGCAGACCGTGAGGACCTGCAAGCGCGAGCCGGCGCTGGCCGACCTGCCCCGGGTTCGCCTGCCCCTGGGCGCCCCCAGCAGCTACCGCCTGCGCAGGCACCCCGACCCCGCCCGCATCAGCACGCTCGAGGCCATCGCCCGGGCCGTGGGCGTACTGGACGGTCCCGCGCCCCAGGCCCTGCTGGAGCGCACCCTGGCGGTGTTCGTCGAGCGCACGCTGTGGAGCCGCGGCACCCTGCCCGAGGCCGACGTCACCGGGGGCATCCCGCGGAAGGATTGGTGATGGTGACCGAGCCCTCCCCCACCCGGGTCCACCTGATCTGCGGCTTCCTGGGCGTGGGCAAGACCACCACCCTGCGCCACGTGCTCGACCGCCGCCCCGCCGATGAGCGCTGGGCCGTTTTGGTCAATGAGTTCGGCGAGATCGGCATCGACGGCGCCCTGCTGGACGCGGGCGAGGACGGCGTGGCCGTCAAGGAGCTGCCCAACGGCTGCATCTGCTGCACGGGCGGCCTGATGCTGCGCCAGGCGGCCCTGCGGCTGCTGCGGGATCACCGCCCCCACCGCCTGTTCATCGAGCCCACCGGGCTGGCCAGCCCAGCCACTGTGGTGGACCTGTTCCGCAGCCCCGGCTTCGCCGCCACCACCGCCCTGGGACCGGTGATCACCCTGGTGGATCCCGCCCACTGGCACAGCCCCCGCCACCGCGAGCACGACCCATGGCTCGACCAGATCGAAGTGGCCGACGTGCTGCTGGCCAGCCGGGCCGATCTGGCCCCGGCCGAACAGACCCAGACCTTCCTGCGCGAGGCGGCGGCCCTGTTCCCGCCCAAGATCCACGTGGGCACCGTCGACCACGGCGCCCTGGATCTGGCCCTGCTGGACCTGCCGGCCCGGGCCCGCCCCGAGCCGGTGCACGACCTGAAGATCATCGGCTACCGCGACGACGACCAGCCCGGGCTGATCCTGGACCGCGTGGCCGTGGCGGCCGCGAGGCGCCCGGTGGCCCACGCCGACGTGGTGGGCCAGGGCTGGGCCTTCCCCCCGGAGCTGGTCTTCGACTTCGCCGCGCTCGAAGCGTGGGTACAGGCGCAGGCGCCCGCGCTGCAGGTGGATCGGCTGAAGGGCGTGTTCCACACCGACCGCGGCTGGTGGGCGGTGAACGCCACCGCGCGGCAGATCCGCTGGGAAGGTGTGCAGTGGCGCCGCGACTCACGGGTGGAGCTGCTGGTGCCCCGGCCCGGCCCCGACTGGGCGGCCGTCGAGGCCAGCCTGCGGGCCTGCCTGGTCGCCTGATCCGCCTGCCCCCTGGCTATGGCAGTCGCTCGGGCGGCGCCTCCCACGCCCGGGGCACCCGCCAGATGCGCCGCTGTTCGTTGGCGATCAGCAGGTCGGGCCCATCCCAGGCCACCGCCTCGCACTGCTGAAACTGCCGCTGGTCCAGCTCCACCCGGGCGTGCAACTTCAGCAGGTAGCCGTCATCCAGCGGCCCGGGGCGCTCGAACAGGAACAACGCGTGGTAGGTCAGCACCGCCAAGCGCGTGCCGTCGGCGCTGGCGTCGGCGGCGGTGACCATGCCGCCGAAGTGCTCGGGATCGCCCCCCACCGTCACGCTGCCCACCCGGACGGGGGCCACCACGTCGGCCCCGGACAGATCATCGAAGCGGTACAGATCAGTAGCCAGATCACCGCTGCGGTGCTTGGTCAACAGATACAGCGTGCCCTGCCCGGTGTGGGGGTGCGGCGCCCAGAACAGCGCCTCGGCGTCGAAGTCGGGGCGCTCGGGCGGAAACTCACGCTGCTCGGCGTAGTGGAACCGCACGGTGCCATCCACCTCCACCTCGCCCCCGCCGGCCGTGGGTTCGGGCTCGGGCACCCGATACAGCGTCAGGTCGCGGCGCCGGTTGCGGTTGTTGCCCATGTCACCGATCCACAGGTGGCCGGCGTCATCCAGGGCGATGTCCTCCCAGTCCTCGGCGTCGGCGCCCCGCACCCGCCACTCGCCCAGAAGGTGCCCCGTGGCGTCCACCGCGAAGATCCGCGGCCCGTCACCCGAGTCGTTGTGGACCCAGAACACGCCGGGGTGGCGCCGCGATCCCACCATGCCCGACACCTCGTCCAGCGCCGGGGCCCGGAAGGCCGGCACCCCCTCGGGCAGCGCGGGCGACCACGGGTGGGTGACGAGCAGCACCGCCGCGCCCAGCAGCGCCACGGCCCCGGTCAGCACGGTCACCTTGCTCCGGTTCATCCTGCCTCCCGCGCATCGGCGCTTGCGGCCAGGTGCTGGCGGAACACCCGCACCTCCTCAGGGTGGGCCAGCCGCCAGCGCCGCTTCGCCAGCCGCCGCTCCAGCTCGCCGGGCTCCAGCCGCATGCTGGTCACGTGGCGGGCCTCGGCGGTGAACACATGGGCGCGCCCCTTGGGCCCCACCACCACCAGCGTCTCGCGGTGGGCGTCGTGGAACACCCGGTCGTCGCCCGCCTGCCGCGCGTCACGCCACACGTTGCTGGTGGGTCGCTCGCCCTCGCGGCGGCGATCCTCGGCGTGGCGGGTGCGCCGGCCGTCGGCGTCGAACACCCGCACCAGATCGCCCCGCAGCCCGCCCAACAGCGACTGCACTGCCTGATCCACGGCGTAGGCCTCGCGGCGGGCCTCGGCGGTCACCGCCCGCCGGGTGATGGCCCCGAGCTGCCGCCGCGCCTTCTCGATGAGCCGTCGCAGGCGCTCGGGCGGCCCGTGGGGCGCGCCGTCCGCCGCCGCCGCGATCACCGCCTCGCTGGCCAGCCCCAGGATGTTCAGCCGGAGTTGCACCGGCGTGCCCGGCCGCCGCGTCTCCACCACCTGCAGCGCCAGCGCCACCCGCTCGCCGCTGCGCCCGGTGAGATCCGCCGGCACCAGCCCCACCGCCGCCTGCCCCAGCACCCGGTAGGCCCCGCCGCCGTGGCCGAAGCCCGGCAGCAACTCGGCGGTCAGCGCCGTGGTCTCCAGCAGCCCCACCACCCCCGGCGGCCGGTGATACAGCCGCTGCACGCCGTCCACCCGCCGGTCCACGCAGGCCTGCACGAACCCCAGCCACTGGGGCTTGCCGGTGGGGGCATACCCAACGAAAAGCGCTTGTGGATCATCGGGTTTCGCGTGACGGCAGTCGGGCGAGCTGCACTGGAAGCAGTACACGTGCCCCGGCCGCCACACCGCATCGTCGGGCCGCGCCGCCTCGGCCGCCGCGCGGGCGGCGTCCACGAAGGCCACGCCCCCGGGCCGCTCGCCCAGGGGCAGCTCCACGCTCAGCCGCGCCGGCGTGGGCGCCCCGTGCCGCTGCGCCACCTCGCGGGCCACCGCCGCCAGCTCGGCCAGCGCCTTCGCCGCGCGGGCCTCCAGCGTGTCCCCATCCTCGGTGGGCCCAGGCCCCCCCCGCCGTCGGCGGCGGCGCCGCCGGGCGGGCGGCTTCGGCGTGTCGGTCATGGCGCGAGCTTCCCAGGGCCAAGGGGCCACCGTAAAGGGACGCGCCACGGGGCGCCGCGGTTCTTCGACGGTCGAGCGCGCGGCGCTACCCGATCCGCCCGTCGTCATCCAGGTCGCGATCCAGCCACACCTCCAGCCTGGCGATGGCGTCGTCCTCGTCCGCCCACTGCTTGTACAGAAGCTCGCGCTCGTGGCGTCGGCCGCGCCGCGAGGCGCGCACCCAGGACGCCAGCCAACCGCCGCGGGGTGTGTTGTCGCGGATGATGCCCCGGAAGAGCGGGACGGCGACGCCCAACAGCAACAGCAGCGCAAGGATCACGGGGAACATACGACCTCCAGCGTGTGTGGCGGCCGGCTGGGCCACCGTGGGTTGCGCGCCCCGCGGGGCGCCTGCGGCCAAGACCGCGTGGATTCAGCCTTGGGCAGCGTCAGCGACCGGTCAGGGGCCCCACCAGCCGCTGCCACGCAGCGGCCTGCGCGGCCAACGCCGGCGTGTGTTCGGTGAGCGCCCGCTCGGCCCACAGGTGGGCGTCCGCCGCCTCCTGGACCACGCGGCTGGGCCCGTGCTCGGTGACGAACAGCAAGGGATGGAGGCCCCCGGCGGGTGATCGAGCCATGGTGTCGGCCACCGACCTCAGCGCCCAAACCAGCTCGGGGCCCGACAGCTCCGACAGCAGCTGCAGCGCCGCCTCGGCGGCCTGCTGGGCCACCTCCAGCGCCGCCGCTGCGGTCAGCAGCGCCGTCGCGCGGTCACTGGCGTCGGGGCCGGGCGCCGCCACGGGCGGGTCCGCGCCGGGCGACCGCTGCTCGTCGATGGCCAGCCCCAGGTTGCCGAGCTGGCGTCGGCGGGCCGCGTGCAGCGCCACCACCCGCGCCCCCTCGGCCCGCAGCCGCAGCGCGGCCGCGTCGTAGGCCCGGGCGGCCTCCACCAGCCGCTGCTGGGCCGCGGTCTGCCCGTGGGCCCGCGCCTTGGCCTCCAGCGCGCCGATGCGCGCCTTCAGGGCCCGCCGCTGCTCGGCGTGCGCGTCCTCGATCGGCACCAGCTGGGTCACCTTGCTCAGCAGGCTCAGGCCCGCCTCGGCCTTGGCCAGCGGGGTCTCGGGCAGGGCCTTGACCAGCCCCTGGATCTCCTTGATCAGCGCCAGCACCCCCTGCGCGACGGACACCGGCGACCGGCCCGGCGCCAGCGCCGCCAGCTCGCCGGCCATCGCCTGCGCCTCACCGCGCGCCGCCTCGGCGTGGGCCGCCTCGGCCGCCGCCCGGAGGCCCGCGTGGGCGGCCGCCGTCGCCTGCCGCGCCGCCAGCCAGCCATCGAGCGCGCCCGCCGTGCCCTCGGGGCTGATGGCCGCCCGCGCCTCGCTCACGGCGGGCGCCGCCGACACCTGCCCCATGGCCGCCACCTCGGCCTGATACGCCTGGGGCGTGGCCGGGTCGATGCCGCGGCCGGCCAGCACCTGCAGCGCGCCCATCTGGCGCGCCAGGGTCAGCAGCGGGACCCGCGCCGCCGCGTACTCACTGGCCCAGGCGTCCAGCTCCCCGGCCCGCCCCAAGACCTGCGCCTCGCGGTAGAACAGGCTGCGACCCAGCACCGGCCCCAGCGCCGGCATGGCTTGCACCGTGGCCTCGGCCACGAGCTCGCCCTCCGCGTCCATCCCCGCCCAGACCTGGCTGCGCAGCGCCTGGGCGCTCGGAGCCGCGCCGAGCTGCGCCCTCATCGCCGCCGCCCTGATCTCGGCCGACTGCCCCTGCGCCGCTGCCCCCGCCGGGCCGCTGCCGTCCACCGCGGGTGCACCCCGCCCCTCCGCCCCCACCCTGCCGTGGGGGGCCGCTTCCCGCGCTGCGCCCATGGGTTCCGTCCTCTGCCGGTGCCTCACAGGAGACATCGGCGGGCCGGCGGACGTGTCGCGTCTTTCTGCTCAACTTTCTGAGAAGCCAAGCTGGATCAATGGCTTACGGTCGGGCTCGACACGCCGGTCAAGCCGGCCCGTCCAGGCGTCGAAGCGGGGCCGACACCTCGCATCGGGTGCCACGTTCAGGTTGAGCCCGACAGGGGTTTCCGGTCGGGTTGAGGGTCGCTCGCGAAGGGACCGGCCGCCCCAGCAAGGCGGGCCGACACAGGTGTGCTGGTGGCCCATCGAGGAGGCCCAACGCCGCTGGGGTGGCCGGCACCGAGCGAGCGGCCTTCAACTTGACCGGATACCCCTGTGAGCCGCGCCGACCAGGCGCCCGTGATCAAGGCGCGCCGACGCAGGCGTACTGGTGGTCCGTCGAGGAGGCGCAACGCAGAACACGGTCGCCTGGGCCAGCGGAACAGGCTCAACTTGAACGTGACAGCCGATTGGGAGCCCCGACCATGCCCGACCCGACGCCCCGCCCCATCGCCCGCTGGATCCTGGGCCTGCTCGCCCTGGCCTTCGGCGCCGCCACCCTGAAGTCGGGCGGCGCCGTGCTGTTCGGCGACGGTGCCGCCCGCGCCGCCGCGGGCCAGGTGGTGGAGTGGGTGCTGTGGTTCAACTTCTGCGCCGGCTTCCTCTACGTCGCCGCGGGCGCCGCCACTCTCGCAAACCGCCGCCCCGCCCTGTGGCTGGCCCAGGCCCTGGCCGTGGCCACCCTGGCGGTGTTCGCCGCGCTGGCGATCCACATCGCCCGCGGCGGCCCCCACGAGGCGCGCACGGTGATCGCCATGACGGTGCGGTCGCTGTTCTGGGTGGGCCAGGCGCTGGCGCTCAGGCGGCTGCTGCGCTGAGGGCGCCCGGCCCGATCCCCGTTCAGGGGCAGGAGGCGTTGGCGACGCCGGGCGTGGGCAACACCCGCAGGAAGTCGCTGGCGTTATCGTTGCCGTCGGCGCCGTCGGGGCAGCGGGCGTGGGCCTCCTCGCGGTCGTTGCGCAGCGCGGCCTCCAGGGTGCCGCCCTCGGTGGTGCCCAGCAGGAAGCCGTCGTAGGCCACCGCGTCGATGACCACCCCGTCGTCCAGCAGGCGCACGCCGTCGCTGGGGCCCTTCTGGAAGCTGTCGTCGGGCAGCACCACGCCGTCCGCGCCCACCAACAACGCCTGGTTCGCCACCAGCAGGAAGCCGCCGGGGGGCACGGGCGGCTGCCCGTCCAGGCTCAACGTCTGGTAGGCGTCGCCGTCGTCCTCGCCGTTGCCCAGCTCCAGGGTCATGCGGTCCACGGGCTGGGCCTGGGCGGTGGGGTTGAACAGCTCGATGAACTCGGCGGTGTCCACGCCGGGCTGGTTGTAGTCGATCTCGTTGATCACCAGCCGCGGCGCCTGCACGGGCGGCGGCAGCACCCGCACCTCGCCGTACACCGCCTGGGCCCCCAGGCGGGCGATGATCCCGGCGCCGTGGGTCAGCGCCAGCCCCTCGACGGGCACGTCCACCTCGCTGGCGCCGGCGGGCACGCGCACCTCGGCAGGCACCCGCACGGCCGGATCCAGGCTCTCCAAACGCACCGCAAGCCCCCCGGCCGGCGCCGGCGCCACGAGCTGCACCGTGAAGCCATCGCCGTGGGTGCCCCGGGCCGCCCGCTCGCCCCGGCGCAGCCCCACCTCGCGGGGCGTAAGCGCCTGCAACGCCGTGCCCTGCGCCTCGGGCACACACTGCCGATCCACACACACCGAGCCCGCCCGACACGCCGGCACACAGCTCCGATCACAGGCCACGTTCTGCGGCTGACACACGCCCAGGCAGAGCTGGGTGGCCGGGCACAGGACACGCGCCGTCAGCGGCACCCGCGCGGCGCCGAACACTGCCCACAGCGCGCGGCGCACCCGGCGCCCGCCGTCCAGCGGCTCCACCGCCGACAGCGCCGCCCAGTCGACGCGGGCGCGGGCCACGCCTGCCTGCACCGGCGCGAAGTCGGCGATGGCGCGGCCGTGCACGTCCTCAACGCGCCCGGGGCCCGGGTCACCCTGGAACCGCGCCGTGATCTCCAGCGCGTCGTTCTGGGCCAGGGGCACATCGGCGTACTCCAGGGTGATTGAAGGCTCCACACAACGCCCGCCCTGACACACCGCACCGCCGCCGCAGGCGCCGCACGTGCCCCCACAGCCGTCGTCTCCGCAGGCCGCCCCGGCGCAGTCGGGCACACACACCTCGACACACTGCCCGGCCGTACACCGCTCGTCGGCACCGCACCCGCAGTCCGCCGGGCAGGTGTCGCACGCCTCGGCGTGGCCCGCGGTACACACCCCGTCGCCGCAGCACGCGCCGCAGTCCGCCGCGCAGGTGGCGCAGTCCTCGCCGAGCCCCGGCTCGCAGCGGCCGTTGCCGCAGTCGGGCGGCGGCTCCGCACAGGCCCCGTCTGCCGTACACACCCGACCCGGCGCGCAGCGCCCGCACTCGCCCCCGCAGCCATCGGCGCCACACACCCGGTCGCCGCAGGCGGGCTCACACCCCGGCCCCTGATCCCCGGGCGCAGCGTCTGTCCCCATGTCTGCGATTCCAGCGTCAGGCTCGCCGCCGTCGGCCTCCGGCCCGGCGTCCAGGCGCCCGCCCGCGTCGGGCGTCACCGCCCCCGCGTCCGGCTCGCAGCTACACGCGCCGAACTTGCCGGTTTCGTTGCAGATCCACTCGCCGCGGGTGCCCGTACTCAAGCACGCGCACTCCCCGATCTCGCCGGGTTGACAGTCCTGGCTGCCGCCGCCGCCGCCGGGCGCGCACCCCACCAGCACCGCCGCCATGAAGAGCCGCTTCATGGTCACCTCCTCGAAGCTGCGCGGACCATGCAGCATCCGCCGGCGCCAGGCCAGGGCCGGGGGACCGGGGCGCCTCGGCGCCCACTCCCCGCCACCGTCCTCGCAGGTCGCGCCCGGCCGCCTCCAGCGGAGGCAGGCCGCCAAACACCTGAAACCAAATCGCTTTCCAAAAAACACGCTACACCTCCCGCGAGCCGCCGATGGGGAAGGGTGAGGCCCACCCCTCAGGAGCTCCGCCATGCCCGACCGCACCTGCGCCGCCCCCACGACGGCCGCACCTGACCACCACGCCCTCCAGGGTGTGCCCGCCCCGCTGGGCAGCCGCGTGGGCCAGGCCGCCGAGATCAACGCCTGGGTCAGGCAGCCGGGCACACGCCCGTCGCCGCCTGATGGCGCCGTGATCGACACCTTCGTCCACGACCTGGTGATGGGGCACTGAGATGATGAACACACGCCCCTGGCGGGTGGCCGGTGTCACCCTCGCGCTGGCGCTGGGGCTGGGGTCCTTTCTGCGCGATGCGGCCCTGCGCCCGACGTACGTCGACCGCGATCGTCACGCGCAGATCGAGCGTTGCCTGGCCGCCGATCCCCTGAAGTACGACCGCAAGAGCGGGCGAGACGAGGTGCAGGCGGCCTGCACACCGCTGCTGGCCACGCAGAACTGCCGCGCCGCCTGGGCGGCCCACTACCGCGGCGAGCCGCAGGCCATCCAGCCCCAGCGGGCGTGTCTGGCCTCGATCTGTGACGAGTGGACCAACACCCCGCCGTTCTGCAGCCACCCCGACTACCTGGCCACTGACCGCGAGGTGTTCTACTACGCCGCACATATGGCCAGCGCCGTCCTGGGCCGCGCGCTGAGCCCCGCCGAGGATGAGCTGGTGATGGCGCACCTGGACCACCACTACTGCGAGGGCCCGCTGGGACCGCCCCGGCCGGAAGTACAGTGGGCCTCGCCTCACTTCAAGCGCACGCTGGCGCTGGCGATCCAGCTCATGCGCCTGATGTGGCATGTGGATCTGCGGCTGCCCGCCTGGCGGCCGCCGCCCTGCAAGCGGTGGGGCCCCGAACAGTGGCTGGAAGCCACGCGCCGTGACTGATTGGGCAGACCCGGTTGGTCAGCCGCCGGCCAGCGCCTCGCGCAGCATCTCAAGCTCCAGCCAGCGCTCCTCCTTCTCGTCCTTCTCGGCGCGGGCGGCCTCCAGGGCCTGGGTGCGGGCCACGAAGCCGGCGGGGTCGCGGGCGTACAGGTTGCCGTCGGTGAGCTCGGCCTCCAGGGTGGCGATCTTGGCCTCCAGGGCCTCGATCTCGCCGGGCAGGGCCTCGTAGGCCTTCTGCTCCTTGTAGCTGAGCTTCGTCTTGGCCTTGGGCTTCGCAGCGGCCTGCTCGGCCGCGGGGGCGGCTGCGGGCCTGGCGGCCTTGGCCTCTTGCCTGGCCAGGCGGGCCACGTTGGCGCGCTGGGCCTGGGCGTCGGTGTAGCCGCCGGCGTACTCCACCCACTGGCCGTCGCCCTCGTAGAGCACGGTGCTGGTCACCAGCCGGTCCAGGAAGTCGCGGTCGTGGCTGACGATGATCAGCGTGCCCTCGTACTCGCCCAGCACCTCCTGCAGCAGGTCCAGGGTCTCCAGGTCCAGGTCGTTGGTGGGCTCGTCCAGGATGAGCAGGTTGCTGGGCTGCTTGAGCTCCAGGGCCAGCAGCAGGCGGGCGCGCTCGCCGCCCGACAAGCCCGAGACCTTGCGCAGGGCGTCGCGGCCCTGGAACAGGAAGTCCTGCAGGTAGCCGGCCACGTGCTTGGGCTGGCCGTGCACCATGACCTGGTCCGTGCCCTTCACGCAGAGCACGTCCTTCAAGGTGTCGTTTTCGTTCAGCTTCTGGCGGTGCTGGTCGATGAACACCGGGGTGAGCTTCGTGCCCAGCTTCAGGGTGCCGCGGTCGGGCTCCAGGGCGCCGATGAGCAGCTTCAGCAGGGTGGTCTTGCCGGCGCCGTTGGGGCCCACCAGGCCCACGCGGTCGCCGCGCAGGATGCGGGTGCTGAAGTCGTCCACCACCACGCGATCGCCGAAGGCTTTGCGCAGGCCCCGGGCCTCGATGACGATCTTGCCCGACAGCTCGCCGGCGTCGGCCACCAGCCGGGCGTTGCCCAGGCGCTTGCGCTGGGCGGCGCGCTCGTCGCGCATGGCGTGCAGGCGGCGCAGGCGGCCCATGTTGCGGGTGCGCCGGGCGCTGATGCCCTCGCGGGACCACTGCAGCTCTTCGGCGATGCGCCGGTCGAACTTGTGGCGGGCCGCCGCCTCCTCTTCCAGGAGCTGCTCGGACCAGGCCTCGAACTCGCTGAAGGGGCGGTCGCTGCGGTGCAGGACGCCGCGCTCCAGCCACAGGATGTTGCGGGTGAGCCGGTTGAGGAAGGCGCGGTCGTGGCTGACGATCACCAGCGCCGCGCGGTGGTTGCCCAGCAGGCCCTCCAGCCACTCGATGGTGGGCAGGTCCAGGTGGTTGGTGGGCTCGTCCAGCAGGATGACGTCGGGATCGGTGACCACCAGCCGGGCCAGCGACGCGCGGCGCAGCTCGCCGCCGCTGACGGTGGCCATCTCGCGATCCGCTGGCAAGCCCACGTCGGCCAGGGCCGCGTCCACCCGCCAGGGCTCGTGGGCCAGCTCGTGGGGCAGCGCGTCGAGCACTGCGTCGCGGGCGGTGGCGAAGTGACCCAGATCGGGCACCTGCGGCAGGTAAGCCACCCGGGCGTGGGGCGGCACCACCCGCTCGCCGCCGTCGGGCCGCACCGTGCCCGCCAGCACCTTCAGCAGGGTGCTCTTGCCCGAGCCGTTGCGGCCCACCAGGGCCACCCGGTCGCCCTGGGCCAGGTGCAGGCTCAGGTCCTCGAAGAGCACCGGCCCCCCGAAGCCCACCTTCACGTCGATCAGTGAGAGCACAGGCGGCATCGCGTCACCCCATCCTGCCCAGGGCGATGGTGCCCCAGACGTGCCAGGCCAGGACCCCCATGATCCCCAGCGGCGCCAGGTACCACACGGGCTTGAGGATGTGCGCCAGGATCAGCAGCGCCAACACCAGGAGCACCACGCCGCCGCCCACGGGGGCCACGGCCAGGTACTCGACGGGCGCGGGGATGCGCGTGGCGAAGAAGGTGACCAGATCGGGCGCCAGGGGGCGGTCGAGCCCCGGCTGCCAGGTCTGCCGCTCGGCGAGGGCGAAGAACACCGACAGCGCCAGGCCCGAGGCGTGGGGCCACAGGCGCGCCAGGGCGCGGGCCAAGGGGTGCAGCGTGGGGTTCAGGTCAGCCATGCACGGCCTGATAGGGCAAACGGCGGCCAAACGCCAGCGCCCGCTCAGGGGCGGTCGCCGAAGAAGGCCATCAGCCCGAACTGCAGGTACAGATCGCGGGTCTGCGTCTCACCCGTGTCGGCGGGGGTCTGGCGGGCCTGGCCCAGGGCGAAGGCGCCCAGCCAGTCCAGGGCCATCCAATCCAGCCGGGCGCTGGCCTCGTAGCTGAACCAGTACTCGCCCCCCGTGCCGCCGGCCAGCACCGGGTTCAGGGGGTCCAGGCTGGCGCTCAGGCTGGTGGTCAGCCCGGGCAGCACGGGCAGGGTCCAGGCCAGCGACAGGGGCAGCGCCCAGGCGTCCTCGGTGTTGTCGTTGGCGGTGTAGCTCACCCCGTAGAAGCCCAGGCCCCAGCCCAGCTTGTGCTCGGGCTCGGCGTCGCTGAGCTGCCAGGTGTGGATGTTCATGCGGGCGGCGCCCAGCCGGTAGTCGAAGCCGTCGGCGCTGCCCACGGTGTACTCGAACATGGTCCACAGGCCGGGCACAGGCGCGCGGAACACCACCGTGCCGCCGCCGGCGTTCTGGGCCTGGGCCACCGAGCCGGCGCCCGTCAAGGCCGCCAGAATCATGCCGGTGGCGTCGTAGACGGCGAAGCCCATGGTGGTGAGGCTCTGGTCGTAGCCTTCGACCTTGGTGAAGCCGTTATGCCCGCCGCTGAGCTGCGCCTGGTGCGGCCCCAGGTGCGCCTGCACGCCACACCCGGCGGCCAGCGACGCCGCCAGCAGCAGCGCCGGCCCGATCCCACGCCCCATGTCACCCCCCTGCCTCAACCCATCGGCCAGCGTGCTCAGTCTACGGGCAGGGCGTCGCCCAGCGCAGCCCCCTCCCCCCGCAGCGACGCCCGGCGGAGGGGCGCGGCGAAGATCAACCCAGGTAGGTGTAGTCGCCCAGGCCGCGGCGGTAGGTGGCGAGCAGGCGCTTGCCCTCGGTGACGGGCAAGGTGCCCTCGTCGTAGGCACGCTCCACGGCGGTGCGCAGGCGGGCGAACAGGGCGTTCTTGTCGTACTGCACATAGTCGAGCACGTCGGCCACGGTCTCGCCCTCGACCATGGCCTCGATGCGGTAGCCCCGGGGGGTGTCGGCCACCGACACGTGGATGGCGTGGGTGTCGCCGAACAGGTTGTGCAGATCGCCCAGGATCTCCTGGTAGGCGCCCAGCAGGAAGATGCCCAGGTAGTAGGGCGTGCCGTCCAGCTTGTGCAGCTCGAGCGAGCGCTTCACGTCGCGCACGTCCACGAAGCGATCCAGGCGGCCGTCGCTGTCGCAGGTCACGTCCGCCAGGGTGCCGCGGCGGGTGGGCCGCTCGCCCAGCCGCTGCAGGGGCACCACCGGGAACACCTGATCGATGGCCCAGCTATCGGGCATGGACTGGAACACACTGAAATTACAGTAGTAGATGTCCAGCTCGGCCTTCTCGAGATCCTCGACGTCCTCGGGCAGGGCGCCGTGGCGGATCACCAGCCGGTACAGCTTGCGGGCCAGGTCCCGCGCCATGGTCTCCACGGCCGCCCGCTCCTCCAGGCCGGCCAGGCCCATCTCGAAGCGGTTGAGCATGCGCTCGCGGATGTCCGCCAGGCGGTGGTTCACCCGCTGGGGGCGCCGGGCCGACAGCTCGTCGTGCAGCTCGTTCAGCTCGGCCACCGACGGGTACTTCTCGATGAGCTTGGCGTCCACCTTGCCGGCGGGCCGGCTGGCCTCCATCACCGGCACCACCAGCAGCGAGCTGTGGGCCACCAGGGCCCGGCCCGTCTCGGTGACGATGTTGGGGTGGGCGATCTCGCTCTCGTCGCACACCTCGGCGATGGTGGTGACGATGGTCTCGGCGTACTCGGCCAGGTCGTAGTTCATGGACGAGTCGAAGTCGGTGCGCGAGCCGTCGTAGTCGATGCCCAGGCCGCCGCCCACGTCCAGGAAGCCCATCTCGGCGCCGAAGCGCTTCAGCTCCACGTAGAAGCGGCTGGCCTCGCGCACGGCGTCCTGGATCCGGCGCACGGCGCTGATCTGGCTCCCGATGTGGTAGTGCAGCAGCTTCAGCCAGCTCAGGCCCTCGCGGGCCTTCAGCACGTCGACCACCTCGATGATCTCGGCGGCGGACAGGCCGAACTTGGCGCGGTCGCCCGAGCTGCTCTTCCAGCGGCCGGTGCCCTGGGCGGCCAGGCGCACCCGCACCCCCAGCATGGGCTCGATGCCGATGGCGTCGGACACCTGCAGGATGGTGTCGAGCTCGCTGGGCTGCTCCACCACCAGCACGCAGCGCACGCCCAGCTTCTGGGCGATGAGCGCCATCTCGATGTACTCGGCGTCCTTGTAGCCGTTGCAGATGATCAGGGCCTCGGGGTCCGTCATCTCGGCCATGACGATCATCAGCTCGGGCTTGCTGCCGCACTCCAGCCCCAGGTGGTAGGGGCGCCCGGCCTCGACCACCTCTTCCACCACCTGCCGCTGCTGGTTGCACTTGATGGGGTACACCCCGCGGTACAGCCCCTTGTACTCGTGCTCGGCGATGGTGGCCTGGAAGGTGGAGCACAGGGCGTTGACCCGCGCCCGCAGCACATCGGTGAACCGGATGAGGAACGGCGGCTCGATCTCGCGCTCCACGAGGTCGTCCACCAGGGCCCGCAGGTCCAGGGGCTGGCTGCCCGCGGTCATGGCCATGTGGCCCGGCTCGAGCACGTCGAACAGGTCCAGGCCCCAGCCGCGGATGTTGTAGAGCTCGCGGGCGTCGTCCAGGGTCCAGCGTCGGCTCAATTCAGCCTCCCAGCAGCCAGGCGAAGATGAGGGGGGCCACGATGGTGGCGTCGGACTGGATCATGAACTTCGGGGTGTCCACCGCCAGCTTGCCCCAGGTGATCTTCTCGTTGGGCACGGCGCCGCTGTAGCCGCCGTACGAGGTCACCGCGTCGCTGATCTGGCAGAAGTAGCCCCACAGCGGGATGTCCAGGCGCAGGTCCTGGATGAGCGCGGGCACGGCGCAGATGGCGAAGTCGCCGGCGATGCCGCCGCCGATCTGGAAGAAGCCCACGCTGGGCACGTCGGCCGCGCGGGCCTCGTGCTCGTCCACGTACCAGCGCATGAGCCGCTGCATCTGGGCGGTGCCGGTGATCACGCAGTCGTGGTTGGGCAGGTCGCCGCGCCAGACGGCGGCGGCAAACATGTTGCCGGTGGTGCTGTCCTCCCAGCCCGGGGTGTGGACGGGGATGCCCATCTCCTTGGCGGCCAGCAGCCAGCTCTCCTCGGCGGGGATCTGGTAGTGCTGCGCCAGGGTGGGGTCCTCGAGCACGGCCCACAGGTGCTCGGCGGGGCTCAGGCGCTGGCCCTTGGCCGAGGCCGCCTGCCACTGCTCGATGAGCCGCGCCTCGATGTGGCGCATGACCGTCTCGGGGATGCAGGTGTCGGTGACCCGGTTCATGCCCCGGTCGAGCAGCGCCTGCTCATCCTCGGCCGACAGCGCCCGCCAGTTGGGGATGTACTCGTAGTTGTCGGCCTCGAGGAGGGTGAAGACGTCCTCCTCCAGGTTGGCCCCCGTGCACGAGATGGCGTGCACCTTGCCGGCGCGGATGAGCCGCGCGAGCAGCTTGCCGATGCGGGCGGTGCTCATGGCGCCGGCCAGGGTCACCAGCATCTTGCCGCCGGCGGCCAGGTGCGCTTCCCAGGCTTTGGCCGCCGACACCACCTCGCGGCTGTTGAAGTGCAGATAGTGCTCGGCCATGAACTGGCGGATGGCGGTCTCGGCGGTCACGGGGCCTCTCCTCGGCTATGCAGAGCGGCGCTCTGCAGGGCGGTACTGTGCAGGGCGGTGCCGGCCAGCTCGTACAGCAGCCGGGCGCCCACGTTGGCGTCCCAGGGGCCCGGCCCGACCTCGCACAGGTCGAAGCCCAGCACCCGCCGCCCGCTGCGGGCCACGGCCCGCAGCAGGTGGGTGATCTCGTGCCAGCTCAGGCCCCCGGGCACCGGGGTGCCGGTGGTGGGGCACAGGCTGGGATCCAGGCCGTCGATGTCGACGCTGATCCAGACGGTGGCGGGCAGATCGCCCACCACCCGGTCGGCCAGCTCGGCGAAGCCGGTGCCGGCCAGCTTGGCGGCCGCCAGGTCGTGGTCGAAGAAGGCGCGCACCCGATCCTCGGCCTGGATGCGCGCCACCTCGGCCCGGCCCACGTCGCGCAGGCCCACGCTCACCAGGCGGGCCTGGGGGCCGGCCTCGCGCAGGAAGTGATCGAAGACGCTGGCGTGGCTGAACTCGAAGCCCTCGTAGGCCACCCGCAGATCGGCGTGGGCGTCGATGTGCAGCACGCCCAGCGCGGGTTCCCGGGCCAAGGCGGCGCGCAGGCCCCCCAGGGCCACGCTGTGCTCGCCCCCGAGCACCGCGGGGATCTGGCCCGCCGCCAGCCGGGCGGCCACCCGCGCCTGCAGGTGAGCGTCGATGGCGGCGCTCACGGGGTTGATGGCCTCTGGATCCCGGGCCGCGTCCGCCACCGCCCGCCACCCGTCGAAGCGCGGATCGGCAGGCTCGGCGGCCACCCCGGCGCGCCAGATGGCGTCGCCGTAGATGGCGTGGTGCAGATCCACCTGCTGTGAGGCCTCGAGCACGGCGGCGGGGCCGTCGGCGGTGCCGCGGTGGAACGACGCGGTGCCGTCCCAGGGCGCGGGGATCACCACCACGGCCGCCTGATCGAGCCCGTGGGGCAGACCAAAGGGGCCGTCGAAGTCGGCGGGGCCGTCGGGATCGAAGCCGGCGAGCGGATCGGACATGGGGCAGGCCTTGGAGGGAGCGGCGGGCAGCGTGGTTTACGGCTCGCCGGGGGAGAGGTCCAGGGGAAAACGCGTCAAGCCGCCTGCTCGCGGAAGGCGCTGGGGGTCATGCCGCGGGCCTTCTTGAAGGCGCGGTGGAAGGCGCTGGGCTCGCTGAAGCCCACGAGGAAGGCCACCTCGGCGATGGCCAGCTTGCCCTCGGCCAGGTAGCTGGCGGCCAGATCGGTGCGCACCTCGTTGGCGAAGCCCTGGAAGCTGGTGCCCTCGTCGCGCAGCTTGCGCTGCAGGCTGCGCGAGGACAGGCCCAGCAGCCGGGCCACGTCGTCCAGGCGGGGGGCGCCGTGCACCAGCAGCTCGGCCACAGCGCCACGGACCTGTTGCAGAAAGTCGTCGGTCTTGGGCAGGCGGGCGAGCTGCTGATCGGCGTAGTGCCGCATGAGCTCGGCCAGGTGCGGATCGGCCTTGGGCACCTTCTGATCGAGCTGCTGACGGGTGAAGCACAGCTCGTTGAGCGGCTGGTTCCACTTCAGCGGGCACTGGAAGAAGCGCGCGTAGGGCCGCGGATCCGTCGGGGGGCCGTGCTGGAAGGCCACGCTCACCGGCACGATGGCCTGCTGGGTGATGGTGCAGGCCCCGTGGGTGATGTGGGCGAGCACCCAGTCACACAGGGCCCGCGGGGGCAGCGGATCGTCCACCACCCGGTAGCTGATGCGGCCGGTGAGGCCCACCTCGGTGAGCTCGATGCGGGCGGCGTCGTTGAGCAGGCGTGAGTAGCGCACCACCGACTGCAGGGCCCCGCGCAGGGTGGTGGCGTTGCGGGCGGCGTACTCAGCGACGCCCGTGGTGCCCTCGGGCATCTCCTGGGCCACCTTGATGCCGAAGGCGCTGTCGCCCGCCATCTCGGTGAGCTCGCGCCACAGGTCGTGGACGAGCTGCTTGGGCAGGCGGCCGTCGGGCTGGTGCAGCAGGTCTTCCGGGACGCCGATGCGCCGGAGCAGGCGGCCCGTGTCCAGGCCGAGCTGGCTGGCACCGCTGAGAGCGACCCGCAGCAGGGCCGTGTGCACCGTGGCGTTGGACTGTGGCATGGCGCGGAGTGTAACGCCGCGGCGGCGCGCAGGAAACCGCCTGTCGGGGGCACGGCGACCCCGGGGGCTCAGACGGGCATGTAGGGGGCCGGCCCCTGGGTGGTGATGCCGGTGAGCATGCGCCGCCGGCTGTCGAAGGCGTCGCGATCGGCGTAGCAGCCTTGCAGGTGGCGCAACCCGGTGCGGCCGTCGTACGCGCCGCGGCCGTGGAGCACCCGCTGGTTGTCGAAGATGATCGCGTCGCCGGGCTCGAGCAGGAAGCGCACTTCGCTCTCGGGGGCATGCACGATGTCGGCGAAGGCGCGGTAGGCGGCGTAGAAGCGCTCGGTGTCCTGGGCGCCGAAGGGCAGCGGCGCCATGGAGCGGTCGTTGAAGGCCACCGCCACGGGGCGGCCGTCGCGGCCCAGCTCCACCAGCGGGCGGGTCCAGCGCAGGTCGTTGTCGCGGTCGCGGTAGCGGAAGGGCACCGCCAGCTCGGCCAGGGTGCGCACGGCCTCGGGGTCACGGGCCTGCAGGGCCTGCACCGCGGCGAAGCCGTCCACCAGCACCGTCTCGCCGCCGCCGTCACGGCTGCAGTTCAGGCAGTGCAGGATCTGCACCCCGGGCACCTTGTCCCGGTAGGGGTTGTCGGTGTGCACCGCGAGCTCCACGCCGGTGTAGGCGAGGTGCTCGGCCTCGGGCTTGCTGATGACGTCGAAGAGCTCGCCGTAGTTGGTGGCCCGTACGAAGCCGAAGCGGCGCGCCAGGGCCAGCACCTGCCCGGACTCGAGGGGCACGCCGCGCACCCGGGCCCAGCCCAGGCGGTGCAGATCATCGAGCACCTGCCGCTGGCCGTGGTCGAAGGCCAGCACGTCGAAGGCCACCGCCGGCAGCCGCGCCTGCAGCTCGGCCCCCCACGGGCGGTGCCCGTTGCGGGGGGTCTGGGGCGTGTGCTCGTCCAGCCAGGCCACGGGGTACACCGTGTCGGGCAGGTCATCGGCCCAGCGCAGCGCCAGGCCCCGATCCACCAGGGCGACGGAACTGAGCCGCGGGGCCGTGGGCAGGCTGCGCAGCTCGCGCAGGCGCTGGTTGGTGCGGGGGTGGCGGAAGGCCGGGTCGTTGTCCAGCAGCCACAGGGGCGAGAGTTCGTCCACCCGGCCGTCGGCCCAGGTGAGCCGCAGCCGGCCGTTGTGGGGTTGGATCTCAGCCGAGGTCAACACAGACATGCCGCACCACCGTGTAGTCGTCGTAGCCGTACACGCTCATCTCCTTGCCCACGCCGCTGTGCTTCAAGCCGCCGTGGGGCGCCTCGCTGGGCCACACCAGGTGGGTGTTGACCCACACCGTACCGTAGCGCAGCCGGCGGGCGGCCCGCATGGCCCGGCCCACGTCGCGGGTCCACACCGAGGCCGCCAGGCCGTACTTCGTGGCGTTGGCCCAGCCCACGATGTCGTCGCCGTCGCCGAAGGGCGTGACGCTGACCACGGGGCCGAAGACCTCGCGGTCGACGATCTCGTCGCCCAGCCCCACGTCGGCCACCACGGTGGGCTCGAGCCAGTAGCCGGGCCCCTGGGGGCGGCCGCCGCCGGCCACCACCCGCCCGTGGGGCAGGGCCGCGGCGCGCTCGACGAAGCCCGCCACCCGGTCCCGCTGGCGCAGGCTCACCACGGGGCCCAGCTCGGTGCCGGGATCGTCCAGCGGGCCGCGCCGCAGGGTCTGCGCCGCGTGGGCCAGGCCCTCGACCACCTTCGGGTACACGCTGCGGTGGGCGAACACCCGGCAAGCCGCCGTGCAGTCCTGGCCGGCGTTGTAGAAGCCCGCCATGCGCACCGCCGCGACCGCGGCGTCCACGTCGGCGTCGTCCCAGACGATCACCGGGGCCTTGCCGCCCAACTCCAGGTGCAGGCGCTTCAGGCCGGGGGCCGCGTTGGCCATCACCTTCTGGCCGGTGCCCACGTCGCCCGTCAGCGAGATCATGTCCACGTCGGGGTGGGCCACCAGCGCGGCCCCCACCGCCGGGCCGTCGCCCAGGACCAGGTTGAAGACCCCGGGGGGCAGGTGCTCGGCGAACAGATCCGCCGCCGCCAGCAGGCTCAACGGGGTCTGCTCAGCGGGCTTGACCACCACCGTGTTCCCCGCGGCCAGGGCCGGGGCGATCTTCCAGGTGGCCATCATCAGCGGGTAGTTCCAGGGCACGATCTGGCCGATGACGCCCACGGGATCCCGGCGGATGAGGCTGGTGGCGCCAGGCACGAACTCGCTGGCCGCCAGACCCTGTGGCGCGCGGCACACCCCCGCGAAGTAGCGGAAGGGGTCGATGATGGCGTGGGCCTCGTCCTCGAGCACCCGGGCCAGCGGGTGGCCGGCGTTCTCGCTCTCCACCCGGGCCAGGTCCTCGAAGCGGGCCTCCAGCGCGGCCGCCAGCGCCAGCAGGCGCCGGGCGCGCTCACCCGGGGGGGTGAAGGCCCAGGGCTCGAAGGCCCGCTGGGCCGCCGCGACCGCCTGATCCACCTGGCCGGCACTCGCCGAGGGCACCTCGGCGATGAGCGCGCCGGTGGCCGGCGCGAAGGTGGGCAGCGTGGGCCCCTGCCCCGCCACCCGCTTGCCGTCGATGAGCAGCCGCAGATCCATCAGGGCACCGCCGGGGTCGAGCCGCCACCAGTACGTCGGGTCAGGCGCTCGAAGTACATGAGCGACACGGCGAACAGCGCCGTACACACCGCCGCGGTCACGTAGGCAAAGCCGGTGAAGAACTCCAGCCAGCTCAGCTTGGCGAAGCCCATGTCCTTCCAGATGAGCAGGCCCACGTTGCCCAGGTAGCCGAAGGCGTCGGTGACGTAGATCATGAAGCCGGCGTTGGCCACCGAGCCCATGGCGGCGATGAGCCGGTCGAAGAGCACGCAGCCGTAGGGCACATAGGCCAGGTACAGGCCCAGGCCCACGGTGATCATCCACACCTGGGGGCCCAGCGCGCCCGCCTGGAACAGGAGCGTGGCGCCGCCCACCATCGCGGTGCCCGCCAGCATGAGCACATGCACCGTGATGAGCGCCTTGCGGTTGTCCTTGATGGTCATCAGGAAACCCAGGGCGATCATCACGCCGAAGGCCACCCACAGCTCAGCGGTGGTGAGGATGGTGGGCTTCTCGCCGTAGCCCAGCTCGGTCCAGATCTCGACGGCGAAGTCGTCGCGGAAGCCGCGGAAGGCCGTGAGCAGGATGTACAGCCCCGTCAGCGCCGTCAGGCCGGTGAAGTAGCGCATGAAGAACGTCTTGCGGGCCTTGCCGTCCATGGGCACCCGCTTGGTGCGCAGGCGCTCGTCCTCTTCGTTCGGGGGCGGCAGGTTGGCCAGCAGGAACACGAAGAACAGCATGGGCACCGCGAACACGGCGCCGGTGGCGAAGGGCATCCAGAACTCGCTGACGCCGGCGTCCATGACCCACCGGGCCACCGTCTTCACGAAGCCGCTGGCCACGATGTAGCTGGCGCTCAGCCCGGCGCCCAGCGCCTCGGTGACCCGCCGGCCCTCGAGGAAGCCGAACACCAGGCCCCAGATCATGCCCAGGGGCAGGCCGTTCACGAACAGCCAGAAGGCGTTGTAGGGCGCGGGGGTGACGGCGAACAGCGCCAGCGCCCCCCAGGCCACGCCGATGCAGATGAGGATGGCCCACGCGCGCCACTTCGCGTCCATCTCGCTGATGATCTTGATGCCCACGAACTTGCTGGTCATGTAGCCCAGCACCTGGCTGATGATCAGCACGCTCTTGTAGCTGAGCTCGGGCAGGGGCCCGGGCAGATCCACCAGCCCGTCGAAGGTGCCGGCCGTGTACGGCTTCCGGAAGCCGTACATGCTCAGGTACGTCGAGAAGGCCGCGATGATGGCGTAGGCCGAGAAGATGAAGCTGTTGGCCCGGGGCGCCAACCAGCGCGCCAGCCGCGAGTTCTGAAAGTCCATGCCCCCTCCGAGTCACGGCAGCGTCGCCGCGGCAGGACCGCGCCGTCAACCGCGGGGTCACCTTCGCGGGCAAGCGTTGCCCGTCGGTCACCGGCGGCGCATCCTGGCGCCATGAGCGACCCCGCCCCCCTCCAGCGCTGGCTGGCCCACCTGGAGGCCTTCGACGCCGCCGACGCGCGGCCGCTGGCCGATCGCGACGAGATGTTGGCCATCGCCCGCGAGCTGGGCCTGGACGACGCGGCCCTGGCGAAGGCCGAGGCCGACGCCGAGGCCGCCCGGGCCCGGGGGCAAGCCTTCCTGGATCACGGGCGCCCCGCCGACGCGGTGGCGGCGCTGCAGCGGGCCCTGGCCCTGGCCCCCTGGCGCTTCGACGTGCTGGCGGCCCTGGCCGAGGCGCGCACCGCGGCCTTCGAGCGCACGGGGGACGCCACCCACCGTGCGGCCGCCGAGGCCACGGCGCGGGACTTGATCGAGGTGGATCCGGGCTACGGCCCCGCCTACGCCCTGCTGAACCGCCTGGACCGGCCCATGGCGGTGCCGGTGAGCCCTTCGCGCGGCAGCGCCGGGGGATCGCAGGCCCACGGGGGGCGCCTGTTCCTGGCCCTGGTGGTGATCGTGCTGCTGCTGGCAGGCGGCATCCTGGCGCTCGTGCTCACCCGCGGCGCCGGGCCCGCGCCCGCCCCGTCCGCACAGCCCACCGCGGCGCCGCCCGTCGATACCCCGCCCACGGCGGCGCCCACCCCGCCGCCCTCCTCGGCGCCCTCGGCTGCCCCGCCCGCCGTCACGGCCTCGACCGCCCCCTCGGCCGCCCCCGCCGCGCCCCGGACGCTGCCCGCCGGCGAGCACCCGCTGCCCGTGAAGGTGGTCGAGGCGCCGGCGCTGGCCGGCCTGGCCTTCAGCGACTTCGGCAGCGAGATCCACCGGGCCGACTATGGCGTGCGGGCCACGCTCCACCTGCGGGTCCACAACGGCTCTCAGGACCTGGTGGCCGGGCTCGAAGGGCAGATCACCTTCTACGACCCTCAGGGCCAGGTCACCGGTCGCGGGAAGCTGGCGCTGGTGAACTCAGCCCTGCCGCAGCTCCGCCCCGGGGACCAGGCCTTCGGCACCGCCCACGCCCACAAGCTGCCCTGGGACACCGCCCGCGCCGAGGTGACCTTCGCCCAGGTGAAGCGCGGCGCGGGGGCGGGCCCCTGGCCGGCCACCACGCCCGCCTGCCTGCAGTTCGTGGGGGCGGCCCCGGCCGAGCCCGGCATCGACGTGCGGGTGCGCAGCCAGGGCGAGGACGGGCTGTTCTGGCGGCTCACGGGCGAGGTCACCAACACCGCCGCCCACGCCTTCACCCAGGTGGTGTTCGAGGCCCGCTTCCTCGACGACGCCGGGCAGCCGGTGGTCGAGACGATGATCACCGACAAGGAGACGCTGGCCGCGTCCTGGCTGCCGCCGTTCGAGCCGGGCGAGGTCCGCCTGTTCCATGTCGGACGGATCATGGGCCGCGAGGAGCGCGCCCGAGTGAAGCAGGTGTGCCTGGCGGTGCTGCAGCTCCGCTGAGCGTCCTTCGGTGAGCTGCAACTTCGCGGAGGCGCCCGGGCGTCGGGCTGACGGCCAGGCTCAGGCCGGGGCTCACAGGGGTTTCCGGTCGGGTTGAGGGTCGCTCACGAAGGGACCGGCCGCCCCAGCAAGGCGGGCCGACGCAGATGTGCTGGTGGCCCATCGAGGAGGCCCAACGCCGCTGAGGTGGCCGGCATCGAGCGAGCGGCGTTCAACTTGACCGGATACCCCTGTCAGGGGGCCTGGCCCGCCCCCGGCAGCTCCAGGCGGAAGCGCACCCGGCGGTTCAGCGCCCGGGCCCGCTCCAGCGCGGCGCCCTCCAGGCCCTCCACCGGGACCTTCGGCTCGCGCTCGCCGTAGCCCTTGGTCTCGATGAGCCCCGCCGGGACGCCGGACTTCACGAGCTGGCGCCGCACGCTCTCGGCCCGGGCCAGGCTCAAGCGGTCGTTGAAGGCCTCGCTGCCGCGATCATCGGTGTGGCCCTCGACGGCCACGCGGATCAGCTCGGGGTGGGCCTTGATGATGGCCGCCATCTTCGCGAGCGTGGGCCGCGCCGACGCGGGCAGCTCCGCCGTGTCGGCCGGGAAGTGCACCCGCACGGTCAGGTCGTTGCAGCCCCGCCAGTCGCGGATGCCGTACGCGTTGGGGCAGCGGTCGTCGGCGTCGGGCACCCGGTCGCCGTCATTGTCGGGCTCCGGGCAGCCGTCGTCGTCCTGGAAGCCGTCCGTGTCCTCAGCCTCATCGGGGCAGCGATCGGCCCGGTCGAGCACCCCGTCGCCGTCGCGATCCGCCGGCGCCGCGGCCAGCGGGCCCGGCTCGGGGCACCCGTCCTCGTCCTCGAAGTCGTCGCGATCCTCGGGCTGCTCGGGGCACCCGTCGGTGGCGTCCGGCACACCGTCGCCGTCCCGATCGGGGCCGGGCTCGGGGCAGCCGTCATCGTCCTCGAAGCCGTCCAGGTCCTCGGGATCGGCCGGGCAGCGATCGGCGTCGTCCACGATGCCGTCGCCGTCACCGTCGGTGGGCGCCGCCTCGGCGCCGGGGCGCCAGCCCAGCTTCAGCACCAGATCCACCTGCAGCTCGTCGCCGGCGGTGTCCATGGCCCGCACGCCCACGTCCCACAGCAGGCCGGCGGCCGGGTGGCGACCCACGAGGACGGCGGCGCCGTGCCAGGCTTGTGGCTGGTTCTCCAGCAGATCCAGCAGGTTGCGCTGGGCGAACACTTCGCCCCCCAGCCGCCAGGCGTTGGCCAGGGCGTAGGTGCTGCCCAGGCCCGCCTCGAGCAGGCCGCGCATGGGCACCTGCCCGTCCAGATCGTCCTCCACATGCAGGCCCAGGTTGGTCATCAGATCCAGATCGCCCAGGTGCACCTGGAAGGTCCCCAAGGAGCCGATGCGCACCCGCTCGCGCCCGAAGCCCACCCGGGTGGCCGTAGGCAGGGTCACCGGGATCACCAGGCCCGCCCCCACGGTGTGCTCGGCCGCGTCCAGGGCCAGGGCCTTCAGCGCGAGCCGCACGTCCCCCAGACCCACGGCGTCGTCGTCGGCCGCGGACAGCCCCTGCTGGCGCGCCTCGAGCCCCGCCGACAGCGCCGCGGTCTGGCTGCTGACGCCCGAGCCGCCGAACACCGTGGGCACCTCGACCGCGATCACCGTGTCGTCGGTGACCGACACGGCCACGTGGGTGCTCAGGAAGCCCGCGTCGCCCACGTCGGGCCGCGGGAAGGCGCTGGCCTGCCCGGCCTCGAGGGTGACCACCACGTCGGCCGCCTCGCCCGCCGTCGAGGACTCCACGCTGAGCACGGCGTCGGCGGTGCTGGCCGAGCGCCGCCGGGCGACGAACGGGCCCACCCCGACGAAGGCGGGCACCAGCAGGATGGCCTGCCACAAGACGCGCGGGCCGCGGGCCTCGCCCCAGGCCGTGCCCTGGTAGGGCCCGTCGCCGGGCGGCACCCAGTCCAGGCCCAGCAGGCCGCGCCAGTCCGCCGCCCCGATGCCGTTGTTCAGGCCCACGCTGGCCGCCAGCCGGACCTGCAGATCGGCCCAGGGCAGCGCGTAGCCCATCCCCGCCAGGGCCTCGGCCGGGTCGTTGCGGCCGTCATCCTGGACCTGCTCCAGGTCGCGCGGGTTCAGGTTCTGGCCCGTGTTCACCGTGCCGTACACGCTGGCCAGGGCCGTCAGCCCGTCCACGCCGGTGGGGCCGCGCGCCGCCAGGCCCCAGCGCACGGCGTCATCCAGGATGACGTTGTGGAGCTGCAGCGGGTTGAGCAGCCGAAAGCCCAGGTTGCCCGCCACCTGCCAACCCTTGTGCCGCCAGTCGAGCGCCAGCCGCACCTCCACCTGCACGCCGTCCCCCGAGTTCAGGGTCGTGCCGTCGCCGGTGGGGAAGTGCAGCGGGGTCAGCACGGCGCCCGCCAGGCCGAACCCGGTGCGCTCGAAGAGCTGCACCTTGGGGATCACCCGCAGATCGCCGGCCACCACCCGGTCGAAGTCCTGGGAGGACAGGTTGAAGAACGAGGGATCGGGGCTCTGCTGATCCACCACCAGCGGCAGGGCCACCGCCAGGCTGCCCACCCCGAACAGGCCGATGGAGCCCAGCAGCTCGCAGCGGGTCACGCTCGACAGCGCCACCGCGTCGCTGCCCGCCTCGGGGTCGATGATGGCCGGCCGCCTGGCGTGGTGGCACAGCACGCCCACGCTCGGCGCGCCGTGGGGCCGCACGTCCGCGCCCGCCACGTTGAAGACGTTCACCGCCGGATCCGGCAGGGGCTCGAAGTGCTCGAGCTGGAAGGCCGGGGTCCGGTTGATGTTGGGATCGGGGTTCTGCGCCCCCGCCGGCATCGCCCCGAGCGTGGCGCAGAGGCCCGCCCAGAGCGCGATCCGCCGCGCGGCCCGCCCCCTCACCGGGCGCGCCGCCGGCGCAGGCCCAACGCCAGCAAGGCGAACAGGAGCGGCGCGCCGCCCCCGCCCGAGCCGTGCCCGCCCTGGTCGCAGCCCGCCCCTTGCAGCGCGAAGCCGTAGTCGCCGTCCACGCCCTCGCAGGCGTCGCCGCGCTGGTCGTCGTCCACGTCCGACTGATCGGGGTTGGGCACGTACGGGCAGTTGTCGCTCTGGTTCGGGACCTCGTCGCCGTCCACGTCGCCGTCGCACGCGTCGCCCACCCCGTCGCCGTCCAGATCCACCTGATCCTCGTTGGCGGCGTAGGGGCAGTTGTCGTCCAAGTCGGCGACGCCGTCGTTGTCGTCGTCCTCGTCGCAGGGATCGCCCAGGCCGTCGCCGTCGCTGTCCACCAGGGTCACCCCGGGCTGATCGGGGCAGGCGCCCAGGGCCGCCCCGCTGGAACCGAGCTGATCGGGGTCGCAGGCGTCGCCGATCCCATCGCCGTCCAGGTCCGCCTGGTCGGGGTTGTCGACCCCGGGGCAGTTGTCGTCCACGTCGTCGGCCCCGTCGCCGTCGGCGTCGGGATCGCAGGCGTCGCCCAGCCCGTCGCCGTCCCGGTCGGCCTGATCGGGCGCAGCCACGCCCGGGCAGTTGTCTACGGCGTCCAACACGCCGTCGCCGTCCCGATCCACGTCGCAGGCGTCGCCGCTGCCGTCGCCGTCGGCATCGGCCTGGTCGGCGTTGGCCACCAGCCCGCAGTTGTCGGCGGCGTTGTCCACCCCGTCGCCGTCCAGATCGGGATCGCAGCGGTCGCCCATCCCGTCGCCGTCGGCGTCGAGCTGGCGCGGATCGGGCAGATCGGGGCAGACGTCCACCGCGTTGATCACGCCGTCGCCGTCCCGATCATCGTCGCAGGCATCGCCGATGCCATCGCCGTCGCTGTCCGTGCCGCCGTCAGCGCCATCTGCCGGGCAAGGATCCTGAGCGTCGGGCACGCCGTCACCGTCCACGTCGTCGTCGCAGCGATCCCCCTGCCCGTCGCCATCGAGGTCGGCCTGATCGGCGTTGGGCACGCCGGGGCAGTTGTCTTCCGCGTCGGCCACGGCGTCGCCGTCATCGTCGTCATCGCAGGCCGCGCCGGCGCCGTCGCCGTCCACGTCCGTCTGTTCCACGTTGGCGATCAGCGGGCAGTTGTCCACGGCGTCGCCGATGCCATCCCCGTCCCCGTCCACGGGCCCCTCGGGGGCGTCGCAGGCGTCGCCGCTGCCGTCCACATCGGCATCGGCCTGATCGGCGTTGGCCACCTGCGGGCAGTTGTCGATCCCGTCCGGCACCCCGTCCCCGTCCCCGTCTGCGGGGGGCAGGATCGGATCGCAAGCGTCGCCCGCCCCGTCCCCGTCGGCATCGGCCTGGTCGGCGTTGGCCACCTGCGGGCAGTTGTCCACCGCGTCCAGGATCGTGTCGCCATCCGCGTCGGGCGGGTCGCACACGTCCCCCGAGCCGTCAGCGTCGGCGTCGGCCTGGTCGGCGTTGGCCAAGAGGGGGCAGTTGTCCACGGCGTCGAGGATCCCGTCGCCGTCCGCGTCCGCCGGCGGCGCCACGGGATCGCACGCGTCGCCCGCCCCGTCGCCGTCGCTGTCGGTCTGGGCCGGGTTGAACACCTGCGGACAGTTGTCCACCGCGTTGGGGATCCGATCGTTGTCCACGTCCAGGTCGATCAAGGGACACAGGTCCCCCACGCCGTCGCCGTCGGTGTCCGCCTGGTTGGGGTTCGGCACGAACGGGCAGTTGTCGGCCGCGTCGGGCACCCCGTCGCCGTCCGTGTCGCCCGCGGCGCCGTCCACATCGCACGCGTCGCCTGAGCCGTCGCCGTCGGTGTCGGTCTGGTCGGCGTTGAAGACCTGGACGCAGTTGTCGAGGGCGTCGGGCACCCCGTCGCCGTCCGTGTCGGCCGCAGGCGCGCAGGCGTCGCCCACGCCGTCGCCGTCCGCGTCGGCCTGATCGATGTTGCCCGTGAACGGGCAGTTGTCGATGTCGCCGGGGATGCCGTCGCCGTCCACGTCCGCCACGCAGGCCGCGTCACAGCCGTCGACCGGGACGCTCGCGCGCACCGCGAAGCGCCAGACCCCGGGCACGCCCACATTGCTGCCGGCGCACAGGCTGTTGGCCGGCGGGGGGATCACCGGGGGCTCGTTCACCGCCAGGGCCGGGTTGTCGTAGGCCGGGTGCCGCAGCTCGCCCCGCGGGAACGCCAGCAGGCCCACCCGCGCGCTGGACCCGACGCCCGGCGCAGGCGCAAGGCCGTTCAGCCCCCCGTCGCCGTCGGCCACGCTCCACTCGCACTGGCCGTAGCGGAACTCCACCTGGAAGTCGTTGGGGTCGTTGGCCAGCGTCTGCCAGATCAGCACCTGGAAGCTGTTGCGCCGATCGACCCCGCCGGCTGCATAGCCCACCTGGTGCCAGGTGACCAACGCGAAGCCGAAGCCGCGCGTGCCGTAGACCGCGTTCTCGCCGGCGGCGCCACCCTGGGTGGTGTCGATGTCGGCCCAGAAGGGCGCCACGGCCGGGCCGGGCGGCGCAGCGAAGCCGCTGATGGGCCCGGAGGGCACGTCCTGATCGAACACGACCAGCCCGTCCATACCGAGGTTCAGGTTGGTGACCTTCGTCGCGCCGCCGTCCACCGAGAGCCCCAGCGGGAAGCCCGTGGCCTGGAAGGTGCGCAGCCCGTTGTCGCCGTTGGCGAGCACCTGCACGCCAAAGCCCGCGGGGCCCCCCTGGTGGCCGTACAGGTTGGCCTGACCATAGGCCGCGCTCACCACACAAAGGCCCAGCAGGGCCACCGCCGATGACAATTTCCACTTCATGCAAAAAGGGTAGCCCACGGGTCCCAGGAGGGGCGCACGAAAACCGCGGGGGCGTCGTCAAGGGGATGACGGCGGGTGCGCGTGGGGCCGACCTGCGCGGCGCTTGCGTTTGCGGGCCTTCGCCACTAAGTGTCAAGCAGCTGTGGAGGGACAGCATGGGAGCAGCGGGCCAACACACGCCGCTGGGCGCGGATCCGGCAGATCTGCGCATGGCGCTCGAGATGGGGCACCTGGCCACCCGCGAAGAGAGCGACCTGCTGGTGCGCCTGCTCACCCGCGTGGCGGCAGATCTCGACGGCCCACCGCCCTGGCGGCCCGCAGATCTCGACGACCTGCTTCAGGGGCGCTGCGACGGGCTGAGCACGCTGCGCTGGCTGAAGCAGGTGCGCGACCGCGCCCAGCTCCTGGTGCCCTTCGACCTGCACCCCGTCTTCGATCAGCTCGAGCTGGACACCCTGGGCCGCCAGGACGCCCGGGGGCGGGTGGAGCGCACGCTGGCGACCGCCAGCGACCCCATCGTGCGGCTGGATCACCGGGGCCGGGTCGACCAGGTCAGTCCCGGGCTGCTGGCCCTGCTGGGGCGTGCCCCCGAGCTGCTGGGGGGTCACCATCTGGGGGAGCTGTGCACGGGCCAGGGCGAAGCCAGCCTGGTCTTCGACGGCCTGCAGTGCGCCCACCGCGATGGCGTGTGGCAGGGCGCGATCACCCTCCCGTCGCCGTGTGGAGATCCCATCCCGGTCACGGTGCGGTTGGAGCGCCGGGACGACGACGGGGGCCGGCTGTGGGCCCACCTTCAGGACGCCCGCAGCCTGCGCCAGCGCCTCACCGATCGCCGGGTCCAGCTCACCCGCGATCCCGTCACCGGTCTGGCCAAGGCGCCCGCGGTCGCGGCGCAGCTCCGGGCCGCCACCCACCGCCACGAGCGCACGGGGGAGCGGCTGGGCGTGGTGCATGTGGCGCTCGACGACCTGCCACGGCTGCGCGCCTCGCTGGGGCCGGCCGCTCAAGACCTGGTGGTGCACACCGTGGGGCGGCGCCTGCTCAGCGCCTTCCGGCAGTGCGACGACCTGGGCTACCTGGGCCACGGCCACTTCGTCGCCCTGGTAGAGCGGGTCTGCGATCCGGTGGCGCTGGGGCAGCGGCTGGCCGAGGTGCATCGGCTGATCGGCAAGACCGTCCGCCACGGCGCCTGGCAATTCGAGCCGCGCATCAGCGTGGGAGTGGCCTTCCTGCCCGACGACGCCACCGACAAGGCCGATGTGCTGCACGCCGCGCGAGCCGCCTGCGACGCCGCCCAGCGCGACGGCGGCGGCCGGAGTCACTTTGCGTCGGCCGACGTCGCCCGCCGCGTCGAGCGAACCCGCGCCCTGCGGGAGGCCGCGCAGCGCGCCCTGGCCGAAGGGCGGGTGGAGGTGGTCTTGCAGCCCCAGGTGGACCTGGCCACGGGCGCCTTGGTCAGCGCCGAGTGCCTGGCCCGCTGGACCGATCCCGAGCTGGGCGCCGTGTCGCCCCAGGCCTTCGTGCCGCTGTTCGAGGCGGCGGGGTTGGCGGCGCAGCTCGGCCGCCACGTGGTGAACCAGGCCCTCGCGGCGCTGGCGGCGCTGGACGAGGCGGGCCTGGGCGTGCCCCAGGTGTCGGTGAACCTCACCCCGAGCAACCTGCTGGATCCCGACCTGCTCCCCGCCCTGCGCGACGCGGCCGACCGCGCCGGCGTGTCCTTGTCGCGGCTGGAGGTGGAGTTCCCCAGCCAGGCGCTCGACCACCCTGAGCTGCCCGAGCTCCTCACCCGCATGGCGGCGCTGCGCGCCACGGGGATCTCCATCTCGCTCGATGACGCCGGCCTGGACTGCCTGCGGCTGGCGCAGCTCCACGAAGTGCCCGTGGACCGCATGAAGATCGATGGGCTGCACGTGGCCGCGCTGCGCGCGGGGCGCCCCGCCCAGTGGGCTGCCCTGGACGCCATGGTCACCTTCGCGCGGCAGACGGGCCTGCGGCTCACCGCCGAGGGCGTCGAGGACCCTTCTACGCTGCAGACCCTGCGCGAGCACGCCTTCCCCACGGCCCAAGGCTACGCGCTGGCGCGCCCCCGGCCCCTGGCGGCGATCCTGGCCGACGGCTGGCAGGTCCAGGCGGCCTGACGGCGGGGTCGCCGGGTCGGCTCAGCCGAACCAGCGCCACTGGCAACCATCGGTCACGCCGACCGGCACCCCGGAGGGCAGCACGGGGTTGACGCCGCGGCGCCAACCCCCCATGCGCGGCGCGTTGAACGGCAGAGCGTCCTGAACCACCGCGACCGCAGTCACCTGCCCCCCCGCGTCCAGACCGAACATGGCTCCCCGGTCATCGGTCCGTACGACCCCCGCGCGGGCCATGAGCCCGGCCCGGCACCATGCCTCTTGGACGTCTTCGACCAACGCGCTCATGAGCGGCACGGCGACCGCCGGCTGGCCCACGGCCACGCCGCCGTCGACGGCCCGCGCCGTGTGGACCAGCGACAGCCCCGCGCCCCGAGCCGTGTAGAGGACGCGACGCTCCGACTCGCTGGTCACGGCGAGCAGGCCGGACAGGACGCCGCGCACCGCCCGGAGCTGCTCGCGCTGGGGGCGCTGAAGCAGCGACCCCAGGTACCGATGGATCCTCTCCTCGGCGTCCTCCCGATCCATCCGCTCAGGACCGGCAAGCAAGTGACCGAGCAAGGCAAGGCCGCCCCCCATCACCGCCCCCGCCGCGGTCGCCCGGCCCCCGCTGCGGCCTCCCAGGATGCGACTGGCGGCCTGGCCCAGAGCGGCCCCAACGGCGGCCCCGGCACCGACCACCAACACCCTGGGGTCGAGCTTGAAGCGCTCAGCCCGGCGTGGGTCCGCCATGCCCGTCAGCCAGGTCTCATAGTCCAGGCTGGGGCCGAGCATCAGGCTTCGCAGCGCCTCGAACTCAACTTGCAGGTGACGCTCCACTCGGGCGGGCGCGATGGCGTCAATCCGGGGCAACATGGCGATCTCGGTCGGTGGCCGCTGGATGAGCTGCTCCACCTCCTGGGCCGAGACATCCCCACCGCGCCCGAAGCAGAGCGCCGCGTGGATGCCGGCCCGGTCGCCGGGATCGGGGTCCCACGACCGAACCACCGTGGGCACCGCGGGTTCATCGGGCGGCGCCAGGAACACCTCCCGGACCGCGTCGAACAGCCCCGTCACCCGCTTGGGCGCTCCGGGGCTCTTCAGGCCACCTTCGAGCCGCCACTGCCGGCACCAAGCCTCCGTGGGCTCAAAGGTGCCTTCGCCCGTGGGCTCGTCGAAGCACACGCGGCTGGAACGCAGATCGGACAGCAAGCGCAGCTCTGGCAGAGCACGGCGCGCTTCCCCACTGAGGAAGGGCGCGAGTGACACCACGCGGTCGTCCTCGCCGAGGAGCACCGGCTCACTGACGGACCACCAGCGGCGATCCACGTCGACCGGACGGTCCGGGCCGCCCGCGAGCCGACGGACCCGAAAACCTCCCATCCGCTCTGACAGGACAAAGATCGGCAGCGCCCTGAAGAAGTCAGCGTGGCAGACCAGCGCCTCGAGGATCGGGAGCGTCTGTCCGACGTAGGTCTCCTTGGCTTCAGGCGATGTGACATCGATCTCGACCGCGGCGTGGGCGTACTCCGCCCGTTCGCCAGGGATCTCCTCGAGTCGGGCGAGGATGGGCGTGGGGCGCAGGTCCTCCCCGATCAGCCAGCGCGCCGCCGGGCGGCTGAGGCAACCGTCCGCCCGCATGACCCGCTCGGCGAGCACCCCGGACGCGCGGATCCACAGGTTCAGGGTGGGCCGGCCGTCAAACCGCAGCAGCGGCTTCAGCGCCTTGCGCACATCGTGGTTCCCGTGGGCGAGCGCCTCAGGCGCCTGTACCGCCACGAGATACTTCACGAGCGCCTTCACCAACCCCAGCCCCCAACGGATCTCGTGGGGGTCATGGCAGAAACGATCGTAGGGCTCGCGCACGCACCTGGGCGCAGCGGCCCAGTTCGCGCGTACCGACTCTGAGTTGATGTGCACCCGATGGCCTCCCAGTCGCCTGAGACGAGCCTAGCAACACACGCAGCGGCCCGTGAACCTACTCCACCAACTCCAGGGCGGCCGCGAAGGCGCCGCGTACGGTGAACTCGCGGCCGTCGGCCACGGCAAGCACCGCGTCGAAGTCACCGGCGACCCGGGCCCCGGCGGTGGGCGCGTAGGTCTCCAGCCGCAGGGCGCCGCGCACGAAGGGCGGCAGGTCGCTGGCGCCGCGGCTGCCCAGCACGGTGCCGCAGGCGGTCAGGTCCAGCGCCCCCGGCCCGGCCACGGGGCAGGCCTGCAGGTCCACCACCACCTGCACGGGCACGGCGCCCCCGGAGGCCACGTACTGGATGGCCAGCTCGGTGGTCCCCAGCCGGGCGCGGGTGGTGGCGAAGTCCAGGGGGTAGACGCGGGCCACGCTGCCCGTCAGGCGCGGGGCCTCGCTGGTGTCATCGCCGCACGCCACCAGCGCGAATGCCAGCACCCACGCGCCCTTCACCGCAGGACCTCGCGGCGGGCCCACTCCATGCGCAGCTCGAAGCCGTCGCCCACCGCCCGGCTGCAGGCGTAGGTCACCACCGGCAGCCCGTCGGCGTCGAAGGCCAGCCCGGGGTCCATGCCGCACAAGCCCGATCCCCCCGAGGCCACCACCTCGCGCTCCCACTCGCCCTCGATGAACCAGGCGAAGACCACGGCGTCGGCCTGCGGCTCGCAGTCGCCCAGCCCCAGCCGGGCCTCGACGCAGCGGTAGTACGCCACGCCCACGTAGCCCTGCTGCGGATCCACCGCCACCCGGGGGTGGTAGCCCTCGTCGAAGCGTGGATCGCCAATGGCCTCCAGCGCCCAGGCGTCGGCGTCGGCCAGGCGACCCAGCTCGGCCAGGCGGCCCAGGTAGGGGCGGCCCTCGTTGGCGTCGTACCAGGCCACCAGCACCTCGCCCGTCTGCGGGTGCACCGCCACGCTGGGGCCGTCGGTGGCGGCGCCCTCGTACAGGCGGGCGCGGGTGACGGCCCCGTCCGCCGCCACGTGGGCCACCCACAGGCCGCGCTCGGCGCTGTCCTCCACGTCGTTGTGGTAGGCGATGAGCGGCCGCCCGTCGGGAGCGATGGCCACGGCGTTGAAGTCCCCTGCCCCCTTGCCCCAGTCCACCGGCAGGGCCCGCCAGCCGCCGTCGCCGCGCTCGGCCAGCTCCAGGTCCGCCCGGATCCGGTCGTCGCGCTGGATGCTGCCGGCGTGCACGTCCTTGTAAGCCAGGAAGCCGGCGCCGTCGGGCCCCAGGGCCAGCCCCGGCCACTGGCCCACCACCTCGCCGAAGTCGCTGGCGGCGTCGCCCGTGGCGGCCTCGTCCGAGGACTGCACCACCGTCTCCAGGGCCCAGCCCGCCGGCGCCCGGCGGTACAGGCCAGCGTCGTGGCCGCCGCAGTAGGCCGAGATCACCGCCGGCGGGCGCAGGGCCTCGCCGGTCAGGGTGGCCAGCACCGGCGTGCCGTCGGCCTCGAAGGCCACGTCCACCCCCACGGGCTGGCCCAGGGTCAGGCTGCTGGCCACCGCCTGGGTGACCCAGGTGTCGGTGCCCGGCAGCAGCTCGGCGTAGCGCAGGCCGTAGCGCACCGCGTCGCCGCCGTCGGCGTCGCAGGCGTCGCCGGGCATGCCGTCCACCTCGAAGTAGGCCAGGCCCAGGGTGCCGTCGGGGGCTCGCGCCAGCTCGGGCTGGCGGCCCACGTTGTCGGGCTGCACCAGGCCGGTGGTCCAGCGGTTGCGGGGCGGGGCGGGCCGACGGCGGGGCACCGCGGCGTCGGCCGCCGCGTAGGGATCGGGATCCACCTCGCAGCCGACCGGGGCCAGCAGCGCACACAGGGCCAGCAGCCGCCTCATGGGGTGTCGCACTCGCCGTTGGGCGCGAGGGCGCAGGGGGGCGCCGCGCAGCCGTCGGCGATCTTCTCGACGCAGAAGCGGTAGCGCTGGCCGGGCGCCCAGTCCACCTGGGGCAGCAGGTCGCGGATGCGCAGCGCGTAGAAGAACGGGGCGTCGCGCCCCCCACGGTGGCCCTGGAAGGCGTAGAAGCACTGGTCCTGCGCCGCGAGCCCGCCGAAGCTGCCCTGGCGCGGCGGCTGCTCGGGCAGCTCCTCGGCCGGGAGCACCGTGTCGAACCACAGCGCCTCACCGCGGAAGACCTGCCAGAACGGATCCACCGGGCCGCCCTCGACCTCGTAGCGGATACGCACCATGCAGTCCTGCCCCGGGCACGGGTGGGCGTAGGCGTACCAGTCCTGGTCACCTTCGTAGCCGATGGAGCCCTCGATCCAATCGGCGGGGCCGCAGCAGCCCTCCACCAGCCCGGGGATCCCCATGTGGCCCATGTCGGGCGGGCTCATGTCCTGCGGGCTCATGTCGGGCGGGCGCATGTCCTGCGGGCTCATGTCTTGCGGGCCCCGATCCAACGCCATGTCCGCGGGCCCCCGGTCGGGCGCCCCCTGGTCTGCGGGGCCCAGGTCGGGGGGGCCCCGATCCGGCGGGCCGCGGTCCGGCACGGCCTGATCCGCCGCGGACGCCATGTCCCGCGGTGCCATGTCCTCGGGCGCCATGTCCTCGGGCGCCATGTCGAGCACGCCCTTGGGCTGGGGCGCCGCCGCTCCGCAGGCGTGCACCGGCACCCAGTTGTTCGCCCGCGCCTGCGCCACCTGTACGTCGGCGGGATCGCTGCGCAGCAGCACCGGGGCGTACAGGTTGCTGGGCTCGTTCACGTCGGGATCGGTGCGCACCCGCACCCGCAAGCGGTACAGGCGCTGTGGATCGAAGCCGTCGGCGCCCACGTCGCTCACCCGCAGATACGCCAGGCGTTGGCCCTCCAGCGGGGCGCTCAGCCGCACGGCATGCGGGGCCGCGCCCTCGGCGGCAGGGGTGAAGCGCCGCTCCACCCGGAAGGCCCCGCAGCGCCCCTCCTTGGTGCAGGCGGCGGCGCCGGCGCAGCGGCCCTCGGCGGCGCAGGTGTTGCCGAAGCCCGCGCAGTCCCAGCCGCTGCGGCAGCCATCGCTGAGCAGCCGGCACTGGTCGTCCCCCTGGCACGGGCTGCCGGGGTGCGCCACCACCAGCGCCAGCGCGAGCTGCAACCGGGCCTGCAGGGCCTGGCGCTCCGCCGCCGACAGGCCCCCCTCGTCCAGCGTCAGCTCGGCCTCGATCAGGCCGCGGTCGCAGCCGTCCACGGGCAGCCGGAACCAGTCGGGATCCCCCGGCGCCGCCACGGTGCCCTCCACCTGCCGCCACTCGCTCCAGTCGCCGCCGCAGGTCAGCGCCAGCAGGTCGTGGGCCTCGCCGGCGCGGTCGTTGGGCTCGTTGGCGTCCCGCTCGTCGCCCAGATCCACCTGCAGGCGGTACGCCACGGCGGGATCGCTGTCGGCGCCGTCGTCGTCGCTGATCACCACGTACACCGTGCCCGGCTCACGCACGGCCAACGTGCGGGTGAGCACGGTCTCGACCCGGGCGCCGCCCAGGTTCGTCTCGTCCAGCAGGGTGCGCCCGTCGCCGGTCACCAGCCGCAGCCGGGGCTGCAGGGTGGCCACGGGCATGGTCAGGCTCACCCGCAGCACGGGCTGCTCGCCCACGACCACCGCGTACCAGTCCTCGTCGCTGCGGCAGGCCAGCCGGTTCTCCACGGCCTGCCCGCTGGCCAGGGGCTGGGCCAGCTCGGGGCTGCCGTCGGGCTCCTGCGGATCGGGATCGGGGGCGGTGCTCACCGCCAGCGTGTAGCGGTTGCGGCGATCCTGCGCGTCGTCGTTCTGGTCGCGCACCACCAGCCAGTAGTCGCCGGGGGCCACGCAGTGGGTCAGCGCCAGGGCCTGCCCCGGATCCACGCTGCCCGGGGTGGCCACCACCGGCAGCTCGGGGCCCTGCCGCCGCAGGGCGTACACCGGCTCCACCGGCGAGATGGGGGTGTCCATGGCCAGGGCGACGGACACCAGCCCGTGGCCCCCGGGCACCGTCAGCGGATACCAGTCGCTGTCCTCCACGGGGCAGAGCTGGCCGGTGACGGGCTCGGCGCCCAGGGGCGGCAGCGCCGACTCGGGGCCCTGGCTGTCGTCGAAGTCGCAGACGGGGGCGTTGGGCAGCCCGTCGTCGGGCAGCGCGGCCACCTCAGGCTCGCCCTCGCACGCCCACAGGGCCCACGCCAGCGCCAGCCACCACGGGGCGCGCCCCATCAGAACCCCCGCACGCAGTGCTCGACCGGATCAAACGCCCGGGCATCTACGAAGTCGTCGTCGGCCAGGCGCAGCCGGCCCGAGGGCGGCGACTTCAGGTCCCCCCCTGCGCCCGCCAGCAGGTAGCGGGCCTCGACGCAGGCCACCCGCCAGCCCGCGAAGGCGTCGCGCTCGTCAAAGGCCCCCTCGCCCGCGAAGAACAGCACCCGGTTCAGCCCGGGATCGGCCCCCGCGGTGGGCAGCAGGGTGATGCGATCCACCGTGAACCGGGCGCAGTTGCGCTCACCCTCCAGGCCCAGATCCTCGAGCTGCCAGCCCAGGGCCACCTGGGAGCGGGCGGCGGCGTCGTCGCAGCGCGGATCCCCCAGGGTGGTGGCCTCCAGCGCGTTGTCGGTGTGGTCCCAGTCCAGATCGCCCCGGCCGTCGGCCTGCACGGGGCTGGTGCCCGCGCGGAACTCCAGCAGGTCGGGCAGCCCGTCGGCGTCCGTGTCCACGGCCGTGCGGCTGGTGCCCAGGTAGATCTCCTCGCAGTCGTTCAGGCCGTCGCCGTCGCCGTCGGGGTCGTCGCAGCGGCCGTCGCCGTCCAGGTCCTCGCTGTCCACCCCGCAGTCGCACACCCCGTCGCCATCGGCGTCACCGCAGTCGGGCCGGTCCACCACCTGGTCCAGCACCCGGCAGCCCGTGTCGGTTGGGTCCAGGGGGTCCAGCCCGCTGCGGCCCAGCGCCCACTCGATGCGATCGCGGACACCGTCGCGGTCCGTGTCGGGATCGGCCGGGTCGCTGCCGATGAGCCGCTCCCGCACGTCCGCCAGCCCGTCGCCGTCCGAGTCCACCAGCGGATCGCCACAGCCCGGGCGTCCGTCGCCGTCCACATCCTTGAAGCCCGTGGGCGCGGGCAGCGGCGCCGGCGGCACCTGGGCCGCGTCCAGCAGCAGGTGCTGGTGCACCGCCACCAGCGACCGCAGCCGGAACACCCGCCGGATGCGCGCCAGGTCCAGGCCCAGGAAGTCCAGCCGCTCCCCGCTGGGCACGCTGCGGTAGTTGCCCCCGCCCCGCTGCGCCATGGCGCCCAACAGATCCTGGGCCGCCTGGTCCAGCGCGGGCCCCTGCCCCGCCGACAGGTACACGGTGTGGAAGGCGAACTCGGGCACACCGAACAGATCGGCCAGATCCTGCAGCCCACCCACCGCGTCCACGATGGCCCCCGCCGTGTTGCGCCGACCCTCGGCGCCCGCCTCGTCGGGCAGGCCGTCGCTGAGGAACACCACCACATACCGGCTGCGCGACAAGGCCTCCTCGTCGGCCCGCAACATCTCGGTGCGCAGCTCGAAGTACGCCTCATCCAGGGCGTTCAGGTAGTTGGTGGTGCGGTCCGTGGCCGCCAGCGCCTGGGTGGCGATCTCGAGCACCGCCGGGTCGTCGCTGAAGAAGCTCTCGGGCAGGTCATCGCCGTCCAGATCCACCACCGTGCGGCTCTGGGCCTGGGCGCTGAACCGGGCGATGCCCACCTTCACCGCCCCCTCGCTGCCCTGCAGCAGCCGCGTCCAGGTCTCGCGCACCGCCGCCTGCCGGCGCGTCTCCCCGGTGGCGGGATCCACCGGATCGGTGGTCTCCATGCTCTCGCTGCCGTCCACCAGGAACAGCACCCGCAGAGGAAACTCCAGGGCGTCGGGCGGCCGGGTGCACAGGGCGCCGTCCACCCGCAGCGTATCGTCGCGCGGCGGTGGCGGCGGCGTCGGGATCTCCTCCAGCTCGGCGTCGGTGCAGGCGCACACCAGCAGCGCCACGAGGGCGGCGGCCAGCCGCCAAGGCCAAGGCCGGCTCACTCGGGATCCCCGGCCGCGCTGTCGGGCCCGCCGTCGGCGCCCCCGTCCGCGCCGGCGTCCGGGACCGCCATGTCGTAGCGACCGGTGGTCACCGCGGGGCAGGCCTGGCAGACCTCCAGCAGCACCTCGCTCAGGGCCTGCAGGCGCTCGTAGGCCCAGGGCTGGAAGCAGTGCTGGGCCGGATCAAACTGCTCGATGGGCCAGAACAGGTCGCTGGGGTGCACCGGCCCCTTCACCGTCAGATCCCGGCTCAGGAGCTGGCGCAGCAGGGTCCGCAGCTCCTCCTGCTGGAACAGGAACCCCCCCACGGGCAGGCTGGGGCCCACGCAGGCCCGCAACAGATCCTCGAGATCGAAGCGCCGCATCAGCCGCGGCTCGGTGAAGCCCATGCAGCTCGCAAGCGCGTCGAAGCGGTCGTCCAGCCGCGCCTGCAGCGCGTCCCAGCCCCGCTGCGACACGTCGATGACGCCGCTGGCGGGCACCTTGCGCCCGCCGTCCACGTACACGGCCTCGACGCAGGCCCGGCGCACCGCCCCGCGGCCCGCCGCCGCCCCCACGGGCTCACCGGCCATCGTCAGGTACACCCGGTTGCGGCCCCGATCCCGCGGCTGGACCGTGGTGGCCAGGCGCACGTCCTCGACGTTGAAGCCGTAGCAGTGGCGCATCACCGGCGTGCCGTCCTCGCGGTCGGGCACGGGCACCTCGCCGTGATCCTCCAAGGCCGCGCGCACGGGATCCCGCCGGAAGCGCTCGGCGTCGGGCGTGAACGGATCGGTGCCCGCGCGGATCTCGTCGCGGGTGATCACCCCGTCGAAGTCAGGATCCAGATCGGCATCGGCCACCAGCGGATCGGTGCCCACCCGCAGCTCCAGGCCGTCCACCAGCCGGTCGCCGTCGGTGTCGGGCTGGCGCACCCCCGTGCCCAGGAAGCGCTCCTCGCAGTCCCGCAGGCCGTCGCCGTCAGCGTCCCCGGTGCCCTCGCAGGGCTGGGCGGGCGCGGTGGGATCCTTGGGGTCGAAGCCGCGGGCCGCCAGGCGCACCTCGAACAGATCGCTGTAGCCGTCGCCCACCACCTCGCCGGTGGCGGGATCGCGGTCGCTGTCCGCCAGCAGGGGCTGCAGGCCCAGCGCCCGCTCCTCGGCGTCTGTCAGACCGTCGTGATCGGTGTCCGGCGCCGCCGGCGCGTCGCTGGCCCCTGGCCGCGCGCTCTGGTTCTGCGCCACGAACTCGGTGACGAAGTACGGCGAGCGCAGCGATGCGAAGTCGAAGCTCAGGAAGGTGTCGTCCTCCACCTCCAGGTTCACGTCGCGGAACACGCCGCCGCCCGCCCGCGCCATGCCCTGCAGCAGCGCCCGCGCGGGCTCGGCCGCGTAGCCGAAGGCCGCCGCCGCGTCGCCGCAGACCGAGGTGATCACCTCTTGCGGCGCCGACAGGAACACGGTGTTCAGCACCACGTCGCCCGCCGAGTAGACCCGCTCCAGCGCCACCAGATCGTCCACCCGCTCCAGGATCTGCTGGGGCTGGTTGTAGGCCGGGCAGCGGCCCGCCAGATCCACGTACACGTCGTCGGGCACCACCTGATCGGTGTTGCACACCCCGTACAGCACGTCGGGTCGCAGGCTGGCGTCGTCCAGGTTCGCGCAGTCGGGATCGGCGCCGTCCACCTGTCCGTCGCCGTCGTCGTCGGCGCCGTTGGCGCAGCGGGCACCGTCATCCTCGCAGCCCGCCCGGCAGCGGGGCTCGGGCACCCCGTCGCTGACGAACACCACCACGTAGCGGGTGCGGGCGCGCTCCGCGGGCCCCACCTCCACCATGTCCTGCTCCAGCAGCCGCACCGCCGAGGCCAGCGCGCCCTGGTAGTCGGTGGCGGGCCCCAGCCCCTGGCCTGGATCCGTCAGCGGCCGCAGCGCGCCCCGGTCCCGGGTGAAGTCCTGCACCCGCGACCAGCTCGCGAAGCCCACGAAGCCGAAGCTCAGGTTGGGCAGCGGCAGCAGATCGTCGATGACCCGTGCCAGCGCGTTGTAGCGGCGGTTGCGGCTGTCGGTGCACTGCAGCGAGGTGCTCTGATCCACCACGAACAGCACCTTCACGGGGAAGGGGCTGACGTCGGCGGGCTCGGTGCACACCTCGCCCACGATCTGCAGCCGGTCGTCCAGCGGCGGCGGCAGCGGCGGCGGCACGGGCTGCAGGGTGGACTCGGTGCAGCCCAGCAGGGCGGCGATCAGGATCAGGGCGGGGCGCACGGCGGGATCATGACCCCTTGCGGCGCCGACGCGCCACCAGACCCAGCAGGCCCAGCGCCGCCAGCCCCCACGGCGTGGGCGTCGGCCGCCCCGGGCTGGCCTGGCAGCCGCCGTCGTCGGCCGCCGCCAGCGCGGGCCCGTCCACCACCAGGGTGGCGGTCCACGTGGCCGTGGCGTTGATCTCGCGGGTCACCTGATCCTCCAGCACCGTCTCGGCCTGAACCCGCAGCACGTACTCCCCCGGCTGATCGGGCACGAACCGGGCCTCGGCGCCCTCGTCGTAGCGGTACTCCCACGGGGTGGAGTCGGCCACGGCCCCCCGCGCCGCCTTCACGCCCGCCCGGCTGCCCTTGGGCGCCGACGCCACCGTCCACACATACCGGAACGCCTGGTTCTGCCGGTTGGCGAACAGCCGCAGCCGCACCGAGGTGCCCGTCGAGGTGATCAGGTTGGGGCTGTAGACCGCGAAGTCTGCCTCGGGATCCAGGCAGTTCGCGGCGTCGCCGAACACGGTGAAGCAGAAGGTGTCGTCGCAGACGTCGCCCCAGCCGTCCCGATCGGCGTCCGCCTGATCGGGGTTGGGGTGCCCGGGGCAGTTGTCCAGCCGGTTCACCAGGCCATCGCCGTCGCCGTCGGGATCGCAGGCGTCGCCCACCCCGTCGCCGTCCAGATCGGCCTGATCGTCGTTGACCACGAAGGGGCAGTTGTCGGGCCGCAGCGGATCAAGCTCGCTGATGCCGTCGCCGTCGGCGTCGGGGAAGCACGCGGCGGCCTGCCCCTCGGGATCCACCACCTCGGCGCTCATCGGGCAGGGATCCTCCCCGTTGTTCAGCCCGTCGCCGTCCAGATCGACGTCGCAGGCGTCGCCCACGCCGTTGCCGTCCAGATCGGGCTGCCCGTCACCCCCCAGGGCCGGGTTCGGCACCGCCGGGCAGTTGTCGGCCCCGTCCTCCACCCCGTCGCCGTCGCGATCGCCGTCGCACAGATCGCCCTCGCCGTCGCCGTCCAGATCGGCCTGATCGGCGTTGGCGGTGCCCAGGCAGTTGTCGCAGGCGTCCCCCACGCCGTCGCCGTCGCTGTCGGCCTGCTCGGGGTTGCGGTCGCGGGGGCAGTTGTCCTGGGGATCCTCCCAGCCGTCGTCATCGAAGTCGTCGGCGTTCTGGTAGGTGTCACCCAGATCGGTGTTGGCGATGAGGATCGAGCCGCCGCCCCCGCCACCCCCGCCCCCGCCCGACATGTTGGGGGTGCCGCAGGCGCCGAAGTTGTTGTCGCACTCGAAGGGGGGCTGCTCGCTCTGCTGGGCCTGGGCCAGCGCCGGCCAGGCCAGGGCCAGCGCCACCACCGTCAGACTCTGTGCGTACCGCATGGGGCCTCCCGCCGCTCGTCGCTGCGATGGTACGGCGCGGGCGGGGTGACGGCCAGTGGGGGTGGGGTCGGCGTGACGCCAGGCTCGACCGCGCGGGGCGGACGGTGGGTCGGCCCACCGCCCGCCGGGGACGCCGCGCGGCCTGGGGCGCGCCCGGGAGGGTCAGGCCGCGCCGCCGAAGAAGCCCTTGATCTTGCTCATCAGGCCGCCCTCACCGCCCTCGCTCTCGCCGTCGGCGCCCGCCGCGCTCGAGGTGGGCAGGCCCTCCTTCTTGCGGTCGCGATCGGCCCGACGCAGGGCGCGCTTGGCGATGGACTCCACCCCCGACTGGCCGGTGGCGCCGATGTGCACGTCGATGACCTTGCCGCGCCACATCACTGCCAGGGTGGGGATGCTGCGCACCTTGAAGGCCGCCGCCAGATCGGGGACCTCCTCGGTGTTGACCTTGGCGAAGATGACCTCGTCGCCCAGCGCCTTCGCGGCGGCGGCGAAGCCGGGCGCCGTGGCCTTGCAGGGGCCACACCACTCCGCCCAGAAGTCGATGACGGCGGGCTTGTCGGCGCCGAGGACCACTTCCTCGAACTGGGCGCGGGACTTGAGCTCGTGCAGGTTGGGGTGGCTCATGGGGACCTCGGGGGGCTTGGGGTTCGCTGGGACGCCCGATGGATACGCCAGCCGGGCGAGGTGTGTCACCCCCGCGGTCAAGGCGGGGGCGGCGCGGCGTCCCCGGCGAGCTGTGCGGGCGGCGCCTGGACCCGCAGGGGGCGGCGCACCACCAGCGCCCGGGTCCGCCCGTGCGCCAGCCGCGACAGCGCCATCTGGGGCTCGGCCAGCCGATCCGGGCTGATCACCAGCACCAGCAGCTCCCCCTTGCTGTCGGGCACGGTGAGCGGCGGCAGGCTCACCCGCCCCTTGCCATCGGGCCGGGGCAGGCGGGTGTCGCCGGTGACCGGATGCAGCCGATGGACCACGCCCTGATAGTCGCGCCGCAGCAGGTAGACGAAGGGTGCGTCGCCCTCTGGGGCGGGGCCCACCACCACGGGCACCACGGTGTCGCCCGGCATCGCCGCCCCGGCCAGCACGGTGCCGTCGGGGCGCTCCAGGCGCAGGCCGTAGGCCACGGGCTGCGCCGGATCGGGCTCGTTGGGCATGAGGAAGACGCCCAGCAGCCCGGCCAGGCCCAGCACCACCAGCAGGCTCACCAGCGCCCAGGGGGGCCGGGAGGGCGGCTCGAGGGACAGCGGGCCGGTGATGGGCTGCTGCGTCACGGTCTCGACCAGCAGGTCCGGCGAGCTGGGCCGGTCGACGGGCGGGCGGCCAGCGAAGGGCGGTTGGGTCGCAGCCATACACCACTAACGTGGTCAACGGGGCGCAGAGGATGGCACCCCGGCCCAGGGTTGGCAAGCGACCGCCCAGGCTCCGCAGGGGTTTCCGTACGACGCGCTGCGTCAGTCCGGGGCACCGCTGCGCCGACGCCGTTGCCCCGCTGTGGCGCCCTCGCGCACCATTCACGGGTGCGCCGTCACCCGCCCCACCGCAGGCTGGCCCCGTGGCTGGTCTGCACCTGGATCCTGACCTTCCTGGTCGGCCCCGGCCTGCACCTGAGCGGCCGCCCGCATGTCCACAGCGCGCCAAAGGCTCCCACCGCCGCGCCGCTGTTCACGCTGGGTCCCGATGACGTCTTCGCGCTGCCCCCGGCGGCGCCAGCCCATGAGGCGGCGCAGGATCATGTGCACGGCGGCGACGATCCCAGCCACCTGAAGGTGGCGTTGCTCGCCCTGCCGCCCCTGCCACGCCCGGCCCTGCTGCCGGGCCGACCCTTCCGAGCCCGGGCGGGCGCGGCCCACGCCGGTCACCGCCCCGGCTGGTGGGTGGGCGCGCCAGCGCGGGGCCCGCCCGCCTGACACGGGCCCACCGCCTGGAACCCTCATCTGATTCAATGGAGACGACCATGCACCGACCGGTGCTCGTCGCCGTGATCTGCCTGGGGGCCCTGCGCCCCGCGGCGGGGCACGACGGCGCGCAGGTCGTCGTGCGCGGCCGCCGCTCGGCCCCCAGCGCCGGCGCCACCACCGTGGGCCGCGAGGCGCTGGATCAGGTGCGCGCGCGGTCCGCCGCCGATCTGCTGCGACAGGCGCCCGGGCTGGCGGTGAGCCGCCACGGGGGCGAAGGCAAGGGCGCGCAGTTCTTCCTGCGCGGGTTCGACGCCGTGCACGGCAGCGACCTGGAGGTGTGCCTGCAGGGCATCCCGCTGAACGAGCCGGGCAACGTGCACGGCCACGGCTACGTGGATCTGGGGCTGGTGATCCCCGAGGCGGTGCGGGCGCTGCGGGTGAACAAGGGCGCGTTCATGCTGGATCAGGGGGACTTCTCCACCGCGGGCCGGGTGGACTTCCGGCTGACCCCGCCCGCGGGCCTCCGCCCGAGCGTCCAGGTGGACCGCTTCGGGCGGGTGCGTGGCGCCGCCACCTGGGCCCGGAGCCGGGACTTCGCCGTGGGCGAGGCCGTGGCCACGCCGGGGTTTGGCGAGCAGCGGGCCGCGCGCCGCGCCGCGGCGCTCGCGCAGCTCGAGATCGCGGACGGGCTGGACGTGCTGCTGGGGCTGGCCAGCGCGCGGTTCGAGCTGCCCGCCGCGGTGCGCCGGGATGATCTGAGCGCCGGCCGGATGGGCTTCTACGACAGCTACACGGACGACACCGCGGGCGAGAGCGACCAGGCCCTGCTGGCGGCCCTGGGGCACCTGCACCGGGGGGCCGTGGCGCTGGACGGTCGCGTGTGGGTGCGCGCCCGGCGCCTGCGCCTGGAGGAGAACTACACCGGCTTCCTGGTGGATCCGGTGGGCGGCGATCGGCGCGTGCAGCGCGACGACCGGGCCGAGGTGGGCCTGCGCGGCGACCTGCGCTGGGCGGGGCCCCGGCTGGGACTGCGGCTGCACGGTCGGGCACGGCACACCTGGGCCTCGGTGGCCGAGGCGGGCCTGCCCGAGGACGCGACCCCGATCCCCCGCCGAGATCTGGACCAACACCTGACCGGGGCCGGGGTGGGCCTGGAGGGCGAGGCGTCGCTGCCGGGCGCGCTGACCCTGGCGGCCGGGGCCCGGGCGGACGGCTGGGCGGTGGCCCTGCAGGACCACCTGGCGGGCACCCCGGCCGACGCGGCGACCTGGGCCCTGGCGCCCCGGATCCGTGGGACCTGGCGGCCGGGGCCGCTGGACGTCTTCGCCGCCTGGGGGCGTGGCCTGCGCCCCCCCGATCCCGCGCAGGCGGTGGCCGGTGGGCTGACGCCCGTGGTGGCGGATCAGGCGGAGCTGGGGCTGGCCGCGCGCCCCGGGCCCACGCGGCTGAGCTTGGCGGTGTTCCAGGTGGACATCGCCCGCGAGGCCCTCTTCGACCACCCGTCAGGGCTGACCGTGGAGCGCGGCGCCACGCGGCGGCGGGGCGTGGAGCTGGCCGGCCAGGCCGCCCTGGGGCCCGCGCGGCTGCGGGCAGACGTGGCCTGGGTGGACGCCCGGTTCACCGCCGACGGCGCCCCCGTGCCCAACGCCCCGCGGCTGCGGGCGGCGGGCGGGGTGGCCCACGGGGGCTCCCAGGGGCTGCAGCTGGGCGTGCGGGCCGAGTACCTGGGCCCGCGGCCGCTGAACTACGGCGCCCGCTCGGGCACCACGCTGCGCCTGGACGCCCACCTGGGCTGGCGGTTCCGCGCAGCGAGCCTGCGCCTCGACCTGGAGAACCTGCTGAACCGGCAGGACGCCGATCTGGAGGGGCAGTTCGCCTCGCGCTGGGACCGCAGCGGCCCCGGCGATCCCCTGCCGGCCCTGCACGCCTTCGCGCTGCCGCCCTTCGGCGCGCAGCTCACCTTGACCTTCGATCTGGACGGAGCGGACGAATGAGGACCTTCGGAAGCCCACAACGCATGGCGCGCCGCGCCCTGGCGGGGGCGCTGCTTTCCACCCTGACCCCGGGATGCGACGAGGCACAGGACGCGCCGCGGGTGCAGCGTGCCGTGGTGGTGGACGCCTCGGGCCTGGCCGCGGTGAGCACCGCCGAGGGCTGGCAGGTGACCGTCAGCGCCGCCCACGCGGTGCTGAGCGATCTGCAGTTGACCCGGGGCGGCGACACCCACGCGGGCCTCGGCCCAGCGCCCGTTCAGCCCCGGGGCGCACCCCTCAACCCGCTGCGCTGGCTGGTGGGGGTCGCCCACGCCCACCCGGGCCACGGGGCCGGCGGCGAGACGGTGGGCAGCCTGCCCGGGCGCTTCGTGGTGGATCTGGCGGCCGACGGCGCGCCGCTGGGCACGGTGGTCGCCCTCACCGGCCCGGTGGACGGGCTGAGCTTCCGGCTGAGCGACGCCACCCGCGCGGACGTGGCCGCCGGCGCCCCCGCGTTGGGCTGCGGGCTGTATCTGGCGGGGGCGGCCACCCGCGGCGATCGCACCGTGCCCTTCACCGCCTGCCTGGACTTCCCCGACGACGCCGTCATCGAGGGGGCCCCGCTGGGGCACACCCTGAGCGGCGCCACCGGGCCCGCGCTGGGCCTGACCCTGACCCTTCAGGACCCCTTCGAGCCCGACACCCTGTTCGACGGGGTGGACTTCGACGCCGCCGCCGGCGCCCTCGACCTGCGCGGCGACACCGATCCGAGCACCAACCGGCTGCGGCGCGCCGCCAGCAGCCACGACCACTGGCGCGGCACCGTCCGCGCCGAGGAGTGATCCCATGCACCGCTGGTTTCTCTGGTCCGTGGCCGCCGCGGCGGCCCTGCCGGGCTGCGACGACGAGGCCGCCGCCCCCGTGCCCCACGCCCTGACCGTCTACGGTGAGGCCTTCGTCGAGGAAGGCATCCCCGCCGCCGAGACCGACGGCTGGGCGGTGACCTTCCGCGAGTTTCTGGTGTGCGTGCACGATCCCGGCGCCGTGGGCGGCCCTGCCCTGAGTGGCGCACAAGTGTTTGATCTGACTCAGGCTTCGGGCGGCGAGGGGCACGCCGCGGGCGCGCTGCCGGGCGGGCCGTTCAGCCAGGTGCGCTGGCGGGTGGCCCCCTGCGCCGGCGGCGTGGCGGGCAACGCCAGCGCCGCGCAGGTGCAGGCCATGAACGCCGGCGGCTACGCCCTGTGGGTGGCCGGCGAGGCCACGAAGGGCGCCGAGACGAAGACCTTCGCCTGGGGGTTCGACACCGACACCACCTACGGGCCCTGCGCGACGGCCCCCACCGAGACCGCCGAGGGCGTGCGCTCGATGCTCACCGTGCACGCCGATCACCTGCTGTACGACGATCTGGTGAGCGAGACGCCCAACGTGGCCTTCCAGGCGCTGGCGGACGCCGACGCCGACGGCGACGGCGCCATCACGCCGGCCGAGTTGGCGGCCATCGACATCACCGGCTTCGCCCGCTATCAGGTGGGCTCGAACACCGCCATCACCGATCTGTGGGCGTTCCTGGAGGCCCAGTCCCGGACCGTGGGCCACATCGACGGCGAGGGGCACTGCGAGCGCCAGTAGACCCTCAGTCGCCCCCACCCTCCAGCGGCAGGCAGACCGCGTCGTAGGTCACCCGGATGTTGTCGCCGCGCATGGGGTGGTCGCCGGGCAGGAACTGCACCGCGTTGCGGTCGGCGTTGAAGTCGGCGGCGTCGCTCAGCGCGCCCTCGACGAACACCTGCACCGACTCGGGCTCGGCGCGCCGGCGCAGGGTGAAGCTGGCCACGTCGTTCTGGCCCACCCGGCCCATGGTGAAGGCCTGCTCGGTGGCGGCCTGCGCCACGCCCTCCCCCCGCAGGCGCACCCGCAGGCGGGTGTTGTTCTGCGCGTCGCTGCGGGCGATGAGGAAGCACTCCTCGCTGATAGGCTCGGCCGGCTGGTACTGGAAGCTGAAGGTCTCCATCTCCATGGCCTCCAGCCGCTTGCCCCCCTCGGGCAGCGCGGGCACGGCCACCTCGACGAACCGGGCGCAGGCGTCGCCCTCGTACGCCCAGCCCTCGAGCGTGAGCGGCACGAAGCCCACGTTGCCCACCTGCAGGGTGCGGATCTCGCTGCCGCAAGCGTCCGAGGCCGTGGCCTCGCCCAGGTCCAGGCCGTCGAAGGGATCGGCCCCGATGAGCGCCTCGGCGCCCACGCCCAGCAGCACCACCACCTCGCGGCGGTTCTCCTCCATGGCCACGTCGCGGTAGTTGATGAACAGGTTGCTGCGCTCGCCCACGGGCCGGGCCTCGCGGGGGGTGAAGGTGACCGTCACCGTCGTGCGCTCGCCGCTGGGCAGCTCGCTCTCCAGCGCCGGGGCGTCGCGGTAGCCGAAGGGCCCGTCGGCGGCCTCGATGGCGAAGGAGCGGAACAGGCACGGATCCATGCCCTCGTTGATGATCGTCAGCTCGGCGGCGGCCTCGCTGGCCACCCGCACGTCGCCGAACTCGATGCGGGCCGGCTCCACGCGCAGGGCGCAGCCCTGGCGGCCGATGCCGCGCACGGTGAGCCCCACGGTCACGGGGCGCACGTCGGGGGCGTCCGTCTCGATGATCAGGTTGCCCGCGGCCACCTCGCCGGGGCGCAGGCCCGGGTTGTCGTACCAGACCTGCAGGCTCAGCAGCCCGCCGCCCTCCATGCGCAGGCCCACCGGATCCTCGCCGTTGGCGGCCTCGAAGGCGTAGCCCTCGGCCCCCTCCAGGCGCAGATCGGTGAGGGTGAGCGGGAAGTCGCCGCAGTTGGCCACGGTGACCCGGAAGCGGCCGCTCTGCTGCCCCGCCTCGACCACGCCCATGTCCACGCTGCCGGGCATGACCTGCAGGCAGTTCTCGGGCACCCGACCGTTCACCGGCAGGGCCAGCTCGCCCTCGTCGGCGTCGTCACTGAGGATCTTGATGCGGGCGGACACGGGCTGGTCGTCCACCGGGCGGAACACCACGGTGACGGGCTGCTGCGCGCCGGGCGCGATGGCGAAGGGGCCCTCGGGCACGTCCTGCAGGCTGAACACGGCCACGGGCGGATCGAAGGCCACCGACTCGATGGTCAGCGGCCCCTCACCCAGGTTGCTCAAGGTGACGGTGGCCGTGGCGGCCTCACCCACCGGGCCCAGCAGGTTGATGACCACCGGATCCACCGACAGCTCGCCGGCGGCCACGGCCTGGTCCGGGGCGCCCCCGCCCGCGCCCCCACCGCCGTCCACCATGGGCGCGGCGTCCCCGCCGCCTGCACCGGGCTCGGCGCCGTCGTCACAGCCAAGGAACGCCCCGATCAGCCCCAGCAGCAGCAGCGCCCGGGTGATCCTTCGAAGTGGTGTGCTCGCCATGGCGGCGAAGGTAGCCGAATGTCGCGGCGCGGGGCGAGCGGCGACTTCCGCGGCCGGGGGGCGTTGGGTAGGGTGCCGGCATGGGCATGCTTCCACAGGGTCTGGCGCGGCGCGCCGAGGTGCTGCCGCTCCCCATCGCCGGGCCCCTGCGCCGGGCCGACGTGGCCACCTCGAAGGCCGGAGCCTATGTGCCGCTGGTGCAGGCCGCCGAGGCCACCCTGGCCCTGCTGGCCGCGGTGGTGCTGCGCGACGCGGGCGCCGAGGGGCTGGCCCCCGGCCTGTTGAAGCCCGATCACGCCGCGCACGCGTCGATGGGCCTGTGGCGGCAGACGCTGGAGGGCGTGGCCCACAAGCTCAAGCGGCCCACCCTGCCCGAGCTGACGGCCCTGCGCGCCGATGCGGGGCGCTGGGGCGTCTTCAACTCCGCCGTGGGGATCCTGGTGGACGCCCGCAACCACTTCGCCCACCCCATCAAGGCCGTGGACGCCGTGCTGGCCGAGCGGGAGCTGCCGCGCTGCGCCGAGGCCCTGCGCAGCGTGCTGGCCATGCTGCCCGCCCTGGAGCAGGTGACCCTGGTGCGGGTGGTGGCGCGCGGCCCCACCGACGGGCGGCTGCAGGTGGTGCCGCTGAACGGCCCACACGCCACCCGCAGCCCGCAGTGGGTGACCTGGGCCGATCCCCCCGGCCCGGCGACGGTGCTGCTGCTGGACACGGCGCGCGGCCGCTGGCGGGATCTGGCGCCCCTGTACCGCTGGGCCGACGACCAGCTCTGGGCCTACACCCGCACCGTCAGGGACGGGGACGGGTGGCAGGCCCACTGGGCGGACTGTGTGCAGAGCAAGGACGGCGCGCCCACGCAGGCCCCCGGGCCCGGCTGGCTGGCCCGGCGCCTGGCCGAGCGGGCGCCCGGCGGCGACGCCCGCCTGTCGACCACCGACGCGGTGGCCCTGAGCGGCGGGCAGACCGCCGTGCACCTGCAGTCCGACACCCTGGTGGCCGCCGCACTCGAAGCCACCGAGACCCCCGCAGCGATCGCCGCGCCCCCGGCAGGGTCCCCACCCCGGGGGCGGCACGCGCCGCTGATCATCGCCACCCTGGCGGGCCTGGTGGGCGTCACCGCCTGGCTGGCCCTGCGCGACCCGGCGCCGGGCACGGCGGGCCCTCGGGTGAGCGCACCGGCCGCGCCGACCGTGGGATCCGCGAGCGCCGGCGGCCGCTTGCCGGCGCTGAACTTGAAGGCGCCGGCGCCCCTGACGCTGATCAAGCCACCGCCGCCGGCGGTGGCGGCCGCGGCCTCGACGCCTGCCCTGCGCCTGGCGCTGTCCTCGCCCGTGGACGTGGTGCGGCGGGTCCTCGACCGGCCCCGCGCCCACGGCGGGGAGCACTTCCTCGACAAGCCCTGTGCCGATCCCAGCCTGGTGGCGCCGGGGGCGGCGCGGCCCCAGCTCCGCGAGGCCGCGCGGCTGGCCGATCGCGCCCTGGTCATCGAGACGGGCCCCCGCGGCGAGCGTTGGTGGGGGCTGAGCCTGGACGGCGGCCGCTGGCGCATCAGCCACGAGGCGGTGCCTGCGCGGTCCAGCGCCTGCGGCCGTGAGCTGGCCCGACGCTTCGGTCGCCCCCTGCCGCGCTGACCGGCGCGCGACCGCCCCCCCACCCAGGCATCAAGCCCCCATGGAAGACGCCGCCGCCCTCGACCGCCTGCGCGCCTGGTTCACCCGACAGGGTTGGGCCCCCTTCCCGTTCCAGGAGGTCGCGTGGGCCGCCTTCCTGGCGGGCGAGAGCGGGCTGATCCACGTGCCCACCGGCGCCGGGAAGACCTACGCCGCCTTCGGGGGGCCGCTGGCCGCCATGCTGGCGCGCCCCCGCGCCCGGCGGGGCGGGCGGGTGATCTACCTGTCACCGCTGCGCAGCGTGGCGCACGACATCGAAGGGGCCCTGGCCCGGCCCTTGGCGGAGCTGCTGCCCGAGGCCGCCGTGGAGAGCCGCACGGGCGACACGGGCAGCGCCGCCCGCAGCCGCCAGCGCAAGGCCCTGCCCGAGGTGCTGGTCACCACCCCCGAGAGCGTGTCGATCATGCTGGCCCGCGCCGACGCCGCGCAGGTGTTCCGGGGCATCGAGGCCATCATCGTCGACGAGTGGCACGCGCTGCTGGGCAGCAAGCGGGGCACCCAGACCGAGCTGGCCCTGGCGGCCATCCGCCGGCTGAGCCCCACGGTGCGCATCTGGGCCATGTCGGCCACCTTGCCCAACGTCGAAGAGGCGGCGCGGGCGGTGGTGGGTCCAGGGCGCACGGCGCGCATCGTCACGGCGCCCATCGAGCGCCCGATCAAGGTGGACTGCTTGCTGCCCAGCGACGTGGACGCCTTCCCCTGGGCGGGGCACCTGGGGCTCGAGATGGCCCGCAAGGTGGTGGCCCACCTGGACATCGAGGTGTCGACGCTGGTGTTCACCAACACCCGCAACCAGGCCGAGCACTGGTACCAGGCCATCCAGCGGGCCCGGCCCGAGTGGGGCGCCCGGGTGGCCGTCCACCACAGCGCCGTCGACAAGGACGAGCGCGCCCGCATCGAAGGGGGGCTGAACGACGGCTCGGTGAACATCGTGGTGTGCACCACCAGCCTGGATCTGGGCGTGGACTTCGCGCCCGTGGCGCGGGTGGTGAACATCGGCAGCCCCAAGGGCGTGGCGCGGCTCATCCAGCGGGCGGGACGCAGCGGGCACCGGCCAGGGGCCCCGTGCGAGGTGCTCTGCGTACCCACCCACGCCCTGGAGCTGGTGGAGATCCGCGCGGCCCGCGCCGCCATCGAAGACGGCCTTGTGGAGCCCCGCGAGCCGCTGGACGCGCCCCTCGATGTGCTGGCCCAACACATGGTCACCCGGGCGCTCGGCGGCGGCTTCGAGCCCGACGCGCTGTTCGACGAGGTGCGCGACACGGCCGCCTACCAGCACCTGGATCGCGAGCGCTTCGGCTGGTGCCTGAGCCTGGTGACCGAGGGCGGGCGCACCCTGCGGGCCTATCCGCAGTACCACAAGGTGGTGGCCGGCGACGACGGCGTGTACCGGGTGGAGGACGCCCGCATCGCCCGCATGCACCGCATGAGCATCGGCACCATCGCCGACGTGCCCAGCGTGTGGGTGCGCTACGCCAACGGGCAGAAGCTGGGGGCCGTGGAGGAGACCTTCGTGGCCCGCATGCGGCCCGGGGATCGCTTCGTGTTCGCCGGCAAGCTGCTGGAGTTCGTGCGCCTGCGCGACTTGACGTGCGTGGTGAAGCCGGCGGGCGGGCGGCCCACCATCGTGCCCCGCTGGATGGGCGCCAAGATGGCCGTCAGCACCCACCTGGCCCACGCCATGCTGCGCACCTTCGCCGGCGACATCACCGGCGGCCCGGAGCTGGCCGCGGCCGCCCCCGTGCTGGAGGCCCAGCGCGCCCTGAGCCGGCTGCCCCAGCCCGGCGTGGTGCTGGCCGAGGAACTGACCAGCCGCGAGGGCCACCACCTGTTCCTGTACCCCTTCGGCGGGCGCAACGCCCACGAGGGCCTGGCCGCGCTGCTGGCCCTGCGCCTGGGCCGGCGACAGGCCGCCACCTTCAGCACCTCGGTGAACGACTACGGGCTCGAGCTGGTGAGCGTGGACCCCTTCCCCTTCGCCGAGGCCCTGGCCGATCCCGCCCTGTGGTCCACCGTGGCGCTGGTGGACGACGTGATGGAGGCCATCAACCTGGGCGAGCTGGCCCGCCGGCAGTTCCGCGACGTGGCGCGGGTGGCGGGGCTGGTGTTCTCGGGCTACCCCGGGCAGCGCAAGACCCTGAAGCAGGTGCAGGCCAGCTCCGGGCTGCTCTACGACGTGTTCTGCAAGTACGACCCCGACAACCTGCTGCTGCACCAGGCCCAGCGCGAGGTGCTGGCCCAGAGCTTCGAGCTGGACCGGCTGCGGGCCACCCTGACCGCCCTGGCCGCCGACGGCGTGGCGCGGGTGGTCATCCCCCGGCCCACGCCGCTGGCCTTCCCGCTGATGGTCAGCCGCATCAACGAGACGGTGTTCAGCACCGAGTCCGTCGAGGCGCGGGTGGCGAAGATGAAGGCGGACTGGGGCGGCTGAGGGCCGTCAGGGTGCCCACGCGCCGGGGCCAGGGGCAGTGGGCGCCTGGAGCCGGGTGCAGGGCGCCCCCCAGCCCGCGGTGCCTGAAGCGGGCCTGACACGGCCCGCCTTCAGGGCGCCAGGAACCCGTGGGCCTGCAGCACGCGCTGCGCCTGCGCCCCCTGCAAGAACGCCAGGAAGGCCGACGCGCCCGCAGGGTTCGGCCCGGCGGCCACCGTCGCGATGGGGTAGGCCGCGGCCACCTGCACCGCGTCGGGCAACGGCAGGACGGTGATCCCCGCCACCCCATGGGTGTCGGTGCGGTACACCAGCGCCGCGTCCGCCTCGCCCAACGCCACCTTCGCCCGCACCAGGCGCACGTTGGTCTCGCGGGACACCACCCGCGCCTGCACCTGCTCGGCGAACGGCAGCCCGACCTTCCTCAGCGCCTCATCCGCGTAACGCCCCGCGGGCACCTGGGGTGCCCCCAGCACGATCCGCCGCGCCCTCGGCAGATCCTCGAAGCGCCGCAGGCCCGCCGGGTTCGCCTCGGGCACGATCAGCGCCAGCCCGTTTCGCGCGAAGATCCGCGCCATGCCGGCCAGGCCGGCGGCGTGCAGGGCCTGCACATGCTCCAGGTCGGCCGACGCGAACAGGTCGGCGCGGGCGCCCTGCTCGATCTGCAGGCGCAGCACCTGGCTGCCCGCGAAGCTGAGCTGCAGATCCAGGCTGGGGTGAGCGGCCTCGAAGTCCGCCTCCAGGGCCCCGAAGGCGTCGGTCAGTGAGGATGCGGCGAACACCACCACGGGGGCCCGCGCCGGCGCCGCGCGGCACCCCCACAGGCCAAGGGCCAGCGCCGAAGCCGCCACCGTCGCCACGAACACCCGCAAGCTCACCTCCACGCCCGAGGGCCGCGCAGGATAGCAGGTCGCGGCCGCCCGAAGACGCAGCTCAGCGTCGCCTTCGCGGCCCACTTGGGCTAACACGGGCGAGCGTTCCCCCTGTGGGCCGAACCTCCAAAGGAACCCCCGATGCCCGATCCGACCGACCTGACGCCGCTGGTGACCCGCCTGGACGACGCCCCCGTCGAGGGCGAGCTCGACGGCGACCACTACGGCGCCTTCTACAAGGTCCTCACCCCCCACATGCGCGCCCGGGGCGGCAAGCTGGGCCTGGTGTGGAACCGGGTGCCCCCGGGCCGCGCCGCCTGCCCCGCGCACACCCACCGGCTCGAAGACGAGGTGTTCCTCATCCTCTCGGGCCACGGCACCCTGCGCTACGGCGCCCACCGCCGCCCCCTCCAGGCAGGCGACTGCGTGAGCTGCCCGGCGGGCGCCGGCGTGGCGCACCAGATCGTCAACACCCACCCCAGCGAGGACCTGATCTACCTGGCCGCCGGCAACCGGGAGCCCGACGAGATCTGCACCTACCCGGACTCGGGAAAGGTCATGGTGCGCGGGCTGGGCGTCGGCCGCCTGGAACGCACGGCCTACATGGAGGGCGAGCCCGAGCGCCCGCTGGTGCTCGACGAGGCCGGGTCCGCAGCCCCCTGAGCCCGTTGGCCTGGGCCGTGACCTGTGCCACTGTCATGCCCCCACCCCCTATGGGAGCGAAGAGCCATGGAATCGAAGCCGGGATCGAAGCCGATCGTCCTTGAGGTCCACCCCGACTACGGCAGCCTGGTCGTGGGCTACGCGGCCGCCGGCCAGCCCTGGTACGAGACCGGCAGCAGCATGGGCAGCAGCGGCTGGAAGGCCAACTGGATCTACAGCAGCGTCTCGTTCGGCAGCAGCGACCTGGTGTTGAAGTACACCGGCGAGTGGCCGCCGAGCGATCCCAACTGCCCCAGCCCCCCCACCACCGGCGACCAGTTCAAGAAGGTCTCCACCTGGACCGACAGCGGCCTGACCAAGCTCGTCTTGGACAGCAGCGCCGGGTTGACCCTGTTCAAGCTCTACAAGGCCGACAGCGGCGGCAACCCCGTGGGCGCCCTGCTCGGCGCGCTGGCCGTGCAGAGCAACGGGGATCTGCAGTGGTGGCAGGCCGCCACCAGCACCCCCGGCCCCCTGCTGGGCAAGACCGACTCGCTGTATCTGCAAGCCCAGACGGCCCTGAACCTCACCTGTGGCGCCGGCGAGCGCTGGTACGAGGCCACCGATCCCAAGCAGTGAGCGCGCGGGCCCTCACCCCGGCCACGACCGCGCCAGCCGGAAGCCCGAGGTGAAGCTGACGCCATCCGGGGCGATGGCGAAGCGCCCCGCCGCTCGGCAGTAGTTGGCCGTGCCCGAGAAGCAGCCGCCCCGCACCTCGTACAGCTCACCCCCACCCGCGTGGGCCACCGGATCCAGGCGCTGGCCGTCCAGGCCGCGCCCCCCGCGCACGTAGCGGCTGCCGCAGATGTCCCGCACGTTCCCCGACAGGCCCATGACCCCGTACGGGCTGCGATCCAGCGGGAACTCGCCCACCGCGCGCACCTCGGCCGGCCCCGGCAGGCTGCCGTTCATGTTGGCGTGGGCGGGGGTCAACCAGTCGCCCATCGAGAACGCCCGGCCGTCCACCCCCCGGGCGGCCTTCTCCCACTCCAGCGCGTGCGGCAGCCGCCAGGGCACCCCGTCCTGTGCAGCGCGCCACGCCGCGTAGGCCTCGGCCGAGCGGGGCGACACCCGCAGCACCGGGCCGTCCAGCCGCCACATGGCCTCGGCGTGCACCGTGAAGCGCCCGCTCTCGCGCTGGCGGTAGGGCGATCCCTCGCCCCCCGACGGCGCGTGCGCCAGGGCTGCCTCGCCCTCGCCGGCCGCCACCAGCCCGTTCAGCCAGGTCAGGTACTCGCGGTTCGTCACCGGGTGCCGCGCGATGACGAAGCCGTCTGCCCAGATGCGCCAGCGGGGCAGGGCGTCCAGGGCCTGCGGATCGCCCCCCGCCAGGAACCAGCCCGGTGGCACGTAGATCTCGTCCGGCCCGAGCAGCGGCGGCAGCGGCACCGCCAGCGGCGACTCTGCGTCCGGGGGCACCCCGTCCCAGATCTGGCCGCGGCTGATGTGCACGGGGTACTCCACGGGCGCCCGCCCCGGCGCCCGCAGCGACACCACATAGCGCCCCCGGGCCAGCGGGATGTCGATGGGCGTGCGGCCCAAGCTCCGGAGGGGCACGGCCACCAGGCGACGATCCCGGGCCTCCAACGCGAAGAGCCGCGCGGTGGCGGGTGGATCGGTCACCAGCCGCAGCCGCCCGTCGCCCCGCAGCCAGTCCGCCTGCCCTTCGGGATCCAGCCCCTGCAGCGCCGCGGTGTGGGTGTCCACGCCCGCCTCGTCGCCGGCGGCCTCTGCGGCCAGCAGCCCCTGCCGGTGGTGCTGCACCAGCGCCGCCCGCGGCTCCCGCGAGTCCGGGGCCTCCTCGAGCGCGCGCTGCAGCAGCCCCCAGCGCGCCAGCTCCAGGCGACGGACCTGCCGCTGCAGCGCCGCCGCCTCATCGGCCTTGGCCCAGGCCTCGCGGCGGGCGGCCACGGGCGCGTGGCTCGGCACGGACACTCCGGCGGACCGGGCCTGCGCGGCCGCCTGCGCCGCCGCCGTCCGGAGATCTTCGATCTCGGGCCGGCGCCGCTCGGCCTCCGCCACCAGCGCCAGCGCCGCGGCCCGGCGCGCCTGCCCGTCCAGCCAGCGCCGCAGCGCCCACGCGAACGCGGCGGCGTCGGCGGGGCGCTCCTCGGGGAACCACGCCCGCGCTGCCCGCACCAGATCCCACAGGGGGCCGGCCTGGTGGGGCACCTCGCCCGCCTCGGGCAACCGATCCGTCAGGAGCTGCAGCAGCGTCGATCCCAGCGCGAACACATCGGCCGTGGGCCGGATGGCCCGGCTGCCCACCTTCTGCTCGGGGGGCATGTACGCCGGCGTACCCGCCCCGCGGACCGCCGCCTCTTCCGCCAGCTCGCCCACCGGCTGCGCCAGCCCCCAGTCGGTGACCAGCACCTCGCCGAAGGGGCCCAGCAGCACGTTCGCGGGCTTCAGATCCAGGTGCACCACCCCGTTGTGGTGGGCGTACGCCACCGCCTCACTCACCCGCAGCAGGATCTCCACCAGCCGGCGCCGGGGCAGCGACCCCTCCAACAGCGCGCGCTCCAAGGACCGCCCCTCGACGTAGCGCATGGCGTACCAGGGGCACCCGTCCGCGGTGGTCCCCCGATCGTAGATGGGCACGATGCCCGGGTGCTCCAGCCGCGCGGTGGTCCGGCTCTCGGCGAGGAACAGGCTGCGGGCCTCGGGCGAGTCCACCCGAGCCAGCAGCTTGAACGCCGCCAGCCGCCCCAGGTGGTGATCGCAGACCAGCCGCACCGAGCCCTGCCCGCCGCGGCCCAGGAGCCCAAGATCCTCATACCGTTCAGGCAGTTGAGGCGCAGGCTCGTCGTCCGGCACCACCCGCGCCAGCCGCCCCATGGTGGTGGTGAGCAGATCCTGGCTCCAGCCGTAGCCGTCCGCCAGCGCCCCCAACCGCCCCGCCTTGCTGTCCGATGACCCCGCCACGGCGGCAGCCTCGCACGCCCCCCGCGCCCCCGCCAGCCTGCGCACGCGGGCGCCCTGTACCGACGACTGGATCGGGGTGAGCCCGCGGACCGCCCCCGCATCGCGCAGGCCAGGGGGCGTGGGCCAAGGCGCCCCATGACGACTGCCCCATCAGCGGCGGGGTGACGCGGCTGGGCTGGGGGCGATCGCGCCCGGATTCGGGGGGTGCGCAAGGCGGCGCAGCCGAACACCGAACAGTCCCCATCCCTGAACCGGCGACTGGATCGGGGTGAGCCCGCGGACGGCCCCCCATGACGACTACCCCATCCGCGGCGGGGTGAGGCGGCTGGGCTGGGGGCGATCGCGCCGGGATTCGGGGGGTGGGCAAGGCGGCGCCCGCAGCCGTAGCAGCGCTACGGCGAGGACCGCCAACGCCGCCCACCCCTCGAAGACCAAGCGAACGCCCGCAGTCCGGCCGCCGAACCCCAGAGCAAAAAAAAGCCCCGCCGGCCTGGGGGTGCCGACGGGGCCTGGTCGCTCACCTGGGGGCGGTGGGCTGCGCCGTCAAGGGGGGTTGACGGGGCGCGGCCACCGAGGTGCCTCGACCGCCGGCGACGCCCTCGAGAGGGGGTGGGCGCCGCCGGGCTCGGGTCGACCAGACGGGCCGACCCGACTGTTCTCACTCACTCGCCGGCGATCACCGCGCCGGGGGCCGCCGAGGCCCAGCTCACCGCCGTGATCTTGGCGCCGCGGGCGTCGATCAGGGTGACGGTGTCGCCGCCGTTGTTCAGGCCCAGCCGGGCCGCGTGATCCACGTCGCCGCCGCCGAAGACCGACAGGCCCTCGCCGCCGAACAGCTCGGTGCCGGCGGGGAAGGTGTAGCGCACGCCCACCTCGTCGGTGATGGACCAGCCGCTCAGATCCGCCGGGGCCTCGCCGCGGTTGATCAGGCGGACCTCTTCGTCGTCGCGCACGTCCAGCTCGCCGTCGCCGTTGCGGTCGCTGGCGGGGTTCGGCACCACGAAGTCGATGACCACCTCGGCCACGGCGGCGGGCTCGGGCGCCACCACCTGGCAGGTGGCCTCGGTGCTCACGCACACGTTGGTGCGGATCCAGCCGCCGCTCTGGGCGGGCTGGCACACGAAGCCGGCGCCGCAGGCCTCGTCGGCGGTGCACTCGACGGTGCAGGCGCGCTTGCCGTCGGCCATGGCCACGCACTTGTTGCCGGCGCCGCCGCAGTCGCTGTCGCGATCACACACGCCGCACAGGTTGGCCAGGTTGCCCCAGGGGTGCAGCCGCGGGTTGTCGTCGATGCCGTGCACGCCGTACATCGTGCTGAACCAGTAGCTGTTGTTGTCCAGGTCCCGCAGCAGGTCGTCCAGGCGCTCGGCGCGCATGACGCCCTCGCCGTCGGCCTCCACGAACGCGCCCAGGAAGTCCTTCACGGCGTTGGCCGTGCTGGCGTTCGAGTAGCTGGTGGTCGTGATGATGTCGATGTTGTCGCGGCCCTGCTTCGCCGGGTTCAGGAAGAAGCCCTGGCCAATGGCGTAGGTGTCGCAGCCCTCGGCCAGCACCACCTGGTACTTCTCGGGCAGGTCCAGGCCGGCCAGCTCGCTGTCGTCCAGATCGCCCTCGGAGGTCTTGCGCCAGTTCGCCAGGGCGAAGCCGTAGAACGGGCCCGAGTGGCCGCTGAAGACCACCACGTCGCGCTCGGCCAGGCTGGCGCGCATGTCGTCTTCCAGGTTGATGCCGCCGGCGTCCGTGTCGGGATCCGTGTCGGTGCCGGGCTTGCCCCAGTACAGGCTGACCTGGATCTGCACCGGCCCCAGCGGGCTGAGCACCTGCTTCTTCAGCGGGCCGCTGGTGCGGGTCAGCTCGTCGTAGCTGCCCACCGGGCTCTCGAAGCCCTTGCGGATGAGGTCGTCGTACACGGCCCGGCTGTGCAGCAGGTGGTACTCCTTGTGGTAGTCCCAGCCGAAGTGCACGCCCACGTCGAGCACGCCGTCCTCCACCAGCTTGGCGTAGTCGAACCACGCGTCCGCCGGGCGGGGCTGCGCCTCGATGGCCAGGGTCACCGTCTCCAGGCGATCCGCCGAGACGCTGGCGGGGTTGAAGGTCCCCCACGGCGCGCTGCGGTACCACTCGTTGTTCAGCTCCAGCCGCAGCATGGTGGCGGTGTCGATCTTGCCGATGGTCAGCTCGAACACCCGCTGGCCCTCGGCGTTCACCGTGGTGGGCAGCACGCTCAGCAGGTTCAGGGGGCCGGCGATCTCCTGCTGGAAGTCGAACTCGAACACGGCCGGATCGGCGGTCTCGCGCAGGTTCAGCTCCTCCCAGGAGCCGTTCTTCGTCAGCGCCTTGAAGCCGCCGTAGTCCTTGTTGTCGTCCTTGTCGCTCTTCTCGACCATGTAGGCGTTCAGGAACCAGCCGATGACCACCTGGCGGTAGGGCACCAGCTCCCGGGCGCGGGCCAGCCGGAGCTCCAGGGACTCACCGGCAAAGGCCGCTTCGATGCGCACCGTGGTGGTGCCCGTCAGCAGGTACTCCTGCGCGCTGGCCGACAGGAAGTTGTCCTCCTTGCCGGGCTCGACGATGGAGAGCGCCTCGCCGGCGGCGGGCGCGGGCTCGGGGGTCTCGTCGCCGCAACCGGCGAGCAGCAGGGCGAGGGGCGCGGCGGCCTTCAGGTGGCGCAGGAGCGACATGGACATCAACCTCGTTCGAGCGTGACGCCGCACGCTTTCTGCACGGATGGTGCCAACGCGCGCTCGCGGTCCCCATTGAAGTCGCGGCGGGCGCTGGAGGGGCCAGCGGCCACCCGACTGGCTACCTCAGTGACCACCGGCTCAGCGCAGCAACCCGTTCCCCCTGACCGGCCCGAGTCGCTACCCTGCGCCGGCCCAACTGGGAGGTGTCACCCATGCGCTTGATCCTCATGCGCCATGCCAAGAGCGACTGGTCGGGCGGCGGCACCGATCACCAGCGCACGCTGAACGCGCGCGGGCGGCGCACCGCGCCTCAGGTGGCCGAGTGGCTCGCGGCAAACGGCTGGCAGCCCACCGCGGTGACGTCGAGCGACGCGACGCGCACCCACGAGACGTGGCTGCACCTGGCCGAGCACCTGCCCGGCCTGAGCCCGACCTTCACACCCAACCTGTACCTGGCCGAGCCGCAGACCATCATCGCCCACGCCGCCGCGCACACGGGGGAAGGGCCGCTCCTGCTCCTGGGCCACAACCCGGGCATGAGCGAGGCCGCCCACTGGCTGACCGGCGAACCCCTTGAACTGGCCACCGCCGACGCGGCGCTGCTGGAAGCGACCGGCGCAGACTGGCGGGCGGCCTGCGCGCGCCCCGCCGGCTTCCGCCTGGTGCGCCACCTGGTGGCCCGCCAGATTTCGGGCGATCGATGATCCGGCGGCGCGCAGCGACGGTGCGAAGCAGGCAGCTCACCGCGCTGGCGGGCGCCCTGGCCCTCGGCGGCTGCATGGTGTCGTTCCCCACCCCCGACGGCGGCGTGTACCCCGCGGCCCCGGACGCATCCGCCCAGCGCGGCGCCGAGGATGGCGTCGTGCCGGCGCAGGACCTCAGCCCGATCGACCTGGCCACCACCCCCGAGCCGATGGACGCGGGCGGTGCCGGCGGCCAGGGCGGTGCCGGCGGCCAGGGCGGTGCCGGCGGCGACGGCGGTGCCGGCGGCGACGGCGGTCAGGGCGGCGCCGGTGGCCAAGGCGGCGCAGGGGGTCAGGGCGGCACCGGCGGCGGCGGCGCCGGTGGCCAAGGCGGTCAGGGCGGTCAGGGCGGTCAGGGCGGCGCCGGCGGCGCCGGGGGCCAAGGCGGCGCCGGCGGGCAGCCGCCCGTCGATCCGTGCGGGGGCCTCCCCCTCCCCGTAGGCCTGACGCCGGGCGACAGCAGCAACGCGGCCAACACCGCTACCGGCCGGTGCGGCGGGGACGGGCCCGACGTGCTGTACCGCTTCGCCCCGCCGCGGCCCGGCCCCTGGTGCGTCACCACGGCGGGCACCCCCTTCGACACGGTGCTCCACGCCCGCCGCGACGCCTGTGTGCCCGAGGCCGAGGTCGCCTGCGATGACGACGGCGGCCCCGACCGGTCCAGCGAGATCGAGCTGCAGGCCGAGCCGGGCGACGTCTTCTACGTGTACCTGGACGCCTATCGGCGGCAGACGGACGGCCCCTTCCAGATCACCGTGGATGAGGGCCGCTGCGCCGATCAGGGCTGCGTCGTCGACAGCAGCTGCGGCTTCCGCGAGATCTGCCACGAGCGCGCCTGCGTGCAGGGCTGCCGCGACAACTTCGGCTGCCCGGCCTTCCAGATCTGCGAGGGCATCGAGTGCGTCCCCATCCCGCAGTGCCGCGAGGATCGCGACTGCTTCGGCGATCGGGAGTGCGAGGACGGGCTCTGCGTCGAGCCCGACTGAGGCGGGCGCCCGATCAGAGCGCGCCTTGAACGCCGGCCCAGTCGGCCAGCAGGGAAAGCAGCCGCCCGCGGTCTTCGGGCCGGGTGGCGGTGAAGGGCAGCGGCTCGGTGGCCGCCGGCGCCCGGTCGAACCAGAAGCCCCCGGTCACCCCACGCAAGCGCGCCGCCGCCAGCAACCACACCGCCGTGTCAGCGCCTTGCGCCGGGGTCCGCAACCGACCCTCCGTGAACCGGTAGAACCGCGGCAGCGCCGTCTCGACCCCGGGCGTTGCCGCCCAGCCGGGGTGCATGGCGTTCACCGCGATCTCAGGCCCCAGCCGCTCGGCCAGCAGCTCGCTCAAGACCACCTGGGCCCGCTTCGTGTCGGCGTAGGCGGTGACCCCGTCGTAGGGCCCCGCGGTGCGCGCCAGGGCGTCCAGATCCAGGCGCCGTGGGTACATGCCTCCCGACGACACCCACGCGACGCGGGCGTCCTCGGCGGCCCGCAGGGCCGGCAGCAGCCGCGCGGTGAGCCGCAGGGGGCCCACCAGGTGCACCGCCACGGTCAGCTCGTGGCCGTCCGCGGTGAGGCTCCGCGTGGCCGGCAGCAGGCCCGCGTTGTGCGCCAGGCCGTGCAGCGGGTCCTCGCCCAGGGCCTCCGCCGCCCGATCCACGCTGGCCGGCGAGGTGAGATCGCAGGCCACGGCGCGCACCTTCACGCGGGGGCGCTCGGCGCGCAGCGCCTGCGCCGCCGCCGCGCCCCGCGCCGGATCCCGGCACAGCATCAGCACGGTGGCGCCGCGCTCGGCCAGCCCCCGGCTCAGGGCCAGCCCCAGGCCCGAGTTGGCGCCCGTCACCGCGTAGCGCCGGCCCGCCAGATCCACCGCCAGATCCGCCGGGTCGAAGCGGCGCTGGTGCCGCTCGAAGCCGCTGCGGTCGAAGCTGAAGTACACGGTCTGGTCGAGCACCCGATCCCACGCCTTCACACCTTCACCTCCAGCAGCGGCGCCCGGGCCGGGGCCCCCAGCGCCCGGTGGAGCCGCTCCGCGAGCTTCCAGCCCCCCACCGCCGTGGCCAGGGTGCTCTGGCCCGGAAACACCGAGTCCCCCACCAGGTGCAGCCCGGGCGCCACGGCCCGCGGCACCAGGTCCAGGTAGTGCCGCAGGCCCACCCGCCGGGGGATCCCGCCCACCAGGCCCCCGTCGCGCCCGGTGAACCGCTCGAACGTGCGGGGGCTGGCGGTCTCGGCGTAGCGCACGCCCGCCGACCACTCGGGCGCCCGGGCCGCCAGGGTCGCCCGCATGGCGTGCTGGATCCGCTCGATGTAGGCCCCCTGCTCGGCCTCGGGCAGCGCCCGCAGGGTGGCCATGGGCACATGGGTCGACACCGTGAGGGTCCGCTGCTTGCCCGGCGCCCGCCCGCGGTCGGCGGCGCCGCTGATGCTGCAGAAGATGTGGTTGCCCTCCTGCAAGGGTCGGCTCGGGTCCAGCACGCACTGCAGGTGTTGCGGCTTGTCCGGCGCCCCCGGCGGCGGCTCGGCGGCCAGGTACAGCATGGCCGCCCCCCAGCCATCGGCCACGGCCGCGGCGCGCCGGTCCAGGCCGCGGTTCGCGCCCTCGGGCCAGCCCAGCAGCCGCCGCGCCGCCTGGGGGATGAGGTTCAGCGCCACCCGCCGCGCGGTGATGGGGCCGCCGCGGGTCTCGGCCCGCCAGCCGCCGGGGATGGGCTGCAAGCCCTTGACTCGGCTGGAGAATCGGACCTCGGCCCCCAGCCGGGTCAGGGCGTCGGTGAGGCCCGTTGCCAGCGCCCCGATGCCGTGCCGCACGTGGGCGGTGCCGCGGAAGTAGTAGTCCATGGTGGCCAGCGCGAAGGGCGCCTCGGCCTCGGCCGCGCTGCACTGCACGGTGATCTGGCACAGCCCGTCCAGCCAGACGCGCAGGGGCGACCAGTCTGCCAGACCGTGCTTGTGCAGCACCGCGGTCAGCGGGCGGCCCACCCAGGCCAGCAGCGGCACATAGCGCGGGGTCCGCCGCAAATGCGCCCACAGGCCGCGGGCGCCGAAGGGCGGCAGCAGCCGCGGATCGTCGAACAGCGCCCAAAGGGTGTTGGCCACCCGCCGCTGCTCGGCGAAGAAGGCCCGTACGCGCGCCGCAGGGGCGCCGGGCAGCGCACAGATCCGCTCGACGAAGTCCCCGCGATCCGGAGGCACCGCCAGGGTCACGTTGCCGGCCCGCAGCGCCACCACCGGGTCCAGCCAGTCCAGCTCGACGTCGATGCCGTAGCGGCGGATCCACCGGTCGAATAGCTGGCCGGGCCCAAACCCGCTGAAGAGGGTAGCCCCGGCCTCGAACCGGTGGCCACGCCGGCTGAAGGTGCTGGCGCAGCCGCCGGGGTAGCGCAGGGCCTCGCACAGCGTCACCCGATGGCCCCGCTCGGCCAGGCGCAGCGCCGTGGCCAGGCCGCCGAAGCCCGCCCCCACCACCAGCACATCGGTGTCGAAGCCCATGCGGGTCTCCAGGGGGCGTGGGGCGTGTCGTGCTGCCGCCGCCGATCAGTTCATGGGCGGCAGGATCACCTGATCCACCACGTGGATGACGCCGTTGCCCGCGAAGACATCGACGGCGCTCACGGGCGCCCCGCCGACGGTCACGCCGTCGTCCGACACCGCGATGGGCAGGCTCAGGCCCTCGGCCAGGGTGGGCAGGCTCTGCGCGGCCACCACGTCGGGGCTGAACTGGAAGCCCGGCACCACGTGGTACTGCAGGATCCGGGTCAGCGTGGGGATGTCCTCCAGCAGCATCTCGACGGTGCCCTCGGGCAGCGCAGCGAACGCCGCGTCGGTGGGCGCGAACACCGTGAACTCGCCGCTGCGAATGGCCTCGGTCAGCCCGGCTGCCTCGATGGCCGCCAGCAGCGTGGTGAAGCCGCCGGCCTGCTCGGCCACGGTGATCAGGTCGGGCGGCGGCAGGATCACCGCGTCGATGACGTGGATGACGCCGTTGGGCGCGGGGATGTCGGTCACCACGATGTGCGCGTCGCCGATCATCACCCCGTCCTCGCTGACGGTCACCGGCACGCCGGCGCCCTGTGCGGTCACCAGGAAGCTGGCGCCGATGACCTCCGCCGCGCCCGGCGCGCCGCCCACCGCGTGGAACAGCAGGATGTTGGCCAGCCCCTCGGGATCGGCCAGCAGGGCCTCCAGCGTGCCCTCGGGCAGGGCCGCGAAGGCGTCGTCGGTGGGCGCGAACACCGCCAGATTGGCCTCGGGCGCGGTCACCGCGTCCACCAGGCCAGCCGCCTCGACCGCCGCGATGAGCGTGGTGAACATGCCGGCGTCGGCCGCCACGTCCACCAGGTGCGCGGGCGGCAGGATCACCGCGTCGATGACGTGGATGATGCCGTTGCGCGCCGGGATGTCGGTGATGACCAGGTTCGCCTCGTTGATCACCGCGCCGTCCCCGACGGCGCGGGCGAACACGTTGAAACCATTGGCGGTCTCGAACATGCCCACGTCAAGCACCTCGGCCGCCGGCTGGGCGCCGGGCACCACGTGGTAGGCCAGGATGTCGGCCAGCATCTGCTGGTTCTCGGGCTGCAGCAGCATGTCGACGGTGCCCTCGGGCAGCGCCGCGAAGGCCGCGTCGGTGGGCGCGAAGACGGTCACCGGCTCGTCGCCCGTCACGGCGCCCGCCAAACCTGCCGCCTCCACCGCCGCCAGCAGGGTGCCGAAGCTGCCGTTCGCCTCGGCCACCTCGGCGATGTTGCCCGGGGGCAGGATTACCGCGTCGATGACGTGGATGATGCCGTTGCGGGTCTGCACGTCGGTCATGCTGATCTTCGCGCCGCCGATGAAGGCCCCCTCCTCGGTGACCTCCACCTTGGCGCGCACGCCGTTGAGCATCTCGATGAGGCTGCGCTCGGTCACCGCGGCGGCGTCCAGGGCCCCGCCGGTGACGTGGTAGGTCAGGATGTCCACGAGCTGGTCGCGGTTGGCCGCCTCGAGCAGGCTCGCCACGGTGCCCTCGGGCAGGGCGTCGAAGGCCGCGTCGGTGGGCGCGAACACCGTGAACGGGCCCTCGCCCTTCAGGGTCTCGGTCAGGCCGGCCGCGTCCACCGCCGCCAGCAGGGTCGAGAAGCTGCCCACGGCGGTGGCCGTCTCGATGATGTCGCCCGCCTCGGCCGGGGGCATCAGCACGGCGTCGATGACGTGGATGACGCCGTTGCTGGCGGGGATGTCGGCGGTGGTCACCAGCGCGCCGTTGATCCGCACGCCGTCCTCGGTGTTCTCCACCACCAGCTCGCCGTCGTTCAGGGCCGTCAGGGTCATCTGCGCGATGACCTGCTCGGCGCTCAGCCGGCCCGCCACCACGTGGTAGGTCAGCACGTTGGTCAGGGCGGGCACGTCGGCCAGCAGGGCCTGCAGATCCGCCTCGGGGATGCGCGCGAAGGCCCCGTCGGTGGGCGCGAACACGGTCAGCTCCGCCTCGGGGTCGGCCAGCGCGGTCGTCAGGCCCGCAGCCTCGACGGCGGCCAGCAGGGTGGTGAAGTTGCCGGCGGCAGTGGCCACCTCGGCCAGGGTGCCGGGGGGCTCGGGCAGTTCGGGCACCAGCACCGCGTCGATGACGTGCACCACGCCGTTGCTGGCCATGATGTCGGGGATCACCACGTTGGCGCCGTTGATCTGCACGCCGCCGTCGGTGGTCACGGTCAGCGGCTGCTCCGCCAGGGTGTCGATGGTGCCCGCGGTGGCCACCTGGCTGGCGTCCAGCGACCCGTTGGCCACGTGGTAGGCCAACACGAGCTGCAGGAGCTGCGGATCGGCCGCCAGCTCGTCCAGCAGCGCCTGCGGCACGGCCGCGAAGGCGTCGTTGGTGGGCGCGAACACCGTGAACGGCCCGTCGCCTGCCAGCAGCCCCACCACGCCCGCGTCAGTGGCGAGCTGAACCAGCGTCGACAGATCGTCGGTGGCCGCGGCGATCTCGGCGATGGTGCCCGGCATCTCCACCGGCGCGGGCGGCGGGATGATCGCCTCCACGATGTGGATCACGCCGTTGCTGGCGGCGATGTCGCCCTCCATCACCTTGGCGCCGTTCAGGGTGACGTTGCCGCCCTCGGCCACCACCTTCAGGGCCACCCCGTTCAGGGCGGTCAGCTCGCCGGCGCTTGCCACGGCGGCGGCGTCGAAGCGCCCCTCCACCACGTGCCGCTGCAGAATGTCGGCCAGCTCGGCCTCGCTCAACGCGGCGGCGTCTACGCCTTCGAACGCGCTGTCGATGGGCAGGAACGCCGTGAACGGGCCGTCGGCGCTCAGCGCCTCCACCAGCCCCGCCCGCTCGATGAGCGAGACCACGGTGCTCAGGCGCGCGTCGGCGCTCGCCACGGCGACCACGTTCCCCGTCTCCGCGGGCGGGTTCGTGCTCTCGCCGTCGTCACAGGCCACGGCGAACAGGGCCACCCAAAGGCCAAGGAGCCACGCCAGGCGCGGCTGAAAATCCATCCGGTGCATTGAAGCAACCTCCCAGTCTTCCCGGTGTGAGAATGCGCCCAAAGGGTGCACAGACCCTGACAAAGGTTTCTCAACCTTTGCAAAACCTGTCACAAAGGTTGCTGGAGGCTGTCAGCGACGCCGGCGTCGAGGCAAGGCCAGAAGCAGGAGCCACAGCGGAAGGCCCGCGGGGCCGGGGCTGGCGCCGCACCCGCCGCACGTCTCGGACTGCGCGGGGGTCAGGCTGGTGAGCGCGGGCAGCTCGCCGTCGTAGCGGGGCGCGCCGTCCCGCGGCGGCCGCGCGTCGCGGGGTGACGGGCGCCGCCCCGCGTCCTGAGCGGGGGCCTCGTCGGCGGGATCGCCGTCCAACGCCACCGCGCCATCCACCGCCGCGCCATCGATGGCCGGGGCCCCGTCGGCTGCCGATGAGCCTGCATCCGCCGCCATGTCCCCGGCCCCCTGGTCCTGGGCGGGCGCCTGGTCCTCGGCGGGCGCCTGGTCCTCGGCAGGCGCCTGGTCCTCGGCGGGCGCCATGTCCTCGACGGGCGCCATGTCCTCGACCGGCGCCATGTCCTCGACGGCCAGATCGACCCGAACCACCGCCATATCTGGCGCGGCCATGTCGGGCGCTGCCATGTCTGCCACCGCCATATCCGGCAGCGCCATGTCGGGCTCGGCCATGTCCGGCACGGCCATGTCCGGCACCGCCATGTCGGGCGCTGCCATGTCCGGCACAGCCATGTCGGGCTCGGGACCCGGCTCGTCGGCCACCAGCGGGTCCGTCTGATCGTCCAGCGCCTCCTGGCCGTCGTCCCGGCCGTCCCCGTCGGTGTCGGCCCGGTCCGCGCGGGTCCCCAGCAGGTCCGTCTCCAGCACATCCGGCAGGTCGTCCCCATCCCCATCGGCCACGGGGCTCAGGCAAAGCTGGATCACCGCCGGCTGACCGGGCGTCAGCTCGTTCCATGCCAGCGTGGCCCGGCCGTCCGGCCGGCGCAGCAGCACCAGCGGGTGGTGGTTCACCACGCCGCCCGGGATCGCCTCGGCCACCACCACGTCTTCGTTGCGGTGCACGGCCGGCTGGAACGCCAGCGCGTAGCGGTCGCCGAAGATGGCCGATCGGCGCCGCTCTCGGGCGAACAGGGCCACGCGCTGCCGCGCCCCCACGCCCAGCACGGCCACCGCGTGGCTGCCGCCCCCCGACGCGCCGGCGCGGATCGGCTCGCTCAGGAAGGGCCCCTCCACCGGGCCCTCGGTGAGCAGCAGCCCCTGGTCGCCGGCCACGTCCAGATCCCGGTTCGCGAGCCCGTGGACGATGGCCAGGGTCCCGTCGGCGGCCTGGGTGGCGGCGATGCGCACGCCGAAGGCAGATCCCTCGGCCGGCAGCGTCTCGGTCACCCACCCGGGGCCCGCCTGGCGGGACACATGCAGCCGCCAGCCGTCGCTGGACCGGTGCACCGCCACCTCTCGGCCGTCGCGGGTCACCAGCGCGTCCACGTCCTGGCCCGCGTCGAACCCGTCGGCCCCGGCGTGCACCACCTCGGTCACCCAGTCGTCGGCGCCTCGCCGGGTCGCGCGCTTCAGCGTGCCGCCCGCCACGTAGAAGGCCACCAGGGCCCCGTCATGCACCACCAGGCTGCAGGCCTCGCCCACCCGCAGGCCCTGATCCACCTGCTCCACGGTCCAGGCCCCGCCGTCGCCGCGCAGCGCCACGCGGAAGGCGCTGCCAAAGGGCTGATGGAAGCAGATCCGCGGCTGCCCGCCCTGGAGCACCAGATCGGTCTCGCGCACCGGGTTGGCGATGTCATTGGCCCGCTCGAGCACCACCTCGTCGCGGAGGACGACCCCCGCCGCGTCGATGGCGGTGTACATCAGATCCGCGGGCACGTTCTCGTGGCGGCTGAAGTGCGCCACGCCGGCCCCATCCATGGCGCCGGCCAGGCTGTTGGCCGGCCCCAGCTCGGGGTAGCAGGTGGGGGCCTCGAGGCGCTGGGCGTGGGCCGGAAGGGTCAGCAGGAGCAGGCCGAGCGGCACCGCCCTCATCGCGCCACGACCAGCTCGATGGGATCGCCGGCCTCGGTCACGAAGGCCCCCTCAGCGGCGTCCCACACCACCGGGCCCACGGTCTCGTCGCCCACCCGGACGTGGTACCGCTCGTCCTCGGCAGCCGGCACCGCGAAGACGCCATCGGCGCCCGCGGTGGTCTCACGGAAGACCTCGTCGGGCGCGTCGAAGCGCACGGCCACCGCCGCGCCGGCCACGGGAAGGCCCCCGTCATCCACCACCCGACCCGCCAGCACCACCGCGTCGGGCCCGGTGCTGCGGTGGGCCAGACGCACCTCGCCCACGTCCACCACCTCGCCGGCCTCGAGCGCCACCGGGCGGACCACCGGCTCGTAGCCCGCGTCGCCGGCCTGCAGGATCCAGGTACCCGGCGTCAGCCCCTCGGCCGTGAAAGTGCCGTTCTCCGCCAGCGCCACCGCCTCGCTGGCGCCCGCCACCGACGTCAGCGTCACCCGCACCTGCGCCAGACGCGCGGCGCTCCCGAAGCTGCGCAGCGTCACCCGGCCCTGCACCGTGCCCGGCGTGGGCGCCAGCACCACGTCAGCGTCCAGGGTGAAGGTCTCACCGGCCGGCACCTCGCCCGTGGCGACGAGCTGCGTCTCGTAGCCCGGGTGGCTGAACCGGACGCCCCGCTCACCCGCCGCCAGGCCGATCTCGAAGGCGCCGTCGACGTCACTCAGCCCCAGCGCCCCGCTGCTGGTCTCTACCAGGACGCCGCCGTGGGGTCCGTCCGGCCGGTCCCCCAGCCGCACGCGGCCCCGCACGGTGCCCAGGGCGGCGCCCGCCCCCGCCACATCGATGATCCCCAGATCCACGTCGCGCGCGGGGCCCAGATCCACCACCCGGGGCGCGAAGCTCAGGCCCGGCGCCGCCACCACCAGACGGTAGGTGCCCACCAGCACCGCCTGGAACAGGAAGTGCCCGGAGTCATCCAGCAGCACCTCGTAACGGGGATCCTCGGCGTCCCCCTCGAAGAGCTGCACCCGCCCGTCGGCGATGCCCTCGGCCGTCAGGCCCGCCACCTGACCGCGCAGCCGCGCCCGGTGCTGGGCCTCGCGGGGCGCGGTGGGATCGTAGGGATGATCGGCCTCGACGTGGCCGCAGCCCAGCGCCAGGGCCAGCCCCAGCGCCATGAAGACCAGCCGGCGCATCAGCCGCCCTCCCCGGCCGACAGCCACGCGTCGACCACGTTGCCCACCCACACCGCGCCCAGCACGGCGAACAGCAGGTTGGCCCGGTCATAGTGGCTGTTGGCGTCCTCGCGGCGCCCCAGCGTGGTGGGATCGCCGCTCTTGTAGTCCCCTTCGGCGCCCATCCCCAGCACCACCGAGGCGGCGGCGCCGGCCAACAGGCCGCCGGCCACCACGGCGTAGCCGATCCCCCGCCCCGTGTGGCCGTTGTGGATCTGGCCCCAGCCGGGCGCCACCGCCGAACGCCACGCAGCGCCCCCGGGATCGCCCGGCCTGTCGGCCGGGTCCACGGCCGCCCGGGCGTCGGCCGCCAGACCCTGTGGACACGCCGGGCATGGCTTCGCTGCGGGCGGCGGCGGGCAAGCAGGCGCCGCCCCGGTCTTCGGGCAGGTCGGGCAGGTCGGACAGGGCGTGGGCGCCGCAGCCGGCGGGCACGCCTGGGCCGACGCGGTCGACGTCTCGGCGGCCACCGGGGCGACCACGGGCGGCGCAACGACCGGCGCCACGGGCGTCGCCGCCAGCGCCGGTGGTCGCGGGCGCGGCCGCCGGCGCGGTGGTCGCGGGCGCGGCCGCCGGAGCCGGCGCTGTCACCCGGGCGGCCACCACCGGCCCCTTCACCGGCGGCGCGGCCAGCGCCTTCGCCGCCGCCTCGTTGCGGGGCACCCGGGCCACGAAGGTCGCGCCCTTCACGCCGAGCTTGATGGCGTCGAACGCGGCCTGGTCCAGAGGCCGCTTCAGGCGGATGCGCACCAACGCCGCGGGCGGACGCGACGTGGAGTTCGCGAGCTGCACCCGCGTGATCTGCGCGTCGCTCTGCTTCAGCCAGCTCTGGCGCGGGTGCTCCACGCCGCCCAGCCGCAGCACCAGCACCCGCCCACGGTCGTCCAGCAGCTTCTCGACCCGCGTGGGATCGATCGCCCGCTCGGCGCGGACCACGAAGTCCAGCGTGTGCTCGGTGCCCGCGAAGGCCACCTGCGTGATTCGGGGGGGCGCGGCGGACGCAGCCGCTGCGCAGAAGGCCACGCCCGCCCAGGCGAGCAGGGGCCCGAAGTACCGGGTCATGGGGCGCGCCTCCCGGCGAGCGCGAGGCTCGCGTCAACCGCTACCGGAGTGATACCACGCGGTCGTGGCGCCCGTCGTCGGGCACCCGTCATGTTGTTGACGGGCTGCCGGCGGGTGCGGCAGCGGCCAGCGAGGGTCCCGTGCCGATCTTCCTGTTGAACGACGAGGTGGCCTTCCCGCCCCCCGAGTTGGCTGACGATGAGTCGGGCATCCTCGCCGTGGGCGGCGATCTCTCCGTCGCCCGGCTGCTGCTGGCCTACTCCATCGGGGTCTTCCCTTGGTACGACCAGGAGGCCAGCCCCATCCTCTGGCACGCGCCCGCCTGGCGCATGGTGCTGGAGCCCGCGGGCCTGCACCGGTCACGGTCCCTCCGCAAGGCCCTGCGCCGCACCCCCCTCGAGCTGCGCTGGGACAGCGCCTTCGAGCGGGTCATGGACCACTGCGCCCGGGTCCCCCGCCCGGGGCAGGACGGCACCTGGCTCAACGACGACATGCGCCAGGCCTACCTGGCCCTGCACCGCCGGGGCTTCGCCCACTCCGCCGAGGCCTGGCGGGGCGACACCCTCGTGGGCGGGCTCTACGGGGTCACCTTGGGCGGCGCCTTCTTCGGCGAGAGCATGTTCTCGCTCGAGACCGACGCCTCGAAGATCGTCTTCGCGCGCACGGTGGAGGCGCTGACCGCGCGGGGCTACACGCTCATCGACTGCCAGGTCTACACCGACCACCTGGCCAGCCTGGGCGCCGTGGAGTGGCCCCGGGCGCGCTTCAGCGAGGCCTTGGCCGAGGCGCTGCGCATCACACCGGACGAGGCCTGGCCCCGCCAGCCCCGGCCCGCCGCCTCGGCGCCCGACCCGGCCTGAGCCGCAGATCAGGGGGGGCTGACCAGATACATGCAGTGGGTGAAGCCCTGCACGCGCCCGCCGATCTCGCAGCGGGTGGTGTAGGTCAGCCGGAAGGCCTCGATGACCGCCGGCTCGCCCACGGTCTGCACCCGGTGCAGGCGCACGTCGCCCTGGGTACAGGTCAGCTCCTGTCCATCGGCCAGCTTCAACGTCAGCACCAGCTCGTCGCTCAGCACCGCCTGTCGAGCCGATGGGAAGGGCAGCAGCGACACCGAGTACGCGCCCTGGCTGATGCCCGACGAGGGCTCCTCGAACCCGACCTCCACGTAGAAGCCGTCGTTGCGGAACACGGCCGACCAGGCGTTGATCTTGAAGTCCACCGCCCCGTCGCCGAGGTTGAAGGTGTCCTCGTTGTTGCAGTCCTCCTGCCAGGTGTAGGGCGTATCGTCCCGGGCGCTGCCGGGGATGACGCTGGGCCCACCGCCCCCCTCCCCGCCGGCGCCGCCGCCCCCACCCTCGCCGCCGGCGCCCGTGCTCGGCGGGTTGCCCCCGAACAGGATCAGCGTGGGCGCCACCGCCACCACCTCCAGGGGCCGCAGCGCGTCGGCCACCTTCAGGCGCGCCCGATCGGGGCAGGCCGGATCCTCGTTGCTGCAGGCGCGGAACACCACCCGAGCGACCCCGCCCTCCAGGGGCACCTGCACGTCCGAAAGCGTGCCCGCCGACGGCGGCTCCAGCCAAAGGTAGATCGCCCCCTCGTAGGGCTCGCCGGTGTCGCGACGGAAGACCGAGAGCTGGATCCCCGCGGTGTCCGTCCCGTTCGCATACAGGGCCAGATCGTCGCGGATCTCGTTGTTCTGCAAGAACTTGAAGGTCACATCGAGCGCGACGGGCGTCTCGCCCGGATCCGCCCGGCAGGCCCCATCGGCACAGACCAACCCGGCGTTGCACGGGCTCAGGCCCACCCGGCACGCGCCGCCGGCCGCCCCCGGCGCCGGCTCGTCGTTCGAGCACGCGCCCACGGCCACCAGCCCCAAGAAGACCATCGACAGCAGAAGGTATCGCATGGGGCGATGGTACGCCGACCGCGCGGCCCGAGCCAATGCGCGGCGACCGGACCGAGCCGTCGCCGCTCGGCGCGACCCCGCCCAGCCTCTCGCGCGGGCCCGGGCCCGAAGGGCGCAGGCCCGGAAAGCACCGGCCGCCCTTGACCTTTGAGGCAACCTGCCCATCATGTGCGCCGGGAAGAGTCGAGGAGATATCCCATGAAGCAGTTGATCGTGCTGGCCGCCGCCCTGTCGCTGGGCCTGACCGCGTGCTCGAAGGGTGGCGAGGCCACCGGTGAGGGTGCGAAGGCGCCCGCGAGCAAGGCCGCCGCCACGCAGGCCGCGCCCGAGAGCAAGGCCGCCGCGCCCGCCACCGAGGCCGCGCCCGCCAGCGAGGCCGCCGCCGACGAGGCCGGTGGCGACGAGGCCAAGGCCGAGGGCGACGCCCCCAAGGCTGAGGCCGCCGCCGCCGACATGGAGGCCGCCAAGACCCTCTTCACCCAGCGCTGCGTCACCTGCCACGGCGCCGAGGGCAAGGGCGACGGCCCTGCCGGGGCCGCGCTGAACCCCAAGCCCCGCACCTTCTCGGACGCCGAGTGGCAGGGCAAGGTCACCGACGAGCACCTGAGCAAGGTGATCATCGGCGGTGGGCCGTCGGTGGGCCTCAGCCCGCTCATGCCGCCCAACCCCGACCTGCAGGCCAAGCCCGAGGTGGTGGCCGGCCTGGTCAAGATGATCCGCGGCTTCGGCGGCAAGTGATCCCATGGCCCGGCTGCCCACGACCGTGATCAACAAGGTCCTCGACCGGCTCGACCGCCGCACCCGCGGCGTGGCGCTGACGGTCGGGGGCATGGGCGCCCTCATGACCGGGGGCAAGGCCACGGCGATCGGGCTGCTGAGCAAGGGGCTCAAGGACATCGAGGCCGAGTGGCGCGCGCAGCACCCCGACTTCCAGGGCGGGGTGCGCGAGCGCTGGCAGCACGCCATCGAGTTCTACGAGCAGACCCACCAGGACCCCACGAACCGCAAGCTGCACATCGTGGGGATCCCCATCATCGTCGGCGGCACCACCGGGCTGCTCATCTGGCCCCGGTACACGCCCCCCTGGTTCCTCTCGGCCGGCGCCTTTGGCTTCGGCTGGGCCCTGAACTTCGTGGGGCACGGGCTGTACGAGAAGAACGCGCCGGCCTTCGCCGACGATCCCCTGTCCTTCGTGGCGGGCCCCATCTGGGACCTCATGCACCTCAAGCAGGTGCTGAAGCGTGGGGGCGACCCCATGGCCGCCGCCGCCTGATCCGCGGTCCGGCCCGCCGGCTCACGCCAGCCACCTGCCACACATCGCCAGCAGCCAGTCCCAGACGGCCGCCACCCGCGGCACGTCCCGCAGGACCCGGTGCGTCACCAGCCAGATGGGTGCTGGCTCGGGCAGTTCGATGGCCAGGTGGTGCAGGGGCACCAGCGTGCCGGACAGCTCGCCCGCGGGGGCGGGTGTCAGCACGGCCCCCAGGCCGGCCTCGGCCGCCCGGAACTGCAGGGTGAAGCTGTTCGTACGCAGCACGGGCGGCGGGGCGTGGCGAGCGAGCCACTGCGCCTCGGGCAGGTGCGCAAACCGATCGTTCAGCCCGATCCACTCCAGATCAGCGAAGCCGGGCGTCGCACCCCGCCCCGCCAGGTACTCGGGGCTCGCGAACACCCCGTAGCGCAGCAGCGCCGCACGGGTACTCACCAGATCACCCTGCATCGGGCGCACGAACCGCAGCGCCAGATCCGCCTCCTGCCGGGTCAGATCCAGCACCGTCTCGTCGGTGATCACGTCCAGCACCACCGCGGGGTGCTGCTGGCGGAGTACCGGCAGGATCACGGGCAGCAGCAGGGCCGCGGTGCCCTCGGGCATGGCCAGGCGGACGGGCCCCGCCGCCACTCGCTCGCGGCCCGCCGCCACCCGCGCCACGCCCAGGGCCCCCTGCTCGGCCAGCTCGGCGTCGGGTCGGATGGCGTGGGCCGCGGCGGTGGCCAGCAGGCCGTCGGGCGTGCGGTCGAAGAGCCGCACATCCAGCGCGGCCTCCAGCGCCGCCAGCCGCCGACTGACCGTCGACGGATTGACCCCCAGCCGGCGCGCCGCCCCGTGCACGCTGCCCGTCTGCAACGCGGCCAGAAACACCCGCAAGTCGTCCCAGCGCTCCACCCCTGCACTCCTGCAACACCGCGTTGCCAATTCGACCATACCCAGCAACTTCGCAACACCCTAGCGTGAGGCCACCCGTCGCCTTGAGGAGGCCCCCGTGATCCGCCAGCCCGCAGCCCGCCCCGACCGGTCCCAATCTGAGCTCCACGTCGTTCTGGGCGCCCACGGCGCCGTGGGCAGCGCCCTGGTGCGCGCCCTTCTGGCCCGCGGCACGCCCGTCCGAGCGGTGGTGCGCGACGCCGGGCGCCCACTGCCCGAGGGCGTGGAGCGGGTGATCTGCGACGCCCGGGACGCCGCCGGGCTCAGTGCCGCCTGCGTTGGCGCTGCCGTCGTGCACCACGCCGTGAACGTGCCCTACCCGGAATGGGACGCGGTGATGCTGCCGGTCACCCGCGCCGCCATCCGGGCCGCCGCGGCCGCCGGCGCCGTGCTCACCCTGCCCGGCAACGTGTACGGCTACGGCCCCCTGCCCCCCGACGGCGTCGCCGACGACCACCCGCTGGCCGCCACCACCCGCAAGGGCCGACTGCGCAACGCCCTGGAGGCCGAGCTGTGGGCCGCCCACCAGGCCGGCCAGGTGTCGGTGGTCGTCGCCCGCATGCCCGACTTCTACGGCCCCGGCGTGCGCCACAAGGGCGCGGCCATGCTCTTCGACACCCTGCGCGCCGGCAAACCGGCGGCGTGGATCGGCGGGCCGGATCTGCACCACCAGTTCATCTACATCGACGACGCCGCCCAGGCGCTGATCGCGCTGGCCGAGACGCCCGACACCCACGGCCGCGCCTGGCACGTGGCTGGGCCCCCGGCGCTCACCGTGCGGGCCTTCGTGGGCCTGGCCGCCGAGGCTGCGGGCGCCCCCGCCCGGATCCGGGTGCTGCCCGGCTGGGCCGTCAAGGCCCTGGGCCTGTTCAGCCCCATGCTGCGTGAGGTGGGCGAGATGCTCTACCTGTGGCAGGCCCCGCAGATTGTGCTGCAGGCGGACTTTCAGGCCCGCTTCCCCGGCTTCGCGTTCACGCCCCACGCGCAGGGCACGGCCTACACCGTGGCGTGGTGGCAGGCCCAGGCGGATGGTGGGCGGGACGCCGCCGCGGCATGATGCGCGGGTGCGACGCATCAGCCGAGCCACCTGCGCCCACTGCGGCCATGAAGAGGACCACGAGCCCCGCGCCTTCGCCGCGGCGCTGCCCGGCGGCACCCGGCTCCCCCTGCCCCGGGGCGGGGTGGCCCTGGCCCGGGAGCTGACGGGTGAAGCGTTCGGTGAGCTGCGGGCCCAGCGCCGCATCCTGGACATGGTGCGGCGCCGCTGCGACCGGTGCGGCCAGACCCACGATCAGTTCAGCGCCCGCCCCTTCGGCGCCACCCCCTTCACCTGCCTGCCGCTGTTGGTGATCCCGACGGGCGCCGTGACGTTCGGGCTGCCAGTGATCCCGGCGTTGGGTCTGGGCCTGGCCGTCGCTTGGGCCGGCTACTTCGCCTGGCGCGCCCGTGAGCGCAGCCGCCTGGCCGCCCAGTGGCCCCAGCTCCCCGAGCCCCTGGGCTGCCCCCACTGCCAGGCCGAGGCCCGCCACCAGCACCCGGTGGGCACGGTGAGCGACCGTCGGATCTTCCCTTGCCCCCAGTGCGGCGACCGCGCGCTCACCCACCGCATCGTCGAGCAGCCCGACTGAGCCGAGCCAGCCCAAGGAGCCCTATGGCCGCCCGCTTCCAAGACAAGGTCGTCTGCGTCACCGGCGCCAGCGCCGGCATCGGCGAGGCCGCCGCCCGCCGCTTCGCCGGCGAGGGCGCGAAGGTGGTCCTCTCGGCCCGCGGCGCCGAGCGCCTGGAGGCGGTGGTCGCGTCCATCCGCGCCGCCGGTGGCACCGCCCACGGCGTGATCGCCGACGTGGGCGTCGACGCCGACGCCCAGCGCCTGCTGGACGAGACAGTGGCCACCTTCGGCGGCCTGGACGTGCTGGTGAACAACGCCGGCCTGCATCACCGCGGCCCGGTGCTGGACCGCAGCGCCGCCGAGCTGGCCGACATGGTGCACGTGAACCTGCGCGCCCCGGTGCTGCTCACCCGGCTGGCCCTGCCCCTGCTGCAAGCCCGCGGCGGCGGCCGCGTGGTGCAGGTGGCCAGCCTGGCGGGGCGGGTGCCCACCCCCGGCGGTGCCACCTACTCCGCCACGAAGTTCGGCCTGCGCGCCTTCAGCTTCGCGCTCGCCGACGAGCTGGCAGGCACCGGGATCACGATCAGCGTCGTCTCGCCCGGCCCTGTCGACACGGGCTTCATCATGGGCGACGTCGATGAGGTCAGCGATCTCACCTTCAGTCAGCCCATCAGCACCGCGGCGCAGGTGGCCGACGCCGTGCTCGCCTGCGCCCACGACGGCAAGCGCGAGCGCACCCTGCCCCCCACCTCGCGGCTGCTGACCACCGCCGCCTACGTGCTGCCCGGGCTGGGCCGCGCCCTGCGCCCCGCCCTGGAGCGCAAGGGCCGCCGGGTGAAGGCCCGGCTCCGAAAGGGCTGATCCGCTGGGCTGATCCGCTCCGGTCTCACCAGGCCCGACAACCGGTCGCAAACCGGAAGCGCCGAGTCGTCAACTACCGCCCGATTCAAACTCTCCCACCCCTCATCCGGCCACAGCCGAGCGGGCGGCGGGCAGGCCGGCGATGGGGCGCCCGCAGGGTGTTGGACGCGGCGCCAGCCGCGCCCAACGCCCGAGGATTTGCACCGGCCGAAGGCTGCCTCAGAGCAGCTTGAAGCTCGTGCTGAACAGCAGCCCGTTCTGGATCTGCCAGTCGTTGAGCACCAGGGGGATCTTCTTGGCGGTGAGCACGTAGTCGATGCTCGCCCACTCGGCCAGCTTCACGCTCGCCTTGCCCATGATCTCGATGTTCATCAGCTCGGTGCCCTCCAGCACCTTGCCCGTGGGGTCCTTGTCGGTGTCGGTGTAGAAGGGCTGCAGGAAGTTCGCCGAGAACGTCCAGGTGAACATCTTGTTCGTCTGGCCCTTGAGCTGCACATCCAGCTCACCACCGGCCTGCACGCTGTCGTTCAGGCTCACCACCTCGACCACGTTGGCCAGGGTGTTCCCGTTGCCGTCGTCGAAGGTGCCGTCCTCCTTGGTGATCACCTGCCCACCGCTGGTGAAGATCTCCTGGGCGCCGACACCCAGCGAGAAGGTGGCCGAGAAGGTCTTCGAGTCCCAGGGCCGGGCGAAGGCGCCCGCCGACTGGCGCAGGTTCAGCGGCTCGAAGGCGCTGGTCAGATCCAGCTCGTCGCCGGCCACCAGCGTCTGCGGATCGCCGCCGTCCACCCGGAACGTGCGGTTCTCGCCGTACACCTGCCAGCCGTTGAACACCTGGGTCTGCAGCCGGGCGCGGGCGTAGGGGCCCAGCCACGGCACCGACTTCAGGCTGTACAGGTAGGCCGTGCGCAGCTCCAGGTTGTCGACGGTCTTCAGGAAGCTGTCGATCTGCGGGCTCTGCGACCAGGTGTTGTTGAAGGTCAGGCTGTTCTGCCACTCGTGCTGCCCCGCCCGCAGGTCAGCGTTGGCGCCGAAGAGCACGCCGAGCTGGATGGTGGAGCCGTCCGGCTGACCCACCACCCGGTTCGAGTTGCTGAACGAGAAGGTGGCGCCGAGCTCGGCCCCGATGTCCCACCCGTCGGGCTTCTTGTTCTCGCCGGTCACCGCCTTGGCGATGTTCTCGTCGGCGACAATCTGCCCCTTCTCCTGAGCGCTCGCGGCGCCCGCGGCCAGCAGGCCCGCCATCACGATTACACGCTTCATAGGATCGTCCTCCCTTCAGGGATCATGCCCGGCGAGCCCCCGCACCCGGGATTCCGTCATCACAGTTGAACTCGTCACCCTGGCCAATGCCCAGCCTTGGCGCTGGCCTCAGAAGACCTTGTCGGCCGCCGGCTCGGCGCCGTCGGGCGGCAGCTTCTTGTCCACCCGCAGCAGCACGAACTTGCGGTTCTTCCCGAAGACCACCTCGTAGCGCCCCTTCAGCCCCTCGGGCAGGTGCGGCTCCAGCTCGCCCTTCACCCGGCTGCGCTCGGTGAACAGGAAGAAGGGGTTGTCCTCGCCCCACCCGTCGATGAAGGGCTTCAGGTGCTTGGTCTCGATGGCCGGCAGCACCGTGTTGCCGCTGTAGAAGGTCTCGCCGCGCCAGTTCATGCGATAGGCGACGATGGGCTCCTGGCAGCGCACCCGCGGATACTCCGCCTTCACGGGCACCCGCATGGCGGTCGCCAGCAGGTGCCGCTGCCAGTCCTCTTCGCTGCCCTGGAAGGGCGTGCACTGCTGGTAGTAGGCGTCCCACATCTGCGCCTGCGACCAGTGATCGGCCACCTTGGGCAGGTAGGTGTGCAGCGCAAAGACGCTCATCCACACCCCGCCGATGCCCAGCACGCTGGCGCCGTAGCTGCGCTTCCAGTCGCGGAACACCGCCATCAAGACAAACGCCACCACCCCGAAGAGGGTGATCCACATCACCGGCTGGGCCAGGTCCAGCAGCCACTGGTTGTTGGTGAGGGCGTTCTCCAGCGCCTCGCCCTCGAGCTTGCTCAGCGCGTCCTCGCCCACCATCTGGGGCCACTGGCGGTCGTACTTGTAGGTGAACAGGTTCACCCAGTTCTGGCTGCCCTGCCCGTAGGCCGCGGGCTGCCGCACGACATCCAGGCCGATCCACACCACGATGGCCGCCGCGGCGCTCATCAGCACCGCCGGCGCCTTGGCCTTCCCGTCCAGCAGATCGCCCAGATACAGGGCCGCCACGATGCCCAGCGGCGGGATGGCCGGCAGGATGTAGTGGTGGAACTTGGTGCTCGACTTGCTGAACAGGAAGAAGCTGAACAGCCCCCAGATGAACACCAGGATCTCGAAGCGCTGCTGGGGTGTGTAGCCCTCGGCCCGCGCCCGCAGCCCGCCCAGGACCCGGGCGAAGCCCGCCGGCAGCAGTCCAATCCACGGGAAGAGGCCGTAACCCACCCACTGCACGAAGTACTCGAAGCCGCCGTCGTCCGTGCTGTGCACGCCGCTGAACAGCCGGTTCACGTGGTCGTGGATCCAGAACCGCTTGAACCAGTCGGGGTGGTGCCCGCCCAGCATCGCGATGATCCACGGGTGCCCCGTGACGAAGACGATCAGGAAGCCCACCGGCACCTGCACCCAGGTGAGGATCCGCCACTCGCCGGTCACCACCAGGTAGCCGAAGATGGCCCCGCCCATGGGCGCCCAGCCCAGCCAGCCCTTCGCCGGCACCGTCAGGCCACAGGCGATGTAGAAGAGGTAGACGTACATCAGCCGCCGCCGCCGCTCGCGCGAGACCCGCCAGGCGGCGTAGCCGGCGATGGGCGCAAGCGTCAGCGCGATGAACCATCCCTTCCCCTTCCCCACGGTGAACAGCTCGCGGATGTACCACTGGACCGCCATGAGGGGCCCGCGGTCACCTGGGTAGGGTCGAATCACGTCCGGCGAGCGATCCATGGGCAGCATGGCGTAGAGCTGCCAGCCCATGACGAGCACCAGCAGGCCCAGCACGGACCAGTACAGCCACGGGCTCGCGGCCTCGTCCTCGTCCTCCACCCCGAACAGCCCGAAGCCCAGCGCCATCATGCCGATGGTCATGATGGCCACCATGGGCCCGTCGGTGACGGCCTGCCGGCTCATCATGCTGATGAAGGGGCTGGTGGCCAGCAGCGCGGCCGCGATCACGCCCGTGCGACGGCTGTAGAACCGGGACACCGCCAGGTACACCGCCATCAGCGCCAGGATCATGATGAGCGGGAAGAACAGGCGCACGCCCCACTCGTTGTGGCCCAGCAGGTTCATGCCCCCCGACATGAGCCACATGGTCAGCGGGGGCTTGCTGTAGAAGCCCTCGCGCTCGCGCTTCACCCCGTTGGGGTCCCAGGGCGAGCCCCAGAAGGTGTCGATGTAGTTGTCGAACTCGACCATGTTCCGGGCCACCTCACCGTAGTGGGTCTCCCAGGGGTCGTAGAGGCCGTAGCCGCCCAGGTTGGGCAGGTACAGGGCCAGCAGGAGCAAGGTGAGGCCGCCCACGACCTTCCAGTCGTCGGCCAGCCGCCGCGGCGTCGACCGCCAGAAGTCGGTGTCGAGCACGGTGCGGACGCCCCCTTTGACCTGAAGGTGCAGAGTCTGCGGGTTCTACCGATGCGCGGGCGCGCGTGTCAACGCAGGTGCCCCGGCCCGGCCGGTGCCCCGGGGCCCCCTGAGCCCGGACACGGTCGCGACATTTCGTGACACAGCTCCCGGCGGTAGCGACTCCTGCCGGCGAGACGTATCCCACACGTCCCTCACAGAGCCCAACAGGAGAGCCCCATGGCCACCGTGCAGATCACCAAGGACAACTTCGAGTCCGTCATCGAGAACAACGACATCGTCCTCTTCGACTTCTGGGCCGAGTGGTGCGGCCCCTGCAAGGCCTTCGGGCCCATCTTCGAGAAGGCCAGCGAGGCGCACGAAGACATCGTCTTCGGCAAGATCGACACCGAGGACGAGCGCGAGCTCGGCGCCCTGTTCCAGGTCCGCTCCATCCCCACCATCATGGCCTTCCGCGGCCAGATCCCGGTCTTCCGGCAGCCCGGCCTGCTGCCCGAGCCGGTGCTCGAGAACCTGATCGAGCAGATCAAGGGCCTGGACATGGCTGAGGTGAAGAAGCACTACGAGGAGCAGCTCGCCAAGGCGGGCGCCCAGGCCTGAGCGGCCTACAGCGGATCACCCAACGGATCGGCCGGCGGTCGCGGCCCCGCGGGCGGCATCGCCGGCCCCGGCGGCGAGCCCTCGGCGTCCTTGCCCGGCCGAGAGGCTGGGCCCTCCGCGGCCGCAGCCTCGCCAAACGCGAAACCCAGCCCCCCCTGCAGCTCGAGCCAGCGCGCCGGATCCGCCGGATCCAGCGCCGCCCCCACGCTCAGGAACAGCCCGCCGTCCAAGGGCACGCGCCCGGTCGCGGCCAGCGCCAGGTCATGGTCGGCGCGCCAGGCGGCGCCCGCCCACACCCGCCCCCCCTTCAGATGGCTGCCGATCCCGGCGCGGGCGTGGCCCGGGGTGGCCGTGGGATCCAGCCAGGCCCCGTCGGCGTGCAACCAGGGCGGTCCCAGGCGCACATGGCCCACGGGCAGCACCCGGTCGTCGGCGCGGGCCGTGTCGCGGCGCCGCGACAGCGTGCGGCGCCAGCCCACGCCCAGCCCCATCGCGAACCAAGGGTGCGCGTAGGTCGCCAGCGCGCCCGCCGCCTGATCCCAGGCGGGCCCACCCTCGGCCAGCGTGGGGCCCGGCTCAGGCGGGGGCTCGGCCGGATCGGCAGCGGGATCCACCGGGGCAGGATCGACGGTGACCGCCTCGTGCTGACCCACCCACCCGGCCTGGATCGACCACGGGCCCCGCGCGACCTGCGCCCAGGCGGTGGCTCCGTTGACGCGCACCTTGCCCGCCCACCCGGGCTGGGCGCGCTGCCCGGTCACGAACCCGCCGCCCAGCGTCACCGTGGGCGTGGGGGGCCCGGGGCCCTCGGTGCCCGGCGCGGCGAGCCCCGCCACCAGGGCCAGGGCCATCACCGGCCGGTGCCCAGCCTGGTCTGGAACGCCTTGTAGCCGGCCCGCTGCAGGGCCTCGACCACCCGGTCGGCGCCCAGCGGGGTCACCGCCACCACTGCCCCGCCCAGGCCTGCGCCGGTCAGCTTGGCGCCGGCCGCGCCGGCCTCGCGGGCCACCGCCACCATGCGCTCGTTGTCCACGTTGCTCACGCCGCACGCGTTCAGCAGCCCGTGGTTCAAGTCGAAGAGCTGCCCCAGCCGGTCGAAGTCGCCGCTGGCCAGGGCCTGCAGCCCCGCCTCGGTGACGGCGCCGATGGCGTCGAACACCCGGTCGAAGTGCGCAGGCAGGGCCTCGTGCCGCACGCGGAGCCCGGCCACCGCCTGCCGGGTGCTGCCCTTGCGGGGCGCCCAGGCCACCACGGCGGGCACCGGGCGGGCCAGCGGCACCGGCGTGAAGGTCGTCTGCGCCCCCCGCTCGAAGCGCAGGCAGCCCCCGGTGGCGATCACCGTGTGGTCCAGCCCGCTCGGCGTGCCGTGGAACACCGTCTCGACGGCGTGGGCAGCCGCCAGCAGGGGCTCGCCCGTCAGTGGGGCGTGGTTCCACTCGCCCAGCGCCCGCAGCACGGCCACTGCGAAGGCCGCGCTGGACCCAAGGCCCACCCCAGGCGGCAGCTCGCCGTCCACGGTGACCTTCAGGGCCCGGTCCTGGACCCCCGCGGCGTCCAAGGCGGTGGCGAAGCCGCGGGCGATGGCGTCGAAGCGGCTGCCCTTCTGGTCCAGGCGCACGTGCAGGTCCCAGCCGGGCACCTCCAGCTCGGGCCCGCCGGGGAACGGGGTCACCGTCGCGCCCAGCCCCGTGGCCAGGCTGGCGGCCACCGCGGGCCGGCCGTACACGACGGCGTGCTCGCCGAACAAGATCACCTTGCCCGGCGCGGCCCCCGTGGCGGCCCGGCTCATCTCAGGGCTCCAGCTCGGCCAGCACCGCCCGGGCGGCGGCCTCGCGGATCTCACCCGCCTGCACCAGCCGGCGGGCCACCTCGTCCACCTGGTGCTCCTCGGCCCCGGCGGCCAGCGCCACCTGCCGCGCGTGCAGGGTCATGTGCCCCCGCTGGATACCCTCGGTGGCCAGCGCCTTGATGGCCCCGGCGTTCTGCGCCAGCCCCACCGCCGCCATCACGGCCGCCAGCTCGGTGGCCCGCTCGATCCCCAGGATCTTGCGCAGCACCCGGATGGTGGGGTGGACCTTGGTGCTCCCGCCCACGGTGCCCACCGCCATGGGCAGCTCGATGCGCCCGTGCAGGTGCCCCTCGGCCCGCCAGAAGCGGGTGAGCGACGTGTAGCGGCCGTCGCGGGCGGCGTAGGCGTGGGCGCCCGCCTCCACCCCGCGCCAGTCGTTGCCCGTCGCCACCGCCACGGCGTCGATGCCGTTCATGATGCCCTTGTTGTGGGTGGCGGCGCGGTAGGGATCCACATCCGCGAACCGCCAGGCCTGGACCATGCCCTCGGCCACTTCGGCGCCCGTGTAGCCCTTGCCCGCCAGGGCCTTCTCGGGCACCCGGAAGCTGGCCCGGGCCAGCCGGCGATCAGCCAGGTTGCTCAGGATGCGCAGGTACACCCGGCCGCCGGTCAAGTCCTCCACCAGGGGCGCGACGCCCTCGGCCATGCTGTTGACGGCGTTCGCGCCCATGGCGTCCACGCAGTCCACCAGCAGGTGCAGCACCAGCATGGGGTGGGGCGCCTCGAAGATCCGCACCTCGATGTCCACCGCCCCGCCGCCACGGGCGGCCATGTTGGGCTGGGTGGCGTTCGCCCGGGCCAACAGGTGCGGCCGGGCGTCCCGCAGCGCCTGCGCGGCGCGCTGAAGGTCCGGCAGATCGCACACCTGCACCTGGGTGATCATCAGCCCGTCGTCGGCGTCGGCGGTGAAGCCGCCGTGGGGCCGCACCAGCTTCGCGATGTGGCTGACCGCGGCGATGATGCTGGGCTCCTCCACCGCCATGGGCACGGTGTAGTCCTGCCCGTTCACTGTCAGGTTCAGGCCCAGGCCCACCGGCACGCCCAGCACGCCGATGCAGTTCTCCACCATCTTGTCGGCCCGGGCGAAGTCCAGCCCGTGGGCCCCATCCAGGGCCGCCAGCTCGTCGTCCGTGAGCGCGAAGCGTGCCTTCAGCTCGGCGTGCCGCGCCGCGCGGCCCAGGGTGTAGAAGCCGGGGATCCGAGAGTCACTCATGGCTCGAAGGGTCCGTATTCAAAGGGGAAGAAGCTTGATCAATCCACGCCCGCAGCCGCGGCCCCACCACCCGCGGCGCGCGGCGGAGCGCCGCCACCGAGGGGCTGCCCGTGAGCGCCAGCGCCATGCGCAGCCCGTGGATCATCGTCTCGAGGTAGCGCCGGGCGCCGGCCTCGCCGTCGGCCAGCCACGCCTGCAACACCGGGCGGGCGCAGCCGGCCACGTCAGCGCCGAGCGCCAGCGCCTTGGCCGCCTTCAGGGGATCATCGATGCCGCCGCTGGCCACCACCTGGGGACCCAGGCCCGCGGCGCCCACCACCGCCGCCGCTGTGGGGATGCCCCAGCCCTGGAACAGCATGCCCAGGTCGCGCAGGGGGCCGTCGGCGCGCAGCGCCTCGACCTTCACCCACGAGGTGCCGCCGCTCCCGCTCACGTCCACCGCGCGCACGCCCACCGCGTGCAGCCGCGCCACCGCCTGCGTCGACAGCCCCGTGCCGCACTCCTTGACCAGCACCCGCCCGTCCAGGGCGTCCACCAGGCGGGCGATGGCGTCCACGCCGCCGCGGAAGTCCCGGTCGGCGTCCACGCCCTTCTGGGCCAGCTCCTGCGCGGGGTTCAGGTGCACGGCCATGTAGTCGGCGCCGATGACCTTCATCAGCTCGGCCACGCCGGCGGGCCCCATGGCCCGGGCCTGCATCACCCCGATGTTGCCCAGCAGCACCACGTCCGGCGCCGCCTGACGCACCTGGAAGCTGGCCGCGGTGGCCGCGTCTTTGGTGATGATCCGCTGGCTCCCCACCCCGAAGGCCACGCCCAGGTCCTGGCACAGCCGGGCCAGCCCGGCGTTCAGCGCCTGGGTCTCGGGCGGACCGCCGGTCATGCCGGTGACCATCAGCGGCGCCCGCAGGGGCGAGTCCAGCAGCCGCGCCGACAGGTCGATCTGGCCCATGGCCAGCTCGGGCAGCGCCTGATGCACCAGGGTGACCTCGTCGAACAGGCCGCCGTGATCGGCGCCCACCACGGGTCCTCGGGCGGCCAGCTCGATGTGGTCGCGCTTGCGCTGGAAGATGTCGCTCACGGCGCGCTCCTTATCACGGCGACCAGGGTGGCAGCCACGGCCCGACAGATGCGAGACCGGCGGGCCGCGTCGCTCGAACCGCTGACCTTGCTTCGAACGGCCCGGCGCCGTGGCGCCCGGACCAACCCCCGGGCTACCGTGCCCGGGTGCTGCCGCTGATCCTCGCCGCCATCAACCTGCCCACCCACGTGGGCGCGCCCGTGCCCGGGCAGGTGACCTTCGCCGCCGGCGTCGAGCGCACCCTGCCCGCCCTCGACCTGCGCCTGCCCGTCGCCCGCTGGGCGCGGCTGGACACCCGCCTCGAGATCCACGACCAGGCCCCTCTGCTGGGTGCCGAAGTGCTCTTGGGCGCCGACGGACCCCACGGCGCGCTGCAGGCCCACGCCTTCTTCGGCAGCGACCTGCGGCCCGTCTTCGGCCAGGCGGTGTTCTCGGGGCTGCGGCTCAACCTGGGGGTGGGCGTCACCGGCCACTGGGGCGACTTCGTGGCGGTGGCCGAGGGCGGCGGCGCGCTCGGGCTGGCCTTCAACCCGGTGGACGACGACGGCATCGACCCCGACGCCGTGGACCAGCAAGGCGGCGTCTTCGTGCTCCAGCGCTACCTGGTGGGCTGGGACCTGTTCGACCGGGTCCAGCTCGCGGGCACCGTGGCCATCGCCCTGCCCCTGGACGCCGTGCAGATCGGCCAGCAGGACGAAGCCCTGCCCACGGCCGAGGTGCGCTTCGGTGCCCGGGTGGCTGTCAGGCTCTGACGCCTGTTGAATCAGGCGCGGCCTGCTTCACGGGCCGACCTTCGCCGCCCCCGCCCCGCCCCCTGACACGGACGTCCACACAATGACGCGACACTGCCCCAACGTGGTGCACACCCATACAACGGGCCGGCAGCACTGGTGAAAGGCGGCAGACGCGCCGCGTCAATTTGCCGCACCCGGACAAGGCACCGCCCGAATCTCGGCAATCGACTTTTCAGATATGGCCCCAGCGATATATCTTCCCGTCCGTTTACGAGGTCACCGACCCCATCGACCCGCGCGTGCGCGCCCTCAACGGAGCTCCCATGTCCAAGTCCGCCCTGTCGCTGCTGCTCGTCGCCACCGCCAGCCTGCTGGCCGCTGGCTGCCAGAAGGAGGGGGGCGACGCGCCCGCCCAGGCCGCCGGCTCGGCGGCGCCGGCCAGCCAGGCTGCGGCGCCGGCCAGCCAGGCCGAGGCCCCCAAGGCCGCCGAGAAGGCCGACGACGGCGACGAGGGCGATGACGGGGACGACGCCGCCGCCCCCAAGTCCGAGTTCGAGATCTCGGTGGAAGAGGCCGCGGCCCTGCTCGACAAGCCCGACGTGATCTTCTGGTTCGCCGGCAACGACGCCGCCTACGAGAAGGGCCACATCAAGGGCTCGGCCCACGGCTTCGCCCACGACATGGCCTACCTGGAAGACATCCAGAAGTGCGACGGGCTGCCCATGTGCCCCGAGACCGCCGCGAAGTACCTGGGCGAGCGCGGCGTGAGCAACGACACCCTCGTCATCGCCTACGAGGACGGCAAGGGCGTCAACGAGTCCGGCATCTGGTTCTTCCTCAAGCTCTACGGGCACGACAAGGTCAAGATCATGACCGGCGGCACCGCCGAGTGGGCCGCGAAGGGCCACGCCCTCGAGACCAGCAAGGGCGAGGGCCCCAAGGCCGCCACCTTCACGCCCGGCGCCCCGCGCGTGGAGATGATCGCCACCATGAAGGACGTGGAGGCCGGCAACGCGCTGGTGCTCGACGCCCGCCACAAGTTCGAGGAGTTCACCGGCCAGGACAAGAAGGACGGCATGAAGAACGCCACCGAGCACGTGCAGGTGGCCCGCGGCGGGCACATCCCCGGCGCCGTCTTCTCGCCCTGGACCAAGTACGCCGGCAACAAGGGCGGTGACGCGGGCAAGCCCCTGTTCAAGGCCCCCGCCAAGCTCAAGAAGACCCTGGGCAAGCTCGAGAAGAAGGGCTACGCCGCCGACAAGCAGGTCATCACCTACTGCCACGTGGGCCTGGGCCGCGGCAGCTTCCAGTACCTGGGCCTGAAGGCCGCCGGGCACGAGAACGTGAAGCTGTACATGGGCGGCTGGAGCGAGTGGGGCAACTCCGACAAGCCCGTCGAGACCAAGTAAGAGCGCCGGATCCGGCCAGGCACCACCACGCAGGTCAGGGAGGGGATCCAGATGTCCAGCGCGCTGCTCATGGGGATCTTGACAGGGGCGGTGTTCGGCACCGCCCTGTACAAGGTCGCGGCGATCCGCCACACCCGCGTCATCGGCATGCTCCTGTTCGCCGACGGCACGGTCTACAAGTTCGCCTTCTCGGCCATCGCCGTGGCCTGCTTCGGCTACGGGCTGGCCGATCTCACGGGCAACGCCGAGGGCTGGAACCTGGTGCCCCGTGTCATGGCCTACACCGGCAGCGCCCATCTCATCGGTGGGATCATCTTCGGCACGTCCATGGCGCTCACCGGCTGCTGCCCGGGCACCTCGGTGTGTCGGGCCAGCTCGGGGGTCGGCGGCACCCGCTTCGAGGGCATCAGCGCGGTCATCGGCCTGTTCGCCGGGATCTTCGTCTACAGCCTGGTCAAGCAGCCCATGCTGGACTCCGGCGCCATGGCAGCCCCGCAGGGGCTGACCCTCCACGGCTGGCTGGGGCTGCCCTACGGCCCGGTCGCCATGGCGCTCGGGGTGTTCTTCCTGGTGGCCGCCGCCCTCATCCATCGCTTTGGCGCCGATCCCCTGCCCGCCCCACCCGCTCAGGGCCTCATGGCCAGGATCCGCGGCCCCTGGCACTGGCTGGTGTCGGGCAGCATCGCGGGCGGCGTCATCCTTTGGGCCACCCACCAGGACGGCTATGTGGGCTACTCGGGCTCGGTGCTGGCCATCTACGGCTGGGCGGCCGACGCCCTGGGCATGACCAGCAAGCTGGTGCCCACCATCAGCGACGGCATCGTCTGGCGCGCCGGCCTGCTGGTGGGCGTGGGCGTGGGCGCCTTCCAGGCCAGCCTGTGGTCCACCAAGATCGACTGGCCCTCGCCCGAGGACAAGGACGCCCCCCGGCAGTTCAACGCCAAGGGCCACGCCTTCTCCTTCGCGGGCGGCGTGGGCCTGGCGCTTGGCGCCATGATCGGCGGCGGCTGCACCACGGGCGCCTTCATGGCGGCCTTCCCCACCCTGTCGCTGGGCAGCTTCGCCATGGGCGGCACCTTCTTCGCGGTGGCGCTGATCACCGCGGCCCTGGTCAACCGGGTGCGGCCCTACGCCATCAAGCGCGCCCTGGTCGAGAGGAGCTTCGCATGACCTGGCTGGAGCGGGCCCTGTACGGCGTCATCCTGGCGCTGCTGGGGGTGGGCCTCGTGATGATGAAGCAGCAGAACACCGAGCTCGCGGCGCAGGCGCAAGCCAGCGCGGCCCAGGCCAGCGGGGGGGCGGAGTGATGGGTGGCTGGATCGAGCGCGGGGTCTTCCTGGCCGCCATCGCGGGCCTGACCCTCATGCTGGTCAGCGAGGGGCGCACCCAGGTGCAGCTCGAGCGGGACATCCCCATCACGGCCAAGGCGCTCTACGACCGCATGGCCAAGGGCGAGACCTTCCAGCTCATCGACATCCGCCCCCTGGTGGACGATGAGGACGAGGACGTGGGCGGCTTCGAGAACCTGCGGCTGCCCAAGTCCACGCCCATGCCGGGCTGCAGCGCGGGCAACACGCCCAACGACGCCCTGGCCCAGATCAAGTTCGACCAGCCGGCGATCATCATCACGGCGAAGGGCAACCCCCAGGAGCTCGCGAAGTGCGGCGCCTTCAAGCGCATGCGCTTCCTGCAGGGGGGCGTCACCGCCTGGAGCGAGGCCGGCTACCCCGAGGACGAGGGCGAGTACACGCCGCCGAAGCCCGCGGGCGCCGGCGGCGGCGGCTGTCTGTAGCCGCCCGACCAGGCACGAACCACTGACGCGTCGCGGCCGGACCCGGGGGAGGGGCGGCCCAAGATGACATCTGGCAAGGGGACGAGATGAGCTACAACCGGCGCGACGCCCTGCGGTCACTGTTCGCCATCGGCGCAGCGGGCCTGGTGCAAGGTCGCGAGGCCCAGGCCAAGGGCCGCGAGCCCGACAAGCCCGTGATCATCGAGGATCCGCGGGCCTTCTATTACAACACCTCGCCCACCGAGAACATGTATCGGTCGGAGTTCGCCGACACCTACGGCGATCCCGCCGAGCATGGCACGGCGTTCCACTGCGTGAACTGCCAGGGCAACTGCGCCTGGGAGGTCTGGATCAAGGACGGGAAGATCACCCGCGAGAACCAGTCCGCCACCTACCCCAGCATCCACCCCGAGATCCCCGACGCGAACCCGCGCGGGTGCAACAAGGGGGCGCAGCACAGCCAGAACATGTACGAGCACGACCGGCTCAAGTACCCGCTGAAGCGGGTCGGGGCGCGGGGCGCGGGCAAGTGGAAGCGCATCTCGTGGGACGAGGCCATCGACGAGGTGGCGCAGAACCTTTACGAGACCATGCGAACCAAGGGTCCGCAGGGGAACTACGTGCACCTGGGCGCCGGCATCCTCAGCGAGGCCCGCGGCGCCAGCTTCAAGCGCCTGGGCACCCTGCTGGGCGCCGTGCGGCCCTACATCGCCAGCTACGTGGGCGACATGTTCCCGGGCACCTCGCTGGTGTACGGCGAGGGCAACATCGGCTGCAGCTACGACTTCATGTACGGCACCAACGTGCAGGTGTACTGGGGCTGCAACCCCAACACCTCGCGCATCCCCGACGCCCACTACGTCTGGGAGGGCAAGTACAACGGCTCGAAGGTCATCGTCATCGCCCCGGAGTTCAACTCCACGGCCATCCACGCGGATCTGTGGGTGCCGGTGAAGGCGGGCTACGACGGGCACCTGGCCATGTCGATCATGCACGAGATCGTGCACAACGGGCTGTTCGATGAGGCCAAGGCCAAGGTCTTCACCGACCTGCCTCTGCTGGTGCGCGAAGACACCAAGGCCCTGTTGCGGCTGAGCGACATCGACCAGGATCACAAGGGCTTCAACAAGGCCCTGTTCGAGACCTTCGAGGAGCTGGCAGGCGACGCCGAGTTCCACGAGCACGAGGTCTTCCTGGCCTGGGACCAGAAGTCGAAGAAGATCGTGGTCATGCCCGGCAGCGAGGGCGCCGGCCTGAAGACCCTGCGCCTGCAGGATCGCGGCTGGGACCTGGATCCGGCCCTGCGCGGCACCTTCGACGTCACCCTGGACGGCGGCGAGACCATCAAGGTCCGGCCGGTGTTCGAACACATGGTGGCGAAGCTCGACGACTTCACCCCGGCCAAGACCCGCGCGCTCACCGGGGTGCACCCCAAGATGGTGCAGATCCTGGCCCGCGACATCGCGCTGCCCGAGGTGGTCTCGGTCACCATCGGCTTCTCGCTGGGCAAGCACTTCAACGGCATGCTCACCCAGCGCGCCATCGGCTCGCTGGTGGCCCTCACCGGTCGCCTGGGCCGCGCCGGCGGCATGAACACCGAGAACGAGTGGTCCATCTCGGGCATCGGCGGGCTGTCGGGCTTCTCGGGCAAGTACAAGCAGCGCTTCGCCTCGGGCATGGTCAGCGAGTTCCTGCTGGGCGACGGCTTCAAGGACGCCGAGCAGCAGTTCAGCGACGCCGACATCCAGAAGGCCACGGGCAGCGACCGGGCCACCTGGCGCAAGGACATCGACGAGATGCTCCAGGCCAGCAAGAACGACCAGGGCGTCGGCCACGGCAAGAGCTACTGGGACACGGTCGAGACCTTCGTGCTGGTGGCCGACTCGCGCTTCCGCCGCAACAAGGGCCGCTACCGCGAGGCCTTCCTGCAGAAGGCGAAGTACCTGTGCGTGGCCGAGGTGCGCATGAGCGAGACGGCCATGTGGGCCGATCTGGTGCTCCCCTGCGCGTCGCACTACGAGGTCTGGGACCTGCGCACGAACCCCGGCTACCACCGGTTCGCCAACATCGCGCAGCCGCCCAAGAACCTGGCCCCGGTGGGCGAGGCCCGCGACGAGTGGTCCATCGCCACGGACATCGCGAAGCGCATCGAGCAGCTCGCGAAGGCGCAGTTCAAGAAGTCGAAGAACCAGGGCGACCTGCACATCCCCGACGACACGCACAGCCAGACGGGCTTCCGCGAGCTCGACCAGCTCACCGAGCTGTTCACCGACGGGGGCAAGCTGGGCACCGACCAGCAGGCGGTGGAGTACATCCTGTCCCACGTGCCGCAGTTCCGGGGTGAGACCCTGGAGTCGGTGAACAAGCGGGGCGGGCACTGCACGGTCAACCGCGAGGGCGGCAAGAGCTCGCCGCTCTACGATGACCGGCCGTACAGCACCTTCGAGAACAACTTCTACCTGCTGCAGCCCTTCGAGACCCTCACCGGGCGGCTCACGTTCTACGTCGACCACCCGCTGTGGATCAGCGCGGGCGCCAACGTGCCCGTGGCCACCGAGCCGCTGCGGCCCAGCAAGTTCCCCCTGGTGCTCATGACCCCGCACGCGCGGTGGTCCATCCACAGCACCTACAAGACTTCGGCCATCCTCCAGCGCCTGCAGCGCGGGGTGCCGTACGTGATGATGAACCCCACCACCGCCGACAAGCGGGGCATCCGCGACGGCGACGAGGTGGCCCTGCACAACGACGTGGGCCGGGTCATCGCCATGGCGAAGATCATGCCGAGCATCCCGCCCGACGCGCTGTTCATGGAGCACGGCTGGGAGCCGTTCCAACACAAGAACCGCGCGGGCCACAACGTGCTCAACGGGGATCTGTTGAACCGACTGGAAGTGTCTGACGGCTGGGGCCACCTGAAGTTCGGGGTGAACTGGGACGGCAACCAGCACGCGTACTGCGGCAACGTCGAGATCGGGAGGGCCTGAGGCATGAGCAAGCGCCAACTGGCCATGGTCATGGATCTGAACAAGTGCATCGGCTGCCAGACGTGCACGGTGTCTTGCAAGACCCAATGGACCAACCGCAACGGCCGCGAGTACATGTATTGGAACAACGTCGAGACCAAGCCCGGCGCCGGCTACCCCAAGGGGTGGGAGAACCTGGGCGGCGGCTTCGACAAGGACGGCAACCTCAACGAGGGCAACATCCCCAGCCGCGCGGGCGGCTACGGCGTGCCCTGGGACTACAACCACGATGAGGTGATGCTGGGCGCCACCCTGGAGCCCAACGCCAAGCCCGACTGGGGCCCCAACTGGGAAGAGGACGTGGGCGAGGGCGACTTCCCGAACTCGCACTACTTCTACCTGCCGCGCATCTGCAACCACTGCTCGAACCCGGCCTGCCTGGCCGCCTGCAACAACCAGGCGATCTTCAAGCGGGAAGAGGACGGCATCGTGCTGGTGGATCTGGACCGCTGCCAGGGCGAGCGGCAGTGCATCACCGCGTGCCCGTACAAGAAGATCTACTTCAACCCCAAGCTCTCGAAGAGCGAGAAGTGCATCTTCTGTTTCCCGCGCATCGAGCGGGGGCTGCCGCCCGCCTGCGCCGAGCAGTGTGTGGGCCGCATCCGCATCGTGGGCTTCCTGGACGACGAGGAGAGCAAGGTCCACAAGCTGGTGCACAAGTACAAGGTGGCCCTGCCGCTGCACCCCGAGGCCGGCACCCAACCCAACGTGTACTACGTGCCGCCCCTGCCCGGCCCGCCCAAGCTGGACGCCGAGGGTGCGCCCATCGAGGGCAGCGAGCGCATCCCGCTCGCCTACCTGGAGAGCCTGTTCGGGCCCGGCGTGCGCGACGCGCTTGACCGCCTGAAGGCCGAGATGGAGCGCCGCAAGCGCGGCGAGAAGAGCGAGCTGCTCGACATCCTCATCGCCTACAAGCACGAGGAGATGTTCGAGATCGCCGACGCCAAGCTGGCCACGCAGCCCAAGATCGAGCCGGTGATGATCGGCGAGCCGCGGGTGTACGGGGGGAAGAAGCGATGATCCGCGCGATCTGCCTGCTGGCCGCCGTGTTCGGGGCGGCCCCGGCCTGGGCCGAAGCCGCCCCCCACATCATCGAGGGCGAGTTCGCGGCGAAGGTGCCCACGGAGCCCGAGACCGGCGCCTGGACCAAGGCCACCCCGCTCACCGTGACCTTGTACCGGCAGCGCACCGTGCGCCTGCGCGACAAGGACGTGAACCACAAGCTCGACACCGAGCTGGGGCCGCGCACCGCCGCCGTGAAGGTGGTGTACAGCAAGAAGCAGCTCGGCGTGCAGGTGAGCTGGGACGACGCCACCCAGGACCAGCTCGAACACGCGTACCACGACGCCTTCGGCGACGCCGTGGCCATCGAGTTCCCGCAGAAGTACGGCATGGGAGAGTCCCTGCCCTACGTGGGCATGGGCGACATCGACCACCCGGTGGTGGTGACCATCCAGCGGGCCCACAAGGACGCCAGCCACAATCGGCAGTTCGTGGCCGCCGGCTTCGGCTCGCTGACCGCCATCGAGCGGGACACCGAGATGAAGATGACCTATGACGCCGCCGCCAAGCGCTGGCACGCGGTGTTCGTGCGGCCCCTCAAGGATCACAACCTGGACCTGACCCACGGGCTGGTGCCCATGGGCCTGGCCATCTGGGAAGGCGGCGTGCACGAGCGGGGCGGCAACAAGGCGCTGGCCCCGTGGCGCTTCATCCGCCTGGGCAAGCACAAGCTGGACCCCGACTACCTGGCCTATGTGTCGTGGGGCGAGGACGGCCAGCCCATCGGCGATCCCAAGAAGGGCGAGACCATCGCCAAGACCCAGTGCATCGCCTGCCACCGCTTCGCTGATCAGCAGGTGGCGCCGGTGGGCATCGCGCCGGGGCTCGAGAACATCGGTGGCTACGCCGTGGCCCGCTACCTCCAGGAGTCCGTCCAGGAGCCCAGCAAGGTGATCCTGCGGCCCCTGAACCCCAACCGGCACTACGACAAGTCGGGCAAGCGCGACCCGCACGGCGCCTACCCGAACGCGGTGGCCTACACCTGGTCGGTGCCCGGCGCCGACGGCAAGCACATGTCGAAGATGCCGCCCTTCGCGCACCTGCCCGCCGACGACGTGAACAACCTGGTGGCCTACCTGAAGACCATCAAGGACCCGCTGAACACGAAGGGAGCCCAGTGATGCACAGCCGGACGGTACTGGTGGGCGCGCTGGCCCTGACGGGGCTGGTGGGCTGCGACGATCAGGCGGGCGCGCCAGCGGCGGGTCAGGGTCAGCCGGCCGCTGCCCAGGCCGGGCAAGCCGCCCAGCCGGCGGCAGAAGCCCCCAAGGCCCCCGCGGCCGACGGCGTGAAGCTGCCCGAGTCCACCCGCATGCTGCCCATCCCCACCCCCGAGAAGCTCGAGAAGTGGGACGGCGACGCCGACGAGGCCGAGGTGGAGCTGTACAGCACGGTGATCACCGCCGTGGCCTGCGCGAAGCAGCTCGCCGAGGAGTCCGATCCCGACATCCTCAAGCGCTGCAGCCCCCTGGACGCGGCGCGCTCGGGCTTCGCCATCTACGATCCCGCCGAGCAGGAGCTGTACCTGCTGGATCCCAAGAGCTTCCACCAGTTCGAGCTGGAGCGGGGCTTCGGGGGCAGCATGGACATCACGGGGAAGATCATCGGCGCCCGCGACGAGCTGCCGGTGCTGAAGTCCGAGGACTACACCATCACCCCCAAGCCGCCCCCGGGCGCCTTCAAGGGCTGCCTGTAGCCACCCCGTCCCGTGGCGCCGCTTGCTGTGCGCCACGCCCCGGCGCACCCTCCGGTCAGGAGGTTCGCCATGCCACGCGCCACACCCTTCGCCGCCGTCGGCCTGCTCGCCCTGTTCGTCCTCGGCTGTGACGGCGCGACGGGCGACGCCGGGGACGCCAGCACCGGCACCGACGCCGGGCCCGTGAGCGCCGGCCCCGACCCGTTCCGCCCCGACGGCGGCGTCTGGACCCCCACCCCCGGTACCCCCTGGTACTGGCAGCTCACCGGCGACCTGGACCGCGACCGGGCGGTGCCGGTGTACGACGTCGATCTGTTCGACACCCCCACGGACACCCTGCGCGCGCTTCAGGCCCAAGACATCCGGGTCATCTGCTACTTCTCGGCGGGCTCCTACGAGGAGTGGCGGGCGGACGCCGATCGCTTCGCCGCCGAGGACCTGGGCGCGCCCCTGGACGGCTGGCCCGGCGAGCGCTGGCTGGACGTCCGCAGCGCCGCGGTCCGCGCCATCCTCGAAGCCCGCCTGGACCTCGCCGCCGCCAAGGGCTGCGACGCCGTGGAGCCCGACAACGTGGACGGCTACACCAACGACCCCGGCTTCGATCTGCGCCCGGCCGACCAGCTCGACTTCAACCGCTGGCTGGCCGACGCCGCCCACCGCCGCGGCCTGTCCGTGGGGCTGAAGAACGACCTCGATCAGATCCCCGCCTTGGTGGACCACTTCGACTGGGCGCTGAACGAGGAGTGTGTCGAATACCAGGAGTGTGAGGCCTACGGGCCCTTCATTGCCCAAGGCAAGGCGGTGTTCCACGTTGACTATGCCGCCGACGACGAGCTGGACGCCGTGTGTACCCAGACCGCGGGCCTGGGCTTGTCCAGCGCGGTGGCGGCCGAGGCGTTGGACGGCAGCCGCTGGCAGGGCTGCTGGGAGCGTCCGTAGATCACCGCACGTAGATCACCGCATCGACGCCCTCGGGCGGCGCCGGCAGGCTGAACGGGTCCCCCGACCCGGAGCCCCGCCATGCACGCGCCGCGCAGCTTCGAGTGCCTCACCCCCCTGGGCCCGTTCTCACAGGCGACCTTGCGCGACGCGCACAGCGTGTGTCGGGTATCGGTGGCCCACGCCGCCCGCACCGACGCCCTGCACGCCGCTTTCGTGGCCGCGCTGCCGCCGGCCTGGCGGGCCGATCCCTCCGTGGAGATCTTCTCGCGCCTGCAGTGGCTGAAGGCCGGCTGGCACCCCATGGCGCTGAGCTTCCACCGAGACTGGGCCGCGCCCGAGGGGCAGGCCCCCCGGCGGGTCGAGACGATCATGGTGAACCTGGGCGGGCGCTCCCACACCGAGTTCCTGGTGGGGCCCGGCCCCGTGCCCGAGCCCGGTGAGGGCGAGCGGCAGGTGGGGGCACGGATCGCCGCCGCGGTGGAGGCCGGCAGCCTGGACACGCTCCCCATGCCCGCCGGCTGGCTGGTGCGCTTCGACGACCGGGCCTGGCACCGGCCCACACCGGCCACCCGTGCCGGCTGGCGCCTGCTGATCCGCGCCATCCGCGGGCTGCCCGCCCACCAACGCCACGCAGGCGGCGGCTTCACCACCGTGCGCAACGGCTACGTGCCCACCCGCCCGGCAGAGCGGGCCCGCATGGCCCCGTACCAGGACTTCCGACCGGAGGCCCCATGAACGCGGATCCCTGGGCCGGCCACCGCAAGGTGTTGGCCGTGGCCGACGTGCAGACGGGCTACCACCACGGCGTGATCAGCCACGCCCTCACCACCGTGGCCACGCTGGGTCGGCGGCATGGGGCCTTCAGGACCGAGCTGCGCACCGACTCGCAGCTCATCACCGGCGCGCCCATCGTGGGCGTGGGCCCGAAGTACGGGGGCAAGCCCGTCAACGCGCGGGATCTGTCCCACTTCGACGCCCTGTTCCTCATGCCCAGCGGCGCCGGGACGCTGCGGCCCGACCAGCAGGCGGATCTGCTGGCCTGGATCCGCGCTGGCGGCGGCCTGGTGGTAGGGCACGCCGCCCTGTTCGCCTACTTCGACTGGCCCGAGTGGGCCCCGCTCGTGGGCGGGCGGGTGCGCGGGGAGTTCACGGCGAGCGCCCCCGTGCGGGTTCGCCGGCCGACCTTCCCGGGCCTGGCGGGCTTCGGCGAGCTGCCGGGGTTCGGCGCGGCCGACTTCGAGTTCACCGAGCAGCACCCGCTGGTGGGCCCCCCCTTCGACCCCGCCACCTGCCAGGTGGTGCTGGAGCTGGCGTCCGCCGGCGTGCCCGAGGCCGCACGGGCCCGGGTGCCCGAGGACCACTTCCCCGTGCTGTGGACCCGCCGCGAGGGGCGCGGCCGGGTGTGCAACCTGACCTGGGGCCACGAGGAACACACCTGGGACGATCCGCGCTTCCAGGCCCTGCTGCTGGGCGCCCTCACCTGGGCCATGGGCGACGGCCCGTAGCGCGCAGCGCCCGCAACACAGGATCTATAGCGCCACCAGGTTGCGCAGGCCGTTCACCCGGGGCCTGGGATCGCCCAGGGTGGCCCGCAGCCAGAGCTGAAAGCCCGCCTGCGCCGTCGGCCGGGGGCAGATGAAGGTGCCCCAGCCACACGCGAACACATGGCCCGCCGTGAGGGGCCGCACGCGCAGGCGCCCGCCGTCGATCCAGCCGCGGATCTGCGCGTCGCGCGCCCCCAGCGTCGTGGGCCACCAGAAGCTCTCGGCGGCGGCGACGTCGGGCAGGTCGATCCAGCCCTCGGCCAGCGCCGGCGGCGTGGCATCGCCCACGACACAGATGCGGTGCGCCACCGCCCGCCAGCGGTTGCTTGCGCCGCGGACCCCCCAGGTGACCCCGGGGAAGGGCTCGTGGCGGAACACAGGGGCCGCCCGCACCGGGCGGCGGCCATCCTCGAGCGGGTCGTCGGGGTCCAGGGCCAGACCGGGGCTCAGCCACGCCAGCGAGGCGTCGACCACGGCGTCCTCCCAGCCCCGCGGTAGCTCGGCCAGGAAGGCGCGGAGCACCGGCCCGCCGTGGGCCCTCGCGAAGGCCACGTCGGCGGCGAACAGCGGCGTCTCGCGCGCCAGATCCGCGCCGCGCGCGCCGGGCAGCGGCCCCAGGTCGTGCGCCTGGCTCAGGTGGCGCCGCGGCGCCTCGCCTCCAGCGGCTGGGGCCATCAGGCCTCCACGCATTCCGGTACCTCCCGGGCGGGCGCGACGGCCCGCGGCACGCACACCGGCCGGCCGTCGGCGGTCTGCAGGATCTCCACCTGTACGTCGAAGACGGCGCGCACCAGATCGACGGTCAGCACCTGCGCCACAGGCCCCTGGGCCACGACCCGACCTGCCCGCACCGCCACGAGGTGGTCGGCGTGGCGGGCGGCGTGGTTCAGGTCGTGCACCACCATGGCCACCGTCAGGCCCTCGTCGCGCAGGCCCTCGATGACGGCCATCAGTTCGAGCTGGTGGCGCAGGTCCAGGGCCGTGGTGGGCTCGTCCAGCAGCAACACCTGCGGCGCCTGGGCCAGCACCAGGGCCAGCCAGGCGAGCTGGCGCTGCCCGCCCGACAGGGTGTCCAGCCGGCGGTGCCGGAAGGCCGCCGCGCCGGTGAGCGCCAGCGCGCGCTCCACCGCCGCGTGATCCGCGTCGGTGGGCGGCTCGAACAGGCGCCGGTGGGGGTGGCGGCCCTGGGCCACCAGGTGTGCCACCGTCAGCCCGGTGGGGGCCGGGTGCTGCTGGAACAGAATCCCCAGCCGCTGCGCCATCGCCCGGGCCGGCAGCCGCGCCACCGCGTGCCCGTCGAGCAGCACCCGGCCGGCGCTGGGGCGGAGCTGCCCGGCCAGCGCCTTGAGCAGGGTGCTCTTTCCCGCTCCGTTGGGCCCCACCAGGGCGGTGATGCGGCCCGGCGCCAGGGCCAGCGCCTGCCCCTCGATGACGGGCGCGGCCCCATAGCCCACCGTCAGCGCCTCGGCCCGCAGGATCGGCTCGCTCATTCGCCCCACACCCCGTGCCGGCGCATCAGGTAGAGGAAGTAGGCGCCGCCCAACAGGCCCGTCACCACCCCCACCGGGAGCTGCACGGGGCTCAGCGCCAGGCGGGCCACGGCGTCGGCGCCGCACAGCAGCGCCGGGCCCACCGCCACACAGCCCAGCAGCAGGTCGCGGTGGGTGCCCCCCATGCGGGCGCGCACGACGTGCGGCACGATGAGCCCCACGAAGGCCACGTGCCCCGCCACCGAAACGCTGGTGGCCGCCGCCAGGATGGCCAGGGCCGCCAGGCCGAAGCGGGCGCGCTCCACCGCCTGCCCCAGGGCCCGGGCCGGGCCGTCGCCCAGGTGGATCACGTCCAGCGCCCGCACCGATCCGAAGGCCAACGCCAGCACCAGCGCCGTCAGGGGGAGCGCCAGCCGCACGTGCCCCCAGCCGACCCCCGACAGCGAGCCCGCGGTCCACGCCGCGGCGTCCTGGATGAGCGACAGATCGGGGGTCAGGAAGAACAGCGCCGTCTGCACCGAGCCCGCCAGGGCCGCCACGATGACGCCGGCCAGCACCAGGCGGGTGGGGTGGGCGCCGCCCCGCCAGGCGATGGCGTACACCCCCACGAAGGCGGCCGCGCCGCCCAGGCTGGCCACCAGCGGCAGGTGGGGCCCCAAGGCGGGCAGCGCCACGAGCGCCACCCACACCCCCAGGCCGGCGCCGGCGCCCACGCCCAGGGTGTAGGGGCTGGCCAGGTCGTTGCGGGTCAGGGCCTGGAAGATGGCGCCGGCCACCGCCAGGTTCGCGCCCACCAAAGCGCCCACGAGGATCCGGGGCACCCGCACGCTCCACACCACCAGGGTGCCGGTGGGCAGCGGGTGGGCCGGGCCCAGGCCCAGCAGGTCGCCCAGGCCGTCCCCCAGGAACAGACGCGCCCAGGTGGGCCCGTGCCCCCACAGGGCGGGATCGGTCAGCGCCGCCCACGCCTGCCCGGGGGTGAGGCCGTAGGCGCCCCCACCGGCCTGCACCAGGGCGGCGGCCACGCACAGCGCGCCCGCCCCGAGCAGCAGCCCCCAGCGGCCACCAGGGCGCCTCACGGGGCCCCCGCCAGGGCCTGCGCCACCCGCTCTCGGTCGAACAGTCGCTCGCTCGATGGGTAGGCCCCATCCAGCCGGAACTCGCCGAAAATGTGCGGATAGATCTGTTTTGCAGCCATCTCGGTCTGGAACAGATACACGATGGGGCCCTGCAAGGGCGTGCCGCCGGGGTACACCCGGCCGTGGGCCATGGCCCGCAGCCGGCCCACCACCGGATCCGCCGCCAACGCCCGCAGGGCGTCGAAGCGCGGGCGCATGCTCGGGTACGTGCCAAAGGGCATGATCAGCACGTCGGGGTCCAGCGCCAGCAGGCCTTCGGCGTCCAGCCCGGGGCCCACCCGGCCGCCGTCGCGGTAGGCGGCGTCGCCCAGCGCGGCGAAGGCGTCGCGGGCGCCCACCGCGCGGTAGTGGGCCGTGCCGAAGCCGGGCCGCGACAGCACGAAAGGCGTGAAGCGCCCGTTGGCATGCATCACGAGCCCCACCCGGGGCCGCTCGGCGATGGGCGGCAGCCGGGCCTCGATGCGGGCCACCAGCTCGGCGTGCAGCGCCCGCAGCGCCTGGATCGGCGCGGGCCGGCGGTACACCCGCGCCACCGTCTCGTGCAGCGTCCACAGGTCGTAGAAAGTGTACGGCTCGTCGTCGGGCGCCACGTGGGTGCGGCTGAACCGGTTGGCGAAGAAGGGGCCCACGTTGCGGGCGATCTCGGCCAGATCCGCCGGCCGCCAGCGGGCCGTGCGCAGCAGCCGCTTGGGGTCGATGTGGTGCACCTGCGCGTCCAGGGCGTACAGCGTCTCCTTGTCGAGCCCCGGACCGATGTGCGGCAGCGCCTCGGGGTCGAGCCGCCCGGCCAGGCCCGGCACCTGGGCCCACACGTGGGGGTCGTGGTTGCCGGCGAAGCCGGTGGCCACCAGGGCGTGCGGGCGGCCCACCGCGAGCAGCAGGTCCTCGTACTGCGGATCCAGGGTCACGGCGCGCGCCGGCACCGCGGGGAAGTGCACCGCGCCCACGGGCGAGAGGGTGACCGTGTGGCCGGGGCCCTCGGCGGCGGCGCGCCCGTCGGCCCGGGCCAGCGGGCGCGCCGCCGGCGCCAGCGCCACCGCGGCCAGCGCCGCCAGCGCGGTGATCACCACCGCCGCCAGCGCCGCGACCCGCCACCGGCCGGCCCGTGTGCCGTGCGTCTCAGTCAAGGCTCACCCCCAGCTTGAGCTGCCACCCCCGCCCGGGGAGCTGCACGCCGACGCTGTCGAAGCGCTGGGTGTCGGTCAGGTTCTGCACCTCGGCCGTGGCCAGCAGCCGGCCGCGGGCGGCGGTCAGCGTCAGCCCCAGGTCGTGGGTGAGCTGGGTGGGCACCTTCAGCTTGGTGTCGCGCCGGCCCTGGCTCTCCCAGAACAGGAAGTACTCGTGCACGTAGCGGCCGTGCCAGTACAGCCGCACCCGGTCCAACCCCAGCGCGGGCAGGGGCTGGTGCACGGCCGCGCCCAGGGCCCCGAACAGGTAGGGCTGGTTGGGCATGCGATCGCCGCGGAAGCGCCCGAACTGCCCGTTGTCGGACTCGTTCACCGCCCGCAGCCAGGTGCCGTTCGCGCTCAGGGTCAAGGCCTGGGCCACCGTCCAGCGCACGCCGGCCTCGACGCCGCGGGTGTCCACGTCGGCCACGTTCTGGTAGCGGGCGGTGTCCAAGGTGGGCACCAGGATGATCAGATCCCGCGTCCACCGCTGGAACAGATGCGCGCTGCCCTCCAGCGCGCCCAGCGGGGTCCTCATTCGGGTCAGCTCCAGGCCCAGGTTCAGGTTGTGGCTGCGCTCGTCCTTCAGGCCCGGGGTGGCCTCGAGGAGCACGCCGTCGCCGAACAGCTCGCGGGGATCGGGCAGCCGCACCGCCCACTCATAGGCGGCCTTCAGGTGCAGGTGATCCACCAGCGTGAACCGCAGGGCGTCCCCGCCCCCGTAGGCGTGCCGGCGCACGGCCGGGGCCTCGCCGGTGGCGGGCGGTGGCCCCTCGGGGCGGGCGTGGTAGTGCTTGCCGAACAGATCGTTCGCCAGCCGCCCGCCCCAGGCCTCCGCGCGCCAGGAGACGCCGCTGACCACCTTGAGCAGCGAGAAGGCCTCCTCGCGCACCTTGCGGTTGGCGGCCACGGGCACGAAGCGCCGGTCCACCGCGCTGAGCTGCGGGGTGGCGCTCACCTCGAGCCGGTGGGCAGGCTGCGGGGCCCAGCTCAGCCCCAGACGCCCCGCCGTGACATGGCCCGTCCCCTCCAGCCGCTCGCCGCGGCCGCGCTCGCCCGGGAAGGGGCGGGCGCGCACCACCTCGCCCCGCCAGCTCCACTGGTTCTGCGACACGTCCGCCCAGCCCTGCTCGAGCTGCGCGTGGCTGGCCAACACCTCGGCGCCCCACGGCGAGCCCGGCCGCGGCGCCCGCCGGTAGTGCACCCGGGCGCCCACCCGGGCCTCCCGCTGGGTGATGTCGCCGTAGGGCACGCTCATGGTGACGCTGTGCTGCAGGTCCTTGTCGGCGCGGTTGCCGAACACCGTCAGGGCCAGCCGATCGGCCCACCGGCGCCCGGTCACGCCCACGGTGGCGGTCAACCCCCGCGCGGCGTAGGCGTCGTGGAACCGGCGCACCGTCTCTTCCCCGGGGCGCCCCTGCGCGTCCGGGATGAGCACCTGGACGGGGTAGTCGTTGTCGGTCTGGTCCTGAAAGACCTCCAGATCCAGGAAGAGCCCGGCGTCGGGGGCCAGCATCAGCCGACCCACCGCGCTGCTGCGCAGGGTGCCGAAGGCGCCGGCCTGCACGCTCAGATCCAGGTGGTCCTCGGGCCAGTCGCGGCGGGTCACCAGGTTCAGCGCGCCGCCCAGCGCGTCCCCGCCGAAGCGGATGGGCACCACGCCCTTGTAGATCTCCACCGCCTCGATGAGCTGGACCGGCAGGCTGGCCGGATCCTGACTGAGGCCCATGGCGTCCGCCGGCAGCCCGTCGATGAAGAGGCGTACCCGCTTCTCGGACAGCCCGTGGATGGCGAAGGTGCTGCGGGCCCCCAGCCCCCCGGTGCGGCGCAGGCTGACCCCCTGGGCGCGGTCGAGCACCGCCCCCAGATCGCCCGCCTCGGTCTGCGCCTCGGCGGTGTCCACCACCTGCACCGCCTCGGGATCGCGGGCGTCAGGGCCGGGCGCGCGGGCACCCAGCACCGTCACCGTGTCGGTGGGGTCGCCCGCGGCGGGCCGGGCGAGCAGGCCCGGCGCGGCCAGGGCCAGGGCGAGCGGCCACCGTCGCATGGACGCCTCAGCGGATCGGGTAGAAGCCGCGGAACAGCCCGTCCACGGTGAAGACGACCGTGGCCGAGTCGGCCTCGGGCACCAGGCGGTACACGGAGCTGCTGTCCAGCGCGTCGATCTCGTCGGGGAAGCCGATCACCAGGCTGTCGGGCGTGTCCGGGTAGCCCAGTGTCTGGAACGGGCTGCCCGCGGGCACCCCCTCCACGGGCCAGGCGGCAGGGCCCTCCAGGTCGATCTTCCACAGGGTGCCCGGGGCGCGCGAGGTGTTGCCCCCGGCGGCCAAGGTCTCCAGCGGGATGGCCATGCAGTAGGAGTACCGGCCGTTCACCGGGTACCAGCGGGTGCACTCGGCGCCGTCCAACAGCGCCGGGAACGACACGAAGAAGTCCGGGTCGAAGGCCTGCTCCCCCGCCGGGATCCGCAGGATGCAGGTGGGCTTGTAGGGCACGCCTTCCACCTGGTAGGGCCGGCCGGTGAAGCTGTAGCTTGAGACATAGATGTCGCCGTTGGCCGCCTTCACCATGGTCGAGGGCCCATAGCAGCGGTCGTCCTCGATGACGTCGATGATCTCGTCGGTGGTGGTGTCGAACACCGTGACGGTCATGTTCGGGTAGTACAGCCCGTCGGCGTTGGACGAGTGCAGCGTGGACACGAAGGCGCGGTCGCCGCGGACCACGTGCTCGAACAGGAAGACCCCCTGCATGAGCATCATGCCCTCGTAGCCCTCGCGCACCGCCGGGGCCAGGTCGAAGGTGTCCTCGATCACCATCTCGGTGGGGTTCCACACCACCCCGGTCAGGGTGGCGTTCCACATGAAGTACGCCTTCTGGGCGTCGACGTGGACCTGGCCGATGTCGATGCGGGTCGCGCCCGAGTCCGCGAAGCTCAGGGGCGAGCTGGCGGACTCGCTGAAGGTGCCGTCATCGGCGACCTCGTAGCGATGCAGCAGCGGCGCCGTCCACTCGCCGGCGAAGGCCCAGCCGCCCAGGGTGAACAGGCGCGCAATCCCCTGGATCTCGACCCCGTCGCGGTTGTCGATGTGGCGCCCGTCGAACTGGTCGCGGTGGATGGCCTGCACGTACGTGGCCTGCGCCGGCCCCTCGGGCGTGCGCACCTCGACGCCAAACTCGAACAGGCTGGGTGGCGGGGTGCCCGCGCCGCCGGCACCGCCCATGCCGCCCATGCCGCCTGCGCCGCCCATGCCGCCTGCGCCGCCCATGCCACCGGCGCCGCCCATGCCACCGGCGCCGCCCATACCACCGGCGCCGCCCATGCCACCGGCGCCGCCCATGCCACCGGCGCCGCCCATGCCACCGGCGCCGCCCTGGCCCCCTTGCCCACCGACGGCGGCGTCCACCGCCGCGTCGTCCGCGTCATCGCACCCAAGGGCCGTCAGCGCCACGCACAGGCACAGCGCCCGGCGCCACGTCATCCGCATCGTCATCCCCGCCATGCCGGCTCTCCGTCGTCCGTGGATCCCCGGCGCCCCCGGCACCGGATCATGAGCCGAGCCTGCCCGACGGCCCCCACCGGCGCATTGGGCGAACTTTCTTAGGGGATCTCCCCAGGGGGGGCGGGGCGACAGCCGCCGGCGGCGGCGCATCACCTGCGACTGGCGCGCCTCACGGCGGCCAGGCGGGGCTCAGCGGGTGTGCTGGCCGGGCGGGCTCACAGGTCGTCGTCGAAGCGCACCAGCCGCGATGGATCGGGGTCGTTGCCCAGGGCGAAGTCCACCGCCTGCCCGTTCAGCAGGTAGTTGCCGCCAAGGGTGTGCACCACGTCGGTCAGGCCGCCACCCTCGATGTCCACTGTGCTGGCGATGGCCCGGGTGTAGCCGTTGACGAAGCGCAGCCGGTTGAGCTGGCTGGTAAAGGCCACCAGCACGCCCCCGTTGGCCTCCAGCGCCATGCCGTCGGCGCCACTCAACGGGGGCAACAGATCGCTGAAGTCGCCCTCGATCTCCACCTCGGTCACCACCGCGTCGGGCAGGCTCACGTGCACCAGGCGCGAGGGCAGATACACCAGGCTGAGCAGGGCCGACTGGTCGGGCACCACCAGCAGCGCGTTCTGCCCCACCACGGCGCCGGCCAAGGCGTCATCCTCCACGAGCTGGCTGATCCGGCCCCGGGCGGGCTCGTACCGGTACAGGCGCGGGTTCTGGCGATCGTTCACATACACCGTGCCGTCGTCGGCCACCGCCACGTCGGTGCAGGTGGCGCGGTCGCGGGCCCGCCGCAAGTCCTGGTTCACCACCCGCTCGCCCGTGTCCAGGTCGAAGCCCCACAGGTAGCCCACGTAGTCGGCCGCCTCGTCGTGCTCGCGGCGATCGTCCATGGCGCAGACCCAGAGCTGGTGCGACACCACGTCCACGGCCATGCCCAGCGTCCACCAAACGCCGGGATCGGGGGGGAGGAAGAGGGGGCGCTCGGCCCCCGTCTGGGCGTCGATCCGATAGACGCCGCCCGTGGTCAGGCTGCCCACGTAGAAGGCGTGATCCACGGGGTCATAGATGCCGCCCTCAGTGTGCCTGGCGGCGATGGGGTACTCGTCCTGGAACCGGCGTGGCCCGGGGTCGACCATGGCGTCGGGCTCGGGCGTCACGGCCGCGTCGGACCCGAGATCCACCGCCGCGTCCCCGGGCCCCCCCTGGTCAACGGGCTGGGCGTCGGCCGCTGCGTCCTGGCCCTGCGCGTCCACGCCGCCGCGGTCCCGGTCCGGCGCCCCGTCAAGCGCCGCTGCGTCCAACACCGGCCGCCCCCCACCATCGCCGGCGGTCAGGTCCACCGATCCGCCATCCGCGGTCGCTGGCCCGGCGTCGGGCTCGAAGGCCTGATCGTCACAGCCCACCAGCGCACCTGCCAGGCAGGCGGCCGCCACCACGGTTCGAGTCCAGTCGCGCATGGGCAGAGCATGCGGGCCTTTGCGCCGAAGCGCCATCCCATGCGGCGTTCCCACCGGATCGCCGGCCGCAGGGAGCTGGCCGCGTCGATCAGTCCCCCAGCCCGTCCACGGTGCCCAGCGGGTAGGCGTCGAACAGGGTGTGCAGAGGGAAGGCGCCCTCCCGGTGGGGCGTGTCGTCCACCCGGCGCAGGGTCACGTCGGCCCACGGGCGGCCGCCGGGCGCCACACCGGCCTCGCCGAACACATCGAACCAGGCCCCATCGCCCACGGCGGTGCCCGTACGCAGCAGGATCAGGCGATCGTCACCGTTGAAGTTGGTGACGCGCCGGTCGACGACGTCGCAGGGCACGCCCAGGTCAGCGTCCGGGTGGCAGAGGGTGATGACCGCGTCGGGCGCCAGCGCCCCGGCCAGCGTGAGTTGGGCCGAGCACCCCTCGGCCGCCGCATCACGCCCGTTGCTCTCCAGACACACCGTCACGGTGGCCAGCGCCATGGTCTCGTCACCGCAGTTGCGCAGCTCGATGGCCTTGTCGTAGCCGCGCCCCTCGACGTACTCGCTGATGATCACGCAGGCCGCCCCCCCCAGCGGTTCGGGGACCGGCTCGGGCTCCGGCTCAGGCTCGAAGACCTCATCGGGCTCGGGCTCGGGCGCCACCTCGGCCAGCGGGCGCAGCACCGCCGCAGCCTGCGGGTTGCGGTCCACCAGATCGCCCAGGCTGGCGAAGAAGTTGTGTCCGCCGGTGTCGTCCGGGGCCACCACGCCGCCCCAGTTCAGGCCGATGAGCGCGTGGCTGGCCGCGTCGAAGACACCGCCGCCCGAGCTGCCGCCCAGGGTGTCGGCGTCGTGGCGAGCGTGGGGGACCTCGCTGCGGCAGTTGCCGCACGTGCGCTCACCGCTGAAGGTGATGCACTCGGCGCCGTACCGGCTGACCCGGCCGGGGCTCACGAGCTTGACGGGCGTACACCACGGATCGCCCTGGTCACGGTAGTCGCAGTTGGTGTGGATCACGTCGATGCGATCGCCGGCCGCCGGCGGATCCAGCGCGATGGGCGCCCAGCCGTACAGCTCGCCGGGCAGACGATCGCCGTAGGGCTCACGCTCGCAGCGCAGCACGCTGACGTCGTGGCCGCAGTCGGTGAACACCAGCTCGGGGCAGCGGAAGGACAGCGTGCCTGCGCCGCCCGTCTCGGTCTCGGCACGGAACCGCACGGTGGCGGCCGCCGCGGCGTCGGGCGCGCAGTGGTGGTTGGTGGCCAGCAGATCGGCCGCGATGAGGGTCGCGCTGCAGCGGTAGCTGCCGCCGCCGTCCGAGTAGTCGATGCGCCCACTGGCCCGTGCGATGGGCTGCCGGGGATCGTCGGCGGCCAGATCGCGGGCCCGCTGCCAATCCAACGCGCCCACCACGTTGCCCACGCCCATGGTCTCGCCGTCCGGCTGCGGCTCGGGCACCGGCTCCACGCTCACGGGCAAGGTGCACGGCGCCAGGTCCACCGTGCACTGCGCGGTGCAGCGCGGCGTGCCCACGGTGGCCGGATCCAGGTCGCTGCAGGTCAACTCGCCGAGCAAGTCGCCGTCGCACAGCTCGCCACGCTGGAGCACACCATCGCCGCAGATCGGTGCATCGCCCGGTGCCTCCACCGCGCCGGCGCAAGCCGCCAGCGCCAGGGCAACTCCGAACACACCGATCCACCGCGTCCAGCCAGCACCACACGCCGCCTGCATCCTCAATCTCCCGCGCTGTGGGCCCCCATCGCGGGGGCACCGGGGCGCGCGCCTCTTCGCGCCCCTGGCGAGATTTCCAAACGGCAGAACAAATCAAAGCTTGCCCATCGACAGGGTCCCAGACGACCCAGGCTACCACCCGAGCGCAGACCGAACTGTGGCTGCGGCAGGCACCCTTGAGCGCGACGGGGTCGCGACGCTCAGCGCGCCCCCTCGCGGAAGGTCAGCTCGAGCACGTCGCCGTCGATGCGCGCCGCGCTCACCGCCCGCTGCCGCACGTCGGCCGTGCGCGCCTTGATGGCGTCGTCCACCGCCTTCTTCACCGCCCGGCCATAGCCCGTCAGATCCACCAGATCCACGGCGCCGACGTGCAGGCTGAGCAGGTCGAACTCGGGCGCCCCGGGCGCCCAGGCGCCGGCGAAGCGCGCCGCCACGTTCAGGTGGGTGCCCAGGTCGCGGTAGGGCGCGGTGACTCGCACCTCGGCCTGTCCGTTGGCGAAGGCCACCTCGCCTTTCAACGCCGACAGGTTCAGCTTGTCGAGCTGCAGGTTGCCCCACACACCCAACGGATCGGGCACGTCGGCCAGCGCCTTCACCACCCGAGCGCGCTCCCGCCGCAGGGTGCCCAACAGCGACTTGTCGGCCAGCATGTCCTGCAGGATCAGGCTGGCGTCTTCACCGGTCAGCCGAACCCGCCCCTGCTGCTGGGCCACCTGGCGCTTCATCTTTTCGCTGAGGGCCCGCTTCGCGGCCTTGTCCCGCACCCGTGGCGTGATGGTGAGCGGCTGGGCCACGGCCAGGTTCTCGCGCACCTTGCGGGCCTGGTACCAGGCCAGTCCCAGGGCCAGGCCGGCCAGCAGCAACAGGGCGGCGAGCACCGCCAGCGCGATCTTCAGGGCGCGCCGCGGCGCGCGGCGGGGGGGCGGGGTCTCTCCGGGCTCCGACACGGGTCCTCCTCGGCGTCCCCGTGACCTTCGCGCCGCTGGGGATCAAACGCCAATTCCTCCGGGCGCCACCCGGGCCCGCGCCGGGAGGCGACGCCGCCCAGCCCCCAAGGTCCTTGCCGCGAGGTCCTTGCCGCGGCCGCCCGGAATTGCCAAGTCACGGCTATGCGAGCGGGCGGCTCCGCAGAGCGGGCCGCTGCTCGGCTGAGGACACCGGGGAGGTTGAACGCGATGAGCGCTGTCGTACGCCGTGGGTTGGGGATCCTTGCGCTGCTGGGGGTGGGGCTGCTGTGGGCGTGCGAGCCCACGGTGGATCCGCCGGGGATCCCGGTGGATTCGGGCGCCGACATGGCCCGCGACGGCGCCGCCCCCGATCGGGGCTTGACCGACCTCGGCGTCCGGCCCGACGAGGGGCTGGCGACGCCCGACCGGGGCGTGGATCCCGACGACGGCCTGCCCGCCGACCAGGGCCTGGATCCCGACGACGGCCTGCCCGCTGACCAGGGCCTGGACCCCGATGGCGGCGTGCTGCCCGACATGGCGCCCCCCGTCGAGCCAGAGCCGCCGGCGCAGCTCATCACCGACGACGAGCCGCTGGAGGCTGCCGACTTCCGCGGCGGCACCGCCGCCGGCGACTACGGGGTGCTGGCCCTGGGCGTGGAGGGCGTGGGCCTGGCCGACGCCCACGAGCCCGACGGCCTGCTGACCTTCGGGCCCTTCGGCACCTCTGCCCCCACCGAGGATGTGGCCGCTCACGATGGCGCGCACATTGCCTACGCCGCCGTGGGCGAGGCTGGCGTAGACGTGCTCGACTACAGTGACCCCGCCAACACCCGCGTGATCACCACGCTGCCCACCGAGGCCGCCGCGCACGCCGTGGCCCTGGACGCCGTGGCCGCGCGCTTGTACGTGGGCCTGGCCGGCGGCGTGGTGGTGGTGTTCGATCTGGCAGACGCGCGGGCCCCCACCCTGCTCGAGATCCGCATCGTGCTCCAGGTGCAGGCCCGCCACCTGCGGCTGGTGGTGCGCGACGGCGTGCTCATCGGCAGCCTGGCCGACGGCACCGTGTACCGCTGGGCCGACGGCGCGCTCGGCTGGTCCATGGACTCGGGCTGCGACGAGGGCCTGCTGGGCCTGGGCTGGGCCGGCGGCGGGGTGTTCGGCGCCTGCGACAACGCGCTGCTGGGCTTCGACGTGGCCACTGGCGCGGTGATCCAGGGCATGCCCGCAGGCGTGGCCGGCGCCCGCTGGGTGAGCGGCTGGCGCGACACCCTGAGTGTGGGGGGGGCCACCGGCGTGATCACCCTCCGGATCATCGGCGTCACCGTGACCGTGGTGGCCGTGCCGCCCGCCCAGGGCGCCGCGCCGCTGGGCGTGGTGGGGCTGGCCGGCGGGGTGCTCGCCGTGTTCCCCGAGCGGGTGGCCTACGTGAACACCCCGCCCTTCGTGGTGGCGGTGGAGCCCGCGGATGGCGCGCAGGACGTGGCCCGCAACGTCACTGCGCGGGTGCGCTTCAGCGAGCTGGTGGAGCCGGCCAGCCTGGCAGCCGGAGGCTTCATCTTCCCCGTCGGGGGCTTCGCGCCGGCGCCGGGCGACACCTCGGCGCTCAACGCCTGGGAGATGGCCATCGACCCCACCGATCCGCTGGCGGCCAACGCCGAGCACTCGGTGTCGGTGCTGGCCGACGTGACCGATCTGCAGGGCGCCTCGCTGTCGCCCCTGAACGGCTTCAGCAGCCGCTTCACCACCGGCGAGCGGCTGGACGACGATCCCGAACTGGATCCCGGCGCCGAGGGTGATCTGAGCGACATCCCCGCGGGCGCCGTGGCCGTGGGCGACGTGAGCTGGTTCTGCCTGGAGGACGGCCGCCTGGAGGGCGCCGACGCCAGCGGCGGCGACGAGAACGTCTTGCGTTTCGGCCCCTTGGACCTGCCTGGCCCCTGCCAGGCCATCGACGCCGACGAGGGCCGCGGCCTGCTGACCATCGCCGCGGGCGCCGCCGGCCTGGTGGTGGTGGACGTGAGCGTGCCCGCCAACGCGCGGGTGATCGCCACCTTCGACGTGGGCGGCGTGGCCAGCGCGGTGGCGTGGGCCGCCGCCGAGGGCTGGGTGTACGTGGGCGTGGGCGGCGACGTGGTGGCCGTGGATCTGTACGACCCCGCCAACCCCCGGGTGGTGGTGCGCGGCGGCTACGACTTCGCGGGCCCGCTGCGGCTGGCCGTGGGCGCGCCCGACGTGCTGCTGATCGTGGACGCCCGGGGCGTGCTGCACGCCGTGGGCCGCCGCCTGGGCGCGGTGCTGCACTTCTGGACCGGCCCCGGCCCCGTGGTGGGCGTAATCGGCTTCGAGGACGGGGTGTTCCACGTGGCCGTGCGCGGGCACGGTGTCATCGTGGTGCGCTGGGACGCCGCTGCCGGGCGTCTGGTGTTCGTGCGCCGGGTGGTGGACGCCGGCGTGGACGTGGTGGCCGTATGGCGCCGCGGCGCCACCGTGGTGGTGGCCCTGGCCACCGGCGAGCTGCGGGTGTTCGCCCGGGTGTGGCGCCGGGTGGACGGCGTGCGCGTGCAGGTGCTGGTGCGGGTGGCCGTGCGCGCGGGCCTGCGCGGCGTGCGCGTGGTGGTCATCGTGCGCTACGGCGCCGTGGTGGTGGGCTTCCAGGCCGGTGGTTGGCAGGTGTTCGACCTGCCGCCCTTCCTGGTGGGCACCGAGCCCGCCGACGGCGCCGAGGGCGCCGATCCGCAGGCAGGCTTCGTGGCGGTGTTCAGCGAGCCCGTGCGCGTGGCCGGTGACAACGCGCTGGGCGTGACCCACGGCGGCGCGTCCGTGGGCGGGGCGGTGGCCGGCGACGGCACCTGGCGCCTGAGCGTGCCCGGCCCGCTGGCCGCCAACGCAGCCCACGTGGCCACCGTCGGCCCTGACATCACCGACCTGGGCGGCAACCGCCTTGTGCCCGCCGAGCCCACCGCCGTCGAGTTCATGACGGTCGAGGACGCCGGCGATCCGGGCGACCTGGCCGACCAGCCCGGCGATGGCCTGGCGGATCCCGAGGGCGTGCTGGCCCTGGGCGCCTTCGGCGACCACGGCTACGCCTGCGGCGCCGACGGCCAGCTCGAGGTCATGGACCTGAGCGACCCCGAGAACCCCCAGGTGATCAGCCGGCAGGCCCTGCCCGCCCGCTGCGTGGACGTGAGCGTGGACGAGGACGCCGGGCGGCTCTACCTCGCCGTGGGCGTGGGCGGCGTGCTCATCTACGACCTGGCCGATCCGGCCAACCCCCTGCGCCTGGGCCGCTGGCTGCCCGAGGGCGGCGTGGTGGGTGCCGTGACCGTGGCCGACGGCGGCCGGATCTACGTGGCCGTGGGCGGCGATCTGTTCCTGCTGGATGTGTCGGTGGTGGCCAACATCCGCGTGGTGGTCCGCGCGCCGGCGGCCGCCGGCGGGGTCATCGTGCGGGTGCGGGTCAGTGCCGGGGTCGTGGTGGCCGTGCTGGCCGACGGCACGCTGGTGCGCTACGCCGGCGACACCCTGGTGGTGGTGGCCCGGGTGCACCTGGGCGACGATCCGGTGGGCCTGGTGATCATCGGCGATGTGGTGCACGTGGCCTACCGCGGCGGCGTGGTGATCACCGTGCGGCTGACCGTCGTCGGCTTCGGCGAGGCCACCCCGCTGGAGGGCGGCGTGGGCGGGGTCATCGGGATCTACCGCCGCGGCGATGTGTTCGTGACCGTGCACGCCGGCGGCGTGGTGCGCGTGCACGCCATCGTGCGCGTGGACGGCCGCGTGGTGGTGCGCTTCGTGGCCGAGCGCCGCGGGTACCTGCACATCCGGGTGGCGGTGGTTGTCCGCGGCGGCCGGATCATCGTGGTCCACGCCCGCGGCTTCAGCGTGCTGGACACCCCGCCCTTCGTGGTAGCCACCGATCCCTGGGACGGCCAGGCCGACGTGGCCGTGGGCGTCCGACCCCAGGTCTGGTTCAGCGAGCCCGTGGCCCTGAACGACGCGGTGACCCTGCGCGACGCCGACGGCAACGGGGTGGCGGCCGACGTGGCCCTGGACGCCAGCGGTATGGTGGCCACCCTGGCCCCCGCCGAGCCCCTGGCCGGCGAGGCCCGGTACACCCTGGTGGTGGGCGACGCGGTGGCCGACGGCGCGGGCCAGACCCTGCGCCCCGAGGGCGGCGTGACCGCCGACTTCACCACCGGCGCCGCGGGCGGCCCGGGCGCCGCCGACAATCTCGGCGAGTTCGAGGGCGTGCCCGACGCCGAAGACATGGTGATCGTGGGCAACTACGGCTACGTGGCCGCCGGCGCCAGCGGCGTGGTGGTCTACGATCTGAGCGACCCCGACAACCCGCGGATCGTGGCCCGCGTGGCCATCGCCGCCGGGCCGGCCTGGCGCATCGTGGCCGATGCCGGCCGCGGCGTGATCTACGTGGCCGCGGGCGGCGTGGTGGTGGTGATCGACATCCGCGACCCCCTGAACGCCCGGGTGGTGGGCACGGTGGACCTGCCCGCCGGCGCCGACTGCCGGGTCATCGACCTGCACGGCGACGCCCTGTACTGCGCCAGCGGCGGCCAGGTGCACGTCATCGAGATCGGCGTGGGCCTGCGGCTGACCGTGGTGCAGACCCTGGACTTCCCCGCCGCCGTGGTGGACGTCGTCATCCGCGACGGCCGGATGCACGTGGTGCTCGTGGACGGCCGGGTGGAGATCTACGACGTGGTCGTGAGCGTGCGCTTCCCGGTGCGCGTGGGCGGCTTCGTGGTGGACCTGGCCGGCGGCGGTGTCATCGGCCGGGTGACCTGGCGCGATGGCTACCTGTACGTGGCCGTGCGCGGCCGCGGCGTGGTGGTGTGGGACGTGCGCAACCCCGGCGCCGCCGTGCGGGTGACGGTCATCGTCGACGTGGTGGACGCCGTGCGGGTGCGCGTGGTGGGCACCGTGCTGGTGGTGGTGGGCGTGAACGGCACGGTGGCCACCTACGACGTCAGCGTGGCCGGCGCCCCACGGGTCATCAGCGTGAACGTGCGCGTGGGCGTGCGGGTGGTGGTGGTGGTCCGCACCCGGATCGTGGTCATCGGCGCCGTGGGCGTGGTGTGGGGCCTGCCCGCCACCGTGCTGGGCGTGTACCCCGCCAACGGCCAGCAGGACGTGGGCACCGCCACAAGCGTGGCCCTGGTGTTCGGCGTGCCCGTGGTGGCCCCCGCCGGCAGCCTGCGGCTGCAGACCGCCGACGGCCAGGCCGTGCCCGGGCAGCTCGTGGCAGTGGGCCCGGCCGTGGCCCTGCGCCCCGCCGCCCCGCTGGCGGCCAACACCGAGTACGCCATCGTCTGGACCGACGCCATCACCACCGAAGACGGGCGCGCCCTGCGCCGCGGCGGCCGCAGCACCTTCACCACCGGCGCCGACGCCGGCCCCGTGCTGCAGGCCGTGGACGCCGCTCAGACCTGGGTGGGCCGCACGGTGACCGCCACCGGCGCCGGCCTGGACCAGGGCGGCTTCCCCGTGGCCGTGCTGGCTGGCGCCCTGGCGCCCATCACGGCGCGGGCCGCCAACCAGGTCGCGGTGCGCGTGCCCGACAGCGCGGCGGGCCTCACGGGCCCGTTCGCCTTCGCCACCGCCCGCGGCGTGGCCCTGTGGCCCCAGCCCATCGCCGTGGCCGGCGCCCCGACTCTGGCCGACATGGATCCCAGCGAGGGCGTGGGCGGCACCGTCGTCACCCTCAGCGGGGCCAACTTCGACCCCGCCGACGGCGCCACGCGGGTGTCACTGGGCGGCTTCCCCGCCGCCGTGCGCAGCGTGCAGCCCGACGCGATCCAGTTCGTGGTGCCCGCCCAGCTGGCCACCGGCCCCGTGGTGGTCCGCGTGGGCGGCCTGGTGAGCAACGCGCTGCGGTTCAACAGCCTGGCCCCCGAGGGCCCCGACAGCTGGTACCAGGTGGTCGCCGGGCTGAACCCCAGCCGCCGGGCCGCCCACACCGCCGTGCTGCGCACCGCCACCCACGAGATGATCATCTTCGGCGGCAGCACCGGGAACATCTTCCAGCCCACCACCACCACCGATCTGTACGCCTTCAACCTCGACACCTTCGAGTGGCGCGACATCGCCGATCCCGCCAACGGCCCCGGCGGGCGCACCTTCCACTCGGCCGTGTACCTGCCCGACAGCGACGAGATGCTGGTGGTGGGCGGCAACGGCGCCGTCGCCGGCGGGGTCTTCAGCGACGTGTGGCGCTACGACTTCAACCTGAACACCTGGACCCGCGAGGCCGAGGCCATCGCAGGCCTGGCCGAGCGCCAGGGCATGCCGCTGGTGCTGCACCCCGAGTCGGGCCTGGTGTACGCCCACGGCGGCGCCAACCGGCAGGGCAACCCGCTGAACGAGACCTGGACCTACGACCCCGCCACCCGGCAGTGGCAGCAGCTCCAGACCAACGGCGGCCCCCCGCCCGCCCGCGGCGTGCACGTGAGCGTCATCGCCGGCAACACCCTGTATGTGTTCGGCGGGCAGACCGCGCTGCAGCCCACCCCGCAGACCGTGCGCGGTGACACCTGGGCGCTGGATCTGTTGACCCTGACCTGGCGCCAGATCCCCGGCGCCGGCCCCAGCGCCCGCGCCGCAACCGCGGGGGTGTACGACGAGATCGGCCACCGCCTGGTGATCTACGGCGGCACCCAGGGTCAGCAGCCCTTCCGCGACGTGTGGGCCCTGGACCTGGACACCGAGACCTGGGCCGACGTCACCCCCGCCGACGGCCTGCTGCCCATCCGCGCCAACCACACGGCGGTGCACCTGGGCCGCGGCAACCTGATGGTGGTGTACGGCGGGATCGTGGATCTGGCGAACCCGCAGAGCCCCCAGATCTATCAGGACGTGTGGGTGGGCAACCTGGAGTAGCGCGACCCACCCGCGGGCGGCCTTCTGTGAGGCCGCGCGGGCAACCTGGACCCGCGAGCGCCGGCCGCAGGTTCGCGGGTAGACCCGCCCCGGGCGTCACCGCCCGGGGCGACGAGCGAAGGGATCAGCTCACTTGCAGGTGTAGTCCGGCAGCTCAGACGGGCGGTACACCAGCCCCGTGGGCTCAGCCTTCTCCAGGAAGGCGTCCTCGAGCACGAAGGTGCAGCGCTGCCCCACCCCCAGGCCGATGGGCGCGGTCATGATCTCCACGGTCATCTGCTGGCCGATCATCTGCGACAGCTTCTTCAGCATGAAGCCCGACACCTTGCCCCCGCTGATGGCGATGCGCGTGGTCTTGTCGACGGCCTTCTGGATCTCGCTGACCGCCACGTTGTCGCCCTGGATGATGGCCCGGTGAGTGGGCAGGCCCAGGGTCTTGAAGATCCCGGCGTTCATCCCGCCGATGCTGACCTTGTAGGTCATCTCAGGCGCCGTGGGGGTCTGTGCCCCCGCGACGAGGGGCACTGCGGTCAGGGGCACGGCGAAGAGGGCGGCGATGAGGCTGCGGCGCATGGCGTCTCCCGTGGGGGTGAGCGGTGAACGTAGCACGACCTCACCGGCCGCAGCCCGTCGAGCCCGGAGATCCCGATGCCCGGGCACAACCAGCAACAGACCGTTTCCCCACGCGGCTGGTCAAGACCGCCCCGTCAGGGGTACCAAGCTCAGCTTCTGACTGCCAAGTCATCAACCGGAGTCGAAATGTCGCGACACGCAGGCGCGCTGCTGCTGCTCTGGTTCACGGCGGGGACCGCCCAGGCACACCCCATCGTGGACGCGATCACGTCGGCGAGCCGCAGCTCGAACCCCACGCGAGCCTGTGACTTCGACCGGGACGGCGCCATCCGCAGCTCGCGCTATTGCCGGTGCAACAACCAGGCGCTGGCCGGACCCGGCAACTACGACCGCCGCGGGTCCCGTGAGTTCTGCGCCTGTGATCCCGCCGTGCAGCACTGCGACGCCGACGGCACCTACGACGACGGGACGCCGCGCTACCGCTGGACCATCGACTGCAACGACTTTGACGGCAACGCGTACCCGCAGCGCTGCGACGCGCGGGACTGCAACCAGCCGCCCGGCGCCCAGGATCACTGCGGCGGCGTGGTGGGTGGCGACGACGACGGCGACGGCCACGGCGGGGTGGCCTCGGGGGGCGACGACTGCGACGACCGCAACCCGGCGGTCTACCCCGGGGCCTTCGACGCCTGCGGCGACGGCCTGGACGCCGACTGCGACGGCCTGGACTGCACCGACATCGACGAGGACGGTGACGGGGTGCCCGCCGTGCGCGACTGCGACGACAGCAACCCCGCGGTCTACCCCGGGGCCGCGGAGCGCTGCGGCAACGGGCTGGATGACGACTGCCAGGGCGGGGACGCCGTGTGCACCCAGGACCTGGATCACGACGGCTACGACGCGGCGGCTGCGGGCGGCCAGGACTGCGACGACCTGGACAGCACCGTGCACCCCGGCGCCCGCGAGCGGGTGGGCGACGGCATCGATCAGGACTGCGACGGCGCCGATCTGACCGCGGCCGAGGCGGACGCAGACGGCGACGGGTTCGTGGCCGCAGCCTTCGGCGGCGGCGACTGCGACGACGGCGATCCAGCGCGCAACCCCGGCGCACTGGACGTGTGCGGCGACGGCATCGACCAGGACTGCTCGGGCGGCGACCGGGTGTGCCCGTCGGCGTCGGATCTCGACGAGGATGGCCACCGGGATCCGGCGTCCGGCGGGGCCGACTGCGACGATCTGGACAGCCGCCGCCACCCCGGCGCGGTCGAGATCTGCGGGGACGGCATCGACCAGGACTGCGACGGGGCGGATCTGCCCTGTGACGGGCCGACGCTGGCAGGGCCTGATCGCCGGCGCACCAACCGGGCCGACGCCGGCGCCACCGACGCGAACTGCCAGGCCGGCTCGGGCCCCGGCGCGGGGCTGCTGTGGCTGCTTGCGCTGGGCGCGCTGCTCGGCCGGCGCCGCCGGTCGAGCAGTGCACTCCTGGCGGTGCTGCTGCCGAGCCTGTCCCTGGTCCCCGGCACAGCCCAGGCGGACGCGTGCGTCGACCTGGACGGCGACGGCCACGAGATCTGGTGGTTCGACTCCTGCGGCGACGACTGCAACGACCTGGATCCGACCATCCACCCGGGCGCGCCCGAGGTGTGCGGCGATGGCATCGACAACAACTGCAACCAGCAGGTGGACGAGGGGTGCGAGGGCGCGCGGGACGCGGACGGCGACGGCGTGGCCGGTGACGCCGACTGCGACGACGGTGATCCGCGGATCTACCCCGGCTCCGCCGAGGTGTGCGGCGACGGGATCGACCAGAACTGCGACGGCCGCGACGAGGTGTGCGTGGTCGACGAAGACGGCGACGGCGTCGTGGCCGAGGTGGACTGCGATGACGGCGATCCAGACGTGCGCCCCGGCGCGCCCGAGCAGTGCGGCGATGGGGTGGATCAGGACTGCGACGGCGCCGACGCCCCCTGCGAGATGGACGCCGACGGCGACGGCCACCTTGCCGTGGCCCTGGGCGGCGATGACTGCGACGACCACGACCGCGCCACGCACCCCCAGGCGGCCGAGGTGTGCGGTGACGGGCGGGACCAGGACTGCGACGGCGCGGACGCCCCCTGCGATCGGGACGGGGACGGCGTGCCCGCCGACGAAGACTGCAACGACTGGGTGGCCGCCATCCGTCCCGGCGTCGAGGACATCTGCGGCGACGGCATCGATCAGGACTGCGACGGGCAGGACGCTCTGTGCGTCGGCGCCGCGGACGACGCCGACGGCGACGGGTTCCGGGGCACTGCGTTCGGGGGCGACGACTGCCAGGATCACGACCGCGCCCGCCACCCCGGGGCACTGGAGATCTGCGGTGACGGCGTCGATCAGGACTGCGACGGCGCGGATCTGCCCTGCGACGGGGCGCCAGATCCCGCGCTGACGGCCCAGGGCCCAGTCCACAGCTACGCCGCCGGCGACGGGGTGCCCGCAGAGGTCCACACGGCCCGGTGCAGCGCCAGCCCCGGGGCCGATCCCGGCTCGCCCGCCCTGTGGGCCCTGCTGCCACTGGTGCTCCTTGGGCTGCGCCGCCGCCTGGGCGCGCTGCTGGTGGCCACCCTGGCGCTGGGGGGGTGTGCCGCCGAGGAGGCCGAGCCCACCGAGTGGCCCGAATTGGATCCCGAGTTCTATGCCGCCCACGTGGATCCGCTGTTGGCCCGCGGCTGCAGCACCATGGCCTGCCACGGCAACCCGGATCGCCCGTGGTCGATGTTCGTGGTGTCGCGCCAGCGCCTGAACCCGGACCGCCTGAACACCCCCATCGGGGACGACGAGCTGTGCGTGAACTACTTGAACGCGCGGGCCTTTGCGGCGACCGATCCCGACGCCTCGCTCCTGATCAGCAAGCCGCTCTTCCTGGAGGAGGGTGGCACCTGGCACGGCGGGGGGTATCACTTCGGCACCCAGAGCGACGCCCACGATTGCCTGGCGCTGTGGCTGCGGGGCGAGCGGGCCACCTTCGACGCCGACGGACAGGTCCAGATCCCCACGGTGTGTCGCTTCGACTGGAACATCGACGCGGCCGGGGAGCCCGTGCGCTACGCCCGGCGGGGGCTGCGATGCGGCGGTTGAGCGCGGCCCTCGTGATCCTGGGTCTGTTCGCACCGGCGGCGGCGGGCGCGTACTCTTCGGCCGCGCAGTTCGACGCGGCCCCGTCGGCCGACACCATCGGCGGGGCGGCGGGCATCTACTTCACCGGCTCCGATCGGTTCCAGGGTCAAACCTGCGCCGGGTGCCACCAGGGCGGCGAGGGTCAGGTGCACGTGGCGCTGTCGGCCGGGCCGACGGATCTGTTTGCCGCAGGCTACACCCCCGGACAGGCCTACAGCCTGCGGGTGGATCTCGTGGAGAACCTGCGCCAGGCCACGGGCTGCGACGCCCACGAGGGCGAGGCCTGCGATCTGAACCTGTTCGCGTTGGAGATGGTGGACGCCCACGGGCAGCCGGCCGGCCGGCTTTGCCCCAAGGATCCGGCGTCGGGCTGCGTGGGTGACATCGGCAGCCCCACCGTGCTGGCCCGCGACGGACACACGCTGTTCGCCAACGGCATCGCCTTCGGCGCCGACGGCGCCCCGCGGTTCCGGGACGGCGAGACCGCATACGATCTGTTCTGGGCCGCACCGGCCACCGACGTGGGCCCGGTGTCCCTGTGGCTGTCGGTGGTGGACGGTGACGGCGCCTCGGCCCGCGCCGATCTGCCCAGCGACGTCGCCGGTGACGCCACGGGGACGATCCACGTGACCTTGTGCGGCCCCTCGGGCTGCCCCGAGGCCGCGGCGGACGGCTGCCGCCAGAGCCCGCTGAGCGGTCCGGGCGGGCTGCCCGCCGCGATGCTCCTGGCCCTGGCGCTGATGGGCCTGGCCCCCACCGGCAGGAGGCGCTCATGATCCGCCGTGGCCTGATCCGGCCGACCGCGCGCCCCACCCTGGCCCGCTCCCTCGCCTGGCTGCTGGCCCTGGCAGCTCTGAGCAGCGCCACCGGCTGCGCCCGCGTGAAGCCATGGGAGCGCGGCACCCTGGCCAAGCGCTGCATGCGCTTCGACGCCGATCCCGACGACGCCGTGTTGGAGCAGCACACGTTCGCCTACCGCGAAGGCGCGGCGGGGGCCTACGGCGGCGGAGGGGGCGGCTGTGGCTGCAACTGAGCGTACGGGGGGGCGGGGCGCGCACGTCCTCGCGCTGCTGAGTCTGGCAGTGGCTGGTGTGGTCGCCCTGACCGCGCCGCCGGCGGCCGCCGAGAACCGCGGCTCGGCGCGGCTGGGTGTGTACCAGGACGACAACAACACCCTGGTGATCAGCCCGATGGTGGCCGTGTCGGCCCAGCCCACCGAGGGCGCCAACGTGCGGGCCAGCTACCTGGCCGACATGGTGACCTCGTCCTCGGTGGATCTGGTGAGCTCGGCCACGAAGAAGTTCGCCGAGCGGCGGGATGATCTGTCTTTCTCGGGCGGCTACACCACGCGCGGCTTCACCACTGTGGGGGTGAGCTACGACTACAGCCACGAGCGGGACTACGCCTCGCACACGGTGGGCGCGCAGCTCGCCCGCGAGGTGCTCGATCGCACGCTGACCCTGAGCCTGGGCTGGGCCACCTCGCTGAACGCGGTCGGGCGATCGGGCGATCCCAACTTCTCGGCCGACATGCAGAACCACTCGCTCACGGTGAGCGGAGCGCAGGTGTTGAACAAGGACACGGTGCTCAAGCTGACCTACCAGGGCCAGCGGGCCGATGGGTTCCAGGCGTCGGTGTATCGGTATGTGATCGTGGACGATCCGCTGGGCGGCCGTCTGCGCACGCCCGAGGTGGTGCCCGACGAGCGCTGGCGACATGCCACGGTCGTGGCCCTCAACCACCACCTCGTGGGCCCGATCTTCGTGCAGGGCGACTACCGCTTCTACCGTGACACCTGGGGCATCGACGGTCACACCGTCGGGGCCCGGCTGGCCTGGACGGTGAGCGAGTCGCTGCATCTGTGGCTGCGCCAGCGCCTGCACTTCCAGGGCGCGGCCAGCTTCTATCGGGCCCGCTATGCGCAGCCCCAGAGCTTCATGACCGGCGACAAAGAGCTGGGCGAGCTGACCTCGAGCACGACCGGCCTGAAGCTGGACTACGAGTGGCGGCCCGCCGCCGGGAAGAGCTGGGGTCTGAACAGCATCGGGCTGGTGGCGAAGGTGGACTACCTGCGCTTCACCTACGCCGACTTCGTGTGGCTGGACGGCATGACCGCGTGGATCGGCGAGCTCGGCACGTCGGTCACCTTCTGATGACACGGGACACGCTGGGACTGTTGCTGCCGCGCCTGTGGCTGCTGGGTCTGTTGGTCGGGTGCCCCAGCCTCGCCGTGGCCGCCCCGGGGCCCCCGCTGGCGAGCCGCGACGCCCGGCGCTTCACCACCGAGGTGAAGCTGACGGTGGTGGAAGCGAAGGTGCCCGCCACCACGCTGGACGCGGCCTTCGCCGCCGTGCTGGCCGAGTTCGACCGCCTGGACGCCCTGCTGAGCGAGTGGCGGCCCGACACCCCCATCGCTCGCCTGAACGCCGCAGGGGGGCAGGCCGTGCCCATGCCCGCCGAAGCCATGGGCGTGCTGGAGACGGCGCGGCTGCTGGCCGAGGTGACCCGGGGCGGCTTCGACCCCACCTTCGCCACCCTGGCCGATCTGTGGCGCTTCGATGGCAAGACGCCGCGCCCGAGTGAGGCCGCTGTGGCAGCGCGCCTGCCCGCCGTGGGCTACACCCACCTGGCGCTGGATCCCAGGGCCGGCACCGCCCGCCTGACCGACCCCCGCACCCGCATCGGCCTGGGGGCCATCGCCAAGGGCTACGCGGTGGCGCGCGCCCGCGATCTGTTGCGGGCGCGAGGCATCGACGCCTTCTGTCTGAAGGTGGGCGGCGAGCTGTACTGCGCCGGCGAGAAGGGCCCGGGACAGCCCTGGACGGTCGGCATCCAGCACCCCCGCGATCCCAAGGCGCTGGTGGCGTCGCTGCCCATCAAGGACGCGGCCTTCACCACCAGCGGAGACTATGAGCGGGTGGTCACGCGGCCCGACGGCACCCGCGACCATCACATCCTGGATCCGCACACCGGCTGGCCCGCCCGAGGCGTGCAGTCGGTGACCATCCTGGCCCGCGATCCCACCGAGGCCGACGCCCTGTCCACGGGGGTCTTCGTGCTGGGGGTGAAGGCGGGCCTGGCCCTCATCGAGGGCATGCCCGGCGCCGAGGCGGTGATCATCGACGCCCAGGGGACCCTGCACACCACCCGCGGCCTGAAGGGCGCGCTGACCCTGCTGAAGGAGGACTGATCTGACATGCCCACGCTGCGACTGTTCCTGCTGGCGCTGAGCGCCGCCGTCCTGGCCCTCGCGAGCCCCGCCCTGGCGGCCCCCCCGGGTGAAGTGGGCGGCACCCCGCTCGGCGCCCCGCTGGAGGCCCTGGGCGACACCCCCCTGGACGCCAGGGCGCTGACCGGCAAGGTGGTGCTGCTGGACGTGTGGGCCACCTGGTGCGACCCCTGCCGGGCGTCGCTGCCGGTGTACGAAGGCCTGCAGAAGAAGCATGGCCCGCAGGGCTTCCAGGTGGTGGCCATCAGCGTCGACGAGGATCGCGCCAAGGCTCGCGAGTTCTTCGCGAAGGCGGGCTTCAGCTTTCTGAGCGCTTGGGATCCCAAAGGGAAGTGGCCCGAGCGCCTGGGGCTGACCACCATGCCCACCGCGTGGCTCATCGGCCGCGACGGCAAGGTGCTGGCGGTGCACCAGGGCTTCCACGACGGCGATGGGGTGGCCCTCGAGAAGGCGATCGTGGCGGCCCTGGCCGCCCCCCGCTGAGACGGGCGGCCCGCCGACCTTGCCATCGCCATGGCCCGCTACGCTTCACCATGGCACAGTCGTTGCTGTGGCAGGGGAGCGACGCGGCCAGCCCGCCGCGTAGGCCAGAGGGGGCCACCCGCCGCCCCAGCCACATGTCAGCCGAGCCGAACGCTGGAGGGAGCGAGAGCATGAGCAGCAACGACCACCCCAAGGGCCGCGAGATCCACCCCGACTGGGGGCAGAACATCGCGGAGTTCAGCCTGGTGTCGCCCGCCGGCGATGCCCTCGCGAGCTGGTACGAGACCGGCTCCGAGATCAGCACCGACAAGGGCTGGGATCCCGGCTACATCTACGTGAGCAAGGCGTTCCCGCCCGTGGACGACGACGGCAACCCGGTGGACTTCGCCATGCCGGGGTCCAGCGTCACGGTGGACCCCGACAGCGAGCCGCCGCCCGACAGCGGCAGCCAGTACAAGATGCGCGATCAGTGGCAGGCCTGGAACAACCAGAAGGGCACCGGCGTGCTGCACAAGCAGCCCTTCAACGACAACTGGGACGAGGTCTACGAGATCTATGCGGCCAAGCCCTCGGGGAGCGGCTGGGCCCCTTCCGGTGCGGCCTACGCGGCGCTGGCCGTGCGCAAGGCCGATCAGGGCCTGACGTGGTGGGTGGTCGCCGATCCAGCGCACGGCTCGTCGCCCAGCCGCAGCGAGCTGACCATCGCCGGCACCGACGGCAACCTGTACTTCAAGGCCTGCACGTCCATGCTGGTGCTGGATCAGGGCGACGAGCAGCTCTACCACAGCGGCGACGACCCCGAGCAGCCGGGCACCTGAGCCGGCGCCCGGGGGGCGGATCAGGGCTCCCCAGGCCAGGAGCGCGCCAGGCGCAGGCCCGCAGACGAATGCTCGTCTGGGGTGACCGCGAAGCGACCGCTGGCGCGGCAGTAGATGGGTGGGCTGATCAGTGACCCGCCCCGCACCTCCCACAGGCCGCCGTCACCCACGTCCACCTCGGGCCGCAGCCGCTGCCCGTCCTGCACCTGGCCCCGGCGGACGTAGCGGGTACGGCAGGTGTCCCGCACGTTGCCCGCCAGGCCGAGCACCCCATACGGGCTGCGATCCAGGGGGTGATCGTCCACCGGACGCAGGGCCGGCGCCTCGCGCGTGGACTGGGCCACGTTGGCCCACGGCGGGATCAACGTGTCGCCCATGGGGAAGGCCCGCCCATCCACCCCGCGGGCCGCCTTCTCCCACTCCAGCGCGTGGGGCAGCCGCCAGGGCAGGCCGTCGCGCCGGGCCCGCCAGGCGGCATAGGCCATGGCCGACGCCGGGGTGACGCGCACCACCGGCGCGTCCAGGGGCCACGGGCTGCCGAGGACGACCCCGGGCGGCTGGAAGCGGCCGTCCGCCCCTCGCGGGTAGGCGGGCGCCCGCGGCCCGTTGGGCACGTGCTCGGCCGCTTCGCCCGCCCGCCCCTCCGCCACGAGCGCGTTCAACCACGCCAGGTACTCGGCGTTGGTCACCGGCCGCTGGGCGATGATGAAGCCGTCGACCCAGATCCGCCGAAGCGACAGGCTGTCGGGGGCCTGCGGATCGCCGCCGATGACACACCAGCCCGCGGGCACATAGCACTCGCCCTCGGCCAGCGATGGCGGCAGCGCGATGGGCGTCGGCGCCGTCTCCCCCGGCGCGACGCCGTCCCAGACGTGGCCGCGGGTGACGTGCACGGGGTAGATCACCGCCGCCCGATCCGGCGCCCGCAGCACCACCTGGTAGCGGCCCATGGGCAAGCGCACGTCGAGCGGTGTCGGCCCCAGGCAGCCCAGCGGCGTGGCCACCCACCGCCGGTCGTGGAGCATCAGCGCGGCCAGCCACGCCGTGGCCGGCTCGGTGGTGCGGAGGATCAGCCGCCCGTCCCCGCGCAGCCACTCGGCCTGCCCAGGCCCATCCAGCGCCCGCAGCGCCGCGGCGTGCGTCTCGACCGAGGCCGCGTCTGCCATGGCCTCGGCCGCCAGCAGCGCCTGCCGGTGATGATCCACCAGCGCAGCCCGAGCGTCCTGGCCGTCCGGCGCCAGCTCCAGGGCCTGGCGAAGCAGCGTCACCCGCTCGACCCGCAGGCGGTGGGCTTGCTGCCGCAGGCGGTCGGCGCGATCGGCCAGGCGCCACGCCGGCCGCCGGAGGTCGGTGCTGGCGTAGCCGGGCAGCGGCACCAGGATCGCCTCGGCCTGCAGCTTGAGCGCCCCCGCCTCGTCGGCCAGCGCCTGGATCTCCGGCAGCAGCGCCTGGGCGCGGGCCACCCGCTCGGCGGCCGCCTCACGGCGCGCCTCACCGTCCAGCCAGCGCCGCAGGGCCGCCGCGAAGGCCGCTCCGTCGCGCAGCCGATCCGCGGGCGCCTCGGCCCGCGCCTGCCGCGCCAGGGCGCACAGGGCGGGGTCCAGCTCCGGGGTGTCCTCGCAGCGTTCGCCCCGCCGCGGCGGCCGCCCGGTGAGCAGGTGCCACAGGCACGATCCCAGCGCGTACACGTCGGCGGTGGGCCGCACCTCGGCCAGCCCCTCGGCTTGCTCGGGCGGCATGTAGGCGGGCGTGCCCGCCCCCTGCAGCCCCTCGGCCAGCGGCCCCACCCGCTGCGCCAGCCCCCAGTCGGTGACCAGCACCTCGCCAAAGGGCCCCAGCAGGATGTTCTGCGGTTTCAGGTCCAGGTGCACCACGCCCTGGTGGTGCGCATAAGACACGGCCTCGCTGGCCCGCAGCAGCGCGTCGACGCGCCGACGCGTGGGCAGCGCGTCGTCGCCCTCGGCCGCCTCGGCCAGGGTGCGCCCGCGCACGTACCGCATGGCGTACCAGGGCTGGCCGGCCGCGGTGGTGCCGCGGTCGTACACCGGCACGATGCCTGGGTGCTCCAGCGCCGCCGTGGTGGCGCTCTCGGCCAGGAACAGCGCCCGCGCCGACGGGCTGTCGGTGCGAGACAAGAGCTTCACGGCCGCCAGGCGCTCCAGCTTGTGGTCGCAGACCAGCCGCACCACCCCCTGGCCGCCCTGCCCGATCAGGCCCAGATCCTCGTACCGCTCGGGGAGCGTGGGCAGCGGCACCGCCGGGGCGCCCGGCGTCGGATGGGCCGGATCAGGGTCGGCGGGGCCACGGTTCAGGAGGCTGCGATCCACCCCCACGCTGGTCCAGCCGAAGGTCTGGGCCAGCTCGTCGATGCGATCACCCACGGGGGCTCACTTCAGGCCCAGCGCCTTCATCCGAGCGCTCAGGCCGCGGCCCGACACCCGCAGCGCGTCGGCGGCCGCCGCCTCGTCACCGCGGTGGGCCGCCAGCGCCGCCTGCACGGTCGCCCGCGGCAGATCGGCCGCCTTGGGCACCACGCCCGTGCGCTCGATGAAGCCGTACAGCGTGCTGCGGGGCACGCCCAGGGCCCGCGCCGCCGCGTGCACCGCCCAGCCCGCCGCCTGCATGGCCGCCAGCACCTGCGCCTCGTCCAGCTCGCTGGTGGGCGTCGGGGACCCCGACAGACCCTGGGCGTCGGGCAGATCCCCGGTGACCGCCACGTCGTCGGCCTGGGGGCTCAACGGGGGCAGGCCCTCCACCGTGGGCGCGTCGTGCCAGTCCACCGCCACCCGCCGTGCCGCGTTGCGCAGCGCGCGTACGTTGCCCGCCCAAGGATCCAGCACCAGCCGCGCCGCCTTCCGCGCGCTCAGCCAGGTGTGCTTCTCGCGCAGGTCGCCGTGCAGCCGGTCTTCGGCGCCCAGCGCGGCCAGCTCGACCTTCAGGAAGTGCACCAGCAGGCGCCCGATGTCATCGCGCCGGGCCGCCAGCGCCGGCACGGTGATCTCATAGCCCGCCAGGCGGTGCAGCAAGGGCAGCCGGAAGTCGCCGTCCTCGACCGCGGCGTCCAGATCCCGATCGGTGGCCGACACCAGGCGCACGTCCACCGTTTGGGCCCGGCGCGCGCCCACCGGCTGCACCTCCCCCGTCTCCAGCGCCCTCAGCAGCAACGGCTGCAGGGACACCGGCACGTCGCCCACCTCGTCCAGGAACAGGGTGCCGCCGTCGGCCTCGCCGAAGTACCCCGGGTGGGCCTGCGCGGCGCCGGTGAACGCCCCCTTGGTGTGGCCGAAGAAGGCCGCCGCCGCCGTGGACTCGGGCACCGCCGCCAGGTTCACCGTGCGGTAGGGCCCCCGCTTGCGGGCGCTGGCCTCGTGCAGCGCTCGCGCCACCAGTTCCTTGCCGGATCCCGAAGGGCCGCGCAGCAGCACGGGCACCTCGGTGCCCGCCGCCCGCTCGATGTTGCGCCGCACGCCCTGCAGCGCCTCGCTCTCACCCACCAGCCCATGGTCCGCCCCCCGGCGCGGCACGGCGATGGGCCCCAGGACGAGCACGGCGCGCCGGGCCAGGGTGATGACCGCCTGGCCCCCGGGCACGTCCACGCTGGCCTCGACGGGCTGCCCGTTCACCTCCAGCGGGGCGCGCCCCAGTTGGGTGATCCGCGCCCCGCCGCCCTTCAGGGGCGTGATCTCAATGCCATTTCGGCTGATGTAGGGATCGGCCAGCGGGCCCGTGGGGCGGCCCAGCGCCGTGCGAAACTCAGGCGCCGCGCGGTTGACCTCGGTGGCGGCCAGCACCGAGCACACCTCGCCCACCCGGCTGGGATCGGCGTGCCACGCAATGGTCAACCCCAGGGCCGGCCGCACCGGGCGCAGCGCGCCCGAGCCCGGGGCCTCGAGGGTCTCGACGTCCAGCAGGTCCATGGGGCCATCCTGGCACGGACCCGCGTGGCCACCAAGCCTTCGGGCGGCCGCCGCCGACCTGATCAGCCCTCGGCGGGCGCCGCGCGCAAGACCGGCTCGGCCAAAGCCTCCGGCTTGACCCTGGCGCGGCTGCCTGCGCTCAGGCCCCGGCGGTAGAGGCGATTGCTCAGCCCGGGGAACAGGCAGCACAGGCCGTGGCCCAACGCCGCGTAGGTGCGCCACGCCAGCCGGCGCAGGCTCCGCGGCCGCCCCAGATCCGCCGCCAGGAGCTGGTAGCGCGCCCCCGGCACCACCGGGTACTCGAAGGGCGTGGGATCCACACAGCGCAGGCCAATCTGCCGGTAGTAGCGCCCCAGGCTGCCGAGCTTGCCGGCCCCAACCACGCCGTGCGCGCCGCCCGCGAGCATCGCGTGCAGGGCGGCGTACAGGATCCGGGCCGTAGCCTCGGGGCACCTCCAGGGCCGGTCCACCATGAAGCGGGTCACCTCGGCCACCCGCGCGCGGTCGAGGCCCACGGGCGCCAGCGCGCAACACTCCTCGATCTCCAGCGGTCCGTCGCGACCCACCGTGACCCGCGCGGTGCCGACCACCCGGTCGTCCCGCCACAACGCGATCTGGTGGCTGTAGTGGTCGTAGGGGTCGATCAGGCGGCCGTCCACGCAGAACGGGTGGTCGGCGGGCAGGAGGCCCATCTCCTCGATGTAGATCCGGTGTCGCAGGCGGTACACGCGGTCGAGCTCGGCAGGATCGGTGACGACGGTGGCGCGGAAGAGCGGCATGGCAGGGTCCCCTCGGTCGGTGGTGACCGGGGACGTTTCAGCGGCCGTGCCAGCCTTTCATGCCCTTTGAATTCAACCACTTACCGATACATCCGGCGACGAATCGGCGGCCCCGACCGTCGGCCGACCGTCGGCCGACGGTCAGCGCCCGGCCGCGCCCCGCAATGCGCCGGCCGACCCAGCCAGCCACGCCGCGTGGCTCTGGGGTGCCCGCCCGGTGATCGCCTGGAAGTCACCCGTGACGGGCTCCATGTAGCCCTGGGCCTGGTTCACCTCGAAGCTCACCAGCATCTCGGCGAACGGCGCCGGCAGGCCAGCCCCGAGCAGGGCAGCTCGCCGCTCGTCGGCCGTCTGATACACCACCTGGATCGGGCGGCCGAGCACCTCGGCCAGGCCGGCAGCCTGCTGCGCGGTGGTGAGCGCCTCGCCGCCCGAAAGAGTGAAGGTGGCCGTGCCCGTCCGATCGCTGGCCAGCACCGCCGCCGCCGCCTGGGCCAGATCATCGCGGCTGATGTCCGCCGTGCCCCGGTCCCCTGCGGCCGTGGCCCACACCCCGGTGGCTGCGATGGCCGGCAGCGCCATGAACACGTTCTCGAAGTACCAGTGGTTGCGCAGCACGGTCCACCCGGGCAGGCCGCTCTCGGCGAGGGCGAGCTCGGTGCCGGCGTGCTCCGGCGCGAAGATCACCGGCGAGCGCTCGGGCGCGGGCATCGAGGTGTAGACCACGTGCTGCACCCCAGCCGCCTGGGCAGCCTGGATCGCCGCGCGCTGCTGGGTGAGCCGGGCGCCCACCTGGTCCGTGCTCACCAGCAACAGGCGGTCGGCCCCCGCGAAGGCGGCGGGCAGGCCCTCGGGGACGCTGAAGTCGGCAGCGCGCACCTGCACCCCCCGGGCCGCCAGATCGGCCAACTTCTCGGGGCTGCGGGTGGTCGCGATGATCTGCGCCGGGGACACCCCCTGCGTGCCGAGCAGGTGGGCGATGACGCGGCGGCCAAGATGACCGGACGCGCCGGTGACGAGCAGGGTCTGAGTGGTCATGGCGGGCTCCTTCGGTGGTGGCCTGTGAGTGGCTCCACGGTAGAGCCGCTGGACTCAGGCGCCCAATGCATTTATTGCATCCAGTCATGAGCGCGATTCATTTCTCAAAGATCGACCTGAACCTGCTGGTGGCCCTGCACGCGTTGCTGGACGAAGGCAGCGTCACCCGCGCGGCGCAGCGCATGGGCGTGACCCAGTCGGCCATGAGCCGCAGCCTGGCCCGGCTGCGCGCGCTGCTCGACGATCCGCTGCTCATCCGCACCCGCCACGGCATGCGCCCCAGCCCACGCGCCGATGCGCTGCGGGCGCCGCTGCGGCGCCTGGTGGTGGACGCCGCCGCCCTGGTGGAGCGCCGCGCCGAGTTCAACCCGGCCCACAGCGACCACACCTTCACGCTGGCGTCCTCGGACCACGCCCACCTGGCGCTGCTGCCGGGCCTGCTGGCCCGCCTGGCGCGCGAGGCCCCCGGCGTGAACCTCTTCGTGCGCCCGGACAGCCGCCGCACGGCCGAACAGCTCGAAGATGGCGTGCTGGATCTGGCCATCGGTCCGCCGGGGTTCCTGCCGTGGGACCACCTGCAGCAGCAACACCTGCTGCGCGATGACTTCACCGTGGTGCTGCGCGCCGACCACCCCGACGCAGACCGCATGGATCTGGATCGCTACTGCGCCCTGAGCCACGCCCTGACGGCCCCGCTGGGCGAGCCCGGCGGCCTGGTGGATCCTCTGCTGGCCGCGCTGGGGCGCCGCCGCCGGGTCGCGCTGACCGCCCCCAGTTTCCTGGCGGTGGGCCACCTGGTCGCGCAGAGCGACCTGATCAGCACCCTGCCCACCCGGGTGGCACGGGCGCTCGCCCGCACGCTCCGGCTGTGCCTCTTGGCGCCGCCCCTGACCATCCCCGGCTTCGAGCTCCGCCAACACTGGCACCCGCACCGCCAGGGCGACCCCGCCCACGCCTGGTTCCGCCGCGTCGTCCGCGAGGTCGCCGCCGCCGCACCTGACCCTGATCGAACCGGGCCCGATTGAGCCGGGCTCCACGGGGGGCTACCCTGCCCCGCCCATGCCGAAGCCCTCGCCCAACACCCTGCCCCCGCTGCCCATTGACGAGGCCCTGCCCGACCTGCTGGCCGCCGTCCGCGTCCACGGCGCCGCCGTGCTCGTGGCCCCCCCGGGCGCCGGCAAGACCACCCGGGTGCCTCCGGCGCTGTTGGATGCCGGCCTGGCGGGCGACGGCAAGGTGCTGCTGCTGCAGCCCCGGCGGGTGGCTGCGCGGAGCTGCGCCGCGCGGATCGCCGCCGAGCGTGGCGTGCCGCTGGGGGGCGAGGTGGGCTACCGCATCCGCTTCGAGGACCGCACCGGCCCCGACACCCGCATTGAGGTGCTCACCGAGGGCCTGCTGACCCGGCGCCTGCAGGCCGACCCGTTCCTGGAGGGCGTGGGCTGCGTCGTGCTCGACGAGTTCCACGAGCGCAGCCTGCACGCGGACCTGGCCCTGGCCTTCCTGCGCGAGATCCGCGCCGACGTGCGTGACGACCTGGCCGTGGTGGTCATGTCGGCCACCCTCGACCCTGGCCCCGTGGCCGAGTTCCTGGGCTGCCCCGTCATCCACAGCGAGGGCCGCACCTTCCCGGTCGAGGTGACCTACGACCCCCGCCCCGACGACCGTCACCCCGCCGACCGCTGCGCCCTGGCCGTCCGCCAGGTCCTCCAACAGACCCCGGCCGGCCATGTGTTGGCCTTCCTACCGGGCGTGGGCGAGATCGAGCGCGCCCGCGGGCTGTTGAGCGACCTGCCCCTGGCCGTGCTGCCGCTGCACGGCTCCCTGCCGGCCGCCGAGCAGGACGCCGCCCTGGCCCCCTCCGACACCCGCAAGGTGGTGCTGGCCACCAACCTCGCCGAGACCTCGGTGACCCTGCCGGGCGTGCGGGCCGTGGTGGACACCGGCCTGGCCCGCGTGCCCCGCTACGACGCCGCCATCGGGCTGACCCGCCTGGAGCTGGGGCCCATCGGCCTGGCCTCGGCCGATCAGCGCGCGGGCCGCGCGGGCCGCACCGGCCCCGGCGTGTGCCGCCGCCTCTGGACCGAGAGCCGCCACCGCCGCCTGCCCGCCGCCGAGCAGCCCGAGATCCGCCGGGTGGATTTGGCACGAACTGTGTTGGAGATCCGCGCCTGGGGTACCGCCCCACAAGCCTTCCAGTGGTTCGAATCTCCGGACGCAGCCGCCATCGAGCGGGCCGAAGATCTGTTGCGCCGGCTGGGCGCTGTGGATGACACCGGCCTGACCGAGCTGGGCCACACCTTGCTGCGCCTGCCCGTGCCCCCCCGCCTGGGCCGCGTGGTGGTGGCCGCCCACGCCGCCGGCCACCTGACCGCGGGCGCCACCGCCGCCGCGTTGGCCGAGGAGCGCGATGTGTTCACCCAGGCGCCCGACCTGGCCGCCGACTCGGATCTGGGCCTGCGCCTGGCTGCTCTGGCCCGCCCAGGCGGCTTCCCCGTGCACCGCGGCCGCCTGCACCGAGTGAAGCAGGCCCGCGACCAACTGGTGGCCGTGGCCCAACGCACGCTGGGCCGTCCGGCGCGGGACGAACCTGCCGACGACGCCACCCTGACCCGTCTGCTGCTCGCCGGCTTCCCTGACCGCGTGGCCGTGCGCCGTCGCGCCGGCGACGACCGCTTCAAGCTCGCGGGCGGCGCGGGCGCCCGGCTGGATCCCCGGTCGGTGGTCAAGGACGCCCGCCTGGTGCTCGCCGTGGGCCTGGAGGGCGCCCGCCGGGGCGAACGCGCCGAACACACCATCCGGGTGGCGTGCGCCCTGGATCCGCAGGCGCTGCCCACCACCACCGCCGTCGAGACCCGCTTCGACCCCGAGCGCGAGGCCGTGGTGCAGGTGCGCGCCACCCGCTTCGGCGCCCTGCTGCTTGCGGAACACAGCGTGGGCCAGGCCGCAGATCCCGCCGCCGTCGAGGCCACGCTGGCGCAGGCTGCCGCCGCCGCCCCCGCCCGCGCCTTCGACCCCAGCCGCGAGGCCGCCGAGTGGCTGGCCCGCCTGCGCTGGCTGGCCGCCCAGCGCCCCGACCTGGACCTGCCTGGCTTCCCCGAGCTGGACGAGGCCGGCCCCGTCACCGATCTTGTGGCGGCCGTGTGTTCCGGATGCCGGAAGTTCGATGACACCCGGCGGGTGGATCTGTTACCCCTGCTGCATGCCTTCGCAGGCCACGCGGTGGTGCAGACGGTGGATCAGATGGCCCCCGCCCGGCTGCCGTTGCCCGATGGCACCCACAAGCGCCTGCAATACAGCCCCGGCGAGCCCCCGGTGTTGGCGGCCCGCATCCAGCAAGTGTTCGGCCTGACTGAGACGCCGCGCGTAGCGGGCGGCCAGGTGCCGGTGTTGATGCATCTGCTGGCGCCCAACCAGCGCCCCGCCCAGGTCACGGCCGATCTGGCCAGCTTCTGGGCCAATGGCTACCCCCAGGTGCGCAAGGAGCTGCGCGGGCGCTACCCCAAACACAGTTGGCCCGACGACCCCCTGACCGCCCCGCCCGAGAGCCGCCCGCAGCGGAAGCGCTGAGGCCGCGCTCAGCCGGTGTTCCGCAGCCCCTGCGCGACGCCGTTCAGCGTGGTGCCAAGCGCCTCGTCCAGCGCCGCCGACTCGTCGCCCGCACGGCGCCGCTTCAGCAGGCTCACCTGCAGCAGCGAAAGGGCGTCCAGGTAGGGGTTGCGCAGGCCGATGGCCGCCTGCAGCCAGCCCGAGTCGCCCATGAGGTGCTCGGCGCCGCGGATGGCCTTCACCGCCGTCACCGCGCGGGCGAACTCGGCCTCCAGATCCGCCAGCAGGGCGCGGTCGCCGTTCAGCGTCTCCACATACAGGCGGGCGATGCCCAGATCGGCCTTGGCGCACACCATCTCGACCTTGCCCAGCAGGTCGTCGAAGAAGGGCCACACCTGGGCCATGCGCCGCAGGCGCTGCAGGCCACCGGGGCGGGCGATCTCGGCCTGCAGGGCGGTGCCCACGCCAAGCCAGCCGGGCAGCATCAGGCGCATCTGGGTCCAGCCGAACACCCACGGGATGGCGCGGATGCCCTTCATGGTGCCGGCGCCGCTCTTGCGGTAGGCCGGGCGCGAGCCGAAGTGCACGTGGGCCAGCTCCTCCACCGGCGTGCACTGCTTGAACAGATGGAACAGGTCGGTGCCGGCGTGTACCCGCTCACGGAACACGGGCAGGGCGTCCGCGCTCAGGCGCTCCATCACCTGGTCGAACTCGGCCACCTCGGCGGCGTCGACGCCCTTGCGCCAGTCGCTGAGCGCCGCCGACAGGGTGCCGGTGACCATCACGCTCAGGCTGTGCTCGGCGATGGGCGCCAGGCCGAACTTCTGGCTGATGATCTCGCCCTGCTCGGTGATCTTGATGCGCCCGGTGAGCGAGCCCGGCGGCAGGGCCGACAGCGCCCGGAACACGGGCGAGCCGCCGCCCCGGCCCACGGTGCCGCCCCGCCCGTGGAACAGGGTGAGCTGCACCTTGTGCTCGGCGCAGACGTCGGTGAGCGCCTGCTGGGCGCGATACAGGGCCCAGGCCGCCGGCAGGACGCCCGCGTCCTTCGCGGAGTCGGAGTAGCCGAGCATGACCTCCTGCTTGCGGCCCCGCGCGGCGAGCTGTCGGGCGTACACCGGGTCCTGAAACAGGCTGCGCATGATCTCGGGGCCATTGCGCAGGTCGTCCAGGGTCTCGAACAGGGGCACCACGTCGATGGCCGAGCGCGGCGGGTCGCTGGCCAGGTCCACCAGGCCCGACTCGCGGGCCAGCAGCAGCACCCGCAGCAGGTCCTCGGCCCGGCGGCACATGCTGATGATGTAGGTGGGCGCCGCCGCGGGGCCCACCGTGCGGTGCGTCTCGGCGATGGCATCGAAGGTCTCGACCACCCGGGTGGTGGCCTCGTCCAGGGGCGCGTGGGGGTGGCGCAGGGGGCGACGGCCCAGCAGCTCCACCCGCAGGCGGGCGAGGCCGGCGGGGCCCTCGCCCACCGCCTGGAACAAGGCGTCCACCGCGCGGGTGTGCACCTCGCTGTCCTCGCGTACATCCAGGCGGACGCCGTGGAATCCGAAGGCGTTCAGGCTCTGGCGCAGCGGGTCCAGCAGGGTGCGGGCGATGTGCCGGGCGCCAGCCGCGTGCAGGGCCTCGTCGATGGTGGCCAGGTCGGCCGCGAAGGCCTCGGGGGTGGCGTAGGCCTCCGGGGGCGGGGCGCCGTGGTTGCCCGCGTAGGCTTCGGCGGTGGCGTCCAGCCGAGCGGCCATGAAGGTCAGCGCCAGCCGCACCGGCTCCTCGGCGTCGCGGCGCTGGTTGTCGTTGAACAGCTCGGGCCGCAGGGCGCGCTCGCGGTCGATGAGCGCGATGAGCGCCGGGGTGGCCGGGGCGAAGCGCGTGGACACGCTCAGGCGCCCGATGAGCCGGCGCAGCTCGGCGCGGTAGCGCAGGATCACCACCCGGGCGGTGCGGCGGGTGGCGATGCGGGTGATCCCGGGGGTGACGAAGGGGTTGCCGTCGCGGTCGCCGCCCACCCAGCTGCCGGGGCGGGCGAGCTGCGGGAAGCGGCGGGCCTGGCCGAACACGGCCGCGTAGGCCTGCTCCACGTCGCGCTGCACGTCCAGGGCGCCGCCCAGCAGGCGATCCTCCAGGTACCACAGCACGTTGCTCACCTCGTCGAGCACGCTGGGGCGGTCGCGGCGCACCTCGCTGGTGAGCCACAGGATCTCCACCTCGGCCTCCAACGCCTCGTCCACGGCCCGGCGCTCACGGCCCGCCGCCCCATCGCGCTGGAGCAGCAGATCGGCCACGCGAGTCTGCAGGTTCAGCACCGTCTTGCGGGTGGCCTCGGTGGGGTGGGCGGTGAGCACGGGCTGCACCCGCAGGTCGTGAAGCACTGCGCCCACGGCCTCGGCGTCGTGGCCGGCGGCCTTCAGCTCGGCCATGACCGCCGCGGGCCCACGGGCATACTCGCCGGTGCGCGCCCGCATCCGTCGCACCCGGTGGGCCTGCTCGGCCACGTTGATCAGGACAAAGAACAGGGTGAAGCCGCGGGCGACGGCGGCGGCCTGCTCCAGAGGCAGCGCCTCAACGTTGGTCAGCAGGGCTTCGAGCGCCGGGCCCTCGCCCCGTCGGCGGGCGCGGGCGTCCACCCGCAGGGCCTCGACGGTGGCGAAGACGTGCTCGCCGGCCTGATGCTGGATGACGCGCCCCAGGGCCGAGGCCAGCCAGCGCACGTCGTCGCGCAGGGGCTGGTCGACCTCGCGGTCGGTGGGCGGGGGCAGCAGGGCCTCGGGCAGCAGGCTCGGATCCGTCAAGAAGGTCACCTCGGGTGGGGTTCACAGCGCTGGGCGCGCGTACATGATGCGCCGGCCCCGTCACGGGCCGCCACTGTGCCCGTGACACGGATTTGGCCGGCGAGGGCTCTTTGGCGGCGAGCCCTTCCCCAACCCCGAATCCCAGGAGCCCCCCATGTTCGCCACCTTGCCGTTCGACGAGGTCTTCCCCGTTCAGGTCGCCCAGAACCTCCAGGACTACACGGTCATCGACGTGCGCACGCCGGGGGAGTTCCACGGCTTCCTGGGGCACATCCCCGGGGCCGAGTTGGTGACCTTCCCCCAGCTCCCCGCCAAGGCGCAGTCCTGGAAGAAGGACCAGAAGCTGCTGTTCGTGTGCCGCTCGGGCAACCGCTCGGGGCAGGTCTGCCACTGGCTGGGCAGCCAGGGGTACACCGACGTGCACAACCTGATCGGCGGCATGCAGGCCTGGCGCTCCTCGGGGCTGCCCGCCGAGCAGTAGGCTGCTCAGAGCTGCCAGTTGGCCCGCAGATCGGCGGGCAGGTCGAAGGTGGCGGTCACCCCGTGCCGGCCCTCGATCAGCGCCTGCAGCAGGCGCCCCCCCAACAGCTCCGCCAACCTGCGTCCCATGGGCCCCAGGTCTTGCACGTCATCGGCAGCATCGATGGCGCGGCGGTACAGGCGCAGGAAGTGGCGGGTCCAGTCCGCCGGCGGCACCCCGAGCAGATCGGCCAGGGCGTCACCCCCCAGGAAGCGCACCATCGAAGCGCTGATGCCGTCGAACAGCTCCCCCGGCACCAGGTCGTTCATGAAGCCCAGCAGCGCGGCCATGACCGCCTGCCCCTCGGGGCACGCGCGGTGGTGGCGGCGGCGGATCATGCGCAGGGCCAGATCGCCGTCCTGCTCGCTCTCGAACAGCAGCTCCTCGCGCACCCCCATGATCCAGCCGATGACGTTCCAGGTGTGCAGCCAGCCGTCGGCCTCTGCCTCCGACAGCTCGGCCCCGAAGCGGCGCAGCACGTCCAGGATGACCACCGAGAATGAGGCCAGGGTGATGACCAGGTCTTCCTGGTTGATGGGGGGCCCGAACCGGTCGGCGGGGAAGCCCCCGGCGGCCAGGTGCAGGCGGATGCTGGCGTGCAGGAGCCGCACCCGCTGCGCCGTCCGGACGCCCACGGCGCCTTCCGCCAGGTGACCGGGGGTGAGCACGTCCACCACGAAGCGCAGGGTCTCGAGGACGCGGCGATCCACGAGGGCGGTGATGCGCTTGGATCGGGCCAGCACCTGCACCCCGTCGGCGCAGGCGTAGACCTCGGGCAGGGATCGGTACAGCAGGCCCTGCAGGATGGGCACCCCGTAGCGGACGAAGACGCGCTGGCCCCGCTCGACCCGCGCGGCGTCCACCCAGGCGGGCAGGTCGCCCGTCTCGGCCAGCCAGGCGCGCACCTCGGGGGGCAGCGCGGCGGACGGCACCTGGGGGTTGCCCGAGAGCTGACGCATGAGCCCGTTGATCCGGGCCAGATCGCCGCTGCCGAGGATGGCCCGCGCGACCGCATCAGCCGCCGGGTCGCCGTCGGCCCGGAGGGCCGACAAATGCTGGTCACTCCAACGGATCATGTGCTCAGCCTCGCCTGACGGTGTGGCCGGAGCGTAACCGAAATCGGGCACAAGGCGCCCAGGGGTTGACTGCCCGGAGCCGGGTGCCGTTGACTCGTGCGACGCACACCCCCCGGCTGATCCGGGCCGTGTCCGTGAGGAGGAGACCCCAAGATGTTGCACAAGGCGCTCGCCGTCATCGGTCTTTTGGCGCTGTCCATGCCCGCCCTCGCAGGCGATCCACCCCCCATGCGGTCGGTGGAGATCACGCCCGAGAAGGCGGCCCAGGGCGCCAAGCTGTTCCAGCTTTGCACCCCATGCCACGGGACCAGCGGCGCCGACCGGGTGCCTCGCGCGGCGCTGTTGACCGCCCAGAGCTTCCTCGAGGCGGCCAGCGACGAGATGATCATCACCACCATCAAGGGGGGCCGCCCCGGCACCGCCATGGCGGCCTGGGCGGGCGTGCTCGACCGGGGGCAGATGGAGTCCATCGTCGCCTACCTGCGCACCCAGACGAAGACCGAGCCCGCCAAGCTCGACGAGTCGCCCCTGAAGGGCGACGGGGGCGAGGGCGCCAAGCTCTTCATGCGTTCGTGCGTGCAGTGCCACAACATGCGCGGCGGCTACCGCGAGTGGGGCACCGGCATCCTGCGCAAGCCGTTCCTGGACACCGTGACCAACGGGTACCTGCGCTACATGATCAAGAACGGCAAGACGGGCACCGCCATGCAGGGCTTCGCCAGCGGGCCGCTGCCCGAGCTGACGCTGTCCGACGCGCAGATCGAGCACGTCATCACGTTCCTCCGCAGCCTGCCCTGATCCCCTGACCCGCCGGGGCCGCACATGCTCGACCTTGACCGCCTGAAGGCGCTCTCGATCCGCAAGACGCCCTGGGGCCAGTTGGCCATGGCCAACCTGGCGTTGTCGGTGGACTACCGGCTGCCCCGGCGCACCCGGATCGCCCTCGAAGGCCTGGAGCACCTGCCCGATCGGCCGGTGTTCTTCGCCATGAACCACACCGACCGCTACAACTACTGGCCCTTCCAGTACCAGCTCTACCGGGCCGGGCACGGGTTCACCGCTGCCTGGGTCAAGGGCAAGTACTACGAGAACCGGCTCATGGGCTGGTTCATGGACTCCTGCACCAACATCCCGCTGCCCTCCCGGGGCTATGTGGCCACCACCGAGTTCCGCAAGCAGGTCGGCCGGCTGCCCGATGAAGCCGAGTACCGGGCGCTGCGGGATCTGGTGGACGGGGGCGATCCGGCGGGGCTGCCCGACGGGGTCCAGATGTTCGTGGAGGAGCGTGGCGGCCCGCTGACCGTGCGCGCCGACTTCGAGGCGCTGTGGGCCCAGATGGTGGGCGAGGTGGTGCGGCTCAACCGCGAGGCCATCGCGCAAGGCCACAGCCCGCTGGTCTTTCCCCAGGGCACCCGGTCCAAGCGGCTGAGCAAGGGCCACGTGGGCATGGCTCAGATGAGCCAGCTTCTGGGCGTGGACATCGTGCCGGTGGGCTGCAACGGCAGCGACAAGGCCTACCCCGGCGGCTCCCCCTTCTCGAAGGGGGGCGAGATCGTCTACCGGATCGGGCCGCCCATCACGCTGGACGGACCCGAGATCGGCCAGTTCCGGGTGCGCGCGCCGTTCACGCCCTTCACCCGCGAGGCCATGATCCGCCACGCCGCCGACTTCCTGGGGGTCACCGCGGTGGTCATGGACCGCATCAACGTGCTGCTCGACCCCGAGTATCAGTTCTCGGCGGATCGCAGCTCCGACGGCGTTCAGGGCGTCAATCGCTTCGTCTGATGCCCACCCGCCGGGCCGCTCGGGGGCCAGGTCCGCCGTGCGTGGCCTCGGGGGGCGCACCCTCCGCCGGTGTGGATGACCCCGGCGCTTCCGGCGGAGGTGGGTCCCCGCCGATGACGCAGCCATGATCCGTGGCACCCCCCCCAACCGCGCGGCACCCGCTCGGGTGCTCGACGCCGACGCCCTGCTCGACGAGGCAGCCCTGCGGCGGATACTCGCGCTGGAGGTGGAGCGGTCGACCCGGTACGACCGGCCGCTGACGCTGGCCCGGCTGCGGCCGGGCCAGCAGGGGCTGGAGGCGCTGGCTGAGCAGGCCCGCAAGGCCGTGCGCCGGGTGGACGCGGTGGCCCGGGACGACGACGGCGTGTGGCTGGTGCTGCCCGAGGTGGGCGCCACCGCCGATGTGCCCGTGCGACGGATCCTGCTGGCCATGGCCGACGGGGCCGCCGCCGGCCTCGCCCGCTGCCCGGTGGACGCCGACACCACCACCGATCTGCGGCGGGTGGCCGAAGAGGCGCTGGGCCGCGCCACGCCCGGCTCGCTGGCCTGGGCCCGGGGCACCGACGATCGCATCCTGGTGGGAGGCGAGGCGTTCCTGGCGGCCGATCCGCTGACCCAGCAGGTGTTCCGGCGGGTGCGCGAGCTGGCCCGCAGCGAGCTGCCGGTGCTGATCACGGGCGAGACGGGCACCGGAAAGGAGATCGTGGCCCGGGCCCTGCACCACTGGTCCCAGCGCGCCGAGCAGCCCTACCTGACGGTGAACTGCGCCGCCCTGCACCCCAACCTGGCCGAGAGTGAGCTGTTCGGCTACGCGAAGGGGGCCTTCAGCGGCGCGGTGACCGACAAGGCCGGGCTGTTCGAGGAAGCCCACGGCGGCACCCTGTTCGTCGACGAGATCTCCGAGGCGCCGCCCGGGGTCCAGAGCAAGCTGCTGCGGGCCCTGCAGGCGGGTGAGATCCGCCGGGTGGGCGAGCCGCGGGCCCGCACCGTGGACGTGCGCGTGGTGGCCGCCATGAACCGCCTGCCCGCCGACGCCCTGGCCGAGGGCTTCCTGCGGCCGGATCTATACTACCGCCTCGAAGTGGGCCGGGTGGTGCTGCCGCCGCTGCGGGAGCGCCCCGGCGACGTGCTGGCCCTGGCCCACTGGTACCTGCGCCGCGCGCGCCCGGCCGAGCTTCCCAGGCAGCGGCTGACGCCCGAGGTCGAAGCGGCCCTGGTGCGCCACACGTGGCCCGGCAACGTGCGCGAGCTCGAGAACCTGATGCGCTGGACGGCTCAGGTCATCGCCGAGCCCGAGGTGCGGCTGGCCCACCTGGCCGAGCGCCCGTGGCGGCCGGACGACGGGGCCCCGGTGGCGACGCCGGCGGAGTCGACGGGCAGCTTCCGCCCGATCCACGAGGAGCTGGCGGCCCTGGAGGCCCGGCGGATGGCCGAGGCGCTGGCGGCCGCCGACGGGAACGTCAGCGCCGCGGCGCGCCTCATCGAGATGCCTCGGCGCAGTTTCACCCATAAGATGGGCCAGTATGGGCTGCAGCGGCACCCGCGGAGGCCGCCTTGAGCTGGAATCCGCCCCCCGAGTTCGAGGGCTACCGCCTGCTCCATGAGCTGGGCCGGGGGGCCATGGGGCGGGTGTATCTGGCCACGGACGTGCCGCTGGATCGGCCGGTGGCCATCAAGTTCATCAGCCTGGACGCCGAGGACCTGCGCGCCCGCGACCGGTTCATCGTCGAGGCCCGGGCCATCGCCCGGCTGCGCCACCCCAACGTGGTGGACGTGCACCGCGTGGGCGAGGTGGACGGCCACCTGTACCAGGTCAGCGAGTTCGTGCGTGGCCTGCCTCTGGACAAGCTGTCGCTGCCCCTCGACGAGGCGAAGGCCCGCGGGCTGGCCCTGCAGCTCGCCAGCGGCCTGGCGGCCGCCCATCGCCGCGGGGTGGTCCACCGCGACATCAAGCCCGCGAACATCATGCTGGACGAGGAGGACACGGTCCGCATCCTCGACTTCGGCATCGCGAAGCTGGTGGAGGATCACCGCTGGGTGGCGGCAGATCTGAGCCCGGTGGACCCGCTGGCTGCCACCGGCAACATGCAGCGCCTGTCCGTGGCGGTGGATCCCATCGGCGAGACGGGCGACGCGCCGCTGGGCCCCCAACGCACCCCCGTGGTGGATCCGCTGGCCCAGACCGGGGTAGCCGAGCCCCCCCCGCAGGCGGGGCGACCGTCCCCGGTGCCCGCGTTCCCCTTCGCCCGGGCGACGGACGGCGGGCTGGAGTCCGAGCGTTCGCTGCCCGGCGCCGCCGTCATCCCCGACGGGATCCACCACGCCCGCGCGTTGGCTGAGGTGCACCGCAAGCAGGTGGATCCCTACGCCACCACCGGGGACCGCGAGCCGCGGATGCTGGCCTCGCTGTTCGAAGGCAAGGCCACTGCGGCCGTGGACGTGAAGCTCACCCAGGAGGGGGCCATCGTCGGTACGCCGTTGTACCTGGCCCCCGAGCTCATCGATCTGGCCCCGGCCACCTACGCCGCAGACGTCTACTCCTTTGGGGCAGTGCTCTTCGAGCTGCTCACGGGCCGACCGCCCATCGTGGCCGACGATCTGCACACGCTCTACGCCCGCAAGCGCCGCGGGAGTCACGCCGCCCTCAGCCGGGCCGCCGTGGGGCTGGATCCTGCGTTCGTGGAGGTGGTGGAGCGTTGCCTGGCGGCGGATCCCAAGGACCGCTTCGCCGACGGCACCGCCCTGCGGGCGGCCCTGAGCGCCCTTGAGCCCGAGCGCCGGGGCGACGTGCCCGAGGGCAACCCGTACCGGGGCCTGGCGGCCTTCGAGGCTCAGGACCGCGGGCTGTTTTTCGGGCGCGACGGTGAGATCCGGCAGGTGCTGGAGCGGCTGGCCGCCGAGCCCTTCGTGCTGGTGGCGGGCGACTCGGGCACCGGCAAGTCGTCCTTGTGCCGGGCCGGCGTGCTGCCCCGGGTGGGCGCGTGGTTCAAGGACGACCGCCACTGGCAGGCGGTGACCCTGGTGCCCGGGCGCCGGCCCGTGGACCACCTGTGCGCCGCCCTGGCCCCCCTGCTTCACGCCGACGAGGCCGAGCTGGCCATGGCGGTCGAGGCGGACGCCCAGGACTTCGGCCGCATGCTGCGTCAGCGCCTGGGCGCCAAGCAGGGCCTGGTGGTCTTCATCGACCAATTCGAGGAGCTGGCCACTTTGTGCCCCGCCGAGCAGGCCGCCCTGTTCGCTGAGGCGCTGGCCATGATGCTGTCGCCCGCCCCGGGCCTGCGCGTGGTGGCCACCGCCCGGGCGGACTACCTGGGCCGCCTGTCGGAGCTGCCCGTCATCGGCGATGACCTGGTGCGCTCGCTGTACTTCCTGCGGCCGCTGAACGCCGAGCGGGTGCGCGAGGTGGTGGTGCGCCCGACGCAGGCGAAGGGGTTCCGCTTCGCCGACGAGGCCACCGTGGACGCCCTGGTGCAGAGCACCGAGCGCGCGGGCAGCGGCGCCCTGCCCCTGCTGCAGTTCGCCCTGGCCGAGCTGTGGAACCGTCGGGACGAGGGCAGCCGCAGCATCCCCGCCGACGCGCTGGAGGCCATCGGCGGCGTGGCCGGCGCGCTCAGCCGCCACGCCGATCAGGTGCTCAAGCGGATGACGCCGGCGCAGCAGCAGCTCGCCCGGCGGGTGCTGGTGCGGCTGGTGACGGTGGAGAACACCCGCGCGCGGCAGACCGCCGAGGATCTGGGGGCCGCCGATCCGGCCATCGCCGGCGTGCTGGAGCGCCTGGTGAGCGCCCGGCTGGTGGTGACGCACGACACCGCCTACGAGATCGCCCACGAGGCCCTGCTGCGGGGCTGGGGCACCCTGCGGGACTGGCTTGGCGATGACGCCGAGACCCGGCTGGTGCGCGAGCGGCTGCAACGGTCAGTCCGCGACTGGCTGGAGGTCAGCCGGGACTCGCAGCTGGTCTGGCGTGGCCCCCGGCTGAAGGAGCTGGACCGGCTACCGACCGACGAGCTGACCACCGAAGAGGCAGCCTTCAAGCAGGCCTCGCACGCCGCCCAGCGCCAACGGCGGGCCATGTACATCGGGGTCCCGGTGGCCGTGGTGGCCGCGCTGTTCGCCGTGTGGGTGGCCAGCCGCCTGCGCGCTCAGGCGGAGCGCGATGAGCGGGTCCAGGCCCACCTGGTCCGCGCGCGGCAAGGCCTGCAAGCCACCCGCGCCAGGCTGCACGCGGGGCTCGACCAGCGCCAGCAGGCCTTCGCGGCCTTCGACTCGGCCGATCCCGAGCACGGCGAGACCCACTGGAAGGCCTGGCGGGCCGCCGAGCTGACCGTGCGCGTGGGCCTGTCCGAGGCCAGCGGGCGGCTCGAGCAGGCCCTGGCCGTGGATCCCGCGCGGGATGACGTCCGCGGGCTGTTGGCGGATGTGCTCTACGAGCGGGCGGAGTTCGCCGAGCTGCGCGGCGACCGCGAGGCGACCGCCGAGGCCATCGCCCGTCTGGCCGTGTACGACGACGACGAGAGCCGGCAGCGGCGCTGGCGGGCCCCGGGCCAGGTGGTCATCGCGGTCAGCCCGCCCCAGGCGCAGGTCCAGCTCGCCCGCTACGAGCTCCAGGAGGGGCGTCGGGTGCCAGTGCCCGTGGAGGGGCCCACCACGGGCACCATGGCCCTGCCCCCCGGCGACTACCGGATCGAGGCCACCGCGCCGGGCCGCGCGCCGCTGGTGGACACCTTCGGGGTGGCCCGCGGCAAGACCCGCACCGTCACGCTGGCGCTGCCCCCCCACGAGGCGGTGCCCTACGGCTTCGTCTACATCCCGCCGGGCCGCTTCCTGTACGGGGCGGCCATGCCCGACGGCCTGCGGCGGGGCTTCTACCGGGCCGAGCCCGAGCACCCGGTGGACACCGGGGGCTACCTGATCGCCCGCTACGAGACCACGGTGGCCGACTGGGTGGCGTACCTGGAGGATCTGCCCGCAGCCGAGCGACCCGACGCCAGCCCGCGCATGGAGGGCAGCGGCTTCGCCAACCCGCTGAAGCTCGAGGCCGCCGAAGATGGCCGGTGGGTGCTGTCGTTCAAGGTCAGCGACCGCTGGCACACCGTGCACCAGGACGAGGCGGTGCGGTACCCCGGGCGCAAGCAGCACCCGAACCAGCCCATGCTCGCCCTGCCCGTCCCCGGCACCACGCTGGTGCAGATCGAGGACTACCTGGCCTGGCTGGATCGTTCGGGCCGCCTGCCCGGCGCGCGCCTGTGCACCGACCAGGAGTGGGAGCGCGCCGCCCGAGGCAGCGACGGCCGCGCGTGGCCCCACGGCGATCGGCTGCTGCCCCACGACGCCAACCACGAGGACACCCACGGCAAGGACGGGATGGGCCCCGACGCCGTGGGCAGCCACCCCGCCTCCGTGAGCCCGTACGGCCTGCACGACATGGCCGGCAACCTCTGGGAGTGGGTGCAGCCGGTGCCCGAGCGAGGGCTCGTGGTGCGCTCCGGCGCCTACGACTTCGGCGGCAACACCACCCGGGCGGCGATGCGGGAGCCCGTGCGCTCGAACTTCGCCCACCTGAGCGTCGGCTTCCGGGTCTGCGCCGATCCGCCGTCCTTCTGAGCAAGTCTTGCCCACCTGAGCAAACCGGGTAAGCAAGAACCGCCCACACGTCGAACAAAACCACGCCATTTCAGGCATTTAAGCTTGGCACTCTCATTGCTCACCCCCTCGGTGCGAGCGAAAAGGAGGGTGAGATGACCAAGCGCAACCTGATGACTCTGGCTGGTCTGGCGGCGGTCGCCCTGATGGCCGCCCCGGCCCAGGCCCAGATCTACAACCCGGGCAGCACCTACAACTGGTACTCCGGCGACTACTTCGGCAGCACCACCTTCTGGTGGCCGAGCCTGGTGGGCCGTGACCTGAACGGCGTCGGCTTCAACGGCGACGTGCTGGACGGCCAGCGCATCGCCTTCGTCGAGAAGGCCGCCTCGGTGGACAAGAAGGGCCGCGAGCTGGACGCCGTGGAGATCGTGGGTACGCGGCTGGCCGGCCAGAACGTGCGCGGCGACTTCCTGGGCCCCAAGGGCATGGTGGGCGCGAGCTTCGTCGCCCGCACCGAGCTGGGGGGCGCGGTGGAGCTGCACATCGAGGAGATGGGCAAGCACCCCGAGAAGCGCATCCACCGCGACGTGGTGTTCTACCTGGTCACCTACCAGACGGACGAGGGCCGCGTGCCCCTGTGCGGCCTGGATGAGGACGGCTCCCCCGTGGGCGCCATCGCCATGGAGGGCTACTGGGACCTGAGCGAGGGCACCGAGACCGGTGGCGACTGGATCGCCGATCCCGACCGGTTCACCTTCGCCTGCGACGGGCACGCCCTGGCCCACTGCGCGCTGGCCGGCTACAAGCCCTGGCGGCGCGTCGAGGAGTGCCGGGACGGCGAGTGCGAGGTCAAGCGGCTGCGTGAGCACCACCAGGCCTGCGTGCGGATGTTGCGCGCCGACTACTGCGGCGACGGCACCGCGCACACTCAGGACGGCGTGGCCATCAACCACTACGACGCGTTCGGCATCCGGACCGACAGCGAGGACTGGACCCTGGGCGCCGAGTGGGATGCCAATGGCGCGCGCTGCATGAACCAGGAGCGCGTGGCCGGCTTGAGCCCCGCCTGCGCCGCCGAGCTGGTGGCCGAAGACTGCGGCGCCCCGGCCCACTTCGCCAGCGGCACCCTGCTGATGAGCGAGCACGAGCCCCGCTGACCCCTGATCCCGAGCCCCACCCCTGCAGGCGGGCCCCTCGCCCGCCCTGCGCCCGCCGCGCGGTCGTCTCCCCCTCCCAACCGCCTCCGACCACCGCGCGGCGGGCATCGCTCTGCCCCGATCCCACACCTCACCCAAAAAAAGTGCCCACCCGGCGTGACTTGGCGCTGTCTCCCCCGGTCAAGGAGGCCGTAACCGGCTTCACGAGGTCCCCATGTTCGCCACTGCCCACGCCGCCCTCGACGAGGTCCGCACCGCCGCCTTCGCCACCCTGCCCCTGTCCGACGAGCCCACGCGCCACCTGGAGGGCGCCGCGGTGACCCACGTGGGCCATGTGCGGGCCCACAACGAGGACGCCTGGATGGCCAGCCCCAGCGCCGGGCTGTTCGCGGTGGCCGACGGCATGGGCGGCCACGCCGCGGGTGAGGTGGCCAGCGAGCTGTGCGTGAAGGCGCTCAGCCGGCTGGCCCAGCAGCCCACCCGCCGCACGGGCCAGGCCCGCGCCCTGCGTGGCGCCCTGGAGCAGGCCCACGCGGACATCGTCGCCGAGGGCCGGCGCGACGGGAGCAAGGCGGGCATGGGCACCACCGCCGTGGCCCTGTGGCTCGACGGGCCCCGCGCCGTGATGGCCCACGTGGGCGACAGCCGGATCTACCGCCTGCGCCACGGCATGCTGGAGCGTCTGACCCTGGATCACAGCCTGCTGGGCGACGCCGTCCGCGCGGGCTGGATCACCCCCGAGCAGGCCAACCGCCAGCCGCCCACCAGCGTAATCACCCGCGCCCTGGGCGGCGCCGAGGCCCCGGTGGTGGAGCTGGGCGCCACCGCCGTGTGCCCCGGTGACCAGTTCCTGCTGTGCAGCGATGGCCTCACGGATCTGGTGCCCGACATGCAGATCCAGCGGATCATGAACCGGGCCGACAGCCCCGCCGAGGCGGCGCGTCAGCTCAGCCTGGCGGCCCTGGACGCCGGCGGGCTGGACAACGTCACCGCCCTGGTGGTCCAGGCAGGCTGAGCCAACGGCTCAGCGCCTCGCGCAGCGCCCGCTGCGCCGCCGCCTCGCCGCCCGCCCCCACGCTGGCCCATGGGCGCCGCTGCAACAGCCGCCCGACGATCAAGGCGCGATCCGCCGGCTCGGGCTCGGGGGCGTGGGCGGCCAGGTGGCCCCACACAGCCCGCCACACGGGCGCCACCGCCACGTCGAACCCTCGGGCCCCGGCCAGGCAGGCCGCCAGGACGGCGGCGTCACCCGGGCGCGGCCCGCCCGCCAGGGCCACTTCCCGCGCGAGGGCCCAGGCGAGCGCCTCGGGGGCGTCGCTCAGCGGACCACACAGGGCGTGGGGCAGCTCGTCGGCGAACACCGCCCGGGCCTGGCCCACCAGGGCCTGCCCGGCGGCGCTCAGCCCCAGCAGGCTCATGGCCGCCCGCAGCCCGCTGCTCTTCCCGGGGCGCACCCCCAGGCGCACCGGCCGCAGCCCCGCCGCCCGCCAGAACCGCAGCAGCGGCACCGAGGCCCCGAAGCTGGTGCCCACATAGTCCAGCCCCCGGGCCTGCGCGTCCTGGATCACGGCCGCGAGCAGGGCCCGGCCGAGCCCCCGCCGGCGCGCCGCGGGGTGGACCGCGATGCGGGCGATCCGCGCCGCCCGCAGCGGCAAGCCCCCCTCCAGGCCCAGGTGCGCCGCCAGCGACTGCGGCAACAGGTGACCCCGGGCCCGCCCCGCCCCCGCCGCGATCACCCGGGCCCGCTCAACCAGGCCCCCCTCATCCACCACCACGGCGGCGCCAAGCACCACCCCAGCGGCCTGCAGCACCGCCACGCGGTGGGTCGGATCGGTCAGCAACCGCTGGAGATCGGCGGGCGTGGTCCGGTAGTGGGCGTCCACCAGCAGCCCGAAGGCGGCGGTGAGGATCGCCTCGTCGGCGGCCAGGGCCGCGGGGGTCGGCCAGGCAACTTCCAGCGGGGCCTGCGCCGCCTGGCGCGCGGTCTCTGCGGTGACCGCCCGGGCGTCCAGGCACAGCGCCCGGCCCACGGCGGCCTCGACGGGATCGTCCGCCGCGAAGCGGATGGGCTCGCTCAGCGACAGCGCCCGCCAGCCCGGGGTGCGGGCGTCCAGCGCGTCGCGGAACCGCAGCGCGAAGCCCTGACCGGTGCCCTCGTAGCCGTGCACCGTGGTGGCGAAGCCGATGCGCGGGTGGCGATCCAGCAGCCCGGTGAGCAAGGGCACGGGCAGCGTGGCCGCCTCGTCCACCAGCACGAGCTGCGCCGCGGGCGGATCGGCCCAGAGTTCCCCGGGCGGCATGAACCACAGCGCCCCCCCGTTGGGCGCCTTCACCCGGTGATGCCGGACCGCCACGCCCAGCACCGCCGCCGCGTGGGTCAGCGCGGGCGCCACGGCAGCGGCCGAGGGCCCCGTGATCACCACCTGCAGCGGCGACTCCCCCAGCAGCCGGCCCACCGCCAGCCCCAGGGCGGCGCTCTTCCCGCGCCCGCGATCGGCGGTGAGTACCAGCGGCCGCCGCTTGCGGCCCCGGATCAGCCGCTCCACCGCGGCCACGGCCCGACCCTGATCCGCGGTGCGCCATGGCCCGTCGGCGGCCGGCGTCACCGGTCCTGGCGAAGGGGCCGCGGCCGCCACGTGCGGCCAGGGCTCGGCCAGCTGAACCCAGCGTACCCCGGGTGCGTCGGTCCACAGCCTTCGGCAGCGGGCCGCCAGCGGATCCCCCTGCCCCCACCCGTGGGGCACGGCCACCACCAGCACCCCGCCCGCCACCACGGCCCCCGCCACTGCGGCCAGGGCGTCGGGCCAGAAGCCCGCGGTGCAGTCCAGCACCGCCCGGTGCAGCTCAGTCCCCAGCAGCTCGCCGGCGCGGTCGGGCGGCAGGGGGTCGACGCCGGGCGGGGCGCGATGGCCGATCCACGGTGCGCCGGGTGACACCAGGATCGGGGCCAACTCGGCGAGGGCCTCGGCGGACCCCTCCAGCACCAGCAGCCGCCGATGGCGGGTGGCCGCGCCCGCGCCATGGAGCGCGTCGAGAATCCGGGCCAGCGGGGGGTGCTGCATGGCCCGCATGGTCGCCCCGTGGGGCGCCGGAAGCCAGGGTCACGTCCCCTTCGCGTCGACTGCCTCGCATCGAGTACAAGGACGGCACGCTTCACACAGGGGACCCACGATGCGTGACTTCTTCCCGATCACCCGCGCCGGCCTCATCGGCGGCATGGTCCTGGCCCTTGCGGCCTTCACCGGCTGCGACGACGGCGGTTCGCCGAGCGGCGAGCAGCAGACCGACATGGGCGCCGGCGGCGCCGGCGGCATGATCGGCGGCGCCGGCGGCGCTGGCGGTGCCGGTGGCATGGGCGGCGCCGCGGTGCCGGTGGCATGTGGCGGCGCTGGCGGCATGGGCGGCGCCGGCGGCGTGGCGGCGAAGGCGGCATGGGCGGCGCCGGTGGCATGGGTGGCGCTGGCGGCATGGGCGGCGCTGGCGGCATGGGCGGCGCTGGCGGCATGGGCGGCGAAGGCGGCATGGGCGGCGAAGGCGGCATGGGCGGCGCCGGCGGCGACGTGCCCCCGCCCGTCGAGGGTGCCCTGGCCACCGGCCGCATCGACAGCCTGGCCATCGCCGAGCAGGGCGACATGGACTGCCAGGACCTGAACGGCGACAACGTCCCCGACAACGTCTTCGGCAGCCCGCTCGTCACCGGCCTGGCCAACGGCGAGCTCGCCACGGCCGTGGCCGAGCAGCAGCTCAACCTGATGACGATTGCCCTGGGCCTCGAGGCCCCCGGCACCGACGGCGCCTTCACCCTGGCCCTGGTCACCGCCGATCCTGACGGCATGGGCGGCTTCGTGGCCGACATGGACGGCTTCGACGCCGACGGCAACCCGCTGATCAACTTCCAGGGCGCCCAGGCGCGCGGCGGTCAGCTCACCGCCGGCCCCGGCAACTTCCAGCTCGACGTGCCCGTGCAGGGCAACGTGCTGGCCCTGGCGGTCACCGACACCATCATCACCTCGAGCATCGGCATCGACGGCACCGGCCTGAACATGAACGAGGGCGTCATCAGCGGCCGGATCACCCAGGAGGACTTCATGGTGGCCCTGGACCTGGTGCCCGCCGAGTTCCGGGGCATCGTGGCCGCCCTGATCCAGCCGGACCTGGACACCAACGGCGACGGCGTCAACGACAGCCTGAGCGTGTGCATCCGCTTCGGGGCCAGCGGCGCCCCGCTCAGCGGCCTGCCCTTCCAGGAGTGACCCGGCGGGCGCGGCCCACCGGCCGCGCCGCCCTCAGCCGCCCTCAGCGGCAGCCCTCATCCACCTCGCCGTCGCAGTCCTCATCGGCCCCCGCGGGATCGCACAGCTCTTGCGCGCCGGGGTGGACGTTGCCGTTCGTGTCGTCGCAGTCCGCGTCGCAGCCGTTGGCGCCGTCCCCGTCGCGATCCACGAACTCGCACACCGGCTCGCAGACAAAGGAGCGGGTGTTGCCCGGATCAAGGGCCTGCCAATGCGCGGCCGCCAGCCCCACCACGGCGGGCTGCCCGTCCAAGATGGGGGTCGGCTCGAGGCGCTCCCAGCCGTCCCAACTCGGCGCCGCCCCCGTGACCCACGCGTAGCTGCCGTCGGCCTCCAGATCAGCCAACCCGATCAGCCAGGGGATCAGGCGGCTGCCGTCGATGCGCTCGATCTGGTTCTGCACCCACGCCTGCTCACCGGGCGCGTCCAGCACGGCCAGATCGGCCCGGTAGCCGCGGCACACGTCCCGCGCGGCGCCCCAGTTCCGCGCCTGTGGGCAGAACAGGTAGGTGCGCCCGCCCCGATCCTCGGGCCGGCACACACAGACCTGATCGCCGTTGTCCACCTCGCCGTCGCAGTCATCGTCGATGAGGTTGCAGATCTCGGCTGCGGCGCGGTTCACCGACGGGTCGCTGTCGTCGCAGTCATCTTCGCAGCCGTAGAAGTCCCCGTCGGCGTCCACCGCCGGGCCATCGCACCAGGCACCGCGGCCCTCGGGCTCGCAGCGCAAGATCCCCTCCGAGGTGCATTCGGGCGACAGCTCGGCGCGCAGCGTGCACGCCTCGCCCAGCCCCGCGATGTCGTCCACGACCCCGTTGCAGTCGTTGTCCACCCCGTCGCACTGCTCCTCGTTCCCCGGCAGCGGCTGCGCGTTGCAGACCGTACCGTGACCGTCGGGCGCGCACTCGGTCAGGCCCTGCGCGCGGCAGGGCCCCAGCCCCTCGCCGCACTGCTGGCCGATGCGGAACTCCTCGTCGACGCGGCCGTCGCAGTCGTTGTCGAGGCCATCGCACAGCTCGGCCACCGGCTCGCAGGGGGGCGGCCCCTGATCGACCGCGGCGTCCACCGCCTGGTCCGGGGGGCGCTGATCGCGGCCAGCGGGGGCCTGATCGGAGGCGACCTCGGCGTCCAACGGGCCCAGGTCCGTCTCTTCGGGGAACTCGGCGTTGCAACCCAAGGCGAGCAACGCGGCCACAGCAGGAATCAGGTGTCGCATAGCCGCCAGTCTACGTCCGGCTCCAGGCCGGGGCCAGCCGGCCCGCCATATCCCCTCACGGGCCCAGCGGCGCGCCCGGATCCCAAGGGCAGGCGGCGCCAACGACGCGGCGCAGCATTGCTCGCGTCGATTTCATGCCCGACAAGGAAGCGACGCGTTCTCAGCCACTTACGCTGCGCGATGAATGAACCGCCATTCATAAATGAATGAATCGCCATTCAATTTGGTTTGCGACGGCGGCCCACCTCGTGGCATCCCGAGCCTGACGCTATACTGGCATGTTTCCGCGCCCGCACACGCGAGCGCTCCACCCGCCGACGCAACAGGTGAGGCGATGCAGATCTACAAGGCGCCCCTCGACGAGATCCGGTTCATCCTCGAGACCTTTGGCTACAACGAGCTGGCCGGCTTCGAAGGGTTCGAAGACTACGACCTCGACACCGCCATGGCCGTGCTCGAGGAGAGCGCGAAGTTCTGCACCAACGAGCTGCTGCCCCTGAACCGCACCGCGGATCAGGAGGGCCTGAAGTACAACCCCGAGACCGGCGAGGTCACGACCCCCAAGGGCTTCAAGGAGCTCTACGAGAAGTTCGTGGCCCAGGGCGCCACCGCGCTCACCGCGCCCCCCGAGTTCGGCGGCTTCGGCGCCCCTCACACCCTCGGCGTGCTGCAGACCGAGTTCGCCACCGCCACCAACAAGAGCTTCTCGATGTGCCCGGGCCTGTCCCACGGCCTCATCGACGCCCTGCTGAACAGCGGCACCGACGAGCAGAAGGCGCAGTACCTGCCCAACCTCATCAGCGGCAAGTGGTCGGGCACCATGTGCCTCACCGAGCCGCAGGCCGGCACCGATCTGGGCCTGTGCACCACCAAGGCCGAGCCCAAGGACAACGGCGCCTACAGCCTCACGGGCACCAAGATCTGGATCACCTTCGGCGAGCACGACCTCACCGAGAACATCATCCATCTGGTGCTGGCCCGCCTGCCTGACGCCCCTCCCGGCATCAAGGGCATCAGCACCTTCATCGTGCCCAAGTACAAGCTGGACGGCAGCGCCAACGGCGTCATGTGCGGCGGCTTGGAGCACAAGCTGGGCATCCACGCCTCGCCCACCTGCGTGATCAACTTCGAGGGCGCCGAGGGCTACCTCATCGGCGAGCCCCACAAGGGCATGCGCACCATGTTCGTCATGATGAACGCGGCGCGCCTCTTCGTGGGCATGGAGGGCATCGCGCTCGGCGAGATCGCCTACCAGACCGCCGTGGCCTTCGCGAAGGACCGCCGCCAGAGCCGCTCGCTCGACCGCAAGAAGATCGACAAGGACGCCAAGGCCGACAACATCCTGGTGCACCCCGACGTGCGCCGCATGCTGGCCAACGTCAAGGTGAGCAACGAGGGCATGCGCGCCCTGGCCTACTGGGCCGCCATGCAGATCGACGTGGCCCACCACCACCCCGACGAGGCGCAGCGGCAGCTCGCCGACGACTTCGTGGCCCTGCTCACCCCGGTGATCAAGAGCTACGGCACCGAGCGCGGCTTCGCGAACATCAGCGAGGCCATGCAGGTCATGGGCGGCGCCGGCTACACCACCGACTGGAGCGTCGAGCAGTACCTGCGCGACGCCCGCATCGGCATGGTCTACGAGGGCACCAACCACATCCAGGCGCTGGACCTCATCGGCCGCAAGCTCGTGCAGGGCCAGGGCCGCCTGTACCGGAACTTCTCGAAGCACATGTTCCGCTTCGTGAAGGCCAACAAGGACAACCCCGAGCTGGCCGAGTTCACCGGCCCGCTCGAGAAGGCCATCAACACCCTGAACCAGACCACGATGGCGCTGGGCATGAAGGGCATGCAGGACCCCGAGGAGGTCGGCGCCGTCGGCTCGAACTACCTGAACCTGTTCGCGCTGACCGCCATCGCCTGGACCTGGGCCGAGCAGGCGAAGGCCGCCCTGGGCAAGGACAGCAAGTTCTATCGGACCAAGCTGAAGAGCGCCCGGTACTACTACAGCAACATCCTGCCCGAGACCGAGAGCCTCCTGGCGCTGATCAACGCCGGCAAGAAGAACATGATGGAGTTCGAGGCCGAGGATTTCTGACTTGCCTGGGGGGGCTGGCTGCGCCCCCCCAGACCCCCCACCACGGCAGCTCGCGGCTCCGCCGCTCGCTGGCGTGCCCGGCCACTTCCTTCCGCGGTGGCATGCGGTTCGCCCCTGCGGGGCTCACCGACGGCACTGCTCGCTGTCCACCGGCCGTTGTGGTGACCGCCATTCGGCGTCGGGCCGGCTCGCGGCTTCGCCGACTTGCCTGGCCACTTCCGTCCTCGCCGGCTTGCGGTTCGCCCCTTCGGGGCTCCGGCGAGCCTTTCCTGGGGGGCTGGCTGCGCCCCCCAGACCCCCCCACGGCGGCTCGCGGCTTCCCCGCTCGCCGGCGTGCCCGGCCACTTCCTTCTGCGGTCGCATGCGGTTCGCCCCTGCGGGGCTCACCGATGGGACTGCTCGCTGTCCACCGACCGTAGCGGTGACCGCCATTCGGCGTCGGGGGTGGTCGCGCAATCGCAAGCCAGCAGTGGTCTGGGAGCCGGATCGGGACGCCACCGCCGAACCCCAAGACCGCCGACCGGCCAAAACGCCTCGATCCTCCACCTCCCCACAACCCATCGGCCGACGCCGAGGGAGCGGGGCGGCGGGTCGGCCGGCGATGGGGCCCCCCCGGCTGAGGGATTCGGCGCAGCCGAAGACCGAGGCCGAGGCCGCCCCGGAGCCGGCCGGCCCGCCGCCCCGCGCCGATCCGTCGCCGCCCCGCAAAGGGTTGGACCGGCCCCAGCCGGTCCAACCCGACAAATCCAAAGCAGCGGCTGATCGACCGCAACTCGGTGAGTACCTACCGACAAATCCACCGCAGCGGTCGGTCGACCGCAACTCGATGACTGCCTACTGAACGATCACAAACTCCACCCGCCGGTTCTTGGCGTCCGCCCCCGGCGTGTTCGGATCCACCAGCGGCTTGCGCTTGCCGAAGCCCTTGGGCTCCAGCCGATCGCGGGCCACGCCGCCCTTCTCCACCAGGTAGTCCACCACCGCCTCGGTGCGCGACTGGCTCAGGGCGTCGTTGTAGGCGTCGGTGCCCTTGGTGTCGGTGTGGCCCTCCACCCGGATCTTGATGTCGGGGTACTTGGTCAGCGCCTCGGCCACCGCGTCGAGCACCGCGAAGCTCTCCTGCTTGATGGTGGCCTTGTCGAAGTCGAAGAACACGGGCTCGAGCACCTCGAGCTTCTTCTGGGTGATCTTCACCTCGACCTTGCGGTCGGGGCAGCCGTCCTCGTCCTTGTAGTCGTTCTTCGTCTCGGGCTCGTTCGGGCAGGCGTCGTCCACGTCCGGGATGCCGTCCTGATCGTTGTCGGGATCCGGGCAGCCGTTCTCGTCCTCGAACTCGTCCTTGTCCTCGGGGTCCAGCGGGCACTGATCCGCCGTGTCCAGCACGCCATCCTGATCGTTGTCGGGATCGGGGCAGCCGTTCTCGTCCTCGAACTCGTCCTTGTCCTCGGGGTCGAGGGGACACTGGTCGTCCACGTCCAGGATGCCGTCCTGATCGTTGTCGCGATCGGGGCAGCCGTCGGCGTCCTGCCAGGTGTCCTTGTCCTCGGGCTCGTCGGGGCACTGGTCGTCGGGGTCGAGGATGCCGTCACCGTCCCGGTCACCCACGGGCTGGGCCAGCTCGAAGAAGCCCAGGCCCAGCACCACCCGCACGTCGGGCGAGCCGTAATCGTTGATGATCCCCAGGCCGCCGCCCAGGGTGGTCACCAGGCCGAAGGGCGCGAACCAGCGCAGGCCCAGCAGGGCCTCCAGGGGCGCGTCGTTGGAGTTCTCCAAGCTGTTGGCGGGGGCCGCGCCGAAGAGCTCGCCCAGGGCCAGCAGCTCCTTGCGGCCCAGCTCGACGGCCAGACCGGCGCCGTAGGTGACCTCGTTGCCGAAGCCCAGATCCTCGACGGCCACGTCGTTGGCCCGGTAGCGGAAGCCCACGTTCGCGGTGGCGGTGACGCCGCCCACCCGCACGTCGGCGATGGCCTTCGGGTTCACCTGGGTGGTGCCCGCGCCCATGCCGCGGCTGTCGTCGCCGGTGGCGAAGCTCACGGGCACGCTCAGCGCCAGACCCACCACCCCGGCCAGGCGCCAGGGCAGGCGCACCTTGGGCACGATGCGCAGATCGCCCAGGCCGAAGCCCGACTCGCCGATGACCTGGATGGCCTCGCCGTCGGTGTAGCTGACGGGCAGGTCCAAGCCGATCTCGAACCACTCGGTGACGCCGTAGGTGGCCACGATGTCGGTGGTGACGTAGTGCTCGATGATCGTCTCGATCACCTCGCCGTCGCTGTCGCGGCGCACCAGGGGGTTGAGGCCCCAGTTCACCCACAGGGTGGGCACGAACCGGCCGCCGGGCGCGGTGTCGGCGGTGTCCACCGACAGCAGGTTCCAGGTGCCGGTGGCGGGCTTGAAGTTCTGCAGATCCTGCGCCCCGGCGGGGCCGGCCAGCGCCCCCAACAGGGCCACGACCAGGGCCCCCGACTGGAGCATGAAACGCGGCGACAGACCCATGGTCCCTCCCTGAAGCTGGCACGCCCGCGCGGAGCCCCCGTCCCGACGGGTGGCGTGCATCGCGCGAAGTATGGATCATGCGACGCGACCTGTCTTGTCCGCAGACAGGATCACCGAGGGGGGGAGTTCGAGGATGCTGCATCGGACCCGGGGGGCGCGTGGCTGCGCCTGGATGACTGTGGGGCTGCTCGCGTGCGTCGCGCTGGTGGCGTGCGACGACGGCGACGGCAACGTCCAGGATCCCGACGTGGGGATCGCCACCGACATGGCGGTGGATCCGCCCACGCCCGACATGGACATGGCCCCGCCCCCGCCCGACATGCAGCGGCCCGATCTGGCGGTGCCCGGCGCGGACATGGGCGGCGTGGCCACCCCGTGCGAGGACGACAACGACTGCCCGGATCCCGAGCGCTGCGCCCCCAGCGGCGTGTGCGAGCCGGGCTGTCGCCCCGGCGGGTGCCCCGCAGGGCTGGAGTGCGCCGACGGGCGCTGCGTGCGGCCGCCCTGCCTGGCGGACGGCGACTGCCCCGACGCCACCTACTGCTCGGCGGGCGAGTGCCTGGTGGGCTGCCGGCGCGACCCCGACAACTGCCCCGTGGGCCAGCAGTGCGACGCGCGCAACCTGTGCGTGCCCGACTGCGCGGGGCCCGAGGTGTGCGGCAACGACCTGGACGAGGACTGCGACGGCGAGCTGGACGACGTGGACGTCTGCGGCGAGCCGCCGCCCGACACCTGCGTGGCCGACGGCGCCTGCGACACCGGCGCTGTGGGCGACTGCCAGGTGGGCCGGGTGACCTGCCCCGACGGCCCCATGGGCGCGGCCCAGTGCGTGGCGGTGCGCCAGCCGGCCCAGGAGCGGTGCGACGCCCAGGGCCGCGACGAGGACTGCGACGGCGCGGTGGACGAGGGCTTCCTCACGGGCCAGCCCTGCCGCTACGGCGAGGGCGCCTGCCAGGCCGAGGGCGTGACCGCCTGCCGACCCGACGGGTTGGACGTGGAGTGCGTGGCCGAGGGGCAGGACCCCTTCGCCGAGGCCTGCGACGGCCTGGACAACGACTGCGACGGCCGGGTGGACGAGGCCTTCCTGGGCCTGGGCGACGGCTGCACCGTGGGGGTGGGCGCCTGCCGGGCCCCCGGTGTGCTGCGCTGCGCCGATGACGGCCAGGGCACCGTGTGCGACGCCGCGCCCCGGCCCGCCGGGGTCGAGACCTGCAACGGCGTGGACGACGACTGCGACGGCGCGACGGACGAGGACTACGCGGGCGTGGGCGAGGCCTGCGAGGTGGGCGTGGGCGGCTGCCACGTGCGCGGCCTGCAGGTGTGCACCGCCGACGGCCAGGGCACCCGCTGCGGCGCCGTGCCCACGGCCCCCATCGCCGAGCAGTGCGACGGCGTGGACAACGACTGCGACGGCACCATCGACGAGGGCCCCGGCGGGGCGGATCTGGTGCGCACCTGCTACACGGGCCCCGAGGGCACCCGCGGTCGCGGCCAATGCGCCGCCGGCACCCAGCTCTGCGCCCGCGGGGCCTGGGGCCGCTGCGAGGGGCAGACCATCCCCTTCCCCGAGGCGTGCGATGGCATCGACCGCGACTGCGACGGCGCCATCGACGAGGGGCCCGACGGCGGCCCGCTCACCGAGCCCTGCTACGAGGGCGCCCTGGGCACGGCCGGCGTGGGCGTGTGCACCGCGGGCGTGCGGGCCTGCCTGAACGGGGTGCTCACCGAGTGCCGCGGCGAGGTGCTGCCCCAGCGCGAGATCTGCGACGGCGCCGACAACGACTGCAACGGCCTGCCCGACGACGTGGGCGAGGCGGGCTGCGGCTGCGAGGCCGGCGCCCAGCAGGGCTGCTACAGCGGCCCGGCCGGCACCCAGGGCGTGGGCCGCTGCCAGGCGGGCACCCAGACCTGCACCGAGGCCGGCACGTTCGGCGCCTGCGCCGAGGAGATCCTGCCCCGCCCCGAGCTGTGCAACGGCGAGGATGACGACTGCGACGGGCAGGTGGACGAGACCATCGCCGCCGTGGGCCGGGCCTGCACCCTGGGCACGGGCGGCTGCGCCCGGCGGGGCGAGATCGTGTGCGATCCCCAGGCCGGCCTGCGCTGCGACGCCGAGGCCGTGGATCCGGTGGCCGAGACCTGCAACGGCGAGGACGACGACTGCGACGGCCGGGTGGACGAGGCCTTTGGCCGCGGCGGCGCCTGCGTGGTGGGCGTGGGGGCCTGCGCCCGCGAGGGCTTCGTGGTGTGCGCCGAGGACGAGTCGGCGGGCTGCAGCGAGCAGCCGGGCGCCCCGGGCGACGAGATCTGCAACGGCCGGGACGACGACTGCGACGGCCGCACCGACGAGGGCCTGGGCGTGGGCGAGCGCTGCGCCAGCGGCGTGGCCGCCTGCCGGGTCGAGGGCGTGGGCGTCTGCGCCGCCGACGGCACGGTGACCTGCTCGGCGCAGGCGCCGCCCGTGGGCCCGGAGCAGTGCGACGGCCTGGACAACGACTGCGACGGCCAGACCGACGAGGGCCTGGGCCTGGGCGAGGCCTGCAACGTGGGCGACGGCGCCTGCCTGCGCCAGGGCGTGCGCCGCTGCGATGGCGACGGGGGCGTGCTGTGCTTCGGCGGCGCCGCCGACGGCGTCGAGGTGTGCAACGGCCTGGACGACGACTGCGACGGGCAGGCCGACGAGGGCAACCCCGGCAGCGGCGAGGCCTGCGACACGGGCACCCCGGGCCTGTGCGCCGTGGGCGAGGGGAGCTGCTTCCGCGGCCAGCTCCGCTGCTTCGTCACCACCCAGCCGGCGGCCGAGCGCTGCGACGGGCAGGACAACGACTGCGACGGCACCACCGACGAGGACTTCGGCGGCGGCGAGCCCTGCACCGTGGGCGTGGGCGCCTGCGCCACCGAGGGCGTGGCCGTGTGCAACGCCGCGGGCGAGCTGGTGTGCCCCGTGGCCGCCGGCGCCCCGGGTGCCGAGGTCTGCGACGGGCGCGACAACGACTGCGACGGCGAGATCGACGAGGCGGCGCCCCGCGCGGGCGGCTTCTGCACCCGCGGCCAGGGGGCGTGCCGGGCCGACGGCCAGATCGTCTGCCAGGACGGCGCGCTCACCTGCGGGGCCGCGGTCATCGAGCCCGGCGCCGAGACCTGCAACGCCACCGACGACGACTGCGACGGCCTGATCGACGAGGGCTTCCCCGTGGGTCAGGTGTGCGCCCGCGGCCAGGGCGTCTGCGCCGCCGAGGGCCGCTTCCGCTGCACCGAGGCCGGCGAGGCCGCCTGCGACGCCGCGGTGATCGAGCCTGGGGTCGAGGCCTGCAACGACCTGGACGACGACTGCGACGGCGTGGTGGACAACGGGGGCGTCTGCCCCGATCTGGAGCCGCCCGAGCTGGCCGTCGAGTGGGCGCCGCCCCAGGCCGATCCGGGGGTCGAGGTGACCCTGCGGGTGACCGCCAGCGACCGGCTGGGCGCCGTGGCCTCGCTGGAGGCCACCGTGAACGGCGAGGCCGTCGCCCTCGATGAGGCGGGCGAGGCCACCTTCATCCCGCCGGCCCCCGGCCGCTACACGGCCACCGCGGTGGCGGTGGACGACAGCGGCAACCGGGCCGAGGCCAGCGCGGGCCTGCCCGTGCGCGATCCCGACGACATCACCCGCCCGGACGTGTTCATCACCGCGCCCGAGGACACCACCCGGCTGGACACCCAGGCCGTCGAGATCCGCGCCCGGCTGCTGGACGACAACTTCGACCGCTACGAGGTGCAGGTGGGCCCCGACGGGCAGGTCTGGGAGACCGTGGCCACCGGCGTGGGCGGCGGCGACGACGTGGCGGTGGCCACCCTGGATCCCACCCTGTACGCGCCAGGCTTCCTGTTCGTGCGGGTCACGGGCTGGGACCTGAGCGGCAACAGCCTGTGGCACCAGATCAGCCTGGTGGTGCCCGACGGCATCTCGGTGGGCGAGAGCAAGTACGACTTCCGCGACTTCTCGGTGCCCCTGCAGGGGCTGCCCCTGATCATCGACCGCGGCTACGACAGCCGGCGGCGGCTCGAGGTGGGCGACTTCGGCCACGGCTGGCGGCTGAGCCGCGAGGACGTGGTGGTGGTGGAGGACCTGCAGAGCAACGTGATGGTGGCCCTGCCGGACGGCCGCCGTGAGGTCTTCGCCATCGCTTACAACATCTTCCCGCTGTTCCCCATCGGGTCCTTTGACTTCGTGGCCCCGCCGGGGGTGACGAGCACGCTGGAGGCCGCCGATAGCTGCGCGGTGGTCAACCGGCCCGAGGGCGTCATCTGCATGTTCAGCGGGCGCAGCCCGGCGGCCACCATCAGCAACTACGTGCTGACCACCGCCCAGGGCGACCGCTACGAGATCCACGACCAGGACGGCCTGCGGCGCCTGACGGACGCCGAGGGCCATGTGCTGAGCATCACCGACGATCGCATCGCCTCGAGCGCCGGCCTGGCCTTCGACTTCGAGCGCGACGATCAGGGGCGCATCACGCGCATCGTGGATCCCAACGGCAACGCCATGACCTATGCCTATGACGAGGCGGGCGACCTGGTGGCCGTGACGGATCAGGCGGGCGGCGTGCAGCGCTACAGCTACGCCGAGGGCCACCGGCTGGTGAGCGTCACCGGCCCCGACGGCCACCCGCTGATGCGCACCGAGTACGACGCCGAGGGGCGCAAGGCCCGCGAGGTGGACGCTCTGGGTCACGCGGTGACCTACGCGCACGACCGCGACGGGCGGCGCGAGGTGGTCACCGACCGCCGCGGCCACCAGACCGTGTACGAGTACGACGCCCAGGGCCGGGTGCTGCGGCGCACGGACGCGCTGGGGCACACCCTGGAGTCCACCTACGACGACGACGGGCGGCTGGTGGCCGAGAGCGACGCCAACGGCGGGGCCTGGGCCTACACGCTGGACGCGCTGGGCAACCGCACGCAGATCACCAGCCCCGCCGGGCAGATCTACGAGTACGAGTACAGCCCGCTGGGCAAGCCCACGGTGTACCGCACGCCCCTGGGGGCCGAGATCGAGCAGGCCTACGACGCGCAGGGCCGGCTGGTGACCTGGCGCAGCGCCGAGGGCGGCGAGGTGACCCTGGAGTACGACGCCCAGGGCCGGCGCAGCGCGCTCATCGACGCCGAGGGCGGGCGCACCACCTACGCCTACGACGAGGCCGGCAACGTGGCCCGCATCGAGGGCCCCGACGGGCTGGTGCGGGCCTACGCCTACGACGCCATGGGCAACCTGCTGTCGATGACCGACGACCAGGGCTTCCGCTCGGAGATCGAGTACGACGCCGTGGGCCGCATCACCGGCTACGTGGACGCCGAGGGCCAGCGCCACGCCTTCACCCGCGACGGCATGGGCCGCCTGCTGGGCTACACCGATCCCGAGGGCCGCACCAAGGGCTGGCGCTACACCCCGCGGGGCCTGCTGGCGCAGGTCACCGATGGGCTGGGCCAGAGCACCCGCTACGCCTATGACCCCGAGGGCGATCTGGTGGCGGTCACCGACGCCCTGGGCCGGGAGCGCACCTTCGAGCGCGACGCCGGCGGGCGCATCACCCGCCGCGTGGACGCCCTGGGGCAGGCCAGCGAGTACGGCTACGACCTGGCCGGGCGCCTGGTGCGCCGGGTGGATCGCGACGGGGTCGAGACCACCTTCGCCTACAGCCGCGGCGACCAGCTCATCGGCCAGACCACCGTGGACGGCGAGGCGCGCACCTTCGAGTTCGACGCGGCGGGCCGGATGATCGCGGCCGCCGTCGACGGCTTCGAGCGCCGCTTCAGCTACGACGGCGACGACCGCCTGGTGGGGGCCAGCTTCCCCGGCGGCGAGGCCGTGGCGCTCACCTACGACCTGCAGGGCCGCCCGGTGCAGATCGCGGCGCCGGGGGGCGACACCGCCTACACCTATGACCACCAGGGCCGGGTGCGCGCCATCGCCGATCCGGCGGGCCGCAGCGTGCAGCTCACCCGCGACGGCGACGGGCGCCTGCTGACCCAGCGCCTGCCCGGCCAGGTGGTGGTGACCTACACCTACGACCGCGTGGGCCGCCCACTGAGCTGGCAGGTGACCCGCGTGGGGGTGGTGCTGGACGGGGCCGAGCGCACCTACGACGCCAGCGGCCGCCTGGTGCGCGAGGCCCGCCACGCCGGCCCCGTGCGCATGCTGGACTACGACGCCGCCGGGCAGCTCGAGCGCGAGGCCCTGGCCGACGACGACGGGCGCCTGCTGCGCGAGGTGCGCTTCGGCTACGACGCCGTGGGCAACCGCGTGAGCCGCACCACCCTGGACGGGGTGCAGGTGGCCGAGTACGACGCCAACGACCGGCTGCTGACCGACGGCCGCTTCCGCTACACCTGGACCGCCGAGGGCCGGCTGCGCACCCGCACCGATCTGGAGACCGGGGTGGTGGAGGGCTTCGACTACGACGGCGAGGGCCGCAAGGTGGGCTGGAGCCGCGAGGGGGCCAGCCTGGAGACGCCGCGCGACGCCCTGGGCCTGCCCCGGGCGCGCGTGGTGGACGGCGTGGAGACGACGCTCATCCCCGTGCTGGGCGACGTCAGCGCCGAGCTGGGCCCGCAGGGCGTGCGCCGGCATGTCTACGGCGACCAGATCGACCAGGTGGTGGCCAGCCTGGGCCCGGCGGGCGACCGCTACTACGTGCTGGATCCCCGCGGCGACGTGGTGGCGGTGTTCGACGCCGCCGGCGACGTGGTGCGCCGGCACCTGTACGCCGGCTTCGGCCAGACCTGGCAGGGCGCCGAGCTGGGCGACTTCGTGGCCGTGCCCGACGGCGCCTTCGGCTTCGGCGGCCGCCCCTACGAGGCCGGCGCGGGCCTGTACGACTTCCGCGACCGCCACTACGACCCGGCCACCGGGCGGTTCATCCAGCCCGATCCGCTGGCGGGCCACCCGAGCATGCCGCGCACCCAGCACGGCTACCTGTACGGCCTGAACGATCCGCACCGCTACCGCGACCCCACGGGGCGCACGGCGGCCATCAGCTACGCCTTCCGCGCGGCGCAGTTCGTGCTGGGCAGCGGCACCAGCACGCCGAACTACTACGAGATGATGGGGTCGATGATCGGCTTCTTCCATGGCTTCGCCGGCTCGGCCCTGGTGTTCATCGCCAACATCCTCGAAATCGCCACCTCGGGCGGGGACGTGCTGGCCGAGTGGGGCTCAGCCATCGAGCGCACCCAGACCAAGATGAACGAGATCCAGCAGGCCATGGGGCTGCTGGGCCCGGTGGATCACAACGGCTTCGCGGGCGCCTTCGCCGGGGGCGCCAACATCCAGGTGGGCATCAGCTTCGAGAAGAAGCTCATCCCCGGCCCCGCGGGCGGGGTGGTCGAGGCCCTGGGCGGCCAGAACCCGGGCTGCAAGGTGGAGCTGCAGATCAAGAAGAACGTGGGCGGCTTCAAGAACGGCGTGACCCAGTTCCTGAACTACGTGGGGCTCATCGCCCCGCAGCCCGACTGGGAGCTGAACGCCGCCGCCGGCTGCGAGTAGGCCCCGTTCGGGTGCGCCGCCTCCTACCCGCGCTGCTGGGGCTGCCGCTGGTCGGCTGCCCCGCCGATCCGCCCCCCGCCCCCCCCGCGCTGCCCGCCCCATCGGCCGCCCTGGCAGGCTGCGCCGACGTGCGCCCCGGGCCCGTCTGTGTGCGGCCGCAGGGGCCCATCACCGTGTGGATCGACGCCCCGGCGGCGCAGGTGCCTGGCGCCGAGCCGGCCGCCGGCGGGGCCCGCGTCCACCGGTCGGCGGCGGGCGAGGTGGGGGTGACGGGCCACGCCCCCGTCCGGGTGGCCGTCACCGCGGATCCCCCGGGGCCCGGCCGCGCGCTGCACGATCAGGGGCGGCAGGCCAACCGCGAGGGGCGCGGGGACGAGGCCGTCGCCGTGCTGGGCCAGGCCGCGGCGGCCCAGGCCGCCGCCGGTGATCGCGCAGGGGCCGCGCTCAGCGCCGCGCTGCTCGCCTTCATCCACCTGGATCAGGGCCGCTTCGAGGCCGCCGAGGCCGCGCTGGATCGCTGGCCCGCCCCGCCCGAGGACGGCTTCGCGCAGGCCATCGAGGCCTACCACCGGGCGCTGCTGGCCATCGGCCTGGGCGACGCCCGGGGCGCCCTGGCCCACCTGGATCGGGCGACGCTGTGGGCCGAGCGCATGGCCCTGCCCCTGGCCGGGGTGTTCAGCCAACAGCGGGCCCGGGTGCACGTGGCCCTGGGCCGCGCCGCCGAGGCGGTGGACGCCCTGGCCCCCCTGCCCACCCCCGAGGCCCCCTGCGCCGCAGCCGATCTGGCCACCAACCTGGGCTGGGCGCTGCTGGCCTCGGATCGCGCCCGGGCCGCCGAGACGGGCGCCGTGCTGGACCGGGCGGTGGCGGCCTACGACGCCTGTGACTCGGCCACCGCCACCAAGCGCGCGAACGCCAAGGTGAATCGCGCGCTGTGGGCGCACCGGGCGGGTGCCGGGCGGCCGGCCATCGGGTCCCTGCCCGAAGGGGTGGCCCCCGAGGTCCAGGCCTGGGCCGCCTATGTGGACGCCCTGGCCCACGCGGCCCCGGCGGCGCGGGCGGCGGCCCTGGACGGGGCCGTGGCCCGCGCCGAGGACGCCGGCCTGGGCCGCCTGCGCTGGCAGCTCCTGCTGGACGCCGGGCAGGCCTGGTGGGCGGCCGGGGATCGCGAGGCCGCGGTGGCCCGGTTCGCCGCCGCCGAGGCGGTGGTGGCCAGCGGCGCCTTCGACGTGCCCGCCGACGCGGGCCGGGTGGCCTTCACCACCGACCGCAGCGCCAGCGCCGCCTGGCTGGTGGAGGCCCTGCGGCAGCTCGACCGCCCGGCCCAGGCCCTGGCCGCCGCCCGGCGCGCGGCGCCGGGTGCTGACCACGCTCCCGCCGCCGACGCCGTGGCCGGGCTGGATCCCGCGGCGCGGGCCCGGTGGGCGCAGGCGTGGCGGGCGTGGCAGACCGCCCGGCAGGCCCTGGCCGCCGACGCCGCCCAGGACTGGAGCCGATCGGCCGAAGCGCTGGCCCAGGCGCGGGCGGCGCGCGCGGCCCAGCGGGCCCGGGTGAGCGCCCTGTTCGATGCCGCCGTGGCACAGCTCGCCCGGCCGGGCCCGGCGGCGGGCGCCCCCCTGCGCCCGCCGGCCCCGGGCGAGGCCCTGCTGTTGTGGGCCCAGCGACCCGACGGCGGCTGGACGGCTTTCGTGGCGGACGACGCAGGCGTGGCCGCCGCGCCCGTCGAGCCGGGCGCCTGGACGGCCCCCTTCAAACCCCGGCTGGCCAGCGCACGCCGGGTCCGAGCCCTGTCGGCCGGGCCCACCGTGGGGGCCGATCTGGGGCTGGGCGACGTCCCGGTGGCCCACGGGCTGGACCTGCCGCCGCGGCCCTCGCCCCCTGCCACCGGCCCGGTGGTGCTGGTGGCCGATCCCACGGGCGATCTGCCCGGCGCCCGGCGGGAGGCGGCGGGGGTGACGCCGGCCTTGAGCACCGCCGTGGGCCCCGTGCAGACGTTGGCCGGCGCGGGGGCGACGGTCGCCCGCGTCCAGGCCGCCCTGGCCGAGGCGACCCACCTGCACTACGCCGGCCACGGCCGGTTCGCGGGTTTCGAGGGTTGGGGCAGCGGCCTGCCGCTGCGCGACGCGGTCCTGGAGCTGCGCGACGTGCTGGCGGCCCCTCGCGTGCCGGGCACCGTGGTGCTCTCGGGCTGCGAGACGGGCAAGGCCGCCGACGGCGCCGCGGTGGGGGTGGGGCTGGCCCACGCCTTCCTCATCCGGGGGGCCGAGGCCGTGGTGGCCCCCGTGCGGCCGGTGGATGACGGGCAGGCGCTGGTGTTCGGGAAGGCGCTGTACGCTGCGCGGGGCGAAGGGGCCTCGTGGGCCGCCGCCGTGGCCCGCGGCGTGGCCGCGTCCGGCGCCCGGGACTACCGCCTGTTCGTGCCCTGATGCCCTTTCGCTGAAAGGTCGGCGCGCCCCGCCGCGAACAGGGGGGTGAGCAGCCGGTCGTGCGCCGGCGAGGGAAAACTGGCAGTATCCGCGGCCCTGTGGTGGTGGCCGCAGGATGCGAGAGGGGATGGGACGATGAAGGCAGCGTATTGGCTGGCGCCGGCGGCGCTCTGGTTCGGTGGGTGTGCGCCCTCCCAGGCCGAGGCGCCGGCCAGCGAGCCCGCCCTCGAGGCGGGGGCGGCGGCGCTGACCGCCGAGCAGGCGGCCTGGTGCCAGCAGCTCGAGCGCGACGGGCGCGCAACGCCCTGGTATTGCGGCGGCCGCGAGGACACGCCCCCGGCGAGCTTCGGCGACGCCTGCGTGGACGAGCAGTGGGTGGGCCTGCGCCTGACCGCGGGCGACTGCCTGCCGGCGGCGCCGAGCGCCACGGGCGAGTGGGCCGTGAGCGCCCCCTTCAGCCGCAGCCGCGACGCCCGCCTGCGCCGGGCCTGCCGCTACACCTGGATCCCCCAGGACGCCCGGCGCCCGGCCGCCGACATCGCGGCGCTGCCCGACGATCCCGGCCTGCGCCTGGAGCGCGAGTGCCAGGTGGTGGCCGGCCACGCCGTGCCCCAGCCGGCGGCGGATCTGCTGTTCGAGAGCTGGCAGGCCCAGGTCGAGGCCCCCGACTGGAGCGCCTCGACGCCCTTCCCCGTGGCCCCTGTGCGGGTGGCGGTGATCGACGGCGGCGGCGGCGGGGTGCTGGAGCCGGGCGGCCCGGGCGCCTTCGCGGTGCCCCACCCGGTGGCGGTGTCATCGGCCGTGCGCGCCCTGGCCTGCCCCGAGCAGGGCGACGGGGCCTTCTGCGCCGCGGGCACCCCCAACTACGGCGCCATGCCCTGGATCGAGCGCCGCGCCTTCGGCGAGCTGGGCGGCTACTTCGGCACCCAGACCGACTTCGCCAACGCCGTGGCCGACGCCGTGGACGACTGGCGGCTGACCCCGCCCGAGACCCGGCCGTGGCGGCTGATCTTGAACCTCAGCCTGGGCTGGGACGGGGTGTACGACGTGGGGCAGGAGGCCCGAGTGGGCGGCGCGCTGGCCCTGTGGGCCGTGGAGTACGCGGCCTGTGAGGACGCCCTGCTCATCGCGGCAGCCGGCAACCGCGCCCTCGACAGCGATCTTGGCCCCCTGTTCCCCGCCGCCTACGAGCAGCGGCCCCGCGCCTGCGGCACCGAGAGCCCTGCCTGGGCCTACCAGCCCCTGGTGCACGCCGTGGGCGCCGTGGACGCCAGCGACCGGCCGCTGGGCCTGAGCCGCGAGGGCGGCACGCCCCGCCTGGTGGCCCCTGGCGCCCTGGTGCTGACCCCCGAGGACACCGCCGCGGGCGTGCCCCGGCCCACCGCCGTGCTCAGCGGCACCAGCATGTCGGCCGCTGCCGTCTCGGGCGCCGCGGCCCTGCTGTGGAGCCTGCGGCCCGGCGCCACCGGCGACATGGTGATGGAGGCCCTGTACCAGACCGGCGAGGCCTTGGGCCGCGACGCCGAGTTCGCCCTGCCCGGCGAGATCCAGCCCCAGCGCCGCCTGGCGGTGGCCCGGGCCTTCGACCTGGCCTGCCCCCAGAACGTGGCGGTGGGCGCCTGCCCCCAGGGCGACGCCCGCCCCGCCCTGCCGGCCCCGCGCGGCGCCGGCCTGGACGCGGGCGTGCCCTTCGGCGATCTGGTGGCCCTGCTGTACGAGGACGTGGTGCTGGGCGCGGTGGCGCCGGGGCCCCCGCCGCCGCTGGAGGGCGGCTCGGCCTACCTGGAGCCCTACGTGGTGCCGCAGCCGGGCACCCCCAACTGCATCGTCTGCGGCATCTACGAGAACCAGCTCTACGGGTCGCTGGACCCCAACCTGGCCGGCAGCTACGTGGGCAGCCCGGTGCTGGAGTTCAAGAACGACCAGAGCCAGTACGTGCAGATCGCCCTGAACCCGCTGCCCGAGAAGGACGCCTTCAAGGTGGATCTGACCAGCGAGCTGAAGAACGACACGCTCGTCTCGGCGTGGCTGATCATCCCCGCCCAGCTCAACGGCCAGACGGTGTATACCCGAAGCGAACTCGATATCGACTGACCGCCCCTGCCCGCGAGCCCGCCTTGCCGCACCCCCTGCTGCTCGACATCGCCGTCTGGATGACGCTGCCCGCCCCCGGGCCGGCGCCCGCCGACGTGTTCACCCCCACCTACGTCGAGCGCGCCCTGGGCGGGGACCGCAGCGCCCAGCGCCACCTGTTCCACGCCCTGCTGCCCCATGTGCAGAAGAAGGTGAACGCCGTGCTGGTGCGCCGCGCCAGCGCCGGCGGTCGCCGGCCGGTGCGCCAGGAGGTGCTCGACCTGACCCAGGACGTGTTCGTGGCCCTGTTCGAGCACGACGGCCGCGCCCTGCGGGCCTGGCACCCGGACAAGGGCGCCAGCCTGCCCACCTGGGTGGGCCGCGTCGCCGAGAAGCGCATCATCAGCACCCTGCGCACCGCCAAGCGCAACCCCTGGACCGAGACCCCCACCGAGGCCGAGGCCTTCGAGCGGGTGGTGCCGGCCCTGCCCTCGGCCCACGCGAAGGTGGCCAGCCGCCAGCAGCTCGAGCGGGTGCTCGACGCGCTGCGGGCCGACTTGAGCGAGCAGGCCTTCGCGCTGTTCGTGGCCCTGTTCGTGGAGCAGCAGGAGGTGGACGCCATCTGCGCGGCCCACGGCATGACCGCCAACGCCGTCTACATCTGGCGCACCCGGCTGAAGAAGGCCGCCAAGGCCGCCTTGGAGGCCGTGAGTGACGCCGGCGTGAAAGATTCCAGCGCCGATGCGCGAAAGGCGGGGTGATCGACCGTGGAGGACCCCATGGCACCCGACCCCGATGACGCCCTGCTCGACGCCCTGGGCCAGGCCTTCCGTGACCAGGAGGCCGAGGCCGACGCCCTGTGGCCGGCCGAGGGCACGCTGGCCCCGCTGACGGCGAAGGAGGCCGACGCGGTCTTCGCCGCGCTGCCGGACGCCCTGGCGCCCCCCGGCGGGAAGGTGCTGGCCTTCCCCGCCCGCCGGCGCTGGCTGGCCAGCGGCGTGGGCCTGGCGCTGGCTGCGGCCCTGGCGGTGTTCCTGCTGACCCGTGGCCCGGCCCTGGCGCCGCTGCCCGGCTACCAGCTCAGCGCCACCGCCGGCGACCAGCTCCAGCGCGGGCCCGAGGATCCCCAGGCCGGCGCGGTGGCCCGCTACACCCCCGGCTCGCGGCTGGTGCTGGTGGCGCGGCCCGCCACCGATCTGGCGCAGGCGCCGCAGGTGCACGTGTGGCTGGCGCAGGGCGACGCCCTCACCCGCCTGGACGTGCCCGTGCAGGTGAGCCCCACGGGCGCCGTGAAGGTGGAGCTGGAGGCGGGCGCCAGCCTGCCCGCGAAGCCCGGCCCGGGCGCGGTGGTGCTGGTGGTGCGGCCGGCGGGCCTGGACACCCCCGACGACGCCCTGATCCAGGCCGCCGATCCCGCCCCCGCGCAGGTCTTGCGCCACCCGTTCGTTTTTTCCGCCGAACCCTGAAAGGTCGCCGGGGGGCCCCGCGAAAGGGGCGGTGAAGGCAGCCACATCGGCCGCCCACCGCCCACCCCGCGAGGACCCGAGATGCACCGCTCCCGCACTGGCCTGCACCCCACCGCCCTGACCCTGATCACCGCCCTGGCCGCCCTGACCGGCTGCGACGGGCCCGACGCCCCTGCCGCGCACGGCACCCGCGAGGGGGCGCTGACCCGGCTGGCAACCACCACGACCACCACGACCACCCGCGCGACCTCCACGACGGTCGCCGCCGACGCCGACGACGACGGCTCGGCCCTGGCCCTGGGCACCGCGGGCGAGATCGGCACGACCTGGGACGACGGCACCGGCACGGCGGACGGCACCGGCACCGCGGTGGATCCCGCCGGCGACGTGACCTCGGGGGGGCCCGGCGGCCTGCCCGAGCCCCCCAAGGGCTTCGAGGCGCCGCCCCCCGCCCCCTGGAACGCCCGCCCGGTGGTCTTCCGCGACCTCGTGGCCGGCGTGGACGGCGCCACCTACGGCGCCGCCTGGGCCCGCCTGGACGCCCTGGGCTACCACCCCACCGTGCTCAACGCCCAGAACGACGGCGGCGCCCTGCGCTACTCGGGCCTGTGGCACAAGGACGCGGGCGTCACCGACTGGATCAGCCGCCGGGGCATGACCGAAGCCGAGTACGTGGCGGAGTGGGGCGCCCGTGACGCGGCCGGCTACCGGGTGCTGGACCTGGACGTGCACGTCAGCGCCGGCCGCCCCCGGTTCCACGCCATCTGGATCAAGGAGGCCCAGCCCAAGGGCTACAAGAGCCATCGCAGCCTCTCGCGCATCGAGTTGGGCGTGAAGGTGGGCGAGTACGAAGCCCTGGGCTACCGCCCCACCCGCATCACCGCCTACCCCGGCGGCGAGGACCTGCGCTACGCGGCGGTGTGGGTGAAGGACGGCCGCACCGACTTCGCCCAGCACGTGGATCTGAGCCCCGCCGACTACGCCAACCTGTGGAGCCTGTACCGCGACCAGGGCTTCATGCCCGTGGACGTCTCGCCCTACCTGCTGGACGGCGAGCAGCGCTTCGCCGCCATCTGGCTTCGGGAAGACGCCACCGTGGACGGCTGGGCCTCCAACAGCGCGCTGACCGCCGAGAGCCTCGCCGACCTGAACGAGGCGCGCACCAAGGCCAACCTGGTGCTGGTGGATCTGGACGGCTACACCACCCCCGAGGGTGAGCCGCGCTTCTCGGCCATCTGGCACCGGCCCGTGGCCCGGCGGATCATCGCCTCGAACAGGCCCACCGCGCAGAACCCCGACATCGCCGCCATGCGCGCGGTGATCGACGGCTACGAGTTCGACGGCGGCGACGGCCGCCGGGGCACCCTGGGCTTCTTCGTGCAGGACCTGCAGACGGGCGACTACGTGGCCTACAACCTCCACGAGCCCTTCTACCTGGCCAGCACCAGCAAGGTGCTCATCGGCGCCCGGGTGGCCGCCCACCCCGGCATCGACCCCGCCGACACCGTGAACTTCGACTCCACCATGTGGCGCGGCGAGGCCAACCGCGGCTTCACCCAGGCCGACCTGAACACCAACGTCTCGGTGGGCACCTTCATGGCCAACATGATCCAGGGCAGCGACAGCGCCTCCACCGACTACCTGCACGGCCGCCTGGCCGCGCTGGACGGCGCCACCGGCCTGCAGGACTGGCTGCGCGACGCCGTGGGCCTGCAGAACGTGGGCGAGATCACCAGCATCTGCGACGTGGACCGGCGCATCGCCGCCGTCACCGACGCCTGCGTCCTCGACGTGAGCTGCGACACCTATGAGACCTTCCGGCGGGCCGGCGACAACACCTGGAACGCCACCGCCGCCGAGCAGGCCTGCCTGGCCAACCTGGGCGGCAGCACCTCGCTGGCCAACCACGGCGTCTACTACACCACCCTGGCCAACAGCATCACGCCCGCCGCCTACGGGAAGTTCTTCTGGCGCCTGGCCCAGGGCGAGCTGATGACCCACGCCGATCGCGCCGAGCTGCTGGCCGCGATGGATCCGGGCTGGAACAACGGCTTCAACATCGACCAGGGCGTGCGCTACGCCGAGTTCGGCACCAAGAACGGCGGCAAGCGCCGGGTGGCCACCCAGGTGGCCTTCATGTGGGACTGGAACAACGGCGCCGGCGACTACACCGACGTCACCCCCCGCTACGCCGCCGTGCTCATGACCGAGGACTGGAGCTTCGACGACAGCAACGACGCCGACCTGAACAACGTGAACGACGACACGCAGTACGCCCGCGACGCCATGCGCGGCGTGCTCGCCGAGGCCCTGGACTTCCTGCAGTAGAAGGGATCCCAGAGGTGGGGCCTACTCGGGCGCCTCACACACCGGGCTGCACGCTCGCTCGTCCTCCGAGCAGCGTGTGCGGGCCAGCATGCAGCTCTGGGCTTCGAGGGCCGCGGTCAGGTCCAAATGCCCCCCGGAGATGTTCCAGCACGCCATGCCCTGGTCCAACGGCGCCGCCGTGCCGAGCAGGGTGGCCCGCGCGCCGCGCGCCGTCACGCCGCTGCGCCCCGTCTGCCAGGCGATGGCCGCCGCCACCTGCGGCGCGAGGGCCGAGGCCCCCCGCAGGCAGGCCACGTTTCCGTCCAGCAGCACCTGCACGTCGCCGGTGAGCCCACCGAGGTGCAGCGAGCATGGGCCCTTCGCCCGCATCGAGGCTCTTCGACTCGGTGTGGGGGGCTCATAGCCGGCCACCGCGAGCAGCCCGTCCTTCAAGTGGCCGTCCTGGTACCGGGGCGCCTGCAACAAGGAAGCTCGCCAGGGCTGGTGGTCGTAGTTCATCCCGCTCTCGCCGTACATCGCCAGGACGAAGGCCGCCCGACTGAAGTGGGGATGAGCAAATGCGGCGGAGAACAGCGCCTGGACAGCGTAGGGCGCCTCGGGGGGGTCCGGATCCTCGGGGTGACGCTCGCTGGGGTAGTCGGTGAGCACGACCACATCCGCCACCGCCGCCGCCCGGTCCACCGCCCGCAGGAAGTCACACACGGACGGGTCACGATCATGCCGGTCGAGCGAAAACGCGTGGATGCGGACATGCGGGGCCGCGTTCAGGAGCACCGTCGCGACCTTGGTCCCGTGGCCGCCTTCTCTGGCCTCGCATGCTGCATCGGACGGGCACCCAATCGGCGCAAGCGCGCCAATCAGCTCTTCGGTGCTGCGAAGGTGCCGATCGACGACCGCCACATCGACCTGGACGCCCAGGGTGTAGCTCGGGAATGGATAGGCGCTCGTGGGCATCTGGTCACACCCCGTTGGGGCGAAGCCCTTGTTCGATTCAGCCTCGTCCGCGGCGAACACCGCCCGGTCAGAGACCCAGGATGCACCGTCGGGAAGCGGGGTTGACTGTTGTGCCAACGCCAGCGCCACGTGCACGCCCTCGCCGATCCCCAGCAGCCCTTGAGCGACCGCCCGGCCCAGCAACGCCCCGGCCAGGTGCCTGGGGATGGAGCGCACGCGCCACGCGCCCGTGTGCTCGCCACAGCGCTCCGCTGTGGGGGGAGGCTGCACCCCGAATGCGACGACCTCGTAGGCCAACGCCACAATCTGGAACCCGGCCTTCTCTCGGTGAACGGTCAGCGTGACACCGTCTGTCGCGACTTGAGAGGGGCTCTCGGTAGCGCTTGCGGTTGGCGCAACGCTGACGAACAGGGCGAAAGCGGACCCGAGCATCTCGACTTGGACCTAGTCCCCGAGGCGGGCACCACAGTTGGTGGAGTAGCTGTTCCCAGGCGCGCTGTATGGCTGGAGCTGGTAGAGGATCAGCTTGGTCACACCGGGGTTGTGATCCGCCACCGTTCGGCGGGCCAGCACCCGCAGATCTTCCTGAAGGTTGGCGTGGGTGCCCCCAGCAGGGACCGCCGAGTAGATCCCACGCAGGCGAAGGTCCGCGTTGTTCCCATCGAAGGGCTGGTACTTGTCCGAGAGCATCCAGTACTCGTACTGGACCCCGGAGCCCTTGCCCAGCCGCAGCACATACCCGCGGTCGGTCCGGTTGGTGCCGTCGGGTTGGCGCAGCATGACGTAGCCGTAGTCCGGCTGCTGGGAACCCGGGATGTTCGCGGTGACGTCAAACCAGTCCAAGAAATCCCGGCTCTGCCAGGGGGGGGTGTTGGGGGCGTTACTGCTGCTGCTTGGATCGAGCTTCTTCGCGTCCAGGATGCAGCCACCCTTCGCAACCGAGGCGCTGGGGAGCGTGGTGCCCCCATACACCTTGGTCTTCCAGTCGGCGAAGGAGGTGGAGCCGAAGGTCCCCTTCTTGAGGGTCGTTTCCTGACCCGCCGTGAACTTGTCCTCGCACTTCTGAACCGCGTCGCCGGCTACGCTCTTGGCCCCGCAGAAGTACCAGAGAACCTCGGTCGCCGAGTGGGCGTACCCGAACCCGACGATCTTGTCGGTCGAGCTGACTCTCTGGATGATCTCAAGCTCCCCGGTGCCATGCACCTTGTCAGGCAGCGTCGCCTGCGCCGCGCCCGCCACCAGGCACGCCGCCGCCAGCGCGAGCCCCATCCCGTTTCGCATCCCGTCCTCCCGTTGCTGATCCCAGCCCGATCCCATCAGGCAGGGACAGGCTCGCCGATCCGGGCCGGCCTGAAAAGGCCAAATCCCCGATCAGGCCAGGCGCGCCCGGCTCTCGGCCACGCTCAGCACGTCGATCGGGATCCCGTGCGCCCGCTCGGGGATCTCGGCGCACCAGCGCGCCAACAGCGCGCCGGGGGGCCGCAGGGCGGTGTAGGGCGCCACCAGCGCGGCGATCTGCAGCCCCATCCCCGGCACGTCGCAGGCCTGGGCCTCGCGCAGCCAGCGGTCGGCCGCGGGCCCGCCGCCGCGGGCGTCCAGGGCGGTGGCGCGCATCAGCGCGGTGGTCCACCGGCGGCCCTGCGCCTCGAAGCGGTCGCCCGCCCGATCCGCCAGGCGGGCGGCCAGATCCACCGCGCCCAGGGCGCGGGCGACGGCGGCCTCGGTGTACCAGACCATGGCGGCCAGCTCGTCGATGCCCAGCCGGCCCACGGCCTCCACCAGCTCGTCATCGACGGTGTTCGCCTCGCCGAGCTGGAAGGCGGCCGCGCGCAGGGTCCACTCGGCGCGGGTCTCCAGGTGGGCGTGGCGGGCCCGCCGGGCCAGCGCCAGGGCCGCCTCGCCGGCGACGCGGGCCACCTCGGGGCGGTAGTCGGCCAGGGCGCTGGCGGCGGCGCGGGTGCGCGCCTCCAGGCGGTCCAGCGGCTCGGCGAAGATCTCGGCGGCGGCGTTGAAGCGCACCGTCGCCTGGGCGAAGTGGCCCTCGCGGTAGGCCAGCCGCCCCTGCCAGCTCAGCCGGTCGCCCGCGAAGGCCGGGCCCGCGGCCGTGCCCACCAGGGCTGCGACCAGCGCCTGGTGCTCGGCCAGCGGGCAGCGCCGCCCGATACGGCTGCGCAGGTCCAGCCGCACCCGCTCCAGGGGCACCTCGCCGAAGGGTGGGGTGGCGTCCAGCTCGGCCAGCAAGGCGACCGGGGGATCCTCGTGGGCGCGCTCCGCCAGCGACAGCAGGGCCACCAGCTCGGGGCGGATGCCCAACTGGGTCAAGGCCAGCCGCGCCTCGCGGCACACCTCGGCCCGCCGATCCACGAGCGCCACCTGCGCCAGGAAGGCCGCCGTCTCGGCCACCAGGGCGTGCGACAGGGATCCGGCGGCCCGCCGCGCGGCCTGCACCCCCTGCCAGGCCGCCGCCATGGCCTGCGCCAGCGCCCCCTCGGCCAACCGCGCCCGGCCCAGGGCCAGCGCCTCGGTGGCCGCGTCGTCCAGGCGGCCCGCGATGGTCAGGTGCCGCAGGCGGGCCTCGCTGCCGGGTGGCGCCGCCTCGGCCAGGCGCGCGTGGGCCGCCTGCCGCTCATCCAGCGACCACTGGTACAGCCGCCCGGGGCTCATGCGCGCCCGCAGCCGATCGCCAAGCTGCACCACCGCCCCGCGGGCCACCAGCTCGCGGACCTGCGCCTCGACCTGCCAGCGCGGCGCCCCCATGGCCGTGGCCAGGGCCGTCAGCGCGATCCCCTCGCTCGCCAGGGCGATCCAGTCCAGGGCCGGGCTCTGGGCCACCGCGCGGCTCACGTCTGCGGGCGGATCATCGTCGATGGCCAGGGCGGTGTAACCCTGCCGCAGCCGGCGCAGGCCGCCCTCGTTCAGGGCCAGGTGGCCGTCGGCCGTGGGCGTGGCCCAGCCCCGGCTGCACCAGGCGTCCACCACCTGTGCCACCCGGGCCGGCACCCCGTCGGACTGCCGGCGCAGGTGCTCGGCAGGCTCGCTGCGCAGGTGGAAGATGCGGTCGGGGCCCACGAACAGGGCCGCCAGGGCGGTGGCGTCCAGGGGGTCCAGCCGGTGGACGGGCAGCCCCGAGTCCAACCAGCCGGTGGCATACAGGCGACCCCCTGCGGCCGCCGCCTCGGCCAGCACCGACCGGGTGTGGGGCTCAAGCCGATCGGCGTCATCGGCCAGCAGCACCACGCCCCCGTCCAGCCGGCGGCGGAGCTGGGCCACCAGCCAGCGGTGCGCCTCATCCAGGCTGAGCGCGTCCGGGGGGCACAGGCCCAGGGCGTGCCCCAAGGGCTTGAAAACACCGGGGAAAGGCTGCAGCCAGTAGAGCGCATGCCCCGTCCGCAGCAAGTCGTCCGCCAGGTGCTGCAGGCACCGCGACTTGCCCAGCCCGGGCCCGCCCGTCACGACCAGGGGGCGGCCCGCCTGGGCAGCCGTGCGCAGCGCGTCCAGGGGCGCGGTCGCCCCCAACCAGGGGAGCTGTGTGCCCTGGCGGTGGGCGCCGCGCAGGGCCGCCAGGGCCTGCGCCGCCGAGCGCGGCCGCGCCTTGGGATCCCGCTGGAGCAGCGCGTCGATGAGGTCGCAGACGTGGCGGGGCGCGCCCCCGTGGGGGCGGCTGCGCACGCTGGGCGCGTCGCGCACCATGCGGGCCATGAGCAGCCCCCGCCAGGAGTCGGCCTGGTAGGGCGGGGTGCCCGTCAGCGCCTCGAACAGCATCACCCCCACCGCGAAGAGATCGGCCGCCGGCCCGCTGGGCTGCCCGCCGGCCTGCTCGGGGCTCAGGTACGCGGCCGTGCCCAGCACGGTGCCCGCCTGGGTCAGCAGCTCGGTGCGGCCGGCGGCGCGGGCGATGCCGAAGTCCAGCAGCACGGGTCGCCCGTCCGCCCTCACCAGCACGTTGTCGGGCTTCAGATCCCGGTGCACGTAGCCGCGGGCGTGCACCTGCCCCACGCACTCCAGCAGCAGCTCGGCCGTGGGGGCCAGCTCGGCCCACGGCAGGGGGCCGGGCCGGCCGGGGAAGGGGCGGCCGTCGATGTACTCGGTGGCCAGGTAGATGGCGCCGTCGTCGGCGGTGCCGTCATCGACGAACCGCACCACCCCCGGCACGTCCAGGCCGCGCAGGACCGCGATCTCCTGCTGCATGCGCAGGCGCGCCTGCTCGGTGAGCGGCCGCACCAGCTTCAGGGCCACGGGCTCGTCGGCGCGGATCGTGTCGGCGGCCAGCAGCACCTGGCCCTGGCCCCCCGTGCCCAGGGCACGCAGCGCCCGGAACCGCCCCCCGATGAGGGGCGCCGGTCCGTCCAGGGTGGTGTCGTCGATCATCGGGGGCGGCAGACGGGCGGCGACTAGAAGCCGGCGCCGCCCCGGCCTCGGTAGCGGCCGCTCACGGCGGGCAGCAGCAGGCCCACCACCAGCGCCAGCGCCGCCACCAGCCCCAGCCAGAACAGCTCGCGGGGCATCCAGGCCGGGTAGGCGGCGTCGGTGATGTGGGGCTCGGGCACGGGGCGCGTGGCGACGAAGCCCAGCCACGGCAGGTTGAGGACGTAGGCCGCCACCCCCGCGGTGAAGCCCAGCCGCCGATCGGCGAACAGCGCCAGGCCCCCCACCAGCAGCAGCAGGCCCATGGGCAGGAAGCCCCCGCCCACCTTCGCCGCCACGATGGCCTGCGACAGCCCCCCGATGACGGCGCCGAGCCCGGCGATGGCGATGAAGATCGGCAGCCGCCCGCGCTGGGTGGGCAGGCCGATGGCCGCCGCCGGATCCTCGTCGGGATCGAGCGCGGCGCCGGGCGTGAACGCCGACGCGGCGTCGGCCGCCCCCAGCACCGGGATCTGGCCCGTGCGGCGCGCCTCACCCGGCACCGCCGGCAATGGGCCCGTGAGCGGGGCGAAGGCCCGGCGACGATCCGCCTGGGGATCGAGCGCGGCGGGCCGGGGCGCGGCCGGGGCGGGGGCCGCCGGCGCCGCAGGCCGTGGGCCGGGGTGGACCGCCGGCATGCTGGCCTGGCTGGCCAGCGCCGACGCCTGCTCGGCGGCTTGGCGCGCCGCCTCGGCGGCCGCCATGGCGCGCTCGGCCTCGGCCACCGCGCGGCGGCCTCCTCGGCGGCGCGGCGAGAGCCGCGGCCGCCTTGCGCTCTCGGCCTCGGCCTGGGCCTGCGCCTGGGCCGCGTCGGCCCGCTGCTCGGCGGCGGCCCGGGCAGCCTGCCACTCCGACTCCCGCTCCACCTCGGCCTGGGCGGCGCGCTCGGCGGCGGCCCGGGCGGCCTGCCACTCGGCCTCTGCAGCCTGGGCCTCGCGGCGGGCGTCGGCCTCGCGGGTGGCGGCCTCGGCGCGCGCGGTCCGCCAGGCCTCCTCCTCGGCCCGCTTGCGCTCCGCGGCCTCGACGGCGCGGGCGGCCTCGGCGCGCTCCCGCTCCAGGCGGGCGATCTCGGCGCGCTCTGCCTGGACCGGATCCGCGGGGATCTCCGCCGCCAGCGCGGCCAGCGCGGCGGCCTCCTCGGCCACGGGATCCACCCCCTCGCGCGCCTGGACCGGTTCGAGCTCGGCGGTGGCGCCCGGCGGCTCGGTGGGGGCGGTGGCCATGGCCACCAGGGCTTGGGCCTCTCGCGCCACCTCGTCGCCGTCGCCCGCCGCCGGCCCTTCGCCCGCGGTCTCGGCCTCCGGCTGCTCCTCGTTGGGCGGCAGCGTGTCGGCCTCGGCGATCTGCCGGGCCGTCGCCTCGGCGGCCAGCTCCACCAGCGACGTGGGCGCCGGGGTGACCGCGGGCGATCCCATGGGCGGCGTGGGCGCCCGCAGGGCCGCGGTCAGCCGGTTCAGGTAGTCGCGGGCGTGGGCGTCCACGAAGCGCGCCGCGGCCCCCTCCCCCTCGTCGCGAGCGATCTGGGCGCGGGTGGCCTCCATCTGGGCGTGCTCGCCGAAGACGGTGGCCGCGTTGAAGTCGGGCCGGGCGCCCTGAAGGTGGCTCAGGGCCTCCAGGGCGAAGTGCTCCTCGACCCCCGGCAGCCGGCCCCGCTCGACCTTGGGGCGCGCCCGCTCGCACAGGGCCACCAGATCCCGCTGCGCCTCCTCGAGCTGCAGGTGCGCGGCGGCCGCCAGGGCGAACATCAGCTCTTGGGGGGCGTCGTCGCGGCCCGCCGCCCGCCGCCGCTGGGTGCCCAGATACAGCCGGGCCCCCTCGCGCACGGCCGCGTCGTCGCGCCGCGTGGCCAGGGCCTGCAGCAGCGCCCCCGGATCGGGGCTGGTGGGCACCCGCTTCATCCAGCGGGCGAAGTCCTGCGCGGGGTCCAGGCCCACGCTGTCCAGGGCCGGGGGCGGCGCGGGGGCGACAACCTCGGCCGCGGGGGCCTCCGGCTGTGGTTCGGCCTCGGGCTGTGGTTCGGCCTCGGCGTCTACCTCGGCCCCGGGCTCGGCGTCTGCGTCGGCCCCGGGCTCGGCGTCAGCTTCGGCCTCGGGGTGTGGCTCGGCGTCTGCGTCGGCCCCGGGCTCGGCGTCAGCTTCGGCCTCGGGCTGTGCTTCGGCCTCGGGCTGTGCTTCGGCCTCGGGCTGTGCTTCGGCCTCGGGCTGTGCTTCGGCCCCGCCCTCTTCTGCAGGCTCGGCGTCTGCCTCGGTCTCGGCCTCGGGCTCGGCCTCGACCGCCGCCCGAACCTCCACCTCGGCCTCGTGGGCCTCGACCTCGGCCGCCACCGCGGCCAGCACCTCTTCCGTGGCGGGCCGCTCGGGCGCCACCACCCGCGGCGGCGGCGTCTCCAGATCGGCGCCCACGGGCTCGGGCGCCGGCGCGGCCCCCTCCTTCGCCAGCTCGGCCATCAGGGCAGCGTGCAGGTCCCCGTCCACCATGGTGGGCGTCTCCTCCACGGGCCGCGGCGTCGAGAGCTGCACGTCGGCCAGCGCCGACATCCGCGCGTTGACCTTCAGGGTGTCGGGCAGGGCGTGCAGGCCCACCACGCTCACGTCGCCCAGCTCGTGCAGCACCTGCGAGCTGCGATCGCTGAGCTGGATCGCGCGCACCCGGGCGCCCTCGGCGTCGCTGGTGCAGAACAACAGCCGGCCGCCCTCGAGGTCGAAGGTCAGGCCCCGGTGGCTGCCCTCGGGCTCCCCCGACGACAGCGCCACCGACGCCCCGCTCTCGCTGTCGGCCAGCCAGAGCTGCCCGTCGGCGGCGTAGGCGATGAGCTCGCCCTCGGGCGCGACGCAGATCTCCTCGATGCGCAGGTGGGCCCGGCCCAGGTCGCGGTGGGCCCGATCGCCCAGGCGGGTGGCGCGGATGACCTGCCGGCTGCCCCCGCGGGTCTTGCCCGCCCAGTACGCCGTCTTCAGGGGCTCGCAGTAGACCACCGGCACATCGGGCACCACCTCGGCGCCCTCGGTGAGGGTCAGCGACAGCACCGACGGCGCGCGCCCCTCGAGCAGCCAGGCCGAGTCGCCCGAGCGCTCCAGATCCAGCAGGCACAGCTCCCAGGCGCCGTCGGGCCGGGTGTTGCGCAGGTACAGGAGCTGCTGGCCGCCGGGCAGGAACGTCGGCCGGGCGCAGCCCAGCTTCTGGGGGTTGCCCGCGCCGGCCACCACCTCGCCGCGCACCGAGTTGCCGCTGATCTGCACCTCACAGACGTAGATGTCGCTGATGGGCACCCCGTCGTAGGCGCCCTCGTAGGCCACCCGGAAGCCCGTGTCATCGAAGACGCCGTGGGACAGGTGCCACTTGGGATCCAGGGACTGGCTGGGCCAGCCCACACCCACGCGCTCCAGGTTCACCAGCCCCAGCCGTGACCGGTGGCGCGCCCGCAGCGTCGAGTGGGTGACCGCGTCCACCAGCACCCGGGTGCCGGCGGGGTTCAGGGCGGCGTGCAGCGGCTGCGGGTGCGGCGACTCGAAGAGCACCTTGCGCTCGCCGTCGCTCAGCCGGATGGCGTCCAGCCGGGCGCCGGCGTCATGGATGACTTCGAGGACGACCCAATCCACCCGCGCTTCCCCCACATGGACCGTGGGGGAGTATGCCCCCTGGCTCCGACGGGGCGCTACTTCTGGTGCGGATCAGGGCCCCGGACCGGGCCCTCGGCAGGGCGGGCGGCGCGCCCGTTCAGGGCTTGGGCACCTTCTCCCAGTCGGCCAGGAACTTCTGCAGGCCGATGTCGGTGAGCGGGTGCTTGACGAGCTGCCCCAGCACCTTGAAGGGCACGGTCACCACGTCGGCGCCCAGCCGAGCTGCCTCGAGCACGTGCAGCGGGTGCCGGATGCTGGCCACCAGCACCTCGGTGTCGAAGTCGTAGTTGCGGTAGATCTCGACGATGTCGCCGATGAGGTCCATGCCCTCGTGGCCCACGTCGTCCAGCCGGCCCACGAAGGGGCTGATGTAGTCGGCGCCGGCCTTGGCGGCCAGCAGCGCCTGCAGGGGCGAGAAGCACAGGGTCACGTTGGTCTGGATGCCCCGATCGGCGCACCAGGCCACCGTCTTCAGGCCCTCGCTGATGAGCGGGATCTTCACCACGATGTTCTCGTGGATGGCCGCCAGCTTCTGTGCCTCGGCCTTCATGCCGGCGAAGTCGGTGCTGACCACCTCGGCGCTGATGGGGCCGTCGACGATCTCGACGATCTCGGCCAGCACGTCCTCGAACTTGCGGCCCGTCTGGGCCACCAGCGAGGGGTTGGTGGTCACGCCGTCCAGCAGGCCCAGGGCGCTGGCTTCGCGGATCTCGTTCACGTCGGCGGTGTCGATGAAGAACTTCAAGGCGGCCTCCAGGGGGCGTTGAGCGCCGGGAGCATAGCGGCGCGGGGGCGCCCCGGCCATCGGGGATTTCGGCGCCGGCGGGCCCGCGGCTATCCTCGCGGCGTCCTGGGGAAGGAGGCGCCGTGCGGCAGAGGTGGGCCCTGATCGGGCTGCTGGGCTGGACCCTGCTGGGCGTGAGCCTGGCGGGCTGTGATCCGGTGGCCGCGCCCCGGCTCGACCCCGCGGTGGATCGCGGCGTGGGCGCAGCGGGGACCGACGCCGGGGCCGACGGGGCGGGGCTGGACGGCGACGCCGAGGACCTGGGCCCCGACGCCCCGGCCACCGACGCTGAGGCCACCGACGCCCAGGCCCCCGACGCCCAGGCCCCCGACGCCCAGGCCCCCGACGCCGGCCCCCCGTCGCCCCTCGACCGCCCGCTGGCCGACGAGATCATCTACTTCGTGCTCACCGACCGGTTCGCCAACGGCGATCCCACCAACGACCTGGGCGGCCCGGAAGGCAGCGTCACCCACGGCGGCTTCGATCCCACCGCCGAGCGCTTCTGGCATGGCGGCGACCTGCGGGGGCTCACCGCGCACCTCGACTACCTGCAGGGCTTCGGCATCACGGCCCTGTGGATCACGCCGGTGGTGGGCCAGCGCGCGGTGCAGCGCACCAGCGGGGCCTACCACGGCTACTGGGGCCTGGACTTCGAGCGGGTGGATCCCCACCTGGGCACCGAGGCCGATCTGGTGGCCCTGGTGCAGGCAGCCCACGCCCGCGAGATGAAGGTGTTCCTGGACGTGGTGCTCAACCACACCGCCGACGTCATCCAGTACGCCGAGGGGCGCACCGACTACCGCCCCCTCAGCCAGCCCGCCTACACCCCGGTGGTGCCGGCGGACCTGGCCGGGGTGAAGGCGCCGGCCTGGCTCAACGATCCGCAGCACTACAACAACCGGGGCAACAGCACCTTCACCGGCGAGAGCACGGTGTACGGCGACTTCCACGGCCTGGACGACCTGGACACCCGCCAGCCGGCGGTGGTGGCCGGCCTCACCGCCCTCTTCGCGGACTGGGTGCGCCGCACGGGCGTCGACGGCTTCCGGGTCGACACGGTGAAGCACGTGGATCTGCCGCTGTGGCCCCCCTTCGTGGCGGGCGTGCGCGCCGCGGGGGCGCCGTGGTTCACCCTGTTCGGCGAGATCTGGGAGGGCGATCCGGCGGCCGTGGGGCGCTACGTCACCGTGGGCCGGCTGCCCTCGGCCCTGGACTTCCCGCTGCAGGCGGCCCTGCGGCAGGTGGTGTCGCAGGGCCAGCCGCCCGCCCGCCTGGCCCAGGTCTTCGCCCGCGACGACCACTACCTGACCGCCGAGGGCGACGCCCGCAACCTGGTGACCTTCCTGGGCAATCACGACATGGGCCGCTTCGCGGCGTTCCTGTTCGAGGACCGCCCCGGGCTGAGCGAAGGCGAGGCGCTGGCCCGGCTGCGGCTGGGCCACGCGCTGCTGTTCTTCACCCGCGGCGCGCCGGCCATCTACTACGGGGACGAGCAAGGCTTCGTGGGCAGCCCGGGGGGCGGCAGCCGGCAGGACATGCTGCCCACCCAGGTGCCCGACTGGCAGGGCCAGCGCCAGCTCGGCACCGACAGCACGCCCGCCCGCGCCAACCACGAAGAGCTGGACCACCCCCTCCGCGAGGGCCTGTTCCACCTGGGCCGGGTGCGCCGCGACCACCCGGCCCTGCGCCACGGGGTGCAGCTCGAGCGCTTCGCCCAGGCCGATGGCCCGGGCGTCTACGCCTGCAGCCGGGCCGTGCCGGGCGAGGGCGTCGAGTACCTGGTGGTGGTGAACACCGCCGCCGGGCCGCAGACCGTCACCGTGCCCACCGACAGCCCCTCCACGGCCTTCGTGCCCGCCTATGGCGAGCTGCGGGCGCAGAGCGACGCCGCCGGCCGCCTGACCCTGACCGTGCCCGGCCTGGACTTCGCCGTGCTGCGCGCCGAGGGCCCCATGAGCGCCGGCCGCGTGGGCGCGGTGGCGGTGAGCGGCCCCGCCCGGGTGGGCGCCGGCGCCGAGCGCATCAGCGTCGAGGCCCGGGTGGAGGCACAGGGCCCGGTGCAGGTGCAGTGGTGGATCCGGGGCGACGGCGTGCCCGAACGGCCCGCGGGGATCGACCTCGCGCCCCCCTACCGGCTGGACCTGGACGCCACGGGCCTGCCCGAGCAGGGCGAGCTGCGGGTGCGCGCCGAGGTGGGGCCCTGGGATCGCCCCCCCGTGGAGGCCGCCGAGCTGACCGTCACCATCGATCGGCGGGTCCTGGGCGAAGTGGCCCTGATCCCACCCACGGCCGGCCACACCTGGGCCCGCGCGTTGACCACCGACGGCCGCCCGGCCGCCCTGGCCCGCGCCGCCGACGGGTGGACCCTGCGGGCGCCGCCGGGCGCCGACGGGCTGGTGGTGTTGCTGGGCTTCCCCGACGGCCGCGCCGAGCTGGCCACCGCCGCGGCGGTGGATCTGCTGGCGGCCACGCCCGCCGGTCAGCGGGTGGTGCCCTGGGCGCCCGCCACCGTGCGGACCCTGCGCCCGGCCGACGACCCCCTGGAGGGCGTGGCCCTGTTCGCGCGGGGCAGCTTCAGCGCGTGGATGGCGCGGGATCGCCTGGTGCCCGTGGGTCCCGGCCGGTACGCCGCGGACATTGCGCTGGGCGCGGGGGAACACACCTACAAGTTCGCGGATCTGGCGTGGGGGGCGGCGGCCAACTTCGGCGGGCCCGTGGGGGGAGACGGGCTCACCGTGGGGGCCGACTCGAGCAACCTGCGCCTGACGGCGGACGCGCCAGCGACCTGGCGCCTGGCCCTGGAGGCCTGGGACGCCGCCGACGGCGGCCGGGTGTGGCTGCCGGCGGCGGCGGTGGTGGAGTAGCGGCGCGGGCGGGGCGGGCGGCTCAGCCCACGACGACGGGGATCTTGCGGGGCTTCGCGGCCTCGCTGCGGGGCAGCCGCACCTGGAGCACGCCGTGCTCGAAGTGGGCCGTCACCTGGCCCCCGTCGATGTCGCGGGGCACCTGGAAGCGGCGGCGGTAGCTCATGAACCGCTCGCCGTCCTCGCTGAGCGGGCGGTCGCCCTGCAGGGTCAGCAGGCCCTTGTCGAGCTCCACCGTCAGCCCCGCGTTGGGCACGCCCGGCATGTCGGCGCGCAGCAGGAAGCCGTCGGCGTTCTCGAAGATGTCCATGGGCGGGGTCTCGACGCGCACGGGGCGCTTGCTCTCGGTGGTCATGGGATCCTCCTGTGATCTGTGTTCGTGGGTTGCTGTCTCGCGCACCGGGCCCCGGGGCTCAGCCGCGCACCACCGTGATCTGCCGGGGCTGCACGGCCTCGGCCTTGTGCAGCCGCACCTCGAGCACGCCGTTCTCCAGGCGGGCGGCCACCTTCTCGGGATCCACCCGGCAGGGCAGCGAGTAGCTGCGGGTGAACTTGAAGGGCCGCCGCTCCTGGGCGTGCACCTTCTCGTAGCCCTCGGGCACCGCCACCTCGCGGGACGCGGTGACCGTCAGCACGTCCTCCTGCAGGCTCAGCTCCAGGTCGCGATCGGCCACCCCGGGCAGATCCGCCCGCAGGGTCAGCGCGTCATCCTGCTGGGTCAGCCGGGCCCAGCCGAAGTGCTCGGCGCGGGGCACGTCCACCACGCCCACCTGCGCCAGGGCCTGGTCCAGCCGGCGGTGCAGGTCGTTCATGAAGTCGAAGGTCCGGTCGAGATCGTCGAAGCGGAACAACATGGCTTTCCTCCCAGGGTCGCAGGCGCACCGGTGCCTTGGCAGCCAGCGCGGGCCGTCGGATCTGTTCACGGTCATCTGTCAGGGTGGCTCGGGATGCCTTGGGAGGGCCGCTGGCCCCCGGCTCCCCAGCCGAACGGCTAAAGAGCTAAGCCCCGAAAAACGGGTGTCAAGGGGAACCCGAAAAATCCGACAACCGATTTCAGATCATGGGCTTGCGACAATCCCCGCCCCCTTGGGGCGAGCGGACGAGGCAGCCGAACGGGGCGGGGTCAGCGGGGCGCGACGCGGCGGCGGCGCACACCCGGCATGCTGCTCGGGCGCTCCTGCGCCACCGCCTCGGGCAGCTTCGGCACCTCGGGGCGCCGGGGCGGCTCGCTGCCGGGCCGCGTGGGCGCGGCCACCACGGGCAGGCCCGGCGGCGTGGGGAAGCGCGGGGCCGGCACGGACAGATCGGCCGTGTACCAGGCATAGGTGCGCCCGCCGGTGACCGAGGCGCCCTGCACGAGCACCTCGGCGCCCCCCAGGGCGCTGGCCGCGGTGTTGATCTCGCGCGCGAGCGCGCCCACCGCCGAGCCCTTGCTCAGGCCCAAGGCGGTGCAGGCGTCGGTCATGCGCACCTGCCCCTCGCCGTGGACCAGCTCCAGCAGCGCCAGCGTCTTGCCCTTGAGCTGGGCCTGCAACGCCTTGAGCACCTCGGTCTCGCTCAGCCTGGGAGCCGCCGGCGTCTCAGCCTTCGTCACGTTGGGGGCCTTGGGGGCCTTGGGGGGCTTGGGTGCCTTCGCGGCCTTGGGTGCCTTCGCGGCCTTGGGTACCTTCGCGGCCTTGGGGGCCTCCGGGACGGCCGGCGCCGCCGCCTTCACCGGGGCGGGGGCCGCGGCGGGGGCTGCGGCGGGGATGAGCGGGGCGACGGCCGGGGTCGTGGCCGCTGGGGCCGTGGCCGCGATCGGGCCCTCGCCCGGCCCCGGATCGCCCAGGTCCGGCGTATCACCCGCCAGCCAGCGCCAGGCCCGCTCCCCGTCCAGCTTGATGGCCTCGAAGGGCAGCTCCAGCCCGCGGACCGGGGCCCAGCGGGCGATGGCGCCGGTGATCCCGCCCACCGCCTTGGGGGTGGACAGGCCCAGGAAGGCGACCACTTCGGAGACGGTGGCCCGTTTCTGCCTCTGTAGGAGCTGCATGAACCGCCGTGTGTTGGCCGGCATGCCTTCCACGAACTCGGCCAGGGACGGCGTGGCCGACGCGGTGGCCGCCCCGGCGTCGGGCAGGGCCGGTGCGATCGTGACCACCGCAGGTCGGGGGGCCACCGGGGTGGCTCGGCTCGGCACCGCCGCGGGGACCCGGGCGTCGGTGGCTGCTGCCTTTGAGCCCCGCTCACCCATGGCCAGGAGCAGCCGGGCCAGCGCCTCGGCCACGGCCCGATCGGACAGACGCTCCCGGGGGACGGTCACCTTGATACTCATTCTTGCCTCACATCGCTCCGCTCAGCGCGCTGCGGCGCGAGCCGGGAAAACAGACGGGCCCTTTGGAGAGGGTAGGACAGCACGCCTTAGACGGGCTGACCCTATCAGAAGGAACCGAAGGAACTCAATCAGTAGAAACTCGGTGCCAGGCCACGTCGCCCGCGCTCACGCACGCCGCGCGTCTCTGGACTTGAACCACGGGCGGAGCCGTCAGTCGAAGCCGCGCCACCGCCAGAAGCGCCAGCCCTCTTCGCTGCGCTCCGACTCGTATGGCATGGGCAAGCCCCAGGCCTGCGACAGACGGTTGATGGGTTCGGTCATCTTGCCCACCGAGCGCGGCCGGGCGAGCCCGAAGTGGCGCACAGCGTCCGGCATGGTCAGGGTGCCCCGCTCGTACACCAGCCGCAGGAAGGCCTGCGCCTCCTCGGGCAGCTCGGTGATGAACCGCACGAACCGCGCGTTGGGATCCTCGGGCAACGTCACCACCGGGGCGGGCGCCGCCTTCGCGGGCTCGGCCTGCTTGGGCGCCGCCTTCGCGGGCTCGGCCTTCTTGGGCGCTGGCTTCGCGGGCTCGGCCTTCTTCTTGGGCGCTGGCTTCAGCGGCTCAGGCTCCGCCAGGAACGCCCCGGGCCCATCGCTGGCCTTCGCCCGACCCGCGCGAACGGGGGGCAGGGGCGGCAGCACCGAGTCGGGGATCTCGAGGATCGCTGCGATCGGCTCGGGCGCCTCGGAGGCCGGCACCGCGGGCGGCCGAGTGGTGGGATCGATGGGGGCGCTGGACAGCCCGGGCACGCCCGTCCACTTCCACGCCCGCTTGCCATCGATGCGGATGGGGGCGTACGGCACCGGGATCCCACGGGCGGGTGCCCAGCGACCGATGGCACCGGTGATGCCACCGATGGCTTTGGGCTGGTCGATGCCCAGCGCGGCCATGGCCTCGTCGATGCGCAGGCGGCCGCGGTGGCGGAGCAGCTCGAGGAACATGCGCGGCTTCTCCGCCAGGCCCTCGACGAACTCCACGTAGGCCTGTGCGACGGTCACCGTCGCCGGCGCTGCGGGCGCAGCGGTCGGGATCACGGTGACCGGGTGCGACACGACGGGCGCCGGGGGGACGCTCAACGTCACCGGGGTGGCGCTGCGGACCGCCTGGCTGGCTTCGGGGCCCAAGGCGGCCATCAGATCAGCCAGGGCCTGCGCCACCGACGGATCCTGGAGGGCCTCAAGGTCGATCGAGAGTTTGACTGCCATGACACACCTGAGCCGAAAACCGAAGGTTTGGCGTCGCGCCCCCCACCTCGCGCCGCCCTCCCGCGGCGGCTTGATGCCAGAAGGCGAGGCACCGATTCAAGCCTGAAATCTTTTCATTCCGGGGATCTGGGTCCGCTGACAGCCGGGTAGAAGCAATCGAAGCCACCAAAGCAGCAAGATGCCTCCAAGTACCCTGTGAGCCCGATTGTGCAGATTCCTCATCGGATACAGACTTGCCCGCGCCCATCGTCCGGGTCGCCCGTCAGGCCCCACCCGGGCTGCCGCCTCACAGGTTCCCAGCAGACCGCGCATCTCAACGGCCGGCCAGGGGCATCGAGGCCGTCCAACGCCCGGGGCGTGGCCGGCGTCCCGCGCGCTGGGTTCAGCCTGACCGGAGACCGCGGTCAGTGGCCGGGGGCCTTGCGCACCCGCACGCCCGCCAACCCCCGATCCGGGTGCTCCGGCGTGCTGGGCGCGGGCGGGTGGCTCTCTTCGTGCCCCCAGCGCCAGCCCTGCCGGCCCCGTTCGTCGACCGTGCGGTGCAGGCGGTCGCTCAGGCCGTGATCCGCCAGCGCCGCCTCGAGCGGGTCGAGCACCCGGGCCAGCCCCTGGGCCCTGGCGAGCCCCAGGTGGCGCAGGGCGTCGCTCTGGGTCAGCCGTCCCCGCGTGACGAGCATCTGGAGGAAGCGGGCGGACTCGGGCGGCAGCGCCTCGAGCACCTCGGCCAGGGCGTTGCCCGGCGGGGGCGCGGCCTGAACGGGCTCCGAGGGCTCCGGGGCGGGCGCCCGCTCGGCCGGCCCGGTGGAGGGGGCCCCCCGCCCGCGGCGCCGGCGGCGACGGACCGGCACGGGGGGCGCCGGGGCACGGTCCTGCCCAATCCAACGCCAGGCGCGGCGCCCGTCCGGGCCCCGGACGGCCTCGAAGGGCACGGTGACCCCATACTCCGGCGCCCAGCGCGCGATGCTGCCGGTGATGCCGCCCATGGCCTTGCCACGGGCCACACCCAGCGCTGCCATGGCGTCGTGGATGCCAAGCACACCCCGCTCGCGCACCAACTCGAGGAAGGCTCGGGAGCGCTCGGGCAGCGCGGCCTCGAAGTCGGTGAAGTGGTCGCCGCCGGCCACGTGCGAGGCGCCGGGGTCGGGGCCCGTGGAGGCGGTGATGACCGCCGGCGCCCCCTTCACGGGGGCGGTGCGCCGGGCGGTGTGGCGGGCGAGGGCGTCGATGAGCCGCCCCAGCGCGGCGTGCACGGCGGCGTCTGCGAGGGCGCCGGTGGGGACTTCGACGGTCACTGACATAGGGGCCTCCTCGATCGCACCACGGCGCGGCCCACGCGGTGGACGCCCAGCCATCGGCGCGAAGGCATGGAGCCTTGAGGGCCCCTGGGTGTTACCGGACACCCGCTTGACGGTGACGGGGGGACCTGGGCAGAACCCCGGGATGCTCACCCGACGCGCACTGCTGCTGCTCGCGCCCCTGGGCCTCTGGCCCGCGGTGGCCCTGGGCTACCTGCTGCCCCCCACCGCCCGGCTGCGCTTCGCGGCGAAGCGGCTGCAGGCCGGCCGGGGGCGCCGGCTGCGCTTCACCGGCCGGGTGTGGCTGCAAGGTCGGCCGCTGGGTGTGGACTGCGAGTGGCGCTTCGACGGCAAGGTCGCCCGCTTCGCTGCGCGGGCGGCCGACGGGCGCACGGCCACCGCCACCGGCGCCGATCCCGCTGAGGGCGAGCCGGCGCTGCTGCCCCCGCCGCGGGTGCGGGCGCTGCTGGACGACCTGTTCCGGGCCGCAGATCCTCGGCGGGCGGCCCAGCGCATCGGGCTGGCCTCGGGCGCCCACAAGCTCAGCCTGCACGGCGAGCAGGTGGTGCACGTGCTGGGCCGGGGGGCCGAGCTGTGGTTCGACCAGGACAGCCACGCCCTGCGCCGGGTGCTGGCCCCTGATCCCGAGGGCGACCTGGACCTGGAGCTGCTGGGCTGGGCGGACGAGGCCGGCGAGGCCCAGGGGGCGCCCACCGAGGTGCGGCTGCGCGTGGGCGGGCGGTGGCGGCTGGCCCTGGAGCGTGCCCGGTGAGCGGATCCGAGGCGCCCCTGCACACCGTCGAGGTGGCGGTGCCCGTGCCGCTGCGACAGGCCTTCCACTACCGCCTGAGGCCAGGCGACGTGGGCCGGGCGGTGCCGGGGGCGCGGGTACTGGTGCAGTTCGCCCGCCGGGCCCTGGTGGGCTACGTGGTGGCCGTGGACACCCCCGCGCCGCCCGACGTGAAGCTGGCGGCCGTGCGCGAGCTGCTGGATCCCCCGGACGCCCCCACCTTCGACGGCCCCCTGCTGCGGCTGCTGCTGTGGATGGCCGACTACTACCGCGCGCCCGTGGGCGAGGTGCTGCGGGCCGCGCACCCGGCGGGCATCAACGCCAAGGGGGTGCCGGGCCTGGCCCTCACCGCCGCGGGCCGCGCCGCCCACGAGCCGGGCGCCACGGGGCAGTCGCTGGCCTGGCTGGCGCGGCAGGGCGGCGAGGGGCCGCTGGAGGCCATCGAGCCGCCGCTGAACGCCGGGCAGGTGACGCGGCTGCTGGACGCGGGGTTGGTGGTGCGCGCGTCGGTGCTGGCCGCCCCGCGGGTGGACGTGCGCACCGAGCGGGCCGTGCGGGCGGTGGCCCCCGCGCCCGTCGAGCCCCGGGGCCCCGGCGGGCGCCCCCTGAAGCGCGATGAGATCCACGCCTGGCTCGTGGGCAAGGGCGCCGTGCTGGCCAGCGAGGTGCGTGAGGCCTTCCCCAACGCCACCGGGCACCTGAAGCAGCTCATCGACGAGGGCGCCGTGGCCGAGGAGGCCGTGGAGGTGCTCCGCGATCCCTTCTTCGGCGAGCCGGTGGCCCGCGACACGCCCCCGGCCCTGAACGCCGGGCAGCAGCGGGCCGTGGCGGCCATCGCGGGCGACGGGTTCAAGGCCTTCCTGCTGCACGGCGTCACCGGCAGCGGCAAGACCGAGGTGTACCTGCACGCCATCGAGCGGGCCCTGGCGGCGGGCCGCGGCGCCCTGGTGCTGGTACCCGAGATCGCCCTGACCCCGCAGCTCGTGCGGCGCTTCCGAGCCCGGCTGGGGGACGCCATCGCCGTCCTGCACAGCGGCCTGTCGGACGGGGCCCGCTTCGACCAGTGGCGGCGCCTGAAGCGGGGCGAGGTGCGGGTGGCCATCGGCGCCCGCTCGGCCCTGTTCGCGCCCGTGCCCGACCTGGGCCTGATCGTGGTGGATGAGGCCCACGACGGCTCGTACAAGCAGGGCGAGGGCGTGCGCTACCACGCCCGCGACATGGCGCTGGTGCGCGGCCTGCGGCAGGGCGCCCGGGTGGTGCTGGGCACGGCCACCCCCTCGCTGGAGACCGAGCTGAACGTGCAGCGGGGCAAGCTGGCGCGGCTGGCGCTCACCGAGCGGCCCACGGGCGCCACCCTGCCCACGGTGCACATCGTGGATCTGCGCGTGCACCGCCCCCCCGAGGATGACGCGCCCTTCCTCAGCCGGCCCCTGCGCGACGCCCTGGCCGAGACGCTGGCCAAGGGTGAGCAGGCGATTTTGTTCTTGAACAAAAGGGGTTACGCCAGCGCAGTGCACTGCGAGGGCTGCGGCTTCGTGCTGGAGTGCGACGCCTGCGACGTGGCCATGACCTGGCACGCCCGCCGGCAACACCTGCGCTGCCACTACTGCGATCGGATCCGCCCGCGGCCGCCCGCCTGCCCGAGCTGCGGCGCCGATCGTCTGGCGCCCGTGGGCCGCGGCACCGAGAAGGTCGAGGACGCCCTGCGCGGGCTGTTCCCCCAGGCGCGCATCGGGCGCATGGACCGCGACGTCATCACCACCACCCGCGCCCTGCGCACGCTGCTCACCCAGATCCGCAAGCGCGAGATCGACATCCTGGTGGGCACCCAGATGGTGACCAAGGGCCACGACTTCCCCGGGGTGACCCTGGTGGGGGTGCTGGCGGCGGACGCGGGGCTGAACTTCCCCGACTTCCGGGCGGCGGAGCGCACCTTCCAGCTCCTGACCCAGGTGGCCGGGCGCGCGGGCCGGGCCGACAAGCCCGGGCGGGTGCTGGTGCAGACCTACGACCCCGCCGTGCCCGCCCTGGAGGCGCTGGTGGACCACGACCACGCCCGCTTCGCCACGGTGGAGCTGCCGCGCCGGCAGCTCATGGGCTACCCGCCGTTCACCTACGCCGCCCAGGTGCGGGTGGACGGCAAGAACGCCCGCGCCGTGGAGGCCCTGGCGAAGCGGCTGGGGCACGCGGCCGCCCGGGCGGGGGCGAACACCGGCGGCACCCGGCTGCAGGGCCCGGCGCCCCTGCCGCTGGCGGTGCTCCGCGACCGCGTGCGCTGGGGCCTGCTGTTGACCGCTGAGCGGCGGGACCGGCTGCGCACCCTGCTGGACGCCATCGAGGCGGCCACCCCCGAGCGCCCGGGCGACCTGCGGGTGGTGGTGGACGTGGATCCCCAGGACTTCCTGTGAGCGGCCCGGCCCCGGAGCTGGCCTGCGCAGGGCTGGCCTGCGGCTGGCCCGGCGGCCCTGCCGTGGTGGCGGGCGTGGACGCGGCCTTCCCGGCGGGCAGCGTGACGGCCGTGATCGGGCCCAACGGCGCCGGCAAGTCCACCCTGCTGCGCACGCTGGCGGGGCGGCTGATGCCTCGCGCCGGGCAGGTGACGCTGGGCGACGCCCCCCTGCGCGCCTGGGCGCCGAAGCAGGCGGCGCAGGCGCTGGCCTGGCTGCCCCAGCACCCCGTGGCGCCGCCGGGGCTGACGGCCCGCGGCCTGGCCGAGCGCGGGCGGCTGCCCCACCGGGGGCCGTGGTGGACGGGGGGCGATCCCCAGGCGGACGCCGCGGCGGTCACCGCGGCCCTGGCGGCGGTGGATCTGGCCGACCTGACCGACCGGCCGCTGGAGACCCTGTCGGGGGGTGAGCGCCGGCGAGCCTGGATCGCCCTGGCCCTGGCCCAAGGGGCCCACACGCTGCTGCTGGACGAACCCACCGCCGCCCTGGATCCCGCCGCGGCGCTGCGCCTGGGCACGCTGATTCGCCGGCTGGCGGCCGCGGGGCGGGCGGTGGTGACGGTGCTGCACGACGTGAACCTGGCCGCCCGAGTGGCCGACCGGGTGCTGGCCCTGGGCGGGGGCGGCGTGCAGGCGCTGGGCGCGCCCGCCCAGGTGCTGACGCCGCCGCTGCTGCGGGCGCTCTACGGCATCGAGGCGCGGATCATCGCCGGCCCGGGCGGCGCCCCCCACGTCGTGGCCGAAGGGCCCACGCCAGGCCCAGCAGGCTGACCACGCCGGGCAGCGGGGCGGGGCCGGGCACGCCGCGGCAGCCGCCGTCGTCCTGGCGGGCCCGGCTGACGCCCGCGTCCACGAACACGGTCACCCCCCGATCGGCGGGCACGAACTGGTCGCGGGCGGGCGCCGCGTCCGGGCGCGCGTCGGGCACGGCGCCGTCCAGGGGCAGGGCCTGGTCCTGGGCGACGGCCTGATCCTCGACGACGCCCAGATCAGCCTCGGCGTCGGGCGTGACGCCCTGGTCGAGCGTCACCGCGTCGGGGGCACCCAGGTCCTCGGGCGGCCCCTCGTCGGGCACGCCGCCGTCGGCGGCGGGGGCGTCGGCCGCGTTCGGGTCGGTCCCGTCGGCGCACTCCTGCGCCAGGTCGCGGCCGTCGCCGTCGGTGTCGCTGGCCCCGTCGGCCCCGTCGCGATCGTCGAAGCCGTGGCGGCGCTCGCAGGCGTCGGGGGCGCCGTCCAGATCCAGGTCGCCGGGCTGCCCCGCCACGCCCAGGCGGCCCACCGCGGCCTGGTATACCGCCCGGCGGGCCGCGGCGGGCACCACCGCCTCCAGGCCGGCGCCGAACAGCAGGCTGCGGTCGGTGGCCACCGCCGCGCCCGTGCCGTCGGGGTACAGGAAGGCCAGCTCGGCCCCCTCGCCCACCGGCGCCCAGACGTCGGGGTAGCGCACCTCGTAGACGCCGGCGCTGCCGTCGTCCAGAGCCACCTCACCGACGCCGGCGAAGGCGCCCGCGCCGTTCATGGCGAAGGCGTCGGCGTCGTCGGCCACGTACTCGGCGCCCAGCACGTCGGCCAGCCACGCCGCCTCCGCGGGGTCGTCGGAGCGCTCCACCAGGTCCCAGCCGATCTCCTCGCCCGACAGGATCAGCCGGCCGCCGCCGTCCAGGTAGGCCCGCAGGGCGTCGCGCAGGGCGGGGGCCACCGCGTCGTGCTCGGTGCTGTCCTTGCCGGCGGCCACGCTCACCAGGGCGTAGCCGTCCAGCGCAAGATCCTCCTCCTGCAGGCCCACCCGCTCGTCCAGGGCGCCGTCGAAGAACAGGCCCTCCACCGCGGCCAGGGCGTCGCCGTGCTCCACGGCGTACAGCAGGTCGTTGTCCTCGCCCTGCACCCAGGCGTCGCGGCGGTCGTAGCCCAGCACCAGCAGGGCCTCGGCCGCGGGCACGCCCTCGGGCAGGCGGGCGCCCCGGAACCGGGCGGCCACCGCCTGGCTCGCGAAGCCCTGGCCCGTGCGGTTGGTGGCGGCCACCCGGAAGCTGTAGACCCGCCCCGGCGTGAGGCCGGCAGTGACGTAGCGGGGCCCCGGCGTGGGCACGCCGTCGTCGAAGGCCCGGCCGTCGCTGGCGATGAACACCCGGTAGCCCGTGGCGCCCTCCACCGCGTCCCACTTCAGCGCCAGGGTGCCGTCGGCCTGGTTCACCGCGCTCAGCCCGGTGGGCCGCTCGGGCACCGCCGGGGCCGCCGGATCGAAGTAGCGGGCCACGCCCGTCACCACGCCCAGGGCCACGGCCTCGCGCCAGCGGGGATCGTGCAGGGCCTTGTTGTCGGGCTGGCGGGCGTCGCCCACGGGATCGGCCAGGTTGTCGAAGAAGCCCGTCTCGACCAGCACGCCGGGGGCGCCCACCAGCTCGCGCAGCTCGCCGAAGTTGGCCACGCGGGTGCCCACGTCGCGGAAGCCGGGGTCGTACTGGCCGCGGACGCGGGCCAGGATCTCGCGGTGGACGGCCTCGGTGAGCGCCGCCGAGCCCGGGGGCTCGTCGCAGTCCACGGCCGCGGCGGCCGGGCTGTGATCGCCGTAGCGCTGACAGTTGTAGCGGTAGGTGCTCAGGCCGTTGGCCCGGCTGCCGCCCGCCACCCCCGAGGCGTTGGCGTGGATGGACAGGTACAGATCGGCGCCCGCCGCCTCGGCGTGGCGCGGGCGGATCACCACGTCGTTGCTGCCGCCCACACCCGCCAGCGGATCGTGGGCCTCCAGGTAGACCTGCGCCGACATCTGCCACCAGGGGTGCCCGGCCGCAGGGTGCAGGCCGCCGCCGATCTTCAGGGCGTCGGCGATGAGGGCGCCCGCGCCCGCCGCGTTGCTCAGGGTCAGCCGGCTGTTGCCGTCGAGCCAGTAGGCGCCCAGGTCGAACCACAGCCGGCCCACCCGGCGCTGGTCCAGGTCCAGGGTGGTGCGGCCGCCGCGGTGATCCACCGTCAGCCGGGCCTGGGTCGTGCGGTTGTCGCCCTCGCGCCAGCGCAGGGCCAGCCGGCGCAGGCCGGGGGCGCCGCCCAGGGCGAAGCGGGCCTCGCCCTCGACCTCGGGCATGAGCACCCGGTAGTCGCCGTCGTAGCCGCCGGGGCTGTTGCCGTCGATCCAGGCGCCCGCCTCGCCGTAGCCGGCGCCGCCGTCGTCCACGATCACCGGCTCGGCGGTGGACGCGTCGGGCTCGCGCACGGGGATCACCGTGGCGCCCGCGGCGTGCAGCAGGGGCAGGATGTAGCGGTGGGCCAGCTCGGCGTTGAAGAAGTCCTCGGTGATGCCCCGGCAGGCGCCGCAGCCCTCGAAGGCCCAGCGGCTGCGCTGGGTGCGCCAGGTGCCGTCGCCGTTGTCGAGCCAGCCGTGGCCCGCCGACAGGGCGATGCGGCGGCCGGCGAGCACCCCGCGGCCCAGGGGGCGGCCCACCGCCAGCGGGGCCCCTGCGGGCCGGGGCGACCGGGCGGGCGGCGGCGTGGGGTCCAGGCCGCCCAGGGGCCGCCAGCCGGCGCCGTGGGGCACCATCACCCGGGCCCCGTCCACCCCGGCGGCCGCCAGGGCGCCCACCCAGGCCTCCACCCGCAGGTCGCGGATCACCCCATCGGCGCCGTCGAAGGCCCCGGCGACAAACAGCGTGTCGCCGGCGGCCACGGTCACCCGGGCGTCGGCGGGGAACAGGGGGCGACCGTCGGGCGCCGTCGGCGCGGCGGCCAACAGGCCCTGCCAGACGGCGGCGGCGTCGGGGGCCGCCGCGACGGGCGGGACGGGCGCGGCGAGCAGCAGCGCGAGCAGGATCGGCGTGGGCATGGGCACCCCCTGGCATCCGTGGCGGGCGCAGGGGGCCCGAGGGCGCCGGGCCCTGTCAAGCGGGGCCCATCGGGCCGGCGAGCGCACTTCGAATTGACTGAACCTTAGTTCAGCACGAACATCACCCCCATGGCGCTGACCCCCATCGACAACCCGCCCAACCCCTGGCACGCCACCACGGTGGAGTACCTGGGCGAGCCGCCGAAGGCCCGGCCCGAGGTCTTCGTGGATCACAGCCGGCGCATCCTGTCGCGCAACGACAGCCCCGACATCCCGTTCCGCTGGTCGGTGAACCCCTACCGGGGCTGCATGCACGCCTGCGCCTACTGCTACGCCCGGCCCAGCCACGAGTACCTGGGCTTCGGGGCGGGCACCGACTTCGACCGCAAGGTGGTGGTGAAGCCCGACGCGCCGCGGCTGCTCGAGCAGGCCTTCAGCCGGCCGGGCTGGCAGGGCGAGCTGGTGGTCTTCAGCGGCAACACCGACTGCTACCAGCCGCTGGAGGCCACCTACGGGCTCACCCGCGCGTGCCTGGAGGTGTGCCTGGCCCACCGCAACCCGGTGGGCATCATCACCAAGTCGCCGCTCATCGAGCGCGACGTGGCGCTGCTGGTCGCGTTGGCCCGCGACGCCTGGCTCACGGTGACCATCAGCGTGCCCTTCATCGATCCCGTGCACGCCCGCATCGTCGAGCCGGGGGTGCCCCCGCCGGCCCGGCGGCTGCAGGCCATCGAGCGGCTGGCGGCGGCGGGCGTGCCGGTGGGCGTGGCCGTGTCGCCGGTGATCCCGGGGCTCAGCGACAGCCAGGTGGCGCCCGTGCTCCAGGCCGCCCGGGACGCGGGCGCCCAGTGGGCCCACCACATCCTGGTGCGGCTGCCCGGGCCCGTGGCGCCGGTGTTCGAGGGGCGCATCCGCCAGGGCTTCCCCCAGCGGGCCGACCGGATCATGAAGCGCATCCAGGAGACCCGCGGCGGCCGGCTGAACGATCCGCGCTTCGGCCACCGCATGCGGGGCTCGGGCACCTACGCCGACGCTGTGAGCGCGCTGTTCGAGCGGGCGAAGCGCGCGGCGGGCTTCCCCGCCGAGGCGCCGCGCCCCCCCGCCCAGAGCCCCTTCCGGCGGCCCGAGGCGCCCGAGGCGCAGCTCAGCCTGGCGCTGTAAGCACCTGGTCTGCAGAGCGTTTCGGCTCAGGCCTCGAACAGGCCCGGCACCGACAGGTACTTGTCGCCGCGGTCGCAGACGATGAAGACGATCACCGCGCCGGGCGGCGCGGTCTTCGCCACCTCCAGCGCGCCCCAGCAGGCGCCGCCGCTGGAGATGCCGGCGAAGACGCCCTCCTCGCGGGTCATGCGCAGCACGTGGTCCTCGGCGGTGGGGCGGTCGACGAACAGGATCTCGTCCACGCCCTCGGGCTTGTAGATCTTGGGCAGGTAGGCCTCGGGCCACTTCCGGCTGCCGGGGATCTGGTGGCCGTCCTGCGGCTGCACCCCCACCACCTTGAGCGCGGGGTTCTGCGCCTTCAGGAACTTGCCCGTGCCCATGATGGTGCCGGTGGTGCCCATGCTGGCCACGAAGTGCGTGACCTGCCCCGCCGTGTCGCGCCAGATCTCGGGGCCCGTGGTGCGGAAGTGCATCTCGGGGTTCGCCGGGTTCGAGAACTGGTCGATCATGTAGTGGGTGCCCGCCTCGTGCAGGGCGCGCGCCATGTCGATGGCGTCCTCCATGCCGTCGGACAGCAGCACCTCGGCCCCGTAGGCCTTCATGACGGCGCGCCGCTCGGGGGTGGCGCTCTCGGGCATCACCAAGGTGATGGGGCGGCCCATGAGCGAGGCGATCATGGCCAGGGCGATGCCCGTGTTGCCGCTGGTGGCCTCGACGATGCGCCGGCCCTCCAGCAGGCCCTGATCCACCGCCTGGGTGATCATGGCCAGGGCCGCGCGGTCCTTCACCGACCCGCCCAGGTTGTTGCCCTCGAGCTTGCCGTACACCGTCACGTCGTCGCGGCCCACCATGCGCTCGAGCCTGCGCATGGGGGTGTCGCCGATCAGGCCCTTGAAGCCGTGTTCCTCGGGGAGCATGGGCGGGTCCTTTCCCCTTCGGGGTTCGCCAGGGTGGTCGGGCGGGACGATAGCCCTACCCGCGCCTGTGCAGCCACACCCACTCGGGGGGATCGGCGCGCACCAGGGCCTCGACGTGGGCAGTGGCGGCCTCCAGCAGCCCCTCCACCGGCAGCGGGTGCACCACCACCCGGTAGCCGTCGCCGTGGCGGGGGGCAGCGGCGAACACCGGCACGGCGCCGGTGGCCGCCACCAGGCGCTCGGCGGTGGCCGGCGTGGGCACCGGGACGCCCAGGAAGGGCACCGGGCGGCCCCGCTCGCCGGTGTGCTGGTCGATGAAGATCCCCACGGCGCCGCCGGCGGCCAGATGGCGGCGCACGATCCGCGCGCCCCCCGGGCCGTGCACGGTGACCCCCAGGCGCTGGCGGTGGGCCTTCAACCAGCGGTGCAGGGGCGAGGCGCGGTCGCGGGCGCCCACGGCGTGCACGGGGTGGCCCAGCCGCGCCAGCCGGGCGGCCAGCAGCTCCCAGTGGCCCACGTGGGCGGTGCACACCAGCAGGCCGCGGCCCTGCGCCAAGGCGGCCCGCAGGGTGGCCTCGGCCTCAGGGGGCAGGGCCACGCAGGCCACGTCGGCGCGGGCAAAGTCCACGAAGCGGCGCCCCAGGCTGGCCCAGCAGGCGCCGGGCGGGGGCGCCGCGGGCAGGCGGGTGAGCTGGCGGCGCATGGTGGCCGTGTCGCGGCAGGCCAGGGCACCCAGCGCGCGCCCCAGGCCTGCGCCAAGCGCCCGCGCCCAGGCTCGGGGCAGGATCCGCAGGCCGCCCACCAGCCCTCGCAGGGCGAGCACCGCCAGCCCGTGCCGCGCCGGGCGCGACCAGCGGCGCAGGGCGCCCACTCAGTCGTTCGGGGGCGGGGGCGGGCCCCCGCCGGGGTCGTCGTCTGCGAGGCCATCCCCATCGTCGCAGGCCGACCGGTACGCGTCGCGCCCCAGCTCCAGCTCGAAGCCGTCATCGGGCAGGCAGGCGCCCAGGGCCGGATCGCAGAAGTGCGGCGCCGTCTGGTCGCAGTCCGCGGCGGCCTGGCAGGCCCGCAGCCAGTAGCCCGCCGCCTGGCCGCCCCGGCGGAAGACCACCCGGACGCCGTCGGCGGGCCGGCAGGCGGCGTCGGCGGGCAGCACGCAGTAGCCCGTGCGCCAGAACGGGTTCTCGTCGGCGCACTGCCCCCCGCCGCAGTCTTCATCGCCGCTGCAGGGCGCCCCCAGCGGCACGCCGCAGTCGCCGTCGCCGCGGATCGCCGCCGCGCAAGGGGGCGGCAGGGTCAGCAGGTGGTAGCCCGCCGGGATCGCCCGGGCCCAGGGGGTGTCGCCCGGGGCCAGATCGCGGTGGGCGTACAGCAGCCCCGTGCGGGTGCCGCCCAGCTCAGGCTCGGCCGCCCCTCGGGCCCCGTCGCCGTCCTGATCGTCCCAGGCCAGCAGGGCCAGCACGGCGTAGCCCCCCGGCCGCTGGGCCGGGGCGGGGCGCGCGAACACCCGCAGGGGCCCGAAGGACGGCACGAAGTCGCGGCCGGTCCCCGGCACAAGCGCCGCCGCCTCGGCCCCCTCGGTGACGACGAACAGGCCCCAGCGGGGGCGCTCGGCGGGCTCGCCGGGCGGGTGGGTGAGCGCCAGCTCGGGGTGCGCATACAGCAAGGGCCCCGCGTAGTCCGCCGGCGGCAGGGCGTCGCCGCAGCCCACCAACGCCAGGGTCAGACACATGCGGAGTGAAAGTTTGCAGATCAAGCGGGGCTCGCGGTTCAGGCCGGGTGAATGCGGTGCCGAGCCACGATAGCCAGGAGCGGGAAACGGTGCGAGACTCCGCCCATGCCCACCGATCAGCGAGCCCTGCGCCGCCTGTTCGAGGCCCACGGTCAACAGGTGTACCGCCGCGCCCTGCGCCTGCTGGGCAACCCCGCCGACGCCGAGGAGGCCATGCAGGAGGTCTTCATCCGCGCGGCCCGGCACCTGGCCGAGCTGGCGGACGGCGAGCCCATCCGGTGGCTGTACCGCACCACCACCAACCATTGCCTGAACCTGATGCGCGACCGGAAGCGGCGCCGGGAGCTGCTGGACGAGCGCGGCCCCCGGCCCGAGGCCACCACCCAGGACCCCAGCACGCTCATCACCCTGCGCGCGCTGCTGGCCAAGGCCGATCCCCGCGAGGCGCAGGCGGTGACCTACGTGTACATCGACCAGCTCTCGCAGCCGGAGGCCGCCGATCTGATGGACGTGAGCGTGCGCTCCCTGGCGTACCTGCTGGCGTCGTTTCGCACCTGGGCCAAGGCGCAGGTGGGTGAGGGGGGCGTGCCGTGAACTTCGAGCTGGACGACCTGCTGACCCGCGACCCCGCCTGCCCGTCGGAGCTGGCGCTGCGGCGCTTCGCCGCCGGCGCGCTGCCGGCCGCCGAGGCCGCCGCCCTGCAGGCCCACCTGGACGGCCCGTGCACCGACTGCGCGGCCTTCGTGGCCGCCGAGCGCGCCGGCCCCGCGGGCGTGCCGGGGCTGGACCCCGAGGCCGCCTTCGCCCGGATCCTGGCGGGGGTGGCCGCCGACGAGGCGGACGCCCGGCTGGCCGCCCAGACCCAGGCGCCGCCCGCGCCGGGCCTGTTCGAGCGGCTGAAGGCGTGGCTGACCCCGCAGGGCCTGGGGCTGGTGGCCCTGGGCGCCGCCGCCGCGGCCGCCGCGTTCCTGCTGACCCGGCCCGGTGACCCGGGTGTGATCCCGCCGACCCCCGACGGCGTGCGGATGAAGGGCGACCTCGCGCTGGAGGTGGCCCGCAAGGCCGCCGACGGGGCCGAGGCCATGGCCTCGGGCGATGTGTTCGCCCCCGACGACGAGCTGCGCTTCGTGGTCAGCCTGCCCACGGCGGGGCGCATCGCCATCGTGGGGGTGGAGGCCGACGGCACCCTGTACCCGGCCTGGCCGCTGCCCCAGCACACCGGCGCCCAACCCGACCGCCAGGCCGGGCCGAAGCAGGCGCTCACCGGCGCGGTGCAGCTTGACGGCAAGCCCGGCCGCGAGGTGCTGCACCTGGTGCTGTGCCCCGCCGACGTGCCCGCCACCTGCCAGAGCAACGGGCCCGACGCCGCCCCGCGCTGCCCCCAGGGCTGCCGCAGCACGCCCTTCGTGGTGCAGAAGGGCGCCCCGTGAGCCGGGGGCTGGGGCGCCGGCTGGCCCTGCCCCTGGTGGCCCTGGCGCTGCTGGTCCTGCCGCTGCTGGGCGTGGCCCACGCCCTGCCCGCCGACACCTGGGTGGTGGCCATCGGCAACAACCGCGGCGACGCCGACGAGGTGGGCCTGCTGTACGCCGAGGCCGACGCCCGCCAGGTGGCCGACGTCCTCCGCCAGCTCGGCGGCGTGCCCTCGGACCGGATCACCCTGGTGCTGGGCGAGCAGGCCCCGGCGGTGGAGCGCCGGCTGGCCGCCATCAAGGCCGAGGTGGCCGCGGCGCGTCAGGCCGGCCGCCCCTCGGCGCTGGTGGTGTACTACTCGGGCCACTCCGACGCCCAGGCGCTGCACCTGGACGGCACCCGCCTGCCCCTGCGTGGGCTGGTGGACACGGTGGAGCAGGCCCAGGCGGCCACCCGGCTGGTGGTGCTGGACGCCTGCCGCTCGGGCGGCGCCTCGCGGGTGAAGGGCGTGAGCGCCACCGAGAGCTTCGCCCTGGACTTCGTGGAGCCCTCGGCGGTGGAGGGGCTGGCGGTGATCACCTCGAGCACCGCCCGGGAGTCCAGCCTGGAGTCCGATCGGCTGCGGGGATCCTTCTTCACCCACTACCTGGTGGCCGGCCTGCGCGGCGCCGCTGACGCCGACGGCGACGGGCGGGTGACCCTGAGCGAGGCCTACGACCACGCCTTCCACGAGACGGTGCGGGCCTCGGGGCGCACCACCCAGCTCCAGCACCCCACCTTCGCCATGGACATGAAGGGCAAGGGCGCGGTGGTGCTCACCCGCCCCGGCGAGGCCCACGGCGGCCTGGGCACCCTGCGCCTGGGCGAGCCCGCCCTGTACGTGGTGGCCGACGGCGCCGACGAGCGGCTGGTGGCCGAGCTGAACCCCGCCCGCGCCGGCGCCACGGTCACCCTGCCCGCCGGCCGCTACCGGGTGCAGCACCGCCGGCCCCAGGAGTACCTGGCCTATGATCTGCGGCTGGCCTCGGGGCAGACCGTGGATCTGGCCGCCCTGCCCGCCCGGGCCACCCGCTACGACCGGCTGGTGCGCAAGGGCGGCGGCGACCGGGCCGCGGTGCACGGCGTGGGCGCCCTGCTGGGGGTGCGCGGCGAGCTGCTGGCGGGCGAGGGCGCCACGCCCCAGGCGGTGCTGGAGTACGGCCTGGACACCCGCTGGCTCACGCCCACCCTGCGCCTGCGCGCCGCCCGGAGCACTGTGGACGACGCGGCCACCGGCGCCGCCCGCACCCACACCGAGCTGGGCCTGGGCCTGACCCTGCAGCGCTACCTGGATCTCAGCGCCTTCAGCCTGGGCGTGGGCGTGCTGGCCGAGCTGGGCTGGCACCAGCACGCGTTCGCCGCCGCCGACGTGCCCGACCGCACCGCCTGGAGCGGCAGCTTCGGGGCCCTGGTGGCCGTGGAGCGGGTGCTGTGGGGCGGGCTGTCGCTGCGCCTGGAGGCTGGCCCCCTGGCCACCGTGCTGCGCACCAGCCGCACCGAGGGCGGCGCCGAGGTCGAGCAGGGCCTGGACACGGTGGGCAACGGTTGGGGCGCGGTCGGGGTGCGGTGGCGGCTGTAGGCGACGCCTTCTGTCCCTTTCTTTCCGATCGTCAACGGGCGGTGTGTGTCGGGGTGAACCGGCTGGCGCCGGTTCACCCCTTGCGCTGCGGGCGGCCGCTCGCCGCGGTCGGCGGGCGGGCCGGATGAGGGGTGGGAGAGTTTGATTGAGAGGTTGTGGACCACTCGGCGGGGGGCGGTGAGGCGAGAGGCTTGGATCGTTCGGGCTACACGGGGGCCTGTGACCGCCGGGCGGCGTCGATGGCCTTGGCCTGGGTCAGCAGCGCCTTGAAGGTCGCGGGGTCGAGCTGGGTGGCGGCGTCGGACTTCGCCCGAGCCGGATCGGGGTGGACCTCGGCGTACAGGCCGGCCACGCCCACGGCGACGGCGGCGCGGGCCAGGGGCAGGGCGAGGTCGCGGCGGCCGCCGGTGACCTGACCGCCGCCGGGCACCTGCACGCTGTGGGTGACGTCGTACAGCACCGGGGCGCCGGTCTGGGCCAGCCACACCAGGCTGCGGGGGTCGAAGACCAGGTCGCCGTGGCCGAAGGCGGTGCCGCGCTCGGTGACCCAGGCGGGGCCGCCCACCTTCTGCACGGCGTAGCCCATCTGCCGGGGGTCCAGGAACTGGCCGCGCTTCAGGTTCACCGGCTTGCCCGTGGCGCCGGCGGCCACCAGCAGGTCGGTCTGCCGGCACAGGAAGGCGGGCACCTGCAGCACGTCGGCCACCACGGCGGCGGGGTCGCACTGCCAGGGCTCGTGCACGTCCGTGAGCACGGGCACCTGGAAGCGCTGGCGCACCTCGGCCAGCACGGCCAGGCCGGCCTCCCAGCCGATGCCGCGGAAGGCGTCCTTGTGGGTGCGGTTGGCCTTGTCGACGCTGGCCTTGAACACCACGGGCAGGCCTGCGTGGGCGGCGGCCTCCACCACGATCTCGGCGGCGCGCAGGGTGGTGTCGCGGTCCTCCAGGGCGCAGGGGCCGGCCACCACCACCAGGGGGGCGTCGCCGCCGAGGGGCGGGGCCTGGATCATCGCTGAGCCCCGATCACAGCAGGCCCCAGCGGCGGCGCAGGAACCACTCGGCGCTGGGCAGCAGGATGGCCAGCAGCAGCAGCCAGCCGCTGGCCCACAGGGGCACGTCGCGGCGGCGGTTCACCTTCACCACCTTGGGCTCCACCCGCGGCAGGTCGGCCAGCCCGTCCTTCAGGGTGCGGGCCTCGCCTTTGCCGGCCTTGGCCAGCAACTCCAGGGTGTCGGCGCGGGCGGCCGTGCGGCGCAGCTCCACCGGATCGGGGGCCACCACGAACACCTCGTCGTCGGTGACCTCGCCCGCGGGCAGCGCGGCGCGGGCGGTGACCACGTAGGCGCCCTCGCCCTCGGGCGTGAGCCGCACCAGGGCCTCGCCGGTGGCCTCGGTGGTGACCTCGATGGGCGGCAGCCGGCTCACCTGCTGGGCCCCGCCGGCGTCCGTCCAGCGGCGCTCCAGGGTCAGGCTCACCGACACGTCCGCGGCGGGCGCGTAGTCGTCGCCCACCACCCGGGTCACCAGGGTGACCTCGGCGCCCAGGGGGTAGCGGTCGCGATCGGCCTCCACCCGCACCGGGTTCAGGGCGGGATCCTTGATGAGCCAGCGGATCGCGTTGCCCCAGAACTTGTAGTAGTGCCGGGCGTCGCCGCCCTTGGCCGCCATCTGGAAGGCCCAGCGGTAGGTGCTGTCGGTGGTGATGGCCAGCACCCGGCCCTGGCCGAACTCGCGGGTGGCCACCACCGGCGCGAGCTGGCCGTCGGCCCGCTGGCGGGGGTGGGTGACCAGCACCTGGGCGTCAGGGGTGGCGCCCAGCACCCGGTTCATGCCCGACAGGTCCGGCAGCGCCGCCCAGATGTCGGCGTTGTCCTCGGGCACCAGGCTCAGGCTGGTGATGGGATGGCGCTGGCCGGCCTCGGTGAGCCGCCCGGCGAAGCGCCCGTCGATGATGGGCTCCTCGGGCCCCTGCGGCATGCGCACGGGCAGGAACTCGGCGATGGCCGTGTCGGCGTAGCCCCCCGGCGTGTAGCTCTGATCGCCGCCGATCATCACGAAGCCGCCGCCCTCGCGCACGTAGTCGCGGATGAGCGGCAGGTACTGCCGCATGCGGTAACCGCGGTAGGTGAAGTTCTGGAAGATGATCAGATCGAAGCTGCCGAGCTGCTCCTCGAACAGCTCGCGGGTGGGGAACGGGATCAGGCTCAGCTCGTTCTGCCGCGCCACCTGCACGCTGGCGCCCGTGCGCAGGATGAAGAAGCTGATCAGATCCACATTCGGGTTGCGTTTCAGCAACTTGCGCAAGAAACGCTGGTCCCAGGAGGGCCGCCCCACCACCTGCAGCACCCGGATCTTGTCGCGGATGATGCGGATGACGAACTGCCGCCGGTTGTTGACGGTGATCTGCTCGTTGGGCGCCGTGCCCACCTCCAGGGTGAACACGGCCTTGCCCGTCTTGTCGGGCACGAACTCGAACTCGAAGGGGTAGCGCCGCTCGCCGTCGCGCACGGTGAGCTGCTTCGTGCCCAGCACCGTGTCGCCGCGGCGCAGGGTCACCGGCAGGGTCAGCCCGTCGTAGCCGGTGACCGTGACGGTGGCCTCGATGCTCACGGCGTTGCGCACGAAGGCGAAGTCGTCGTGGGCCACGTGGGTGATGGCCACGTCCCGCGGGGGGGCCTTGGGCCCCGTGAACAGGGTGTGGATGGGCGCCTTCAGCCGGCCGGCCACTGCCGTGACGCCCGCGGGCGCCTCCTGCGTGCCCGGCACCGCCTCGCCCAGCACCCCGGTGTCGGCGCCGTCGCTCACCACCACCACCGCGGCCAGGTCTTCGGGCTGGAAGCGCGCCGCCACGTCCTCCAGGGCGGCCACGATGCGGGTGGCGTCGCCGTTGGCGGGCAGGGCCGCGGCCTCGGCCAGGGGGCGCGCATGGTCGTCGAAGGCGAACAGGTCCACCTGGTGATCCTGGCGCCAGCCCTCGATGACCCCGGCCTGATCCGCCAGCATGGCCTGCACGTCGGCGGTGCGGCTCCCGTCCTCGCCGGGCAGCGCCATGGACCGGCTGGCGTCCAGCAGCATGACCACGTGGTTGCGCACCCGGGTGACGTGCTCCAGGCGCACGCCCGGCTGCAGGAACAGCACCGCCAGCAGGGCCACCGCCGCCCCGCGCAGGGCCAGCAGCGCCCCGCGGCGGCGGCCGGCCACGGGCCGGGTGTTGATCCACGCCAGGGCCAGCACCGCGGCGGCCATGAGCGCCACCGCCAGCACCACCCAGCCGCTCCAGGTGTGCAGCCACACGAAGCGGGCCGCGTTGAACTCGCCCCCGGCGTCGAACAGATCCTGCAGCATGGCCTTCAGCGGTCCGCCTTCCAGCGGCGCCGGCGCAGGATCGCCGTGGTGTGCACCTGGTCGCGCTTGTAGTTCAGGCAGGTGGCGTACATCACCAGGTTCAGCCCGGTGCGGAACGCCATCTCGCGCTGCTGGCTGCCCCCGGGCACCACCGGCAGCAGCCAGCGGCCCAGGGTGTCGCGGCCGAAGGCCCCGAACAGGTCGTTGCGGCTGTAGAGGATGGGGCTGCGATCATCGAACAGCACCCCCTGCAGCGCCGACCGCCGGCGGATGCGCCCGTAGCCCTTGTCCAGCAGGTAGAAGGTGCGAAACAGGGTGTGCTCGTCGTCCAGGTCGTCCAGCGGGCCGTCGGGCCACAGGGCGGCCACCTCGGCGCGCACGCTGGCGTCGAAGTCGTCGCTGCCCGGCGGCGAAGCGTCGTCGATGAACAGGGTGCCGCCCGCCTTCAGGAACCGGCGCAGGTTGCCCCGGGCGGCCTCGCTCAGGGGGGGCACGCCCTCCGTGCCGATCCACACCACCAGCGGCCAGTCCCACAAGGCCTCGGTGGCGGGATCCACCCGGCCCGGCCGCTCGCGCACGTCGATGCTGGTGCGCTTGCTGACCTCCCACATGAGCTGCTCGACGGCCAGCGGGCGGGCGTCCGCCCCCGGGCCGTGGGCCAGCAGCCCGATGCCCACCTCGGTGTCGGCGCCCATGGCGTGGGCGAGCCCCGGCCCCAGCGTCAGGGCGGCGGCGGACTGGGCGAGGAACTGGCGGCGGGTGGGCACGGCGCTCCGAGCGGTCGACGGCGGGGAAACAACCGGCGCGGCGCGCGCCGTATGCCCCCGGGGTGTTGCCTGGGACGCCCGCACGGCGCCCCGGGTCGCAGCGCCGGCAGTGTGCGGCGCCCCCCCCCGGGCCGTCAAAGCGTATAGAAGATGTTGAAATGCACCCGGGCGGTCTGGGGCGCGAACACCGTCTCCTTCAGCGGGTAGGCGATGTCGATTCGCAGCGGGATCTGCCCGGTGACCAGCCAGCGCAGGCCGCCGCCCACGCTGGGGTGGAAGCGGTCGGGGTTCATGGCCTGCCAGTCGGCGGCCACGGCGCCCACGTCGGTGAAGGCCGTGAACCAGAAGTCATCGAGCAGGAAGGTGGGCCAGCGCAGCTCCAGGCTGCCCAGCGCCATGGCCCGCCCGCCCACGGTGGGGATGGTGTCCACCACGTCCCCCGCGTCGGGCAGCTCGTCGGCACACCAGGTGTTGCGGCGCCGCCCCCCGCACGCGTCGATGGTGGCGTCGGCGTAGCCGCGCACGGGCAGCACCACCCCGTCACCGCCGGCCTTGAACAGGAAGTCGGCGCGCAGATCCGCCTCGAACTGGTCGGTCTGGATGGCGCCCACCCGGGCCGATGGCACCACGATCAGCCGGTTGCGGAAGAACGACTGCACGTACTGGGCGATGAACACCTCGCGGAAGCTCAGGGCGGCGGCCTGGGTGTCCACGCTCACCAGCGCCTGGCTGGCCAGGCTGGCGAACCAGCCGCGGCTCGGGTGCAGGGGGTTGTCGCGCCGGTCCCAGGTGATGGCCGGCTCCACGTCCACCGAGGTGGTGACCCCGGCGAAGGGCGGCCGCTCGTCGTTCACGCTCAGCCCGCGCCGCCGCTCCACCCGCAGCTCGCTCGACACCGTGGCCCGCAGGCCTTGCCCCCAGCGATCGGGGTAGCTCAGGTTGAAGAAGTCGTAGCTCACCACCCCCTCCAGGCGGCCGAGCTGCTGGTAGGCGTCGCGCTGGGCGGTGCGCCCCTGCCGGAAGGTGAGCTCGGTGTTCAGGTTCAGGCGAGTGCCGAACAGGCGCCGGTCCTTCAGGAAGGGGCCCGCCTCCCAGCTCGCGAAGTCGCCCTCGATGTCCTGGGGGGCGTCGATGCGGTTGGCGTGGTTGGCGCCCAGACCCACCTCCAAGGCGCGCCCGGCGAAGTTCTTGTCACGCAGCGACAGGCTGCCCGTGTAGAGCACCGGGATGGTGGTGGCCGTCTGCACCGGCGAGCTGTCGAGCTGAAGACCCAGCAGGGCATCGAGCACCTGGTAGCGGCCCTCCTCGACGGTGACCATCACCGCCGCCCGCCGCTCGCCCGCCGCCGTCTCGGTGCCACCGTCGCTCAGCGTCTCCACCCGCACGGCGTCGAAGATGCCCAGCGAGCGCAGGTTCGCCTGGCTCAGGAACAGCGCCTCGGTGCCCAGCGGCCCGCCGTCCTCCAGCACGATCTCGTTGCGCAGTATGTCCGAGTCCGTGCGCAGGTTGCCGTTGAGCAGGATCCCGTCCACCCGGGTGCGGATGCCCGGCTCGATGTCGAAGTGCACCGTGCTCAGGGCCTCGCCGTACAGGCGCTCGGGGCTGCAGTCCCCCTCGCCCTCGGTGGTCACGCACGCGGGCGTCACCGTGGCCTTCAGGTAGCCGTCCTGGTGGAGCTGCCGCAGCAAAAAGCCCTGCACGCTCTGCAGCTTGGCCTTGTTCAGGCCGGCCCGCCGCAGGAAGCGCCGGGTGCGATCCGCCAGGCCCTGGTTCTCGAACAGCTCCCAGGCGTCGTCCTGCTCGGCGGGGGTGAGCCCGCGCAGGAACCGCCGTACGTCGAGGCCGTTGGTGGTGCTGCGCAGCCCCTCGGTCAGCTCGATGTGCAGCACCACCAGCCGGGGGTCGGCCAGGGGCTCCACCCAGAAGCAGCGCTGGCCCACCGGATCGTCGCTCCACAGATCGGGCTGGCCGTCGAACAGATCGGGGTGTACCGCCGGCCCGAAGCGGGTGGGGTCCGCGGGGGCGCCCTTGCGGGCCGCCAGCCGCGCGCGCACCCCCCGCAGGGCGTTCCAGGCGGCGGTGTCCTCGCTGGGCGCGCAGCGGAACTGCACCCGGGGCATGCCCTCGTCGCGGTACAGGTCGCGGATGGCGATCAGGTCGTTGATCACCCGGCCGTCCTGCAGCACGCCGTCCGAGGCGGCCAGGCTGTTGATCACCCCGTCGGGGGCCACGCCCTTGGTCTGCATGACCCCCAGCACCCGCTCGCGGGCCAGGATCTGGGGGCCGCGCAGGACCACCCGGGCCACGTACACCGGCGGCCCCTCGGTGACGTGGAAGGTGATGCGCACCGCGTCGCGGCTCAGCCGCTCCACCTCGGGCTCCACCTCGGCGAAGTAGCGGCTGGTGGCCTGGTAGGCGTCCACGATGGCCAGGGCGCTCGCCTGCACCTCGGTGTCGTCCCAGGCGCCGTTCTCGGCGAAGGTCAGCACCGCCCGCAGATCGTCGTCGTCCAGGGCGGCGTTGCCCTCGAAGCGCACCTCCACGTGGGGCCCCTCGCGCACCCGCACCCGGGGGAAGGCCGCCTCGCCCTCGCGGGCCGCCTCGCCGGCCAGCCGCACCCGGGCCGACACCCAGCCCTCCTCGCGGTAGCGGGCCTCCACGGCCTTCAGCTCCAGCTTCAAAGCCCGCTCGTCATAGCGGCCGACGCCGAAGATGTTGAAGAACTGTGGCCAGAAGTGGGCGCGCTCGCCGGTGGACAGGTAGCTGACGATCTTGTTGTAGGGGAAGCTCCGGTTGCCCGCGAGCAGCACCCCGCCGAAGCGCGGCTGGCGGCCCTCGTCCACCACCACCGTCACCTCGACGGTCTTGCCGTCCTTCGCGTAGCGCGGATCGATGCGCACGGCGGTGCCGTCGTAGCCCTGATCGGCGTACAGCTTCACGATGGCCTGGCGCTGGGCCTCCAGATCCCGGGCGTCGGCGGGCCGGAACTGGCCGTCCACCTGCGGCGGGAAGGGCCCGCCCTTGCGGAAGCGCAACCGCTTGCGGATCTCGCTGCGGAACTGGCGCGGGTACACCCCCGAGCGCCAGTCGGCGTACTCGATGTTCAGCTCGGTGATCACCACCACGCCCACGGCGCGGAAGGTCAGATCCACCGTGGCGGGCGTCACGCCGGGCACGGGGGTCGCCGTGACCGCCACCTCGCTGAACAGCCCCGTGCGCCGCAGCCGCGACCACGCCCCGCCCACCAGGGTCGCCCGCACGGGCTCGCCCGGCACCAGCCGCAGCAGCCGCTCGAGCCGCGCCTTGCGGACAGGCTCCTCGCAACGGGGGATGTCGCACACCAGCTCGGCCCGCCGCAGGATCTTCCCCTCGGCCCCCTGCCCCGCGAAGGCCTGGGCGAAGGCCTCGCTGGGATCGGGCCCGCCCCGCTGGGCGCGGGCCGGCGTCGCCAGGGCGACCAGCAGCAGCAGGGGCAGCGCGCGCAGCATCAGGCCGACAACCTCAGTCGAGCAGCAGACGGAACCGCAGCCGCCCGCTGGTGGAGTTCAGGTTGCCGAGCTGCTCGTTGGTCAGCTCGCCGGTGACCTCGTTGTTCAGGCGGTACTCCAGGCCGAAGGTCTGCAGGTTGTTGGCGGCCTCGTCGCCCACCGGCGTGCGCGAGTACAGCCGCAGGCGCCGGCTGAGGATCTTGTCGGCGTCGATGAACAGGGTGCCGGTGGTGGCCGGCGTCAGGGTCAGATCCACGTCCAGCGTCTCTTCGAAGGGCGCCTCGATGAGGCTCAGCACCGGGCTCAGCAGCACCTCGGTGGCCGGGGCCGCCCCCGCCGCGCCCGTCAGATCGCTGGGGTACGCGCCGGTGAGCACCAGGGTGGCCACCTCGATCTTGCTCGCCCCGCTGCTGCTGGCCAGGTTCAGATCGATCTCCGGGTCCGCGCCGAGCTGGTCCAGCCCCACCCGCACCGTCAGGGTGACCTCCTCCTCGCGCACGTCGCCCGAGGCGCCGCGGTCGAAGGTGCCCGCCTGGGTGGCCCGGTCGGTGCGCAGCCGGAAGGTGTGGGTGGCCACCACGTCGGCGGTGACGAAGCTGCCCGCGCCGAACACCACGTCCCCCACGGTCACGTCGAAGGGCCGGCGCGCGTAGGTGATGCGGCTGTCGTCCAGCACGTCCACCGTGCCCTCGATGCTCAGGGGCGTCTCGCCCTTGGGGTACAGCGAGCCGCGCACGTGGCGCAGATCCAACGCCACCGCCAGATCCAGATCCAGCACCGTGACCTTGTTGCGCACGAAGATCTCGTCCTGGCCGCGCAGGCTCAGATCCACCTCCAGGTTGCGCATCAGCTCGCTGCGCTCGAACACGCTCACCGTGCGCACCCGGTTGCGGCCGCGGAAGTTGTCGCTCACGCCCCGCGTGATCTGGGCTGCCGGCGCGATGTCCGCCGTGTACTCGCCGCGCAGGATGTCGATGTGGCCCGCCAGCCGCAGCCGGTTCTTGGGGCCCCGGGGGCCGTTGGGATCCACCCACATCTCGAAGGTGGCGTCCTGGGTGCGCAGGGCCGCGTTCAGGGTACGCGGCACATCCAGCTCCGCCTCCTCGGTGGCCAGCCCCACCCGCAGGGCCTGGGGCTGGAAGTCCTCGAAGTCGCCGCTGAGCAGGTTGATCTCCACCTCGCCGTCGTCGCGGCGCAGGCGGAAGTCGTTGGGCCGGCCGTCCACCTGCGGGGGCAGATCCACCACGAAGCGGCCCCGGGGCAGGCGCCCGTCGGGCCCGGGCATCACCGGCCCGATGGGCGGCTCGATGGTCAGGGTCACCGGCGCCAGCAGGCTCAGATCGCTGCCCACCGTGGGCGAGCGGGGGATCAGCTCGGCCTGATCCAGGCGCACCCGGCCCGAGAAGTCGGGGTTCGCCGGCGCGCCCGTCACCGCCAGCGCCAGCTCGGCGCGGCCCTCCACCTCGGTGAAGGCCGAGCGCAGAAAGGGGAACAACCCGGCCAGATCCAGCCCGCCGATGACCTGCAGCGCCAGGCGATCCACCGTGGCCTCGCCCGTCACCTGGAAGCTCTGGCCGCCGCCCCCCAGGGCCAACTGCTTCACCTGCACGGTCTGGTTGGCGTGGGTGTACAGCAGATCCACCGGCTTCTGGCTGACCAGGGCCACCGAGGCGCACGCCGGATCCGCCTCGTCGTCGCAGGCGGCGGCCTCGGGGGCCCGCACCACCCGCCCGGCGCTGTCGCGCAGGGTCAGGCCGGCCGCCACCTCGCTGAGCTGGGCGCGCACCCGGTCGAGCTGCCAGTCCTCGGTCAGGAACGCCGAGATGGCGCCCGTCACCCGGGCGCGGGCGTCGGCGGCCTTCATGGCCGGCACGAAGCGCTCCACCGCCAGCCCGTCCATGGCCACCGTCAGCCGGCCCGTGGGCCCCGGCGCCGTGGGCACCGCCGCGTCGATCTCGAAGGCGTCGAACACCGGCCCCCGCAGCATCACCATCTGGCCGCCGGCCGACAGGCTCAGCGCGCCCTCCCCCAGCTCCAGGGTGTCGTAGCCGATGCCCTCGAGCACCACCCGCCCCTCGCCCTGGGGATCGCTCAGGGTGCCCGCGCCGCCCAGGGTGGCCGTCACCCGCCCCCGCAGCGGGATGGGCGCGGGCAGGAAGCGGTTCACCAGGCTCAGATCCAGGGCCAGCAGCCCCAGCCGCCCGTCGAAGCGCCCGCTCCTGGGCGCGAAGCGGCCCTCGGCGGTCAGCCGCTTGCCCTCGTCGTCCGCCAGCGACAGGTCCCGCAGGCGCACCTCGCGGCCGTCCCAGGCCCCGTCCAGATCCAGCCGGTGCAGGGTCAGCCGGTCGTAGCGGGGCTTCACCACCCGCACCTTGGCCTCGACGGTGGGCGCCGCCAGCCGCCCCCCCGCCGTGACCTGCCCGTCCAGCCGGCCGCCCACGGGCAGCCCCCCCAGCGGCAGCCGCCCCAGATCCACCCCGCGCACGGTGAGGCGGGCCTTCAGCTTCTGCCGACCGGCCAGCTCCAGGGCGCCGTCGCCGGCCACCTCGCCCAGTGGGCCCTGCACCGCCAGCCGCTGCACCGTGAGCGCCCGCGTGCCCAGGTTCAGCCGGGCGTCGGCCTCCACCGCGCCCACGTCCAGATCCCGCCACCCCAGCCCGGCGCCGCGCACCTCGGCGGCCACCAGCGGCGCGGCCCACGGGCCCGAGAGCTGGCCGCTCGCGCGCACTCGCCCACGCAGCGGCTGGCCCACCAGCCTGCCGAAGGGCGCCACGTCGCCGGCCCGGGCCGACCAACGCAGCCGCGCCTGAGCGCCGGCCAGATCCACGCGACCGGCCACCTGCGCCTGGGCCGTGCCCGCGTCGGCGGACAGCCCGTGCACGGTGATGCCGCGGCCGTCCCAGGCCGCCGCCGTGTCCACCCGCACCTTGGGCCCCAGGCCGAACACCGGGCCGCCCGTGCGCGCCAGGTTCACCCGCACCGCCGCCGACGCCTCGCGGGCCGGGCCCAGCAGATCGGTGCCGCGGGCCATGACCCCCACCCGGGCCTTGCCCGCCAGCAGCGCCGGCAGCGGATCCGGCAGCGGGAAGGGCAGCGCCGTGGGATCCACCCCCACCGCCTCCAGCCGCACCGCCGCGGCCCCCGTGCTCAGCACCCCGTCGGCGGTGGCCTCGAGCCGGCCCCCCAGCAGGTTCGCCTGCAGCCGGTGCAGCGTCAGGGCGTCCAGGGCCTCGGCGTGGGCGGCCAGCGACAGATCCGCCACCGGCAGCCCGAACACCGAAAGCCCCTGGCCCTCCAGGGTCAGATCGGCGTCGGCGCCGTCCAGCTCGCCGTCGGCGATGAGGGTGGCCGCCACCGCGCCGCGCACCCGGTCCCCCAGCCCGAGCTGCGCCAGCCAGCGCTCCACCGTGGGCGTGCGCAGCCGCACCGTGCCCCGCACCGCCGGCAGACCAGGGGTGTCGAGCTGCATGCCGTAGCCCCGCAGGCCCAGCTCGCCGCCGTCCACCTGGGCGTCCAGCCGAGCCACCCCAAACCAGCGATCGTCCCAGCGGTAGAGCTCCCCGGTCAGATCCTGGAGCCGCCACTCCAGCACCTGATCCCGCGGGGCCTCGCCCACGGGCACCCGCCGCTCGGCGCTGAAGGGCACCCGCACCATGCCCCGGGCCATGCGGAACCGCTCGGCCCGCATGCGCACGATCCCGTCCTGGATCGAGAAGCGGGCGTCCTCGATCTCCAGGCCCACCGCCCGCAGGTAGAAGGGATCCATGTCCACGATGCAGCGCCCGTCCACGATGCGGGCCCGGTTGAACTCCAGCGGCGGCGCCGCGCCGGGCTCGCCGTCATCGGCCAGCCGCTCCGGCGGCCAGAACAGCTCCTCGATGTTGAAGGCCTCTTCGGGCAGCCCCCACTCGTCCAGCTCGGTGGCGTGTACGCGGCGCACCAGGCGCACCCGCGGCGACTGGATGGTGATGTCCTCGGCGTGGATCCGCCCGGCCAGCAGGTCCAGCAGCCCGATCTGATCCAGCGTGATGGCCTTGGCCACGATCACCGGCCGCCCGTCGGCCCCGATGAGCTGGGGCTCCAGCACCTTCAGGTGCCACGGCAGCGGGCCGTAGGTCAGCCGCCGCCAGGCGATGCGCCCGCGGAACAGGCTGTTGACCGTCTCGTCGAAGACCCGCGCCGTGAAGCCCGAGTTCAGCAGGAAGTAGATCTGGCACCAGAGCACGCCCAGGAAGGCCAGGCCCACGATGATCCGGGCGCCCACGCGCTGGTACAGGCGCGCGGTGGCGCGCAGGGCCTGGCGGGTGTCCACGGATCAGCCGCCGCGGCCCACGGTGGCCGGGGCGCCGGGGGCGCCGGCAGGGGCTGGGAGCGCGGGGGCCATGCTGTCCGGTGTACACCGCATGGCCCGCCAGGGACAGAGAGCCCGCGCCGGCCGCTCAGTGCAGGGTGGGGCGGGCCTCGGACTGGTGCTGATCCAGGTGACGGAAGTACAGGAAGATCAACAGATCCACCGTGGGCGGCGGCAGCGCCCGCACGAAGGCGCGCATGGCGTCCACCGACTCATAGGCCGCCAGCGAGCGCAGCGCCCGGTGGGCCGACAGCATGAGGCGCTGGTCGATCTGCCCCGCCTGGACCCGCCCGAAGGCGCGGCGGATGGCGTGGGTGTCGAAGAGCGGATGGGCACCGCTGAGCCCGGCATACACCAAGCCCTGCGGCAGCCCGACCACCGAGGTGACCGGCTGCTCCTTCAACGGAGACTCCCTCGTCGTTCGATGGAAACTACGGTAGCGGCGCGATCCAGGGGTTTCAAACCGGTTTCACGGTCACGGTGGATTTGCATGATCAGCCCGGCTGCGGACCCGCGCCCGCGTCCGCCACCAGATCCCGCATGCCGTATCGGCCCGGGCCCTGGCCCACCACCCACTCGGCGGCCCGCAGGGCGCCGTGGGCGAAGACCCCGCGATCCGCGGCCCGGTGGGTGAGCTCCAGCCGCTCCACGGCGCCCAGCAGGAACACCGTGTGCTCGCCCACCACGTCACCGCCGCGCAGGGCCGCGAAGCCAACCTCGTCGGCGGTGCGCGCGCCCGTGTCGCCCTCACGGGCGGCCCGCCGGGCCTCGGGCCAGGGCAGGCCCCGCCCGCGGGCGGCCGCCTCGCCCAGCACCAGCGCCGTGCCGCTGGGGGCGTCGCGCTTGCGGCCGTGGTGGATCTCGAAGACCTCGGGGTCGAAGTCGGGCCCCAGGGCCCGGGCGGCCTGCTCCACCAGCGCGGTGAGCACCGCCACCCCCAGGCTGAAGTTGGCCGCCGTGAACACCGGCGCGTGGGCGGCATGGGCCACCAACCGCGCCTCGGCCGCCGCGTCCCGGCCGGTGGTGCCGCTGACCAGCGCCGCACCCGTGCCCGAGAGCCGCGCCAGCAGGTCGTCGGTGGCCGCGGCCACGCTGAAGTCGACCACCACGTCGCAGCCGGCGAAGCCCACGCCCGCGGGGGTGTCGGCGTCCACCGCCACCGCCAGGGCCAGTCGCCCGGCGAACGGCCCCGCCAGGGCCTCCTGCACCTTGCGGCCCATGCGCCCCGAGGCCCCGAAGAGCCCCAGGCGGACCCCCTGAGCGCCCGTCACTTGGGGGCGTGGGGCAGCGCCACCCCCATCCGGTCGCACAGGCCCTTCAGGCGGGCCACGGTGTTGGGCTGCAAGCTGGCCAGCGGCAGCCGCACGTGATCGCCGCACAGCCCCGTGTGCCAGGCCACCAGGCTCTTCACGGGCACCGGGTTCGTCTCCCAGAACAGGCCCTGGAACAGGGGGAACAGCTCGTGGTGCAGGGCGCGGGCGCCCGCCAGGTCGTTGGCCTGGAAGGCCGCCCACATGGCCACGAACTTCTCGGGCAGCAGGTTGCTGGTCACCGAGATGACCCCCTGCCCGCCGATGGCCCACAGGGCCAGCGCGGTGGGATCGTCGCCCGAGATGACGTCCATGCGATCGCCCAGGCGGGTGATGAGCTCCCCGTCGAAGGTCAGATCGGCGGTGGCCTCCTTGATGGCCACGATGTCGGGCAGATCCGCCAGGCGATCGATGGTGTCGGCCGCCAGGCTCACCGAGGTGCGCCCGGGCACGTTGTAGAGGGTGAGCGGCAGGCCCGGCACCGCCTCGCTGATGGTGCGGTAGTGCTGGTACAGCCCCTCCTGCGTGGGCTTGTTGTAGTACGGCGTCACCACCAACAGGCCGTCCACGCCGGTCATGCGGGCCTGCTTCGCCATCTCGGCGGCGCGGCGGGTGTCGTTGGTGCCCACCCCGGCCATGACCTTGCAGCGGCCCTTGGCGGCGGTGACCGCCGCGCGGAAGACCACCGCGCGCTCCTCGTCGGTGAGCGTGGCGGCCTCGCCGGTGGTGCCGCAAGGCACGATGCCGTGGACGCCCGCGGCCACCTGGCGCTCGATGAGGCGCTCCAGGGCCGGCACGTCGAGGCTGCCGTCGGGGGTGAACGGGGTGATGAGGGCGGTGTAGACGCCGCGGAACATGAGGCACCTCCCAGAGGGGCTGGCTGCGCTGCCGTCTACCGATTTATGGGGCCTCGCGCAACGCGTGCGCCCACCGCCCACGGACCGGCCGGCCCGGCGCGCGGGGCCCTGCCGCCGTTTCCGAGCCGATTGACAGCCCGTGAGGCCCCGGTTACGTTCCGGCCGTTCCACGGCAACGTGTGAGCTTTGTAAGCAATAACGGAGAGTCGAATGCTCCCCATCGTCGTTGCGCTGAGCTTGTCTGCCCTGGCGGGCGTCGCCCTGACCGCCGGTGCCTGTCACCTCGTCCTGCGGGTCATGCCCAACCGCGAGCCCTGAGCGGCCGCCTCCCCCTCCCACCGGTTTCCGCAGCCCGAGCGCCCCGATCGCCACGGGTGACGTGCGTCCGCGCGGCCCTCGCGCGGCCACCTTCCGTGGATCCGCCCGCGACAATCCGGCGCCGGCGGCATCCACTGCCTTGCCCCGGCCCGCCCGGGGTGGTTGATTCGAGCGCGACCGGGGCCGGCGGCTATGCTGGCCCCCACGCCCACCGAGAAGGCCCAGCATGACCCAGCCGCCCCCCGCGAACCTGCCCATCACCGAAGCCCTGGTGAAGGCGCTGCCCAAGACCGACCTGCACGTCCACCTGGACGGGTCGATCCGCATCTCCACCCTCATCGACCTGGCCCGCGAGTACCACGTCAAGCTGCCCAGCTACACCGAGGAGGGGCTGCGGGAGCTGGTCTTCAAGGACCGCTACGCCAACCTGGGCGAGTACCTCACCGGCTTCGCCTACACGGTGGCCGTGCTCCAGAGCGAGGTGGCCCTGGAGCGGGCCGGCTACGAGCTGGCGGTGGACAACCAGAACGAGGGCGTGCGCTACCTGGAGGTGCGCTTCGCGCCCCAGCTCCACGTGCACACCCACATGAACGCGGTGATGGTGCTCAAGGCCGTCAACCGGGGGCTGAACAAGGCCAAGACCGAGTTCAACAACCGCAAGGCCGTGCGCGAGGGCCGGGAGCCCCGCTTCGAGTACGGGATCATCGTCTGCGCCATGCGGATGTTCCGGGAGAACTTCTCGGAGTACTACCGCAACCTCATCAACGCCCACCGCTACACGCCGCCCACGGACATCTTCGCCATGGCCTCGGTGGAGCTGGCCCGGGCGTCCATCATCGCCCGCGACGAGTACGGCCTGCCGGTGGTGGGCTTCGACCTCGCCGGCGAGGAGGCGGGCTACCCCGCGGGCAACCACACCGACGCCTTCGAGTTCTGTCACAAGCGGTTCATGAAGAAGACGGTGCACGCGGGCGAGGCCTACGGCCCCGAGAGCATCTTCCAGGCGATCACCGACCTGCACGCCGATCGCATCGGGCACGGCACCTATCTGCTCGAGCCCGACGCCATCAGCGATCCGTCGATCACCGACAAGGAGAAGTACGTGGCCCAGCTCGGCGAGTACATCGCCGATCGCCGGATCACCCTCGAGGTCTGCCTGACCAGCAACCTGCAGACCAACCCGAACATGAGCAGCCTGGCCGAGCACAGCTTCAAGAAGCTGCGCCAGCACCGGCTGAGCACCACCATCTGCACCGACAACCGCACGGTGTCGAACACCACGGTCACCCGCGAGCTGATGCTGGCGGTGGAGCACCTGGGCCTCGACCAGCACGACCTGAAGTCGATCATCGTCTACGGCTTCAAGCGCAGCTTCATGCCGGGCACCTACCTGGAGAAGCGGGCCTACGTGCGCTCGATCATCGACTACTACGAGCAGGTGGCCGCCGAGCACGCCCAGGCCCACGGCCTGGCCGCGGGCAAGGCGGGGTGAAGGGGATCCGGCCCCACCTGGTGGCGGCGCTCCTGCTGTGCGGGGCGCTGGCCGCCTGTGAGGCCGAGCCCCAGGCCCCCTTCGTGCCCCCCGACGAGGGGCCCATCACCTTCGACGACGCCCGCCCCGCCCGGGACGGGCTGGTGGTGGTCGAGGACGCCTTCCTGCCCCCCACCCGCGACGCCGCCATCCGCACCGAGGCGGGCGTCTGCACCACCGGCGATCTCATCGGCGTGGCCTGCGCCCCCGGCGGCCAGGCCCTGGCGGGCGCCCAGGTGGTGGCCGTCACCACCGACTGCTTCGGCCAGCCCCGCGAGGTGCAGGTGGTGGCCGATCAGCGCGGCCGCTTCCGCCTGAGCAACCTGGCGCCGGGGCCCGCCGAGGTGAACGTACGCCTGGGCAGCTTCTTCGCCCGCTACCAGGCCGAGGTGGTGGGCGGCACGGCCCGCCCGGTGAACGGCGAGAGCGAGAAGGTCTGCCTGCCCGCCGACGCCACCCGCATGGCGGTGCTCACCGGCGACTTCGACCGCATCCAGGCGGTCATCGACGGGCTGGGCTTCGAGTACGACCTGATCTGCGGCGACCGGGGCCACCACCGCCCCGCCCGCCAGCTCCTGGCCGACCGCGAGCGGCTGGGCACCTACGACATCCTGTTCGTGAACTGCACCTCGGGCATCGATCTGGGCCACACCGACGCCGACGTGCAGCAGGCCCTGGCCAACCTGCGCTGGTTCGTGCGCCAGGGCGGCTCGCTGTACGTCAGCGACCTGTCGGCGGACTTCGTGCGCCGCGGCTGGCCCGGCTTCGTCAGCTTCCTGGCCAGCCAGAGCCCCGCCGCCGACGGCGAGGACTGCTGCGTCTGCGCCGACTGCCCGCCCGCCTGCAGCGTCGATCCGCCGGCGCCGCCCCGGGACTGCGAGGGCTGCTGCGACGATCCCAACCCGCTGCCGGCGCAGTGCAACCTGGGCAACGGCACCGGCGGGCGGGGGTCGAACGGCCAGATCGAGGCCGTCGTGCCCAGCGAGTTCCTGGCCCACTACCTGAACACCGACCGGCTGACGGTGAACTTCAACCTGAGCGCCTGGGTGCAGATCGCCGAAGTGGCCGCCGGCGTCGAGGTGCTGGTGGCCGACGGCGCCGGGCAGCCGCTGATGGTGCTGTTCGAGCCCGAGCCGGGCGGCGGGCGGGTGGCCTTCACCAGCTTCCACAACCACGCCCAGGCCACCGACGCCATGCTGGGCATCCTCGAGGCCCTGATCTTCCGGCTGTGAAGGGGCAGGCGCACCGCCCTTGCCCCGGCGCCCGGCCGGCGGGCATCGTCGGCCCGATGCGCACCCTCGCCGCCCGCCTGCTGCCCACCCTGCTGCTCGCCGCCCTGGCCCTCGCCGCGGGCTGCGCCGGCGCCCCCAAGGGCCCCCGCAAGCCCCCGCTGCCCAAGGGCGACGGCGTCTACACCCTGCGCCACAACCCGCCCACCTGCCTGGTGGACCGCCCGGCCCTCCATGCGGAGATGGACACGGCCCTGGGCTGGGAGCGGGTGGCCCTGGAGGACGCCGACGACGAGGTGCCGGTGGTGGCCGAGGTCATCGCCCGGCTGCGGGCCGCGCCCGGCGTCCCCGTGAAGGTGGCCGGCGCCCTGTCCAGCGAGACGCGCACCTGGCTGGGCAGCCACGCCGCCCGGGTGCTGCGGGTGGAGGCGCTGGACCCCCCCGAGCCCGGCGAAGACGAGGCCCCCGCCGCCCCCGAATGACGGCCGGCGAGGGCGCGGCGGCGACGCCCGCACCCAGGTGCGCATCCCACCGGTGATTGTGATACGGTCCCGCGCCGGTCAGGCAGTGGCGAGCGGCCACCCGCGCACAGGGGCGGGGGCGGCATCGCCGGTTCGGCCCGGCCTCGCGCAGATCAACCGGACCTGATGCCTGGAGCGCGGCCCTCGGCGCGCCCGGGACTGGAGGCTCGCCATGCCGCGGATCAGCACCGCCGGCCTGCGCCGTCGCGCCGCCGATGGCCAGAAGATCGTCATGGTCACCTGCTACGACGCCACCTTCGCCCGCCTCGTGGAGCGGGCGGGGGCGGACGCCATCCTGGTGGGCGACTCCCTGGGCATGGTGATCCAGGGCCACGACACCACCGTGCCGGTGACCCTGGACGATGTCATCTACCACTGCCGGGCCGTCGCCCGGGGCTGTCGCAAGCCCCACCTGGTGGGCGACCTGCCCTTTGGCACCTACCAGGGGGGGCCCCAGGACGCGCTGCGCGCCGCCACCCGGCTCTTGAAGGAGGGCGGGGTGCAGGCGGTGAAGCTCGAGGGCGGCGAGCGGGTGGTGGACAGCGTGCGCCTGCTCACCGAGGCGGGCATCCCCGTGATGGGGCACCTGGGGCTGACCCCCCAGTCCGTGCACCAGTTCGGGGGCTGGAAGCTGCAGGGCCGCACGGCCACCGCGGCCGAGCGCCTGCTGGCCGACGCCCACGCCCTGCAGGCCGCCGGGGCCTACAGCCTGGTGCTCGAGGGCATCCCGGCGCCGCTCGCGGCCCAGGTCACCGCGGCGCTCGACATCCCCACCATCGGCATCGGCGCCGGGCCCCACTGCGACGGGCAGGTGCTGGTGCTCTACGACCTGCTGGGCCTGGACGAGCGCTTCTGCCCCCGTTTCCTGAAGAAGTACGCGGACTTGTCCGCGGGGGTCGGCGAGGCGGTCAGCGCCTACGCCGACGAGGTGCGCACCGGGCGCTTCCCCACCGCCGCCCACAGCCACGAGGAGTAGGCCGATGCACGCCCTGACGCACGCCGTCGTGGAGCCCCTGGTCCCGGCCGTCGCCCTGCGCGCCGCGCCGCGCCTGCTGCGCACCGTGGCCGACTGCCGCGCCTTCGCCGCCGAGCACCACGCCGCCGGCCGCACCGTGGCCCTGGTGCCCACCATGGGCTACCTGCACGACGGCCACCTGTCGCTGGTGGCCCGGGCCCGCGAAGAGGCCGATGTGGTGGTGATGAGCATCTACGTCAACCCCACCCAGTTCGCGGCGGGCGAGGACCTGGACACCTACCCTCGCGACGAGGCGGGCGATCTGGCGAAGGCCACCGCCGCCGGCTGCGCCGCGGTGTTCCTGCCCACCACCGACGTCATCTACCCCCGCGGCCACAGCGCCACCCAGGTGGCCGTGCCCGCCCTGCAGCAGACCCTGTGCGCGGTGGACCGCCCCACCCACTTCCCCGGGGTGGCCCTGGTGGTCACCAAGCTGTTCAACATCACCGGCTGCGACGTGGCGGTGTTCGGCGAGAAGGACTTCCAGCAGCTCGCCGTGATCCGCCGGGTGACCGAGGATCTGAACCTGCCGGTGCGGGTGGTGGGCGCGCCCCTGGTGCGCGAGCCCGACGGCCTGGCCATGTCGAGCCGCAACGTCTACCTGGGCGCCGAGCAGCGCCGCGAGGCCCTGGCCCTGAGCCAGGGGCTGTTCGCCGCCGAGGGGGCCTGGCTCGCCGGTGAGCGGGACGCCGACCGGCTCAAGCGCATGGTCGAGCTGCGCCTGCAGCAGGCCCACGGGGGCATCATCGACTACTGCGCGGCGGTGGATCCCGACGACCTGGTCCCGGTGACGGGCGAGGTGGATCGGCTGCTGCTGGCGGTGGCGGTGCGCCTCGGGAAGACCCGGCTCATCGACAACGTGCGGCTGGGCTGAGCGGGACGGCTGGGCCGAGCCGGGCGGCTCAGAAGTCCAGACCCACCTGGAAGTTGTACTGCTGCATCCCCTGGGTCAGCGAGATCTCGGGGGTGAACATGAACGCCGCCGCGATGATCCGCACGCCGATGACGAAGCGGTGCACCACCTGGTCCTCGCCCGAGAAGGTGAAGCTGCCCTCGGGGTCGTCCGGGGTGCCGGGCGTGGCGTCCACCACGCCGCTGCGGGCGAACACCAGCAGCGGGCTGTAGGCCAGGTAGGGGCCGAAGTTCACCGCGCCCGCGGCGCCGAAGGACCGGCTGACGATGCCGTCGATGCCCACGGTGGTCAGGCTCATCTGCGGGGTGCCCACCAGGTGGATCACCGAGCCGCGCACGGCGAAGTCCACCGGGAACTGATCCACCGCCTCGTTCAGCGCCCACTTCAGGCTGGTGCCCAGGCCCCACAGCTCGCTGTCGAACAGGTAGGTGAGGTTGGCGCCCACCTCGAAGCTGTAGGGCAGCCCCTTGCGCACGTCGAGGGCCATGGTGGTGAGCACGGCCTCGGGCTTGCCGTCCTCGATGGCCAGCTTCCAGTACTGCTCGTCGCTGTTGATGGCGGTGATGGACGTCTGCACGTCGAACTGGAAGCCGCTGATGCCCAGCGTCTCGGCGGGCTGCAGCAGCCGGGGCGCGAAGACGAAGCCCAGCTCGCGGGTGTAGTCCTTGAACGCCGCCTGGTTGGGCCGCACGGGCCGCGTGCAGGGGATGGCGCCCCCGTTGGCGGGGTCGTAGCCCCGGCAGAGGCGCTCGAGCGCGGGGTCGTTGTCCAGGGCCTGCGCCCCGCCTGACGCGAGCAGCAAGGCCAGCCCGGCAATCCACCCACGGCGCATGAGACAACCCTCCAGGGCAACCGCGGCGAGCGTAGGAAGGGCGCGATCCCCAGTCAAGTTATGGGGCCACCCCGCCGGCAATGGGCCGGCCCGCCGCGGTCGGAGCGAGTCGGTCGGCGGCGGGTGTGCGCGCGTGGGGAAGGCGGCGGGGGGCCAGCCACAGCGGCCGGCACCCCGCCGCCGGCGGAGTCAGGGGAGGCGGCCGGGGCACCCGTGGGAGAGGGGAAGCGGGCGCCCCGGCCACCGGCGATCGGTCACCCGGTTCGGGGGCCGGGCCATCGCCCTGGCAAGAGAGCAAGGGGCGGGCCAACCGGCGCGAGGCCGTGAACACAGGGGGCGGCGGGCGCCGCTGCCAAGCGCCGTTGGCACCGGCGCCGCGACAGCGACAGCGCGGCTTGGCGGCGGGCGCCCCTTGCGGGATCGGCCCGGGGGCTGGTAGCTGCCGAGACAGGAAAGGAGGCCCCCATGAAGAGCCTCGTGACGGGCGGCGCCGGCTTCATCGGGTCCCACCTCGTGGACGCTCTGGTGGCCGCGGGCGACCAGGTGGTGGTGCTGGACGATCTGTCCACGGGCAGGCGCGAGAACCTGGCCCAGGTGGCGGACGTCATCGAGTTCATCGAGGGCGACGTGGCCGACCGGGCCACGGTGGACCGCGCCGTGGCCGGCTGCGATCGGGTGTTCCACCAGGCGGCCGTGGCCTCGGTGCCCGCCACCGTGGAGCGCCCCGTGGCCACCCACCACGTGAACCTGGGCGGGGCCCTGATGGTGCTGGAGGCCGCGCGGGCCGCCGGCGTGAAGCGGGTGGTGTTCGCCAGCTCGGCCGCCGTGTACGGCGACACGGGCGCCGAGGCCTGCGTCGAGACCGCCGCGCCCAACCCCCAGTCCCCCTACGCCGTCGAGAAGCTGGCCGCCGAGACCTACATGCGCGTGTGGGCCGATCTGTACGGGCTGCCCACGGCGTCGCTGCGCTACTTCAACGTCTTCGGGCCCCGCCAGGACCCCTCCAGCCCCTACTCGGGCGTCATCAGCATCTTCGTCGACCGGCTGCGCCGGGGCCTGGTGCCCACCATCTTCGGCGACGGCGAGCAGACCCGGGACTTCGTGTTCGTGGCCGACGTGGTGCGCGCCAACCTGGCCGCCGGCGCCCTGGACGCCCCGGCCGGGCTGGTGTGCAACATCGGCCGCGGCGAGACCACCACCCTGAAGCAGCTCTACGGGCACCTGGCCGCCCTGCTCGGCGGGCCCCCCGCGCCGCACTTCGGGCCCGCCCGTGCCGGCGACATCCGCGACTCGAAGGCCCGGGTGGACCGCGCCTTCGAGGCCCTGGGCTGGCGGGCGCAGGTGCCGGTGGCCGACGGGCTGCGCGCCCTGGTCGAGGCGGTCCAGGGCACCTGATGGGCAGACCGCCGAAGAACGCCCACGCCGTCGCCACCACCGATCGGCTGCTGCAGGCCGCCGAGCAGGCCTTCGGGGCCCAGGGCTTCCAGCAGGCCCGGCTGGCCGACATCGCCGCGGCCGCCAGCGTGCGGCGCTCATCCTTGCTCTACCACTTCGAGAGCAAGGAGGCCCTGTACGCCGAGGTGGTGCGCCGGGCCTTCCGCGAGATGCGCACCGTCGTGGCCCGGGCCATCGCCGCCGGCGCCGGCCAGCCCCCCGGCCCCGCCCTGGACCAGCTCGTGGACAGCCTGGTGGCCTTCGCCAGCGCCCGCCCCAACCTGCTGAGCGTGGTGGTGCGCGAGCTGGTGGACCCCAGCGGCGAGGGGCAGGTCATGCGCCAGTTCGGCGGCCTCATCGACGCGCTGGAGCACGCCTTCAAGGCCCTGGTGGGCCCCGAGACCCCCACCGGCGCCCCCCTGCGCCCCGCCATCCTGCAGATCATCTCGGGCTACCTGCTGCGCCACGCCGCCGGCGACCTGGGCGACGCCCTGTGGGGCACCGGCGAGCACACCAAGGTCCTCGCCCGCGCCCTGCTCCTGGGCCCCGCCCCCGCCTGATCCCCGCCTGACCCCCGCCGCGGATCCAAACGCCACCTGGCGCCCACCGCGACGGTCCACCTCGCCAACAACGCCCCGATCCTCCCCCTCCCCCACAACCCGTCACCCGACGCCAAGGGAGCGGGGCGGCGACCCGGCCGGCGATGGGGCCCCGCAGGGCGAGGGATTCGGCGCAGCCGAAGACCGAGCCCGAGGCCGCCCCGGAGCCGGCCGGGTCGCCGCCCCGCGCCGAGTCGTCGCCGCCCAGCCCAGGGTTGGACCGGCGCCAGCCGGTCCAACCCGACACACCACCCCCAGCGGCCAGCCAGGCATCAACGCTCCGATCGACGAGCATCAGCAAATCAAAGACCCCTGACACCCCCCGGCCACCGCCCGGCCCCACGGCGGACACCCCGCGGACACCCAATCGCAACACTTCGGATTCATTACCTAAAAGAGACCTGCGCGCTGCTGCTCTTTCGCCAAATCGCCATCGACCTGTCACCGCCGCCCGGGACTGTTCCCCCATCACACGGCAGAGCGGAGAACAGCTCTTGGCGATCAAGCACACCCTGGGGCGGATGGTGTTGGCGGGCGCGCTGGTAGGCGGCCTGGCGGCCTGTGACGACGAAGAGACCGTTGCCCCCGGCGGGCTGGTGGATGACGGCAGCGTGGCGTGCCAGGACGGGCTCATCGCCCAGGCCGGCCGCTGCGCCCTGACGGGCACCTACACCCGCAACCTGACCCTCACCGCCGACAAGGAGTACCTGCTCATCGGCGGCGTCTTCATCGACGGCGGGGCCACCCTGAAGATCGACGCGGGCGTCACCCTGAAGGGCGACCTGGACCAGCTCTCGTTCCTGGCCATCGCCCGCGGCGCGAAGATCGACGCGGTGGGCACGGCGGCGGCCCCCATCGTCTTCACCTCGAGCCAGCCCGAGGGCCAGCGCGCCCGCGGTGACTGGGGCGGCCTGATCATCAACGGCGCGGCCCCCATCAACGGCTGCGACGCGCCGCCCTGCACCGCCGACGGCGAGGGCGACACCGGCAACTACGGCGGCAGCGACCCCAACGACAACAGCGGCAAGCTGAAGTACGTGCGGGTGGAGTTCGCGGGCCGGCTCATCAGCGAGGGCAACGAGCTCAACGGCATCGCCTTCCAGGGCGTGGGCGCCGGCACCGAGGTGGACTACGTGCAGGTCCACTTCAACAAGGACGACGGGGTCGAGTTCTTCGGCGGCACCGTCAACGCGAAGCACCTGCTGCTCACCGGCATCGGCGACGACAGCCTGGACTGGACCGACGGCTGGATCGGCAAGGCCCAGTACGTGCTGGCGGTGCAGTACCCCGGCGACGGCGATCAGGGCATCGAGGCGGACAACAACGGCGACAACAACAGCGCCGCCCCCCGCAGCAAGCCCACCCTGAGCCACGTGACCCTGGTGGGCTCGGGCGGCGACGACAGCGACATCGGCATGCTGATCCGCGAGGGCACCGGCGCCGAGCTGGCCAACGTCATCGTCACAAACTTCGGCGAAGCCTGCTTCAGCCTGGATCAGGCCGAGACGGCGCTGAACGCCTGGGACGCCGACGCCATGGCGCTGAGCGGCGAGCTGACCCTGCACCACAGCATCGCCTGGTGCCCGAGCTCGGCCAGCTTCCTGGACGGCGACGACCTGGGCGGCAGCGCCCCGTTCACCACCGAGGCCTTCTTCAGCACCCTGAACGAGGGCAACCAGATCATCGACCCGGCGCTGATGGACCTGGCAGGGCGCGACTACCGGCCCGCCATGGGCTCGCCCGCCGCCGGCGGCGCGGTGACCCCGGCCGATCCCTTCTTCGAGCAGGCCGCCTTCATCGGGGCCCTGGGGGACACGGACTGGACCGCCGGCTGGGCGACCTGGGCCGAGAACTGAGAACCGCGGGCCCTTGGGGGCCCCGTGATCCCCGTCCCGCGCGGACGGGGGTTCGGGCGAGGGGAGCGCGGCGCGGCCGGGCTCCCCTCGCCCGAGCTGCGTTGAGGAGGTGACCATGCGTCGCGTGTTGCCCTGGCTGCTGCTGCTGGCGTGGGCGTCCCCCGCCCTGGCCGAGGACGTGAAGGGCCTGGCCCAGGCCTTGGCCGAGATGCGCACCGAGGTGGAGCGGCTGAACGCCGAGGTGGAGGACGCCAAGCGCGCCCGCACCGCCAAGGCCCGCGCCCTGGCGAGCCAGCTCGCCGAGGCCGAGGCGGAGCTGCGCCGCGAGCAGCTCCGCTCGCGACAGCTCTCCGAGACCATCGCCCGCAAGCAGGTGACCATCCAGCGGGCCCAGGCCGATCTGGCCCTGCTGACCCCGGTGGTGGGCCAGGCCGCGGCGGTGCTGCGGGCCCACATCGAGCAGAGCCTGCCCTTCAAGCGCGAGGAGCGGCTGGCCGCGGTGGCCGACCTGGAGCAGAAGGTGGCGGCGGATCTGCTGACGCCCCAGGGCGCCCTGGCCCGGCTGTGGTCGCTGGCCGAGGACGAGCTGCGGCTGACCCGCGACACCGGCCTGTTCCGCCAGACCGTAGCCCTGGAGGGCAGCGAGGTGCTGGCCGACGTGGTGCGCCTGGGGATGGTGGCCCTGTACTACCGCACCGGCGAGGGCGGGGTGGGCGTGGTGCGCCGCGACGGCGACGGCTGGCGGGCGGTGCCCCTGGCCGGGGAGACCGAGGTGCAGCAGGTCGAGGATCTGTTCCAGGCCTTCAAGAAGCAGATCCGGGTGGGCTTCTTCACGCTGCCCTCGGCGGTGGCGGACGTCGGGGGGGCGGGCTGATGCGCGCGTCCCTGGGCACCCTGGTGGCCCTGTGCGCCCTGGCGGCCCCGCTGCTGGCGCAGGCCGATCCGCTGACCGAGGCCTACCGCAAGGAGTTCGCCTTCCTCGAGGCCGAGAAGCGCGCCCTGGAGGGTCGGCTCGCCCAGATCCAGAAGGAGAGCAAGGCCGAGATCGCCGGCCTTGAGGGGCGCATCGCCACCACCCAGCGGCAGGTGCTGGCCCTGGGGGTGGAGGCCGAGACCCTGGCCGACCGGCTGCGCACCGTGGAGCGCGAGGCCGAGCTGGCGGGCGAGGGCGTGGAGGGCGTGGACGGGCTGGTGCAGCAGATGGCCCGCACCTTCACGCCCTACGGCCTGGACTGGCCGCCGAAGTCGCTGGACGCCGAGCCTGTGCCGCCGCCGACCCCCGCGCCGGCCGCCGAGGGCGACGCCGCGGGGCAACCCGCCGGCGCGCCCGACGCCGACGCCGCCCGGGCCGCTGAGGCCCACGCCGCCGCGGCCCGCGCCGCACGCCGACTGAAGGACGGCTTCGCCCGGCTGGGGCCCCTGCTGGCCCACCGCGCCGAGGTGCGTCGCGAGAAGGGGCACTTCTTCCTGGCCGACGGCCGCAAGGTCGAGGGGCAGCTCTTCCACCTGGGCGACGTGGCCACCTACGGCGTGAGCGATCAGGGCGCCGGCGCCCTGACCCCCGCCGGGGCCGGGCGGCTGAAGCTGGATCCGGTGCAGGGCGAGGCCACGGCCCGGGCGCTGGCGGACGGCGCCCCCACCCGCACCATGGACGTGTTCCTGTACGAGAACCTGGAGCAGAACTACGAGGTGAAGCAGGCCCGCACACCCCTGCAGGTGGTGGAGGCGGGCGGCGCCATCGCGTGGGTCATCGTGGGCCTTGGCGGGCTGGCGCTGCTGATGATGCTGGGCCGGGTGGCCCTGCTGCTGCTGGCCGGCGGCTCGGCGGGGCGCCTGGTGCGCCAGGCCGCGCCGCACGTGGACGCCGGGGCCTTCGAGCAGGCCGCCGCCGCCTGCGCTGCGGGCCGGGGCGCCGCCAGCCGGGTCCTGGCCTCGGTGGCCGGCCGCCTGGCCGACGATCGCGACACCGTCGAGCGCCTGGTGGTCGAGAAGATGCTGGAGGAGGAGGGGCGCCTGGACCGGTTCGGCACCGCGGTGCTGGTGACCGCCGCCGTGGCCCCCCTGCTGGGCCTGCTGGGCACCGTCACCGGCATGATCAGCACCTTCGACGTCATCACCGAGTTCGGCACCGGCAACCCCAAGCTGCTCTCGGGCGGCATCTCGGAGGCGCTCATCACCACCGAACTGGGGCTGGTGGTGGCCATCCCGGCGTTGCTGGCCGGCAACCTGCTGAACGGCTGGGCCGAGCGGCTGAAGTCGGGCATCGAGCAGGGCGCGCTGGCGCTGATGAACCGGGCCCAGGTGGGCGAGGCCGCCCCCGTCGAGGAGGCCTGAGATGGAGTGGGCGCGCACCGTCCTCTTCGACCTGCAGGGCTACATGCGCGACGGGGGCTTCGTCATGCCCCCGCTGGTGGCCTCGGCCTTCGTGCTCTGGTACGCCCTGGGCCTGCGCTGGGTGACCTTCCGCGGCACCCTGCAGACCGGTGAGGCCCTGGCCCACGCGGCCCGCAAGCGCCTGCCCCGCGGGCCGAAGCGCGACGCCCACCTGGCCCCCCTGATCGAGCAGGCCTACGGCCCGCTACGCGCCCGTCTGGCCCGGGGCCGCGCGCTGGTGCGCAGCCTGGTGACCGTGGCCCCGCTGGCGGGCCTGCTGGGCACCGTGGCCGGCATGATCGAGACCTTCGACGCCCTGGGCGACAACGCGCTGTTCGCCCAGTCGGGGGGCATCGCCGGCGGCATCAGCCAGGCGCTGCTCACCACCCAGATGGGGCTCATCGTGGCCGTGCCCGGGGTGGTGGCGGGCCGGCTGCTCGACCGCCGCCAGGCCTTCCTCGAGGGCGAGCTGGAGCGCATCAAGCAGGTCACCCTCCGCGAGGCCGGGGTGGTGGTCGAGGCGGGGCACGCATGAGTCGGCTGCGGCGACACAAGCAGCCGGATGACGCCGGCGTCGACATCTCGCCCCTGATCGACATGGTGTTCATCCTGCTGATCTTCTTCATGGTCACCACCACCTTCGTGAAGGACGCGAAGGTGGAGCTGGAGCGGCCCTCGGCGAGCAGCGCCACGCGGGCGAGCACCAAGGCCATCCGGGTGACCCTGGCGCGCACCGGCGACGTGTTCGTGGACGCCCGCCCGGTGCGCCCGTGGATGGTGCAGAGCCGGGTGCGCGAGTTCTTGCAGGCCGGCGGCGACCGCCCCGTGCTGATCATCACCGACCGCGGGGTGCGGGCGGATCAGCTCATCGAGGTGGTGGACCAGTGCCGCCTGGCCGGCGCCAAGGACGTGGCCGTGGCCACGGAGCGGGAGGCCGGGTGAAGCGCTCGGGGGCCCGCCGCCTGCTCGATCACGGGCTGGCCATCGGGGTGATGGCCGCCGGCGTGGCCGGCGTGTTCGGCCTGTTGAGCTGGATGAACAGCCACAACACGCCGCCGCCGAAGCCGCCCCCGCGCGAGCCCACCCAGATGATGGTGATGCGGTCGAAGAAGCCGCCCCCGCAGCCCAACGCCGCGCAGAAGCCGCAGAAGCCCAAGCAGGCACCCCGGGCCGCCCGGCGGGCCACGCCCCCGCCGGCCCTGGGCTCGCCCCTGTCGAGCGTGGCGCTGAACACCACCATCAGCGCCGGGGCCAGCGGGCTGGCGGGCCTGGGCGACAAGCTCATCGGCGACGTGGATCGCAAGCAGGTGGTGATGACCGCCGACACCGTGGACGAGCGGCCCCAGCCCGTGCGGCGGGCGGCCCCCCAGTACCCGTCCTCGGCCCGCCGCCGTGGCCTCACCGGCACGGTGGTGGTGCGCATGCTCATCACCGCCGACGGCGAGGTGGAGACGGTGAAGGTGCTGCGGGCCGAGCCCCCGGGCGTGTTCGACGAGGCCGCCGTGGCCGCGGTGCGCCAGTGGCAGTACCAGCCGGCCCGCCAGGGCGGCGCGGCCGTGAAGGTGTGGGTGGAGCAGCCCGTGCGCTTCCAGCTCACCCGCGGGGTGGGCGGATGAGCGGCCCCCGCGCCCTGCTGCTGGCCCTGGCGCTGGCCCTGCCCGCCGCCAAGGGGTCGCCCGCGCCCGCCGAGGTGGATCCCCTGGCCCTGGCGGCGGTGCTGCTGCAGGACGGCCACCCCGACCGCGCCCAGCGGGTGCTGCAGGACGTGGATCTGGCGGCGCCCGAATACGCGACCCTGGACCGGGCCCGCTACCACACCCTGCTGGGCCTGGCGGGCTTCAAGCAGGGCGACTTCAAAGGCGCGCTGGCCAGCTTCGGCGCCGCGGTGGACGCCGGGGCCACCGAGCCCTCGGTGCAGGTGTACCGCGCCCAGGCCGCCTACCAGCTCGCCGACTGCGCCACCGCGCTGGGCGCCCTGCAGGCCGCCGGCGAGGCGGGCCAGGCCCACGCCGAGCTGTTCCTGCTGCGCGCCGACTGCCACTGGAAGCGCGAGGCGCCCGATCAGGCCTTCGCCGCCCTGAGCGCCGGCGAGGGCCGCCACGGGCCCCAGCGGGCCTTCACCCGCGCGCGGGTGCAGTGGGCGCTGACCCTGGGGCTCACCCAGCTCGCCGTGGCCGAGGGGCGCCGCTTCCTGGCCCAGGGCGCGGGCGACCTGGACGACCGGCTGTTCCTGGCCGAGGGCCTGCTGCGGGCCAAGCAGTTCGGCGCCGCCCGCGACCTGCTCGAGGAGACCCGCCTGCTGCAGGGCGACGAGGAGCGGGTGCTGGTGCAGCTCGGCCACGCCTGGCTGGGCCTGGCCCACCCGCTCACCGCGGCGGGCTTCTTCGCCCGCGCCGCCGCCCTGCACGACCCCAAGTACGGCCGCGACGCCGCCGAGGTGCTGCGGCTGCACGGCCGCCCCCACGCCGCCCTGCGGGCCAACGGGCAGGTGGTGGACCAGAAGGCCAAGCTGCGCCAGCGGCTGGCCCTGCTGCTGGATCTGGAGCGCTTCGAGGCGCTCACGGCCCTGGCCCCCCGGCTGAGCCGGCTGGGCCTGCTGGCCGAGGACGAGGATCTGCGCTTCGCGCTGGCCTACGGCTTCTTCCGCCTGGGCCGCTTCGACGAGGCCGAGGACCAGCTCAAGCGGCTGACCCGGGCCGAGCTGTTCGAGCGGGCCGGCGCCATGCGCCAGGCCATGGCCGAGTGCCGCCGGGCGCCGGAGCGCTGCCCATGAGCGGCGCGAAGGGTATGTTCTTGAAGGGGATCTGGGCCGCGCTGGCCTGCCTTCTCGTGGCGGGCGCAGCCTGGGCCGAGCGCCCCAGCGGGCTGCAGGTGTTCGTCTTCGCCGAGGACGGCGGCGGCCCCATGCGGGGCGCCATCGTCCGCGTCGGCGACCGGGTGCGCGAGACCAACCAGGACGGCACGGCCCTGTTCGATCCCGGCGTGGGCGAGCACCCCGTGCGGGTGGTGCCCACCCCCATCTCGGGGCTTGGGCCCGCCGATCTGGGCGCCATCCCCGTGGTGCCCGGCGAGCTCACCGAGGTCATCGCCACCCTGCGCGTGGGGCAGCAGCCGCAGATCAGCATCGAGAGCCGGGCCCTGGCCGAGGCGGCCGCTGACGCCGAGCAGGACGCGGCCAGCGACGCGGGCCCCCGCGGCGAGGTCCAGGGCCAGGCGGTGGCCGAAGCGAAGGGCAGCCCCGTCCGCGGCGCCCGGATCTTCGTGAAGGGCCGCAGCGAGACCACCACCACCGACGGCGACGGCCGCTTCACCCTGCGGCTGCCTGTGGGGCCGCAGACCCTGAGCGTCATCCACCCCGACTTCAGCCCGGGCACCGCCGAGATCACGGTGGCCGAGGGCGCGCCGGTCGCCGTCGCGCTGACCCTGGCCCCCGCGGCCCTGCAGCTCGACGCCTTCGTGGTGAACGCCCCCTACATCGAGGGCGGCCTGGCCCAGCTCAGCGCCGAGCGGCGCGGCACCAGCGGGGTGGTGGACGTCATCGGCGCCGAGCAGATGGCCCGCACGGGCGACAGCAACGCCGCCGCGGCCCTGCAGCGGGTCACCGGCTTGACCCTGGTGGGCGGCAAGTACGTCTACGTGCGCGGCATGGGCGAGCGCTACGCCTCGACCCTGCTGAACGGCACCCGCCTGCCCAGCCCCGAGCCCGAGCGCCGGGTGGTGCCCCTGGACATGTTCCCCACGGGCATCCTGGGCAGCGTGGTGGTGCAGAAGACGTGGTCGCCCGACCAGCCCGGCGCCTTCGGCGGCGGCGTGGTGAGCCTGCGCACCCGCGGCACCCCCGAGGCGCCCTTCGTGCAGATGGCCCTGGGCACGGGCTACCGGCCCGACACCACCTTCCGCGAGGGGCTGTCCAGCCAGGGCGGCAGCCTGGACTGGCTGGGCATCGACGACGGCAGCCGCAGCCTGCCCGGCCCGGTGGCCGACATCCTGAAGACGCGCCTGCTGTCGCGCAGCCGCGACGACTTCAAGGCCCTGGGCCAGCAGTTCGCCCGCACCTGGGACGTATCGACCCAGACGGCGCCGCCGCCCCTGTCGGTGTCGCTGGCCGCCGGCCGCCCCTTCACCCTGCTGGGCCGCAAGATGGGCGTGTTGAGCGCCCTGGCCTACCGCCAGAGCTGGCTGAACCAGACGGTGGAGCGCACCAGCGCCCGGGTGCGCGGCGAGGGCGCCGATCGGGTGGTCGAGGCCGACGACACCCAGCGCATCGAGCGGCTGGAGCGCACCATCAACCTGTCGGGCCTGCTGGAGCTGGACGCCGAGCTGGCGCCGGGCCACCGGGTGTGGAGCACCACCCTGCTGCTGCGCAGCACCGACGACATCACCCGCCAGCGCACCGGCTTCGACGGCGACCAGATGACCGACATCCGGGTGAACCGGCTGGAGTGGGTGGAGCGCATGCTGCTGGACCAGATCCTGCGCGGGCAGCACGCCACGCCCCTGGGCCGGGTGGACTGGGCCTACGCCCTGAGCCTGGCCACCCGCGACGAGCCCGACCGGCGCAGCACCCGTTACGACTACGAGCCCCCCAGCCAGGCCAGCGGCGATCCGGGCGGCTACCGCATGTACGACCGGCCCGAGGGCAACCAGCGCTTCTACAGCGCCATGGACGACGTGGGCCACGACGCCCGGGTGGGCTGGACCGTGCCCCTGACGGACGCCCGCCGCGCCGACGCCCCCGACGAGCCCACCCAGGCCCTGAAGCTGGGCGCCCGCTTCACCCGCCGCGAGCGCGAGAGCACCACCTACCGCTTCCGCTTCCTGGACCGGCTGGGCGAGCTGGGGGTGGATCCGGCCACCCGGCGGGCCGTGCTGGGGGCCAACCCCAACACCACCCTGGGCGAGGAGAGCCTGCGCAACGGCTGGTTCGAGCTGCGCGACAACACCCAGCCCACCGACAGCTACACCGGCCGCGAGACCGTGGCCGCCGCCTACGCCATGGGCGAGGCCGAGCTGCCCTGGAACCTGCGCGCCATGGCCGGCCTGCGGGTGGAGTACGGCGAGGTGGCGGTGATCACCCAGCGGCCCTTCGCCGCCAACGCCGAGGCCCTGGAGTCTGCCCCCGACAGCACCGAGCTGCTGCCGGCGGCCACCCTCACCTGGGCCCTGTCGGACACCATGCAGCTCCGCGGCGGCTACACCCAGACCCTGATCCGCCCCGACTTCCACGAGCTGAGCCCCGCCCAGAAGGACCCGGTGGACGGCGACCGCCCGGTGAAGGGCAACCCCGACCTGAAGTCCGGCCTGATCCGCCACCTGGATCTGCGCTGGGAGTGGTACCCCAGCCCCCGCGAGAGCCTGTCGGTCGCCGGCTTCTTCAAGGCCTTCGAGGATCCCATCGAGGCCACCATCAACGCCGGCGCCGACGGCACGCTGAGCTTCCGCAACAGCGCGGGGGCCAGCAACCTGGGCCTGGAGATCGAGGCCCGCAAGCAGTTGGGTTTCCTTGGGAATTGGGGCGAGGACCTGTTCGTGGCCGGCAACCTGGCGCTCATCCGCAGCGAGGTGGACCTGAGCGGCGACAGCGTGGTCACCAGCAAGTCGCGGCCGCTGGAGGGCCAGAGCCCCTACGTGCTGAACCTGCAGCTCGGCTGGGAGGCCCTTGAGGCCGGCCACGCCGTGACCGTGCTCTACAACGTGTTCGGCCGGCGCGTGGTCGAGGTGGGCAGCAAGGGCCTGCCCGACGTGTACGAGGAGCCCCGCCATGTGCTGGACGTGGTGGCCGGCTTCAACCTGGGCGACGCCTTCCGCCTGAACCTGCGGGCCAGCAACCTGATCGACCACGAGATCCGCGCCACGGCAGGCCCGGTGGTGGACACCCGCTACCACGCGGGGCGCAGCTTCACCGGCACGTTGGTCTGGCGGCTGTGAGCTGACCGGGCGGCGAGCCAGGCCCCCGCGGGGGCTACCGGCTCGCCATGCGCCCCGAAGCGGGCCGCTCGGGCCCCGCCGGGCTGGTGGGCTGCAAGGGGGCCGCAGGGGCCGGCACGGGCCGCGGCCCCGCCACCCGCCCGTCGCCGCCGTCGAAGGCCACCACGAACAGCACGCCCAGCGTGGCCAGCAGCGCCACCAGCAGCACCACCGCCAGGATGGTGTCGGTGGTGGACCGCGCCGGCGCCGGGGGCGGGGTGGGCCGCGCGTGCAGGTGCGCCGGCGGGCTCGAGAGGTAGCCCGGGTGCAGGTGCATCCCCGAGTGGCTGTGCTCCGCAGGCAACGCCATGGGCGCGGGGTGCAGGCCCGAGTGGCTGTGCTCCGCCGACAGCCCGCCCGGCGGGTTGGAGGGGGCCCGCAGGCCCCCGGGCGGGTTCGACTGCGGCGGCAGCAGCGCGGCGGGCGGCCGCGAGGCCTCCTGCAGGCGGTGGTGGGCCTCCTCGAGCGCGTGCTGCTTCTTCGCCAGGGCCCGCGCGCGCCCCTCGATGGCCACCCGCTCGGCGGCGAGCTGCCGGGCCTGCTCCGTCAGCTCGTCGGTCAGGGCCTGCAGCTCGGGGGGCGACTGCCCACCCACCACCGCGTAGCGCAGCTCGGCGGCGTGCAGGGCCACCGCGCCGGCGTCCTCGGGGCGGTCGTTGCGCTCCAGGGCCACCAGGGCGGTGACGAACGCGTCCACCTCGGGGGGCAGGCCGTGCACCACCGTGCTCAGCGGCGCCAGGGGCGTGCGCAAGCGGTGGGCCACCGCCGCCAGCAGCTCGCCGGGGTTGGCGCCCTGCACCGACAAGGGGTTGTAGCCCGCCAGCATCTCGTACAGCAGCACGCCCACGGCGAACAGGTCGGCCCGGCCGTCCAGGGGCAGGCCCTGAAGCTGCTCGGGGGCCAGGTAGCCCGGCGTGCCGAAGATGCGGCCGGGCAGGGTCAGCCCCACCCGGCGGTCGTGGGCGATGCCGAAGTCCACGATCTTCACCCGCTCGGTGGCGCCCTTGCGGCGCTCCAGCAGCACGTTGTCGGGCTTCAGATCCCGGTGGATGATCCCCAGCCGGTGGGCCTCGGCCAGGCCCAGGCAGAGCTGCTCGACGATGCGCAGCGCCCGGGCGAGCTCCAGCGGGCCCTCGCGCTGCAGCACCTCGCGCAGCGAGTCGCCCGACACCAGCTCCATGACCAGGAAGTGCTCGCCGTCGGCGGTCTGCCCGTAGTCGTGCACCTGGACCACGTGCTCGGTGCTCATGCTGGCCAAGGCGCGCGCCTCGCGGGCGAACCGCTCGGGGCTCAGGTTGCCCGAGCGTTGCTTCAGGATCTTCACCACCTCGGCGCGGTGCAGATCCACGTGGGTGGCCCGGTAGACCACCGCCTGGGCGCCCTCGCCGAGCACCCCGTCCAGCCGCCGTCGGGCCACCGTCCAGCCCAACAACGGATCGGGCTCCAGCGGTGACTGGTCCCGCGGGCAGAGGCCGTCGGCCTCCGGATATCGAGTCCTGCACTTCGGGCAGTACTTCATGGCACTGGCCCCCGCCGCTCCATCCCCGCACGCATCGTAGTTATAAACGCGCATTCCTACCAAGTTCTTATCCCTTCGGGTTGCGCGAACCCTTCCACCCACGCGCCACCTCCCTCGACGGGCGGCTCCGCTGAGCCTTACTGCGTATGGATTCGGGTCCTTTGACGCGGGGGCGCCGGCGGGGGGATCAGGGGCGCGTTTCTTCGACCCAGCGATCGCCCTGCAGGCGGTGGATCACCGGCCCGCGGTGGTGCCAGGGCCAGGGGATGGGGGCCCAGGCGGTGCCCGCGGCGGCCAGCTCCACCACGTTGCCGGGGTTGAAGCCGGTGACCTTGGCGGGGTGGATCTTGAGCACCGCCGGGCGCCCCTGGAGCTGCCAGCGGGCGGTGGCGTCGCCGTTCACGGGGGGCGCGTGCTCGGCCACCTGCCCCGCGAAGGCCCGCACCAGGGTGTCGTCGCGCACCAGGTAGATCTCGAGCACGTCCACCCGGGTCTCGCCGGGCACCGCCCAGCTCTGCCGCACCAGGGCCACCTCGGGGCCCTTGCGGCCGTCCAGCTCCCGCAGCTCGAAGTGCGTGAGCGCCGTGTCGGCGGGCCAGCCGTGCTCGAAGTACAGGTAGCCGGCCACCCCTCCGGGCAGGGCGTGCCCCGCCACCATCAGGTCGCGGCTGGTGAGCAGCAGCAGCTCTTTCTCGGGCCCGCCCAGGAGCTGCACCTTCTGTTGCTTCAGGATCTTCGCCGGGCGCTGCGCGAGGAAGTCGCTGGCGAAGCCGTCCACGCCGCCCAGATCCACCGTGGGCACCCCGGGCAGGCCGTCGGGCTGCAGGGCGGCCGTGCTGCACACCGCCTCGGCCGCCACGGGATCGGCGTCCACATCCTCGACGATCACCGCCAGCTTCAGCGGGGCGTCGGTGGCCCCGGGCAGCGCCGTCAGCGGCACGGCGCCCTCGACGGCCCAGCCGTCGCGACGGGCGGTGGCCACCAGCTCGCCCCCTCGCAGGGGCTTGCCGTCCAGCAGGGCCTTGGCGGCGTGGGGCGGCTCCAGGTCGTTGAGCTGCACCGTCACCGTGCGCCGCGCGCCGTTGGGCAGGCCGATGCGCAGGCTCAGGCGGTCGCCGGTGGTGGCCCCCGGCACGAAGCGGTCGTCGCGCACCTGCACGGCGAAGCGCAGGAAGCGCCCGTCGAAGGCGAGCTGCACGGTGGGATCCACGTCGGCGTCGCCGCAGGCGCCCTGCACGGCCACCACCCGCAGGGCCTCCACGCCCTCCCAGTCCTGGAAGTACGCGTCGGTCTTGAAGGCCCCGGGCGGCGCGGGGGCCAGCACCAGGGCGGCGAAGAGGGGGGCCAGCATCAGCGGTCCGGCAGCTCGATGTCGTGCTTCTTCATCAGCCGGTAGACGTGGCGGCGGTCGATGCCGGCCTCGCGGGCCACCTGGCTGATGTTCTGATCGTGGCGCTCCAGCAGGGTGAGCAGGTACTCGCGCTCGAAGCGCGACACCATCAGCTCCTTGGCCTCCTTCAGCCCCGTGCCGGGCTCCAGATCGGCCCCCGCCGCCGCCACCGGGCTGCGGTGGGCGGGCCGGCCCAGGCGGGCCTGCAGGTCGCTGGGCAGGTCGTCCACCTCGATCTGGTCGTTCTCACAGAAGGCCGCCGCCCGCTCCACCACGTTGCGCAGCTCGCGCACGTTCCCGGGCCAGTCGTACGCCCGCATCAGCTCCAGGGCGTCGGCGCTGAAGCTGCGGGCCAGCAGCCGCCCGCCCCGCTGGCGCAGGGCCTCCAGGAAGAAGTGGGCCAGCAGGTCCAGGTCCTCGACCCGGTCGCGCAGGGCCGGGAGCTGCAGCCGCACCTTCGCCAGCCGGTAGTACAGGTCGCGGCGGAAGCGGCCCTCGTCCACCATCACCGCCAGGTCGCGGTTGGTGGCGGCCACCACCCGCACGTCGGTCTTGATGGTGCGCTCGCCGCCCACCCGCCGCACCTCGCCGCTCTCCAGCGCCCGCAGGAACTTCGGCTGCAGGGCCAGCGACATCTCGCCCAGCTCATCGAAGAAGACGGTGCCGCCCTCGGCCCGCTCGAACACGCCCTTGTGGGTGCGGTGCGCGCCGCTGAAGGCCCCCTTCTCGTGGCCGAACAGCTCGCTCTCCAGCAGGTTCTCGGGGAAGGCCGAGCAGTCGAAGATCACCAGCGGCCCCTCGCGGCGGCGGCTGTGCTGGTGGATGGCCCGGGCCACCAGCTCCTTGCCGGTGCCCGTCTCGCCCTCGACCACCACGCTCAGCTCGCTGGGGGCCACCTTGTCGAGGATGCCGTACACCTCGCGCATGCGGGTGGCGCCGCCCACCATGTCGCCGTAGCGGCTGCCGCGGAAGGGCACCACCTCCAGGTGCTCGATGAGCGGCGCGAAGCGCACGGTGGTGTTGCCCACCATGATCTCCACGTCGGGGTACAGCGCCGCCTCGCCGACGCGGAGCTGGCCCACCCACGTGCCGTTGGTGCTGGAGCGATCCACCAGCAGGTACTCGTCGCCCACCAGCCGGATCTCGCAGTGGAAGCGGCTGACCGTGTTGTCCACCAGCACCAGGTCGTTCTTCTCGTTGGTGCCGATGCGCACGATGGACTTGTCGAGCACCAGGGTCTTGCCCTGATCGGGGCCGTCCATGACCACCAGCTCGCACTTCTCGATCTGGATGGCGCCGGTCTCGCCCACCCGCACCTCGACGGTGTGCTCCCGCTCGTCGATGGCGTCGCGCTCGGGGGGCAGGCTCTCGATGGAGTTGGGGTGGTCCTGTGACATGGAGTCTACATAGGCGGGAACCCCGGGTGAGTCAATCGCGTCACGGGTGAATCGCTGCGGCCCTCGACGCGTTGCGGGGCACGTGGCTTGACGGCGCCGGGCGCCCCTGGCCAGCATCCCGCGACCCTCGGCTCCTGGAGTGCCCCATGCGCCTCGCCCTCGCCCCCCTCCTGCTGCTGGCCCCCGCCGCCTTCGCGCAGCCCGCCGGCGCCCCCACGCCCAAGGCCCCGGCCTCGGCGCCCGCCTCGCAGGCCGCCGCCCCGGTGTCGCCCGAGCTGGCCGCGGTCATCGACGGCATCCAGGCCTTCTACGGCACCGCCCAGGACCTGAAGGCCGACTTCGAGCAGACCTACACCTACAAGGTCTACGGCCGGAAGCAGCGCAGCACGGGCAAGGTGTTCTTCAAGAAGAAGGGGAAGATGCGCTGGGACTACCAGGCGCCCGAGCCCAAGGTCTTCGTGGCCGACGGCGACACGCTGTGGGTCTACGAACCCGAGCAGTCGCAGGTGTTCAAGCGCGGCCTGAAGCAGGCCCAGCTCCCCGTCGCGCTCAGCTTCATGAGCGGCGAGGGCAAGCTCACCGACGAGTTCGACGCCACCCTGCTGCCCGATCCGGCCCCGGGCCGGAAGCTCATCGAGCTGGTGCCCAAGCGCGACGCGGGCGAGTACCGGGCCCTGCGGCTCGAGGTGGACGCGGCCACCCACGCGGTGCAGGCCAGCACGGTCATCGATCCGGTGGGCAACACCAACCACCTGGTGTTCGCGAACGTGCAGACCAACGTGGGCCTGCCCGACGCGGGCTTCACCTTCACCCCGCCCGCCGGGGTGCGGGTGCTCACCGAGCCGCGCTGAGGGTGATGGGCGCCGCGGGCGCCTCGGCGGTGGCCTTCAGCCAGGCGCCAATGATCCGAGCGGTGATGGCGGGCCCCCGGGCGGCCTGCACGCTCTGGTGGAACAGCCGCACGGCCCCGGCGGTGCCTTCGCGGCGCAGGGCGCCCTGGAAGCGGGTCACCAGCAGATCCGCGCGCCGCGCCGCCGGCACCTTCAGGCCCGCCGCCGCCACCGCCTCGGGATCCCGCCCCGCCCACGCCAGCAGCGCCTCAGCCCGCCCCGGGCCCTCGACCTGGGCGATCTGCGCCAGCCGGGCCGTGGCCTCGTCGTCGGGCAGCAGGGCCAGGGCCCGCACCACCCCCACCTGCTCGGCGGGGTGCTTCGCCTTGCGCGACAGCAGCAGCAGATCGGCCAGGGCCTTGGCGCCGCCGGTGGCCGCCATGGCCTCGTAGGCCGCCCCGCGCACCGCCGGCGATGGATCCTTCACCAGCGGAATCACCCGATAGAACAAGGACTTGGCCTTCGCGCCGGCCCGGCCGGCCACGGTCAGCCCCTGCAGGGCAGCCGCCCGCACCGCCGGCGAGTCCGCCTCCAGGGCGCCGCGCAGGGCCTGGGTGGCCTCGCCCACCTGGCCCCGCGCCGCCGCACCCAGCGCCCGGGCGGCGGCGACGCGCTCGGCCTCGGGCCCCGCGGCCAGGGTGCGCGCCAACGCCTCAACGTCCACGGGGCCGCCGGCGCGCCGGCCCAGCGCCGCCTCGATGGCCGCCTTCTGGGGGCCCGTCGCCGTGCGTAGGGCGTCCAGCAGCACCACCCCCACCCGCGGGTCGTCGGCGTAGCCCGCGGCCTCCCAGCCCGCGTGGCCCGCGGCGGGCAGCAGCGACAGCAGCAGGTCGGTGGCCACCTGCCGCGACAGGGCCAGGCGGCGGCCGTCGGGCACGGTCAGCGACAGGGCCAGCCGCATGAGCGCCAGCCGGGGCTGCCGACGGGCCAGCAGGGTGGGCACCAGGCGCTCGGCGGTCCAGATCTCGCGGACGGTGCTGGCCTTGGCCGCGACGGCCGGATCCCGGGCGAACACCCAGCGGGTGTGGGCCCAGCCGTCGTCCGACAGCGCCGCCTCGGGGGGCGCCGGCCAGGGCCCCGAGGCCTTCACGAGCTCCACCGCCGCCTCGGCCAGCGCCGCGGGGTAGGGCCCGGGGGCCGGGCGCACCTCGGCCAGGGCGCCGGTGCGATCCACGCCGACCCGCAGGGTGACCTGCAGCCGCTCATCGTTCAGGGCGTGCCCCGCAGGCAGCAGGGTCGCGCAGGCGCTCAGGAAGGTCCGAGTCCAGTCCCGGGCGATGCGCCGCTCGACGCCCTGGACCCACTGCACCGCCTCGGGGGCCGCCGGGCGCGCCCAGGCGGGCCCGCTGAAGGCGACCAGGGCCAGCCAGATGAAACCGCGCCGCATGTTGCACCTCCCCGGTCGCGCTGATCAGCGAGACGGCGCAGGGCAGCGGACGGCTGAGGGGGCTGGGTGGCGCGCGGCCGGGGGTGTGTCAGGCTGGGGCACAGGCCGCCACCAGCTCGGCGGTAAAGGCGTCCAGGGCGGCGTCGTCGGCGGGGCACTCCACGCCGGCCACCGGATCGGGCAGGGTCAGGGCGTAACGGGGCAGCAGCTTGGGCGACACGGGCACCAGCACCAGGCCGGGCCGAGCCAGGGCGGCCTGGGCGGCGGGCCAGTGGCCGCGGCCCTGCCCCTCCAACCGGGCCAGCGGGATCACCGTGACGTCGTACGCCGCGGCCTCGATCCAGCCCCGAGCCACGGCGAAGGCGCCGTCCACGAAGTGCCAGTCGCACAGGTCCTTGCGACCGTCGCTGGTGGCCAGCGGGGCCTGCTCACCGGTGGCCAGGTTCACCAGGGCCTGCCCCTCGGGGCTGCGGGCCTGCATGACCCCACCCACGGTGAGGCCGGCGGCCCGCAGGCGCGCCACCACCCCCTGCAGGGCGTCGTTGCGCCCGGTCTTGGAGTTGCCCACCAGGGCGGCCCAGGGGCTCATGGGGCGGGCCTCAGCGTCACGGGGCTCAGCGGGCGTCACGGGCCAGCCGGAAGCCCAGCGAGGGGCGCACCTGCTCGGCGCGCATGATCTGCCGGCTGGCGGCCCGGCACTCGATGGGGCCGCTGGCCCAGTGGCCGCCGCGCACGAGCCGCCGCTCGGCGTCGCCGTCCACCCGCGTCAGGGTCCACTCGCTCACGCCGCCCGCCAGATCCGCCACGCCGTAGGGGCTGACGTCGGTGGTGCAGGCGCCGCTGGGCCCCCGCCCGGGCGCGCCGGGTCGGCTCACGCCCATGTGGCAGAACGTGGGCTCCCAGGCGTCGCCCCAAGGGAACAGGCGGCCGTCGGCGCCACGGGCGGCCTTCTCCCACTCGTCCTCGGTGGGCAGCCGGTGCACCTGGCCGCTCTGCTCGTTCAGCCAGTGGCAGTAGGCCTCGGCGTCGTCGGCGCTGACGCACACCACCGGCCACTGCGGGTGCCAGCGCAGGCCCTGCTCGTCCACGTCGGGGATGGTGGGCAGCCGGTCGGGGCCCAACGGCCACAGGCTGCGCCCCCGAGGTGCCCGCCGCGGCGCCCGCCGCAGGGCCGCCTCGACCCCGTGGGTGCGGGCCAGGTCGTGCAGGAACACCAGGTAGGCGCCGGCGGTCACCGGGTGCCGGGCCAGGAAGAAGTCGTCCACCCACTCGTTGCGGCCGGGCGCGCCCAGGGCCGCCAGGCCGTCGCCGCCCAGCCGGGCCGGGCCCGCCGCCACGTGCACGAAGCCGGGGCCCACCACCTGATCGGGGAAGAGCCGCAGCCGCAGCCGCACCGGCTCCTGGCGCCCCACGGCGATGGGCACCCGCGCCCCGCTCAGGCCCGGGCCACGCACCTCCAGCAGGTAGCTGCCCATGGGCAGCGGGAGCTGGCGCGGCGCGCTGGGCAGGCGCTGGGGCGCAGTGGGCTGCAGCACCCGGTCCTGCTCGGCGTAGCGGTACAGCGTGGCCTCGAGGCCCTGCCCCAGGCCGTCCAGGGTCAGCGAGCCGTCGCCCGTGAGCCGGGCGCCGTAGGCGTCGTCCACGTCGAAGGCCCGCACCAGCGTCTCGTGGTGGGCCATGGCCACCGCGTCGCCGTCGTCCTCGGCGGCCGCGAAGGCGCTCCAGTACAGATCCGCCAGGGCTTGCCGGGCGGGCCGGTGCTCGCCGTCCACCCCCACCGCCGCGTGGTAGGCCGCCAGGGCCTCGGACAGGGCGCGCTCGGCGGCCAGCCGGGCGGCGCGCTCGGCGTCCTCGGCCTGCCACACCGCCTGCCGCTCCTCGCGATCGGCCCAGGTGGCCGTGCGCCCGCGCAGCAGGGTGGCCCGGCCCTTGAGCTGCCGGTGCTGCTCGGCCTGGGCCTGGTACTCGGCGGCGGCCTCGCGGCCCTGCGTCATCCAGCGGTCCCGCTCGGCGGCGATGCGCGCCCGGTCCCGCTCGCCCTCCAGGTAGGCGTCCACCCGGTCGGCCACCCAGGCCGCGCTCGCGGGGCGCTCCTCGGGGGCCTTGCGCAGGCAGTGCAGGCACAGCTCCTCCAGCGGGTGCGGGATGGCCCGCTCGGGGGCCCGCTGGCTGGGGGGCTGCACCGCCTCGTGGATCACCGCCTCGCGGATCCGGCGGGGGTTCTGGCCGTCGAAGGGCGGCTCCAGGGTCAGCAGCTCGTAGAGCACCGCCCCCAGGCTGTAGATGTCGGCCCGCGGCCCCAGCGCCTTCACCTCGCCCGAGGCCTGCTCGGGGGGCATGTACTGGGGGGTGCCGGTGACCTCGCCGTCGGCGGTGTCGAAGCGGCCGCCGCCGATGCGGCTGTTGCCACCTACCGGCGCGGGATCGGCGCGGCCCACGGGCTTGGCCAGCCCCCAGTCCATCACCGTCACCTCGCCGAACTCACCCAGCATGATGTTGTCGGGCTTCAGATCGCGGTGGATGAAGCCCTGCTGGTGGGCGTAGGCGATGGTCCGCGCGATGCGGGCGAACAGGGTCATCAGCCGCACCAGGCCCAGGCCCGGGTTGCCCGCGCGCAGATCCTCCACCACGTCGCGCAGGGTGCGGCCCTCGATGCGCTTCATGGCGAAGTAGGGGCGCCCGTCGCCCAGCCGGCCCATCTCGTACACCGGGGGCACGCCCGGGTGCTGGAGCTGCCCGGTCACCCGGGCCTCCTCGATGAACCGGGCCTTCAGGCCGTCGTCCTGGGGCGCGTGCATGAGCTTCAGGGCCACCGGCCGGTCGAGCACGCGGTCGTAGGCCTCGATGACCTGCCCCATGCCGCCGCGGCCCAGCTCGTCGCCCAGGGCATAGCGCTCGCCGGCCCGGGCCTGGTCCAGGGCGGTGGTGTCCACCGGGCCCTCGGGCCCGGTGGGCGGCTCCGTGTCGCCCCAGGCGGTGGGCGGCGTGGGTACCCCCAGCACCTCCTGGGGGGCCGTCGGCGACGCGCCCAGGCGCCGCCGCTCCTCGGGGGGCAGGGGGCTGGGCGTGGGGGGCCCGGGGCTCACCAGCGGCGGCACCCGGCTCTCCAGCGGCGTGAAGTCCACCTGGGGCAGCGGCGGGGGCGGGGCAGGCGCCACGGGGGCGTACGGCCCCGTGTCCTGGGTCACCCCCGAGATGGGCCGCACGGGGGGGAAGCCGCCTGGGCGGGTCTCGGTGACCGGGCGGGCGTCCAGCAGGCCCGTGGGGGGCTCCATGCGCGCGGTGGGCCGGTCGTCCACCGGGCGCGCCAGCGGCGGCGGCAGGCCCACCGGCGGCGCGGGCTGCGCGCCGGGCATGGGCGCCGGGTTCATGGGCAGGGTGGCCCGCCCGATCTCGTTCTGGCCGGGGGCCCGCAGCTTCGGCAGAGGCGGGGCGCCCCCCACCCCAGCGGGCCGCACGGGCGCCGGCACGGGGGGCCCGAGGGGCGTAGCCTTGGCGCGGGCGGGCACGGGGCGGACGGGGACCGGTCGCGCGAGCGCGGGCCGCACGGGCCGCGCCACCGCGGGGGCGCGGGCGGGGGCCGGCTCATCGTCCAGGTGGTCGATGCTCTCCAGGTCCACCGAGTCCAGGTCCAGGGCGAAGGCCTCGGGGATGGAGTCCACCGAGTCCTCGTGCACCAGATCGGGCTCGGAGCCGCCCAGCCGGGGCAGATCGAAGGCGTCGGTGATGCGCTCGTTGGGGTTCGCCCGCGGGTGGCGCAGGCCCACCTGGCGGGCCACGGCCTCGGCCTGCCCGCCGTCGAGCTGGTTGGCGTCCAGGGCCGCATGCAGCAGGGTGATGCCCGAGGCGCGGGCGCGCCGACGTAGCTGGACCAGCACGCCCAGCCGCAGCCCCAGCTCCCCTTCGAGCAGGCCGAAAAGTCGCTCCTCGAGCTTCTTGTCGACCTCGTGCTCCGCCACGGTCATCCCCCGGAGGTCACCCCCGCCCGAGCGGCGGGGGACCGTCAGCCGTCAAAACGGACGGCCACGCAGTCGAACACGTCGTCGAAGGGATCGTGCTCGAAGGTGGGCAGGTCGTAGTGCCGCCAGAGCTGCTCGGCCTCCACCTCGGTGAAGTCCTCGAGGTGGATGCCCCGCTCGGCCTCGGTGGGCACCCCCTCGTCGGTGATCAGCTCGTCCTCGAGCAGCAGCCGGCGGGTGATCTCGCCGTCCTCGGCCCGCAGGAACGCGGCGAACTGGAAGCCGATGTCCACCGCGGCCGAGATGACCACGGCGCCCAGCGTCTCACTCAGGCTCGCCAGCGCCTCGGGCTTGCGCACCAGCGCCAGGCTCAGGTCGGAGAGCACGGCCCACTTGCCGACCTGCCAGAAGCACCAGCCGTCCGAGCCTTCGGTGCCTCCCAGCTCCTCGGAGTGCTCACGGCAGAACTGGGCGACGTCGTAGAAGTCGGTGAAACGGGCGTCTTGGTAGGGGCGGCACCCATAGGCGGCGCAGACGGCCGCCTTGAGCTTCTCCACGCTCGTCCGCGCAGCGAGCGCAGAGCGGGCACGACTCATTGTCCTGATCTCCTCGAAACTTGGTCCACGCGCGAACCCCACGCCGCGCCGGCACTGATTCTCGGGGCTGGCCGGCCGTTTGGCAACCTCACCCCGTCACGGTCAACGGGCGCGGGGGGTACAGAAGCCGCCGACGCCGGGGAACTGCTGGCACTGATGATCCCCCGGGCAGTCGAAGTCGTTGGCGCAGCCCGCAAGGCACAGGTTGAGCCGGGGATCCTCGTCGTCGATGGCGCAGGTGAGCGAGGGGCACTGCAGGTACTGGCACAGCCCCCCCAGGCAGACCTCGCCGGGGCCGCACTGGCCGTCGCGCTGGCAGCCCAGCGGGTTGGGATCCTCCTCGGGGCAGCGCAGGCCCGCGAAGGGGATGCACACCTTGTTGTCCGGCCCGAAGGGGCTGCACGAGAAGCCCTGGGGACAGTCGCGCTGGCTCTGGCAGCTACACGAGCAGTAACCCCCCGGCCGGCCGGGCACCGTAAGGCACTGGGCCACCTCGGCCTCGCGCTCGGGGGGCACCCCGGGGCAGACCCCGCCGCAGAAGTCGATGCCGCCGTCGCAGCGCGCGATCTGCGTCACCGCCGGCACGCACAGGCGCTGGTTGCCCACGTCGCCGCAGACGAAGCCTGCCGGGCAGCGGGCGCCGTCCACGCAGGCCGCCGCGCAGATGGCCTGCGGGTGGGTCCAGGGGTACGGGTTCAGATCGGCGCGGATGGGCTGCAGGCAGGCCCCGCCAATGCACTCCCCCGGCCGCGCGTTCTCGAAGTCGCAGGGCAGCCCCGTCTCGTTGCCCACACACACCCCCACGATGGTGCCCGCAGGCGGCAGCTCGGGGCCGGGGCAGTCGGGGCGGGCCGGCGGCTGCACCTCGGCGCCCACGCACACGTCGATGTCCGGGCAGGTGGCCGCCGGGTTGGCGGCGTCCAGGTTGCACCGGCTGGTGCACAGGCGCTGGCCGCGGACCTTGTTCTCCACGCAGAAGCCGCTGGCGCAGTCGGTGCCGCGCACGCAGGGCTGGCCGTAGGGCTGGTTGCCCAGGGCCGGGCAGTCGTCGCCCCCCATGTCCGGGTCCGGCGCCCGCATGTCGGGGTCGGGCACCCGCATGTCGGGATCGGGCGTGCGCATGTCGGGATCGGGCGTGCGCATGTCGGGATCGGGGCCGCCCTGATCGGGCCGCGGCCCCTGATCGGGGTTCGGCGGGCGCCCCATGTCGTCGGTGGGGAGCTGGCACAGCCCCTGGACGCAGCGCTCGCCCGCCGGGCAGGGCGCCAGATCGTCGTCGCAGCGGGCGGTGCCGGGGGGCACGCACAGGTTGCGCACCCGGTCGCACACCTCACCGAAGGGGGCGCAGTCCTCGGCGATGCTGCAAGCGTTGGGGCGGCTGCGGCAGGCCCCCTGGTAGCACACCGCGCCCGGATCGCAGTCGATGGTGTCGCGGCACTCCAGGGTGCACACGCCCTCCACGCACTGCAGGGGCAGCTCGCAGTCCACGTTGGTGCGGCAGGCGTCGCTGCCCGAACCGGCGGCGTCGTCGCTGCAGGCCCAGGGGCCGGCCAGCAGCAGCGTGGCGAGCAGGGGGCGCAGGGCGCGGTGCATCAGCGGCTCCTCGTGGTGGTCCAGGCCCGCGGGCACGGGGTCACGTCGGCCAGATCCTCGGGCCAGGCGCTCTCGAAGTGCAGCGCCTCGCCCGTCATGGGGTGCTTGAAGGCCAGCACCGCCGCGTGCAGGGCCTGGCGGTGGCCGGCGCCGTCGGGCATGGCGTAGACGTGCTCGCCCACCAGGGGGCAGCCCAGCTCGGCCAGGTGGATGCGGATCTGGTGGGTGCGCCCGGTGCGCAGCCGCACCTCCAGGGCGCTGCGCGCGTCGTTGCCGCCCTTCACCTCGTAGCGGGTGATGGCCAGCTTGCCCGAGCCCGGCATGGGGCCCGGATCGGGCGTGCGCAGGGGCCGCAGCTTGAAGGTGCCCGGGCGGCTGCCCCGCCGGCCCCCGCCGGCGTCGCGCACCAGCATGCTGCTGATCATGCCCTCGGGCTGCTCGGGCCGCCCGTGCACCACCGCCCGGTAGATGCGGCGCACCTCGTGGGCGTCCATCATCGCCCGCAGGGCGCGGGTGGTCGGCACGTTGCGGGCGAACACCATCAGGCCCGACGTCTCCATGTCGAGCCGGTGCACCACCTTGGGGCGCGCCGGGCCCTTCACCAGGAGCTGCGCCGCCGCCAGGGCCGTGGGATCCTCCTCGCGGCCGGGCGCGGGGGTGCTCAACAGGCCCGCGGGCTTGTCGATCACCAGGATCGACGGGTCGCGGAACACCAACCGCACGCCCATCGGCTCGGTGCGGCGGGGATCGGGGGCGGCCATGTCCAGCCGCAGCTTCGCGCGGGCCGGCACGGCGGCGCCGATGTCGGTCTCGCGGGCGCCGTTCACCGTCACCTTGCCGGTACGGATCGCGTCGCGGGTGCGCTTGTGGGACCAGTCCAGCCGGGCGCGCACGACGGCGTCCAGGCGGGGGCTCGCGGTGTCCAGGATCCACTCGACGGGCTTCATGGGGCCTCCGGTGAAAGGCGCGCAGGGTGCCCGACTACGGGCGCCAGCGCACCCCCAGGCTGCCGCCCACGAAGCCATCGGTCTGGCGGGCGGTCTGATAATCGCGGGCCACGGCGCCCCCGGTCAGGGGATCCACGTGGGTGCTGCCCCCGCTGAAGTCGGTCTGCACCCGGGTGTACCAGCCTGCGCCCACCAGCGCCCACTGGCGGTGGAAGGCCCAGGCCAGCTCGGCGCCGCCGTACACCCCCAGGCTGTCGGCGTCGCCGCTGTCGGCGGGATCCTGGCTCACCGCCAGGGGCAGGGCCAGGCCGGCGCGAGCGGCCAGCTCCACCGGCCCCAGGGTCCAGCCGCCGGCCAGCCCGGCGCTGGCGCCCGTGAAGGCCGTGGTGAGGAACAGCACCACCGGATCGGTCTTCTGGAAGGCCTGGCGGAACAGCCACAGCCCGCCGTAGGCGCCGATCCAGCCCGCGTCCCCCGCCAGCGGCAGCCGGCCCACCACGTCCAGCTCGAGCTGCTGGGCGTTGGTGTTGATGGCCACCTCGTCCACGAAGCCGTAGTTGGGGTTGGCCGGGATCACCGCGTCGCTCAGCCGGGCGTCGCGGAAGTTCAGCCGCAGGGCCAGGTGCCGGTGGGGGGTGTAGTCCACCCCGATCTCGGTGGTGATGGCCATGGGCGACACCGCCAGCTTGCGCAGGGGGCTGTCGGGCTCGATGGCGGCCTCGAAGTCCCGGCGGATGCGCCCGGCCCCGAAGCCCACCCGCACGGCCAGGGGCAGCGCGGTCTTGTGCCACTCGGGGGGCAGCGGATCCTCCACCCGGCCCTGGGTGCCCTCGCCCGAGCCCATGGTGGTGCCGTCCAGGAACACCCGCCGGCCCTCGGCGTCGTAGCGGTAGTTCTGCTGGCGCCGGTCGCGGCCGCCCTCGGCCCGATCGCCGCCCACCCGCAGATCCACCGCCCGCAGGGGCACCCAGCCGCGCACGCCGCCGGCGGTGATCTCGAGCCAGTCCCCCGACTCGTCGCGGGCCAGCACGTCCACCAGATCGCCCATGTAGGCCCGCCCTCGGGGCAGGAAGGCCACCCCGGGGCCGGCGCGCAGCTCGGCGTAGTCCACCTTCACCTTGCCGCGGGTGTTCACCGCCTGGCCGCCCGGGCGCACAGGCACCTGCTGGGCCCCCGCCACCGCGGGTGCGCCCAGCGCCGCCAGGGCAAGGCACAGGGCGCGCACGCCCACGGCGCCGCTCACTGGCACAGCCCGCCCAGCGGGTTGTCCGCCGGCACGCAGAACTCGCCGGGGCCCACGGCGATGGGCGGCAGGCAGCAGCGGTAGCCCACCGGGCACACCAGGTTCTCGTTGCAGGGCAGCAGGCAGTAGTCGTCCTGGGTGAACGGGATCGAACTGCAGACCTCGTCGGGGGTGCAGTCGCTGGGCGCCAGGCACTGCGGCTCGTCGGCCCCGTCGGCGCCCCAGCTCGAGATCTCGCGATCGGCCCCCGCCACGCAGCGCCGGGCCACGCAGCGCTCGCCGAACTGGCACTGGCCGTCCACGAAGCAGTCCACGCACTGGCCGTCGTCGGGGTCGCAGATCTGGCCGCCCAGGCAGGCCACCCCCTGGCACGGGTCGTCGCAGACGCCCGTGTTCAGGTTGCACTGGTCGCCTGGGATGTAGCGCAGCAGCAGCCGGAAGGCGCCGGCGGTGGCCGCCGAGTGGCTGTCGACGATGACGAACACGTCCCGGCCGGCGGCGCCGCCCTGCACCACGCCCTGGGCCCGGGCCTGGGCGAAGGGGTCCACGGCCGCGGCGTCATCCTCGTTGCAGGCCACCTCGGAGTTGGCCACCGCGCAGTCCGTGCGGATGGACACCGCCGGGTCGTAGGTCGCGCCGAAGTCGCGCATCACCGTGGCCCGCAGCACGCCGGCCCCGGCGGGCACCCGCACGGTGTAGACCCGGTCGGGGCCCTCGCCGCCCAGGCAGTCCAGGGGCCGGTGATCGTCGTTGCCGCCCAGGGTGCTGCCGGTGATCTCGGCCACGCCGTTCACCAGGTTCACCCGCACGGGGTCCTGGCAGGCGGTGTCGGGCACGAAGCCCACGGGCAGCCGCACCATGCTCAGGTTGTAGGGCGTGGAGTTGGTGTAGCCCGCCTGCCCGTCGCTGCCGGCGCGCAACACGGCCACCGCGTAGAAGCTCGACTCCCGCGCGTCGACGCTGTCGACGATCATGGGATCGGTGCTGGCCTGCGCGCTCAGCCGGGTGATCACGTTGGTCACCTGGTAGGTGTCGAGCTGCAGGCGCTGGCTGCCCTGCTGGCTCACGGCCGCCACGAGCTGCTCGCCCACGTTCAGCCACACCATGAAGTTGTCGGCGTCCAGCGCGTTGGCCACCGGCCCCGGCCCCCCGCAGGCCCGCAGGCGGGTGAAGTCCACCTGCTGCCCGATGGGCACGGTGGGCCGCTGCCCCTCGTAGATCCGCAGCGCCGGCGCCATGGCGGCGTGCACCCGGTTGAAGAGCTGGAAGTTGCCGTTGAACTCGAACAGGTCGGGCACGCACAGCACGGCCTGGGCGCGGGTGACCTCGGCCTGCAGGCGGTACTGGGCCAGGTCGAAGGCCCCGGCGCCGCGGACCCGCACGAAGTAGCCGATGCCCGTGCAGTCGGCGTCGTCGCCCCCGCAGAAGATGTCGGTGGGCGTGCCATCGCCCATGGCGCAGAAGCTGGTGGCCGGATCGCAGAACATGGCCGGCACGGTGTAGCTGCGCTGCTGCCCCGCGGGGAGCTGGGTGAGCACCCGGGCGCGGCCCGCGTCGGGCCAGTCGGGGCCCACCAGCGCGGCGTCGAGCAGCGCAGGCGCGCCGCCGGCGTTGCCCTGGTTCACCAACGTCAGCCGCACCTGATCGCCGGGCGCCAGGAACATGCCGTACCAGTCCGTGTCCTGCGGGCAGATCCACCCGTCCACGTTCTGGGCGGCCGCCGCCCCGGCCGTGGTCAGGATCTCGGTGGCCTGCCACGACGCGTCCTTGGGCTCCTGCGCCGGATCGGGGCACTCCGGGAAGGTCACGTCGATCTCCAGCCGGTACACCGTGCGGTCGAAGGTGCCACTGGCGCGCACCCGCAGGGCCAGGTTCTGGCCGAGCCGGGCGGCCGCCGCCTGGGGATCGGCCAGGCCCACCCGCAGGACGCCGTCGGCGCCGCGCTCCGCCGGGGCGATGAGCGCCCCGTTGCTGTCGTACAGGCCGAAGTCGAACACCGGCAGCGGATCCAGGGGCACCAGCCGCGCCTGGAAGGGCTGCCCCCCGGCGCTGAAGGCGTACCAGTCCACCGGCGAGCGGGCGCACAGCTCGCCGGTGCGCCGCAGGTTGGGCGAGACGCGCCCGGCGGGCAGCAGCGTGGCCGCCGCCACCGTGTCGTTGGGCTCGCTGTCGTCGTCGCGGCAGAAGCTGGCGCACACCCCGTCGGGCTGGCACCAGGCCCCGTCGGCGCACACCCCGCCCGGCCGGCAGCCGATGCGGCAGGCGCCGTCGCACACGCAGCGATCGCCCACGCACAGGGGATCGGCCTGCGAACAGTCCCGGTCCCGCAGGCAGGCGGCGGTGGCCGGCGAGCAGGCCCCGCCCACCACCCGGCCGGCGGCGTCGGTCCACGCCCCGGCCACGCAGCCGTTGGGATCGCCGCAGTCGCCGTCCTCGGCGCAGGGCCCGCCGCAGCGGCCGCCCACGCACAGGCCCCGGGCGCAGTCGCCGTTGGCCCGGCAGGGCTGCCCGGCGCTGAAGAAGCCCTCGCCGGCCTCACACCAGCGGGCGTGGGTGCCCGCCTGGCTCAGCCAGGTCTCCTTGCAGATCTCGGTGGCGGGGCAGTCGGCGTCGGCCGCGCAGGCCTGGCCGCTGCCGCGGGCGGCCGGCAGCGCCAGGCACACGCCGTGGCTCAGGGCCGCCTGGCCCCCCGCCGCCGGCAGCACCGGGCGGTCGACACAGACGGTGCCCGCCGCACACGCGCCGGGCCCGGCGCAGGTCGGCGCACACACCAGCGCCCCGTCGAAGTCGGCCACGCAGCCCAGGCCGCGGGCGCAGTCCAGGGGGCCGTCGCAGGCCTCGCCCAGGCCCGCCCCGGCGGGGTTCACCGCCTCGCAGGTGGGGGCCAGCGCCACCGCCGCACCGGCCTCGCCGGCGCCGTCACCCAGCCAGGGCGTGCAGGCCTCGCCGGCCGCGCAGGGCCCGGCGCCGCAGGCGACCCCGCTGCCGGTGACGGGCACGCAGGCCCGCGCCGACCGTCCGCCCTGATCCACCGCGCCCTCGACGTCGACCACGGGCACCCCGCGGCACAACGCGCCCTGGGGGCAGTCGCCGTCGGCCGCGCACAGGGCCGTGCAGCGGCCCCCGGCCGCCGTGGCGCCCACGCACAGGCCCGTGCGGCAGTCCTCGTGATCGGTGCAGGCGGCGCCGATGGGCGCCATGCCTTGGCCGGGCAGGCCGCAGCGCTGCTCGAGCGCCGCCCCCGGGGCCCCGTCGGCCACCCACGGCAGCGCCCGGCACACCAGGCCGGCGTAGCAGTCGCCGTCGGCCTCACAGGGGATGGGGCCCGCCGCCGGGTTGCTCTCGGGCGCCAGCGCCGGGGCCAGCTCCAGCACCAGGCACACGCTCACCGCGTCGACGCCGTCCACGGCGGGATCCAGGTCCAGATCCGCCTGCAGGTTGGCCGCCAGCGCGTCGGCCCCCACCCGCAGCGCACAACCCGCCGGGGCGGCGTCGCCCGCCGCGGCGCAGGCGGCGTCCGCCGCCGCGTACTGGGCCAGCAGGGCCGCCCGGGGCATGTGGCCCGAGACCACGAGCCCGGCGCTGACGAGCCCGCCCTCGGGCCCCAGGGCCAGCGGCCCGTGCACCACCACCCCCTGCAAGGGCAGGCTGCGGGCGCTCTGGAAGGGCTCGTCGCCCTCCACGAACAGCAGGGGCGAGGTCACGCGCCACGTGCCCGGCGCCCCATCGGTCACCTGGCCGTCGGCCCAGATCTGGCCCGTGAGCTGCGCGCGGGCCTCGCCCGCCGCCGTCAGCCCCTCGGCGCGGGGGCGGGTGATCCCGTCCTCGCCGGTGAGCGCGGGCAGCCACTCCAGCACCAGGTCGCCGCCCGCCAGGCCGGGGGCGCGCACCAGGGCCAGCGGCCCGGCGGCCACGCGGTCGCGCAGCAGGGGGTTGAACAGGCCGGCCACGCCGCCCAGCGCGTTGTCGGGGGCGCCGTCGCCGCTCAAGTCGGCGCAGGTGGCCTCGCCGAACTCGGCGATGCGCGCCCCCACCACCAGGCCCGCGGGCGGCCCGACACAGGACGCGCCGTTGTCCACGCGGCCGTCGCAGTCGTCGTCGGCGCCGTTGCACAGCTCGGCCACCGGGGCGCCGGCCACCGCCGAGCAGACCAGCCCGGCGCCGCCGGCGGCGCACGCCAGCGCCCCCTCGCGGAAGCAGGCACCCACGCCGACCTCACACGCGGCGCCCTTGTCGGGGAACGTCTCGTCCGTCAGGCCGTCGCAGTCGTCGTCCTCGTCGTTGCAGGTCTCGGGGCGGGGCTGCACCGGCACCGCGTCGCAGGTCACCCCCCCGCCGCCGGCGGCGCACACCACCGAGCCGGGCGACGGGCAAGCGCCGGCCTCGTCCACGCAGGCGTCGCCCAAGGTGGGCCACTCCTCGTCGGTGTCGCCGTCGCAGTCGTCGTCCACCCCGTTGCACTGCTCGTCAAAGGCCTCGCCGGGCACCGCGTCGCACACCACGCCCGAGGCGTCGTTGGCGCAGACCGTGCGGCCGGCCCGCTGGCAGGCCCCCTGCCCGTTGGTGCAGGCCTCGTTCAGCGGGAAGCCCTCGTCCACCCGCCCGTCGCAGTCGTCGTCCACCCCGTTGCACAGCTCCGGGCTGCCGTCGCCGGCGCTGGCGTCGCAGATCACCCGCTCGCCCGAGGGATCACAGACGTAGGTGCTCTCGCGCTCACAGGCGCCGGTCCCCACGGTGCAGCGGGTGCCCAGATCCGCAAAGGTCTCGTCCGTCAGGCCGTCACAGTCGTCGTCCAGCCGGTTGCAGATCTCGGGCCCGGGCTCGACGGTGGTGGCGCACACCAGCCCGCCGTTGCTGCAGCGCTCCACGCCCACGGCGCACACGCCGTCCAGCCCGGTGTCGCAAGCCCCGCCGCCGCCCGGATCCCCCTCGTCCACCAGGGTGTCGCAGTCGTCGTCCACCCCGTTGCAGGTCTCGGCCACCGGCTCCACCGTGGGCTGGCAGATCACCCGCCCGCCCACGCAGGCCTCGATCCCGGCCGCGCAGGCCCCGTCGGCGCCGGTCTCGCAGCGGCCGCCCAGCCCGGGCACCGCCTCGTCCGTCTCGCCGTCGCAGTCGTCGTCGCGGCCGTCGCAGGCCTCGTCCCCGTTCGGGCGCACGGTCTGCTGGCACACCACCTCCCCCTGCACGCAGGCGGTGGTGCCCTCGGCGCAGGTGCCCGGCACGTCCGTGCGGCAGCCCTCGCCGCCGCCCGGATCGCCCTCGTCGGTGCGGCCGTCGCAGTTGTCGTCGCGCAGGTTGCAGATCTCGGCGGCGCCGGGGTTGCGGCTGCCGTCTTCGGGGGCGCAGTCGCCCGCGGGCAGCGGGCAGCCCTCGGCCACCACGTAGCCGTCGTCGTCCAGATCGACGCAGGGATCCACGCCCTCGTCCGGCGGCAGCGCGTCCACCACGGGCGTCATGTCCGGCACCAGGGGATCGTAGGGCGGCGGATCACCCGTGGGCGGGCAGCCCGTCAGCCCCGCCCCCGCCAGGATCGCCAAGATCGCGAACCGCGCGCGCCCCATGCACTCACCCCCGTCAACGCTCGATCACGCCCACCGCTCCCCGCGGCCGGCCGGCCCAGGATGCCGCCCCGGCGCCCGACGGGTAAAGAAGGGCGCCATCCCCTTGGCGTTTGTGGCTACTGCTCGTCGGGCTCGCCTGGCTCGTCCGCGCCCGCGGCCCCCGCGGGCACGGGCTGCACCCGCCAGGTGGGGAACTCCAGATCCTCCACCTCGCCGCTGCGCACCACGTTGCGGTAGCGGGCCAGCAGGTCGGCCTTGAAGCGATCCTGCCCCTCGGCGCCCAGCGCCCCGTCGGCCTGCCGGTGGCTGCCCAGGAAGAACAGCATGCGGATGAGCTGCCGGCGCCGCAGCCGGACCTCGCGCAGGGCCTCGCCCTGGGCGCGCACCACCACCTGGATCACCAGCTCCATGGGTGGGCTGCCCTCGGGCGTGCGCAGGCGCACCACGTGATCGCCCAGGTCGTAGCGATCGGAGGGCGGGCCCGCGGCGTCCGGCTCCATCCCGGCGTCGGCGGCCGCCGGGGGCGGGGCGACCGCAGCCACCGAAGGCGGCGCGGTGGCGGGGCGCTGGAGCGGGGGCGCGGGGGCCTGGGGGGCCGCGTCGGCCTCCACCACGGCCACCGTGGGGGCGGGCCCCGCGGGGCGCCCGGTGACCGGCTTGCTCAGGCCAAACCACAACAGGGCGGCGACGGCCGCGAGGGCCACGACAGCGAGTGCGACTCGGTTCATGGGGGCAGGGTACGCCATCGCCCGCGCGGTTCAAGTCGCGGGCGCGGCGGGGCCGCAGGGGGCCGGCTCACTCCACGTCGGAGCGCGCCGGCACGAAGGGCGTGGGCGGCCGCAGCAGGGCCACCTCGGCGCTCAGCGCGGCCCGGCCGCTCACTTCGAGCCGCCGGTAGGTGTCCTGGAGCAGCCGCGCCACCGTGCGCGGCGCCACCCCGAGCTGGGCCGCCACCTCCTCGTTCGATAGCCCCTGCGCCGCCAACACCGCCGCCTGGATCTGGCGGTCGGTCAGCCGCACCCGCCAGCGGGGCGGCACATCCCCCGCCCGGCTCTCGAGCACCGACACCGCCGCGGTGACGTGGCGGATGAGCTCCTCGGCCAGCACCCCCCGGTCGCTCTCCAGCGGGGCGTCGAGCAGCACCCAGCGGGGGGGTGGTTGCGCTCGGTCAGCGGCAGCCGCACGGGGCCCGGATCGGCGGCCTCGTCCTCGGCGGTCCAGTGCAGGCGCAGATCGGGCCGCGCCAGCCACTCCTTGCAGCGGCGCTCCAGGCGCTTGCGCCAGTGCCCCAGCGGGGCGGGGCGGTACAGCTCCTCGATGCGCTGCAGAAGCTCGACCAGGCTCAGCGGCGTCATCGGTCCTCCTCCGGCGGCGGGTGCCGTGGGGGCTTGGGGCGGTCGAGGAGCTGCGCCACGGGCAGCTCCCGCCGGCTCTGGACCTGCAGGCGATCATAGGCCTGGCGCAGGCGGCGGGTGACGGTGGCGCGGGAGACCCCGAGCCACGCGGCGATCTCGCGGTTCGACCAGCTCTGGGCGGCCAGGCGCAGGCAGTCGGCGGTGAAGGCGTCCAGGCCCTGGTAGGGGTCACCGGCCACGGGGGGCGGGGGCGCAGGGCGTGGGGGACGGGTGGGGCAGCGCAGCCGCGCGAACCACAGCTCGCCGGCCAGGCCCAACACCCGCTCCACGGGCTGCACCCAGGGCGATGGCACGGCCCGCGGGGCGTCCAGCAGCCAGGCAGACCACACCCCCCCGGCGTGGCCGATCTGCCAGAGCCACGGCTGGGCCTGGGTGGGCTGGCTGCGCCAGGGGTCGTTGGGCGGCAGGGGGTGCAGGCCCGTCTGACCCTGCGGCCGCCGTGGGGGCTCGCCCAAGAGCCGGTGCCAGCCCTTGGCGTCCTGCCAGCCGGCCGCCACCAGTCGCCCGCCGCTGGCCACGCGCACCACCTCCCCCGCGCGCTCCGCGAAGCGCCGCGGTCCCCCGCGGAACAGATCAGCGACGGCCCGGTGGAGCTGCCGGACGTGCCCATCGTCCAGCCCGTACATGGCATTCCTCTCAGCCGGTGCCCGCCCACGAGGGCGTCATCACCCCTCGCGGCAGAGCACGAAACAGTTGTTGGTCCGCCGATCCCGCTTGTAGGCCCGACCAATCACCACATGCTCGCTCACCCGCCGCAGAAAGTCATGCATCTCAGCGAATGCGAAGCGCTGCAGCCCGCGCTCGTTCGGCTTCACCGCCGGCCAGCCCGTGGGCGCCCGGGACGGCACCTGATAGTAGTCCACCACCGCCGCCCCCCGGCTGTCGCCCGGCGTGGCCCGCAGCACGAAGTAGCCGGGCCCGATGAGCGGCCGCGTGACCCCCTCGTTGAAGCCCCACAGCACCCCCGGGGCCTCGCCCTCGGGCGGCCGACACATCGGCTTCTCGAACAGGTGGATGGGCTTGGGCAGCGTGTTGCGCCCGAAGTGGCGGATCATGTGCTCGGGCGGCGTGCCCGGCGGCACGAGCTGTTCCAGCGTCACCGCCCGCCCCGCCGCCAAGGCCCACAGGCGGCGCTGGGCCTTCGGGATCAGGCTCAGGGTCTCGGCCTTGCGGGTGGCCGGATCCAGCCCGTCCAGCCAGGCCGCCAGGGCGTCCACGTCGGCCGCGGGGGCCATGATCCGGGCGTTGAACTGCAGGGCCGCCACCGCGCACCTCCATGAAATGGACCGCGGGATCCTACCCGCCCGGCAGCCCCGAGGCCACGTCCCACCGCCGCACCTTGCCGTCGCGGTGGCTGGTCACCAGCCGGGGCCCCTCGAGCAGCAGGGCCAGCACGGGTGAGCCGGCGTCCAGCACCGGCCCTGGCGCCCCATCCGCGCGGGCGAACACCCGCACGGTGCCGTCGGCGCTGGCGGTGATCACCCAGCGGTCGTCCAGCGCCAGGCCCGTGATGGGTCCGGTGTGGCCGGTGGCCACCCGCCGGCGGACGTCGCCCGTCGGGGTCCACCAAACCAGCGCCCCGTCGCTGCCGGCGCTCAGCGGCCCCTGGGTGTCGGGCCACGCCACCACCGACGCCCAGCCCTGGTGCGCCGTCCAGGCGGCCCCCTGGGCGCCGTCGGCCAGCGCCCAGAGGATCAGCCGCCCATCGCTGCCCACCGACGCCGCCCGATCCCCGCCCGGCGCCAGGGCCAGGCCGAAGGTGGCCTGCCCGTGGGCCGAGCGGGCCCGCCACACCACCCGATCGCCCACCAGGCGGGCCACGTCGCCCCGCTCGGCCCCCACCAGCACCCCGTCCGGCAGGCGCAGGGCCGCGTTCAGGCGCCGGTCGGGCAGGCGCCAGCGTTTCAGCGGTCGGCCGTCGGGTCCGAAGGCCGCCACCGAGTCCGCCGCCAGGCTCAGGGTGCCCCCCTGCCCGTCCACCCACAGGGCCCGCACGGCCCCCTCGTGGCTGATGCGGTAGGGGCCCCGGTGGGGGCCGATGCGCCCCAGCTCGTCGCCCAGCCAGGGCCCGCCGGGCCCCAGGGCCAGCGCGGTGACCGCCACGGGCTCGGGCGGCGGCGCGGGATCGGGCTGCCCCGCGCGGCGCACGGCGATGATCCCGACGCCGGCCAGCAGTGCCGCGGCAAACAGCCAGCCCCCACGGCTCATTCGGCCAGCACCGCGTCCAGGGCCGCGAACTCAGCGGCCACGCAGGCCCGCAGATCGCCGCCCTCCAGCCGGGCCCGCTCGGCGGCCGGGATGACGTCCCAGGTGTAGGTCTCGATCTCGAAGTGATCACAGGCCCCGTGGGCCCGCACCGCCCGCACCGCCGCCTGCCAGTCCGCCCGGGTGGTGCCCAGGGGCCCCGCCCCGTCCCACCAGATGGGCACGTGGAAGTGGGTGCGCCACGCCTCGGCGGCGTGCCACGCGGCCCCGGCCCGGGCCAGGTCGGGCAGGTCATCGGCCCGCAGGATCCGCCCGTCGGCGGTGCGCGCGGCGGTCTGGTGGAAGTAGCGCGGCTCGCCGAAGGCCAGCAGCGCCGCCCGCGCCGCAGGGTCCCCGGGCGCGCCCAGGTGCAGCGCGCTCGACACCTGCACCTTGCCGATGGGCACCTCGGCGGCCACCAGCGCGCCCACCGCCTCGGCGGCGTCCTCGAAGAGCACCGCCTGGTGGCAGCAGTCGTAGCACAGCCCCAGGTGGTCCCGGCCCGCCGCCCCCAGCGGCGCCAGGCGGCGCCAGAAGGCCAGCACATCGGCGGTGGTCTCCAGGGTGGTCAGCGGCTCGGGCTCCAGGCACAGCCGCACCGCCACCCCCGTGCGGTCGGCCAGGGCGGCCAGGCCCACCGCGGCGCGGCCCAGCAGGGCCACCATGCGGCCGTGGGCCCCTTCGTCGTCGCCGTCGCCCCGGTAGGCGCCGCCCACCGTGCTGATGGTCCGCTCGGCGGGCCCGGGCAGCGCCGCCAGCACCTCGGCCAGGGCCAGCGTGTAGGCCAGCCGCGCCTCGTCCAGCCAGCTCGGCCGGTACACGGCGGCCTTCACCACGGGCGCCGCGAAGTCGCCGTAGGGGAAGCCGTTGACGGTGAAGGCGTAGAGCCCCAGCTCCCCCAGCCGATCCGCCAGGGCCTCCAGGCGGCCCGGATCGGCCTGCAGCTCGGCCACCGCCTGCTGCCCCAGCCGCAGCCCCGTGCCCAGCGGCCCGTGGGGGCGCACCCGCGCCTTCACGGCGGCCACCTCGGCCAGCACCCCGTCCAGGGCGGCCAGCCCCTCGCCGGGGTGGACGTTGGTGCAATAGCCCACGTGGTGCGGCATTCGAGGCTCCTGGCGACTCAGTGCAGGGCCGGCGATGATACCGGCGGCCCGCCCCGGGCATCCATGCCCACCCGTACCCCGTCCCGGAGGAGCCCATGGCCTCGGCCCCCATCATCCTCGGCCCGCAGGTCATCGCCTCGGTGGGTCAGGCCCTGGACACCCTGATGCCCTGGCTGGTGGCCTCGCGCTTCCGCATCCTCGAGACGGGCAACCTGGAGTTCGAGGATCCCGAGCCCGCCGAGGCCATCAAGCTGCTGCGCAGCACCGTCGAGACCTTCCTGCCCGAGGCCACCCGGGCCCAGCTCGGCCGCTCCAGCGGCCTGGGCTGGAACGTCTTCTTCGGCCATGTGGTCACCTGGTGGCTGCCCCAGCGCAGCAAGGTCGGCTTCCTGCGCGCCCTGGTGGATCGCGCCGCCCTGCACCGGGTGGCCCTGCGCATCCACTGGAACGAGGACGAGCCGGTGCCGGTCATCGAGGAGAAGCCCGGCAAGGACAGCCTGCTGTGGGGCGCCGTGGCCGGCCTGGCCGTGGGCCTGCTGGTGATGAAGATCTTCCGCACCGACGCCCTGCTCACCCTGCTGCTCAGCGCCGGCGGCTTCGTGGCCGGCCGCATCTGGCAGCGCATCGGCACCGTGCGCGTCTGCGGCGATCCCCTGTGCCACGCCCACGTGGGCCGGGCGAAGCGCTGCCCCACCTGCGGCGGGCTGCCCGAAGACCGCATCTGATCCCGCGTGACGCCCCTCAGCCCCCCCGAAGCGGCCGCCCACCGCGCCGCCCTGCTGGACTGGTACAGCCGCCACGCCCGCGACCTGCCGTGGCGCCGCGATCCGCGCCCCTGGCACGTCTGGGTCAGCGAGATCATGTGCCAGCAGACCCGGGTGAGCTCGGCCATCCCCTACTTCGAGCGCTTCATCGCGCGCTTCCCCACGCCGGCCGCCCTGGCCGCCGTGGACATCGAGGCCGTGTACCCCTACTGGGCGGGGCTGGGCTACTACGCCCGCGCCCGCAACCTGCACGCCGCGGCCCGCCAGGTGGCGCAGACGCACGACGGCGAAATCCCCAGTGATCCTGAGGTCTTCGGTGCGCTGAAAGGCGTGGGGCGCTACACCCGCGGCGCGGTCATGTCCATCGCCTTCGGCCACCGCGAGCCGGTGGTGGACGGCAACGTGGTGCGGGTGCTCTGCCGCCTGCTCGCCGTCGAGGCCGATCCCCGCAGCGCCCCCGTGCAGCGGGGCCTGTGGGCCAGCGCCGCGGCCTTGGTGGACGGCGAGCGCCCCGGCGACCTGAACCAGGCGGTCATGGAGCTGGGCGCCACCGTCTGCACCCCCAAGTCGCCCACCTGCCTGCTGTGCCCCCTGCAGGGCGCCTGCGTGGCTCGCGCCACCGGCCAACCCGAGCGCCTGCCCGTGAAGCCCGCCCGCAAGGCCGCGGCCCAGGTGGCGCTGGTGGCCGGGCTGGCCCGCGACGACGCCGGCGCCCTGTGGCTGGCCCGCAACCCCGACCAGGGCCTGCTGGGGGGCCAGTGGCGCCTGCCGGGCCTGCCGGCCGACGACCCCCAGGCGCTGACCGCCCTGGGCCTGACCCCCACGGCCGCCACCCCCCTGATCACCGTGCACCACGCCTTCAGCCACCAGCGCTGGACCGTGGCGGTGTACCCGGCCCGGGGCACCCCCCGGGGCGGCGACTTCGTGGAGTTCCGGGCCGTGCCCGAGGCCGCCCTGGACGGCCTGCCCCTGGGCGGGCCCGCGCTGAAGGCGCTGCGGGCCCTGGGCCTGAAGATCAAGGCGCGGCGCGGCGCCGGCCGCTGAGCCACCCCAGCAGGACCAGCAACCACAGCCCCAGGCTCCCGCCGGTCCCACTGGCCCGGCACCCGTCGCTGCCCGGCTCGTTGGCGAAGGTGGGCCCGACCAGAGCGGCGTCCCGGTGCACCGCGCCACCGTCAGGGGCCGGCTCGGGGTCCTCGGGCACGGCGTGGTCACCCACCGCCGCGGCGTCCGCCGGTGCCCCGCCCCCGTCGGGCGCCGCGACCCCCTGATCCGGCAGGGCCCCGTCCAGCTCGACCCCCAGATCGCCCGGTGGCGCCCCTCCGTCGGGCTCGGGCCCCGGCGCCCCGAAGGCGGCGGTCGCCACCCGCGCGAAGGGCACGGTGAAGCGATCCACGTCGGCCCACTCCAGCGGCGAGTTCGAGTCGCTCACCCCCACCGTGTCCAGCGTCGCCGGATCGTGGGGCAGCGTGTCCAGGCACGAACCCTCGCCCTGCCCGATCATCACCCCCAGCCCGTTCGCCTCCAGGCCGGCCCGGTCCAACCCCAGGACCGCCAAGGGCACCCGCAGCTCGTAGAACGTGTCGCGCCCCGTGTCGTGCCCGGCCTGCAGGAAGTCGCGGATCACGGGGGCTGCGCCCAGCGCGTCGTCGGCGTCGTTCACCCCGGGCAGGCCATCGGCCGCGAAGACCCCGTCGCCGAAGGCCACCGTCACCCCGGCGTCCTCGAGCGAGAAGTAGTGCACCCCGCCGTCGTCCACCTGGAACACGCCGTCCACGGCCTGCGACAGATAGCCCTGCCACAGGTTCGAGGCCACGTAGAGCTGCACGTCGGGCCGATCGTCCCCGGTCCAGTACGGCTCGCCGCTGTTCTTCCCCCACATGTCCAGGGCCGAGCCTGTGCCGGGTCGGGTGTCAAAGGCCACCCACTGGATCAGGTCCATCTGATTCGGCGCCGTGCCCGCTGAGCTCCCGGCGTTGTTGGGGTCGATGACATCCGTGACGTCCACGTACTGCCACGCCAGGTACAGGGCGTCGTCATCCCAGGCCGCGTACAGGTGGGTCAGATCCCACGGCGTCTCGTGCATGCTCCAGTGATCGCCGAGCGACCGCGGATCATCGTTGGCCAGCCCGGTGGCGATCAGGTGTTGCGCGCCCCAGCCCGCCACCGCCCCGTCCACCACAGGCGCCCCGGGCGCCCCCAGCGTCGGCCGCTCATAGGCGTTCGCCGCCCCCGCCAGCCCCAGCACCCACCCCGCGATCAGCAAACTCCGCATGGCGCCTCCTTGGGTCCCGCCCTGTGTCGGCCCCCCACCCACGCCACCTGAGCCCGGCCCCGCCCCGACCCAGCGCCCTGCCAGCGCCCACCCCCCAGCGCCCAGCGCCACCCGGCGAACACCGCGACGCCTCGCCGCGCCATGAAGGTCCTGCCCAAACGCGCGCTGGCGTCCACTGCGACGGCGCACCTGGCCGACAACGGCCCGAGCCCCGACACACCCAACGGCCCGTCGACCCTCGGCGCCACGCACCAAGGCGCCCGGATCCGGGACGTCAGCGAAAGGAAGACAGGAAGGAAGCCGGGCAGACAGGCCCGCCCGGCTCAGAGGGCAGGGATCAGTAGCTGGCCAGCGCCGTGAACGTGAACGCCGTGCGGTTGCGATCCACGAAGTCGATGTTCCGCACGCCGTTGCGGATCACGGGCTCGCCGTGCTCCACCGCCAGCCCGAAGTTCAGCCACGCCAGCGGCCCGTAGGTGAGGTGCACCTCCCAGTCCCAGAGCTGCTGCCAGAGGTCCTCGCCCTCGCGGTTGGCGTAGCGCTTCAGGTACTGGGTGCCGGCGGAGCCCCCGACGCCCATGTTCAGCGGCAGGTTGTAGTCCAGGCCCGCCCGGGCCCCCACGTCGAGCTGGGTGATGCCCCCCGAGCCCGCCTGGCCCGCCGACTCGGCGTAGCGGTGCCAGCGGTAGCTGAACCGGGGGATGGCCAGCACCGTCAGGTTCGGCAGCACGTTGGGGATCAGGAACCGGGTGCGGTAGCGCCCGGCCACGAACAGGTCGCGGGCCCGGCTCACCCGGCTGGTGGGGAAGATCGCCGCCGCCTCGTGCATGATGCGCAGCGTCAGATCTTCGTTGAGCTTCACCGGCGTCCGGGCCACCCCAGCGAGCACGGTGTCGAGCAGCTCGAACTGGCTCACCGCCTCCTCGGTGTGGTGGGCCGGATCCCACGCGTCGTCGGGCAGCCCGTTGCACTCCGAGGCCATGTAGTTGGGCAGCGAGCGGCTGTAGCCGCAGGTGACCTCGTCGGCCTGGAAGAAGCGCTGCTGGGCCCCACCGGCCACCCAGAACTGGAAGGTGCGGTCGATGGTGTAGGTGGCCCGCAGCAGGTAGGCCGCCTGGAGGTCGTTGCCGGGATCGTCGTCGAGGGCCACCGGCGCGCTGAACTGGACAAGGCCCAGCACGTTCACCGGGAACGGCTCGCCGACCCCCTTGCGGGCGTCGTCCTGCTTGGTCTGCAGGCCCTGGCCATACGCCACCGTGGCCCCCACGCAGAGCGTGAGGGCGGCGGCGGCCAGGTGTTGCACAACGCGACGCATCGGCTCAGAACCCGACGAAATTGTTGAAGTACTCGTGGTAGGCCAGGAGGATCTTCAAGCCGTAGTTGTCGGTGTCGTCCGAGGCGCTGGCGTTCAGGTCCTCGTTGTACTCGCGCATGTACTGGTAGCTCACCGGGCTGCGGCTCTGGCGCGCCACCAGGTGCCAGTTGCGGTCCGGCAGGTACGTGTAGACGTACAGCTCGGCCTCATGCACGAAGGTCTGCTGCGGGTTGTCCGCCTGGGTGGCGAACTCGATGTTGGCCTGCCCGTAGGCCTCGTACACCTCGTCCAGGTTCTCGAAGCGCTCGATGGCGATGCGCTCCTTGGCCGCGATGTCGTTGACCAGGTTCGAGTTGGTGGCCCACGCGAAGATGTTCAGCGCGTAGTACTTGAACCACGGGAAGGTGTCGTAGTTGGCGCCCAGCATGCCGTCGAGCACCCGCTGCGACAGGGCGAAGTTCTGCGTGCCGAAGGGCGCATCCCACATGCTGACGTAGGTGGCCACGTTGGGGCTGTAGTAGACGTACTGCTGGTCCATGAAGCCCAGGGTGGCGAACAGCTTGTCGTAGATGATGCCCAGCCGGAGGATGTCCCCGTAGAAGGGGTCGAACTCGGTCTGGTAGTTCCGGAACGAGGCCGGCTGGTTGATGATGGCGTCGTAGAACGCGATCATCATGCCGTTCGCCGCCGAGACGTCGTTGTAGAAGTCCTGCGCGATCTCGTCGTACTCCTGATCGGTGAGCACGTTGTCCCCGTTCACCTGATCCAGGCGCTTCAGGGTCTCCTGCACGCCGCCGCCGCCCCAGTCGAACAGCGCCAGGTGCCACATCCGCTGGATGGGGAAGATGCCGCCGTACACCGAGCCCAGGTAGCTGCCGGTGTCCCAGAAGGTGCGGTAGGCGCGCCGGTTGCGGAACTTGTACTGCCACTCGTAGCGCTCGATGGCGTTCAGGGTGATCTGCGACGGGGTGATGCCCAGGTCGTGGGCCGTGCACAGGGGCGACAGGTTGCGGTGGTCGTCGGTGCAGTAGAGGAAGTCCTCAGCCATCACCGCTTCGCGCTTGTCCTCGGTGCCGTAGATCCAGGTCAGGGCCGCCTTGTCGTAGTCGCCCCACAGCCGCGGGGTGCCGGCCTCCTCGGGGGACCACACGTAGTCCATCACCGAGGCCGAGGTGTCGCCCTCGTGCATGTGCTTGGCGTCCACCGAGCCGTAGAAGTTGTGGCGCAGGCTCAGGTTGTGGCCGAACTCGTGGATGGCCACCTGGAACACGATGGCCTCCACCAGGCGCTCCCGGTACTCGTCGTCGCTCTCCCAGGTGCGGGTGCCGCCGTCGCGGGCCACGCAGCGGCGCGAGCCCATGGCGATGGCGTTGATCGCGTCGTTGGCGTCGAACAGGTACACGTTCTTGGTGGCGAAGATCTGCCGCTGCAGCTCCTCGAGCTGGCGGTGGTTCTCGTGCCAGTCCCGGAGCTGCTCGGTGAAGTCGAGCTGCCGCTGGATGCCCTCGCGGGTGTGCAGGGGCACGTTGCCAAAGGGGTTGTGGCCCTCGGCGATGGCCTGCATCTCCTCCTGGAACTGGTGCTCCACCTCGCGGCGCTCCATGAGCTCCTGGCCCACGTCCCGCTGCCGGTAGACGTAGCGGTTCCAACCCGGATCGCTGTAGCGCAGCTCGCTGAGGGTGCGGTGGTAGTTGGCCAGGAAGTCCGGCCGATCGGGGGTGGGCAGGAAGTCGTCGCTGCTGCCGTCGCCCTCGATCTCCATCACCCGGCGCATCTCGTTGAACAGGGGCGCGGTGAGCCGCGGCACGGCGTTGCACGCCTGCTCGGTCTGGGTGGCCACCTCGTCGCAGCCGCTGTCGCCGGCCGCCCGGCAGGCGTTGCGGGCCGCGTTGGCCTCGAGCGCGCAGCGCACCGGATCACCGGGGGCCGCCGTGGCGCCCTCGGCGCACTCGATGTCCTCCCACGCCTTGTCGGGATCGGGCTTCAGCAGGCCGCCGTGATCCTCCAGGAAGTCCTGGATCATGAACCGGTAGTAGTCCATGCCGATCTGGTACAGGTTCAGGCTGGCCGACAGGATCTCGCCCGTGCGCGGGTGCGAGACGCTGGGGCCGTAGCCCAGCAGGCCCATGGTGGTGTCGATGGCCTCGTGCCACACCACGAAGCTGTAGCGGGGATCGCCGAAGTGGCGGACCTTGGGCTTGCCGTCCGCGCCCGGGGCGTCGAACTCCTGGAAGTCGAAGCGCAGGCTGGCGCCGGCCTCCTCCATGATGGCGTTCGTCTGCGCCGCGATCTCGCGGTACATGGGCTTGAACTTCTCGGGGAAGCCCTCGTGGAAGTAGAAGACCACGGGGTCATCCGAGGGGCGGTTCGGGTTCCAGCGGTGCAGCAGGTTCACGTTGCCCAGCAGGCCGCTCTCGTGATCCCGGAAGATCTGGCTGCGCTGGAAGGCCCCGTACTTCTTGTTGACGATGTCCTTCTCGCCAATGGTCTCGGCCTGGTAGTCGCTGGCGCCCGGCCGGTAGAAGGCCATGCGGTACTGGATGTTGCTGCTCTGGGCGTTCCACTCGTAGATGTCGAGCAGGCTGCCGCAGAACCACCCCAGCCAGTTGACCTGGTAGGTCACGTCCACCACGAAGCTGAAGTACTGGTCCTTGGCGTCCCACTCGAAGCTGTTGGGCACCAGGTTGCTGCCCACGGGGATGGCGCAGAGGTTGGCGTACATGCCGTACGCCCACAGGAGCTGGCCAGCCGGCTCCATGTTGGTGTCCTCGAAGTCCACCCGGAACTTCTGGCGGGTCTGCCAGGGGCGCTCGGTGTTCTCCTCGAGGAAGTTGGTGCGCTCGCCGTCCAGGCTCTCGCGGAGCTGCACGTCCACGTGCTGGCCCGCGAAGGCGAACATCACCCGCTCGGCCTGGGTGGCCAGGTCGTCGTTGGGATCCTCGGGATCGTCGTACTGCAGGGTGCGGCCGTCGATGACCTGCAGCTCGTCCTCCATGAACCGCAGCTTGACGTACTGCAGATCCCCCTCCAGCCCGGGGAAGAGGAAGTTGTTCAGGATGTTGGGGGCCGAGGTCTTGACGACGGTGGCCTTGAACAGCCAGCCGTCGTCCGTGCTGTCCTCACCCAGCTTGGGGTTGGGCGCGGTCAGCTCGGCCTTGGTCAGGTAGATGCTCTCGTCGCGCAGCCCATTGCGGACGGGCCGGTGATCCACGCACGAGGTGATCAGCGCCGCCAGGCCCAGCAGGGCCGCGGCGCGGGTCAGGGGACGCAGGGTCATCTTGTTGTCCAGTCGCATGTGTGCCTCCCCCTCAGCGCCAGACGTCGACCTGGACGGCGCGCTTGTTGACGGTGACGAACGCGATGCGGTTCGTCAGCGAAGCCACGCTGTCCAGCACGTTGCCGTTGTCCGAGTAGTTGAAGACGATCTCGCACTCGCGGTAGCGGTCCACGCCGCCCTCGTCGACCCACGCCTGGATCTTCCGGGGCAGGTCGTCGCCGTAGCTGACGCGCAGGCCCGGGCACAGGGTCATGGGCTGCTTGAAGCCGCCCATGCCCACCCGGCCGATCTGCCCGTCCGCCTCGACGTACGTCAGCATGCCCGTCTCCAGGCCGCTCAGGCTCACCTGGTTGGCGGGCACGAACTCATAGCGCTCGCCGCGGATCTGCCGCAGGTAGCCGTTGCGGTCCTCGATGGGCTCACCCGAGACGGTCAGCTCCACGAGCTGCGGGCCGTTGGGGGTGTTCTTCTGCAGCTCCACGTCCAGGGTGCCGAGCTGGCGGTCGTAGCCCAGCACGGTGATGCCCTGGCCGTTCAGGCCGAAGGGGTTCGCGGGGTTCAGGGCCAGATCCGCCGAGTAGTAGGGGTAGGGGGGGTCCACCAGACCGCGGTTGGGCCGCAGCGCCTGGTTCCAGCCCTGCAGGATCTCGTCGATCTCGCCCCAGCCGCCGCCGATGGTCACCGCGGTGACGGCGCCGTAGTTCAGGCTGTACTGGACCGTCACCCGGTAGGGCACGTTGTTCTGGATGAAGTTCGCGTAGCCGATGACCCAGCGGCGGTCGTCGGTGTTGCGGAACTGCTTGGTGGCGTCGCGGGTGCGCGACTGCCCGTGGCTGAAGGTGTCGAGCACGGCGTCCACGTAGGGCTCGATGATCCAGGTGGGCTCGATGACCTGGGGATCGACCATGGCCTTCTGCGCGGGCGTCAGGCTGTCGTACAGGTCGCGGATCTCCTGGATGACCGTGTTGTTCCAGTTGAGCTGGTTGCCCTGGGCGTCGCTGTAGAAGAGCTGCTCGATGGGGCTCGGCGCGTCCGCCAGATCGGGCGGGATGGTCAGCTCGTAGGCCAGGAACGGGTGGGCCGGCTCGCCCGGATCGCCCGGGTTCTCGGGATCCACCGGATCCATGCCCGGATCGCCCGGGTTCTCGGGATCCACCGGATCCATGCCCGGATCGCCCGGGTTCTCGGGATCGCCGCCCGCGCCCTCGGCGGGCAGGGTCACGGCGGCCCGCAGCCGCGCCTCGAGGCGCGCCTTGTAGGCCAGCGCCAGCTCCGAGGGCACGAACTCGGCCACCGGGGCGTTCAGGGTGCGGGTGAAGGTCATCGAGGTCAGCTCATCGGCGTCGTTGGGCCGCTCGCCGTCCCGCAGGACGCCGCGCTCGCTCACCCGGCGGGTGAAGCTGAGATCCACGCCGTTGAAGCTGGCCACCACGCCATTGCGCTGAGTGAAGACGCTGTAGTCCACGCGATCGAGGGTGGTGGTGTCGCCCTCCTGCACGCAGGCGCGCTTGAAGTCGGCCCAGGTCATGCCGGTGCCGAGCTTGATCTCGCAGCCCGGCACGGCGGCGCTGGCCAGGGTGGGCGCCACGGTCTCGGCGTCGGGGCCGAAGTCGAACTCGACGGCGGTCTCGAAGGGCGCCACGCGCACGGGCTCGATCTGGAGCTGGATGATCTCGCCCTCGGGCGAGAAGACCAGGATGACCCCGCTGTCGATGATGTACAGCAGGGTGATCTGACGGACCTCCTGGGCCTCCTCGGTCTGGTAGATGAGGGCGCAGACCTTGCTGGCCACGCAGTCGTAAGCCGGGTCGATGCTCTCGGCGCCGAACCAGGTCTCGCGCACGGCCCGGTAGATGGCGTTCACGTTGGCGTGGTTCAGCCACGCCCGAGGCCGCGAGCCCTGGTTGGCCTGGCTGGTGTACTCGTCCAGCTCCACGTCGCCCAGGCGCACCCGCTCGCGCAGGCTGACCAGCATCGAGACCTGCTCGGTGGAGCCGTCCTCGTTGGTCTTGGTGTAGCTGCCGTTCATGTCGCCCAGGTAGTCCTGGGTGGCCAGCATGGCCTCGAGCAGCTTGGTGTCTTCGTTGATGAAGGCCACCACCTCGTTGGTGGGGCCCCAGGTCAGGGCGTTCAGGTAGACGGTGGGATCACACAGGCCGCCGCCCTGCTCGATCATCGCCTCGCCGGTGATCAGGGTCTCGCCGTCCCAGATGGGGTTGCCCACGAGCTGATCGGCGTGGATCGGCGTGCCGTCGGGGTTGCGCATGGGCACGCCGCCCATCTCCACGTCGGGCACGATGGGCATCTGCACCAGGCGCTCGACCACGCGGGTGTTCTGCGACTCCGAGCAGAACCGCGCGCGGCCCTCGTTGTCGTTGGTGCCCGCGGTGGACGTGTAGTCCTGGTTGCCGTCCTGGAAGAACGGCTCCCCCGGGGTCTGGCCGTTCTGCTGGGCCGGATCCCCCGTGTTGGGGGTGAAGATCTGATCGGGCCCCTCCTCGCAGCCGGCCAGCCACATGCTGGCCGCCACGAGCGGCACCAACACCCTGCGCATGTCTCCCTCCTTCAGACCGCCGGGCGTTCCCCCCGGGACGGTCGACGCACCTGTGTGAGCCCCACGCGGTGGGCCTCAAAGCACGGAAATGTCGCGGAGTCGGACGCGCGATGCAACCTCCAGTGTACGGAAACCACCGACACACGGAGGGTTTTCGCCCCTTCGGGGTCAGCCCAGCAGGCGCTCCAGGCTGGGGGTCTGCACGCCGGCGGCGGCCAGTTCGAGCAGGCAGACGGCCTGCCAGGTCACCGCCAGCGCGTCCACGGCGTCGCGCACGGCCAGACTGGCCTCGGCGGGGGGCAAGGCGAGCAGCGCGTTCACCCGGGCACGGTCCAGGGCCACCCGCTGGGCCAGCGGCCCCGCCTGGGGGTGGGCGCCCGCCGCGGCGATCACGGCGTCGGCGTGGGCGAAAAACGCTTTGTGCAGCGCGTACTTGTGCAGGTCCTTCAGCACCTGGGCGCAGAGCACGTTGTGGGTGCCCTCCCACTGCTCGCAGACGATGCTGTCGCGCAGCAGCCGGGGGATGACCGAGAAGTCCTCGATGGCGCCGTTGCCGCCCAGCACCTCGATGCCTTCGCGACACATGCTGGTGCCTTGGAAGCTGGTCCAATACTTGTTCATGTTCACCACCAGCCGGTACAGCGCGCGGTCGGCGTCGCTGCCCTGGCCCAGGGTGATCCGGTCGCCCAGGGCCGCCAGCGCGAAGGTGCCGGCCACCGCGGCCTCGGCCTGCGTGCGCAGGCGCTGCAGGCTGCGCTGCACCAGGGGGAACTGCGCGATGGGGCGCCCGAAGGCGGCGCGGTGGGCGGCGTAGCTCTCGGCCTCCACCTGCACCCGGCGCAGCATCCCGCAGCTCGCGATGGCGTTGTACAGGCGGCTGGTGTTGAGCACGATCTCCACCACCCGCTTGAAGCCGCCGTCGAGCACCACCGGGTACGCCACCGCGTCCTGGAAGTCGGCCTCGGCGCTGGCCATGGAGCGGGTGCCCAGCTTGTACTTCAGCCGCCGCAGGAACACCCCGTTCGGGGCGCCGTCGGGCCGCAGACGGGGCACCACGAAGGCCCCCAGCCCGCGGGTGCCGGCGGGGGCGCCCTCGGGGCGGGCGGTCATCAGGTACAGATCGGCGTCGATGACCGAGCAGAACCACTTCTCGCCCGAGAGCCGCCAGGTGCCGTCGCCCGCCGGCCGCGCCACGCAGGCGTTGGCGCCCACGTCGCTGCCGCCCTGGATCTCGGTGAGGAACTGGGCGCCGTGCAGGTGCTCGGGGTGGTTACGATCGGTGCGCAGCAGGCCGGGCAGGAAGCGGGCGGCCACCTCGGGCGGGGCGCAGCCCTGCAGGATCTTGATGAGCCCCGCGGTGCAGGCCAGGGGGCACAGGTGGCCGGCCTCGCCGAGCTGCCCGAGCTGGTAGGCGAAGGCGAGCTGCGCCGTCTCGTGCCCGGGGCTGGCGTAGCGGCTCATGACCCCGGTGGCGTAGACCGCCTCGCCCAGCTCGAAGTAGCCGGGGTGGAACACCACCTGCTCGGTGCGGTGGCCGTGGTCGCCCCAGCGGCGCAGGGCGGGCAGGTGCTCGTCGCGGTTGGTCTCGCGGGCCAGCGCGTCCAGGGGCCCCGCGCAGGCGGTGCCGAAGGCGCGCAGGGCCGGGGCCTCGCGCTCGAAGCCGGCCTCGCCCAGGTGGTGCTGGAGCACGGCCTGGAAGAAGGCGTCGGCGGTGAACAGGTCGGTGGGCTTGCTGGCCTGCCAGGCGCGGAGCGCGGCGCGGGCGTCGTCGTGGGCTTGCATGGCGGGCAGGATAGCCGCGGCGGCCCCGCGCGCCCAGGGCAGAACGGCGCCTCGCCGCGGCTCGCCGCGGGTCAGGCGGGGGGCGCCTCGGCCTTGATGCGCGGCAGCAACTGCACGAAGTTGCAGGGCTTTGTGCGCCGGTCGAGCTGCTGCAGCAGGATCTTGTCCATGGCCAGCGTGACCGCCCCCGTGGAGCCCGGCAGGGCGAACACCAGGGTGCCGTCGCAGACCCAGGCGTCGGCCCGGGACTGGATGGTGGAGGCGCCGATGTCCGCGTAGCTCAGCCAGCGGAACAGCTCGCCGAAGCCGGGCACGGGCTTGCTGGCCAGCGGGGCGATGGCCTCGGGGGTGATGTCGCGGCGGGTGACACCCGTGCCGCCGGTGCAGATCACCACGTCCACCCCGGGATCGGCCACCTGGGCGGCCACCGCGGCGCGCACCTTGGCGATGTCGTCGGTGACGATGGCCCGGTGGGCGATGACGTGGCCGGCGGCGGTGAGCCGGTCGACGATGAGCTGGCCGCTGCGGTCGGTGTCCAGGGTGCGGGTGTCGCTGACGGTCAGCACCGCGATGGGCACGGGGATGAACTCGGTCATGGGGGGCTCCGGCGTCAAAGGCGGCATGCTATAGCGGCCCCATGCGCCGGAACACCCAGGGCGGGGCCGCTTTCGACCCGGCGGGGGGCTTCGCCCTGTGGGCCCGGGCCTTCGCCCTGGGCAGCCTGGTGCACCTGACGCTGCCCGACTTCGAGGGGGCCGGCTGGACGCCCCCGGCGGTGGTGGGCGCCGTGGGCGCGGTGGCTTTGCTGGTGCGCCCGGGGGCCCTGGGCTTCGCCGCGTGCGCCGCCAGCACCCTGTGGACGCTGCTGTACCTGCGGGACGTGCTCACCCAGTCGGCGCTGCTGACAGCCATGGCCCTGGCCGGCGCGCTGGCGGTGCTGCTCGACCGGCGCCGGGCCGGGCTGGACGCGGTGCGCTGGCTGACGGCGGGCACCTACGGGCTGGCGGCCCTGCACAAGCTGAACACCGGCTTCTTCGACCCCGAGATCTCGTGCGCCACCCACGCCTGGGACGTGATGGTGGCCCGCTGGCCGGTGCTGCCGGCGGATCCGGCCTTCGCGCCGGGGCTGGCCTGGGCGACCGTGGCCGTGGAGGTGGGCCTCGCGGTGGGCGCGGCGCGGCGGGCCCCGTGGGTGTGGCCCCTGGCGCTGGTGTTCCACCTGCCCCTCACCGCCACCCTGGCGCCCGCCTTCGAGGCGGTGATGCTGGCGGGGCTGGCGGCCACGCTCACCCCCCGACAGCGGGCGCGGCTGCGGCGGGTGGGGCGCGACGGCAGGCGCTGGATCGCCCTTGGGGCGCTGGCGGTGGGCGCCGCGGACGTGGCCGCCGCGGGCGGGGTGCCCAGCGTGGCGGTGCTGCTGAAGCTCATGGCCACCGGCGGGCTGCTGGGCTGGACGCTGGCGGCGGGGGGCTTCCGGGACCTTCGGCCGCGGGGCACCCACCGCGCCGGCTGGGTGGCCCTGGGCCTGTGGGTGCTGAACGGGCTGACGCCCTACCTGGGGCTGCAGTATCAGCACAGCGCGGCCATGCTCTCGAACCTGCGGGTGGACGCCGGCTGCCACAACAGCCTGGTGGTGCCCGAGGCGCTGCGGCTGCGCGATCCGTACATCCGCATCGACCGGGCGCGGTTCGCCGACGGCCAGCGGCCCGCGCGGGCGGCGGTGGTGCAGGACACCCTGTGGCACGTGGCCGCGCTGCACACCATGCGCCGAAACTGGTGCGTGGATCACCTGCGGCCCATCCGCTTCGAAGGCGCCTGGCGGGGGCGGGGCTTCACGCTGCCCGATCTATGCGCCGAGGACTGGCTCGCCCACCTGCCGGGGGCGGCGGCGTACCCGGCGGGGTTGCAGCTCTTTCAGAAGAACCTGCGGCGGCGGTGTGATCCGCCCTGTGTGCACTGATCGCCCGGCGGCGGCGCCAGAGAAACCCCTGTCAGAAGAACAGGTTGCCGCCGGCAGGGGCCTGGGTGGCGGGCGCCTTCGGGGCCTGGGTGGCGGGCGCCTTCGGGGTTGGGGCCGGCTTGGGCTCGGGCTTCGCCGCGGGGCGCGGCTGCGTGGGGGCGGGGCGCTCGGCCTTGCGGGGCTCGGGCTTCTCGGCCTTCGGGGCCGGGCGCTCGGCCCTGCGGGGCTCGGCCCTGCGGGGCTCGGGCTTCTCGGCCTTGGGCGCGGGCGCCTGGGGGGCGGGCGCCGCCTGGGTGACCGGCGCGGACGGGGCCCGCACCTCGCGGTCCAGGGTGATGTTGAGATCCTCGCGGGCGCCCTTGCCCCGCAGGGTCACCTTCTGAGTCTCGTAGCCCTTGCGCTCCACCTCGACCATCCACACCTCGCGGCACGGGCGCTCGACGGTCAGCGGGGTGACCCCGATGGAGTTGGGCCCCTGGCGCACCAGGGCGCCGGTGGGGCTCGAGTTGATGGCGTGCAGGCAGATGCCCGCCTTGGTGGCGGTGGGGGCGTCGCCGGGGCCCTTCACGGCCCACCAGACGCCGGCACCCGCCAGGGCGGCCACCAGGGCGGCCACCGCCATGAGCGGACCCTTCTTGCTCGGCGTCGGCTCGGCGGGCAGGCCGGTGAGCGACTCGCCGGCCACCGGGAAGCCCGTGGTGCCCGAGGCCGTCTCGGCCGTGGGCGAGGCGCGGCCCTGGGCCAGCTCGGGCAGGGGCTCGGGCACCCGGCCGGAGTGCTCCAGCGCCACCAGCGCGTCGATGACGTGGGCGGCGTCGGCCCAGCGGTGATCGGGCTCCTTGCCCAGCAGCCCCATGAGGATGTCCCACAGGCCGGGGGGGAGCTGCAGGGGGGCCGGGAACTGGTTGATGTGCAGCCAGCCGATGCGGAACTCGGGCGGCATGGTGGCGATGGTGTCCGGCACCGGCATCTCGGCGGTGAACGGCGGGGTGCCGGCCAGCATCTGGTAGAGCAGCAGGCCCACCGCGTACAGGTCGGTGCGGTTGTCGGCGGGCTGCTTGAGGAACTGCTCGGGCGCCATGTACTTGGGCGTGCCGATGAGCATGCTGGCGGCGGTCAGATCCGCCGCGTGGTTGCTCTGCGCCGTGTCCTTGGCGATGCCGAAGTCCAGGACCTTCGCCACCTCGGTGCCCGTGCGGGAGCGGGTGACGAAGACGTTGGCGGGCTTCAGATCCCGGTGCACCACCCCGTGATCGTGGGCCTCGGACAGGCCGGCGAGCACGCCCTTGATGAGGTTGACCGCCCGCTCGGGCGCCAGGGGGCCGGTGCGCTTGAGAAGCTGCGACAGGGGCAGGCCCTCGAGCAGCTCCATGACGATGTAACGGCGGCCGTCGTGCAGGGCGCCGGCATCGAGCACCTGCACCACGTGCTGGCTGCGCAGGCGAGCGATGATGTTCAGCTCGCGCTCGAAGCGGCGGACCTCTTCGGGATCGGCCGAGCGCCCGGTGAGGAGCTTCACCGCGCAGGGGCGGCCGTGCAGGCGGGTGTCCTCGGCGCGGTAGACGATGCCCATGCCGCCCTGCCCCACCACCTCGGCGAGCAGGTAACGGCTTCCGACCGTCGTCCCGAGCAAAGGATCGATCACGCAAACCCCCGAGCCACCCAGCAGGCTGTTGAAATTCGCGGACCCGGCGAACGGCCCCGTGGGGCCGCGGA
>JACKDL010000019.1:60000-125428 GCA_020633555.1 Myxococcales bacterium | reverse complement strand
TGCGGGCCTTCACACGGCACAGCCTGCACATCCACATGAACCTGCAGGCCGAGGAGCTGCTGGCCGATGCCGGCGACGTGGACGTGGGCAACGGGCCGGCGGCCCAGGATCCCGACGGCGACGGCGTCGAGCGCGAGATCACCGAGGGCATGCTGACCAGCCTGGTGCTGTTCCTGGCCACGCTGGACGCGCCCGGCATCGCCGTGCCCCGCGAGGGCCCGTACCTTGCGGACCCCTTCGCCCGCGATCTGGGCGAGGTGGTGGATACCGACGCCTTCGCCCTGCGCTGGTTGGACGGGGCCGCCCAGTTCGAGGTCATGGGGTGCAGCGCCTGCCACACGCCGTTCATGCCGGTGCGCGACGCGGTGTACCGCACCACTGCGGCCCTGTCGGGGCACACGGTGGCAGTGGACCTGGCCCAGACGGCGGCGAAGCCCCTGCCGCCGTGGGACGACCGGGCGCAGGCCTGGCTGGTGCCCGTGTTCAGCGACTTCAAGCGGCACGACATGGGGCCGGGGCTGGCCGCGCTGCACGTCGAGGCCGGCGTGCCCGAGGGCTACTACATGACCCGCCGGCTGTGGGGCCTGGCCCAGAGCGCGCCGTACCTGCACGACGGCAGCGCCACCACCGTGGACGAAGCCATCGTGCGGCATGGGGGCGAGGCCGCGTTCGCAGCCCTTAGCTTCCAGCAGGCCAGCGAGCACGACCGGGCCAACCTGCGGGTGTTCCTGAGCGCGCTGCGGCGGGCGCCGGCCATCCGGGTCAGGTAGGCGGGCTCGCCCCCTCTGTGGCGGGTCAGTAGGGCTGGTCGCCGAACTCGGCGCGGTCCTGCTCACCCAGGGCGGCGATGGCGTCCATGGTGCGCTCGGTGAGCGCCATCTCGGCCTCGGGATCCTCGCGACCCGCCAGGTCGCTGGCGTCCACCCCAGGGCCGAACCAGACGCGAACGGGGACGCCGTCGACCGAGACGCGGTCCTTCACCAGCGCCCCGAAGCTGGCCGGCAGGCCGGCCACGAAGGCCGGCACGATGGGGCGACCCGAGCGCAGGGCGATGCGGCCCACGCCGGCCTTGGGCGGCAGGAAGGTGTAGCGGTCGGGCCCCGTGTTGCGCTTGCCCTCGGGGTGCATGGCCACGATGCAGCGGGGATCCTCGGCCAGCAGGCGCACCGACTGGTCGACGGCGTAGCGGTTGAGCACCCGGCCGCGCTGGTCGCGGAACACCGGCGGGTACATCGCGTTGCCCGCAACCATCAGGTTCAACAGCACGCCCGCGGGCTTCTCGTAGAAGAAGCCGGTGCGCACCGGGCAGTACAGGTGGGGGCGCCGCTCGAAGGCCCGCCAGCAGGCCAGCATGACCGCGTACAGGTCGAAGTAGCTGCGGTGGTTGGCGGCGAGCACGAAGCTCTCGCCCTGGGGCACCCGATCGAGCCCACGGGTGTCGAGCCGGTTGTTGATGGTCTGCCCCAGCACGGGCACCACGATGCGGTCCTGGTACTGCGTGACGGCGCCGCGGGCCAGGCGGTTGTGGGCGAGCCCAGAGCCCACCGCACACCCCACCTTCTCGGTCCACTTGAGCTGGCGCCAGAACTCGTCGGCCATGGCGGTCCCCCCGAATCTTCGCGGGGCGAGCCTACCCGGCCCTTCGCCGAAGCGGCACCCCTTGGGGAGGACTGTGACGGCCGGTGACGCTACGCAGACACGGCCAGCACCTGCTGCAGGGCGCAGCGCAGGGGCTCGGCGGCCCCCCACAGGAGCTGGTCGCCCACGGTGAAGGCGTTCAGGTAGGTGTCGCCCAGGGTCATCTTGCGCAGCCGACCGATGGGCACCCGCAAGGTGCCACCCACCGCCGCGGGCGTCAGCCGGGCCAGGCTGTCCTCGCGGGTGTTGGGTACCACCTCCACCCAGGGGTTGGCCTCGGCGATCAGGGCCTCGATCTCGTCCAGGGGCGCGGCCTTCTTCAGCTTGATGGTCAACCCCTGCGAGTGGCAGCGCAGGGCGCCCACCCGCACGCAGGTGCCGTCGATGGGGACGGGCGGGTCCAGCCCCAACAGCTTGTTGGCCTCGACCTGGGCCTTCCACTCCTCACGGCTCTGCCCACTGGGCAGGGCCGTGTCGATCCAGGGCAGCACGTTGCCGGCCAGCGGATGCCCGAAGGCCGCGTCCGGAAACGCCGGGTGACCGAAGGCGGCTTGCACGGCACGGTCCAGGGCCAGCGCCCCCTCGGCCGGGTGCGGGGCCTGGCCCGCCAGGTAGCCCATCTGCTCCACCAGCTCGCGCATGTTGGCCGCGCCGGCCCCGCTGGCGGCCTGGTAGGTCATGGCGGTGACCCACTCCACCAGGCCCGCACGGAACAGGCCCACGGTGGCCACCAGCATCAGGCCCACGGTGCAGTTGGCGCCGATGAGATCGCGGGCGCCCCCGGCGATGGCCGCCTGCACCTGAGCGCCGTTGACGGGGTCCAGGATCAGCGTGGAGGTGGGCGCCATGCGCAGGGCACTGGCGGCGTCGATCCAGTAGCCCCGCCAGCCCATGGCCCGCAGCCGGGGGTGCACCGCCTTCGTGTAGTCCCCGCCCTGACAGGTGACGATGACCGGGAAGTCGGCCAGCGCCTCCAGGTCGTGGGCGTCGCCCAGCGGCGGCGCGGGCACGCCCACGTCGGGGGGGTCGCCGCCCGCGGCGGACGTGCTGAAGAACACTGGCTCCAGGGCCTTGAAGTCGCCCTCGGCCTGCATGCGCGCCAGGAGCACCGAGCCCACCATGCCGCGCCACCCGATGAACGCCACCCGGGTCATTTGCACCTCCTGTCTGGCGGTGGCAGCGTAGCCCCTCGCCCGCCCGTGGAGAACGCCCATGCGCCGTGCCCTGTTCCCTGCGCTCTTCGCGCTGTGTGCGCTGCCCGCCTGCGATGACGGTGAGTCCGCCGGCCCGCCCGGCGATCAGGCCGTGGACCAGACGCCCGCCTCGGACGGCGCGTCCTCGGACATGGGCGAGCCGGACCTGGCGCTGGACGGCGCCGTCGAGGATCCGTGCGCGCTGGAGAACGGGCAGGCCTACGCCGTGGGCGACTGGACGGTGACCGTGGACGACACCAGCGCCTTCGAGATCACCGCCCCCCACGGGCAGGTGGTGCTGCGCGGGGCGCCGAACTGCCCGGCCCACCCGGCCCGCAAGGCCACCGGGGCGCCCTTCCAGCGCACCCTGTTCGGGGCCTTCCAGATCGAGCTGGAGGGCGAGCGCAGCGACCTGTTCTGGCTGCCCATGCCGGTGAGCCTGGAGGTAAATGGTGAGCTGCTGGGGCCGCCCCGCACCGGGGCCTTCCTGAGCCTCTCCGCAGCGGATCACGGCAGCCTGAGGGTGCGCTTGACGGCCCAGGGGCCAGCCGACGCCGTGGAGCTGCCGTGGGGCTGCGGCGCCGATGAGGGCTTCTTCGGGCTGGGCACCCAGGTGGTGGGCCCCGATCTGCGCGGCCACACCTTCCCGCTGTGGACGCAGGAGCAGGGCAACGGCAAGGACGGCACCATCGGCTTCCCCCTGGGCAACACCCTGGAGGCGGCGTACGCGCCCATGGGCGTGTGGCACAGCTCGGCGGGCTACGCGGCGGTGATCGATCACGACGGCTACAGCGAGCTGGACCTGTGCGCCGGGGGCACCGAGCGGGTGGCCTTGCGCACGCTGGACGCCCACACGGGCTTCGTGCTGGTGCCCGGCGCCACGCCCCGCGAGCGCATGGCCGGCGTCACCGCCTGGACGGGGCGCCCGCCTGCGGTGCCCGCCTGGACCTTCGCACCCTGGAACGACGCGGTGGGCGGCCCCGGGCGCCTGTTCGAGGTGGCCGAGCGCCTGCGCGCCGAGGGCATCCCCTCGTCTGCCATTTGGAGCGAGGACTGGATCGGCGGCGAGCAGAGCGCCACCGGCTACCGGCTGAGCTACGCCTGGGCGTGGGACCCCGCGACTTACCCGGACCTGCCCCAGGACGTGGCGCGGCTGCACGCCGACGGCTTCGCCTTCCTGGCGTACTTCAACACCTTCGTGCCCGAGCCTACCGCCATGTTCCAGGAGGGCATCGACGGGGGCTTCCTGGTGAAGAACGCCGCAGGCGAGGTGATCACCTTCCAGGATCCGGCCTTCCGCAACGCGGGGCTGATCGACCTGACGAACCCGGACGCCCGCGCGTGGATGGCGGGCTACAAGCGCCTGGCCGCCGACGAGTACGGGGTGGACGGCTGGATGGCCGACTTCAGCGAGTGGCTGCCGGTGGAGGCCGTGATGGCCGACGGGCAGACGGGCTGGCAGTTCCACAACCGCTACCCGCTGGCCTACCAGCAGCTCAACCGCGAGGCCATGGAGGCCGTGCACGACGGCACCGACGACTGGCTGTTCTTCAGCCGCTCGGGCTGGGCCAGCACCACCGGCGGCGCCAGCGGCCTGGCCCCGGTGCTGTGGGGCGGCGACCAGGACACCGACTGGGCCCGGGATGACGGCTTCCCCAGCGTGATCCCCATCGGTACCAACGCCGGGCTGGCGGGCGTGGCCTACTTCGGCACCGACATCGCCGGCTACAGCTCGCTGCGCTCGCCCAACACCACCAAGGAGCTGTTCTACCGCTGGAGCAGCCAGGGGGCGCTGACGCCGGTGATGCGCACCCACCACGGCAGCGATGAGTGCGGCAACTGGGCCTTCGACCGCGACGCCGAGACGGTGCAGCATTACCGGCGGTGGGCGAGCGTACACACGCAGCTTTTCCCGTACTTCCAGGCACTTGCCAACGAAGCACAGGCCACGGGCGTGCCCATCATGCGCCACCCCCTGCTGGTGGACGAGGCCCTGGCCCGAGCGCCCGACACGTACTTCCTGGGCGACGATCTGCTGGTGGCGCCAGTGGTCGAGCAGGGCGCCACCGAGCGCGCGGTGACGCTGCCCGAGCCGGGCTGGTGGCCGCTGTTCGGCGACGCCCCGGTGGGCGAGGCCGCGCTGACCGTGGCCGCGCCGCCCACCGAGCTGCCGGTGTACGTGCGGCCGGGCCGCGCGCTCCCGCTGCTGCCGCGGGTGGTGGACAGCTTCTACGGCGCCACGGCCGAGGGGGTGACCACCCTGGACGACGTGGCCGGCCAGACCCTGCTGGCGCTGTACCCGGACGCCGACGGCGCCGTGAGCGGCGCCTGGGAGGACGCGCTGCTGACCGTGCAGGGGCTGACCGCCGCGCCCGACTGGGCGCAGGCCACCACCGCCCAGGGCGCCGTGCCCGCCTGCGCCGACGGGACGGAGCCCGCCTGTGTGGACGGCGAGCAGCTCGTGCTGCGGCCGGCGGGCGTGCTGGAGGTGGCCGTGGGTGACGCCCGGGTGCGCGTGGACGCGCCCGAGGGCGAGTGGCGGCTGGCCTACGCGGGCGCGGCCTGGGGCGAGTGGGCCACGGCGACGCCGCTGGTGGAGCTGGCCCCCGACGTCCCCCCGCCCTGCGAGGAGTAGCGCGGCCGCGGCTCAGCCGTCGTCGGTGAGCTCGATGACCGGGTCATCGGCGTCGAAGCCGTCGCCCTCCAGGTCCACCTCCATCACCAGCGACAGCCCGTCGTCCCACTCGCCGAAGGGGATGGCCACCTCGGCGCCGTACGGCACCTGGACGCCGCGGTGCTCGAACAGCAGGCACTCGCCGTCGTCGCCCAGCCGGTCCACCAGCAGGTCGAAGGTGGCCGAGCGGTCAGAGGCCTCGAAGTCATCGAAGCTGAAGAACAGCACACCCTGCTCCATGTCGAGCTCGGCCTCGATGACCTGCCCCAGATCGTCGCCCGCGCTCTGGAGCTCGAACTCCCAGTCGGAGACGTCGGTGACCGCCCCCAGCACCACCACCGCCGTCTCGGCCTCGGTGGTCTCGTACTCCAGGCGGGCCCGCCCCTGCGCCACCGTGATCTGATCCTCGACGTCGGGCCCCAGGAAGATGTCCACCACGCCCAGGGCAAAGCCGGGGCCCTCCCACCAGACCTCGGCCGGGGTGTCGGGATCGGGGCTGGCCAGGGTGACCGTGTACTGATCGTCGCGCAGCGACAGCTCCGGGGGCGCGGTGTCGTCCCACAGGCCGCCGCGGAACACCTGGGCGCTGGCGTCGGGGATCTCGCGGAACCGCTCGCCCCCGTGATCGCCGAAGCGCCGCCCGGCGCCGTCGGTGACCAGCACCTGCGCGAAGTCGCCGACGGTGGTGAGGGTGCGGCGCGCGCCGCCGGGGTCGAAGGCCTCGCAGACCGACGTGGGGCAGGTGGTGCGCGCCGGGTCCAGGCCCTGCAGCGCCGACACCGCCAGCGCCGACAGCGAGAAGGTCTGGGCGTCGCCCTCCCAGACGTCGGGCGGCACGTCGGGCCGGGTGGCGGCGTGGTCGTAGCGCCAGGTGTTGGCCGCCCGATCGACGATCAGGGTGGTCTCGCGGCCCGGGAAGTTGCTGTCGTAGACGATGACGTGGCGGGTGTCGGGGGCCGCGCCCTCGGCGACGTCGATCACCACCACCGCGTGGCCGCCGCCGGTGCGCCGGTCGAAGCCCAGCACGAAGCGCTGCCCCGCGGCCAGCCCGGCCTCCAAGTGGTCGACGACCTCGCGCGGGGTGGCCTTGGTGCCCCACGAGCCCACGTCCTGCCGGGTGACCTCGGGCACGGTCTGCAGCGCCATCAGGTAGGCCAGCTCGCGCTGCAGGGGCTCGTTGGCGGTCAGCGCCAGCTCGGCGGGCCCGGCGTCGCCCATGCCGAAGGCGGCCGGATCCAGGGCGCCCTCCAGGAACAGCAGCGTGGCGGCCGCCATGCCGAAGCAGTGGCCTCCGCCCATGCGCGCGTTCGTGCGGTTCATCCAGCGGTCGGCGTTGGGGGTGAGCGTGCAGGTGGCCCCCTCCCCTGCGGCGCAGACGCGGGCGCCGAACAGCCGGGTCATCTCCAGCGGCGTCAGGTTCACCACGCCCACGTTCCCGTAGTTGGGAAACTGGAAGCCGTGGGTGCGGGCGAAGGCGGACTCGGTGCCCGCGGGCGCGGGCGGATCCTCGGCCTCGTCGTCACAGCCGACCCAGAGCGCGGCCGCCAGCAGCACCCCCCACCGCATGTCCATGGTCCCCCCCGGTCCAGGTCCGACGCCTGAGCGCGTGCTCCCCCTCGGCCGCGGGCGTTCGGCCCCGACCCGGCCGCCGCAATGCGCCCAAATCAGAGGGCGAAGTTAGCACGGCGCCTGCCGGGTAAGGCAACGCGCCGCCGGCGCTCCGCCGGCTTGATCCCGGCGATGCCATGGGTTCCTCTGGCGTTCAACCCTCACGGTCCCCGTCGGAGCCCGATGCCGCGCTCGCCCCGCTCACTGCTCGCCGGCCTGCACAGGTGGCTGCCCCGCCGCGCGGACTGGCACGCCGAGCCGCCGCCGCCCGGGGCGGACGGGCGGGTCGCGCTGGGGCTGGGGTTGCTGGCGCTGGGGGTCTACGCGGCCTTCGCTGGCGACCGGCTGCTGGGCCCGTCGCCCTACCCACACCACCTGGCCTTCGCCCGGGCCTACCTGCAGGGCGAGCTGGGGCTGGCGAGCCCGCTGTACGAGCTCATCGAGCACGGCGGCCGACACTACAACCCGCAGGGCCCGCTGCCGGCGCTGCTGCTGACGCCGTGGGTGCTGCTGTTCGGCGCCCACGCCAGCGACGTGGCCTTCGGGGTCCTGCTGTCGGCGGCCACCGTGGGGCTGTTCCACCTGGCCCTGTGCCGGATCGCGACCCGCGCGCCGGGCGTGCCCCGGGCGGCCTGCGCGGGCTTCACGCTGGTGTTCGCCTTCGGGTCGTTCCTGTGGCCCTACGCGGCCAACGGCGTGTTCTGGTACCTCAACCAGCTCGTGGCGGTGGCCTGCGTCGTGGCCAGCCTGTGGGCGTGGTTCGATCCCGCGGCGCGGGCGCGCACCGGGGCCCTGGCCGGGCTGGCGCTGGGCGCGGGCTTCCTGGCCCGCTACCACGTGCCCCTGCTGGGCGCCGTCTTCGCGGTGGACGCCCTGCTCGACCGGCGCCGTCCCCCGGGCGCGCGGGCCCGGCGCCTGGCCTGGGCGGGGGCCGGCCTGGCGGTCGGGTTGGCCGCCTTCGCCTGGCACAACCAGGCGCGCTTCGGGCATCCGCTCACCACCGGGTACGCGCGGTTCCAGGGTGAGCACCTGTGGCACATCAACCGGCTGGGGCCGCGGCTGGCGAACGTGTTCCTCAGCTTCCCGGTGTGGTTCGAGCGGGCGCCGCACCTGCGCATCCCCTTGAACGGGCTGTCGCTCCTGCTGACGCTGCCCCCGTTGGTGCTGCTGGCCCGGCAGCGGCTGGACAGCGGGCCCGCGAAGGCGCTGGCCTTCGGCGCGCTGCCGACGTTCCTGTTCCTCATGGGCTACGCCACCAACGGCGCCGTTCAGTGGGGCTACCGCTACCTGCTGGAGCTGCTGCCGGCCACGGTGGCGCTGCTGTGCCTGGGCTGGCCGCAGGTGCGCCGCCGGCGCGCCGCGCTGGCCCTCATCCTGCTGGGGGTGGCCGTCAACGCAGTGGGCGCGGCGGTGTTCTGGCGCTTCGGCCAGGCCGCGTGGACGCAGATCACGCTGGTGGGCGGCTGACCGCGCGCTGGCCGTAGATCCAGCGCCGCGCGCGGGCCCCGCCCGCAAGCAGGAGCCCCAGCAGCGCCCACAGCGACCCCCAGCCCGCCACCCGCCAGCCGGGCGTGGCCCCAAAGGTGAGCACCACCCGCCGTGCCGACGGGATCAGGCCGATGAAGCCCGGCTCCACCAGGAAGGGCACGTCCCCGGTGTCGGCGCGGAAGCTGCCGTGGAAGCTGTACTTCAGGCGGTGAGCGTGGCCCGGGCAGGGGGTGTCGAGCACCAGCCGGTTGGGCTCGACGGTGACGGTGGGCGCGCAGCCCCGGGGGTGGGCCCAGACGTCCGCCTCGCCCAGCCGACCGCTCACTTCGGGCGGCAGGTGCTCGCCCACCAACCGGGGCGGGCCCGGCTGACCCGGCGCGGTGACGGCGGCCGCGAAGCGCTGGCGCCAGTCGTCGCCCGCGGGCACCACCGGGGGCGGCGCGTCCCACAGATCCACCAGGGCTGGCGGCGGGATCACGGCGTAGCACCGCCACGGCCCGAAGGCCCCGTTGGCCGCCAGCGCCGGCTCGAAGTCGGCCTCGGCCACCAGGCGAGGCGTGTGGACGCACAGGTCCCCCACCCCGAAGGTGCGCAGGCCCGCCACCGCGCGGAACACGTCCGGGCTGGGGCAGCCCTCGGCGAAGGGGCAGGCGCCGTGGGCGCTCACCAGCCCGTGCAGGGCGAACAGGGCCCGCGCCCCCGGCACGGCCTGTTGGTACGCGCTGGGCAGCGTCGCGCGGCCGCTGTCCCAGTACAGGCTGTGGAAGCGGTGTGCGGCGCCGGGCTCGAAGCCCCCCTCCACCAGCGCGCGCAGCGGCCCCGGACGGCCCGCCAGGTGGGCGATGGTCGCCTGCACGTCGGGCCCGCCCGGCAGGGCCGCCACCGGGGTCGGCCGGGTCATCTGCGGCGCCAGCGGCGTCATCGCCAGGCGCCCGCTCCCCAGCCCCAGCGCCAGCAGGGCGACCGTCAGCGCGGCCTGCACCCGAGCCGGCGCCCGCTGGAGCGCGGCGCCCACCGCCACCGCCGCGGCGAACAGGCTGAAGAGCTGGGCCTGGGGCAGCGCGCGGATGTCCACCAGACCCAACGCGGGCTGCACCGCGGCCAGCGCGACGGCCGCCAGCGCCGGCAGCGCCCACAGCGCCAGGGGCCCGCCAGGGCGCGGCCCGCCAGGCGGCCAGCCACAGCGTCGCGCCGGCCCCCAGGGCCCACGCCGGCCGCAGCAGCACGGGCAGCCGCTCGTGCCAGGGCGCGGCGGGCCACCAGGCGTCGGCGTAGGGCGTGGTCCAGGGGGCGCTGTCCACCATGGGCCACCACCACCACGCCGACAGGGCGACGGCCACGGCGCCGGCCCAGGCCAGGCCCCGCAGGCGCTGCGTCCGGCTGGGGCCCGGCCCCCAAAGCGCCAGGGCCAGCAAGCAGGCCGGCGTCACCAGCGCCACGTAGCCGTGGCTCAAGATCACCGCCGCCAGGCCCACCGCCCCCGCCCGGGGCGCCCGCGCCTGCGCCAAAGCCGGCGCCAGGGCCCCCAGGGCCAGGCACAGCCACACCAGGGCGTGCCCGTGGCTGAACTGCCCGGCGAAGGTGGAGCTGAGGTTGCCGCCCCAGGCGTGGTTCACCGGGCGCATCAGCAGCAGCGCCGCGCCCAGGGCCATCAGCAGTGGGGCCGGCCGCGGCAGGTCGAGCCGCCGGCCCGCCCACCACGCCGCCGGCGGCAGCGCCAAGGCGGGCCAGGCGTAGCCCACGTTGCCGGCCAGCCCCACCGGGACCCCCAGGCGCGCCAGCGCCGCCGCGGACCAGGTGGGCAGCGGGGCGTAGTGGACGAGCTGCGGCGCCCCCGCGAGCTGGGCCGGGCTGTAGACCCGCAGCGCGTCGAAGGGCCAGCCGTGGGCCAGCAGGTCCAGCAGCGCCCCGCGGTGGGCCCCCACGTCGCAGCCTGTGAGCGCCTGGGCGGTGAACAGCGCCGGCGACAGGCAGCTCGCCACGGTGCCGACGATGGCCAGCAGCCCCACGCCGTCCAGCAGGCGCCCGTCCCGCAGACGGCCCACGCGCGGGCTCACCGCGGCCCCTCGTCCGTCTCCTGGATCAGGTACACGGGCCGCCCCTTCGCCTGCAGCAGCAGGCGGCCGACGTACAGGCCCATCACCGCCAGCACCAGCAGCTGCAGGCCCCCCAGGCCCAGCACGGCGGCCAGCACCCAGCGCCAGCCGGGCCCCGGGGTCAGGGCGGCCCAGGCCGCGACGCCCAGGGCACCCGCCACCGCCAGGGCGCCCGGCCACGCCGCCCAGCGCAGGCCCCCGGTGCCGAAGCCGGTGACGCCGCTGGCGGCCAGCCGCAGCCGGTCACGCAGGCGGTAGCTGGGCACGCCCCACCGCCGGGCGCCCGCCGCGTACGCCACCTCGGCCTGGGGGAAGCCCAGCCAGGCCACCAGGCCGCGCCAGAACAGGTCGCGCTCCGGCAGCCCGCGCAGGATCTCCACCACCGCCCGGTCCAGCAGGCGAAAGTCGGCCGCGCCCGGCGCCACCTGCACGTCGCCCAGCGCCCGCAGCAGGCGGTAATAGGCGCGAGCCACCCAGCGCCGCCCGGCCCGATCCACCCGTCGGGTGCGCACCACTGCGGCCCCCGCCTGCCAGCGCGCCAGCAGCTCGGGCAGCAGGGCGGCGGGGTGCTCGCCGTCCACGTCCAGGGTGATCACGCAGTCGCCCCGGGCGTGATCCAGGCCGGCCTTCAGCGCCGCCTGCTGCCCGAAGCTGCGCGACAGCGACAGGTAGCGCAGGTCGGGCGCCTGGGCCGCCAGCGCCCGCAGGGTGGCCAGGGTGGCGTCCCGGCTGCCGTCGTCCACCACCAGCAGCTCCAGGCGCACGCCGGGCAGGGCCGCCCGCACGGCGTCGCAGAAGGGGGCCAGGTTGCCCGCCTCGTCGCGCGCCGGCGTCACCACCGACACCAGCGGATCGGGGGGGCGCGCGATCACCGGCACGGGGTGCAGTGGAAGGTCCGGCACGCCAGGGCGTCGGCCTGGAAGTTGGCCCGGACGCAGTCGACCTGCGCCTGGCGGCACGCCTCGGCGCCGGCGGGACCGGCGGCCTGCGCCAGGCAGCGCTGGCTGCGCAGCACGCAGTCGTTGAAGGCCGGGGTCTGCGCGACGACCGGCCCCCGCCGCGCCACGCCGGTGCACGTCCTCGCCAGCCCTGCGGCGCACCCCGTCGCCTCGGCGACCTGGCAGCGCTGGCCCTCTTGCAGGGGCGCCCCGAGCCGCGAGGGCAAGGGCGGGCTCGCCGGCTGGGCCGGGCGCCCGCCCTCGCAGGCCGACAGCGCCAGCAGGGCCAACGGGATGGGCCCTGCCAGGGGCCAGCGTCTGCGGGCGCCGGGGCCCCCCATCGCGCGGCGCCCTGAGGGGATGATCTCCATGCCACGAACCTCCCGCCTCGGCGTGCGCCGGTCGCGTCGCCTGCGCGCCCGTGTCCAGCCTGCGAGCCACCCATGGTACTGCACCGCCCCCCGGCCCGCGCCCCCTTGGTCGGGCCCCCGCCGCTTGCCCAGCCCGGTGGCACCTGCCACAGTCGGCGGGAGCGGAGGTCCTATGTCGCGCACTCTCCCAACGCTGCTGGTCCTTGCCTTCGGCGCCCCGGTCGGCGCCCAGACGCTGGCCGACACTCAAGGCCCGGGGGTGCAGACCCATACCCTCCAAGAGTGCTTCACGCAGTTCTGCTTTGGCCCTTCGGGCCAGTGCACTTCACCCGGGACCAGCCTGCTCCCTGGCTACTGCATCCTCCACCCGATCTCCCCGTCGTGTCTGCCGTATGAATTCTACGCCGAGAGCTGCACGGTGCTGGCCGACAACCCGCCGCGCGGCGACGCGGGCGACGGCGCGGACCGGGACGCGTGCCTGCAGGCCCACTGCTTCCAGGACGGGGCGGGCCAGTGCGATCCAGGCAGCGTCGCCACCGTGGTGGACGGCGCCTGCGTCCTGCTGCACGACACCATCGACGGGCGGACCTACACGCTGAGCGCCGAGTGCCAGGGCTTCATGGGGCAGGCCGAGCCCTGCGAGACGCTGCGGGCGGCCCAGGAGACCCCGGACGACGACGGGGGCTGCGCCGTGCCGCCGGCCACCCGAGGCGCCGCCGGCGCCGGCCTGCTCGGCCTGGCGTTCCTGGGCCTTTGGGGCGCGCGGCGCCGCCGCCGGCGCTGACGGCACGAGCCTGGCCTGGCCGGCCAGCCTGCTACATCCCCAGCAGGTCCTTGAAGGCCTGCAGCACCGCCGGCTGCACCGGGTGGTTGAAGTGCTCCGCGCCCGGGATGACGCGCACCTCGGCGTCCAGCCGCTCCCGCCAGAGCGCGGCGTTGCCCTCGGAGTCTGCGGTCACCGGGTCGTTGTCGCTGATGAGCGTGATCACCCGCGGCAGGTTGGCGCGGGCGGCGGCCAGGTCCAGCGGGGCGTCGATGAACGCGCGGAGCTGCGGCCACTCACCGTCCAGATCCCACCACGCGCCCACGGCCAGCAGGCCGCCGATGGGGTTGCCGGGCGGCAGGGCCGCGGCGTAGCGCACGCACGCCATGGCGCCTGTGCTGTGGCCCACCAGGATCGTGCGGGCCCGCTCGGCGGGGTCCGTGCCCACCATCTGGTGGATGGCCTGAATCCACTCGGCCAGCACGGGGGCGTCGGGCGTGGGCATCACCGGGATCTGCAGCTCGTCGATGGGCGGCGGGGCGTCCTGCCCCACGCTCACCGCCAGCCAGTGGTAGAAGTCCAGGGCCTGCGGGCCGTGGCCCAGCCGCCCGATGATGAAGACCCGGTAGAGGGTGTCCTGCGCGTCCGAGGGCATGGCGCTCACTTCTCCATCACGAACTCGTCGATGACGGTCCCGTCGAGCCGGTAGGCGGTGAACTCGGCGCGATCGCCCGCCACCCGCAGCAGGGCGTAGCTGGGGGTGCTCTCGCTGATGGCCGTCCACCACTGGCTGCCGTTGTCGTACATGGGCGCGCCCACGCCCGCGGCCACCACGTAGTAGGTGCCCTGCCCCGGCGGCACCACCTGGTTGTTCCTGATGGGCCGGGTGCGCTCGTAGTTGTGGTCGTGGCCGTTGAACACAGCGTCCACCTGGTACTGGTCGTACAGGGGCATCCACTCGTCCACCAGCGCCGTGGCCGAGCCATGGGCCGTGCTGGCGCTGAACAGCGGGCGGTGGTGGAGCACGAACTTCCACTTCACGGTCTTGTTGGCCTCCAGGGTGTCGGCCAGGAACTGCTTCGTGCGGCCCGACAGGGCCTCGCGGTCGCCCAGGGGGAAGTCGTTGAGCGAGATGATCACCGCGTTGCCGTAGCGGTAGGCGAAGTTCTCCTCGTTGCGGGGCAGGGCGAACTGGGCCAGGTAGTTCAGGGTGAGCAGGTCGTGGTTCCCGTTGGTGGGGATGAACGGGATGCTCGCGAAGCCCTCGCCGCCCGCCTGGAACCAGGCGTCCCACTGGGCCTGCACCAGCCCGAGTTCCACGGCGTCGCCGCTGAAGAGCATGGCGTCCACGCCCACCCCCGACAGGGACTCGATGAGCTGGGTCCACAGCACGTTGGTGCTGGCCGAGCGCGTGTCGCCGGTGATGGCGAACAGGTACTCGTCGTCGCTGTCGGGCGCGGGGGCGGTGGTGAAGCGGTGCACCGGGCTGAAGTGGCCCTCGCCGCCCACCTGGTACCAGTAGGTGCGCCCGGGGGTCAGGCCGCACAGGTGCACCTCGTGCAGGCGGCGGCCTTCCAGGGCGTCGTAGGTGAAGGAGTGGCCGTGGAACACCTGGTCCAGGGCGTCCTGCGAAGCGCCCACCCGCACCTCGCTGAGCCGCGTGCCGCCGCCGGTGGTCCACTGGATGGCCACGGTGGTGGAGGGATCGGCGGTGGGAAAGGTGACGTGGACCGCCGTGGGATCGGCGTCGGCGGCCCCGCAGCTCGACACCGTGTCGGTGATGCCCTCGGGGTGCTGCACGGTGTGGGCGCAGCCCGTGGGGGCGTAGGCACCCGCCAGATCGGGGGCGTCGGCGCAGTCGGCGAAGTAGACGGGCTCGGCGGGCGCCTGGCCCCCCTGCCCGCCCGCGCCGCCGGACCCGCCCGCGCCGCCTTGGCCTCCGGCGCCCCCGGGATCGGGGACGCCGGGCACCACGTCGGGCGTGTAGTCGAAGCACCCCTGGGCGCCCAGGGTCAGGAGCAACACCGCCAAGCCGCGCATGGCCACCGCCACCTCTGCCGGGTTCGAGGGGGGCAGTTCTAGCACGGGGGACGCGGCCGGCGCGCGCCCTGCTATTCCACCTGCGCCAGCAACAGGGCGTCCAGATCCGCCGCCAGGGCATCCAGCGCGTCGTCATCCAGGTCGCCGTTGCACAGCCACGCGTAGGCCACGCCGTCGCTGCGGTAGGCCAGGTAGGTGTTCACGCCGGCTTCGCCCCCCGAGTGGTTGTACTCGGTCAAGCCCCCGCCGGTGGCCACCTCGATGAGCATGGGCGTGGACTGGAACGCCTGCACCACTGCCGCCGGCAGGGCGCCGCCGGGCCGGGTGAGGGCCACCAGCAGCCGCCCCAGGTCGCGGGCCGTGGAGCGCAGCAGCCCGCTGGGGTAGTCGTTGAAGCCGTAGATCTCATAGGGCTCGCCGCCGTCATCCACCGGCACGGCGTGGCGGGCCTTCTGCTCGGCGCTCAGGTCCCCATAGAACCAGCGGGTGTCCTTCATGCCCAGCGGGTCGAACAGGCGGGCCTTGCTCAGCGCCCGCAAATCCTGCCCCTCGGCCACCTCGAGCACATGGGCCGCCAGGGCCACGCCCGGGTTCGAGTACGCCTCGGCGGCCCCCGGCGCGTGATCGGCCCACCCGCTGGGCTGGGCCAGGAAGGCCTGCAGGAAGGGCCCCAGCGGCTGGTCGGGATCGGGCTTGGGGTAGGTCTCGTAGTCCGCCGCCGTGTCCTCGGCGATCCCGCCGCGGTGGGTCAGGAGCTGACGCAGGGTGACCGGCGTGTCGGGGTGGTCGGGGTGACGCACGGGCTGCGGCCACTCCAGGACGTCGTTGATGTCCTCGTCCAGCTCGACGGCGCCGTCGGTGACGGCGAAGGCCGCCAGCAGGCCCACGAAGGGCTTGGAGCACGAGGCCAGGCCGTACAGGGTGTCCACGGTGGCTTCTCGGCCGGACGCCGGATCGGCCTCACCCGCCGCCGCCAGGTCCAGCACCCGCCCGTCCGCCACCACCACGGCCGACAGCGATGGTACCCCGTGCTTCGCCACCAGCCGGGCCAGGCCCGCCGCCAGATCCTCGTCCGGCCGCGCCTCGCTGGCCGTCGATCCACACGCCCAAAGGCCCACCGCGCACGCCGCCGCCCACAGCCCGCTGTTCCGTCTCATGCCAACCTCCCAGGTGTGGGTCGATGCTGCCCGCCAGCCACGGCAAGCACAAGCCAACGGCGCTTGATCGGGGCGGGCCCTTCGGGTCCTCTATGGGCGCCGCCGGCACGCGCCGGCTCGCCACCGGGGGAGCCCACATGAATCGTCTCGTCTGCGCCTTGCTCGCCGTGGGCCTGTGGGCCGCGCCCGCGGCGGCCCAGGTCACGAACTTCAGCCAGGACGTCAACGCGGCCATCGACGCCGGGCTGGCCTGGCTGGACGGGCGCGGCGCCTTCAACGCCAACAGCAGCGCGGGCGACGCCGCCGGGCTGGTGGCCCTGGCCCTGCTCGAGAAACGCCAGAGCGCCGATCAGAACGCGCCCCCCATCGGTTACGCCAACGCCAACGCGGCCGATCGGGCGCGGCTGGACGCGGTGATGGGCTATGTCATCAACCGGTCGCGCAACGCGGGCTTCTACGCCTACCGCGACGGCGCCGACCTGATGGCCCTGTCGGTGTACCTGCGCAGCGGCGGCCCGAACGCCGCGGGGGCCCGGGCGGCCATCAACGCCACCTTCGACCGCATCCGCAGCAACCAGAACAACGCCGGCTACTGGTGCTACCAGAACGGCGGCTGCAACGACTCCTCCACCACCCAGCTCGTGATGGCGGGCCTGGCGGCCGCCAAGGGCGTGTTCAACTCGCCCGACTTCGCCGACGCCAACCGGCTGGCGCAGCTCGACCAGATGGTGGCCCGCTGCCGCCAGGGCTACGCCAACAACGGCAGCAACGGTGGGCTGGGGGGCGACAAGGGCCACGGCTACAACGCCGGCAACGCCGCCAGCTACCAGCAGACCGCCTCGGGCCTCTGGGGCCAGATCATCGGCGGCGGGGACGTGAACGACCCGAACGTGCAGGCCTACTTGAAGTGGCTGTACTACCGCTACAGCTACACCTCGACGGCCCTGGCCAACGGCGGCTGGTCCAACAGCTACATGTACTACATGTGGTCCTCCGCCAAGGCCTACACGTTCTTGGAGGACTCGGGCATCGCCGCAAACGCCGGCAACGTGGACGTCAGCCAGGTGGGCACGCTGCCCGCCAACCAGAACCCGGCGGTGGGCCAGCGGCAGGTGCACCTCGATCCCGCGGCGGTGCGCCGCGCGACGCCCCGCGGCAACGAAGGGCCGGGCTACTACCAGGACATCCGCGAGCTGCCCCGGTGGTACTTCGACTACGCCTACACGATCATGAACCTGCAGAGCGGCAACGGGCAGTTCGGCAACATGGCGGGCCACAGCCGCTGGAACGACTACAGCTACCAGGCCTACGCGCTGCTGGTGCTGGAGCGCTCGGTGGGCGGCGGCTGCGTGGACACCGACGATGACGGCGCCTGCGACGCCGAGGACAACTGCCCCCGCGTGCCCAACCCCGATCAGGCCGACGGCGACGGCGACGGCGTGGGCGACCTGTGCGACGGCTGCCCGGGCCAGGCCGATCCCGATCAGGTGGACGGCGATCGCGACGGGCGCAACGACGCCTGCGACAACTGCCCCGCCCAGGCCAACCCCGATCAGGCCGACGGGGACCAGGACGGCGTGGGTGACCTGTGTGACAACTGCATCGGCCAGCCCAACCCCAACCAGAGCGACGTGGACGGCGACGGCGCCGGCGACCTGTGCGACGCCTGCAACGGCGACCCGCAGCCCGAGGTGTGCGACGCCCTCGACAACGACTGCGACGGCACCGTGGACGAGGACGTGGGCGCCGGCGAGGCCTGCGAGACGGGCGGCATCGGCGCGTGCGCCTCGGGCCACCAGGTGTGCCGCGACGGCGGCCTGGTGTGCGAGGCCGACGCCGTGCCCAGCCCCGAGGTGTGCGACGGGCTCGACAACGACTGCGACGGCGCCGTGGACAACGACATCCTGGGCCTGGGCGAGCCCTGCGCCACCGGGCTGCCCGGCGCCTGCCGCGAGGGCCGCTCGCTGTGCCTGGGCGGCTTCATCCAGTGCAACAGCGACAACGATCCCGCCGCCGAGCGCTGCAACGGCGCCGACGACGACTGCGACGGGCGCGTGGACGAGGAGGTCCGCAACGCCTGCGGCGCCTGCGGCGACGCGGGGCTGGACGGCTGCGACGGGCTGGACAACGACTGCGACGGGCAGATCGACGAGGATCCCGACTGCCCCGCGGGCCGCATCTGCCTGGAGGGCGCCTGCCGCAACCCGTGCGTGAACCTGGAGTGCCCCGGCGGCCAGCGCTGCGTCGAGGGCGCCTGCGTGGATCTGTGCGACCTGGCCGACTGCGCGCCGGGCTGGCGCTGCGACCCGCAGAACGGGCAGTGCAGCGACCCCTGCGCCGCCGTGAGCTGCGACGAGGGCGAGGCCTGCGTGGACGGGGCGTGCGTGGGCCCCGACGACTGCGCGGCTGCCGGCTGCCCCAACGGACAGCGCTGCAGCGCCGACGGCTGCGTGCCCGACCCCTGCGCCGACATCGAGTGTGAGATCGGGCAGTTCTGCCGCGGCGGCCGCTGCGTGGACTCGTGCGCCAACATCGCCTGCCCCTTCGGCGAGGCGTGCGTGGACGGCGTGTGCCAGGCCACGGGCTGCGCCGAGGTGAGCTGCCCCGACGGCGAGGTGTGCGCCGAGGCCGGCTGCACCGCCGATCCCTGCGCCGACGTGGACTGCCCGGCCGGCAACGCCTGCATCGACGGCGCCTGCGAGCTGGACCCCTGCGCGGGCATCGACTGCCCGCCCGGCCAACGCTGCTACGTGACCGGCGAGGGCCTGGCCCAGTGCGAGTGGGGCGACGTGGAGCCCGATCCGGGTGCCGGCGGCCAGGGCGGTGAGCCCGGCGCGGGCGGCGCCGGCGGCATGGGCGGCCAGCCCGGCGCAGGGGGCGCCGGCGGCTCGGCCGACAGCGGCGTCATCCCGGGCGGCGGCGCGGGCGACATGGGCCCCGACGCCCAGCCCGATCCCGCCGAGGTGAGCTGCGCCTGCCGCGCTGACCAGGGGGGCGATCCCCTGCCCTGGCTGGCCCTGCTGTTCGGCCTGCCGCTGGTTCGCCGCCGCCGGCGCTGAGGACGCGCCGCGGCTGAGCCGGGCGGGGCTGGCGTGGGCTGGCCAGCCGCGACGCCGTCCCGCAAGATGAGCCCAGGCCACTCACCGAGGTTCATCGATGCCAGCGACGCACCGCGCACTGTTCTCGGGCGGGCTCGCCCGCGCCGTCCCGGGTGGCCTCGCGCTGCTCGCCCTGGTGGGCTGAAAGCCCACTTCGCCAGCACCCGCCGGGGACCCGGTCCCCGCCCGCGGGGCCCCGCCCAGCCAGGCCGCCAGTCAAGCACCGCCCAGTCAGGCCGCCAGTCAGGCGCCGGCCAGTCAGGCGCCGGCCAGCCAGGCGCCGGCCCCCCCGGCGGGGCACACCCGGGTCGACCTGAGCACCCTGAGTCCCACGCTGAAGGGCACCATCGACCTGCCCGCGGGCGCCACCACCGAGCTGCGCACCATCGAAGACCACGACCCCGACGGCCTGATGCGCCGCAACATCGAGCTGCGCATTCAGGTCGGCGGCGACCTGTTCAGCCTGACCACCCTGGCGAATCCGCCGCCCCGGTACGGCAGCCCGGGGGCCATGGCGCAGTTCCATAAACAGTTCCCCAAGCAGAGCGAGCAGGTGTGGGCCCCCGACCACTGGGCCATCACGAAGCGCTGGGACGCCAGCCACTGCAGCCTGGACGGGTGGCACAAGGCGGCGGGGGTGAGCTGCGACGTCTTCAAGGCCCCGTGCGACACCATGCCGGCCTTCCTCGCCCTGTGTGGCTCGGTGCGGCCGGGCGACGGGCCCTCGGTCCCCGCCTCGGGGCCTGCGGTGGCCTTCCCCGAGCTCCAGCCTCTCGCGGCCGCCGAGGTCGCCGCCAGCGTGGCCCGGGCCTTCGCGCGCAAGGACGCCGCGGCCCTCGCGGCCCATGTCCAGCCCGACGGGCTGCGGCTGCTCGACAAGCCGGTGGCCCCCGCCGCGCTCGCCCAGGCGCTCGAGTCGGGCCCCTTCGCCAAGGCCGTCGCGGCCCACGCCGGCGCCTACCTGTGGAATGCGGGCAAGGCCCACGAGGGCCGAGCCCGGGTGTACTTCTCGACGGGCTACGGCGAGCAGCCCTACTTCGACGTGGCGCAGGTGGGCGAGCGCTGGGTGCTGGCGGCGGTGGGCATCGAGGATCTGGGCGAACCCTGAACAGGCCGTCCCCCGCCCCGTCGCGGGCGAGTCACCAAACTGGAGGCTCGCCATGCGCGCGTTCCCTGCTCCGCTGCTGATCCTGCTCTCGCTCCTGTCCACCTCCCTGGCCCTGGGCCAGGACCTGCTGCGCGGCGCCGACCCCGACGGTCACCCGCTGCTGCGCTACGCCAGCCCCGAGATCGACCAGCTCGAGGACGCCGCCCCGGCCCCAGGCGGCGATCTGTTCATCGTGGGCGCCACGGCCAGCGCCTGGGCCGGCGGCCCCGACTGCTCGGCCAAGGACCTGATCTGCAGGGCCGGATTCGTGGCCCGGGTGAGCCCCACGGGCCAGATCCGCTGGCGGCACCGCCTGACGGGCACCTCGCGCAGCAACGGGGCCACCCACGTGGCGTGGGACGCGGCCCGCCGCCAGGTGGTGGTGGTGGCCCACGAGCGCATGGAGCGCCGCGACTTCCAGGTGGACCTGCTGGTGGCGGCCTTCGACGCCGACGGCCGCCCCCGCTGGCAGCGGCGCTTCGACCGGCGCGACTCGCGCAGCGACCGCATGGGCGCCAAGGGCCTGGCCCTGGGGCCGGACGGCGCGGTGGTCATCGTGGGCGAGACGGGCGGCGATCTGGCCGGCGCGAAGCACCGCGGGGTGGCCTACAACGGCGCCCACAACGGCTGGGACGTGTTCGTGCTGAAGCTGGCCGCCGACGGGCGCACGGTGTTCAGCCGCATGTTCGGCGTGCCCGACCCCGATCCCGACCGCGTGCCCACCCAGTACAACGACTACGCCCAGGCCGTGGCGGTGGCCGCCGACGGGGGCATCTGGGTGGTGGGCCAGACCGACGGCGATCTGCTGCGCGGCCGCAAGCTCAAGGCCTGGCGCAGCTTCACCTTGCGGCTCGACCCCGCCGGAAGGCGGCCCCGCGCCACCTACGCGCCCAACACCGAGCCGCTGCCCGTCGCGCTGAGCTTCGGTCCCCAGGGTCAGCTCTACCGGCTGGGTCTGGTCACCGGCGGCGACGTACGGCCCGTCGAGGCGCCCTTGGGCCAGGCGGACCTTGTGCTGGAGCGGCTGAGCCCCGCCGGGCGGCGCCAGTGGGCCGTGCGCTTCGGCACCGACCGGCGCGAGGCCGCGGGCGGGCTGGCGGTGGCGGCCGACGGCAGCGTGTGGGTGGCCGCGGTGCACGGCCTGCACGACCGGCCCGACGCCGCCGCCTACCGGTTCAGCGCCGAGGGCCGCATGCTGGGGCGCCGGCCCTTGGACAGCCCGGGCAGCGTCGAGCCCACCGCGGTGGTGCCGCAGGGATCGACCGTGTGGGTGGCCGGCATCGGCGGCGAGGCGCTGGGCGGCCTGCCCCGGGTGGACCGGCGCCACGGCTACGTGCCCGCCGACGGCTTCCTGTGGGGGCTTCCGGCGGGGCTCACCGGCGCGGTGCCCAACGCGCCCGTCCCCGCCTCGCCCTGGGCCGCGGGGGCGGTCAACCCGCTGCGGAACTGAGCAGGGCGCACGCCTGCTCGGTGGCCTCGTCCAGCGGGTACCAGCCCTCGATCTGCAGCTCGTCCAGGGTGACGTTCTGCGGGGCCTGGAACCGCAGCACGGTGGTGAAGAAGCGCAGGCTCAGGCCGCCGGCCGCGAACCGAATTGGATAGACGGCGTGATCGCCCCGGCCGAAGTCGGGGCGGCGCCAGTGCTCCGGCACGCCCGGCGCCGCCAGGATGGCGTCGAGCAGGTCGCGCAGGCCCTCATCGGTGGGGTGGTGCAGGTGCTCGCGCTGCACCCGCGCCAGCAGCTCCCGGGCCACCTCGTCCCAGTCGGCCACCGCGTCGCGCACGGGGCCGGGCTCGAACAGGATGCGCACCCCGTTGAACCCAGGTGCCAGCGGCGCCCCGGCCGCCACGGTCAGCAGCGCCGCGGCCGCCGGGTTCATGCGCAGCACGTCGTAGGCCCGGTTCATGACGAACATCGGGTACGGCATCTGCTGGCGCAGCATGCGCTCGACGGCGCGCTCGACGGCCGGATCCGCCAGAGCGTCCAGGGGCGGCTCGGGGAAGTGGGCCTCGAAGCCGGCCGCCCGCAGCAGGTGGTTGCGGTCGCGCAGGGGCACGTCCAGGGTGGCTGCCAGCAGCATCACCATCTCCTCGCTGGGGGCCGAGCGGCCGGTCTCCAGGAAGCTGACGTGCCGCCCGGAGATGCCGGCGGCGAGCGCCAGGTCGAGCTGGCTCAGCCCCCGTCGGCCCCGCCAGAACTTCAGCAGCGCGGGGAACAGCTTGCTCTGATCGGCCATACACCCTCCTGTGCCGTGACCCGAAGCTACGCCAGCGCGTCATTCCCGGGCACTTACCTGTGCTGTTCGGTGCGGGGCCCGCCCACCCCCGGCAAGGTGGCGGCGAACCCAACGAAAGGAGCCCCCCATGGCCCACCGCCTCGACGACGCGCCCGACCGGATGATCGACCTGGGCGACTGCAAGCTGCCCTATTGGAAGATCGGCCGCGGCCCCGACCTGGTGTTCGTGCACGGCTGGCCGCTGAACGCCGGCACCTGGCGCAACGTGGTCGACGCCCTGAAGGCCGACTTCACCTGCCACGTGATCGACCTGCCGCGGGCGGGCCAGAGCCAGTGGACCGAAGCCACGCCGGGCGGCGTGAAGGGCCTGAGCCGGGCCCTGGGCCGCGCCGTCGGGGCGTTGGATGTGCCCGGCCGCTTCCTCTTCGTGGCCCACGACTCGGGCGGCGGCTTCGCGCGGGCCGTGGCCGCCCAGATGCCCGACTGGATCGCCGGGCTCGCGCTGGGCAACACCGAGATCCCCGGCTTCCACCCGTGGCGGCTGACCCTCATGCTGGCGCTGCGCAAGCCCCTGCAGATGTTCTTCCCGCTCTCGCTGCGCACCCGCCTGGGCCGCTGGCTGCTGCTGCGCGACTGCGTCACCGACACCCGGCTCATCGAGGGCGAGCTGAGCCCGCGCTTCATCGCGCCGCTGACCGGCTCGAAGCGCCTCATGGACGGGGCGATGGACCTGGTGCACACCCTGAAGGCCGCCGACTTCGACGCCATCGGCGACGCCCACCCCAAGATCACCGCGCCCGTGCGGCTGGTGTGGGGGGCGAAGGACCCATGGTTCCCGCTGAAGCACGCCCGCGGCATGGTGGACAGCTTCGGAGGCCCCTGCGAGCTCGTGGTCATCGACGACGCCAAGCTGCTGGTGCACGAGGAGCACCCGCAGCGCTTCGCCGCCGAGGTGCGCACGCTGGCCGCCCAGGCGGCCTGGCAGGGCTGATCCACAGCGCCTACGGCGCCCACTCCGCGAGCTGGTGGGCCGCCCGCAGCCGGTGCCGCAGGGCCGTCAGGCCGGCGAACACCGCCCCCGGGCGCTCAGGATCCCCCAGCACCGGCAAGGCCCCCGCGGCCTCGGCCAGGAACTGGCCCCGCCGGCCCGGCGCGCTCAGGTAGGCCTGCGTCCACCAGGCCTCGATGCGCGGCCGGGCGGCCTGCAGCAGATCGGCGCTGGGCAGGCGGTCGCGCTTGGCCTGGTTGGCCGCCTTGCTGGCGGGCAGCAGGTTCCACAGGTCGTTGTTGGGCCAGCGGGCGAAGGGCACGCAGTGGTCCACCTGGAAGTCGTCGGTCAGCGGGCGGCCCGTCCACACGCAGGGCACCGGCGCGGGGCTGGTCTGCACCAGCGCCCGCACCGCCTGGGTGCTGCGCTCGGGGTCGGCCCACGCCAGCAGCCGCGCGCACTCATCCAGCGTCAGCGCCGGATCGTAGGCCTGCATCAGCCGGCTCCACTCCAGCTCCAGCGCCGGCTCCACCCAGGCGGCGTGCTCGGTCATGGCCCGCCACAGGGCGCCGGGCACGCGCAGGCGCCCGTACATCCACAGGGCGCCGGGGTGCAGCGCGAGCGCCGCGCCCGTGAACCGCTCGGGGCGCCCCTCGCCGCGGAACAGCGGGGTCCCGTCGGGGCCCGTGGTGTAGGTCACCGGGTTCTTCAGGATGAGCGCCCGCGCTGCGCGCAGGGCGGCGTCGACGGGGCCGGCCCACCCCGCCTCGAAGCGCGCGCCCGGCCGCAGCTCGTCGGCAGCCAGCCCACCCAGCACCTGGAACACCGGCTGGCGCATGGCCGAGCCGCCCGTGGCCTGCTTGTAAGGCCGGTCGGTGAACAGCAGGGGCCGGAACTGTCGCAGCCAGTTCAGCGCCACCGCGCCCATGGGCACCAGCACGTCGCCGTCGGGCAGAGGCTGCACCAGCCCTCGCTGTCCGTCGGCGATGCGCAATACGCTGCGCAGTAAGGCCAGCTTGTAGGTGCTGCTCTTGGCGTCGTGCACGATCACCTGCCGCAGCAGCGCCAGGCCCCCGTCGGGGTCGTGCCCCGCCCGAATGGCCACCGTGCGCCAGTGCACGTCGTCGCGGCCCAGCCGATCGGGGCTGGCCTCGTCGGCCACCACCCCCAGGGCGTAGCGCTGGGCAAAGCCAGCCAGCTCATCGGCGGGCACCGGGAAGAAGGTGCGCCCCGGCAGGTCAGGGCCATAACGCACCGTGATCACGAGCAAACCGCCGGGCGCGAGCAGGTTCACCAGCCGGTCGAAGGCCGCCGCCCGCGCCGCCGGCGGCACGTGCATCCACACCGCGTTCAGCAGGATCAGGTCGAAGCGCCCGCCCACCTCGGCCAGCGCCGGCAGGTGACCCGGCCGCCAGTCGATCACCGCGTCGCGGTGCAGGCGCTGGCCCTCGGCGCGCATGGCCGCGCTGGGCTCCACCGCCACCACCTGCCAGCCCCGGGCCGCCAGCGCCGCCGCGTCGCGGCCCGAGCCGGCGCCCACGTCCAGCGCCCGCCCCCGCTCGCCCAGGTGGCCCAGCCAGTCGCGGTGCACCGCCTCGAAGGCCGTCTGCTCGTAGTGCGCCGCCAGCTTGGGCGCCTGCTCGTCGTACGCGGGGTTCATGGGGCGAGCGTGGCCTCCTGCGGGCCCCGGATCAATGGCGGGGCGCGGGTCCCGGCTCAGCCCGCGGGCCAGTCGGCCACCAGCGCCTCGACCTCAGCGCGCTCGATGGGACCGAAGTGGCCGGGGTACCAGGTGGTCACGTCGGGGAACGCGTTGAGCAGCCACTGGATGTCGGCGCGGTTGTCGGCCAGATCGCACATGTAGAAGTGCAGCTCGGCGCCCGAGCCCACGATGCTGCCCCGCAGCAGATCGCCCACGAACGCCGCCTGCCCCACCACCACCACCAGCGAGCCCTCGGTGTGGCCGGGCAGCGGCACCACCTTGCCGGGGATGCCCGCCAGGGCTTCCAGCTCCACGGGGCCGTCGAGCCACTGGTCCGCGGCGTAGCCGGTGTAGGTCGCGCCCTGGTCCGTGTCGAGGCGGTGCCGCGCGATGGCGCCCGTGGGGCAGAGCGCGTCCATCTTGCCCGCCGTGATCATGGGCTGGTCGCCCCGGTGGGCCACCACCCGGGCCCCCGTCGCCGCCTTGATGGCCTGGGCGCCCCCGGCGTGATCGGCGTGGCCGTGGGTGACCAGCAGCGCGTCCACCTTGGACACCCCCAGCTCCTTGAGCTGGGCCACGTAGTCCGGGCCCGACTCGGCCAGCCCGGCGTCGATGACCACCGTGTGGCCGCCCGCCTGGATCACGTACACGTTGGCGTACTCCTGGGTGAGCATGTGCACCTGCACCGCCCCCCCCTGCCGCACCTGCCGCAGGCCAGATCCGCAGCCGGGCCCCAGGAGCGCGGTGGCGGCGAGCAAGGGGGTCACGAGCAGGCTCGCGGTGAGGGCGCGGCGCATGGCGGGCTCCGATCTCAACACTGTTGACTTTCCGACGGTAGACAGCCCGAGGCGGGCATGTCAACGTCATTGACATGCCGCGCAGCCAGTACCACCACGGCGAGCTGAAGGCCGCCCTGTTCCACGCCGCCGAGCGGGCCCTGGCCGAGGGCGGCCACGACGCCCTGAGCCTGCGCGCCCTGGCCCGCGAGATCGGGGTCGACCCCGCCGCCGCCTACCGCCATTTCCCCAACAAGAACGCGCTGTTGAGCACGTTGGCCGCCGCGGGCTTCGACGCCCTGGGCCAGCAGCTCGCCGCCGCGCTGGAGGCGCCGGGCGCCGGCCTGCGGGCCGCCTGCGGCGCCTACCTGGCCTTCGGCGTCGCCCACCCCCACCGCTACCGGCTGATGTTCGCCGGCACCTGCCCCGCTGAAGCGCTGGCCGAGGCCCGCCAGGTGGCCCCCGAGCTGCTGGTGCCCGACGCCCCGTCGGCCTTCGGGCTGCTCACGCAGGTGCTGGACGGGCTGTGGGCCCAGCGCGGCCTGCCCGCCGCCACCCGACCGGGCGCCGAGCTGCTGGTGTGGTCCCTGGTGCACGGCGCGGTGGGCCTGTTCATCGACGGCCGCGTAGGCGGGCTGACGCCCGAGGGCCTGGCCGACCGGATCACCGCGGTGCTCGTGGGCGGCCTGGGCGCCGGCTGAGGGGGTGCTACTCCGCGGCGCCCACCCGCACCACCGCGGGCAGCGCCGTCTGCGCCACGGGGTCGATCTCGATCACCAGGAAGTGCCGGTCGATGCCGTCGAAGGCCTCGCCGATGCCGCCGCCCCCGCCCGTGATGAAGGCGGGCATGCCTACCTGGGCGTAGGCGTGGAAGCTGTGCACGTGCCCGTGGATGGTCAGGTCCACCCCCGCCCGGGCCAGGGTGCCCAGCAGCTTGTGGGCCTCGGCGCGGCTGGCGAAGGCGTTGTTGCGCAGCCCCGCCACGTCCAGCGGCGGCATGTGCGTCATGAACAGGTGGAAGCCGTCGCGGCCCTGGGCCAGCCAGGTGTGCAGGCTGCGCCAGGTGCGCGGCGCCAGGGTGGCCGTGCCCGAGTCCACCAGGGTGAAGCGGGCGCCCCGCCACGGGAAGCTGAAGCTGGCGCGCCCGAAGTAGCGGTGGAACGCCGGGGCGGTGCTGCTCTCGCCCAGCTCGTGGTTGCCCAGCGTGGCGTACAGCGGGAACGGCAGCACCTCCATGCGCCGCTGGAACAGGCGCACCTCGTCGGGGTAGCCCATGTCGGTCAGATCGCCGCTCACCAGACCGAACTCGATGTCGCGCTGGGCGGCCATCTTCGCGAAGAAGTCGCCGGCCTCGGGCAGGGCTTCCTGGGTGTCGGCGAAGGCGATGATGCGGAAGGGCTCGACGGCGGCCGCCCGGGGGGCCGCCAGGTCGACGCGCGAGGGTCCGGCGGGCAGCGTCACCCGCCAGGCCTTGTGGGTGGGCAGGTCCCGCGGCTCGGGGGTGGCCGCCACCCCGCTGAGCAGGGCGTCGGGCAGGGCGTTGCGCACCTCGATGACCCACTCGCCGGCGGCCTCGGCGTCCAGATCCACCGTCAGGCCGGGCGCCTGCGGCCACAGCTCCAGGCGGCCGGGCTCGAGGACGCGCACCGCCGCCAGGCCATCTTGCACGGCCACCGTCAGGCCCGCCCCGCGGCGCTGGCCGATGCGGGCCTCGTTCGCCGCCCGCTCGTCGGCCAGATCCACGCAGCCAGTCAGCGCCGTCACCGTCGCCAGCGCCCACACTGCCGGCGCCCACACTGCCGGCCGCCCCGTCGCGCTCATCGCCGCCCCCCCCACTGGTAGACCAGCGAGCCGCCGCCCAGCCAGGTGGCGCCCACCTCGCCGTGCAGATCCACGCCCCACGGGCCCCACACCCGCAGCCGGGTGCGCAGGCCGAAGTGGCCGGGCGTGCCGCTGCCCAGGCCCCGCAGCTTGGCGCCGCCTACGTACCCGTCGTGGCGGTGGTCGTAGTACAGCGCCACCTCGCCGAAGCCGTCGCGGGCGTGGCCCAGGTACAGCCCGAAGGCGAAGCCCGCCAGCAGCAGCGACTCGCCCTCCAGATCGAAGCCCGCGTGCTGGGTGCCGCCCAGCGCCGCCCCCACCTCGGCCTCGGCGAAGCTACCGCGCAGGGTGGGGCCCACCCGGGCCAGATCCAGGCGGCCGCGGGCGGCCAGCTCGCCGAACAGCGACTGAAAGCGCTCGGGGCCGAAGCGGTGCCAGGCCACGCCGGTGCGCAGATCCAGGAAGCTACCGTCCTGGGCGGCGCGGTCGGGCCGGGGCCCCACCAGGCGCCAGCGCGGGGTCAGCTCCAGCCGTTGGTTGTCGTGATCGGCCGCCACCCACAGCCGCCCGTCCAGGGCCAGGCCGCGGTGGCGCCAGGTGGCCCCCAGCACCCCCAGCCCGGTGTACGGGAACACCGGGTCGTACAGGGCGCGGTAGCCCAGATCCACCGTCAGATCAGGGGCTTGCACCAACGGCGCGCCCGCCCCCTCGCCGCCGTTCACGCTGCCGTACAGATCCGCCAGCGCCGAAACGCCGAACAGGCCGAAGCCCTGCACGATCATCCAGGTCAGCGGCACCACCGTGCGGGGCGAGGCGCCCGTCACCGCCAGGCCGGCGATGCCGCCCACCATGCCGCCCAGGCCGACGCCCTCGGCCGCCAGCAGCCGCCAGCCGGTGTCGGACTCACCGCGGATGAAGTGGCCGGCGCCGTGCACCACCAGCCCGGGGATCACCGCCCCCGCGCCCGCGGCCACCCTGCGGCCGGCGCTGGCGGGCGGCACGGGGCCCGACTCGGGCGCAGCCGCAGCCCCGGGCGCTGGCGTGGCCAGCAGCAGGCTCAGGGCCGTGGCAAGGAAGGGGGTCATGGGCCTCCGGGCGGTGGGGTGCGCTCGGAGGATGCGCGGGGCGCGGCCGGGTTGCCAGGCCCTGCACGCCCAAGGTCGATGCGTGTGGGCCAGGCGACTCGCGGCGCAGGGCTGGAGTTGGGACATCACCTACCTGCGCACCGCCGTGCGTGGACGGCTTCACGCGGCAGACATCGCTTGGATTGACTGGAGCAATCCAGGAGGCAAGCATGCTCAATATGCACCTGGCGCGAACCACCCTGTTGCTGGTCCTGCCACTTCTCGGCGGCCTAAGCACTCCCAATACTTGGACTTCTGACTACGGCGGTTGCCGCGAAGCATATGTTCTCGCAAGGCAGGTCTCGGACAGGCAGCTGCACTCCCAGGAGCGTTCGCTTGTGGAGACCTGCCTGGTTGCGCGGGTCGAGTACTATCGGCGAGTCGTAGAGATGTTGCGCATGGACCCGGGCACACGTCGTGAAGTCTTGCAGGGTAGCCACGAAATCGATGTTGCTTTTCGGGCCATCCTGGCCTCAGCCTTCAACGTCGGGCCGCTTTCGCAATCCAGCGTAGCCACAGTCGTAGACAGCCACGGCAAGTACGGAGTTCTGGCTTCGGCTCCACTCATGGGCGAGCCTGCGGCAATCTATCGCACCGACTTCGGGTCAGTCCGTCGCTGTGCCCCTTGCAGCTACTACCTCTTCCACTCTTCTGTTGGCGGCTCAGGTCAGTTGGCAGTGGAATACGTGCTGGGCTTCGCCGGAACATCTCGAACAAACGTAGTAACTTGGCTGGTCGAGGCCAGCGACTGGGAATTGGGACACGCATACACCTTGGCGACAAGCGGTTGGAGTGCCGGTAATGCGACGTCGAGCGAAGTGAGACAGGCGGTCTTCGCTGCCTTGGATCGCAGGGGGGACCTGCGTCGCAACGACCTGCTGTTGCTGGATTCGTCCCTACCTCTGCATATGGGACTTCCACCGGACGTTGGATTTCGTCCGTTTGAGGCAGGCAGGATCGACCTTCATCTCACTGTTGCAGGCTCCTACCTCGCAGCGTTGGGTATGCGACCTTGGTGACGAGATGGTCGATGGCTTGCACTGGTGGACGTCGGGCCAAGACGGCTTGGCCAACCGTCAACCGCAGCGGCGGGATTTGTGCCGGGCCGTTTTCGGGAGCCGCGCCCTGTGCCCACCTGCTCGACGCGTGCGGGGCCAGGCGAATGGCGGCGCCGCGCACCACCGGCCCGGGGATCACGGCCCCCGCGCCCGCGGCCACCTTGCGGCCGGCGCTGGCGGGCGGCACGGGGCCCGCCTCGGGCGCAGGCGCAGCCCCGGGCGGCAGGGATTCGTGCCGGGCCGTTTTCGGGAGAACAACAGGACTGCCACACCAGCGCCGCACAAGCAGAGATTCCGTTGAGGAGGGCGCGATATCCAGCGCGTTGGGGGGACACGAACTTCTACGCACACCCGTGAACCAGACGGGGCCGCGAGTTCAACTCGGTCGACACGTTCGGGGCTGGGACTGCCAGGGCGGAGCGGTTGCTGGCCTCCCCGTGAACTTCGACGGACTGCTGCCTGGTGGAGAGGTTTCTGGCTCCCTTGGCTGGAGAGTCCGAGAGATGGCAGCCGAGCTATTCGACGAGGACGGTGACAGCCTCCCGAACTGGCTGGAGAACCACGATGACCCGTTTGAGTTGGACGCGGAAGCCTACCCGAACATCGTTGCGGGGCAACTCCTGGATTGGTCGACGCCGCAGCACTTCCGACGAAACTGGTCCTGTGGGGGTTACAACCATGCGTCTCGCTAGCCTTCTTCTGCCCCTGGTCGCATTCAGTGCATCGTCCGTCTCGGGATACCAGCCCGCCTTGCCGGCCTTTTGCACCGACGAGTACAACGTGGCCGTTTTCAGCACTGCTCACCAGCTCACAGCTGCTGAGCAGCAGGCAGTCGCCAACTGTGAAGACTCTGCTCTGCGCTACTACCTAACCGCCACTCTTCACTACCCCGCCACCGCCATGAGTGTGCTGCCCGAACCCTCCGGGCGTTCCCTGACCCCCCTGGAGGCCGCGTTTCGCTCCTTGCACGAGCAGCGCGGCCAAGTGGTGTCCGAAGGTTCTGTCGCTGGCTTGATTGCTGCGCATGGCGCTGCGGGCGTGACTGTCGCGTTTGTCTTGAGGCAGGGTGAAAGCAGCCCATCGATCGACGCATGGTTTGATGCGCGAGGGACCTCTGAGTTTGTTCGGAAAATGGCATGTGGTGGGCTATGCGCAGCCCTGACCTGCCTACCGGAGTCCCGGCCACCCCTCGAGGCGGAGATGGCGGCACTCGTTTCCAATCGATGCCCCGTATCCTCAATGTTTGATCTACTGGAGCCTCCCTTTGCTGACGCTGCCTACGCCCTCGCGACAAATGCATCGACTGACAACGCGGTGGCGATGTCTATGCTCTTTGCGCTAAGGGCTCACGGAGATGCACGAGTCTCAAACATTCCGGCACCCAGCGGCATTTGGAACGACATTCTGGCAACCAACCCCATAACCTCGGTCAATGGACGGATCCGAGAGTACACTTCTGTGCGCCTCCTACGCAGGGCGTTCGGACGGCTACAGTCCCTCTAGCAGGACCCGGGGAAGCCCGTAGACCCTCTGTTGGCAGGCCATCATCCAGGTTGAAATGGCCCTTGCGGAGTGAGCGGATGGGGTTGCGTCCGTACGTGGTACGCAGGATGAGGCGGGCTGGCTTGCCTTCGTCGCCCCCCTCGATCGCCGGCCGAACCCGCACCCGGATCACTCGGCGTCGCCGAGCGCAGGCGGCCAGTCACCTTGCAAGGAAGGAGGTCATGGGCCTCCGGGCGGCGGGTGCGCTCGGAGGATGCACGGGGGGTGGCCGGGTTGCCACGCCCCAGCGGTGCAGCGGGGGCTTGGCGGCGGGCCAGGCTAGTCGCGGCGCAGGATCAAGAAGCCGCGGGGGGGGACCTGGGTCTGGCCGCCCTGCACCGCCGCGTCGTTCATCAGGTCGGTGTAGGCGCCCGCGGGGATGTTCACCGTGGCGGGGCCGTCGCCCTTGTTGATGGCCACCGTGATGTCGGGCGAGGCGTCGCCGCAGCCGGTCATGCGGAACACCCAGTGGTCGTTGCCCGAGTCCAGCGTCAGCCGCCGGCCCCGGCCCAGCACCTTGTTCTCGGTGCGGATGCGCCCCAGCTTCGCCACCTTCTCGCGCAGGGCGATCTGATGGGCGTTCAGGTCGGCGTCGTCCCACACCATCATCCGCCGGTTGTCGGGGTCGCCGCCGCCCGCCAGCCCGATCTCGTCGCCGTAGTAGATCAGCGGGATGCCGGGGTTGGTCATCATGATGGCGAACACCACCCCCAGGCGCTCGTAGGGCGCGGCGTCCTGGGGCTGGCCGTGGCTCTGCTGGTTCCAGCCGTTGCCGGGGTCGCTGCCCTGCCGGCAGTTGCCGATCTGGCGGCTGGCGAAGTGGATCGGCCGCGGGATGTCGTGGTTGCCGATCCAGGTGGTCATGAGCGAGCCGGGGCCATAGAAGCTGTCGTTGCCGCCCATCCAGCCGGCGAAGGCGCCCAGGTTGCCGCCCGGCGTGAACACGGCCTCGCAGATGCGCGCCTTGAACGGGAAGTCGAACTGCCCATCGAGCAGCTCGGCGGGGTCGACGAAGCTGCGCAGCAGGTCGCGGTTGTCGTAGGCGAAGGTCTCGCCCACCAGGTAGAAGCGGCCGCCCGCGGGATCGGGGATGCGCGCGTCCAGGGCGTCGCGCAGGTCGCGCAGCCACTGCAGCGACACGTGCTTGATGGCGTCCAGCCGGTAGCCGTCGATGCCGAAGTGGGTGGCCCACCACAGGGCGTCGTTCACGCTCCAGGCCCGGGCCGCAGCGTTGTCGAAGTCAAAGGGCGGCAGGTAGTCGGTGAAGGCGCAGCGGGTGCCCCAGAAGGGGTCGTCCCACAGGTTCTCGGGGCCGCACAGCGCGAAGCGGCCGTCGCGCCGGGCGAACCAGTCGTTATGGGCCTGGTACAGCCCGCTCTCGACGTCCACGTGGTTCATCACGTAGTCGAACAACACCTTCACGCCGGCCGCGTGGCTGGCGTCCACGAACGCCTGCAGATCCGCCGCCGTGCCGATGCGGCTCTCCACCTGCGGCGTGGGGCTGGGGTTGTCGGGATCGGCGTAGTCCACGTTGGCGGGCGAGGGCCAGTAGCCGTGGTAGCCGCTGTAGGTGTGGGGGTCGCTGCCCGGGTCGATGGCGGCGCCCGCCGAGTTGCGGTTCTCGAAGGGCGCGGTGATCCAGATGGCGCTCACGCCCAGGTTGGTCAGGTAGTCGATCTTGGCGGTCAGGCCGCGGATGTCGCCGCCCATGTACTGCCCGCTGGGGCCATCGGCGGGGCCGTCGGTGACGCCCTGCACGATGTCGCGCTGCCCGTCGCTGTCGTGGAAGCGGTCGACCATGGCGAAGTACATCACCGCATCGCGCCAATCGAACTCGGCCACCTCGCCGCACATGGACGGCCCGGGGCCGGGCTCGTCGTCGCACAGCACGGTGAGCACCGAGTTGCGGCCGCCGAAGCCGTCATCGGCGCTGTCGGGGTTGCTGGGATCGGCCACCCACTGCTGGTTGCCGCCGGTGACCAGCACGAACTTGTACTGGTAGCTGTCGTTGGCCAGGGCGGTGCGGGCGAACCACACGCCGCGGTCCGCCAGCCAGGTCATGGGGATCCAGTTGTCCTGCCAGTTGGTGAAGCTGCCGGCCAGGTACACCTGGTCATGGGTGGCGCCCTGCGGGTCGTAGGTGAAGATGTGATCCGCGCACACCTTCTCGACGCACTGCGCGCTCACGCACGACTCCGCGAAGGCGTCGCACTCCACCCAGGTCTCGCACTCGGGCGCCACGCACTGCAGGTCCAGGCACTGCTCGCCCTCGCCGCAGTCCTCGTCGCCCAGGCACTCGGGGGCGCAGGCGAAGTCGCGGCACACCAGGGGCGCCTCGCAGTCGGCGTCCTCGGTGCACTCGGGCTCGGCGATGCAGGCGCCCGAGGCGTCGCAGACCTCGCCCTCGGCGCAGAAGCACGGGTTGGCGTCCACGCAGGTCAGGTTTCGGCACAGCGGGAAGGGCTCGGCGCAGTCGCCGTCGCTCAGGCACTCGGGCGTGAAGGGGCACACCTGCTCGGCCACGGTGTTCTGGCCGCCCTCGCCGTCGGGCACCCGGTCGCCGTTGTCGGGATCGGCGATCCACGTGCCGTCCACGATGAACTTGTACTGGTAGCGGCCGGGGGCCACGTCCACCTGGGTGGTCCAGAAGCCGTCGCCGTCGGCGTCTTCGAGGACGATGGCGCCCGACCAGGCGGGCCGCTCGAACTCACCGGCCAGGCGCACCTCGGTGGCGGCCGTGGCGCCCCGGTGGCGGTACACGAAGGGGCGAGGGCAAGCGTCCTCGACGGCCCCGCCGCCCTCCCCACCCGCGCCGCCCGCGCCGCCGCCGGCGCCGCCCGCGCCGCCTTGCCCGCCGCCGCCCACGAACATGTCGCGCTGGGGCGTCGCGCCGCCGCCGTCGTCGCCGTCCAGGCACCCGGACAGCGCGAGCGCCGCCCCCAACAGAACCGTCCACAACCTCATGGACAAACGCCTCCCCGGTGGTTGACCGCACAAGTTAACGGCCCCCTTCGGGGTTTTCCACGAACCGCTTGAGAGGGGGCGCGGGCCGTGGCACAAGGCCCGCCATGCTGCAGGCACTCTCCATCCGCGACGTGGCCATCATCGAGGCGCTGGACCTGGAGCTCGACAGCGGGCTGACGGTGATCACCGGCGAGACCGGCGCCGGCAAGTCGGTGCTCATCAACGCGCTGGGCCTGGTGCTGGGCGACCGCGCCCGGGCCGAGGTGGTGCGCACGGGCGCCGAGCAGGCGCAGGTGCAGGCGCTGTTCGACCTGCGCAAGGCCCCCGAGGTGGCCGCGCGCCTGACCGAGGCGGGCATCGAGCACGAGGGCGAGCTGGTGGTGCGCCGGGTGGTGACCAGCAGCGGCCGCAGCCGGGCCTGGCTGAACGGCACCCTGGCCACCCTGGCCATGCTGGGCCGCGTCACCGAGGGCCTGGTGGACATCTCGGGTCAGCACGAGCACTACAGCCTGCTGAAGGCCGACACCCACCTGGATCTGCTGGACCGCGTGGGTGGGCTGAACGCCCCCCGCGAGGCCGTGGCCCAGGCGCACCAGCAGGTGGCCTCGCTGGACGCCCGCATCGCCGATCTGCAGGCCCGGCAGCGCGACCGCGCCGAGCGCGAGGCCTTCCTGCGCTTCCAGCTCGACGAGCTGGAGCAGGCCGAGCTGAGCGACCCCGAGGAAGAGGACACCCTGGAGCAGGAGGGCGAGCGGCTGCGCAACGCCGAGCGCCTGCGCGAGGCCGCCGCCCGGGTGGAGCACGAGCTGTACACCGCCAAGGGCGCCGCCGCCGAGCGGCTGCAGAAGGCCATCGACTCGGTGGAGCTGCTGGCCCGCTACGACGACAGCCTGAAGCCGCTCATCGACGACCTGCAGAGCGCCCTGGCCATCGCCGAGGACGCCGGCCGCACCCTGGGCCACTACGGGCGCGACCTGGACGCCGAGCCCGAGCGCCTGGAGCAGGTGGAGGCCCGGCTCACCCTGTTCTCGCGGCTGCGGCGCAAGTACGGCGCCACCCTGGGCGAGGTCATCGAGCGCATGCAGGCCATGCGCGCCGAGCTGGACGAGCTGGGCGACAGCGACGACTCGCTGCGCCGCATGACCGAGGCGCGCAAGGAGGCGGCCCGGGGCCTGCGGGCGGCCGCCGAGACCCTGACGGCTGCGCGGCGGGCCGCCGGCAACCAGCTCGCCGCCGCGGTGTGCCGCGAGCTGGCGGATCTGGGCATGGGCGGCGCCACCCTGGTGGTGGGCCTGACGCCCCTGACCGCCGGCGTGGACGTGGGCCGCGGCATGCATGTGGGCCCCCGCGGCGCCGATCGGGTGGAGCTGCGGCTCAGCGCCAACCCGGGCGAGACGCCGGGGCCCCTGGAGCGCATCGCCAGCGGCGGCGAGCTGTCGCGCTTCATGCTGGCGGTCAAGCAGGTCATCGCCGCCCGCGACCCCGTGCCCGTCTACATCTTCGACGAGGTGGACACCGGCGTGGGCGGCCCCACCGCGGGCGCCATCGGGGCCAAGCTGCGGGCGGTGAGCCAGCAGCGGCAGGCGCTGTGCATCACCCACCTGCCGCAGATTGCGGCCATGGGCGACGCCCACCTGCACGTGAGCAAAGAGACCTTCGAGGGCCGCACCCGCAGCGTGGTGACGCGCCTGGATCAGAAGGGCCGGGTCGAGGAGCTTGCGCGCATGCTGGGCGGCGCGACGATCACCAAGGCCACCCGCGCCAACGCCCGCGAGCTGCTCACCCAAGGCCGCCGCACGCTGCTCTGACCCGGAGCGGGGCGCCCCACGGACCCCAGCGACAACCCCTTGACCCCGGCCTTCGCGCCGGGCGCGCCGCGCCGGTAGAATCCCCGCCGTGCAGATCCAATGCCCAGGTTGCAGCCACGGCTACGACTTCCCCGTCGAGCTGGCCACCGACGAGATCGCGGTGACGTGCGCCCGTTGCGGCCTGCCGTTCCTTGTGGGTCGTTATGGGGTGCGGCTGCCCGGCGCCCGCCGCCCGCTGCCGCCCACGGCGCCGCCCACCGACGGGCGCCTGCTCGATGACGGCCTGTTCACGGCGGCGGGCCTGGAAGAGGAGCTGCACCAGAGCATCCGGCGGATCACCAACGGCGCCGCGGCCGTCGCCCCCGAGCCCGAGGACGACGACCTGATGGCGGGCGGCTCGCTGGGCGCCGCGCTGTTCCGCGCGCCGGCGCCGAAGCCCACCGCGTCCCAGCGCCTGCTGGCCGATGTGCACCAGCGGCCGCGCCCGCAGCCCCGGCCGGCCAGCGCGCCGCTGCCGCCCCCCGTGAGGCCGGGCGAGGTGTGGACGGGGCCGCTGCCGCCGCTGCCGCGCACCCCCACGCCGACGCGGGCCGCCGTCGCCCCCGCGCCGCCGCCGCCCCCCCCGCGCCGGTGGCCGCGGTGCCCTCTTCGCCGCCGCCCTTCGTGGCGCCCGTCGAGGTCGCGCCGCCGGCACAGCCGCCCGTCGCCGAAGTCGGGCCGCCCGCCGTGGCGCCCTCACCCCCGCCTCAGCCCCCGCCGCCGCCGGCCGCGGGGCGGACGACGCAGGCAGCGCCCAAGTCGCTGCCACCGCCCGCCCCCGAGCCCGAGCTGGATCCCGCGGTGCTGGCCGGCTTCGGCGCCCTGCCCTCGCGGGTGGGCGGGCCCCCGGCCGCGTGGGCCACGGCCGACCAGGCCCGGCGGGCTCCGCCCCCCTCGCCCATCGCGCCGGCTGCGCCGACGGAGCCGACCGCACCGCGCGCCCTGCCCCGCCGCGCCCTGGCCGTGGGCGGCGTGATCGCCCTGCTCGTGGGGGGGCTGGCCGTGTGGTTCTTCACCCGCGAGCCCGAGCCCGCCCCCCAGCCGCCCGCGGAGCCCATCGCCGCTGCGGCGCCGTCCGCCCCGGCCTCAGCCGCCCCCAGCGCGACGCCGTCCCTGGCGGGCCCGCCCCCCTCGGCCGCCCCCGCCACCGAGGCGCCCATCCCCGACATGGCCCCACGGCACCGCCCCCGGGAGCTGCGCGAGGCCTTCGCCGCCGCGCTGCAGGCCGAGCAGGGCCAGGTCATCGACATCGACTGCGAGGAGCTGCCCTGCGTGCTCTACGGGCAGGTGAAGGACTTCGCCGACACCGTGCGCCTGTTCAGCGCCGAGCCGCTGGCGCCGTACCGCACCGACCGGCGCTTCATCTACCGCTGGAACGTGGGCGGCGGCAGCGACGGCGCCCCCGCCGAGCGCCGCTTCGCCATCGCGTTGATGCCGCGCAACATCCCCGACGACCAGATGGAGCTGGCCCGCGAGAGCGTGCTGCGGCGCTACCGCCAGGTCCGCCAGCAGCCCGCCACCGCCCAGCGCTGAGCCTTCCCTTGCCCCTCGCCTCGTTATCCGCGAAATTGTTAGACCGTGACTGGGCAACTCGACCTCTCTGTCAGAGTCATTGCCGCCGGCGCGAGTTGGAGGATCGACTACCAGCTCAGTCGCCCCGACGGCACCACTCGTGCGTTTCGGGCGAGCCAGGCGGCCCTGCCCCCCAACCAGCCGGGGGCGCTCTTCCGCTGGCTGCTCCAGGCCTCGGCCCAGGACGCGCAGGGCGCGCCGGTCGATCCCTGGCAAGCCGCGCAGCCGACCCGCAAAGCGCCCCTTTGCGTCCTGCTCACCACCGATCACCCTCAGATACACAGCCTGCACTGGGAGCGGATGAGAGATCCCGCCACCGGGCTCTGGATCGGCGTGCACCCCAACACCCGCTTCGCCCGTCTGGTCCAGAGCGGCTTCGGCCAAGCGCCTCCACGCCGCGAGGCCCTTGTGGTGACGACGCTGACCGCCGCGGAAGTGACCGGTACCTTCGACCAGCCCCTGGCGCCCATCCCTGCGGACTTCGGGGCGCAGGCGCTCGCGGCGACCCCCTGGCAGTCCACGGCCGGGCCGCCGGTGGCGGACACGTCGAGCCTGCGGCAGCACCTGCGCGCGGCGCCCGATGTCCTGCTCCTGGTCAGCCACGCCGGCGCGGTCGCGCCAGAAGCGGGCAACGTCGCCGATCAGCCCAAGGCCCTGTACCTGGGTGCTGAGAAGATCACGGCGGCCGAGTTGGCCACCACCCTGGAGAACCAGGCGAGCCGCCCCACGCTGATCTGCTTGACCGGCTGCACGACGGCCGCGGACGGTCGAATCCCCGGCTTCGGTGAGCGACTGGTCTCTGCGGGTACCCCGGCCGCGCTCACGTTCCACGGCACCGTGCCCCAGACGCTGGCCGTGCGCTTCCTGAAGCACTTCCTAGGTGAGGCGTACCGGTCGGGCGACCTCCTGAGGGCTGCTCAGGTCGCCCGCGCTGCGCTCTTCGACAAGATGGAGGCGGCCGCACTCCCGGTGCTTCACGTGGACCGCGAACGCCCACGGCTCTGGGCCGCCCCGCCCCCCGCCGAGGTGGCGCCCATTTCGAGGCGGTCCGTCGCCGCCGCGGCCACCGCCTTTCTATTGGTGGCCTACACGCTAGTCTTCGCCCAGAGTTCGATCCTGAACGTGACCCTGCCGGGCCATCTGGCGATCGCGGTGTCGGCGTTGGTTCCCATCGCCGTTGGGACTTGGCTGGGGCTCCCGTCGCCCAGCAACACCTCTGCGCGCCTGAACCGGGCGATCGCGATCACCGGTCTCCTCGGGCTGGCAAGCGGGTCCGTCGCCTTCACGGTCCCCACCGTGCACGCCGAGTCTGGAGGAACGTACGTCGTCGGGCGCGCGCTCACGCCCACGGGTGAGCGCGCGCGCGCGAAGGCCCTCAGCAAGGGCCAGGCACCAGAGCCGCGCGCCCTGCTGGCGTGGGGCCCCCCCGAACAGCTCTGGTCGGATGTCCCCCAACAGCGGCAGCGCCTGAGCGCAGCGCTATTCGGCCTCGTCGCGACGCTGGCCAGTCTGGCCGCCTTCCTGGTGCTCCGCCTTTGGCCCACCCAGCGCAAGGCTCACCCATGATCCCGGCGGCCCCATGACCCTGGCAGCGGTCGCGATCCTCCTCGCATGGGGGCCAAGCGTGGCGTGCGAGCTGCTGCCCCCGGCGGTCTGGACGCGCTGCGCTTCGAGCTGCGCCCGGCCCAGCCCGGCGCCGCTGTGCGCCGTGGCCCGGGTCTTCGGCGATCCAGCCGCCGAGGCGTTGGCGGCACACCCCAACTTGGGCCGCGCCGACGCCGCCGCCCTGGCCAAGGCCACCGGCCTTCCACCCGCTCGGGCCCACCGCCTGGTCACGCATCTGGCCGTGACCGGGCTGGGCGCAGCGCTCGCCCTCCCCCCCTCCGGGTACCGGCGCTACGCGGCACTGACGGCCAGCCGCTGGCACTGGCAGGCCGGCCGGCGCAAGGCGAGCTTCGCTCACCTGGCCGTGGCGCTGGGGCGCCCTGTCCCCGATCCCCTTCTGACCAACGACGCCGCCCTCGCCCGGGTCCTGCAGGCCGCCATCGACGCCCCGGACAGCCACTGGCCGGCCCCCGCCCTCCATCAGGCACAGCGCTTCCTGATCGCCTTGCGCTTCGAAGCCGGCCTCACCCAGGGGCTCGCCGCCGACGCCGATCGCTGGAGCGCCACCGCCTCACCCCCCCTCGCCCTGGTGCTCGCTCAGGCCGCAGATACCGTGGACGTGGCGACGGGCACGCCGCCGAGCCGGCTGGCCCCCTTGGTCCAGGCCTGCGAGCGGCAGCCCGCCGAGGCCCCCTGCCGGCTGGTGTCGCGGCTGGCCGTCTGGCCCTTCGTGCAGCGCCCGGTGAACGAGCGGCTGGTCGAGGCGGAGGCCATCGCCACGGCGTGGGAGGCGATCTTCGGGCCCGATCCGACCTGGTGGCAGCTGCGCCAGGCCCAGTTCGGCCTGCTGCTCCAGACCCAGCAGCAGGCCAACGCGGACGCCCTGCTGGGCACCCTGCTGGCGAAGGCCATCGCCACCTGGGGGGCGGACAGCGCCCCCGCGCTCCAAGCCGAGCTCACGGCCGGGTTCAACACCCTGGAGGCGGCCCGGAGCGTCGCCCGCCGGGCGAAGCAGACGTTGGGCCCCTTCCACCCGCTGGTGTGGCAGGCCGACTTCACCGTGGCCCGGCTCCGCCGCGCTCGCCTGCGGGACGACACCGAGCTCAGCTTCGACCTGCTCCGCCTCCACACCGGCGCCGTGGATCACCTGGGGATCCGCCATCCCATGATCGCCCTGCTCGACGGCTGGCTGCACGGCGAGCTCGCGGCCCGCCCCCACTTGCTCCAGGACCACATCCGGACGTTCCAGGCCAGGCTCACAGCCGAGCTGGGCGCCGCCGCCCGGCTGACGATCCTGCACGGGCTGGCCACGGTCCATCAGCTCTGGGGCCTGGGCGACCGCGCGCTGGCCGCTCAGACAGCAAAGGCTCTGGTGGCGCGGGCGCGCGAGGCCGAGCCCGCCAGCCTTCAGACCCTGATTCCCGCCCTTGAACAGATCATGGGGCAGGGCGCGCTGGACGAGCCCCCGCAGGCGACGGCCGCCCAGGGCCCGACCCTGGACATCGAGCGGGTGAAGGCGCTCCTCGATGAGGAGACACCCGAGGCCCGCGCCCAGGCGCTGGCGCTCCTGCGTGAGCACCCCCACCCGGCCGCCGGCGCGTGGCGGATGGTGGTGACCGCCAGCGATCCCGACCGGCCAGTCGACGTCGAGACGATCCGACAGGCCTTGGGGCCCGTGGAGCGCAGGGAGGCCGACTGGGTGGCCTACGGCGAAGCCGCGCTCCTGCTCGCGCTGGCCTACCGAGGCGACGAGGCAGCGGCGCTCGAGGCGGGTGCGCTCCTGCTGGCCCGGGGGGTCGAGCCCTTCGGCGACCACCTGGAGGCGGCCAGCGACGCACCCGGCTGGCTTCGCCTGCTCCTGCCCGTCGCGGCGGCCAAGAGATCGGTTGATCCCCTGCCCGCGCTGGCCCTGGCGCTGAGCGATGACCTGACGACGCCAGACCAGATCAGCGTGCTGAAAGTGGCCGCGGACGCCGGGATCGATCTCGCCGGTCCCATGCAGTCGGGCAGCCTCCTTTTCCACGCGCTGGAGCGGCCCGAGACGCTCACCTGGCTGCTCGCGCACGGGCTGGCGGAGCGGGTGGACGCAACCGACAGGTCCGGGCGCACCGCCCTGTTCCGGGTGGCCTGCGGCATGGACGAAGAGAAGCCAGCGACCCTGGCCGCGATCGACGCGCTGCTCCGGGCCGGGGCCGATCCCTACCGGATCCTGACGCCAAAGCCCGAGGACTTCGAGTCATGGGACGGCTTCCAACCGACCGCGGCCGACTGCCTGATCCGCAGCGGGCGGGCCCCGCCGCCTGGCGCGACGTCCGCCTGGACCGCAGGCGAGCTGCGGCCGCGCCGTGTCAGCCCTGCGGCCTTCGAGGCGCGCGGCCTCGGCGAATACCACCTGGCCGCGGCCGCTGCCGCGGGGGACGACCGCCCCTCCATGGTGCTGTCGCGCCTGCCCCGCTCGGTGGACGCCATCGCGCTCAGCCCCTCGGGGACCAAGGCCGCCGTCTCGGACGGGCAGGCCGTGGGGCTGTGGGACGTGCGGTCCGGGCTGATGGCGGCCCGCCTGGTGCCTCAGGGGCCCCAGACCTTCGGTGTCACTCGAGACACCCTGGGCTTCGTCGACGAGGACACCGTCTACCAGCTGGGGGAACGCGGGCTCTCGGTCTGGAGCACCGCCGGGCAGCCTTACTTCACCGAGCCCGGCAAGACCCGGTTCCTTGCGGTCAGCCCCGGGCTGGAGTTCGTGGTGGCGTCGGAGCGGTTGCTGAGCGACCCGGGCCTCCACCGGCTGCAGCGTGGTCGCGGAGGCTGGCGGCTGGTGAAGCTGCGCGCGCTGCCAGGCTCGGTGTCCAGCGCCGCCGTCTCGGCGGCGGGCCACGTGATCACCGCAGGCACGGATGAGGCCATCCACATCTGGGGCCCCGGGGGCGAGCCGCTGTTCTCCCTGGAGGGCGTCGTCGGCGGTCGCGATGCCTGGCCCTTGAGCCTCAGCGCGACCGGCGACCGGGCCCTCTTCCACCGCGGCTCCAGTGCGATCGTCGTTCAGACCGCGGCGGGCACCGTCCTGGCGCGGATCCCCGTCGGCGATGGCCGCGCGGCCTTGAGCCCGTCGGGCCGCCTGGTGCTGGTGCGCCAGGCCCCGGGGCTCGCCCTGCACGACGCCGCGACGGGCGCGGCGCGGTGGTCGAACCCGATGGCCCTGGACGGGGCCTTCACCGCCGACGACCGGCTCATGTACGTGGATCTCGAGCAAGAGGGCGAGGTGGGCACGCCCCACGGGCCCCTGCGCGTCCTCCAGACGGCCGGCGGCGCCTCGGTCATCGGGCCTGAGGGGGAGCGGTTCCCCGTCCTCGACGCGCAGACAGGGGAGCCGGCCGACGCCTACGACCGCACCCGCCCCGTCCGGGCCCGCTTCGCCGATGGGTGGCACACGGTGAAGCCCGTCGACCTCCGCCCGGTGACCGAGCCCACCCTCCGGCGCATCCTCCGGCTGAAGCCGCCTGGGCAGCCCGCACGGTCGCTGGCACAGACAGAGGAGCAGATGACAGGCGAGCTGGGCGCCGATCCTGGGCAGCCCCTGTTCGCTGTCGCAGGCGAGATGGCCCTGGTGGCCGGCATGAGCCGGCGCCTGCTCGTTCACCGGATGCAGAGCGCCGCCCCGGCCCGCCCGCTGGAGTGGACCGAGTCGGACGTTATCGCCGCGCAGCTCTGGCAGGAGGGAGCCGCCCTGACCACGGCCACGAGCCAGGGCGTCCAGACCTGGCGCACGTGCGACGGGGCCTTGGTACACGCCCAGGCCCACCCCCAGGTCATGGGCCTGGCCCCATCGCAGAGCCCCGAGCACCTCTGGCTGATGCAGCGCGAGCCCGACTGGCAGGCCGAGCGGCTCCGAGTGCGGCTCATCGGCGCCGACGGCGCCGACGCCAGCGCATCGGTGGGCGATCTCGCCGCCTTCGCCCCCCCGTTCGGGCTGCGGCTCGAGGACACCCACTTCGAGCTCGTGGATCTGCCGAGCGGTCAGCCGCGGCTCCGCGTCCCCCGGCCCAGCGCGGCGAGCCGATCGGGCGGGACGCTGGGTCCCCGCGTCAGCCTGCACGTCGGCCCGAACCGCGAGATCGTGCTCGCCCAGGTCGACGGCCACGTCTGGCGCCTGGATCCCCGCGAGGGCACGGTGCTGTGGCGACACGCCCGCAGCGACTTCGGCGTCACCGCGCTGGGTCTGGGGCTTGACTTCGTCACGCCGGAGCTGGCCATCGACGCCCAAGGCCGCACCTACGCGCTGTGGCACGACAAGCTCACCGAGATCGGTCGGGACGGCCGGCTCGTTCGCCAGGGCCACCTGCCCTACCCGGCGCGCCTGCTGCCCCACAGCCTGTTGGTGACGGGCCGGCCCACCTTCGAGGTCGATCTGCACACCCTCACCGAGCTGCGGCGTTGGCCTGCGGCCGAGCAAGGCCACGTCTGGCCCAGCGGGGCCGGCCCCGAGGCCCGCTGGTTCGCCCTGGCCGGCGGTCAGCTGAGCATCCTGGATCTCAGGACCCACCAGGCCCGCGCCACGCTGTCGCTCCGCCGGCTGGGCAGCCGCGGGGTGTCCTGGATGTGGACCGCCCCGGACGGGCGCTTCGACACCAACGACCTGTCCCACCTGGAGGGCGCGGGCTGGCAGACGCACAGCGAGCCAGCGGTCTCCCTGAGCGTCCACGCGCGCAGCTTCTACACGCCGCGCCTGATGGCCCAGGTCTTCGGGCACGCCCGGCCGACCCAGGCGAAGCCGCTGGACCGGCGCAGCGCAGAGGTGCCCACCGCCACGCTCACGCGGGTCGAACAGACGGGCGCCGTGGCCGTGGTCAAGGTCGCGGCGACGCCCGCCGGCGACGGCGGGCTCAGCCAGGTCCGGGTGTTCCGCGACGCTCAGCTGGTGGCCGAGCTCACGCCCGCACAGCTGCAAGCCGCCGGCACGTCCACCCTCAAGATCCCCCTGCCCGGCGCCCGCGCCGACCGCCCGCAGGCGCGGCTCACCGCCCTGGCCGTCAACGAGGACGGCGTGCCTGGCCCACCCAGTGCAGCACTCACGCTGTCACGCCCGCCGGAGACCGGCCGGCGCCCGAAGGCATGGCTCCTCACCATCGGGGTGTCGGGCAACGCCGCCGAGGCGCTCCGCCTGAGCTTCGCCAGCCCATCCGCCCGGGCCATGGCTGAGGGCCTGGCCGGCGTGCTCAAGCCTGACTTCGACGTGGTGGATCTGCGCCTTCACCAGGACCGGCTGAGCGCCGCGGACGCGCCCCGCCCGACCCGCGCCGCCATCCTGGCCACCTTGGCGGCGTTGGGCGGGCGACCCGCGCCGGCCCTGCCCTCCAGCCTGCGCCCGCGGATCACCAAAGCCCACCCAGATGACGTGCTCATCGTCTACTACGCCGGCCACGGCGACCGCAGCGACGGCTACCACCTGGTGCCGAGCGACATGCCCGCCGACGCCACCCTGCCCCTGGCCGCCGCGTACCGCCCGCACGCCATCAGCGTCGACGCGCTGGCCGACGCCCTGCGCGCCATCGACGTGCAGCGGATGTTCGTGCTGGTCGACGCCTGCTACGCCGGACAGGTGGGCGTGGACTATCAACCCGGCCCCTTCGGCGGCAGCGGGCTGGCCTTCCTCGCCTACGACAAGCGCGCCCTGGTCGTGGCCGCGACGCAGCCCGACGAGCCGGCCCGCGTCGCCACCGGCTCGGTCCTCGTCAACGCGCTCCTGGCCGAGCAGATCGACCGGCTGGATGGGGCCACCACCCTGGAGGCCCTGGTGGAGCACCTGCCCTCCCTGGGCGATCCGTTGCAGTGTGGATCCCGCCCGCTGGTGTTCAGCCGCCCCGCCGATGGCCTGCCCCCACTCCCCTCCACCCCCGTCAGGTACTGATGTTCCGCACCACTACGCCCCGTCTGCCCGTCCTGCTAGGTACCGTACTGCTTGGCGCCGCAGCCTGGGCTGCGCCGCCGCCAGCCGCGCTGAAACCCTTGGAGGTCCACCTGCTAGAGGCCGGGAAGCTCAGCCCGGTCGACTACGACCTCACCCTCCAGAAGGTGAAGCTCCCCGCCATCGACAAGGACGCACTCCGGAACCTTCTGAAAACACAGAAGATTCAGCCCGACGCCAACTTGTTGGAGCTGCTGGTTGACGCAAACCCGGCGCCGTCCGCGGACGGCAAGACGTTGCTGATGCCGGCGTTCAAGCGACCGGACGGCAGCCCCCTGGTGCTGGCGCCAGGACAGCGGATCCAGCTCACCTACAACAAGCCGCAGCACGACGTGCTCCTCGGCCAGGTCGGGGCGGCGTACGACAAGGCTGGTGCCCTGAACGACTGGACGCGGACCCGGCTGCCCGATGCCGGCCCGCTCCGCCGCGAGCTGGCGGCCTACCGCCGCAAGACCGACGCGTTGCGCGCGGTGGTCTCAGAGCGCCAGCGCCCCATTCCCAAGGACCTGCCCGGCTCCCTGGCGAAGGAACTGGCGGCGGTGGAGCAATTCCTGGCCCGGCTGGAGGCGCACCCCGAAGATTGGCCTGCCGCCACCGAGCAGCTGAAGCGCGCCAACGCTGCCATGGACTGGCACCTGACCGGGTTCCAAGAGGACTGGGGCCGAATCGGCATCCTGGGCTGGTCCGTCGCGACCCCAGGCTGCAAGGTAAGGGTCCGTGTCCGCGGCGCGCCCGCGCCGGTTTTCGTCTTCTACCGACAGAGCCTGGTGCCCGAGGCCCGCTTCTCCTTCCCGAAAGAGGCGACTCAATCCGACGACGGACTTATCAGCGAGCACGTTGTGCCGTGCCACTACCATGAGTTCTGGGCCACCGCTGATCAGGGGGGCCTGCGGAAGCTCACAGACTACAAGGAGGCCCGAGTCACCAAGGGCCTGGAGCTGGATCTCCGCCCGGCCGCAACGGCCCCCGCCTCAGAAGGCCAATGAGTACTGGAGCACCACGTTGGCCAGCAGGCCCACGGCGTCGGCCACCAGATCGCTGCCCGTCACCTGATCGTCCGTCAGCTCCTTCACCACGCCGATGAGGCCGACCACCCCGGTCGCCGTCAGGGTGGCCCACCCGGTGCCCCAGCCGGGCCCCCAGGCGGGCTCGGGGCCCTCGAGCACCTCGGTGAGCACCAGCGCCATGCCGAAGCTGGCCCAGGCGTGGGCGTGCAGATCGGGGCGCTTCAGCAGCAGCGGGTCGTCCGCCCGGGCCGCCCAGGCGGGCAGCGTCAGCCCCAGCGTCAGCCCCAGCGTCACCCCCCAGCGCTGCCCCCGCATGTCGGCCTCCCCCGTTGTGCGCGGCGATGATACAAGGGCCGGACCGTGCACGCCCTCCTCCTCGCGCTGTCGCTGCTGCCTCAGATCCAGGCCGACGCCGAGGTGGCCCACTACCCCGGCCTGGGCCCCCTGCGGGGCACCATCCGGCTGGGCGTCGAGCTGCAGGTCGTGCGGGGCGACGGCTGGCACCTGGACATCTGGACCGACGCGGTGTCCTTCGTGCGCAAGAACCGCGACAACGAGTCGCCGGTGCGCATCTCGCCCCAACAGATTTGGTACCCGGTGGGGGCCCGCCTGCGCTTCGACCTGGGCGAAGATCAGGCCTGGGGCCTGTTCGCGTTCCACCAGTCGAACCACGACATCGACAGCGCCGACGTCGCGCAGGCCCGCGAGACGGTGGCATACGAGATCTACGGCGCCGAGTACCTGCGCCCGCACCTGCACGTGCACGGCGGCCTGTACTACGACCGCGGCACCCGGCTGAGCGGACGCCCACAGACCCTGCCCTTCGACTACTACCTGCTGGGCGGCACCGTCGCCGGCGACTGGCCCTTCACCGACCGCTGGTACACGGCAGGGCAGCTCACCCTCATCGGCCACCTGAACGCGGACCACGCGCCGCCCCACCTGAACGTGGCGGGGCACCTGGACCTGGGCGCCTGGTGGCAGGGCGAGGTGGGGGTCATCCGCACCTTCCTGCGCGCCCAGCGGGTCGAGGACTATCAGCGCCTGGGCGACGACCCGGTGCACATGCTGCTTCTCGGCGTGGGCATCGGGAGCCGCCTCCGGTGATCCGTGCGCTCCTGGCCTGGGCCGCGCTGCTCACCCTGACTTCCTGCGGCGGGCCCCCGCCGCCGCCCGGCTGGCACCCCACCGCCGAGCACGCCGTCACCGTGCCGCTCGTCGTGGCCTGGCGCGCCGCCCGCCCGCTGATCGAGGCCCACCTGAACGGGCAGGGCCCCTACCTGTTCGTGGTGGACACCGGCACCGCCGGCGGGGTCATCAGCCGGCCCCTGGCCGAGTCCCTGGCCCTGCCCGCCGTGGGCGATCCCGCCCGCGGCGCGCGCGCCGTTCAGGCCGACGTGGCGCTGGGCCCGCTGACCCTCACCGGCGCCCGGCTGGCGGTGGTGGATCTGGCCGAGGTGGGCCGCCTGGACGAGCGCCCCGTGGCGGGCATCCTGGGCACCCACCTGCTGGCTGGCGGGGCCCTGCGGCTGGACCCCGACGCGGGCACCCTCACCCTGTACCGCAGCGAGCCCCCGCCGACACCCGCCAGCGCCACCGCGCTGCCGCTGACCGCCCTGCCCGATGGCCGCCTCGAGGTCACCGCCCAGGTGGGGCCGCACACACCGGCGCTGCTGGTGGCCACCGGCCTGCCCGCCTGCGCCCTCCCCCCCGACGGCGACGCCTGGGCCGCCCTGCAGCCACCGGCGCGCGGGCTGCCGCGGGTGGCCCCCGTGGGCCTGGGCCCCACCCGCGAGCCCTGCGCAGTGTTCCCCGGCCCCGCCAGCGTGGGCTACGCCGTCCTGGGGCAGGGCCCGCTGCAGATCACCACGCAGCCCCCCCGCCTGGCCCGCTGGCCCGCGGCCGCCTCGGGCGCTCACCTGCGCCGCTACCCCGACCTGCCGGACTGCGGTGCGGGCTTCCAGGGCTGCTTGCGGGGGCGGATCGCCGTGGTGGAAGGCCGGCTCCAGGTGCGCATCGAGCGGCCCCAGGTGGCCCTGCCCGACCGTTACTGGCTGCGCATCAACGTAGGCCGCCCCGAGTCGCCGGTGGGCCTGCTGGTGAAGCCCGGCGCAGCCCAGGCGGGGCCGGTGCAGGCCGACGCCCGCGTGCCCTACCTGCCCGATCTGATGCGCCCCGTGGGCGCCGCGGTGGACGTGGTGGACGTGGTGCCGTTGGCCCGGCACTGCCCGGGCGAGGTCTGCCTACGTTGAGGCCCAGGCCAGCACAGCGGCCACCGTCCACGGCGCGGCCAGCGAGCTCAGGCCGCCGCTGACCACCGCCGGCACCGCCACCCCCGGCCCTGCCGACCGCACCAGGAACGGCAGCGCCGTGTCCATGGCCGTGGCGCCCGCCGCCGCCGTGGCCGCCGGCGCCCCCATGCGGGCGACAATCCAGGGCGCCGTCACGAGCACCCCCAGCTCGCGGAACAGGCAGGCCAGGAAGGCCAGCGCCCCCGCCTCGGGCCCCAGCCCCTCGCTCACCATGGGCCCCGTCAGGCTGTACCAGCCCAGGCCCGCCGCCGCCGCCAGCCCGCCCCAGCCGAAGGCCAGCGCCGCCAGCCCGCCGGCCAGGGCCGAGCCCACCACCGTGGCCAGCGGCAGCCACAGCAGGGCCGGCCCCTGCCGCACCGTCTGCTCCAGCGTGGCCTCGCCCGCCCCCAGCTCCAGACCCACCAAGGCCACCAGCCCCATGAGCAGCCAGCCGCTCAGCGCGCCGGCGTCCCACCCGGCAGGCCACGCCCCCAGCGCGCCCACCGCGATCCCCGCCGCCAGCGCGGCGGTCACCCGCAGGGCGGCCAGGAAAGGTCGCCCGCTGGCCTCCACCGCCACCGGCGCGGCCTCGCGGGCGCCCACCGTGCGCCCCACCCACCAGCGGGCAACCACCGCCGAGCCGGCCGCCGTCAGCGCCGCCACCGTCCCCGCCTGCAGGCCCACGATGGGCAGCCGGGCCACCACCTGCGCGTCGAGCCCGATGACCACGCCCTGCGCCGCCACCAGCGGGTGCACCAGCACCCCCAGCGCCGGGCCCGCCCAGCGCGAGACGCCCAGGGCACGCCCCGCGAAGCGCCCCACCAGGCCCCCGGCCAGCAGCACCCCCACCAGTTGCAGGATCCAGATCACCCTCGCTCCTCGGCCGGGCGGGGCCGCCCCCTGAGTCGGCGGCGCCGGGCGCGGGGACCAAACCACGACGGATGGCCCTTGTGCCAGCCCCCGATTTCGCGATTCAAAGGAACCAACAAACCTCAAGGAGCCGCCCCATGAAGGCCACCCCGCTCGCGCTCACGCTCGCCGCCGCGCTCGCCCCCGCCCTGGCCCACGCCGACGTCATGTCGCTGTGGGTGTCGGGCAAGGGCAGCTACGTCAACGGCACCGGCGAGACCTTCAACCGCTTCCAGGGCTCCCCCACGGCCGGCGCCGAGGTGGGCCTCCACTTCCTGTTCCTGGACCTGTGGGCCGACGTGGTGGCCATGCAGGACGACCAGATGCTGATCACCGCCAACCTGGGCCCCAGCTTCACCTTCGGTGACCGGCTCAAGTTCAACGTGGGCATCTTCGGCTCGGCCATGTTCTTCCTGTTCCCCGAGGAGCCGGGCGGCGCGCAGGCGCTCACCTTCACCCCCGAACAGCGGCAGGCCATCGACGCGGCGGGCTACGGCGCGCAGGTGGACGACATCCAGCGGGACTATGCCCGGCTCACCGCCGCCGAGGACGACCTGGGGCGCACCGCCTACGGCGTCGCCGGCCGCGGTCGCGCTGCGCTGGAGTACTACCTCGTGCCCGTGCTGGCGCTGGGCATCGAGGGCATGGCGGGCTACCACGCCATCGTGGGCGGCAAGGACGTGGCCAACGGCCTGAAGAACGAGGCCATCGAGCAGCTCGCCAAGGATCAGATGCTGCCCGCCGAGGTCACCGAGGTGGTGCGCGAGGCCGCCGGCGCGGCGCCCGTGGACACCGACTCGCTCAACGGCTGGCACTATCAGGCGGGCGTCTACCTGAAGCTGAAGTTCGGCCTGTGAGGGCCGCGGCCGCGCACACCGTCGCGGCCGGCCTGCTCATCGCGCTCTGGGGCGCTGCCGCCGTCGCCGCCGAGGTGCGGACGATGGCGGTGCTGCCCGTGGAGCAGGTGGGCGTCGCCGGCGCGATGCCGCTCGTCAACGCCGTCCGCCAGGCCGCACAGAAGCTGCCCGCGGCCCGGTTCCGCCTCCTCTCGCCGGCCCACGTGGCCCGGGTGCCCCAGCGCACCCCCTGCGAGCGCCTGTGCGCGCTGGACGCAGGGCGCGCCCTCGAGGCCGACTACGTGGTCACCGTCCGGGTGAGCCGCGCCCCCACCGGCCTTGCCGGGCAGCTCGCCATGTACCACACCCGCTCAAACCGCCAGGTCGCCTCCCGGCAGACCGCCGCCGGCGACCTGGCCGGCCTGCTGGTGGCCCTGGGCGCCTCGGCAGACCGCCTGTTCGACGCCCTGCGCCCTGGCGGCGTGCAGGCCGCTCCCGCACCCACCCCCCGTCGGGTGGCCGTCGCCCCGGCCGTGCCCCCCGCGACCGTGGCCCGCCCGAGTCCACCTGCGGCCCGCCCGAGCCCGGCGCCCGCCCGCCCCGCAACGCCCCACCGGCCCACCATGGCCGAGCGCGCCGAGATCCGCCGACAGCAGAACGTGGCGCAGGCCGCCGAGGACGAGTCCGACTGGTTCGAGTTCCACCTGGCCGCCCGCACCGACGCCGTGTGGGGCAACGGCGACATGTTCACCCGCTACGACAGCGTCTTCGGCGCCGGCGTCGAGGCGGGCTTCGAGCTCTTCGGCGTCGACCTGTGGGCCGACGCCCTCATCCAGGGCTCCGGCCAGTACCTGTTCAGCGCCAACGTGGGCGTCGACCTGGACTTCGGCCGCGAGGTGCGCTTCACCCTCGGCCTGTACACCGGCCCCATCTTCCTGCTGTTCCCCAAGCAGCCCGTCGAGCCCCTGGAGCTCAGCCCCAACCAGCGCACGGCGCTGCAGGCGGCGGGCATCAGCAGCAGCACCCTCAACGCCCTGCAGAAGGGCTACAACGACGCCGCCGAGCAGGAGGCCGAGCTGAACCGCCTGGCCGCCGGCTGGAACATCTTCCGCGGGCGGATGGCCGTCGAATGGTTCGTCGCCCCCGTGCTGGCCCTGGGCGCCCACGGCACCTTGGGCTACCACTACCTGCTCAGCGGCGAGGACGTAGCCGCCGACATCAAGTACAGCGCCATCCAGGACGTGCGCCGCGACCAGGGGCTCACCGCCGAGCAGGCGCAGGTCCTGCAAGAGGCCGTCGGCGCCCAGCGGGTCGACGTCGAGAACCTGGGCGGCCTGAACTTCGTGGGCGGCGTCTACCTGAAGCTCAGCCTCTGAGCCGCCCGCCCAGGCCCCCCAACCGACCCCAACCCCCCGAGGTCTCGTGTCCGACACCTACTACAGCCCCGACGACCTGCCGAAGTTCGGCCAGATCGCCGAGGGCGCCCCCAAGCTGGCCCAGAAGTTCTTCGACTACTACGGCCACGTCTTCGCCCCCGGCGCCCTGTCGGCCCGCGAGAAGGCGCTCATCGCGCTGGCCGTCGCCCACGCCGTGCAGTGCCCATACTGCATCGACAGCTACAGCAAGGGCGCGCTGGAGAAGGGCGCCGACCTGGAGCAGATGACCGAGGCCGTGCACGTGGCCGCCGCCATCCGCGCCGGCGCCAGCCTGGTGCACGGGGTGCAGATGCTCGAGCACCACAAGAAGCTGGCGATGTGATCCGATGGCGCTGATCCAAGTCACCGAGCCGCTGGCCCACCTGGCCGGCGTGGATCTCACCTCCGCCGAGAGTGGCCCCAAGGGCACCCGCACGCTGGCCGCCCGTCGGCTCCCGCTGGCCAGCCCCGCCGCCCAGCTCGCCCACCTGGCCCAGGCAGCCCCTGCCCTGGACTTCGACGCCCGCGCGCGGGGCCGGCTCACCCCCGCCGAGCTCGAGATCTTCCAGATCAACCTGGGCAAGCTCTGCAACATGACCTGCCGCCACTGCCACGTGGACGCGGGGCCCGACCGGCGCGAGATCATGGACCGCGCCACCGTGGACGCCTGCCTGGCCGCCCTGGACCGCACCCAGGCCCACACGGTGGATCTCACGGGCGGCGCGCCGGAGCTGAACCCCCACTTCGAGGCCCTGGTGGACGCGTGCGTGGCCCGGGGCAAGCACGTCATCGACCGCTGCAACCTCACCATCCTCACGGTGCCGCGCTTCCAGCACCTGCCCGGCTGGTTCGCCGAGCGCGGCGTCGAGGTGGTGGCCAGCCTGCCCCACTACCGGGCCCGCAACACCGACCGGCAGCGGGGCGAGGGCACCTTCGAGCGCTCCATCCGGGCCATGAAGGCGCTGAACGCGGCGGGCTACGGCCAGGGCCACCCCGACCGGGTGCTCACGCTCATGGCCAACCCCGCCGGGGCCTTCCTCGCCGCCAACCAATGCGAGGTCGAGGCCGAGTGGAAGGCGGGGCTCATGCAGCACCACGGCGTCACCTTCGACCGCCTGTTCTGCCTGAACAACATGCCCATCGCCCGCTACCTGGAGTGGCTGCTCGAGAGCGGCAACCTGGGGGCTTACATGACGCGGCTGGCCAACGCCTTCAACCCCGCCACCGTGGCGGGCCTGATGTGCCGCAACACGCTGTCGGTGGGTTGGGACGGCCAGCTCTACGACTGCGACTTCAACCAGATGCTCGAGCTGCCCCTGGCCGGCGAGCGGCCCCACGTGGCCGACTTCGACCCCGCAGCCTGGCGCGCCCGTCCCATCGTCACCGACCGACACTGCTTCGGCTGCACCGCCGGCCACGGCTCGAGCTGCGGCGGCGCCACGGCCTGACCGACGGGCGCGATGTTCAAGCGCCTGCTAAGGCCAGCCCCACAGGTGCCGGGCCGTCAGCCCCACGGCCACGCTGGCGCCGTTCGCCAGCAGCGCCCACACCAGCGACCGGGGCACCCCCAGCAGGGTCAGGCCGACCGCCTCCATTGCCACGGCGAAGGCCTCAGCCGCCACCGTGCGGTGCAGCCAACCGCCGGGCCAGAACCTTGGAAACACGAAGAAAACCACCGGATGCGTCACCGCGCTCAGGGCCAGCGCCCAGGCCCAGCGCCGCCGCCGATGGGTCAACGCCTGGGCGTAGATGGGCGCCTCGACGGCCTGGGTGACCGCGAAGGCGGCCAGCCACCGCAGCCCCCCCATCACTCGCCCATGGGCACCAGGAACAGCCCCCGGTCGCAGGTGTAGGCCACGAACCCGCCGCGCCCAGAGCGCCGCACCAGCCCGACTTCGCGGGCCCAGCCCGTCGCCGCGCCCGTGGTCACGTCCACCCGGTAGAGGGTGCCGGCAGCGTCCTGGGTCAACATCTCCTCGGCGCTGATCACGTCCACCAGCCGGTCCACCTCGGGCCCGTAGGCCACGGCCTCCCGGTCGTCATCGCCCGGCGGGAGCGGCACCCAGGCCCACCCCTCGCCGCCCCGCACGAAGGCCGCAGTGCCGCCCACGGCGTTGCGGGCGGCCGGCGCCAGCGCCCCCTCGGCCAGCGACACCGCGGGCCGGTCCAGGCCCGGTTGCGGGATCCACCACAGGGTCTGGGTGCCCGCCTCCCAGGCGGTGGCGCCGGCCACGGTGTTCGAGAGCACGCTCAGCGGCCCCAGCCCGCGGATGGCGGTGGCCTCCAGGTCCGGGCGATACCGCCACACCACCCCATCCGAGAGGGCCAGCGCCCCGCCCGCCGACACCCGGTAGCTGGTGATCGGCGCCTCCACCGCCAGATCCCCGTCGGCGTCATAGGGCTGCCACCACAAGCCCTGCTCGGGCCGCACCACGAACACGCCGGCCCCCAGCGTGGTCAGCGTGCCCCCGTCGGCGTGATCCACCAGCAGGCGCTCGTCGGCCTCCTCCAGGATCCACAGGGCCTCCTCGGGCCGGCCGCCGTCCGCCCGCCAGAACAGCAGCCGTCCGTCGGGCAGGAACTGCGGCCGCGGCGACGCAAGCACCCCGTCCGCCAGCGGCACCGCGCCGGTGTCGGGCTCCCAGCGCCACAGCACCGCGTCGGGCGTCAGCCACAGCAGGCCGCTGCGCCCCGGGGTCGTCGACAGGAAGGCGTCGCTCGTCGGCCCTCCGTCGTCCACCCGGATGGGCTCGCCGCCCTCCAGCGCCGTCAGGTAGACGCCAAAGCCCGGCCCCTCGCCGGCGGCGAAGGCCACCTGCCCATCCAGCAAGGTCGACACCAGCAACCAGGGCACGCCCTCGGCGACGGCCTGCGCGGGCCCGCCGGGCACCACCACCTCAAGTCGCGACAGGGCGTCGCGGGTGTGCACCATGCCCAGCGCCCGGCCGTCCCCCAGCCAGCGCACCCACGGCTGCGCCTCCACGAACAGCCGCACGGGCTCGGCCCCGTCCAGCGGCACCCGGTAGATGTCGCCCGCGATGCCGGGCTGGGTGCGCACCCGCACCACCGCCGCGCCATCGCCGGGCTGGAAGCCCAGGAAGACCTCGTAGCCCTCGGCCAGCAGCTCCACCGCGTCGCCCCCCGCCGTCGGGCGCGCCACCAACCGATCCCCGACGTTCCACACCACGTAGCCATCGCCGAAGTCGAAGTCGATGCGCCCCGCCCCCGTGCCGATGCGCTGCCCGCGGTACAGCTCCATCAGCACCTCGACCGGCGCCTCGCCGTCATCGGGCGCCACCTGGTCCAGCGTCTCGGCCTGGTGGCCCGCCGCCGAGAACCGCAAGGTCACGGGCCCGCCGAACAGCGGCCCCAGCCGGTAGCGTCCCTCGGCGTCGGTGACCGCCTCGGCACCCCCGCCCCGCACGGTGACGGGCGTCCGCCCGTCCATCGCCCGCGCCTGGCCTACCAGGAACGCCGTGGGCACGGCGGCGTCGACGGCGACCCCCTCGTCCAGCGCCATGTCCGGCAGCGCGGCGTCCTGGGCGATCCCCTCATCCAGCGCCGCGTCTGGCGGCACGGCGTCGGCGGGCGCAGCGTCCTCGGCGCTGGCGTCCGGCCAGGCAGCGTCTTCGGCGGCGGCGTCCAGGGCGACCCCCACGTCCCGCCCAAGGTCGGGCACCGCGGCGTCCTCGGGCCTGGCGTCCAGCCCTGGCCCACGATCCACGGGGCCGCCGTCGGGTGTGCCCCCGTCCACGGGGAGCGCCCCGTCCCCTGGCTGGCCGTCGACCACCGGGGGCCCGCGATCCGCCACAGGCGTCGAATCGGGCCGCATGTCCTTCGGTGGCCGCGCGTCCCCCGCGCCCCCGTCAGCCCACCCCCCGACGTCCGCCCCCAGCGCCCCGTCCGCCGGATCGTCATCCACCAACGGCTCGGGCTCGGCCACGCAGGCGGTCACCGCCCACGCCCACACCCAAACCCACCCCCAGCGCCGCCAACGTGTGCTCTGCATGCGCCCATCATAGCGACGGCGGCGGTGCATTCCGACCGGGCCGCCTGCTATCCTCGCCGCGGTGTACCGCGCCCTCCCCACGATCCTGGCCCTGTTGACCGGCTGCGCCTTCGACGCGCACCGCGAGGACGAGTACTGCGGCCCGGCGGCCTTCTGCGAGCCCGGCTACGTGTGCTCCGCGAACAACCTCTGCGAGCCCCAGGCGCCCGACGCCGCCCCGATGGACGAGGGCTCGACCACGGACGCCACCCGGGACGCCCGCCCGACGCCGGCGCGCGATGAGGGCCTGCCGTTGGATCAGGAAGCTGCCGAGGATCAGGCCCCCCTCATCGACCAGGCGCCGGCCCCCGATCGGGCCCCGCCGGACATGGCGCTGCCGCTGCCCCTGCCGCCCAACGACCCCGACTTTCGGGGGGTGTGCGGCCTGGACACCCGGTGCTTCCAGGTCGACGAAGACGGGTACATCGAGGAGCGCTGGCCCACACGCGCGCTGCCGGCTCAGCCCGATCTGCAGGTGGACCAGTCGCGCAACGGCGACGACCGCATCTGGACCCTCCTGCGCTTCGACCTCACCCCCTGGCGCGACCACCGCTGGCCCTCGGGCTGCGACCTGGTCCTCCGGCGACGGGGTCGCCCGAACGACCAGCCGTCCAGCCGGCTTCAGGTGGAGCGAGTCGAAGCCAACCCGGGCGGCGTGGACGGCTGGCCGGCGACCTTGAGCTGGGAGCGTCGCCCCGCCCGCCGCAGCGCCGCCCTGCACGTGCCCTTCGACGCCACAGGGCCCGGGGGCCAGCAGCGCGTCGACGTCGGCGCTTTCCTGCCCGACGTGCGGGCCGAAGGCAGCCTCGCCATCGCCTTTGTCCTCAAGTACAACCCCCTCGAAGAGGGCGAGCCCATCGCCTATGACAGCCGCGACGCCCAAGAGCCCGAGGCGTCGGCCCCTTTCCTCGAATGCCGCTACTTCAGCCCGTGATCCGTCCCCGCTTCGCCCTGGCGCTGGCCCTTGGGTTGGTGCTGCCGATCGGCCTGGCCCAGGCCCAGACGGTCACGGTTCTGGCGCCCGTGGGTCAGGGCCCCGACACCGCCGCGCTCGCCGCGGAGCTCGCCGACGCCATCGACCGTGGCCTGGCCGTGGCCCCACGGCTCCGCCGCATGAACCGTGACGCCCTGCTCCCCGAGGACCTCCTGCTCACCTTCGGCTGCGCGGCCGTCGACGGCGAGTGCGCCCGCGCAGCCGCCCGGGCCGCCGGCACCGAGCGGGTGCTCCTGCCTCGCTTCGAGCAGCGCGGGGACCGCTTGTCGGTGCGCCTGGACCTGCTGGCCCCGGACCGCCGCCGCCACGACCACCGTGTCACCTGGCTGGTGGGCCCACTCACCTCCATCGACGATCCGCGGCTGCGGGTCGCCCTGCGCCACATCGCCCACAGCGCGCTCGGCGGGGCCCGCCAAGGGGCGGTCCTCATCCCGGCCCTCGGGCTCGATGTCCGCGCGGGCCGTCAGCCCCTGGAGCCCCTCGTGGCCAACCCCGTCCCCCCGGGTCCACTGGCCCTGACGGTGCGCGGCTTCCCTGCTCAGCGGCTCGAGATCGCTGCGGGCGAGGTGGTCTTCCTGGACCCCTCCGGCCTGTCGGCGGCGGCAGGCGATCCCGCCCCCCCCGGCGGCCGACGGGTCGCCGCCTGGTTGGTCACGGGCGCCGCGGTAGCCTCCCTCGTCGCCGCCTCAGTGGTCGCGGTCCAGCTCCAGGCCACCCAGTCGGACTATGACCGCACGGCCAACGGCGCCGCCCTGGGTGAGCTGAAGAGCCGCGGCGAACAGCAGGCGCTCACGGCCAACGCACTGTTTGTCACCGCTGGCCTCGGCGCTGCCGTGTCCGCACTGCTCTTCTGGGGTCCCGGCTCATGATCGCCGCGCTGCTCGCTGTCCTGACGCTCCCAGCCCCCCCGCCCGCCACCGCGGCGGCCTTCGACCTCGAGGCCACCCAGCGCGCCTTGGGCCACCCAGAGGGCCGCGACGGCGCCCTGGCGGCGCTGGATCGGCTGCCCGCACCCTTTCGAACCGCCGCCACGGCTGCAGGCACGGGCGCGCTCCTGGCCACGGTGGCCCTGGACCCGAGCGCGGCCCTGAGCCATCGGGTCCGCGCCGTCCGGCTGGTGCCCTACTACGTCACTCCCGATGCCCCCGTGGCACCCTTGCTCGGGCCGCTCCTCCAAGCGACCCCCGACCCCGAAGCCACCGCCCTGGCCCGCGAGACAGCCACCGCCCTGGCCGCTCTCGGCCCTGTCGGCCACCCGGTGTTGGCCCCGGCCGCGGGCCACCCCGATCCCGAGCTCCGGGCCACCGTGGGCCGGGCGGGCGCTCTCGGCGCAGGCACCTGCGCCCTCCTCGAAGACCCGTGGCCCGTGGTGCGCCAGGGCGCCGCGCGCGGCCTGCCCGCCGACGCCCCGTGCCTGGCCGCCGCCATCGCCGACAAGGACGCCAAGGTCGCCTTGCCTGCCATCGCCCGCGCCGGCCACAGCGCACAGCCGGCCGTCGGCCCAGCCCTGCGCAAGGTGGCCGGCGACGCCCGCGGCCCCATGCCCCTGCGGGTCGAGGCCATCATCGCCCTGGGCCGCCGCGGCGATCTCGAGCCCGCCGCCCGGATCCTCAAGACCCACCACGCCAAGGGCGGCATCGTGCCCCTCGCGGACGCGGCGGTGCGCGCCCTGGCGGCCCATGGGCAGCCGACGGATCTACCCCTGCTGCGCCAGGCCCTGGCCGCCCCATCAGCCCGGGTGCAGGTCACCGCCGCCGAGGCGCTGGCGCAGCGCGGCGACCACGCCAGCGAAGGCGACATCACTCGGCTTTATGAGAAGGCAGCGGGCCCAGCCCGACGCCGGCTGGCCGCGGCGCTCGAACGCCTGAGGGACGCGCCGCCGCAGCTTGGGGACGGGGGTGAGGACGAAGCCCCCGAGGACGACTGATTTGGCCGCGCCCGGGGCGGGCCGCAGCCCCTACTCCGCCTGGTCGGCGACCTCGCGCGGGCGGGTGAACAGCAAGAAGGCCATCGCCGGTCGCTTCGAGCTCTCGCGCATCGCGAACTGCACCCCGTCGTAGGTCCAGCCCTCTGCGGACCACTCGTTCACCAGGCGGGTCAGCTCATCGTCAGTGACCTGGCTGGTCTCCACGTACTTGAACTCGGTCTCACGAGCCATCGCGCGCCTCCCTCGCCCTCAGGGGTTGATCCGACAGATCCCGTAGCCACGCACCGGCCCGTTCTGCGTCTGCAGCGCCTCGACACAGGTCATGCCGTTCGGGCAGGGCGCCTCGTACATCCCCACGTCGCACAGGATCCGGCAGAAGCGGATCTCGTTGGGCGGCCCGATGCACAGCAGACCCTGATCACAGTTGTCCCCGCCCTGCCCACCGAAGCCGCACTCCGTGCCCTCCAGGTTGTTCCCCTGCTCGGCGAAACACGAGCCCACCACGGTCCCGTCGTTGCGGATCGCGTAGCTGCACCGGCTCCGATCCGGCGGACAGCCCTCGCCACTGAACCAGCTACAGCCCCGGGGCGCACACAGCCCCACGCCCGCCACCGCCACCGCCTCGCCGATGTCCGCACAGCGGCCACCGTCCGGGCACCCCGGATCCACTGCGGCCGGATCACACGGCTGCTGACAGACGGAGTTGTTGCACACCAGCCCCGCGGCGCACGGCTGCGGGATCCCGAAGTCGTCCACGCAGGGATCACCCGCCCGCAGGTTCCCCGGCGCCGTGCACACCGTCGAGCCCCCCTTCAGGTGGCAGTACGGGCGCGCCGGATCGGGGCAATCCTCGGGATGGCCCGGCCGGCAGCCGTCGCCCGCCTGGCACCGCCCCACCGACTCGATGGCCCCCGGCACGCGCACGCAGAAGAAGCCGGGATCGCAGGCCCGCGCCCGCAGCCGCGGATCACAGCGCTCGCCGTCCAGCGGGCCCACGTCGGGCGGATCCATGTCGGGCATCGGCGCCATATCCGGCACGGGCCCCTCATCCATGGGCACGGCCATGTCTTGCGGTGGCGCCATGTCCCGCGGTGGCGCCATGTCCTGCGGCGCCCCGCCTCCGGCTCCGCCGGCCCCGCCAGCCCCACCCCCCGCACCGCCTGCGCCGCCGCCGGCGCCTGCCGAACCATCGACCGCCGGGGCCACGGGCGGCTCCTCATCGTCGCAGCCCACCGCCAGCGCCGCCGCCAGCAGGATCGGGACCCACACCTTGCTCATGCCTCGCTCCCCATTGGCCGATTGGGCCGGAGGGCCGACTCGAAGCTGAGCCGACCCCTGGCCGGCGCCCATTGAACCCTGGGCGCCAGCCCCGATCAACGGGCCGCTGGCGACGGCCCCCGCAGATGCCTATGGTGCGCCCCATTCGGGCGCGAAGGAGCACAGCCCCCATGTCGACCACCGCCGACTTCGGGATCACCCTGACCCAGCACGTCATGCGCAAGCAGGTCCTGCACCCCAGCGCGCGGGGCCAGTTCTCCACCCTGCTCACCCAGATCGGCGTCGCGGCGAAGCACATCTCCGCCCAGGTCCGCCGTGCAGGCCTCATCGAGGTCCTCGGCGCCACGGGCGAGACGAACATCCAGGGCGAGCGGGTCCAGAAGCTCGACCACATCGCCAACGACACCTTCATGAAGGTCCTGCGCCGGTCGGGCACCGTCGCGGCCATGGCCAGCGAAGAGGAGGACGACGTCTACTACGTCGAGCCTCACCGCCGGGGCGACTACATCGTCGCCTTCGACCCCTTGGACGGCTCCAGCAACATCGACGTGGGCGTGTCCATCGGCACCATCTTCGCCATCTACCCGCGCAAGCACGACGGCGAGGTCACCCTCGACGAGATCCTGCGCCCGGGCCACGAGCAGGTCGGCGCCGGCTACGTCATCTACGGCTCGTCCACGGTCTTCGTGTATGCCGATCTGGAAGGCGTCAGCAGCTTCACCCTCGACCCGGGCGTCGGCGAGTTCTTCCTCACCCGCGACGGCCTCACGTACCCCAAGACCACCAGCATCTTGTCCCTGAACGAGTGCAACGAGCCCTACTGGGGCCCCTGGGTCACGCCCTTCCTCAACCAGATCAAGGGTCGCAACGACGAGAAGGGCAGGCGAATCACCGACCGCCACATCGGCTCGCTGGTCAGCGACTTCCACCGCAACCTCATCAAGGGCGGCATCTACCTGTACCCCGTCGACCACCGCACCGGCCGCGGCAAGCTGCGCCTGCTCTATGAGTGCAACCCCTTGGCCTTCATCGCCGAGAAGGCCGGCGGCGCCGCCATCGACGGGCAGCAGCGCATCCTCGACAAGCCGCTGACCCAGCTCCACCAGCGCACCGGCCTGGTCATCGGGCCCCAGGACGACGTCGACCTGGCCCGCCGCACCTACGCCCGCTACATGGACTGACGGCGCCGCTGTGGATCAAACCGCAGCCGCAGCGCCTCATCCTCCAACCGCGCCGCGATCCCCTGGGCCCGCGCCTTCGCGGCTGCCGACACCTCCCCATCGGTCGCGGCCCCCAGCAGGTTCAGAGCCATCGCACGCAGCCGAAGGGAGCCCAGATCCCCGGCGGCTGCCACGCTGCGCCGGGCCTCCACCTCGGCCCCCGCCCGATCCCCCAGCTTCAACAGCGACCACCCCAGCCCGTTCGCCCGCCGGCACTGCGCAAACAACGGCCCCTCGGCGGGGATAGACCGATACAGATCCGCAGCCGCCGTGTGATCGCGCGCCCCGGCCCCAGGGCGGTTCAACGGGTAGGCCACCTGATCCACCCACCGCGCGTGCAGGTTCACCCGATCAGCCGAGTCCATCTGCGCGCCGTCATCACACAGCAACCGCTCAGCCTCGGCGAGCGCCCGCGAACACCCTGCAGCATCGCTGCGCGCCCAACAGAACGCCTGGACCAACGCCAGCTCCACCTGCGCCGAAGGCTCGGCCCGCGTCGCCAACACCGACGCCTGCGCCACCAGCCCGGCGACGGCGGCCGACCGCCGCCGCAGCCCGACGCTCGCCCGACCCAGCAGCACCCAGATCCGCGCCGGCGTCTCGCTCACCGGCGGCCGATCCCACGGACGCAGCAGCTCCGCCGCCAGCGAGGTGGGCAGATCCGAGAAGCGGCTATGGTACTGCCCCATCCAACGCACGCGGTCCGCCACCGCGGTGGGCAACCCGAACACCTGCAGCACTCGAGACCCCCAGACGCCCCCGTCCAGGGACCCCCGCTGCCGCAGCCGCCTCAGCCCCCTCTCAACACTTTCAACGTCCTCCCTGAAGCCCCGCCGCTCCGCCAGGAATCCGGCCACCGCCGCAAGGGAGCCTCGCGTGGCCACCAGATCGCCCACCAGATCACCCCACTCGAAGCCGTGTCCGGAAACCTGTCCGGGCGCCCCCGCCGAGGCCTCGCCATGATTGCCCTCGTCCACCAACCAACTCCAAGGAGGATCACATGGAGACCCGAGACTACCTCGTCATCGACCTCGAGGCGACCTGCGACGATGGCGGCCGCGTGCCGAGAAATGAGAGTGAAATCATTGAGATCGGCGCCGTGCTCGTCTGCGCTCGGACCTTCCAGCCGAAGGCCGAGTTCCAGCGCTTCGTGCGGCCCGTGCGCCATCCAACCCTCACGCCCTTCTGCACCGAGCTCACCTCGATCCAGCAGGCGGACGTGGACCACGCGCCCCCCATCCCCGAGGCCATCGACGCCCTCCGGGAGTTCATGGGTGGCGACCGCCCCCTGTTCTGTTCCTGGGGCAACTACGACAACGGGCAGTTCAGGCACGACGCTGCTCATCACCGCGTCGAGCTGCCCTTCGGGCCCGATCACCTGAACCTGAAGCAGGCCTTCAGCGACGCCCTCGGCACGCGGAAGCGCTTCGGCATGGCCCGCGCCCTCCACCGCCTGGGCATCCCGCTCGCAGGTACCCACCACCGCGGTATCGACGACGCCCGCAACATCGCGAAGATCCTCCCCTTCGCCGTGGGCGCTCACCCGCTGCCCCCCGCCCCCACCGGCTGGCGTCGCGCCGGCAAGCCCCGCGGTCCGGCGACCTGACGACCCCGGCCGCATCGGGCTGTGCGGCGCCCACGCCAGCCCGAGCCACCCCCCAGCCTCCCCCCACCGCCCCGCTGCGCGCACTCAGCCAAACTCAGCGCCCCGATCCATGGCGACGTGTCCAATCGCCAGCATCACACCCAGCCGAGACACTCGGGTGTGCTGGTAGCCCATCGACGACGGACAACATCGGCGAGTAACAACACCCGGAGGGTGAGGGCCGGCGGCGTGGACAAGTCGCGCCGGGAATCGAGCGGCTGGCCAGGCGGCCCCTGCAGCCGCAGCAGCGCTACGGCGAGAACGGCCAACGCCGCCATCCGCCCGAAGACCAAGCCGCAGCGCGCTCACGATCCAACGCGCGGAGGGGTGAGGGGCGGCGGCGTGGACGAGGCGCGCCAGGATTCGAGTGGCCGGCGAGGCGGCCCCGCAGCCGTGGCAAAGCCACACTGGGCTCCGCCAGTCGACCAAGAACCCGTCCCAACAAGGCGCGCGGAGGCGTGAGCGGCGGCGTGGGCGATTGGCGCCGGGATTCGAGTGGCTGGCAAGGCAGCCCCCGCAGCCGTGGCAAAGCCACAGTGGGCTCCGCCAGTCGACCAAGTACCCGTACCAACAAGGCGCACGGAGGGGTGAGCGGCGGCGGCGTGGGCGAGTCGCGCCGGGATTCGAGTGGCTGGCAAGGCGGCCCCCGCAGCCGTAGCAGCGCTACGGCGAGGACGGCCAACGCCGCCAGCCGCTCGAAGACCAAGCCCCAGCGCGCTCACGACCCAACGCGCGAAGGGGTGAGGGGCGGGGCGCGCTGGGATTCGAGTGGCAGCAGCTGCGGCCTACTCTCCGGCGGCGACCTACTCTCCCACAGAGGTAACCCTGCAGTACCATCGGCGCGGAGAGGCTTAACGACCGAGTTCGGGATGGGATCGGGTGTGGCCCTCTCGCTCTGACCACCGGAAAAGCTGCATGTCCAACCGAGCGAGTGTGATTTCTGTGGCGTCGGGCGGCGTCAACAGGCGCCTTCGGGTAAGGGCAAGGCCAAGCCTCACGGCCCATTAGTACTGGTTAGCTCCACGCATTACTGCGCTTCCACATCCAGCCTATCAACCTTGTCGTCTTCAAGGGCCCTTCAGGAGCATAAAGCTCGGGGAAGTCTAATCTTGAGGTGGGCTTCCCGCTTAGATGCTTTCAGCGGTTATCCCTTCCGAACGTAGCTACCCAGCGATGCCGCTGGCGCGACAACTGGAACACCAGAGGTTCGTCCATCCCGGTCCTCTCGTACTAGGGACAGATCCTCTCAAACTTCCTGCGCCCACGAGCAGATAGGGACCGAACTGTCTCACGACGTTCTAAACCCAGCTCGCGTACCGCTTTAATTGGCGAACAGCCAAACCCTTGGGACCTGCTCCAGCCCCAGGATGCGATGAGCCGACATCGAGGTGCCAAACCTCCCCGTCGATGTGAACTCTTGGGGGAGATAAGCCTGTTATCCCCGGAGTACCTTTTATCCGTTGAGCGATGGCCCTTCCATTCAGAACCACCGGATCACTAAGACCTGCTTTTTCGTACCTGCTCGACCTGTCGGTCTCGCAGTCAAGCTCCCTTATGCCTTTGCACTCTACGGCTGGTTTCCAATCAGCCTGAGGGAACCTTCGCGCGCCTCCGTTACTTTTTGGGAGGCGACCGCCCCAGTCAAACTACCCACCAGACAGTGTCCCCGGACCCGGATTCACGGGCCACGGTTAGAAATCCAGAACATCCAGGGTGGTATTTCAAGGTTGACTCCACGCAGACTGGCGTCCCGCTTCATAGTCTCCCACCTATCCTACACAAGATAACCCCAAAATCCAATGCCAAGCTGTAGTAAAGGTTCACGGGGTCTTTCCGTCTTGCTGCGGGTACTCGGCATCTTCACCGAGAATTCAATTTCGCTGAGTCTCTGGTTGAGACAGTGCCCAAGTCGTTACGCCATTCGTGCAGGTCGGAACTTACCCGACAAGGAATTTCGCTACCTTAGGACCGTTATAGTTACGGCCGCCGTTTACCGGGGCTTCGATTCAATGCTTCGCTTGCGCTGACAACTCCTCTTAACCTTCCGGCACCGGGCAGGCGTCAGACCCTATACGTCGTCTTACGACTTTGCAGAGTCCTGTGTTTTTGGTAAACAGTCGCTACCCCCTGGTCACTGCGGCCCCCATCCGCTCTCATGCGCAAGCAAGTCATTTCACAGTACACCGGCACACCTTCTCCCGAAGTTACGGTGCCATTTGCCGAGTTCCTTAACCAGAGTTCTCTCAAGCGCCTTAGGATACTCTCCCCACCCACCTGTGTCGGTTTACGGTACGGGCACCTGTGTCCTCCACTAGAGGCTTTTCTTGGAAGCATGGAATCACCATCAGTTCGATGCTGCCTCAAGGCTCCTCCTCATCACACCTCTCGGTGTTGACTCTCCGGATTTGCCTATGGGTCCTAGAGAGCCCACCTACGGCTTGGACCACAC
>JACKDL010000019.1:0-55000 GCA_020633555.1 Myxococcales bacterium | reverse complement strand
GTGAGGATGCGGGGTGAGGCCGCCGCGTCGCCGTCAGGGGCAGACCGCCCAGCCTTTGCCGATGCGCACCCGACGCATGGCGCGCCGGACGCGGTCGTAGCGACGCCGTTCGGGGCCGTCTTCTGCGCGCGGATCCCAGCGCAGCGGGCTGGGCAGGATGACGAAGAGGCGCGCGATCTCGTCGGGGTACAGGCGGTCGATGTCGTGGCCGAACCAGGCATTGGCGGCCGCGTTGATGCCGTAGATGCCCGGGCCCCACTCGGCGATGTTCAGGTAGACCTCGAGCACCCGGTCTTTGCCCCAGAGCAGGTCCACGAGCGGGGCGTAGAGCAGCTCCAGGCCCTTGCGGAAGATGTTGCGGCCGGGCCAGAGCAGGATGTTGCGGGTGACCTGCATGGTGATGGTGCTGGCCCCGGTGAGCGGGCCGCCCCGCTCGTACTTCTGGAGGGCGCCCCGCAGGGCGTCCACGTCAACGCCCCAGTGCTCACAGAAGCGCCAGTCTTCGGCGGCGATGGCCGCCTGGATGACCTCCACGGGGAAGGTGTCGAGGTCGCGCCACTGCCAGTCGCGGCCGAGGCCGTCGGCCTCGCGCAGGAACATGAGGGGGGTGGCCGGCGGATCGACGTAGCGGTAGGTGATGATGAGGCCCACCGGGAGCACGCCGAAGAGCAGGATGGCTCCCCAGAGCGCCCATTTGAGGACTCGGCGCCAGCGGGACGGCGCGCTGGGGCGCGACGGGGCGGGCGGCCGCGGCGCGGGCGCGGCCTCGCTGGCAGCCTGGCTCACCGGCGGGGGCTGCGCCTGCCCAGGCGTGCCTTGAGGGCGGCGCGCGCGTCGGAGAGCTTGTCCAGGGCCTCCATGGCCTGGTCGCCGTACTTGTCCACCAGCTTCAGCAGTGGGTCGTCGCCTTCGCCGCCGCCCAGGTTGCCGAGATCGGGCATGCCCCCCACGCCGGGGGCATACATGGCCTCCATGACCTTGAGCACGCTCTGCTTCACGAAGGCGCGGATGGGGACCTTGGCCATCATGCCGTACATGGCGGCCTCGCCCGTCTTGCGGGCCTCGGGGTGGGCGCGGCACCAGGCCACCGCCTCGGTCAGATCCGCGAGGTAGGCCTCGACGATGGGGGCCTGGTTGGCGTTGACGGTCATGTGAACGCAGGCGGGGTACTGCTGGCGCGAGACCTCCCAGCCCTTCTCGGTCATGCGATCGGCCACCACGTAGATGTCCACGTCGGCGGCGTCGGCCATGTAGCTGACCACGGGCGCATGGGCGGTGGTGCAGTTGCGGATCCCGTCGATGGCGTCGACGCCGGCGCGCAAGCGCGCGGCGGTCTCCCAGGCGACGCGGGCGGTGCGGACGTAGCCGTCCTCGCCCATGGCGTGCAGAGCGGCCCAGGCCGCCGCGATGGGGCCACCCGGGCGGGTGCCCGGGATGGTCGCCGAGGCGTAGATGCCCCCGGGCCAGTCCGTGGACACGAAGAACTGGTGCTTCAGGTAGCTCATGTCGCGGTAGGTGAGCGTGGAGGCGCCCTTGGCGGCGAAGCCGTATTTGTGGAGGTCGGCGGAGATGCTGGTGACGCCGTCGACCCGAAAGTCCCAGAGCGGCACCGCGACACCCGCCTTCTCGAGCCACGGCAGCACGAACCCGCCGAAGCAGGCGTCGATGTGCAGGGGCAGCTTCTTCTCGCGCGCGAGGGCCGCGATGTCCTCGATGGGGTCGACCACCCCCTGGGGATACTGGGGGGCCGAGGCCACCAGCAGCACCGTGTTGCGGTTGATGAGCTTGCGCATGGCGGCCGGATCGGCGCGGAAGTCGGGGCCGACGGGCGCGTAGCGCGCCTTGACGCCGAAGTAGTGCGCGGCCTTGTCGAAGGCACAGTGGGCGGTGCGGGGCAGCACCATCTCGGGCTTGCGGATCCAGGGCTTCAGCTTGCGGGCCCGGTCCCGATAGGCCTTCACCGCCAGCAGGAGCGACTCGGTGCCGCCCGAGGTCATGGTCCCCACGGCGTCCGCGGGGGCGTGCAACATGGAGGCGGTCATGGAGACCACGTCCGTCTCCATGCGCTTGAGGCTCCCGAACGCGATGGGGTTGAGCCCGTTCTCGGAGAAGTACAGGTGGTGGGCCTGCTTGATGAGGTCGTAGTGCGCCTCGCCGGCGTAGTAGACGAGGGCCCAGGTCCGGCCCGCCTTCCAGTCGGCATCCTGGGCCCGGAAGCCCTGGAGCTGTTCGAGGATGCGGGCGTGGTCGAGCCCCTGCGCCGGGATGGCGATCCGTTCGGACACGATGTCCTCCTGAGCAAGCCGGGTGGCGCCGAGGATGGGCCGAAAGCGCGGCAAGGCGCAACGGCGAGGCCGCCGCGGGCCTCCATTGGCCATGGACACACACGATGTCTCCGGCGGGCGCCCCAGCGGGCTGCCGGCCCACCTGGCGGCCCGGATCCTGCGCCCAGCCCCAGCGCCCCGATCCGGCGCCCTGGTGGTGTACTGGATGCGCCTGGCGATGCGGGCCCACGACAACCCGGCGCTGGCGGTGGCCCAGACCGCGGCGGCCACCCTGGGGTTGCCCTTGCTGGTGTACCAGGGCCTGGACGAGCGGGGCCCCTACGCCAACGACCGACACCACACCTTCATCTTGGAGGGGGCCCGGGACGTGGCGGTGGAGCTGGCCAACGCAGGGGTGCAGTACGCCTTCCACCTGGGGCGCCCTGGCCACCGCGGGCCCCACCTGAAGACTCTGGCGGCACAGGCGGCGCTGGTGGTGACCGACGCCGCGCCGGTGCCCTTCCTGCGGCGCTGGGCAGCGGCGGTCGCCCAGGTGGCGCCGCTGTGGATGGTGGACGCGAGCTGCCTGGTGCCGCTGACCGCCAGCGGTGAAGCGCCGACACGGGCGTTCACCTTTCGCGATGAGCATGCCGCACTGCGGCGCCAGGCGCTGGCGCGGGACCCGTTCGGGCCGGCCCCAGCGCCTGCGCGTTCACCCGCTGCCCCCGTCCCCCTGCCCTTCGCGCCCCTGGATCTGGCCGGCGTGGACCTGGCGGCCTGCGTGGCCGAGTGCGAGATCGATCACACCGTGGGGCCCGTGCCCGACACGCCGGGCGGCACCCGGGCCGGTCGGGCGCGGTGGGCCGCGTGGCGGGACCGGCACCTGCACGCCTATCACCGCAAGCGCAACGACGCCGCGGTCGTGAGCAGCACGAGCCGGCTGTCGGCCTACTTGCACTACGGCATGCTCTCGCCGTTCGAGGTGGCCCGCGAGGCGAACGCCGCCGGGCACGACGGAGCGCAGAAGTTCCTGGATGAGCTGCTGGTGTGGCGGGAGCTCGCCTGGCACTGGTGCCACCACACGCCCGATCCCGAGGCCTTCGCGGCGCTGCCGGACTGGGCGCAGGACACCCTGCGGGCCCACGCCGCTGATCCACGGGCGGTGCGCGGCTGGGAGACGCTGGTCCGGGGCCGGAGCGGGGACCCGCTGTGGGACCTGTGCCAGACGTCGCTCCTGCGCCACGGGGAGCTGCACAACAACGTGCGGATGACCTGGGGCAAGGCCATCGCCGGGTGGACGGCCGATCCGCAGGCGGCCATCGACACGCTGGTGGATCTGAACCACCGCTTCGCCCTGGACGGGCGGGATCCGGCGTCTTACGGCGGGCTGCTGTACTCGCTTGGCCTGTTCGATCGGCCCTTCAAGCCCGAGGCGCCCGTGCTGGGCGCCGTGCGTACCCGCAGCACCACCGCGCACGCCGAGCGGTTGGATCTGGGACGCCTGGCGGCGCGGTTCGAGCGGCCTCGGCGTCATCTGCCGGCCCGGGTAGGTGTGGTGGGCGCCGGAATGGCCGGTCTGACCTGCGCCCGCACGCTGCACGATCACGGGCTGCCGGTGACCGTGTTCGACAAGGGCCGCGGGCCCGGCGGCCGGATGGCCACGCGGCGATCGGACGACGCGCACTTCGATCATGGGGCCCAGTACTTCACGGCGCGGGATCCGCACTTCCTGCGGTTCGTCCAGGCCTGGGCCGCCGACGGGCACGTGGCCCCCTGGCAGGGCCGCTTCGCCCGTTGGGACAAGGACCGGCTGGTGCCCGATCCGCCGCCGACGCCGCGGTGGGTGGGGGTGCCGCGCATGAGCGCCCTGACGCGTCACCTGGCGCGCGAGCTGGACGGTCGCTGGGGGGTACAGGTGCGGGCGGTCTCGCGCGAGAGCGGCGAGTGGTGGCTGACCGATGATGCGGGGGGCCGGCATGGGCCCTTTGACGCCGTGGTGGTCGCGATCCCCGCGGCCCAGGCGGCCCCCCTGTTGGGCGAGGCCCCGGCGCTGGCCGCCGAGGCCGCTGCGGCGAAGCTGATCCCCAACTGGACGATCATGGCGCGCTTCGCGGCGCCGCTTGCGTTTCCCTTTGACGGGGTGCGGCTTGGGCATGACGCCCTGGGCTGGATCGCCCGCCAGGCAAGCAAGCCGGGTCGCCCGCCGACCCCCGCCTGGGTGATCCAGGCCAGCCCGGCGTGGTCTGCGACGCGGCTGGAGGCCGACGGGGCGGCGGTGGCCGAAGCGCTGCTGGCGGCCTTCCGCGACCTGACAGGCGCCCCCCCGCCCGACCGGTGGATCGCTCACCGATGGCGCTACGGGTTCAGCGGCGTCCAGACCGGCCCAGCCCAGCGATGGGACGGGGATGTGCGCCTTGGTGTCTGCGGCGACTGGTTGCGCCAGCCGCGGGTCCAGGCTGCATGGCAGTCGGGGGCGGCCCTGGCGGGACGAATGCTGGCCGATCTGTAGTTTTCGGTCGCGGAGCCCAGCAGCTCAGGGCGCCTGGCAGGTACCCAGGGCCTGGCCCGGCTGGGCCACGCAGCGCAGCCCTTGGCCGCAGCGGTCGAACCACGGGACGTCCCAGGGGTTGCGCAGCACCGCGTCGCACGCCTCCCCGGCGCCCCGGACGGGCAGGATCCGGGCCATGAGCGCGTAGGAGAGGGCCTCGTCGCGCTCGTATTCCTCGACCGCGTACCAGTGGATCCCCGCCGGCAGGTCCTCCTCCAGCACCGAGCAGCGGAGGTTGTCGGTGTCGTCGCTGGTGACGAAGGCCGCCAGGATCGCCGTGTCGGCGTCTTCGGCGTCCCAGAGCCCCGGATCGAGCCGGTGCAGTAGGGTGTCGCCCGGGCACCCGCCGTCGCCGTCGCCGGTCTCGACGCGCAGCCGCGCCGGCGCGACCAGCTCGATGGCGAAGAGGTCGATGCTGTCGGCCCCGAACATGTCTTCCAGACGGGCGCGCACGATGGTGTCGGGGGCCACAGGCCGAACGTCCTCGGTGAAGTCGTCGGGCTCCTGTTGGTCGCGCAGCGCGCCCAGGCTGACGCAGGTGGCGCCCGCGGCGGTCGCCCGGCAGGCATGGCCCGAGGTGCACGCGTCGGCCTCAGCCAGCGGATCACAGGCGGCGCCGGGTTCGCGCTGCGGCTGGAGCCGGGCGTGCAGGGTGTACGCGAGCAGGTCGTCGTCCACCCCGTAGACGGCGAGCTGGTAGCGTCCGGGGCCCAGGGGGCGGTCGATGCGCGGGCAGATGGTGACGCCGCCGTCATCGTCGCTGGCCACGAGCTGCCATGCGCCGTCTTCGAACCGCTCCAGGTCCATGGCCGCGTCGCCGTTGCACCGCCCGGCCCCGTTGTCGGTCCAGGCGCGGAAGCGTCGCGCCTCAACCAGCTCGAAGTCGAAGACGTCGGCGTCCTCGAAGGACAGGTCCGGCCGCTGGAAGTCGCCGCCGTCGCCCAGCGGGGAGGCTTCGAAGATGCACTCGGCGCTGCAGCCGTCCTCGCTCACCAGGTTCCCGTCGTCGCACTCCTCGTCGGGCCCCAAGATGCCGTCCCCGCAGGCGTGCACCCGGCAGGTGTCCCCACCGCAGAAGGCCTCGGCCGCGCAGGGGGGCGCCTCGGGACCACAGGGCTCGCCCACCGCGCTGACCGGCCCGTAGCTGACGCGCAGGATCAGGTCGTCGACGAAACCCCGGTCCCGGTGGTCCAACAGGAGGGTGTAGTCACCCCCCGGCAGCACGTGGGTCAGCACGGCGCACAGGCCGCCGTCCTCGAGATCGTCCACCTCGGCCAACAGCGCGTCGCCCGCGAAGAGCCGCAGGCGCGTGTCGGCCGGACAGACGCCATCGCGGCCCAGCGTCTCGAAGGTGACCTGGGCGCCCGGCTCTCGCAGCGCGAGGCTGAACCGGAGCGCGGCCTCGGGTGGGGCCCGCAGCGGGAAGTCTCCCCCCGGGGGATCGATGGCCTGCACCTCGACCGCGCAGGCTTCGTCGCAGCCATCGCCGGGGGCCAGGTTGCCGTCGTCGCACCCCTCGTCGGGGCCCAGGCGGCCGTCGCCGCAGACGTCGGCGATGCAGCGGTTGTCCACGCACCACGCGCCCGCGCGGCAGCGAGGGAAGCCGATGGCGGCGCAGGCCTCGCCCTGGCCCACCCGGGGCACCGTGAGCACGAAGAGCAGCATCGGGCGGTTCGGAACGCCCACGTCGTCGGTGGCCAGGCGGATCTGCACCACCCGGCCGCCGGGCAGGGCCTCCAGCTCCAAGGTCTCGCAGGCCTGATCGGTGCGCCCGAGGACCGCGCCGTCTTCGTCGGTGACCACGGCGCGTACGCCCCCGGGGCAGAACAGGAAGCCGTCGAAGACGTGGAGCTGGAGGTCCACCACCCCGGGGGGAAGCGTCAGCTTGAAGTGATCCCGATCCTCCACCCCGGACAGGGTGGTGGCGATCTGCCAGTTCCCGAGCTGCGGCACCGTGGACGGCCCCATGGCGTTGGCCTGGGCCGGCGTGTCGTTGGGCTCGACCTCGGTGGCGCCCGCGAGGTTGCAGTCGTCGCTGCAGTAGGCCTCGGGGGCGTCGCAGGCCTCACCTTCGTCCCGCAGCCAGTCGCCGCAGCCAGCCGGCAGGCACTGGCCCTCCAGGGTCAACAGATCGGTCCGGCCGCAGCGGGTCGGCTCGTCGCACAGCCCGCTCACGCCGTCCTCGCGGCAGCCCTCGCCGTCGCCCAGGCGGGGAAGCTTTCGCACCACGATCCGCAGGTCGGGGATGGGCTCGATGGCCGGGGACACGCGAATGGTCCACGTGCCGGCCGCCAACCCGGTCAGGAGGGGGTGGGTTCCGGGCGCCGCCACCGGGCAGATGGTGCGCAGGCCGTCCGCCACCGTGAGCACCGGGGCCGCGTCCTCGGTGTAGAGCGAGAGGGAGGGGTCCCCCGGGCAAGGCGACACCCCGTCAACGTGCATCACCTCGATGGACACGTCGGAGGCGGCGTCGAGGGTGAACCGGAACCAGTCGGCGTCCATGCGAGACTCGAGGGCGAAGGTGGCCTCGGCCCGACCGTTCCCGTCGAACCGCAAGGCGAGCGGCTGGTCACGGCCGTCGGGCTCGACGGTCGCCTGCGGCTCCCACGCGCACAGCGGATCGCACCCGTCGCCGGCGTCGACGTTGCCGTCGTCGCATGCCTCCCCGTCGTCGAGGGTGCCATCACCGCAGCGGGGTGCGGCCATGTCGGCCGCGCCATCCACCTGGGCGTCCGCGGCGCCGTCACCCACGCCACGATCCTCGGCGCCTCCGTCGACGAGGGCGTCGGGCAGGGCGCCTTGGTCCAGGCGGTCCATGTCCGCCACCACGCTGCCGTCGGCGGCGCCCCCCGGACCCTCGCCCGACTCGCCGTCGTCACAGCCCCAGGCCAACATGGCGATCAGCCCCAAACCCATCCACCGCTTCATGACCACCTCGTCCTCGCCGTCGGATCTCGGGGGCCCATCTTCGGCGGCGAGGCAGGTCGAGTCGAGCCGCGGGCTTGTGGGCACCCGCGTGGCGGGCCACCATGCCGGCCTTGCCGCGCCAGGAGACCGTCATGTCGCCGAGCTTCGCCGACGCCCTCCGTGAGGGGATCCCCGATCACCTGCCCTCGCCGCCCCCCGAGGATCTCGGGGTCTCTCGCGCGCCCGCGCGTGCGGATCTACTGGATAGGTCGGAGAAGGCGCTGGCCCTGCGCAACGCCCTGCGCTACGTGCCCGAACACCTGCACGCCGAGCTGGCGCCCGAGCTCGCGGCCGAGCTGGCCCGCTGGGGCCGGATCTACCTGCACCGCTACCGCCCCCCCTACGCCATGCGCGCCCGGCCCATCGGCGACTACCCGGCGCGGAGCGTTCAGGGGGCGGCGATCATGCACATGATCCAGAACAACCTGGATCCAGCCGTGGCCCAGCACCCCTACGAGCTCATCACCTACGGCGGCAACGGGGCGGTCTTCCAGAACTGGGCGCAGTACCGCCTGGCCATGAAGCTGCTGTGCGAGCTGACCGAGGACCAGACCCTGGTGATGGCCTCGGGCCACCCGGTGGGCCTGTTCCCCAGCCACCCGGACGCGCCCCGCGTGGTGGTGACCAACGGGATGGTGATCCCCAACTACTCCAGCGGCGACGACTACGCCCGCATGGCCGCGCTGGGCGTCACCAGCTACGGCCAGATGACGGCCGGCAGCTACATGTACATCGGCCCGCAGGGCATCGTGCACGGCACGGCGATCACGGTGCTGAACGCGGGTCGGAAGTACCTGGGGACCACGGGCGAGGCCGGGCTGGCGGGGAAGATCTACGTCACCGCCGGCTTGGGCGGCATGAGCGGCGCGCAGGCGAAGGCCGCCGTGATCGCGGGTGCCGTGGCCGTGGTGGCCGAGATAAACCCCGACGCGGTCCAGAAGCGCCACGCCCAGGGCTGGGTGGACGAGGTGTTCACCGATCTGTCGGCGCTGTTGGTGCGCCTGGAGGCTGCCCGGGTTGGGGGCGAGGCGGTGTCGCTGGCCTATCAAGGCAACGTGGTGGACCTGTGGGAGCGCCTGGCGGCCGACGGGGTGCCCGTCGACCTCGGCAGCGATCAGACCAGCCTGCACCTGCCGTTCTCGGGGGGCTACTACCCCGCCGGCTACAGCCTGGCCGACGCCAACCGGCTGATGGCCGAGGATCCGGCGGCCTTCAAGGCGGCCGTGCAGGCGTCCCTCCGTCGGCAGGCGGCCGCCATCAACGCCCTGAGTGACCGCGGCATGGCCTTCTGGGACTACGGCAACGCATTCCTGCTCGAGGCCGGCCGGGCCGGCGCCCAGGTCATGGCGCCGGACGGCAAGGGGTTCCGCTACCCGTCCTACGTCGAGGACATCATGGGCCCCGTGTGCTTCGACTACGGCTTTGGCCCCTTCCGCTGGGTCTGCACCAGCGCGGATCCGGCCGATCTGGCCGCCACCGACGCCATCGCCGCCGAGGTGGTCGCCCGCCTGGCCGCCGAGGCCCCGCCCGAGATCGAGCAGCAGTACCGCGACAACCTGCGCTGGATCCGGGAGGCGGGCCCGAACCGGCTCGTGGTGGGCAGCCAGGCGCGCATCCTGTACGCCGACGACGTGGGCCGGCGCGCCATCGCCCGCGCGTTCAACGACGCCGTCGCCGCGGGCCGGATCTCGGCGCCGGTGGTACTGGGGCGCGACCACCACGACGTGAGCGGCACCGACAGCCCGTGGCGCGAGACAGCGGACATTCGCGACGGCAGCCGTTTCACGGCCGACATGGCCGTGCACAACGTCATCGGCGACGCCTTCCGTGGGGCCACCTGGGTGAGCTTGCACAACGGTGGCGGCGTGGGCTGGGGCGAGGTGATCAACGGCGGCTTCGGCCTGCTGCTGGACGGCAGCCCGGCCGCGGCCCGCCGCTTGGACGGCATGCTCCACTGGGACGTGAACAACGGCATCGCCCGCCGCGCGTGGGCCCGCAACCCGGGCGCGCGCTTCACCGCCCAGCGGGCCATGGCGGCCGAGCCACGGTTGCGCATCACCCTGCCGCACCTGGCTCAGGACGCGCTGGTGGAGGAGGCCATCGATGGCGCCTTCGGCCACTGACGCCCTGCGGGCCAGAGCCCGCCCTTTGGCCGCGCTGCGTCACCGGACGCTGGCGCGGCACAGGGGCGTGAGGGACACGGCCGAGGCCCGGGCGTGGACCCTGGACGCCGTGGCCGCCGCCCTTGCCCTGCCTCACGTGCGGCTGCGTGTGCTGGGGACCGCGACGGCGCCGCGGGCCTTCGCCCTCCAGGGGCTGGTCCGCGAGGGGTGGCACGGGCGGTCGTACGTCAGCGCCCTGGGCGACGCGGACCCGGACGACGCGGAGGCTGTGGCGTGGCTGGGCCGGGCGCTGGCCGAGCTGGCCCTGCACCGCTCCGGCGAGTACCTGCTGGACCTGGACGTGGCCTACCGGGCAGCGCTGCCCGCGCTGGCTTCGGTCGGGGTGGGCGTAGACTCCGTGGTGCTGGTGGGCGAGCCGCGCGAGGCGCTGGAGCGGCTGGTGGCCCACCGCGATCCGCCCCCCGATCTTCGGCACCTGGGGCTCCAGTTGGGGCGGCTGCGGCGCCCCCATCTGGGTGCCGCGGTGGCGTTGCGCCGGCGCGTCTTCGCGGCCGAGCCCCAGTGGGCCTGGTTCGGGGCCTGGCCCGAGCACCTGGCCCGCATCGAGGCGGCCTGGGCCGAGGCCTGCGAGGACCGCGCGAGCTTGCTCTATGCCATCCACGCCGGGGACCAGCTCGTGGGGGTCTGCCACGCCAGCATCCAGGAGGACACGCCGTGGTGGGGGCGCAAGGCCGGCATGGATCTGGTTTTCGACCCGAGCATCCAAGGGCGCGGCGTCATCTGGACGGTCTACCGGGTGTTGCTGGAGCGGCTCACCCGCCGGGGCGTCGCGGCCTTCGTCGGGGGCACGGCCCAGCCGGCGGTGATGCGACTGGCCGCCCTCATGGGCCGCTGGCCCCGCAGCCTGAACCTGCGAAGCCAGCCGTCGCTCCCGCTCGCGCACTTCCAGAGCCACCTGCCTGGCATCCTGGCCGGCTGAGCCCGTCGCCGACGCCTCGCGGGGCGCTCTGGTGCGCCGAGCGTCTGCGGCGGGATGCCCCAGTCCACCGGAATCCATGAACAAATCGCAGCGTGCCCGGGGTCGATTGACCGCCGTGCAGTGGCCCCGTAGTTTTACGCATAAGCGCCGGACACCTGCGGTTTGGTGTGGGCCGACGACCATTTGTCGTCAGCCCGCGGCGGTTTGGGGACAGATCAGGGGGTCAGTCGAACATGGAGATCGAGCCGATCAATCGCTGGTGGGCCCGCGCCGCGTTCATCGCGGCCGGCGTCATCGCCACCGCCGCCAGCGCCGCGCCGCTGCGGGTCACTGCCATCCAGAAGGTGCAGGGGCGGGACATCCCGTTCGAGGTCACCAACGGGCAGGAGACCCAGCTTCGCGCCATCGCCGAGGACGGCACCTGCGGCAACGCCTACCGCTACCGCTGGGACAAGAACGGCGACGGCGACTACGACGACGCAGGCGAAGAGTGGGTGAACATCAACAGCAACGGCTTCTTCGCCGCGCTGCACTCGACGGTCGCCTACCCCAACGTCGAGGGGAACACCCAGCGCTTCCCGAAGGTGCAGGTGGAGTGCGGCAACGAGCGCGCCACCGCCATCATGCCGGTGCTGCAGCGGGTGGAGCGCATCTGCTCGGGCTACCCCGCCGTGGAGCAGTGCAACGGCGACGAGAACCTGCGGCTGACCCGCAAGCTCCACGCCGACTGGGCCGTGGATCGCGCCCTCTGGTACATGTTCCGCAACTACACCCACCAGGCCGATGACGGGCTGGGACACGGCACGCACACCTGCTACTACACGGCGGGCTCGGCGCGGCAGTACATGTCCCACGGTCACTCGCTGCTGGCGTTCCTGCGCCGCGGCCATGGCCACGGCCCGGGCCGGGACGCCGATCCCTACTACCGGCACCTGACCCTGTGCGGCATCAACGCCACGCTGACCACCTTCAACATGGTGGCCAACCCCGACTTCGACGACACCGCCGCGCGGGGCATCGACGCGCAGTACATCAGCCCCACCAGCGGGCGGTTCGCCACCGACGGCAACACCACGAGCTACGGCGCGAGCGCCTGGGCCGAGCCCATCGCGCAGTTCGGCGACGGCGCGTACGTGGCTGAGGCTGGCCGGGGCAACGTCTTCGGGCGCCGGCTGGACCAGATCGCCCAGGACCTGGCGGACGGCATCGTGCACTGCCAGGACAACCGCGCCACGGGCGGCTGGTACTACAGCTGCAACGCGGCCGGCGGCGACGCCTCGACCAACGGCTGGTCCCCTGAGGCGCTGCGCCTGCTGGAGCGCAAGTACGGCGTCGAGACCTACCAGTTCGCCAAGGACCGCCAGCGGAGCTGGCTGGGCACCTACTGCGCCAACGGCTCGTGCAGCTACCACGGCGGCGGCTGGAAGCTCAGCGGCAACGCCCTGGTGGGCTACGGCTGGGTGGATGACCAGAACTTCAACTCGGGCCCCCACGCGGCCAACCACCGCGCCCACCTGAACTCGACCTCCGAGATCATCAGCGACGGCGCCTGGGGCCGCTACGACAACAACTACCGCGGCCTGTACTACATCTATGCCGCCACCAAGGGCCTGCGCTCCTTCGTGCCCGAGATCAAGTACCTGCCCAACGGCAACGACTGGAACGCCATGCTGACCCGCAACATGCTGCGGCGGCAGGAGGCGGACGGCTCCTGGAACTGGAGCGGCGGCTGGTCGTGGGGCAACTACGTGGCGCGCCCCAGCCGCACCGGCATGATCACCCAGATCATCCAGAGCTGGCTGGAGGCCGTGGCCTACGCCCGCGCCATCCCGGAGCTGGCGGGCCCGGGCATCCCCATCACCTTCGACCATAGCTGGTCGTACATCCAGGACCCCTCGGTCAGCCTCACCCGCTTCTGCTGGAAGGTGGAGGGCGACGCGCCGGCCGCCGATCAGGCCGACAACCAGAACCTGTGGGACTTCTGCACCGCCGACAAGAACGAGGCCTTCACCTTCGCCTACGACGGTGAGCTGGACTGGGGCGAGGTGGAGCGCCACCACGTGACCCTGGGTGTGCGCGACTCGGTGGGCCGCTGGGTGTACGACACCGACTCGGTGGAGGTGAAGCTCAGCCTGCTGAACCACAAGCCGGTCATCGTGGCCCACCCCGACGGGCAGAACGCCTTCTACCGCGGCTACCTGGGCACCAACATCATCCTCGACGGCCGCGAGAGCTACGACATCGACAGCGATCACGAGGTCTTCCCCGGCGACGCCAACCGCGCCCGCGGGATCCCCGACCGCGTCACCTCGATCCACTTCGACCTGAACCTGGACGGCGACTTCGACGACGCCGGCGAGGACGGCACCAACGGCCCGGTGACCTTCATCCCCAACGAGAACATGGAGTTCCGCGAGGGCGAGCTGTTCGCCGTGCCCATGCGCGTCTGCGACGACGGCCAGTGGAACGGCGAGTGCTACGACGGCCCCGGCGTGGACTGCACCGAGTGCAGCTTCGGCTCGGCCGCGGTGATGATCGTGGTCAACCGCGAGCCGCCCGTCATCGACATCGGCACCTGCGACGAGGGCGGCCAGAACTGCGGCCCCTACGTGGCCGAGGACTTCGGCGGCGTGAACATCAACCTGGGCGGCACCCGCGATCCCGAGGGCGTGCTGGGCCTGTTCTTCCGCTACGAGCTCATCGAGGGCTCGGGCGAGATCGTCCTGGCCCCCGAGTACCGCGGCAACCCCAACAACATGGGGCCCACCTTCACCTACGTGCCCGATCCCGACGGCCCCCGGGTGGACCGCATCCGCGCCACCGTGCGCGACTTCGCCGGGCTGGAGAGCGAGGCCATCATCCGGGTGGTGGTGCCCAACGCGCCGCCCATCATCGACGACTTCCAGCTCTCCTTCGCGCCCCAGCCGCCCATCTTCAACGGCACCCAGGTGGAGAACCTGGGCAACGGCTGGTACCGGCTGGTCATCGACGCCGATCCCAACCAGGACTGGGCCGTGCGCGCCCGCGTGGACGCCCACGATCCCGGCAACGACGACCTGGCCTACCAGGTGGATGTGGACGGCAACGGCCGGTTCGACATCAACGGCAGCGACGCCGAGCCCGAGTTCGGCACCTTCCTGCTGCCCGGCGGCCGCCAGTACACCGCCACCCTGCGGGTGACCGACGACGCCGACGCTGTCAGCGAGGATCTGGCCTTCGAGCCCCCGGTCAACAACCCCACCTTCAGCTACTTCTTCGACCTGGGCGCCGACGGGCGCTTCGAGGTGGCCGGCGGGGCCCAGAACACCTTCGACTTCCGCGCCCAGGACGGCCAGGACCAGGCCCACGTGGTGGGCCGCATCGTCGACAGCAACGGCCTGATCACCGAGTTCGACGTCACCGTCGAGCTGGCCAACCGCCCGCCCGTCTTCGAGGTGGCCCGCGAGCTGGGCCGCGACGGCTTCAGCGTGGTGCTCACCGCCAGCGCGGTGGATCCCGACGGCGACCAGGTGACCTACAGCTTCGACTGGGGCGACGGCGGCCCGGCCACCGCCAGCCGCGGCGGCGTGGCCGAGCACGACTACGCCGAGAACGTCTTCCGCGCCTACACCGTGCGCATCACCGCCAGCGACGGCCGCGGCGGCTCCGCCACCCGCAACGTGGTGGTGGACTTCCCCGCCCCGCCCGCCAACCGCGATCCCAGCATCGAGCTGGCCCGCGTGATCTCGAAGAACGGCTTCGAGGTGCTGCTGAGCGTCTCGGGCATCGACCCGGACGACGACCCGCTGACCTTCACCATCGAGTGGGGCGACGGCCAGCGCAGCCAGGTCCAGGGCGGTCTGGCCTTCCACACCTACCCCGAGGGCCAGTTCCGCGCCTACACCATCCGCGTGCTGCTCGAGGACGGTCGCGGCGGCAGCGACAGCGCCGAGGTGCAGGTGGACTTCCCCGAGCCCGCCGCCAACCGCGCCCCGGTCATCACCGACGCCCGGATCCTGAGCCAGGAGGGCTTCCAGATCATCCTGACCGCCTCGGCCATGGATCCCGACGGCGACGACGTGACCCTGACCGTGGACTGGGGCGATGGCAGCCCGCCCGCCGAGATGGGCGGCGGCCTGGCGGCCCACAACTACCCCGACGGGCAGTTCCGCCAGTACACCGCCACCATCATCGCCACCGACGGCCGTGAGGGGGAGGACCGCGAGGCGGTGGTCATCGAGTTCGAGGCCCCGCCCCCCAACCAGGACCCCGTCTTCGAGTTCGCCCGCGTGCTCTCGAAGGACGGCTTCAACGTGGTCATCAGCGCCGCGGCCGCCGATCCCGAGGGCGACGCCGTCACCTACACCGTGGACTGGGGCGACGGCAGCCAGCCCACCCGGATGCAGGGCGGCATCGCCGAGCACGACTACCCCGACGGCGCCTTCCGCGCCTACACCATCACCGTCACCGCCACGGATCCCGACGGGGGCAGCGCCACCCGCCAGATCCCGGTGAACTTCCCCCGGCCCGCGGACAACCGCCCGCCGGCCTTCGAGTTCAGCCGCATCACCAGCCAGCAGGGCTTCAACGTGGTGCTCAGCGCCTCGGCGGTGGATCCCGACGGCGACGTGATCACCTACACGGTGAGCTGGGGCGATGGCAGCCCGAACACCCGCATGCAGGGCAACCTGGCTGACCACGACTACCCGCTGAACCAGTGGCGGGCCTACACCATCACGGTCACCGCCGATGACGGCAACGGCGGCACCGCCGAGGCCCAGGTTCCGGTGCAGTTCGTGGAGCCGCAGCCCAACCGCGCGCCCACCATCGAGGTGGCCCGGATCCTGAGCAAGGACGGCTTCGACGTGATGGTGACCGCCAGCGCGAGCGATCCCGACGCCGACACCCTGTCCTTCTCGGTGGACTGGGGCGATGGCAGCCAGCCCACCGCCATGCGCGGCGGCCTGGCCGAGCACACCTACCCGAACGGTGCCTTCCGCCAGTACACCATCGTGGTGACCGTGACCGACGGCAATGGCGGCCGCGACACCGCGAACATCCTGGTGGACTTCGCCGCGCCCGACGAGAACCAGGCGCCGGCCTTCGAGTTCGCCAGCGTCATCGAGAAGGTGGGCTTCGACGTGGTGATCAACGCGTCGGCCACCGATCCCGACGGCGACAACATCACCTACACGGTGGACTGGGGCGACGGCAGCCAGCCCACCGTCATGCGCGGCGGCACCGCCGGGCACAGCTACCCCGACGGCCAGTTCCGCGCCTACACGATCCGCATCACCGCGGCGGACGGCAACGGCGGCCAGGCCACGCGCGATCTGGCGGTGAACTTCCCGGCGCCCGCCGAGAACGCCAACCCCATCTTCGAGTTCGCCCGCGTGCTCTCGAAGACGGGCTTCAGCGTGGTGTTCGCCAGCAGCGCCATCGATCCCGACAACGACGTGGTGAGCTACGAGGTGGACTGGGGCGACGGCAGCGAGCCCGAGGCGCTGCCCGGCGGCCTGGGGGAGCACGTCTTCCCCGACGGCCAGTTCCGGGCCTACACGATCACGGTCACCGCGACCGACGGCAACGGCGGCCGCGCCGAGCGTGACGTGGAGGTGAACTTCCCCGCCCCCGCCGACAACCGGGCGCCGGTCATCGAGGAGATCCGGGTGCTGCCCCAGGGCGGCTTCGAGATCCTGGTGGTGGTGGGCGCGGCGGACGCCGACAACGATCCGCTGAACTTCCACTTCGACTGGGGTGACGGCAGCGACGCCGAGACCGCCCGCGGCGGCATCGCCAGCCACATCTACCCGGCCGGCGTGTTCCGCGCCTACGACATCTCGATCACCGTCGAGGACGGCCGCGGCGGCGTGGCCCAGGGCGCCGATCGCATCGACTTCCCCGAGCCGGCCGCCAACGAGCCGCCGGTCATCGAGGACGTGGGCATCCGCATCGCGCCCGCCGGTGAGGTCACCTTCAACGTCAGCGCCTTCGACCCCGAGGGCGGCCGGCTGACCTACCAGATCCACTTCGGCGACGAGGCGGACGCGGACATCCAGGCCAACCTGGTGGCGGGCCTGGGCACGCACACCTACGAGTACCAGGGCGACGACGCCGAGCCCTACCGCGGCTACGTGGTGGTCATCGATCCCCACGGCAACCAGAGCCGGCAGGCGTTCGAGGTCACCATCCCCGATGCCCCCACCAACGTGCTGGACTTCGCGGTGCAGATCATCCGCGAGGGCACCGTGCTGATCACCGTGGTGGCCGACGACCGCGACGGGAACAGCGGCCTGTCCTACGACTTCGACTTCGAGGGCGACGGCGTCTGGGACGTGCGGGATCAGGCCCGCGGCAGCATCGTGTACAGCTACCCCGAGGCGGGCGAGTACACGGTCACCGTGCGCATCACCGACGGCTGGAGCGGCAACGCGGTGGTGGACACCCGCCGCATCGTCATCGAGGAGTGGGTGGCCCAGGACGGCGCGCCGGTCATCAACGACATCGAGGTGGAGGTCGGCCCCCGCGGCCGCGTGGCCCTCACCGCCGACGCCTGGGACCCCGAGGGCACCCGGCTGTCCTACGTGGTGCACTGGGGTGACGAGGCCAACCCCGACGTGAGCGTCGAGCTCATCGGCGGCCAGGGCCGGCATGACTACGCCCACCCCGCGAACGGCCAGCCCTACACCGGGTGGGTCGAGGTGACCGACGGCGCCGGCCAGACGGCGCGGCGGCCCTTCACCGCCAACATCGTCGACGCGCCCACGGTCATCGACCAGATCACGGCCAACCTGATCCGCCAGGCCACCTTCCTGGTGAGCGTGGCGGCGCGGGACGCCGACGGGGCCGATCACCTGGTCTACCGCTTCGACTTCGAGAACGACGGCGTCTGGGACACCCCGGATCAGCCGAGCTCGAGCGCCATCCACCAGTACGGGGCGCCGGGCAACTACACCGTCAACGTGCGCGTCACCGACACCTGGAGCGGCGCCACGGTGGAGCAGGCGGTCCAGATCACGCTGGAGCCCTGGATCCTCGACAACAACGCGCCGGTCATCCACGCCGTGGACGTGCGGGTGAGCCCGCGCGGCCTGGTGAACCTGGTCATCGACGCCAGCGACCCCGACGGCGACCGCGTCACCGCGGCCATCCACTGGGGTGACGAGGCCGAGGCCCAGGCCCTGATGGCCATCGCCGGCTTCGGCGCGCAGCACCGCTACCCGTTCCCCGTCAACGGCCTGCCCTACGACGGGTTCGTGCAGGTCACCGACAGCAACGGCGCGAGCGCGCAGGCGCCCTTCCAGGCCAACGTGGTGGACGCCCCCACCGAGATCGTGGAGGTCACCATCGACCGCGTGGGCGGCGGCACGGTGCTGGTGAGCGTGCTGGCCGAGGACCGCGACGGCGCGGATCAGCTCGTCTACAGCTTCGACTTCGACAACGACGGGGTCTGGGACCGCGCTGATCAGCGCAACGCCAGCACGGTGCACACCTTCCTGCGGCCGGGCGACTACCAGGTGCGCGTGGCGGTCACCGACACCTGGAGCGGCGTGACCACCGTGGGCGGCACCAACCTGCGGCTGCTGCCCTGGGAGGCCGAGAACCAGCCGCCCGTCATCAACAGCATCGAGCTGACCATGGGCGCCCGTGGCCAGGCCGAGCTGGTGGTGGCGGCGGTGGATCCCGAGAACGGCTTCCTGGACTACGTGGTGCACTGGGGTGACGAGGCGAACGCCGAGGGCACCCGGCCCCTGCGCCTGGGCACCGGCAGCCACACCTACGCGTTCCCCGAGGCGGGCGCGCCCTACGCCGGCTACGTCCTGGTGACGGACACCGAGGGCGCCACCGTGCGGGGCGACTTCGCAGCCGAGGTCATCGACCACCCCACCGTCATCCGCGAGATCAGCATGGATCTGCTGGGCGGCGGCACGGTGCTCATCGGGGTCGAGGCGGACGACGCCGACGGCCGCGGCGAGCTGGTCTACAGCTTCGACTTCGACCAGGACGGCCAGTTCGAGGTGGTGGATCAGGCCAACAACACCGTGGTCCACGACTACCCGAACCCGGGCGTGAACACCGTCACCGTGCGGGTCACCGACCCCTGGAGCGGCGCGAGCGTCGAGGGGCAGGCCAGCATCGAGCTGGACGAGTGGATCCAGCAGAACCAGCCGCCCGTCATCCACGACATCCAGGTCGCCGTGGGCCCGCGGGGCCACGCCGAGCTGACCGTGGAGGCCAGCGATCCCGATGGGGACTTCGTGGACGTGGTGGTGCACTGGGGCGACGAGGCCGACGCCCAGGCCACCGCGGCCCTGGTGGGCATGGCCGGCGCCCACGACTACGCCTGGGCCGGTGAGGGCGGCGCCTACGCCGGCTTCATCGAGGTCAGCGACGCCAACGGCGAGACGGTGCGCGGCGAGTTTGAGGCGGTCATCGTCGACAGCCCCACCGTCGTGCGCGAGATCCGCATCAGCAACCGGGGCAGCGGCGCCATTGAGATCACCGTGGTGGCCAATGATCCCGACACCCAGAACCTGGCCTACGGCTTCGACTTCGAGGACGACGGCGCCTTCGAGGTGGAGGCGAGCGCCAGCGGCACCGCCGAGCACAGCTACCCGCAGGCGGGCAACTACGCCATCCGCGTGACCCTGACCGACGACTGGAGCGGCGTGGTCACCCAGGAGATCCGGCCCTACGAGCTGGCGCCCTGGGTCGAGGAGGTGCCGCTGGGCGGCGACCACCTGGAGGGCGACGAGGGCCGCTGCATGGTGTTCCGCGTGGGCGACGATCTCAGCCAGTTCAGCACCAAGGTGGATCCCACCGTGTGCGATCGGGCCGAGAACCCCGACCCCGAGCGGTGGCTGTGGGCCTTCGGCGACGGCGACACGGCCCGCGGCAGCGAGGTGGGGCACCGCTACGCCGACGACGGGATCTTCCAGGTGGTGGTGGCCGGGGGCACCCCCGAGCGCCAGCAGCGCAGCGAGATCCAGGTGCAGGTCAACAACCTGGCCCCGAGCTTCGTGACCGAGCCCCGCACCCGGGCGTTCCGCGGCGAGCTGTACCGCTACACCCTGCGGGTGGAAGACAGCGGCCTGAACGACGAGATCCGCGTGGAGCTGCTGACCGCCCCCGAGGGCATGACCATCGGGCGCGGCAACACCGACCGCGAGTGGATCCTGGCCTGGGAGGTGCCGGCCGACTTCGATCTGGCCGCGGTGGACGTGGAGCTGCGCGCCTACGACGGCCACATGGAGAACGGCGAGTGGAGCGACGACGGCGGCGAGGCCTGGCAGAACTTCGAGGTTGTGCTGGGTGAGCTGAACGCCGGCGGTGGCGGCGACGACATGGGCGTGCCCGATGCCGGGCCCAGCGAGGGCTTCGACGCCTACACCGGCTCGAGCTGCTCGTGCGACGTGGCCGACGACCAGGGCCCGGGCAGCGCGCTGCTGCTCCTGGGTCTGCTGGGTCTGGTGGGCGTGCGCCGCCGCCGGCGCTGAGCCTCTCTCCCCCAGCGCGGGGGAGGGCCCGGACCTCCCCCGCTCCCCTCTCGGCCCGTCAGGGCCAGACCCCCCTTGATCTCGTCCACGGCGCCGGCCCCCACGGGCGGGTAGGCGCCCCCGGCGATTCCGATTCTGCGCCGCGACCGAAGTCGCGATACTCCGCGCGGCCCATACCCGGGGTCCACTGGAGCGCTGAATGTTCCGAATCCGTCGTGTGCACGAGGCCCAGCTCGCCGGCAACCGGAGCGCCGTCGAGCAGGTCCAGGCGATGCTGCGTGAGGTCTTCCCCCTGGCCCGAGCCAAGGAGATCGACGAGCTGCCCGGCCAGCTCGTGAACGCCTTGGGCAAGGGCTTCCAGACGCTGCTGTACGTGGCCGAGCGGCGCCACCAGGTGATTGGGGTCGCGCTCCTGCTCCACGAGCCGGAGATCGGCTTCCTGTACCTGGACTATCTGTCGGCGGCGCCGGGGCGGACCGGCCGCGGGTTGGGCGACGCGCTCTACCGCGCGACGCGCGAGACCGCCCGCCGGCTGGGCGTGAAGGCCATCCTGATGGAGTGCCTGCCCGACGATCCGGCCCTGTGCAAGGACGCCGAGCAGCGGCGCCAGAACGCCGCGCGGCTGAAGTTCTACGAGCGCTACGGGGCGCGGCCCGTGGCCGGGACCGCCTACGAGACACCGCTGGATGACAGCGACGACGCGCCGCCCTACCTGGTGTGCGATCCCCTGGGCGGCCGTGTGCGCCGCGCGCTCGCTCAGGCCGCGGTGCGGGCCATCCTGGAGCGCAAGTACGCGTGGCTCTGCACGCCGGCTTACAACGAGGCCGTGGTGGCGTCGTTCACCCACGACCCCATTGCCCTGCGCGCGCCGCGCTATACCCCTGCCGACGAACGCCCGCCGGCGCCCGAGCCCGGCGAGGCCGCCGACCAGGTGCTGGTGATCGCAAACGACCGCCACGACATCCACCACATCCGCGAGCGCGGCTACGTGGAGTCGCCGGCGCGGCTGCGGTCGATCTTGAAGGCCCTGCGGCGCTCACCCAGCTTCGAGGAGGCCGAGCCGCGGCGACATCCGGATGCCGCGGTCCTGGCGGTCCACGACCCGGAGTACGTGCGCTACTTCCGCAAGGTCTGCGAGGGGCTGGGGCCCGACGAGCCCGTCTACCCCTACGTCTTCCCGGTCCGCAACGCTGCCCGGCCGCCGAAGGAGCTGAGCGTGCGGGCGGGCTACTACTGCGTGGACACGTTCACCCCGCTCACTCGCAACGCGTACCTGGCGGCGCGCCGCGCGGTGGACTGCGCGCTGACTTGCGCCGACGCCCTGCTCGACGGCCGCCGAGTGGCCTACGCGCTGGTCCGGCCCCCGGGCCACCACGCCGAGCGGCGCCACTTCGGCGGCTTCTGCTACTTCAACAACGCGGCCATCGCGGCGCATGCGCTGTCCGCCCACGGGAAGGTGGCGATCCTCGACGTGGACTACCACCACGGCAACGGGCAGCAGGACATCTTCTACCAGCGCGACGACGTGCTCACGGTGTCGATCCACGGCGATCCGAGCTTCGCCTACCCGTACTTCTCGGGGTTCGCCGACGAGACCGGGGAGGGCCTGGGCGAGGGCTTCAACCTCAACCTGCCGCTGCCTGAGGAGCTGGACGGCGCCGGCTACCAGGAGGCGCTGACGCGCGCCCTGGCGCGGGTGCGAGCCCACGGGGCGCAGTTCCTGGTGGTGGCCCTGGGCCTGGACACCGCGTTGGGTGATCCCACGGGCACCTGGCGCCTGAGCCCCGAGGACTTCGAGCGCAACGGGCGCGTGATCGGGGCGCTGGGGATCCCGACGCTGGTGGTTCAGGAGGGGGGCTATACGGTGCGGCGGGTGGGCACGAACGCCGCGCGCTTCCTGGGCGGGCTGCGCACGGCGTTGCGCTGAGGTGCCTCGCCTGCGCGCCTACTTCGGCGCGCGCAGGACCAACACCAGGCGCCAGGCGGTCGGGTGGGTGAAGGGGGTGCCCACATCCAGGTCGCCCAGGGTGGCGGCCACCTCCAGGCCCGCCGCCCGTGCCAGCGCCTCCCACTCGGCCAGATCGGGCACGTACCAGGTCATCTCGCGGACGTGATCGCGGACGACGCCGTCGCGGCGGCTGCGGATGGACAGCGTGAGCGGCACCTGCGGGCCATTGCGACGGGCCAGATCAAAGCGGGTCCGCGCCTCGAGCTCGATGCCCCGCTCGTGGATGCGCCAGTCGGTGGCCCAGGCCCCTTCGGGGGTCAGATCGCGGGGGTGGGTGGCCTCGATCACCATCACGCCCCCGGGCACGAGCGAGCGCCGCGCCGCGTCGAGGAAAGCAGCGATCCGGTCGGCGCGGGCGAGCATGTGCACCGACGACAGCGGGATGAAGCCCAGCTCGGCGCCGGGGCGCACGACCCACTCGCACATGTCGGCGAGGACCAGCTCGGCCCGGTCGCCCAAGCGCCTGCGCGCGGCCTGGAGCATCTCCTCGGACCGGTCCACACCCACCAGGGCGCGCTCGCGGTCGCGCCCGAAGTGCTCGAGGTGTTGGGCCGGGCCGCAGGCCCACTCCACCACGCGGCCCGGATCGCCCAGACCAAAGCGGGCGCTGCAGGCCACCAGGAAGTCCCGCTCGGCGGCGAAGTCCCGGTACTCGAAGGCCAACCGGTAGGCCTCCACCTCGTCGCCCAAGGCCCGCTCGGTGAACCGGCGGGTGAACGTGATGAGGTCGTCGCCCTCGGAGTAGAAGTCCCGCAGGCGTGCCGCCTCCTCGTAGCCCGCGGCCACATAGAAGGCCGCGGCGGCGCCGTAGCCATCCCGGCTGGAGGTCTCGACGCGCACCATCCGGGCCCCGTCCACCCGAAGCTGTGCCTCCATGGCCTCGACCAGGCGCCGGGCCACGCCGCGGCGGGTGAACGCCGGGGAGGTGGCGAGCCAGTACAGGTCGAAGGTGCCGTCGGTCATCGGGGTGGGTCCGAAGCAGATGTACCCCGCCAAGGCGTCGCCCTCCCAGGCGAGCAGGAAGCGGTAATCGGGCTGCTGGGGATCGGCGAGGGCGGCGTCGGCCAGCTCGAGCGCGACCAGTACCTCGGCGGCGTCGAAGCTCTGGACGGACTCGAGCAGCGCGGCCAGAGCAGGCCGGCTGGCGGAATCGAGGCCGCGGATTCTCATGCCTGAAGCTCCGTGTGAGCGGACGTGTGGGTCGCAGGGCGGCGCGCGACGAGCGCGCACGAGAGGGGCGTGGGGGCGTCTTCCAGGGCCGCGCGCACCAGCCGCCAGCACAGGGTCGTGAAGTCGATCCCGGCTCGGGCAGCCGCACGCGCGAAGCCCGCGTCGGACGCCAGGTCGCAGTTCGGGTTCACGTCGACGACGAAGGGCGTGCCCGCGGCGTCCACCCGCAGATCCAGCCGGGCGTACCCCCGCAGGCCCAGGCTGCGGGCACCGCGGGCGACCTGCTGGATGCGGCGCGCCAGACCCGGGTCGACCACCGCCTCCACCGCGGTGGTGCCCCGCCACTCGGGGTGCCCGGGGGTCCACTTGCCGTCGTAGGTGACGATCCGCGGGCGGTCCGCGGGCATGTCGCCGAAATCGATCTCGCCCAGCGGCAGCACCTGCAGGCCGGCGCCGCCCCCGAGGAGCGACACGTTGATCTCGCGGCCCTCCACATAGCGCTGCGCCATCAGCGGGCCCCGCACCAGACGCCGCAGCTCGGCGACCGCGGCCCGGAAGGCGGCGGCGTCCCGCGCCACGGAGCGCGCGGTGATGCCCACCGAGCCGTCTTCGCTGCGGGGCTTCACAATCACCGGGTAGATCAACCCGTCGGGCGGATCGCTGCCGACGATCGCCCAGGAGGTCGGCACCGGCACGCCCGCGCGGGCCAGCGCCTGGGTGATGGCCAGCTTGTCCAGGCAGAGCCGGAGCACCGACGCCGGGTTCCCGGTGAAGGGGACCCCGGCGCGGGCCAGTTGGAGGGCCACCTGGGGCTCGTAGCGCGCGTCGCCTGCCAGGGATTCGCAGAGGTTGAAGACGACGTCTGGAGAAGTCAGCCGCAGGGCGCGGGTGATGTCGGCGGAGCTGCGGATGGGGACCACGAAGACCCGGGCGCGGGGCGCGAGGGCCGCACCCACCGCGTGCGCGACCTCGCGGACCTCGGCCCGCGCGGCGTCGCCGTAGGCGTCAGGAGGGTCCTCGGCGTCTTCGAACGCCTCGTCACCCGCAGAGAAGTCGGCGTTGTGCAGGATGCTTACGGTGAGCAACTCGCCCCCTTTGCTGGGGGCAGAAGATAGCGGGGTTGCAGCCGTTTACAACGGCTCCGAGCACCCCTGCGGAAGAAGCGTGCCAAGCCCCCAGGGGCGCCTGTGGGGGTTGGCCTTCCCCGACAACAGACCGTTGCCGACACGCCCCTCGATCCCCCGGGGGGCGGGCCGCATCGTACCCCCATGAACAGTCACCCGACCCGCCGCGAAGCCCTGGCGCTGGCCGCCGCCGGCCTGCTGACCGCCTGCCGGCCCGACGGCCGGGCCGCGGCAGCGAGCGCTGGCAAGGAGCCGCTGATGAACACCTCCACCGCCCCGATCCCCGTCGCCTTCGTCGGGCACGGATCACCAACGCTGGCCCTGGACCCGGTGAAGGGCGCCGAGCTGACCGCCTGGGCGCAGCGGTGGCCCGCGCTGCGCGGCGTCGTGGTGCTGTCGGCCCACTGGGAGGACGCGCCGGTGCAGATCGGCGCCACCCGCACCCTGCCCCTGATCTATGACTTCTACGGCTTCCCCAAGGCCCTCTACGACGTGCAGTACGCGGCGCCCGGGGCGCCCTGGCTGGCGGACCGGGTGGCCGGGCTGCTGCAGGGGCAGCCAGTGCAGCGCGCGCCCGAGCGGGGGCTGGACCACGGCGCGTGGGTGCCCCTGAAGTGGTTCCTGCCGAAGGCGGACGTGCCGGTGCTCGCCGTGTCGCTGCCCAGCCAGGATCCCCAGGCCTTGTTCGCGCTGGGGCGCAAGCTGGCGCCGCTGCGCAGCGAGGGGGTGCTGATCCTGGGGAGCGGCAACGTGACCCACAACCTGCGTCAGGTGAGCTTCCGTGGGGATCCCCCGCCGCCGGCGTGGGCCACGGAGTTCGACGCCTGGGTGAGCGAGGTGGTGCAGGGCGGGCAAATGGACGCCCTGCTTCAGTGGCAGACGCAGGCGCCGGCCGCTCGCATGAACCACCCGACGGTGGAGCACTTCACGCCGCTGTTGGTGGCCGCGGGCGCCGCCTGGGGCGACGGCGGCCGCCCCAAGGTCACCTGGCCCGTCCAGGGCTGGGAGTACGGCAGCCTGAGTCGGCGGGGCGTCCAGTTCGGTTGACCCCGCCCGCCCCCCTCTGGGACCCTCCGCGCTGTCCTGTCCCCGTCCGGAAAGGCCTGTCCATGGCCCGGCTTCACCTCTCTGGCGGTCACCTGCGCTGAAGTCCCGGGGCGCCCTGGCGGCGTCCCCCCTTCAGCCCGTGGCCTCTTGCCGCAGCGCAGACCCCCGAGTGGGGGGCGCTGGGTCTGCGCCCGCACGGGCGCCTCGAGCCAGGACAAGTCGTGAAATGAACTTGGAGGCATTGGGCTTCGGCCCGCACTGGGCGGCCGCGCTGTTGGCGCTGGACCGCCCCGATTGGACACCGGCCCGCGTGGTGGCCGATCACCGCGACCAGCCGGAGGTGGTGACGGCGAGCGGCCCGAGGCGGGCCCTGCTTCGGCCGCACCTGTATCAGGACGGCACCTTGCCGGTGGTGGGCGATTGGGTGGCCGTCAGCCAGCCCGCGCCGGACGTGTGCATGGTGGAGGCCATCTTGCCGCCGCGCACCGACTTCGCGCGCATCGGCGCCGGGCGCCGCGCCGCGCGCCAGCGGGTGGCGGCCAACGTGGACCGCGTGCTGGTGGTGACCGCGCTGGACGGCGACTTCAAGCCGCGGCGCCTGGATCGCTATCTGGCCGCCGTGCACCACGCCGGCGCCGAGGGGGCGGTGGTGCTGAACAAGACGGACGCCTGCCCGGGCGGCCCGGCGGCCGTGGCAGAGGCCGTGGCCGCGGTGAAGCATCGGCCCTGCCTGCCGGTGAGCGCCCAGCGCGGCGAGGGGCTGGCGGAGCTCCGGGCCCTGCTGGGGCCGGGTGAGACGGTGGCGCTGGTGGGGTCGAGCGGCGTGGGCAAGTCATCCCTGATCAACGCCCTGCTCGGCGAGGCCCGCCAGGCCACGCAGGCGGTGCGCGCCGACGACGGCAAGGGCCGGCACACCACCACCCACCGGTCGCTGATCCCGCTGCCCGGCGGCGCGCTGCTGGTGGACACGCCCGGGATGCGGGCGTTCGCCCCCGACGCCGGCGCCGAGGACGTGGCGGCGGTGTTCCCCGATGTGGCCGAGTGGGCGGCGCGGTGCCACTTCGCAGACTGCAGCCATGAGGGGGAGCCCGGGTGCGCGGTGCAGGCCGCGGTGGCGGCGGGCGCGCTGGCGGCCGAACGGCTGGACGCCTGGCGGCGGCTGGGGCGGGCTCAGGCCCACGACGCCCTGCGGGCGGACGCGCACGCCCAGCGGGCGGCGCAGCGGGCACAGGCGAAGCTGTACCGGCGGATCCTGGCCTCTTCGCGCCGCCACAAGGGCGACGGCTGACGCCACGGCCGCCGGGCCCGGTGGCTATTGCTGTGGGACGAACACCGCGTTGCGGAACACCTGATCGACGCCGGCCCGGCCGTAGCTCAGGCTCTCCACGAGGGCGCCGTCGGCGTTGTACAGGCTGAGGGTGTCGCCGTTGTCGTTCAGGCCCAGGCCGCCGCGGGTGTTGGGATCGCTGCCGTAGATCACCAGCGTGTGGCCGGGCTGGATGATGGTGCCCGCGGGGAACTCGTAGCGGGTGCCCACCAGGTCGTCGATGCGCCAGCCGCTGGCGTCGCCCGGGGCGGTGCCGCCGTTGGCCACCACGATGTACTCGTCGCCGCGGGCGCTCACCTGGCCGTCCTGGTCGTAGTCCTGCGCGGGGCGCGGGGCGATGTCGTACAGCGCGATGTACGGGAAGTCGGTGTTGACGGGCTCGGGCTGGTTGACGGTGACCGCCGACAGGTGGATGCCGTGGCCGACGTACTCCAGCCCGATCAGGCCGCCGCAGCGGTCGTCCTCCTGGCAGCCCAGGGCCACCAGGTGCAGGGCGCTGGGGGGCACGAAGTAGCCCACGCCGTCGCCGCCGCGGGGGCCGGCGAGCTGCCGGGCCTGGGCCATGACCGGGGCCAGGGCCTCGCGGAAGGCCGCGTAGTCAGCGTGCTGCGTGCCCACCACGGTGAGCACCTGGGCGAACACCTGCTCGACGATGTTGCGCTTGGCGGCGAGCTGGGCGAGCTGCGCCTGGGCGTCGGCCAGCGCCGCCTGCTCGGCGTCGATGGCCTGCTGGGTGCTGATCTGGCGGGCCTCGCTGATCTCGGGATCGGCCAGATCCTCCTGCAGGCTGGCGATGCGGTCCTGCGCGTTGCGGATCATGCTCTGGTACAGGGCGTCATCCATGCCCATGGCCTCGAGCAGACCCGGCTTCATGGCCGCCAGCACCGCCGCCTGCAGCGGGGCCAGGGCCTCGCCGCCCAGGCGGGGATCGCTCCGCGGGATGTGGGTGCGCAGGAAGCCCTCGACGATCTCGGCCATGGTCTGCGGGCGGAAGGCCAGCCGGTCGGTCTCGCCCGTGAGCTCGCTGAGGGGGCGCAGGGCGTCGGGGGCCATGGTGGCGGTGACGTACTGGGCCAGCGTGTTGCCGTTGAGCTGGGTGAAGGGCGTGGCGATGCCGTCGTTGTGGGCCTGCACGTACTGGGCGAAGCGGTCGAAGGTGGCCTGATCCACCAGGCCGCTGTCCACCAGGCCCGCCTGGTTCAGGGGCACCAGCAGGCCAGCGCTGGTGGAGACGTGGGCCAGCTCGGCGCAGTAGATCATGTTCGCCTGGGCCTTGAAGAAGGCGCGGGCCTCGGCCTGGCGCTCCCCCTCACCCGCGATGGCGTACACCATCTCGCGCACGTGCTCGCGCACCTTGTCGGGGCTGAAGGCCGCCAGGGGATCGCCGCCGTTGTAGTCGCCCGGGAAGGCCGAGACGGCGTTGAAGGCCAGCATCATGGTGCGGATGTTGTCCTCGTACCACAGGGCGTCGCCGGCGGCGGCCGCGGGGAACTGCGGCCGCACGAAGACCATGGAGTAGTGGTCGTTGCCGAACCGGCCGTTCTGGTAGTTCTGCGGGTTGTTCAGGGTTATGACCCCCTGAACCATCTCGCCGCTCTGGCCCAGGGGGCGCTCCACGCCCACCACGAGCTCGATGTGGGTGTCCTGGAGCTTCAGATCCTCCTTCAGGGCGTTGGCGGCGCTGCCGCCGCCGGCCATGAGGGCGCCGAAGTCCAGCACCCGGCGCTCGGGGCGGTGGTGCTTGATGGCGTAGCCGATGGCCCCCGGCGGGAAGGCCTTCGCCAGCTCGCGGTCGCCCTGCACGATGGGGTTGCCCGAGGCGTCCACCACGTCGGCGCCGTCGCCGTCGTGGTAGGGCAGCACGGTGATCTCGTCGGCGAACATGTGGGTGGGAGCCAGCACCGAGGGGCCGGCGGGCAGCTTGATCTCGACCGTGTAGAAGTCGCTGAGCTTCTCGGCGGCGCGGGCGCCCGGCCAGATCTGGTTCAGCTTCGCCAGGTCCACGGCGTAGAGCGCGTCGTCGACCGGCGCGTACAGGCCGTCGCACTTGCCCACGCAGACCGACTCACCCGGCTGCTCACCGGCGGGCGGCGTGGTGGCCTCGTCCTCGGAACAGCCCAGCAGTGCGACGGCGGCCAGGGCAATGCGGCTCAGGCTCAGGCGGCTCAACTTCAGGCGGCGAAACGACATTGGGCTCCCCTCCCCGGGTTGGATGTCGCCCGCTGTATGTCGCAACCGCGCCGGTTTGTCACCCCCCGGGGCCCGGCAACACCTGGAAGCGCAGCCGCTCGCCCAGGAAAGCCAGGCTGTAGGCGCCCGGGCGCAGCGGGCCCGTGAGGCGCACTGCCGCGATGCAGCGGTACTGGCGGGCGCCGGGCAAGTCGCCCTCGCCCTCCCACTCGCCGCCCATCTCGAGGGTGTGCGGCACGGCCTGGCCGTCCGGGCCGGTGATGTCCACCGCCTCGTCGAGCATGGCGAAGGTGTAGCCGCGCAGCAGCACCGTGTCGCCGGTGAGGACGCCGCCGTCGGGCGGCACGGTGTCTGTGAGGTGCGGCGGCATCATGGCGGGCTCCTTGGGGCTGCGTGGGCTCACCGTGCCATGGCACGCTGGCCCCATGAACCCCATCGCGCGCCTGTACGACCGCTGGCTGCTGCCTCCGCTGACCCACTGGGCCTGCAGCGCTCGGCCCATCACCCGGCAGCGCCAGAAGGTGGTGCCTCTGGCCCACGGGCAGGTGCTGGAGATCGGCGTGGGCTCAGGGCTGAACCTGCCCCATTACGACCCGGCCCGCGTGCAACGCCTGTGGGGCCTGGATCCGTCCCACGGCATGCTGGGCCGGGCCCGGCGCCTGGCGGCCCGGCTGAGCCTGCCCGTGGAGTGGCTGCCCCTGAGCGCCGCGGGGGTGCCGCTGCCCGACGCCAGCGTGGACACGGTGGTCATGACCTACACCCTGTGCACCGTGCCCGATCCCGCGGTCGTGCTGGCCGAGGTGCGCCGGGTGCTGCGCCCCGAGGGGCGGCTGCTGTTCAGCGAGCACGGCCTGGACCCGGACGCCGCGGTGGCCCGCTGGCAGCGGCGGCTGGAGCCGCTGTGGCGGCCGTGCGCGGGGGGCTGCCACCTGACCCGCGACGCCGAGGCGCTGTTGCAGGCCAGCGGCTTTGCAGTGGAGGCGGCGCGGGTGAACCTGCCGGGGCTGGCGGTGCTGCGCCACCAGGTGTGGGGCGTCGCGCGGCCGGTGCCCCGGTGAGTCAGCGCAGCGGCGTGATCTGCCAGCCCGGGGTCGAGCCCAGCTTGTCGTAGTTCACGCGCCCCAGGCCGCTCTTGACCTCGGCGGGCACCTCGCCCTGCCCGGCCTTCACGGTGATGGCCATGTGGCCCACGCTGGCGTCCAGGGTGTAGCCCTGGCTGCTCAGCTCGCCCTCGTGGGGCTCGCCGTCGATCATCACCTCGACGCCGCGCTTGCGCATGGTGTCCAGGTGGAAGCAGGCGGGGTTCCCCCCATTGCCGTGGCACAGGTACAGGGTGTCGCGCTCGTCGAGCTCGATGGTGTTGCTGCCGTAGTCCCCGTCGCTCTCGACGTTGTTGACCCGCAGCACCAGCAGCTCGCCCTCGCCGGTGCTGAGTCGGTCGACGAACTCGAAGCCCTTCAGCGTGCCGCTGTTGTGGATGTAGCTGGCGCCGGGGCTCCAGCCCTGCACCACCAGGCCCACGTGTTGCCAGCCCCCGCTGCCCGTCTCCACCGCCAGGTGGCGGGCGTCCAGGCTGCCCATGCCCTCGCCCTTCACCGCCAGCAGCGCCGCCCGGAGGATGACGTGCTGGTTGAACTCGGTGTCGCCCCCGGCCGGGGTCACCGGGGCGCCGTTGGTGGCCGCCGCCTCACTGGTCAGGGTCTTCTCGGCAGCGCAGGTGCACTTCAGGTCGTCCTCGCCAGTGCCGCAGTTCCAGTCCGACATGGCCTGGGCGCAGATCTGGTCGAGGGTGGCCTTGCCGGCCGGGGTCAGCTTGCCCTGCAGGTCATCCAAGCGGGCCTGCACCACCTTGTGGGGGCGCCGGGCCAGGCTCAGGCGGTACGCGTCCGCCGCCTCGACGGCCTTGCCCTGATCCTCGAGCACGCGGCCCAGGTTGTAGCGGATCATGCCCTCGGTCTTGGCCGCCTTCACGTGCAGCAGCGCGCGCCGCAGGGTGGCCTCGGCGGCGGGCAGGCGGCCGGCCTTGTATTGAATCCAGCCCAGCTCGCCCAAGGTGGCGGCGTCGTTGGGGTCCAGGTCTACGGCCGCCTGGAAGTGCTTCGCGGCGGCGTCGTAGTTCTGAGCGGTGAATGCCTTCCGCCCGGCCTTCACGGCCTGCTTCCACGCGGCGGCGGCGGCCTTGGCCTGGGCGATGGTGGGCTTGGCGGCGGGCTGGCCGGCGGCCGGGGCCAGCAGGCTGGCGACGAGGGTCAGCGCGATCATCGAAGGCTCCTGGGTGAGGGCTCGCGGGTGTCTTGCACGGGCGCCACCCTGGTTTTCTTCGATCAGCCCGCCAAAGTCGACCCGTGCAGCAGGGTCGACGGGAAGGGGCTGGCCGGCACCGGCCCCAGGGCTGGCAGATCGCAGCCGGTGGCGCAGGTGGCCGCCAGGGCCCGCACGGTGTCCAGGCTCACCCGCTGGAAGTCGTCCGCGGCATAGCGAGCGTTCAGATCATCAATGACCTCAGCCAGTTCGCGGGTGAACGCCCACCCCAGCGCCCGGTGGGCCTGCGCCACCGCCTGCACCAGCTCAGCGTCGGGCTCCCGCCCCGTCGAGGCCCCCCCGCGGCCCACCCCGCGGGCGGGCACGGGCCAGTCGCTCAGGGGCACCGCCGGCCACACGTGGGCGGCGTCCACCACGGCGCGCAGCCGCGGGCGGCCCGCCAGCAGCGCCGGCCCGGCGTCGCGGTAGGGGGCGTGGGCCTGGCACAGGAAGGCCACCTCGGCCTCGGCCAGGGCGGCGTCCAGATCGGCGGTGAGCGCCGCCGTCAGCCCGGCGTCGCGCAAGTTGGCGTCCGTCGGCCGCACATACGGGTCGTGCACCGTGACGGCGCAACCCAGGGCCCGCAGCGCAGCCGCCAGCCCGAAGGTGGGGCTGTTGCGGGTGTCGTCGGAGTCGGCCCGGTAGGCCAGCCCCAGCAGCGTCACGGGCCGATCCGCCAGGGGCCCCAGCGCCTCGGCCAGGCGGGCGGTGTAGGCGGGGGCGGCGTCGTTGATCACCCGGGCGCGGTGGATGAGCGAGCGCGCCGCGCGGCTCGGATCCGCCTCGTCGAAGCGCCACCGCATGAGGATGCCGTCCTTGGGCAGGCAGTGGCCGCCCACCCCCACCCCCGGTACCAGCATGGCGCCGGTGGGCACGGCCGCAGCGTCGGTGTCGGCGGCGTCGCCGCGGGCGAGCTCGGCGTTCACCCGCTGGCGCAGCCGGAACACGTCCACCCCCACCCGGTCGCAGTGGTGCGCCACCTCGTGGGCCAGGGCGATGCGCACGTCCCGCCAGGTGTTCTCCAGGGTCTTCACCACCTCGGCGGTGAGGCTGTTGGTGGGGTGCACCGTGCCCTCGGTCACCAGCGGCGCGTAGAGCTGCGCGATGCGGCCCGGGGTGCTGGGGTGCAGGCCCCCGGCCAGCTTGTCGGCGGCGGCGATGCGGGCCACCAGCCGGCCCGGCATGACCCGGTTGGGGCTGTTGCCCAGGAAGACGTCCCGGCCCTCCACCAGGCCGGCGGCAGCGAACAGGTCCGTCATGACCGTGGCCATGGAGGACGGCGCCAGCGTGGACTCGAAGATCACCAGCGCCGGCGGCCGCCCCGCGTCGCGTCCCGCCTTGAGCGCCGCGGTGAGCCCCTCCAACGCGCCGAACATGGGCCCGTAGTCGGGGCCCCCGCCCGGCGCCTTGTCGGTCTGCACGCACACCAGCACCACGTCGGCGTCCCGCAGCACTCCGGGATCGTGCGAGGCGCTCAGGTGCCCGCTGGCGGCCGTGGCGGCGATGATGACCTCGAGGCCCGGCTCGATGCCGCCGATGGGCGACCGCCCGGCGTTCAACGCGGCCACCTTCCAGCCCGAGGTGGGCGAGTCGCGCTGCACGACGGTGACGTGGGCGCGGGGGCCGTAGTGGCCGGCGGCGGAGGCCTGGGCCAGCAGGGCGGCCATGGGGGCGCCCACGATGCCGGGGCCGATGACGCCGATGCGGCCCAGGTCCAGCGGGGCGAGATCCTGCGGTGCGGTCATGGGGGGTCTCCCGAGGGGGGATCGATGTGGGCGCGGAACCACAGCTCCACGCAGAGCAGGCCCCAGAGCTTGCGGCTGAACGCGCCGCCCTGGGCCACCAAGGCCTCGACGGCGGCGGGCTCGAACAGGCCGCGCTGCCGCGCCCGGGTGGACAGCAGGGTGTCGGCGACGAAGTCGCGGTGGGGCCCCGCCAGCCAGGCGTTCAAGGGGAACGGGAAGCCCATCTTGTCCTGGCGCTCCACCACGCTCGCCGGCAGCCAGGGGGCCGCCGCGCGGCGCAGCAGCCGCTTGAGCTGACCCCCGGCGAACACCACCCGCGGCGGCAGCCGGTCGAGCAGCCGCGCGATGTGCCGATCCAGCAGGGGCACCCGCGACTCCAGGCCCACGGCCATGGTCACCCGATCCTCGACGTGCAGCAGCGCAGGCAGCGACGCGATGCGGTCGAAGGCCCGCATCTTGCTCAGGTAGCTGGCGGTGTCGGGCCGGTGGAACACGTCGTCGAAGCGCGCCTTCAGGTGCGCCTTGCCGGGGCCCTCCAGCCGTGCCCGCAGCTCGGGGGCAAAGAGCTCCAGCGCGCCCTCGGTGCGGTCCAGCAGACGGAAGTAGCGGTCCTCCATCGGGCCGAACAGGCCGTCCCGCCACAGGTGCTGCAGCAGCGGCTCGTAGCCCTGCAGGAAGCGCAGGTTGGGCACGATGGAGTGCAAGGTGGCCACGTGCTCGCCCTCGTCGTGCGTGCCCAGGATGCCGCCCTTCAGCGCCTGCTCCAGGTACGCCACCAGGTAGCGGGTGTAGCCGCCGAACAGCTCGTCGCCCCCCTGCCCGCCCAGCACCACCGTGACGTGAGCCCGGGCCGCCTGCGCCATGCGGAACTGGGGGTACAGGCCGGGGCCGGCCGCGGGCTCGTCCATCAGGCTCATCAGGCACGGCAGCGCCGTGTCCAGCCCGTCGGGCCCGATGGGCACCTCCACCAGCTCGGCGCCCACGTGGTGGGCCACGGACCGGGCGTGGGCCTGCTCCGAGTAGGCGGCGCCCGTGTCGGGGAACAGGCCGTGGAAGGCCACGGGCCGCGGGCCCAGGTGGGGCGCGGCCAGCGCCGTCACCAGGCTGGAGTCCAGCCCGCCCGAGAGCCAGGTGCCCACCGGCACGTCGCTGCGCACCTGGCGCCGTACGGCGTCCTGCAGCAGGGGGCGCAGGGCCTCGACCGCCGCGTCCTCGTCCAAGCGCGGATCCACCGTGTAGTCGGGGGCCCACCATGGCTCGATGTGCACCCGCCAGCGGTCCAGATCCAGGCTCAGCAGGTGGCCCGGCCGCAGCTTCTCGACCCCCTCGAACAAGGTCTCGTCGTCCAGCACGAACTGAAGCAGGAAGTACTCGGCCAGGGGCTGCGCGGCCGCCCGCGCGGGGAGGGCCGGGTGGCGCAGCAGGGCCTTGATTTCGCTGGCCAGCGCCACCCGTTCGCCGTCGCGCGCCAGATACAAGGGCTTGATCCCAAAGGGATCGCGGGCCGCCAACACCCGCCGGTTCGCGGCGTCGTGGAGGACGAAGGCGAACATGCCGTCGAGCTTGTGCACCAGGTCGGCGCCGTGGCGCCGGTACAGGTGCAGCAGCACCTCGGTGTCGCTGTGATCGCTCGCGAAGACCACGCCCTCGGCCTCGAGCTCGGCGCGCAGCTCCACGTGGTTGTAGATCTCGCCGTTGAACACCACCCGCAGATCGCCGGCGGCCATGGGCTGGGCACCGTCGGCGGGATCGATCACCGCCAGGCGGCGGTGGCCCAGGCCCACGCCCGGGCCGTGCCAGTAGCCCTCGCCGTCGGGGCCGCGGTGGGCCAGCGCCCCCGTCATGGCCCGCAGCACGGGCGGCGGCACCGGGCGCCCATCGCGCTCGAAGACGGCCACCAGCCCGCACATGGGCTCAGGTGTCCCCGGCCCAGGGGCGCTCGGACAGGCGCGGATCCACCCGCAGGCTCTCGGCCAGATCCCCCATGGGCACCACGTCGAACAGCCCCGCCAGCCGGCGCAGCACCCGCACGAACAGGGCCTGCTTGGTGGCGGTGGACAGGTCCATGCCGGGGAAGAAGGCCAGCGAGGGCACCGCGTCGCCGCCGAGCAGGTCCAGCGGGTGCAGCAGGAAGCTCACCGGGGTGCCGGTGACGCGGCAGGCCCGCAGGGCGAGCTGCAGGTAGGCCTCCATGGCCACGGTGCTGCGGCGGGCCAGGTACAGCAGGTAGCTCAGGTGGAAGGGCGTGCGCAGGCCGGGGATGGTGGTGACGGGCAGCTCCAGCAGGCGCCGCCCGTCGTCCAGCCGCCACCAGTACGGCTTCACCGGGCGCAGGGCCTCCTTCCAGGTGCCGAAGAGCTGCGAGCGCTCCTCGCGCTCGGCGGCGTCGAGCTTGGCGGCGCGGAAGTAGTAGGCCCGGGCCAGCGGGCCGATCCAGGTGGGCAGGGTGGACGCGTCGTAGCGGTAGCCGCGATCCAGCAGGGTCTCGAGCACGGTGGCGGTGACGCTGTAGCCCGGCCCGCGGAAGCCCGTGGGGCGCTGGCCGCAGGCCCGGGCGATGGCCTCCTCGGCCTTGCTCAGCTCGTCCACCAGCTCGTCGCGGCTGTAGCGATGCAGCCACGGCTCATGGCGGAAGCTGTGGTTGCCCACCTCGTGGCCGGCGGGCACCAGCCGGGCGAGGGCCGCCTGGTTCTCGGGCTGCACCGCGTCCTGGCCCACGATGAACCAGGTGATCTTCACCCCCACCTGATCGAAGGCCGCCAGCCCCAGATCCACCAGCCGCGGGATGTAGCTGGGCAGCTCGGCCCACTCGGGGCGGCCGCGGACCTTCAGGTAGGACCACTCGTTGTCCAGGTCCAGCGACAGGCCGGCCAGGGGCTTCATCGCAGCGCCTCCAGCAGGGCCGGGGCCGCCCGCTCGGCCAGCCCCAGCGTCTCGTCCACGTTCAGCGTGCCGTTGACGATCTGCGCCGAGGTCACCAGCCGCACCCCGGGTACGCCCACGTCCACGGGGGGCAGGCGGCGCGCGCTGTAGCCGCGCACGGGCGTGGCCATGACGTCGCGGGCCCGGGCCACGCCGAAGCCCCGCACCCGGTCGGGCGTGAGGTCGGGGTACATGGCCTGCAGCGCCCCCAGGAAGGTGGCCTGCAGGGCGTCGTCGTCTGCGGCCCACAGGGGGTGGTCCGCGGGCAGGTAGCGCGGCAGGTACAGCAGCCCCCGCCCGCCCAGCTCGGCGGGATCCACCAGGGCGCTCATCTCGATGATCCCGGTGAAGGGCGACGGATCGGTGATGTTGGTGACGTAGAAGCCCCGGAAGGGCCGGTCGAGCACCACCGAGGCGCAGATGACGCCCATCATCTCCACCGCGGCCAGCCGCCGCTGCACCGCGGCCGGGGGCGCCTGACCCAGCAGGCGGTGGGCGATGCGGGGCGACGTGGTGAGCACCACCTGATCAAACGCCTCGACGGCCCCGGCCGTGCGCACCCGGCCGCCCGCCTCCACCGCCTGCACGGGCTGGCCGAGCCGCAGCGTGACCCCGCGCGCCTGCAGCGCCGCGGTCAGCGCGGCCAGCACCGGCGCGTAGCCCCCCTGCACGTACCCGAACTGCTCCTCTTTCAGGCCTGCTCGCCGGGCGGCGTACATGCGCTGGATGGTGGCGTGGATGAAGGCCGCCGGCGCCCGCGCGTGCTCGTCGCCCAGCTTGGCCTGCAGCAGCGGGCGCCAGATGCGCTCGGCCGTGCGCCGCCCCGACAGCGCCGTCAGGAAGTCCAGCACCGGCACGCGCTCCAACCAGGGGCCGGCCGGCATGCGAGCCACGGCGGCGATGGTGCCCCCCAGGCGCAGCTTGTCGGTCAGCCCCAACGGCGGGAAGCGCAGGAACTCCAGCGCGTCGCTCATGCTGTGCTGTCGGCCGTCGGTGTAGAAGCCGGTGCGGGTGACCCCGAAGCGCAGCCGGTCGCCCAGGCCCAGGGCCTCCACCAGCGCTCGGGTGCGGGCGTCCGACAGCAGGATGACGTGGTAGAGGCGGTCCCAGGTGAGGTCACCCACCTGCCAGGGCGCCACCAGGCCGCCCAGCGTAGGGCCCGCCTCGTACAGGGTCACGGCCACACCGGCGTCGGCCAGCAACCAGGCCAGCCGCGCGCCCAACATGCCCCCACCCACCACCGCCACCCGGCGCGGGCCGCTCGTCGCCGTCCATCCCACGGCCGCGGAGCATACTGCACGGGCAGGTGACGGGAAACTTGGAGCCGAGCCCCTTGCAAACCGGGCGGCAGGCGCCGTATGCCGACGCCGTGGATGACACCCGGACCGTGCTGCTGACCGTGGGCGTGGAGGACTACTTCCACGTGGGCGCCTTCGAGGGGCTCATCGACCCCGCGCAGTGGGGCCGCTTCGAGCGCCGCCTGCGCGACAACCTGGCGCGCACCTTCGCCTTCCTCGACGGCCTGGGCGCCCGGGCCACCTTCTTCGTCATGGGCTGGGTGGCCGAGCGGCACCCCGAGCTGGTGCGGGGCATCGTCGAGCGCGGCCACGAGGTGGCCAGCCAGGGCTATGGCCACGCCCGCATCGACCAGATGGACCCCGAGACCTTCCGCGCCGATCGGCAGCGCGCCCGGCAGGCCATCGAGGCCGCCACGGGCCGGCGGGTGCTGGGACACCGCATCCCGCACTTCCTGAAGCCCAGCACCCTGTGGGCTTTGGACATCCTGGCCGAGGAGGGCTACGGCTACGACGCCAGCGTGGCCCCCCGCGGCCGCGACTTCGTGGACGACGCCTCCCGCAGCATCCACGAACACCGCCACTCGGGGGGGCTGCGCCTCACCGAGGTGCCGGTGTCGAGCCTGAAGGTGGGGGGCGCCGTGCTGCCCGTGGCCGGCGGCGGCTGGTTCCGGCAGTTTCCGCCCGCGGTGGCCGACCTGTCCCTGCGCCGCTGGTTCGCCGAAGACCGCGGCCCCTTCGTGATGTACTTCCATATCTGGGAGTTGGATCCCGAGCAGCCCCGCGTGAGCGCCGGCTGGCTGAGCCGGGTGCGCCAGTACCGCAACCTGAGCGAGATGGGCGATCGGCTGCGGGCCCAGCTCGCCGGGCGCCGGGTGATCCCCATCGCCGAGCACCTGGGGCTGACGCAGGCGGCCCTGGCCCAGGCCGCGCCGACCGCCGAACCCGCGGTCGCGGCGGCACCCGCCCCGGAGGGGCCCCGCCAGCCCGTGTCCATCGTGGTGCCCTGCTACAACGAGTCGGCCACCCTGCCCTTCCTGGCCAACACCCTGGACGATCTGGAGGCGCGCCTGGGCGCCCGCTACGCCCTGCGCTACGTCTTCGTGGACGACGCCAGCACCGACGACACGGCCGCGCGGCTCGACGCCCTGTTCGGCCAGCGCCCGGGGGTCCAGGTGGTCCGCCACCCGCAGAACCGGGGCGTGGCCGGGGCCATCCACACAGGCATCCGCGCCGCCGACACCGCCGTGGTGTGCTCCATCGACTGCGACTGCACCTACGACCCCCTGGTGCTGGGCGAGATGATCCCCAAGCTCACCGACGGCGTGGACCTGGTGACCGCCTCGCCCTACCACCCCGACGGCGGCGTGCAGAACGTGCCCGGCTGGCGGCTGGGCCTGTCGAAGGGTGCCTCGGCGCTGTACCGGGGCGTGGTGGGCGGCGGCCTGCACACCTACACGAGCTGCGTACGGGTGTACCGCCGCGAGGCGGTGGCCGACATGGAGCTCGCGGACCAGGGCTTCCTGGGCGTGGCCGAGCTGCTGGCCCGACTGGTGAAGTCGGGCCGCACGGTGGTGGAGCACCCCGCGGTGCTGCGCTCGCGGGTGTTCGGCCACAGCAAGATGAAGACCGCCCGGGCCATCCGGGGCCACCTGGGGCTGCTGGCCCGCCTGGCCCGGGAGTGAAGCCCACCGGCGCACCCGCCCTCGTGCTGGACGGCGCGCAGCCGGCCGCCCTGGCCGTCGTGCGCAGCCTGGGCCGCCGCGGGGTGCCCTGCCTGGTGGGCCACGCCGGCCCCGAGCTGCCCCTGGCCGCCCGCAGCCGCTACGCCGTGGGCCTGTGGCGTCACCCCGATCCGGCCCTGGACCGCGAGGCCTTCGTGGCGGCCCTGGCGGCGCGGCTGGCGGCCTCGCCGGTGGCCGCCGTGGTCCCGGTGACGGACTGGAGCCTGGTGCCCATCGCCGAGGACCGGGCCCGGCTGGGTGCGCTCGCTCCGCTGGTGATCCCGCCGGCACAGCCCTTGGCGGTGACGCTGTCGAAGGGCCGCACCGCCCAGATGGCCCAGGCGGCGGGCGTCCCGATCCCCCCCACTGTCGCCGTCGGTCCCGAGGATCCGGACCCCGATCTGCGCCGGTTGAGCCCCGGGGTGGTGAAACCCGACCAGAGCAAGGCCTGGGCCGGCGCGCTGGGCCGCCACCGGGCGGTGATCCCCTACGAGACCCCGGCGGAGGGCGCCCGCGCCCTGGCGAGGCTGCGGCCCCTGGGGCCCGTGGTGGTGCAGGCCCGGGTGCCCGGCGCCGGGGTGGGCGTGGGCGTGTTCGCCGTGGCCGGCGAGCTGAAGTTCGCTTTTCAATACAGGCGCTTGCACGAGGTCCCGCTGAGCGGCGGGGGCTCCTCCCTGCGGGTGGGCGAGCCGCTGGACCCCACGCTGGCGCGGGACGCCGCTGCCCTGGTGGCGACCCTGGGCTGGGACGGCGCCGCCATGCTCGAGTACAAGGTCGCGCCCGACGGCCGCCGCTGGCTCATCGAGATCAACGGCCGCTTCTGGGGCGCTCTGCCCCTGGCCACCGCCTCGGGCGCCGACTTCCCCTGGGCCTGGTTCGCGCACGTCACCGGGCGCCCATGGACGACGCCCAGGCCCACGCCAGGCCTGCGGGCCCGCGAGCTGACCCGGGACCTGGAGTGGTTCAAGCAGGCAGCTCGCGCGCTGCCAGCGCGCCAGACAGCGGCCGAGCTGGGGCGGCTGCTCCGGGGGCGCGAGGCCTGGGACACGCTCACCCGCGACGACCCGGCGCCGGCCCTGGAGACTGCCGGCCAGGTGCTCCACGACCTGGCGGGGCTGCCGCTGCGCCGGCTGCGGCGGCAGGCGCTGCGCCGCGCGCAAGCGCGCCTGCGGGCCCACCCGCCCCGGCTGGCCCACGTGCGCCGGGTGGTGTTCGTGTGCGAGGGCAACATCATCCGCAGCGCGCTGGCCGAGGCGCTGGCCCGCCAGGCGGCGCCCGAGCGCGCGTGGGCGTCGGCGGGCCTGGCGGCCTGGCCCGGGCGACCGGCCCACCCCACCGTCGTGGCCCACCACCCCCCGCTGGGCACCCACCGGGCGCGGGCGGTGAGCCAGGTGCCCCGGCAGCCGGGCGACCTTTGGATCGCCATGACCTTCAGCCAGCTCGAGCGCCTGGAGGGCCCCGCCCACCTGCTGGGCGTCTACGGGGGGCCTGCGCTGGAGGTGACCGATCCCGACGGCGCACCGGCCGACGCCTTCCCGCCGGTGCTCGCCGCCGTCGAGGCGGGGGTGGCGGGGCTGCTGGCAGCCCTGGCCCGGTCCAGCCGGTAGAGCCGGAAGCCCCCGGCCTCGGCCACCTGCGTGCCGTGAGCCAGAAGCGGGGCCCAAGGGGGGGTGTGGGGCGCCACCTGCACCAGCGCGAAGTCGTAGAAGGCCCAGTCGGCGGCGCTGATCTGCAGGTCATCCACCCGGCGGTGGTCGCCCCCGCGCACGTGCCGCAGCGGCTGCTGGCCCGAGCGGGCGAACACGTGGGGCGAGTAGGCCTGGCGCTCGTAGACCACCCGGTTCACCGAGCGGTGCACCCGGAAGTCGGCCGCGGTGGGTGTGGGCAGGCGCAGCAGCGGCAGCACCCGGGCCCCGGCCGGCACCTGGGCCACCAGGCCGCCGATGGCGGCCACCACGGGCCGATGGCGCCAATGGGCCCGCCAGGCGTCCCCCACCCGGACCACGGCGAACAGCCCCACGGCCGCCCAGCTCAGCCGGCGCAGCGCGGCCCGCCGCGGCGGGCCCAGGCCGGCCGCCAGCAGCAAGACGCCCCACGGGCTGAAGCGCCGCCCGATGTCCTCGAGGCCGAAGGGCGTCTCGAGCCCCGCGGGGCCGGCCCAGGCCAACAGCCAGAAGCCGGCGCCCGCGCCCAGCAGGCGCAGATCCCAGCGGCGCCGATCGCTGAGCAGGCCCAGCCCCAGCACGATGGCCGGCATGATGGCCGCCCACCAGCGGGGCCCCACGGTGATCATGAAGGGCAGCGCCAGGCTGTCGGCCAGCCGCCAGGGGGCGAAGTCGAACACCAGCCCCCCCTGGTGCGCGGCGGCCCCCTTGCCCCCGAGGATCAGCCAGGCGCCCAGGCCGAACAGGCCCAGCGGCAGGATCCAGCTCGCCCACTGGGCCCCGCTCACCCGCGCCCGCCCCAGCAGCGCCAGCAGGCTGCTGACCGCCATGAACCCCAGCACCGCGCACAGGGCGTAGATGTGGGCCAGGTAGGCGGCCACCGTCCAGGCCGCGAAGGCGGCGAGGCGACGGGCCCGGGGATCAGCGCCCAGCCGCAGCCAGGCGGCCATGGCCCACAGGGCGGCGGGCAGGCCCAGCAGGAAGCTCAGCTCACCCAGCCAGTACGCCCAGTTGAACCCGGCCAGCAGGGCGAGCGCGGTGGCGGTGGCGCTGGGCTCGCGACCCGCCGCTCGCTCCACGGCTCTCAGCGCCAGGGGCAGCGCCGCCAACAGACCCGCCAGGAGCACCTGCAGCCCCAGGGGGGGCCCCAACAGGGTCGTCAGGGGCGCCAGCAGCAGCGTCGGCAGCCAATAGGGCAGCGGCACCAGGTCGAAGCGGTACCAGGCGGCCCACGGCCCACCTGCAAAACCGTCGTGGGCCAGCCAGGCGGTGGCCAGGTGGCTCGAAAAGTCGTTGCCGGGGGCTTCCGAGACGAAAAATATCGGGCACGCCAGGGTGACCAACAGGAGCCAAAGCCCCATCCGCCCCCAGGTTTCCCTTCGTTCCTCCGTCATGCCTCCAATGCTTCCACCTGGCTGCGGTGTGGCAGGTGCACTCACGGAAAGTTCCACCCCGTATGGAATTCTGCCCCTTGATCGGGTGCGCGTATTCCGCAAGGATACAGGGGCCTCGAACCTATTGATATCTATTACTTTTTCGAGGTATGTGAGGTTAACTATGTTCTTCCGCCGTCATCGGATGGATCGCTGGGTGGAGTTGCAGGGGCCCCTGACAGGTGCCTCGGCCTTGAACCTGCCCAATCAGCTCGATGGTCTGGATCTGAGCACGCTGAACCGACTGGTGCTCTCCTTCGGTCAGGTCCACCGCATCGACACCACCGGCCTCGTGGCGCTGGTCCGCCTGTACTCGCAGTGCCAGGCCCGCCGCGTGACGCTGGTGTTCACCGACGTGGCACCCTCGGTCCACAAGCACCTGGCCAAGCTGGGGCTGGCGGATCTGGTGGGGCTCGACCCGCGCATGGCGCGCTCGAACGTCACCCTGGAGTGCTCCATCGAGATGACCCTCGAGGAGCTGGCGGCCGTGTGAGGCCCCTGGAGGCCTGACGCTCGCTGGGCTGCTCAGTACAGCCGGGCTACGGCGGCGCGAAGCGCCGACCGGCCTCGCCCACCGTCATCCCCCGCAGCGTGTAGTGAGCCGCCAGGCGGTCCACGGCGTCGAAGAGCGCGTCCACCACCTGGGCCGCGGCGCGGCTGCTGGGGGCGAAGGGCGAGTTGCCGGCGCACAGGCTCTGGCTGTGCAGCGCGAAGTGCACGCAGTCGGCCCCCTCGCGCAGAGCGGCTCCCGCCAGCCGCGCGAGCGCGGGCCCCGAGGCCATCTCGGGGCTGCCGATGATGCGCCGCACCACCCCCGCTCGGTGCGCCACGCCCGCCAGCCGGGTCGGGCGCAACCGCGGGTGGTGGAGCTGGCGGCGAGCCCAGGCGAAGGCGGCGAACGGGTGGGCGCTGAAGCCCACCGTCAGCGGCACCTCCACCAGCGGCCCCGTGCCCGGCTCGCGCGGGTCCCGGTGGGCGTCCAGGCGATAGACCCGCAGGGGCGCCCCGTCGAAGTCGGGGCCGTGATCCCCCACCCACGACGTGTACGGCGTGACGCTGCAGTCCACCGTGTAGCCCGCCTGCACCAGCAGCGGCACCGTGCGCGGCCCCAGGGCCCAGCGGCCGGCGCGGAAGGTGGTGGGGCGGCGGCCCGCCACCGCCGCCACGGCCTCGGTCAGGCGGGCGAGCTTCTCGGCCACCAGGGCGTCGGGCAGGTTGCAGAGCATGGTGTTCGGGTCCACCAGCGCCTCGGCCTGCGGGGGCGTGCTCCACGGGTGCAGGTGCGCGCCCAGCTCCACGCGCCCGTCTGCGGTCAGCTCGGCCAGCCGCTCGGCGCTGGCCCGATCGACCGCCACGCTGTACGTGGGCAGCAGCGTGGGGCGCAGGCCCCGGGCCACCAGCCGGCGCACCAGGGGGGCCAGGTGCTGCAGGTTCGTGAAGCGCTTCTCGCCGCGGGCGGGGCGCCAGTGGTCGCTCTCGACGTCGACGCTGATGACCAGCGGCAGGGTGGCCTTCATGGCGCCCCCAGGCCCAGCCGCACCTGGGCAGCGGCCACGCCCCGTGCGGCCATGCGGCGCAGGGCCACCCGCCGCGCCCGATCGAGCGCCAGCCCCCACACGCCGAGCCCGTAGGCCACGGTCAGGGCCGTCGCCGCCCCGAGCTGCAGCCAGAAGCCCTGGGGCGCCCACGCGAAGTAGCCCGCCACCGCCAGCGCGCCGCTGGCCAGGGTTCGCAGCGCGGGCCCCCAGGGGTAGTCCACGGGGTACAGCCGGTGGGCGAAGACGGCGTACGCCACCAGCCGGGCCAGGAAGGCCACCGCGGTGGCCAGGGCGGCCCCCCACGGGCCCAGCGGCGGGATGAGCAGCGCGTAGAGCGCCAGGATGATCACCACCGCGATCCAGGTGCCGTAGGTGGCGTAGCGGGTGCGCTCAGCCACCTGGATCCCGAACTCCACCGCCTGGGTCCAGGCCTGGAACACATAGGCCAGCAAAATCACCGGGACCAGCGGCGCGGCGCCGTGGTAGTCGGCGTTCGACATCAGGCCCAAGGTGGGCTCGACGAAGAGCGAGATCCCGGTGCCCAGGGTGACCATGACCACGCTGAGGAGCAGGAAGCCGCCGCCAAAGGCCTCGGCCCGCGCCTCGGGGGGATGGTCGGCGAGCTTGAACCGCAGCGGGTTCCAAGCCATGAAGAAGGGCACCGCCCCCAGGTAGCCGAGCACGAAGCCGAACTGGTAGGCGAGGCTGTACACACCGGTGACGAAGAGGCCATGGGCGCCCAACAGGAAGAACCGATCGGCGTACGTGAGGATGAAGGCGCCCCCCTCGGTGAGCCGGTAGGGCAGGCCGAAGAGCACCAGATCCTTGAGCGCCGCCCGCAGCGGAGGCCGCCCCGTGAAGCGGAAGAAGCCCCACAGCAGGCCGGGGTTCAGCGCCACGTAGGCGATGCAGGTGCTCCACAGGATGCCCCGCACCCCCTCGCCGTAGCCCACCAGGAACAGCACGTTGAAGCCGAGCTGCAGGGTCAGACGGGCCAGGCTGACGCCCGTGTAGGCCACGGCCCGGCGCTGCACCTGCAGCAGCAGCGCGGGCACCACCAGGCTGGGATCCAGGGCGAAGTTGGCAGCCCCCCAGTACACCAGCTCGGTGGCCTGGGGGTCCTTCAAGACCGTCACCGCGATCTGGGGCGCGAAGGCCACCAGCAGCAGGGCCCCCAGGCCGTTGAACAGGGTCATCAGGGCCCAGGCCGACAGGATCACCGCCCGCCGGCGGGTCGGGTCCTCGGTCTTGAAGTAGTAGCGGTAGACCCCCGCGGTGACCCCACTGGCCAGCAGGATGCTGGTGACGTCCAGGGTCATCTGCACCAGGTGCAGCGTGGCGTAGGCCGCGGGGTCCAGGTAGCGGGTGTAGATGGGCAGCATGAGGAAGCCCGCCGCCCGCTGGGCGATGAACCCCAGGGCATAGACCAGGGCGTCGCGCCCCAACCGCCCGCCGCTCACGCTGTGCGTCGCCGCATCATGGCGGGCAGGGTGGCGGCGCAGGCCCCCCGACCGCAAGGCGCCCGCACATGAAGGCGGGGCGAATCGCGCTGCGGCTGGTGGCGGTGGCCGCGCTTTGCGGGCTGCTGGGCGAGGCCGTGGCCCGCCAGTGGCTCACCTCACCGTCCGCGCAGATGGGCGACGCCGAGCTGGGCTGGACCTGGCGCCCGGGCGCCACCGTGGCCAACCACAAGGAGGGGCGGGCCCGCCTGCACATCAACGCCCGCGGCCTGGTGGACGACGAGCTCACGCCGAAGGGCGACCGGCGGCGGGTGATCGGCCTGGGCAACTCGTTCCTCGAAGCCCTACAGGTGGATCACGCCGCGCAGTACCCCACCCTGCTCGAAGCCGCGCTGGCCCGCCCGGGCCAGCCGGGCCTGGACTATGTGAACGCCGGGCGCTCGGCCATGGGCCCGCCCCACTACCCGCTGGTGGCCGCGCGCCTGCTGGATCTGCAGCCCGATCTGTGGATCGTGCACCTGGGCGAGGGCGACGTGCTGCACCTGCTGGGGGCGCAGATCCAGGGCGGTCAGGTGCGCCCGCCCCCCGTGGCGGCCGATCGCTGGAAGGCGCGGGTAGCGCCGATCATCGATCGCTCGGCGCTGGCCACCTACCTGATGCGGCGCTTCAAGCCCCTGATCACCCGCTGGCTGGCGCCTGCCGGCCCCGCCGAGCCCCCCCTGGACGACACCACTCCGCAGGCGGCGGAGGTGGCGGTGCAGCGGCTCACGCTGATCTTGCGCGAGCTGGGCGACACCGCCCCGGTTTGGGTGGTGCACACCCCCACCCTGCGCTACGGCGTGGCCGGGGCCACCGAGGACCTGGCCCCCCACGAGGGGCGGATCTACCGGGCGGCGGCCCAGGCGGCGAGCGCCCGCTACGTGAGCGCCGGGCCGGCGCTCGTGGCCAGCTACCAGCGCACGGGCCAGCCGCCGGTGGGGTTCCAGAACCACACGGTGGGCGCCGGCCACCTGAACGCCCAGGGGCACCAGGCGGTGGCCGAGGCCCTGCAGGCGCCCCTGCGGGCCTGGCTGGAGGGGCGCCCGTGATCTTCAGCTCGCTGGCCTTCTTCGTGTTCATCGCCGTGGTGGGCGGGCTGTTCGCGGCGTTCAAGGGCGACCGCTTCCGCCGGGCCCTGCTGCTGGGAGCCAGCTTCGTCTTCTACGGCTGGTGGGACTGGCGCTTCCTGCTGCTGATCACCGGCAGCAGCGTGTGGAGCTGGTGGTGGGGCGACCGGGTGTCGCGCACCGCCGACGGGCCGCGCCGCAAGCTCTACCTGTGGATCGGGCTGTGCGGCGACCTGGGCTCGCTGGCCTTCTTCAAGTACGCCGACTTCTTCGTGCAGAGCTTCGCGCAGGCCTTCGGGATCGAGCACCTGGGCGCCCTGGGCATCACGCTGCCGGTGGGGATCTCGTTCTTCACCTTCCAGACCATGAGCTACACCATCGACCTGTACCGCGGCCGGATCGCGCGCTGCGACGACCTGCCAAAGTTCCTGCTGTTCGTCAGCTTCTTCCCGCAGCTCGTGGCCGGGCCCATCGTGCGGGCCAGCGAGTTCCTCGATCAGCTCGACCGCCCGGTGCGGTCGAGCGCAGCGCACGTGCGCGCCGGCGCGCAGCTCTTCCTGCTGGGCTTCGTGCAGAAGACGCTGGTGGCCGACAACCTGAGCGTCTTCGTGGATCCGGTGTTCGCCGAGCCGGCCCTGTACGACACGGCCACCCTGTGGCTGGGCATGTTCGCCTACGGGGGGCAGATCTTCTGCGACTTCGCGGGGTACTCGCTGATGGCCATCGGCGTGGCCCGGGTGTTCGGCTTCCACCTGCCCGAGAACTTCCACACGCCGTACCTGTCGCGGTCCATCACCGAGTTCTGGCGCCGGTGGCACATCACCCTGTCGAGCTGGCTGCGCGACTACCTGTACATCGCGCTGGGGGGCAACCGGCAGGGCCCGGTGCGCACGGACGTGAACCTGCTGCTCACCATGCTGCTGGGCGGCCTGTGGCACGGCGCCGGGTGGAACTTCGTGCTGTGGGGGGGCGCCCACGGGCTGGCGCTGGCGGTGCACCGCCACTGGGGCGTGCACCCGAACCACATCGCCCGGTCGTCGCTGCTGCGCCAGACCGCGGGCTGGGCCGCCACCCTGGTGGGCGTGCACCTGCTGTGGGTGCCCTTCCGGGCCGCCGACTTCGGCACCACCTGGACCTTCCTCCAGGGGCTGCTGGGCGACGCCGGGACCGTGCGCTGGTGGCCCCCGCGCACCGTGGCGCTGCTCGCGGCCCTGGCGGGCTGGCACGCGCTGCACCTGCTGCGGCCCGCCTGGGTGCGCAAGCTGCCCGCTCAGGATCCGCTGGCCTGGGGCCCGCTCACCGTGTTGGCCTTGCTGGTGCTGGGGCTGCTGATGTTTGCCCCGCTGGAGGCCTCACCGTTCATCTACTTCCAGTTCTGAGGCCGCAGGCACCGCCTGGGCCTCCAGGGCCGCCACCAGGCCCACCGCGATGTAGATGAACCAGTTCCAGGTCTGGCTGAGGAACGACGCCGACACCAGCAGGCCCGTCAGCATGGGCAGCAGGCTCTCGGGGACCGCCGCCGCGACCGTGGGCGGGCCGCGCCGAGGGTGCAGGGCCCACGCGCTGCGCAGGGTGACCGCCACCATGGCCAAGAAGGGAATCAGCCCCAACAGGCCCACCTCGGCCAGCGCCTTCACCCAGGTGGAGTGGGCCGCCTTGGGGCCCCACTCCACGGGGTTCAAGGCGAACACGGGGTAGTTGTCGGGGAAGCGCTCGTAGCCCACGCCCGTGATGGGGCGCGCCCGGAACATGCGGTAGCCGGCGTACCAGGCGTCCAGGCGCCCCTGGGCCGACTCGTCGATGCCCGAGGTGCTCACCGTCTGCCGGGAGGCCACGCCCGCCACCAGCACCAGGCCCAGCAGCCCGGCGCCCACCAGGGCGAAGGTGGCCACGCGGCTCCTCAGGCGGGCGCGGACCACCATGTAGCCCATGGCCGCGAAGCCCAGCAGCCCGCCCCGGCTCTGGGTGGCGATCAGGCCACCGACCACCGCGATCAGCGCCAGGCCGATGGCCAGCCGCCCCAACCCGCGGGCCCGAGGCCACGCCATGATGAGGAAGGCGGGGCTCATCAACAGCGACAACGCCAGATCGTTGGGGTCGCCCAGCAGGCCGATGGCGCCGGCCCGGCTGCCCTCGATGTTGGCCTGGCCGGTGAGCTTGAGCTGGATGGCGTACAGGCCCAGCACGCTGGTGAAGGCCACGATGCCCCCCTGCACCGCCAGGGCGCGTGCGGGCGTGTTCACCAGGAACAGCAGCAGGCCGTACAGCAGGATGATCTTGACGAAGACCTCGTTGAAGGTGGCGAGGCTGGCTCCGGGATCCGAGCCGCGCAGGCTGCTGAGCAGCACCGTGGCCACCACGCCGGCCATCCACGGGGTCGCGGCCGCCTTGGGCCAGCGCACCTCTCGACGCAGGGCCCGGTCGAGCACCATCGCGCCCAGGGCGCCCGCGACGACCAGCTTGCCCAGCATGAGCGGCGCCAGCGCGGGGAAGAAGTCGGTGGGCCGCAGGAACAGGATGCCCAGGAACGCGATCAGCAGCCCGATGGGGCGCAGCAGCCCGTAGAGCACCACGGCGCCGCCCAGCACCAGCGCGATGGGGGCCAGCGGGTGGACCACCCCGGCCAGGAGCCCGCCGGCCACCCCCAGCACCACGGCGCCGGCCAGGCCCGGGTGGCTGAACAGGTCGGGCCAGCCGCTGGCCCTCACCGCACGCCCGGCGTGCGGCCCAGCACCGGGGCGCCCGCCGCCGCCACCGCCTCGGCGGGGCGCCGCAGGGTGGGATCCAGCAGCTCGAGCAGCACCACCATGGCCAGGCCCAGCAGCAGCCCGCCGATGAGCCCCGCCAGCGCCAGGAAGGGCGTGGTGGAGGTGCGGGTCACCAGGGGCCGCCCGGGGGGCTCCACCATGCGCACGTCGTCGGCCTGCTGCTTCTGGCTGAGGTTGCGGCTGATGGTGGCCTCTTCGTAGCGCTTCAGCAGGTTCGAGTAGGCCTCGCCCTTCACCCGCCGCAGCCGCTGCAGGCGGTCCACCCGCTGGCTGTGCTCGGTGAAGGTCTGCAGGTCCACCTGGGCCTCGGCCAGGCGGCGCCGCAGGAAGTCCACCTTGCGCTGGCTCTGCGCCGCGTCGCGGCCGCGGCCGGCCCGGTTCGCCGGCACCTGCTCGCCGGGGGCCAGCCCGAGCTGCGCCTCCAGGCGCGCCACGTCGGCCATGCCCGACACCACCGCGGGGTGCGTGTCGGTGTAGGTCTGCTTCAAGCGCCGCACGCTGGCCCGGGCCTGGATGAGGTTGGCGGCCATCTTCGGGTTCATGGCGCTGGGCGGAGCGCCGCCCGCCACCCCCGCCAGCTCGCTCTCGGCCTCGGTGAGGGCCTCGCTCAGGGCGCGGAAGGCGTCCACCTTCACCCGGCGCAGCTCGGGCACGTAGCCGGTGCCGTCCTTGCTGAGCCGGCCCAGCTCGGTCTCCACCTGGTCCAGCTCGCTCTTCACGCGGTCGAGCTGCTCTTTCAGGAAGCGCGTGGTGGTCTGGAGCGCCAGCCGCCGGGGCCCCAGCAGCTCCTGAATGACGCGCTCGGTGAGCAGGGTCAACGCCTGGCTGACCAGATCCGCCGAGCGACCCGACAGGGTGATGCGCACCAGGCCGCCGCCCTCGCCGTACACCTCGATGCGGTTGGCGAAGCCCGAGACGGTGGTCTCGACCGCCAGCTCGTCCATCTCGGCGGTGACCACCCCAAGCGAGCGCAGGACCGCCTCGACGGTCTGGGGGCTGCGCACCAGGCTGCGCACCTCGGGCAGCCGGCTCGACAGGGCCACGCCCACCGAGACGTCTTGCAGCACCGGGGCGACCTTGTAGTCGTCGCGCACCAGGATGAGCGCCGACGCCTTGCGGTTGGGGCCGACGGTCTTCACCGCCAGGACGGCGAGCATGGGCACCAGCACGGCGGGCACGGCCACCCAGATCCAGCGCAGGCGCAGGGCGTCGATGAGCAGCGCCAGATCCAACCGGCCCGGGCGGCCCGCGGGGCCACTCACTGGGCGGGCTCGCTGTCGGGCAGCAGCGTCACCACGACGCCGTCGTCCAGGATCACCGGCACGCCCGCCTCGGGGTGCCAGGGCGTGGCGCCCTCGCGGGTGCGCAGCAGCAGCGTGTGGGGGCCCGGCTCCACCTTGAAGGCCAGCTCGCGGCCGGCCACCACATCCCCCTGCGCCTGACCGTCGCAGAAGACCTTGGCCAGCGGCCGGGTGGGATCCCGGTGGCGGATGGTGATCGTGGGCCCGCAGCCCCACGCCGCCAGGGCGGCCATCAGCATGATCCACCGCATCAGTTCTGGGCTCCCATGAAGATGAGGATGGCGGCGCTGATCACCGCGACGTCCGAGATGATCTGCACCGCGGTGCGCCAGGCGTCGTAGGCAGACTGGCCCACGCTCACCGTGTCGCCGGGTTGCACCCGCACCCGCATGGGGGCCCCGCCCTCGGCCAGCAGGCGCTCCAGATCGAAGCGCTGGGCCAGCGTGTAGCTGCGGGTCTCGCGCACCAGGTACAGCTCGTCCAGTTCGGCCTCCTTGGTGGGCCCGCCCGCCATGGCCACCGCCTCGACCAGCGAGGTGGGCCCCACCAGCGGGTACCGGCCGGGCCGGGTCACGCCGCCAATCACGTTGATCTGCGGCGCGAACGGGTCGGGGTCCTCGGCCCGCCGGGGTGGGATGTACAGGATGGCGCCGCCCTTCTCGGGCAGGTGCGGCAGGCTGTTCAGCTCGCCGCGCAGGGCCGCCGCCAGATCCACCAGGTGGCTGGCCTCGAGCGTGAGCAGGCGCGCGCCCGTCAGCCCGGCCTCGGGGGTGGGGCCCCCCGCCTGGCCCAGCGCCGTGAGCAGCGAGGCGCTCCCCGCCCGGTCGTACAGGCCCGGCTTGCCCACCGCCCCCAGCACGAAGATCTTGTCGTCCAGGGCCGCCCGCCCCAGCAGGGCCACCCGGCCGGTGCCCGCCTGGGGCGCCCCGACCGCCGCCGGCACGAACACCACGTCGCCCGGCTCGAGGGTCGGGGGGGCCTCGGCCTGGCCTGCCAGGAAGGCGGCCACGTCCAGCACCTGCTCCTTGCCCTCGCGGGCCAGCCGCACGTGGGCCAGATCGGCCCCCTGCAACCGCCCGCCGGCCCGCTGCACCGCCTGCCACACCGTCTCGCCCGGCGACACGCGCACGAAGCCGGAGCGCTCCACCTGGCCCGTCACAAAGACGAAGTAGCGGGCGTCCACCAGCGCCAGGGTGATGGCCTGCGGGTTGCGGATGTAGGCCTTGAGCTGCTCGCGCGCGGCCCGCTGGGCTGCCTCGACGGTCAGCCCCGTGACCGTGAGCCGGCCGTAGCGACCCAGCGGGATATTGCCCGTCGGATCCACCACGAGCTGCTGCGTCTCGGGGCGCGGATCGGGGATGACCACCGTCACCGTGTTCCCGGGCTGGAGGGTCGGGGGCGCCGCGGCCAGAAGCAGCGGGGCCAGCAGGAGCGCCAGTGGTCGGAGGAACGTCACGAAAACCCCATGATCCGAGCCTGCAAGCAAGGTAGCTTAGCCGCGCTCGGGCGACCTTGCGACCTTCGCCCGCCCCTCTGTGCTCGTCTTGAGGAGGTGCATGGCACCCCTGCCCGCCGCGCTGGCCATCGGCGCCCTGGCCCTGGCCTTCATCGCCCCCTTCGCGCTCTACCCCCTGCTGCTGTGGGCGTGGCCCGTGCGCCGTCGGGCAACGCCCACGGAGCCGGGCGCGGCGCCCAGGATCAGCGTGCTGATCCCCGCCTGCAACGAGGGCGCTCATCTGGCGGCCAAGCTGGACCAGACCCTGGCGCTGCCGGCGCCCCGGCCCCTGGAGGTGCTGGTCTACAGCGACGGCAGCACCGATGACACCGTGGCCATCGCGCGCCGCTACGCCGAGCGAGGCGTGCGCCTGATCGTGGGCGAGGTGCGCAAGGGCAAGGCCCACGGCCTGAACACGCTGGCCAAGGCGGCCACGGGCGAGCTGCTGCTGCTCACCGACACCAGCGCCGTGCTCACCCCCGACACCGTGCCAGCGCTGGCGGCGCCCTTCGCCGATCCCGAGGTGGGCGCCGTGGCGGCGGCCTACACCATCCGAGGCGAGGGCGGCACCGAGGGCGAGTACTGGGCCCTGGAGAGCCGGATCCGCGCGGCCGAGGCCGAGCGCGGGCTGCTGGTCAGCGCCGCTGGCGCCGCCTACATGGTGCGCGCCCGGGACTGGACCCCCCTGCCCCCCGACACGGTGAACGACGACTACGTCATCCCGCTGCGACTGCGGCTGGCGGGCCGGCGGGTGGCGTTCGCGCCGGGCGCCTCGGCCAGCGATGATCCCACCGCCCGGCTGGAGCACGCCTTCCACCGCTGGGTGCGCATCGCCTTCGGCAACTACCAGATGCTGTGGCGGCACCGGGCGGGCTTCCTCAGGCCCACCGTGGCCCCTGCCCTGCTCCGCAAGCTGCTGCGGACCATGGGGCCGCTGCTGCTGTTGGCTGCCCTGGCGGTGCTGACCGCGGCCCTGTGGCCCTGGGCGGCGGGTCGGGCGGTGGCCGGCGCATGCTGGCTCCTCGCCCTCGGCGTGCCGCTGCTCAGCCGGGACGCCCGCCCCACCGCGGGGCCGCGCCTCTGGCGCTTCCTGCGGCTGTTCCTGGTGGCCCAGTACGCATACCTGGTGGGCCTGGCCCGCTTCACGCTGCGGCGCCGCCGGCGGCTGTGGCGCCGACCGAACGAGTCGGCGGTGGCCGGTCAGCTCGCGCCCCTGCCCACGTCCGTGCGCGTGACGAAGCGGCTGGTGGATCTGGCGGCCTGCGCCGTGGCGTTCACCCTGGGCGCGCCCGTGTTCCTGGCGGTGGCGCTGGCCGTCCGGCTCGACAGCCCGGGCCCGGTGATCTACCGCCAGCGCCGCATGCGCCCGGGCGACGACGGCGTGCCCACCGAGTTCGAGATGCTGAAGTTTCGCAGCATGGTGGTAGACGCCGAGGCCCGCAGCGGCCCCGCGTTCGCGCAGCAGGCGGATCCGCGCATCACCCGGGTGGGGGCCTTCCTGCGCAAGCACCGGCTCGACGAGCTGCCCCAGTTCATCAACGTGCTGCGCGGCGAGATGAGCCTCATCGGCCCGCGGCCCGAGCGGCAGACCTTCGCCAGCGCGCTGGAGATGAAGGTGCCGGGCTTCACCGACCGCCACATGGTCGTCAAGCCGGGGCTCACCGGTTGGGCGCAGGTGCAGGCGGGCTACGGCGACGCCAGCGAGCGTGCCGCGCGGGCGAAGGCCAGCCACGACATGGCCTACATCGCCCACCTGTACCGCTTCGACACCTACGTGCGCATGGAGCTGAAGATCGTGGTGCGCACCTTCCGCGTGCTGCTGACGGGCCAGGGCGCCCGCTGATGCGGGTGGCGCAGGTGCTCTGCGCGGGTGGCTTCGGCGGCGCCGAGGCGGTGGCCTGCGCGCTGGCCGAGGCCCTGGCGGCCCACGGCGCCACGAGCTGCCTGTATGCGCTGGTGGAGCAGCGCGCCGCCCAGGCCGAGGCGCTGGTGGAGCGGGTGCAGGGCCTTTCGGTGCCCGCCCGGATCATCCCCGTGACGCGCCGGTTCGATCCCCAGGCCCAGGCCGCCCTGCGCGACGCCCTGCGCAGCGACCGGATCCAGGCGGCCCACGCCCACGCCTACAAGGCTGCCGTGTACGCGGGCGGGCGGCGCCGGGCCCACCGGGCCCTGATGACCATCCACGGCTTCGATCAGGCCACCTGGCTGGGGCACGGCAAGCACCTGGCCTACACCGCGCTGGGGGCCGCCGCGGTCGATCGGGTGCTGGCCGTGGATCGAGTGACCGCGAGGCGGGCCGCCCGGGTCACCTGGCGACCCATCGAGGTGGTGCCCAACGCCACCGCCCGGCCGCCCGCGGAGGCGCCCGCCCGGGCGCAGGCCCGCGCCGCGCTGGCCCGGGCCCACGGGGTGGATCCCGAGCGGCCCTGGATCGCCTGGGTGGGCCGGCTGGTGCCCGTGAAGCGACCCCTGGCGGCGCTGGCCGTGGCCCGGGCGCTGCCCGAAGCGGTGGTGTGGATCGCCGGCGACGGGCCCCTGGCCCAGGCCGTGGCCCAGGCCGCGCCGGTGAACGCGGTGCGGTTGGGCTATGTTGCTGATTTGGAACCGCTTTACGCCGCTGCCGATGTGGTCCTCAGCACCTCGGCCAGCGAAGGCTGCCCCATGACCGCGCTGGAGGCCATGGCCCGCGGCGTGCCCGTGGTGGCGCCGGCCGTGGGCGGCGTACCCGACGTGGTGCAGGACGGGCGCACCGGGCTGTTGGCGCCGCCGGGCGACGATGACGCCCTGGCGGCCCACTGCCGGCGCCTGCTGGCCGACCGGCTGGCCCGCGCCCGCCTGGGGCGCGCCGCCGCCGACGACGCGCGCGCCCGGTTCGCGCCGGGCCCGTGGGCCCACCGGCACCTGGCCCTGTACGGGGGGGCCGGCTGATGCGGGTGCTGCACTGCCTGCAGTGGTTGCAGATCGGCGGCGCCGAGCAGGTGGCCTTGGCGCTGGCGGCCCAGCAGCGCCTCGGGGGGCACGACGC
>JACKDL010000018.1 GCA_020633555.1 Myxococcales bacterium | reverse complement strand
CCCTGCTTGCCCTCGGACACCGTGTAGGTGACCACGTGGGGGTCATAGCCCTCCTTCAGCACCTGAAGCGTCAACTCGGTGAGCGCGGCCACCTTCGGCAGCTTCAGCGGGGTCACGCCCACGGCCTGGCCGTTCAGGGTGACCTCTGCCCCTTGGGGCGCCGAGTCCACGTACAGGCTCCCCGTCGGCGGGGACCCCTTCTCCAGCGCCAGGTCGATGGCCTGGGTGTCGGGCTTGACCTCCACCCGCTTCTCGGCGGGCAGGTAGCCCGGCAGGATCATCCGCACCGTGGTCCAGCGGCCCTCGAAGGCCTGCACGGCGGTGGGGGTCAGCTCGGGGAGCACGTTGCCGTTCACCACCACCCGTGCGCCGGGCGGCTCGCTCGTCAGACGCACCACCGTCCGCTTCGGCGGCGCCACCTCGGGGGCCGCCGGGTGCTTGCCCAGCACGTCGTCGAGGGAGCGCGGCTGCAGGTCGAAGGCCGCCCGCTGCCCGGTGGGCTCGGGCTTGTCCAGCTCTTGCTGCATGACCCAGTACAGCGCGCCCGCCCCGACGGCCACCAGGAGCAGCATGAGCAGGCCCGTGTAGCTGCGCGGGGGCTTGATGGAGATGTCATCCCCCCCCACCGGCGCCGACTCGGGCGGCGGCGCCCAGACCCGGGCGGGGGCGGGCGTGGTCAACGGCGCGGGCGTGGGTGCCGCGTTCAAGGCCGACCAGGGATTCTGCGCCACCGGAGGCTGCCCCGGCCACTGCACCGGCGCAGCGGCTGCAGGCTGGGGCGGTGCGGGCGCCGCCACGGGCGCCGGCGCCTGAGGCACATACTGGGGTCGCGCCTGTGGCACGGGCGGCGCTGCCGGCGCCGGCGCGCTCCACTGAGCCACAGGCTGCGGCCGTGGTGAGGGCACACCCACCCCCGGCATGGGCCCGTCCAGCGAGGCGGTGTTGTCTTCCTCCTCGACGGGCGCGGGCGCGCCGCCCAGGAGGGCCTGCATCGCGCTGGCCGAGTGGCTCACCGCGGTGGCGTCGTCGTCCAGGTCGAAGGAGGGCCGCTCGCCCAGCGAAGCCCCGGCGAAGGCCGGCATGGCGGTGACCTCGGTGGACGCGTCACGGAAGGCGGGCCGGCGGGCCGCAGGCTCCTCGGGCGGCAGGCTGCGCACCAACGCCCGCAGCCGCGAGGCCTCGTCCGCCTCGAGGGCGAGCTGATCGCGGAAGATGTGGCGCATGTACCCCGCCAGCATCCCCGCGGTGGAGCGCAGCCCGGCCCCCGCCAGGAACTCCTCGAGCGCCATCTGCATATCGCGGGCGCTGGGGTACCGATCGTCGGGCCCCTTCGCCAGAGCCCGCATGATCACCCGCTCCAGGCCCTCGGGGAAGCGGGCGTCCACATGCCGCGGGGGCGGCACATGGCAGTGCTCGACCTGCTCCAGCGTCTCGAGGTCGGTGCCGCCCTTGAAGAGCCGCTGCCCGACCGTAATCTCGTAGAGGTTGATGCCGACCGCGAACAGATCCGTCCGGGCGTCCACCTCGTCGCCCCGCGCCTGCTCGGGCGCCATGTAGCCGAACTTGCCCTTCACCTGGCCGCTGCGGGTCACGGTGGCCTTGTTGGCGGCCTTCGCGATGCCGAAGTCCACCAGCTTCACCCCGCCGTCGTACGTCACCAGGATGTTGGTGGGCGAGACGTCCCGGTGGACGATGTTCATCGGCCGCCCGTCGGTGTCCGTTCGCGTGTGGGCGTACGCCAACGCGTCGCAGACCTCGGCCATGATCCGCACCGCGTGATTCAGCGGCAGGTAGTTGTTGACGGCAATCCCGTGCGAACACAGGCGGCGCAGGTCCACCCCACGCACGTACTCCATGGCGATGAAGTAGCCGTCCTCGATGGCCCCCAGGTCGTAGATCTGCGCAATGTTCGGGTGCGTCAGGTGCGCTGCGATGCGCGCCTCGTCCAGGAACATCGCCACGAGCTCTTCGTTCTGGGCGTGCTCGGGGAGCAGGCGCTTGACCACGACCTCCTTCTCGAAGCCCCCCAGACCACGCTGGTGGGCGAGAAAGATCTCGGCCATGCCGCCGGTGGCGAGCCGCTTCAGGAGCGTGTATTTGCCGAACCGCTGCGGGAAATCCACGCGCGCACTCCTCCCTCGCCCAGCGACGGCGCAGTCTAGTTCACCGTCCGGAGGCGACGCATCCTTTTCGGGCCGGCGCCTTCCTCGCCGCAGAACCCACTTGACAGGTGTGCAGTACCCCTGCCACCTTCCGCCTCGCTGACCGACCCCGGGGTTGTGGTGATCATCGAAGGCCTCTCCATCGGCGACGAGCTGCTCGACGGGCGCGTGGTGGACAGCAACGCGGCCCGCATCGATCACGCCCTGCGGGCACTGGGACACCGCACTGGCCGTCGCGTGGTGGTCCCCGACGACCCCGCACAGATCGCCACCGCCGTCGCCGCGGCCGCCGCCCGGTGCGAGCTCTGCGTCGTCACCGGTGGCCTGGGGCCCACCAGCGACGACGTCACCGCCCAGGCGGTCGCCCAGGCCGCCGGGGTGCCCCTGCTCGAAGACGCACACGCCCTGGAGCACCTGACGACTCGCCTTGCGGGGCGGCCGTTGACACCGGCCCGGCGGAAGCAGGCCGCCATCCCCCAGGGGGCCCAGGCCCTGCTGAACCCCGTCGGCACCGCGCCCGGCTTTCTCGTGCGCATCGGCGGGTGCCAGGTGCTGGTCCTGCCCGGGGTCCCCCGTGAGGTGGCCGGGTTCCTCGAGCGGGACCTCGCTCGCCTCGTGCCCCCCGCGGACCAGGCCACGACGGTCCGCCTGCGCTTCGCGTTGGTCGGGGAGTCTGCGCTGGCTGCGGCCGTCGAGTCCCACGCGCTTGAGGGCGTGACCGTGGGCTACCGCGCGCAGGGCCCCGAGACCGAGATCAGCTTCCGGGGCCCGTCCGACGCAGTGCGCGCCGCCGCCCACCTGGCGCGGGCGGCCTTCCCCGATGCCTGCCTGCCCGACGGCCTGAACCTGGCCCAGGCCACGCTGGCCGCAGCCCGCGCGGCAGGCGCGACCCTCGCCACCGCCGAGAGCTGTACCGGTGGCCTGGTGGGCGGCGCGCTGACGGCGATCCCAGGCTCCAGCGACGTGGTCTTCGGCGGCATCATCGCCTACTCGAACACCGTCAAGTCCGCCGTTCTCGGCGTACCGTCGGCCACCCTGGAGGCCCACGGCGCCGTCAGCGAGCCCGTGGCGCGGGCCATGGCCCAGGGCGCCCGGCAGGCCACCACGGCCACCGCCGCGGTGGCCATCACCGGCATCGCAGGTCCCGGTGGGGGCACGGCGGACAAGCCTGTGGGCACTGTCTGGTTCGCCTGGCGCGGCCCCGACTTCGACGACACCGAGCGGCATCAGCTCGCCGGCGATCGCGACCAGGTGCGCCGCTACGCCGTCGCTCACGCCTTGGACGGCCTGCGCCGGAGGATGACTCGCCCATGACCGTTGCCGTGCACGCCTTCCTCGCCATCCCGCTGGATCGCGACGCCCGCGCGGAGCTGGGCACGCTGCAGCAGGCCCTGCGCGACGCCCTCAAGGGGCACCCGGTGGCCTTGAACACCGTGCCTCGCCGCGCCCTCAGCCTGCCGCTGCACGACCTTGGCGATGTCCCGTCCGAGGCCTTCGAGGCTGTGACCATGGCCGTGGGTCGGGTGGCGGCGCAACACGCCGGCTTCACCCTCCCCTTCGACGCCGTGGGCGCCTTCCCCGACGAGCGCCGGCCGCAACAGCCGTTTGTCCGGCTGGCCGATCCGAAGGGGCGCCTGGCGGCGCTCCGCAGCGACCTGGGCCAGGCCCTGGCGGGCTACGGGTTCGCCCTGGACCCGCGGGCCTTCGTCCCCCACGTGCCGTTGGCGCGCCTGGACGGTGACGGTCCGGCGCTCCCGAACACCCTGAAGCTGCCCAACGTGGGGCTCCGGGTCCACGAGATCGACCTCGTGTGCCTGGACACGCAGCAGGGCTGGCGCACGGCTCAGACGTGGCCGCTGCCGCGCTTCGTCGACGCAGCCCCCGCGCTGCCGCTGACCGATCCTCAGACCCTGGCCCGCCTGCTCGACGAGCGGCTGGCCGAGCGGGCCCAGACCCAGACGCGCGCGCCCCGGCGGCGCAAGCGCTCCCCTGCCACCGGAGACACCCCATGAGCCGCACCGCCCCCGACAAGAACCGTGAGCGCGCCATCTCGCTGGCCGTCAGCGCCATCGAGAAGCAGTTTGGCAAGGGCGCCATCATGCGCCTCGGCGAGGGCGAGAAGCTGCACGCCGACGTCCCCGTCATCCCCACCGGCGCGCTGAGCCTGGACATCGCCCTGGGCACCGGCGGGTTCCCCCGCGGCCGGATCATCGAGGTCTACGGCCCCGAGTCCAGCGGCAAGACCACGCTGACCCTGCACGCCGTGGCCGAGGCCCAGAAGCTTGGCGGCGTGGCGGCGTTCATCGACGCCGAGCACGCGCTCGACGTCACCTACGCCCGCAAGCTGGGGGTGCGCACCGACGAGCTGCTCATCTCGCAGCCCGACACCGGCGAGCAGGCGCTCGAGATCGCTGACATGCTCGTCCGGTCGGGCGCGGTGGACGTCCTGGTCATCGACTCGGTGGCGGCCCTGGTGCCCAAGGCCGAGCTCGAGGGCGAGATGGGTGACAGCCACGTGGGCCTGCAGGCCCGCCTGATGTCGCAGGCCCTGCGGAAGATCACCGGCAGCATCAACCGCAGCCGCACGTCGGTGTTCTTCATCAACCAGATCCGCATGAAGATCGGGGTGATGTTCGGCAGCCCCGAGACCACCACCGGCGGCAACGCGCTCAAGTTCTATGCCTCGCAGCGCATCGACATCCGCCGCATCGGCGCCATCAAGGGCCGCGAGGGCGTGCTGGGCAACCGTACCCGGGCCAAGGTGGTGAAGAACAAGCTGGCCCCGCCCTTCCGGGAGGCCGAGTTCGACATCATGTACGGCGAGGGGATCAGCCGCTCGGGCGATGTGCTCGACCTGGCCTCCGAGGTGGACGTGGTGAACAAGTCGGGCGCCTGGTACAGCTTCGAGGGCGAGCGCATCGGGCAGGGGCGTGAGAACGCCAAGATCTTCCTGAACGAGCACCCCGAGCTCCTCGCCGAGATCGAGCGGCGGGTGCTGGCCCACCACGGCGTCGAGCGCCAGACCGCCACCGAGCCCCCGCCCGCAGAAGGCTGATCGTCACCGGGTTAACCCCAGCCGCAGACGCTGGTAGGGTCTGTGCCGGTGCACCGCGACCGATGAGCCGTGGTGAGTGACCGAGGGGTTCGAGGCTGGCGGATGGACATCAAGGCGATCCTGCAGGTGGCCCAGCAAGGCGGGGCCTCCGACATCCACCTCAAGTGTGGGCTCCCTCCCCTCTTCCGCATCCGCGGCGGGCTGGTACCGCTGCGTAACGCGCCGCGGCTCACCGACGACATGATGCGCCGGCTCCTGGGCACCATGGCCCGGGCTGAGCAGGTCGCGCACTTCGAGCGGGTCCGTGAACTGGACTTCGCCTACGCCGTGCCCGGCATGGGGCGGTTCCGGGTGAACGCCTTCATGCAGCGCCAGCAGCTCGGCATGGTGCTGCGCGTCATCTCGAACGAGGTCCTGTCCATCGACGAGCTCGCGCTGCCGCCGGTGCTGAAGACCATCGCCGCGGAGCACCGCGGGCTGATCCTGGTGACCGGCGCCACCGGATCCGGCAAGAGCACGACCCTCGCCGCCATGATCAACGAGATCAACCAGACGGCGACGTCCCACATCGTCACCATCGAAGACCCGGTGGAGTACACGTTCCGCGACAAGCGCAGCATCATCAACCAGCGCGAAGTGGGCGACGACACCCTGGGCTTCCCCCAGGCGCTTCGGGCCGCCCTGCGGCAGGATCCCGACGTGATCCTGGTGGGCGAGATGCGCGATCAGGAGACCATCGAGACAGCGCTCAGCGCCGCCGAGACGGGCCACCTGGTGCTCTCGACCCTGCACACCGTGGACGCCCCCGACACCATCAGCCGCATCATCGGCATGTTCCCGCCCCACCAGCACAACCAGATCCGCCTGGCCGTGGCCGCCAACATCAAGGCCGTGATCAGCCAGCGCTTGCTGAAGAAGAGCGACGGCAAGGGACGGGTCGCCGCCATGGAGATCATGCTGGCCACCGCCCGCATCCGTGAGCTGCTGCAGGAAGAGGGCCGCCTGATGGAGTTGCGTGAGACCATCGCACAAGGCCACAACACCTACGGCATGCAGACCTTCGACCAATCGCTGATGTACCTGCTCACGCGGGGCGTCATCGATCAGGAGGAGGCGCTGGCCAACGCCACCAACCGCGACGATTTCCTGCTGCGCCTGTCGGGCGTCGGCGGCGCCTCTGACGGCGCCTGGGAGGGCTTCGAGTGATCCGCCTGATCCCCCTGATCCCCCTGCTCCTGCTCACGCTCCTGGCCTCGCCCGCGTGGGCCGGCGACACCCTGGAGGTGGCCGTCGGCGCCATCCAGGGCAAGGGCATGCGCGACCGCCACATCGCCCACTTCCAGAAGCAGCTCAAGCGCATTGAGGGCGTGCGGATTCAATCCACCAAGAGCTTCCGGCGGGCCGCCTCGAAGTTGCGCCTGCGGGCCGACGATCTGCACGCCGATGCGCAGGGGCTGGCCGACACGGCCGCCAGCAGCGGCACCGACGCGGTGATCTACGCCTGGGTCGAGCGGGGCAGTCGCCGGCGCGACCGCGTGCTCCGCCTGCGGGTGTACGACGCTCGGGGCGGTCGCATGGTGGGCGACGAGCGCTCGGTCGACGTGCCCCGCGGGCGCTTCAAGCGCAGCGTGTGGGAGGCCGCCGCCAAGGCGGTGGCGGGCGATCTGTACGCGGTGCTGGACCGGAAGACGGCGCCTCCGCCCAACGAGCCCCTGCCGCCCGCCGACATGAGCTTCGCGCCCGTCCAGGTGGGCCCCCCTGTCGGTGCCCCCCCGCCGCGCCGGCTGGATCCGGCCGCCGACGGGCCCCGCGCCGCCATCCTGGAGGCCCGCGCTGGGCTGGCGCTGCTGAACCGGACCTTCGAGTGGACGCCCGCCGCCGGCTCACCCGTGCTGGCAGACGGCCTGCAGTACGAGTCCTCGCTCGTGCCGGGCATCGCGCTGGACATCGAGGCCTATCCCCTGGCGGCCTTCCTCCAGAACGCTGCCGAAGGTCTGGGCATCGGGGTCCGCTACGAGAAGGTGTTCCTCTCCACGAACCAGATTGACGCCAACGGGCAGGAGCAGGCCCTCGAGACCACCCATCAGCACCTGCTGTTCCGCCTGCTCTACCGGCACCAGTTCGGACGGACGCCCACGGCGCCCGCGCTCAAGGCCCATGTGGGCTACGGCAGCCTGGCCTTCGAGGTCGAGGACAACGACGACTACCGCGGTGCCACCTACGCGTATGTCGACCTGGGGGTTGGCGGCTACATCCCGCTGACCACGCCCCTGGTGGCCCTGGAGTTGGACCTGGCCTGGCTCCCCACTGCCGATCTGGGGGATCGCACCGACGAGATCGGCGGCGAAGCCACCACCTCGGGCTACCGGATCTACGGCGGCCTCGCGTCCACGCTGCCGTCGGGCCTGTTCTTCAGCGGTGGCCTGGAGTTCACCGGGTTCAGCAGCGAGGTCAGCGGCACCGGCCGCGACGGGCGGCTGGGCAAGGAAGCCAGCGACAGCTACTTCGGTGCCCGGCTCATGGGCGGCTACCGCTACTGAATCAGGAGGCCCTGCGCCTGGGCGACCGCCCGGGTCTCAGGCGATGCGGAAGGCCTGAAACAGGGCGCCCACGTCGCCGGCCCAGGCTTCACGAAGGTCATCCGCCGGGCAGCGCCCCTGGGCCACCCGCTCGATGATGTGATCGAACAAGTCCTGGGCCTCGGGCTGCCAGCGGCCCAGGCCTTCTCGCGCAATGTCCAGCACGTCCATCGCCCACGCCTGCAGCGTGCGGCCGCTCAAGGTCGCCTTCAGGCCCAGGAAGGGCACTTGTTCGCGCAGCGCCCACCAGGCCGCGTGGTCCACGTGCCCCAACAGCGCCAGCACCTTGTCCAGGGCCTCGCCGTCGTAGAGCAGCCCGGCGTGGATGGCCGGCAGCGCCACCACGTCCTCCGGTCGGCCCATGTCCGCCGCCCGCACCTCCAGGTACTGCTTCAAGCGCGCCTCGGGGAACAGCGTCGACAGGTGCATGGCGAAGTCGCCCAAGGTCGCCGCGTGCCCCTGGAAGCCCTCGACCATGAAGCGCCGGAAGGTCAGCCCGGCGCAGTCGATGAAGCTGTGCCCCCGCGTGAAGAAGAACATCGGCACGTCCAGGGCCCACTCGACGTAGTCGATGAGCCCTGCGTCGGCCTCCAGCAGCCGGGGTGAAAAGCGGGTGCGGTCGTTGTCGGTGTCGAGCCAGATCCGCGAGCGCCAGCTCACCACATCATCGCGCAGCACCCCATCCACGAAGGGCGAGTTGGCGAAGACCGCGGCCATGATCGGCTGCACGAGCAGCGACGCCCGCAGCTTGCGCATGGCGTCCGCCTCGTCCGAGAAGTCGTAGTTGGCCTGGACGGTGGCCGTGCTGTGCATCATGTGCAGTGCCAGCTTGCCCCGGGTGGGCAGGTAGCGCCGCATGACGCCGTAGCGCGCCTTCGGCATGTGCGGCATGTCGGCCGCCGTGCCGTGGGGCCCGGCCCCGAACCCGGCCCACACCAGGCCAAAGGGGGCGGACACCTCGCGCAGCTCATCCAGATGCGCGTGGAGCTCGGCCTTCGTGTCCAGCAGCCGCCGCAGCGGGGCACCACTCAGCTCGAACTGGCCCCCCGGCTCGAGGGTGATGCGCGCCCCGTCCCGGTACAGCGAGATGATGGCGTCGCCCTCGCGGGTCGCCTCCCAGCCCCGCGCCTCGAGGGCCTCGAGCACCGCCCCGATGCCGGCTGGATCCTCATAGGTGGGGTACGCCCCCCGGGCCGGCCACCAGCCGAACTTCTCGTGCTCGGTGCCCACCACCCACCGCTCCGGGGGCTTGACCTGCTCGAGCATGTAGCTCACGAGCTGGTCGAGCCCCGTGATGGGGGTCGCGTCGTCGAAGGTCATCGAGCTCATGGTGGCCAACTCCTGCGCCCGGCCGGGCGCCGTGGAAGCGCGAACGCTAGCCCTGCGGGGCGTGAGGGTCAAACGCCCTGGCCGTCCCCCTGGTTACAGCCGTTGCCGGCGCGGCCGCCTTGCACCCACGGGTGGGTTCTGGTACGAAGCCGCGCCCTCGCACTGTGCGGGGCGGAAATACACACGCGCACCCGAGCCCCTTCGGTGCGTCCCCAAGCGGGGATCCAAGGGGTGATGACGGGCGCGGAGGACCAACGCAGGAGGTTGCCATGTCCTCGGTCACGATTCGCGAGCTGCTCGAAGCCGGCGTCCACTTCGGTCACCAGACCAGCCGCTGGAACCCCAAGATGCGCCCGTTCATCTACGGCGCCCGCAACGGCATCCACATCATCGACCTGCAGAAGACCGTGCCCGCCTTCAAGCGCGCCGCGGACTTCGTCACCCAGATGGTGGCTCGGGGCGAGTCGGTGCTGTTCGTCGCCACCAAGAAGCAGGCCCAGGACACCGTGCGCAAGGAGGCCGCTCGCTGCGGCATGTACCACCTGACCAACCGCTGGCTGGGTGGCACGCTGACCAACTTCCGCACCATCAAGGGCAGCATCGAGCGCCTGCGCAACATCGATCGCATGCTCACCGATCCCAACATCAGCGGCGCGCTGACCAAGAAGGAGACCCTCAAGCTCTTCCGCGAGCGCGAGAAGCTCGAGGCCAACCTGGGCGGGATCAAGAACATGGAGCACCTGCCCGGGGTGCTCTTCGTCATCGACACCATCAAGGAGCACATCGCCATCGCCGAGGCCCGCAAGCTGGGCATCAAGGTGGTGGCCGTGGTGGACAGCAACACCGATCCCGAGGGCATCGACTTCCCCATCCCGGGCAACGATGACGCCATCCGGTCCATCGAGCTGTTCAGCGCCCGCATCGCCGACGCCGTGCTCGAGGGTCGTCAGGCCCACAACGACCGCTTCAGCGGTCGCGGCGAGGCCGACAGCGGCATCGTGGAGCAGCCCATCCACGGCCATGGCCCCGAGGTGGCCATCAAGCCGGCCGGCATGGAGATGCCCACGCCCGAGGCGAGCGCGAGCCCCGATCAGACCGCCGATGACGCGGGCGACGACGCCTGATCCATCGGACAGCCCCCACAACACCAAGCCCCCAGGGAGTAAGACATGGCGATCTCCGCGAAGGATGTGGCCGCGCTGCGCCAGCAGACCGGCGCCGGCATGATGGACTGCAAGAAGGCGCTGGTCGAGTGCGACGGCGACATGGAGAAGGCCCTCGAGTGGCTCCAGAAGAAGAGCCTGGCCTCCGTCGGCAAGCGCGCCGACAAGGTGGCCGCTGAGGGTGCGGTCGGCAGCTACGTGCACGGCGGCCGCATCGGCGTGCTGGTCGAGATCAACAGCGAGACCGACTTCGTCGCCCGCAACGACGACTTCCAGCAGCTGCTGAAGGACGTCTGCATGCACGTGGCCGCGGCCAACCCCACCTACGTGCGCGACGACGAGATCGGCGAGGCCGAGGTCGAGAAGAACCGCGAGATCTTCGCCGAGCAGATGAAGAACGAGGGCAAGCCCGATCACATCCTCGCGCGGATCGTGGACGGCAAGATCGCCAAGTGGAAGAAGGACATCTGCCTGGTCGACCAGCCCTTCGTGAAGAACCCGGACGTCACCGTCGGCCAGTACGTCGACGAGGTGGCCGGGCGCATCCGCGAGAAGATCACGATCCGTCGGTTCGTGCGCTTCGAGGTGGGTGAGGGCATCGAGAAGAAGGTCGACGACTTCGCGGCCGAGGTGGCTGCGGCGGCCCAGGGCTGAGGTCAGCCCCATGAGCGACCTCCGCTTCCGTCGGATCCTGCTGAAGCTGTCGGGCGAAGCGCTGATGGGCGACGGGCCCTTCGGCATCTGCACCGACACCGTCGCGCGCATCGCCGGCGAGGTGCAGGCGGTCAAGGACAGCGGGGTCGAGCTCGCCGTCGTCATCGGCGGCGGGAACATCTTCCGGGGCGTCAAGGGCGCGGCCAGCGGCATGGACCGCACCAGCGCCGACTACATGGGCATGCTGGCTACGGTCATGAACGCCCTGGCGCTCCAGGACGCCTTCGAGAACGCCGGCCTGAACACCCGGGTCATGTCGGGCATCGAGATGCCCCGGGTGGCCGAGCCGTTCATCCGCCGGCGGGCCATGCGCCACCTCGAGAAGGGGCGCGTGGTGGTCTTCGCGGCGGGCACCGGCAACCCATTCTTCACCACCGACACCGCGGCGGCGCTGCGGGCGGCGGAGATCAACGCCGACGTGGTGCTCAAGGCCACGAAGGTGGACGGCATCTACGACGCCGATCCGGTCACCCACCCCAACGCCACCCGGTTCGACCGGCTGACCTACACCGAGGTCCTCCACCGCGACCTGCGGGTGATGGACGGCACCGCCATCAGCCTGTGCCGCGAGAACCACATGCCGATCATCGTCTTCAGCCTGAAGCAGCCCGGCAACGTGGTGCGGGTGGCGCGGGGCGAGACCATCGGCACCATCATCACGGTCGACTGATCCGCACGGGGGCCCTGGCGGCCCCCTCCCCTCCGCTGCTTCACGCTGACTCTTGAAGAGTAGCCCGGCCTGGGCTGAGGGTGCAGTGCGCGCCCGGCGGGCGCGACGCTTGCGGGGCGAGGTGCGGGGATCCGAGGGCGGGCCCTCAGACCTCCATCAGCTCCTCTTCCTTGGCCTTGATGATCTCGTCGATCTTGCTGGTGGCCGCGGTGGTCATCTCGTCCACCTTCTTGTAGCCGCGCTGCAGGTCGTCCTCGGTGATCTCCGAGGCCTTCTGGAGCTCCTCCAGGAACTTGCGGGCGTCGCGGCGGTGGTTGCGCGCGGCGATCTTCGCGTCCTCGCCGACGGCGTGGATCTTCTTCACCAGGTCGCGGCGCCGGTCCTCGGTGAGGGCCGGGATGGCGATGCGGATCAGCGTGCCGTCGTTGTTGGGGTTCAGGCCCAGATCCGAGGCCATGATCGCCCGCTCGATGTCCTTGAGGAGCGTGGACTCCCACGGCTTGATGGTGATCATCCGGGCCTCGGGGACCTGGATGGCGGCCACCTGGTTCAGCGGCGTGGGCTGCCCGTAGTAGGGCACGCGGATGTTGTCCAGCAGGGTCGGGTTGGCGCGGCCGGTGCGCACCCGCGCCAGGTCGCGCTTCAGCGCGCTGAAGGTGCCCTGGAAGCTCTCGTTGAGGTCGTCGTAGATCTCGTCCATCCGGGTATGCCCTTTGTCAGCAAGGGGTTGTCTGGACGGGGACGGTAGCACAGGCGGCGAGGGGTCGGAAGCCGGCAGTGGCCCGCGACCTCAGGGCCCCTGGCACGCCGGACCGGCCCCCGTGGGCGGCCCTGAGGGCGGCGTCAGTAGAGCCAGGAGTAGCGCAGCATCCCGGTGTGGATGAACAGGTTCTCGGCGTTGCGCGCGTCCTGGAGCTCCGCCTCGTAGATGCCGTCGTACCAGGCATCCAGGTGGTGGCTCTGGCTCAGCCGCCAGTTCACGCCCACGCCCATCAGCACCACCTGCTGTGCCTCGTCGAAGGTCCGGCCGCGCTCGGTGGCCCGCCCCACGGTCCGGCCGTCGAACCAGGTGAGGCGCGCGCCCAGGCCGAGCTGCCCGGCCAGGTCGCGGGCGAGGTCCAACGACACGAGGTAGGAGTCGCTGAGGAAGTTGTTCACGAGCTGCCCCGACAGGTCCACCCGCAGCCCCGTGCCGGCCAGGTCGTCGTCGCGAATGCCCACCGTGTACAGGAAGCTGTCGCGGCCGTCCTGGGACCGCTGCTTCAGCTCCAGCGACTGGTAGTGATAGACCGTGCGCCACACCCGCAGGCTGGCCGACAGGCGGGCGCGGTTGTAGACCAGATCGATGATCTCGTCGCCCAGGATCAGCGCCTGGTTGGGCTCGACCACGTTGCGGTAGACGGCCTGGTTGCGGAACTGCTCGATGCTGTACCGGCTGAGGTTCAGCGCGAGGTTCACCGCCGGAATGGGGGTGTAGTCCACGGTGCCCAGCCAGGTGGTCACCGCCGCGCGCTCGGCGAAGTCCACCACCAGGTAGCTGGACAGGAACAGGCCATCCCCCGCCTTCCAGTGGGCCCGGTTGAAGGCCCAGTGGCGGTCCAGCTCGCCCTCGAAGAGCAGCGCGTTGTAGGCGGCCGACAGGTCCAGGCCGTCCCGGTGGAAGGTGCCGTACACCCCCGCGGCCTGGTAGTCGGGCGTCAGCGAGCGGTCGAAGCGGTCGGGGCTGAGCCCGCCGTACACGCCCAGGCTGGCGCGGCGGCGGTCGAACCACACCTCAGCGTCCAGGCCATCGACCCAGGCGTTGCCGGCCTCGAACAGCAGTTTGCGCCCGAAGCTCAGGTCGAAGCGCCCCAGCAGGCGGGGCTGCTCCACGTGGAGCTGGCGCACCTGCCCGATGCCCTCGGTCTCGCCGAAGCGGCGCTCGTTGGCCTCGGTGGCGTCGAGGATGAAGGTGGCGTCGAGCAGGAGCCCCAGCTCCAGCTCGGTCAGGCCGGTGACCTTCGCGTCCGTCTCGAGGAAGGTGATGCCCACCGGGGTGTAGCCAGCGCTGTCGGCAGAGTAGTAGCCGCGCAGGCTCACGCGGCCGTCCACGTCCACCTCGCGCGCTCGGGCCATTTGCGTGGCGGCCGACAGCGTCAGGCACAGGGCGAGCAGGCGCCTCACTCGCGCTCTCCCCCGGCCCGGCACACGCCGCCCGCCGCCGGCGACCCGCAGGAGCTGCCCGGCCGGGCGCGCACCCAGGAGCGCGTGTCGTGGCAGGTGTGGCAGCTATCGAGGGCGCCCGGGCAGAGCTGGGTGTGGTCGCAGTCGGTGCCCGCGGTGCGCTGGAAGGTGTCCTGGTGGCAGAAGTCGCAGCTGCTGGGCAGCCCGCCGAAGACCCGGCCCGGGTGACAGTCGCGGCAAGCCACGAAGCGGTGGGCCCCGCTCAGCCGGAAGCCCGTCTGGATGTGCAGGAACGTGCTGGGCAGGAAGCCTTGCTGCGTGTGGCAGTCGTGGCACATGGGGCCCAGGCTGCCGAAGTGCGGATCCCGGTGACAGTTCACGCACTCGGGGCCAGTGCCGGCGAGCTGCTTCTCACGGTTGGCGCCGTGGCAGCGCTCACACTCGATCAGGTCGTGCACGCCGTTCAGCGTGAAGGCCCCGAAGTCGTGGTTCTGGGTCTGGTTCGCGGTCCAGTCGCGGGTGGTGTGGCAGCGGTCGCAGTCGGGCCCCTTGCTGCCCTGGTGCACGTCCAGGTGGCAGCCCTCGCAGTCCCGCGGCGTGCCCTTGTACTGGTTGCGCACATGGCACTTCTTGCAGGTGACCTCGCGGTGGGCGCCGTCCAGGGCGTAGTCGCTCTGCCGGTCATGATCGAAGGTCGCCTTCGACCACAGCTCGGGGGTGTGGCACTGGTCGCAGGCCCGGCTGAACTGGCCCTCGTGGAAGTTCTGGTGGCAGTTGCCACAGGCGGTGTCGATGGGCCGGTAGTGCCCACCCTTGTGGCAGCCCAGGCACTCCACCTCCAGGTGGCGCCCGGCAAGCTGGAACCGCGCCAGGGTGTGGTCGAACAGCGGAATCCGGAAGCGCTCGAACCCGCGGTGGCACCGGTCACAGGGGGCCTTGTCGAACTGATCGCCGTGGGGGTCGCGGTGGCAGAAGGCGCAGTCCTGCACCGTGTCGTCCTGGGTCTCGGTGCCGTTGGGGTGGCAGCGGTAGCAGGGCTGCTCCGAGTGGCGCCCCTCGAGGGGGAAGCCCGTGATCCCGTGGTCGAAGCGGGTCTTCTTCCAGTCCACGGGGGTGTGGCAGTTCGAGCACGGCGTGTCGCCGAAGGTGTCCTGGTGCGGGTTGTCGTTGCGGTGGCAGCCCACGCAGCGCGTGTCCAGGGGCTTGTACTTGCCCCCCGGGTGGCAGCGGGCGCAGTCCACCCGCTTGTGCTTGCCGCGCAGCGGGAACTGGCTCTGGGTGTCGTGGTTGAACCGCAGCCGCTTCCAGCCGCTCTCCTGGTGGCAGCGGGCACAGGGCGTGCCCTTGAACTGACCGCGGTGGCTGTCCTCGTGGCACCCCGCGCAGTCCTTCGTGCGGGGCTTCCAGCGCTCCCAGGCGTGGCAGTCCAGGCACTGCTTCTTCTTGTGCTCGCCGCGCAAGGGCCAGCCTGTGGACCCGTGGTCGAAGATGCTGTTGACCTTGAAGCCCTGCGTGACGTGGCACTCCTCGCACAGCCGGCGGCCGAAGATCCCGGGCGGGTGGGGATCCTTGTGGCAGCTCGCGCAGCCCGAGATGTTCAGCGGCGAGAAGCGCTTCTTGCCCAGGTGGCAGTCCTTGCACTCCACGTCCTTGTGCTGGCCGGTGCGCGGGAAGCGGGTCTCGCGTTCGTGGTCGAAGCGCAAGTTGGCGTTCAGCAGCGCCCAGCCCTGGGTGTTGTGGCAGCGCTCGCAGGCCCGCAGATCCGCCTTGGTGCCCTTGCCGTGGTACTCGCCGTGGCAGGCCACGCAGTCGGTGGGGGCGCCCAGGTAGCTGTCGCGCCCGCTGGGCCGCTTGTCGGTGTGGCACTGCCGGCAGCGCACGCCGCCGTGGCCCCCGGTGAGCGGGTAGCCCGTCTGGCTGTGGTCGAAGCTGCGGGGGTTGAGCCCCCGCACGTCGTGGCCGCGGCCCAGGTGCTCACGGTGGCAGGTGTTGCACGTGCCGTTGCCCACCACCCGCCCATGCAGGCCCTTGCCCTGACGGATCGTACCGTCGATGTCCTTGTGGCAGTTGCGGCAGTTGCTGGCGGGCACCCCACCAAAGGCCACGTGGCACTTGTTGCAGTTGGCCTGGTTGTCCAGGTGCGCGTGGGGCTTGCTCAGCGGGTTGGCCGCCTGCGCCGACCCGATCCACGCCAGCGCCAGCAGACCAAGGGGGAGCCACCAGCGCCCCATCAGCCCACCAGGTACATCAGCGAGCGCACGATGTGCAGGGCCAGGGCGCCGAACATGATGTTGCTCGACACCACGTGCACCACCCGGTAGCGCTTCAGGATCACCGACAGCAGGGCGTGGCGCTTGGTCGACCGCTCAAGCCGCGCCTTCTCCTTCAGCAGGGCCAGCACCTCCTCGGCCTTGCCCTCTTGCACCTCGGCCTTCAGTTCGGTGGCCATGGCGTCGATGGCGCCCATCTCGGCGCGATCCTTCTTCAGCAGATCCACCATGCTGGGCAGCAAGCGGGTGCGGGCCATGCCCTCGTCGTCCACCTCGGGCGGGGGCAGGTTCGCGAGCTCGTCGAGCTGCGCCACGCGGGTCATGACCGTGAAGCCGACCCGCCGGTCCTTGAACTTCGACTCGATGGACTGGTTCAGCGCCTGGATCCGCGCCTGGATCTCTTCCAGGGCGAGCTGCTGCCCGGCGGCGCTGCGGGGCACCAGGTACAGCAGATAGCGCCCCACCGTGCCCGTCACGATGGCCACCATCATCAGAGCGAAGGTGACCACGGCGATGGGCTCTCGCCAGATGAACGCCGTGTGGTAGAAGCCGTAGACCCCGCCCAGCACCCCCAGCCAGATGTGGCTGTCCATCCACGCCTGGACGCTGCCGAAGCGTGGGGCGAAGAGCTTGCCCAGCCGGTAGCCCTGGGTGCCGATCATGCAGCCGGCGCCGATGTAGCCGATGGTGTGACCGAAGGTGCCGCCGCCGCTCAGCGGCTTGTCGGGATCGACCCCCATGGCCAGCCAGCCCCACCCGTGGAACAGCGTGGTGAAGGTGGCCGCCGGCCACCAGAGCCGTCCGAACACCTCCCAGGTCAGCAGGGCGATCTGCAGCAGCGAGAACACCACCCAGAACTTCTTGCTGAAGCGCCCCGCCGCCTCGGGCGAGAGGACGTCCGCGAAGCCAGGCTGTTTGTGGACGTTGAACTGTTCCCAGTAGTTGAAGAGCTCCGCGCCGTCCACCTGGAACATGGCCCCTGCCGGGCACGCCGTGATGCAGGCCTGATCGGCATAGCCCGAGCAGTTGTCGCACTTCTGGGCCATGTTCTGGCCCTTGTGTTCGGGGTCTCTGTTCGGGAAGTACTTATGGATGTCTAGATCCGCCACCGAGTGCATGCGGATGGCGCCGAAGCTGCAGCCTTGCGCGCACATGGTGCAGCCCACGCAGTTGTCGCTGATGACGATCTCGCCGGTGTCGGGGTGCCGGCTCAGGTGCCCGAACTTGCACTTGTCCAGGCACTCGGGCACCGCGCAGTTGTGACAGTTCTGCGGGATCTCGGTGAGCCCGTACTTGACCTCGCTGGCCCCCAGGCGGTCTGTGCCGTGGCGGGTGCGGCAGGCGTCGTAGCACCCGTCGCACTCGATGCAGATGTCCATGCGCTTGAGCTTGACCCGCCCGGCGAAGGTCAGGCGCTGCGCCACGATGAAGCGGGCGATGTCGCCCTGCAGCTCGTCGTCGAAGCGCGCCTTCTGGCGCTCGGTGATAGGCCGCAGGCGTTCGCCGAAGGCGTCCCGGAACGCCGGGCTCTTGCGCATGGCGTAGTTCATGTCCCGGTAGGGCATCTGCAGGGCCCGCACCGGCACCATGGCCTCCACCTCGAGCGCGGTGGTGCCCTCGACCACGAAGAGCTTCTGGACGTAGGCCTCGCCCGCGGCGACGAAGTTGGCCACCCGGGGCGGCTGGCCCCCTTCGCCGCGCCGCACGGCCACGTCGCCCGAGAGCAACAGGAAGACCGGCGAGTCCTTGTCGTCCGCCGGCGGGCCCTCGAACAGGCGCTCGCCCCGGGGCAGATCCAGGTGGGTCATGCGCGGCGCCAGGCGCTCGCGCAGCTCGGGCTCGAGGGTGGCGAAGAGGGGCAGGCTGGCCAGGAAGTCGGCGGTGACCGCTACGGGCTCCTCGCCCCGGCGCCGCCGTCGGCTCTTGGGGGCGGCCTTCTGGACCCGGTTGGCCCGGCGGGCGCGGGTGCTCCCCTCCACGTGCTGCCTCGCTCCTGCGGTGTCCGGGCGGAAGGGGCAGTCTACATGGTGCCGGGGCCTTGATCGACGCCGTTGTGGGGGCGTCGCCTCAGGCCCGGCAGGGGCTCAGAAGCCGAAGCAGGTGCCGGTCTCGGGCGGCGGGAACCCCGGCAGGCCACCCTGCAGGCAGGTCAGGCCGGGCTGGCAGGCGATGAGGTCGGGCGACAGAGGGTTGGCCGGATCCTGCTTCAGGCAGGTGCAGTTGCCGCGCTCCGGGTTGCCCAGCGTGGCCAGGCCCGGCAGGCACTGCCCGCCCGGGGCGCACACCCCATCCTGGCCGGCCAGGCTGCAGCTCCCGTCCGTGAAGTAGCACTGGCCCGTCTGGGCGTTGCAGCCCATCTCGTCGGGCAGCACGCAGTCCTGGTTGGTCTGGCACCCGGGCTCACAGGCGCCGGTGTTGGCATTGCACATGGCCGGCCGCTGGCAGGCCACCCCAGCGCAGGGCGACGCCTCGCACTGGAAGTTGGCGTTGCAGGCGTTGCGCGGCGGGCACTGCGAGTCGTCGAAGCACTGGATGCACTCGCCGTTGAAGCAGACGGTGCGGTTGGGATCGACGCAGTCGATGTCGCTGACACAGCCCGGGCCGCTGTCGGTGCAGTTCAGGGTGTCCAGATCGCAGGTCAGGGGCGCCATGCAGGGCACGCCGGGGCCGCACTGCCGGCACTGGCCCGTGTTGGCGTCGCAGAACGGGGTGGCGCCGCTGCAGATGCCGCCGCAGGGGTCGCACTGGCCCCCCTCGGGCACGCAGACGTCGCCCTGGGCCACGTAGCCCGCCGCGCACCCACCCGCCGCGGGCTGGAAGCAGAAGCGCGCGCCGGCGAAGTCGGCGCAGCTCAGGCCCGCCTGGCAGCCCGCCGCGTCGGTGCAGGTGCCACACACGCCCTGGGGCGCCCGGCAGTCCCCGGTGAACACGTCGCAGGTCTCGCCGGCCGGGCACGCGTCCACGAGGCAGCCGGTGCACTCGAAGCTCACCGGCAGGCACTGGTCGAAGCCCTGCACGCACTGGAAGCCCAGGGGGCACTCGCCACCACCCTGGGTGCACGCCGAGGTGCAGAAAGCCCCTGCCCCGCCGATGGCCGTGCACCGAGCGCCGGCCCCGAGCGCGGCGCAGTCGCCGTCGTTCGCGCAGGGGCTGCACAGCGCCGCGTCGCCGCCACCGCCGCCCTGGCCGCCCGCCCCGCCGGCGCCACCCTGACCGCCGGCCCCGCCAGCACCGCCTTGGCCCCCCGCCCCGCCGGCGCCCATGTCGCCGGTGGGCAGCGAGCCCATGTCGTCCTGCGGCCCGGCACACTCGGCCTGGCAGATGCCGGCGCAGCACCGCAGCCCCACGCCCTGCTGGGCGCAATCCTGGTCCACGTCACAGGTGTCGCTGCCCGGCTCGACGCAGGTGTTGCGGAAGGGGCCGTCGGTGATGCACTCGGAGCGCGCGCCCGAGCAGACCACCTCGACGTTTTCGACGCTGGTGTCGCACTCCTTCGCGCCGCACTGGTTCAGGCCCGACAGGCACGTGCGCCCCGAGCCGGGGCACTCCTGGATGCCCTGGCAGGCCACGATGGTGCACGCCCCGCTGCTGCAGATCTGACCGCGCTCGCAGTCCCGATCCGCCCCGCAGGCTGCACCCTTCTCGTCGTCGTCGCAGCCCACCGCGCCCAAGGCCAGCAACAGCAACGCGACCCACCCGGCGCCGCCCGTGATCCACCTCATCGCCGACTCCCCCATGCTCGCCCATCCCCTGGGCGGCGTTGCGAAAAACCGGCGTAGGGTAGCCAAGCGGGTCATCCGGGGGCAACCAAGCACGTTGCCCCCAGGCCGTTCCTCACATAGCATTCAGCGAATCACGACTCTGTGGCGCCGGTGAGGGGACCTGGCGGTGTCGCAGCGGAGGCGCGCATGTCCAAGGCGAAGAAGGTGCCGGACGTCTTCTCGACGCACTCGGCGGCGAAGTTCTGCCGGGTGACGCCCATGACCATCATCCGCTGGATCGACGAGGGGCGCATCAAGGCCTACAAGACCCCCGGGGGCCACCGGCGCATCATGCGGGCGGACCTGGAGGACTTCTGCCGGCGCTCCAACATCCCCATGGAGTGGGAGGAGCACGCCGCCGACGACGGCACGGTCCGGGTGCTGGTCATCGACGACGAGCCCGAGGCCGCCGACGCCATCCTGGACGCGCTGGTGGACGAGGCCGAGGCCGGGGCCAAGGGCGCCTGGAAGCTCGAGCACACCGACAACGCCTTTGATGGCGGCCGCCTCCTGGCCAGCTTCCGGCCCCATATCGTCTTCTTGGACCTGGAGCTGCCCGGGGTCGACATCGAGCGGGTGGCCGAGTCCATCCGCACCGATCCCGCCACCCAAGGCAGCCGTCTGGTGGGCATCGCGGCCGATCGCGCGCTGCAGCAGGTGGACGTGGACGCCGTCATCGCCCGGCCCATCGCCGCGCGTGAGGTGAAGCGAGCGACGGGTCCCCTGCCCGACCTGAGCAAGCTCCGGCGCTGAACCCACCCCGGCCGCCCTCGGGCGGGCACCGGGGGCGCGCAACCCCGGTGCGTCACCCCCCGCCTTGCTTGTAGGCTCCCGAGGACATCGAGACCCGGGGGCGAGCGGTGGACGGTCCGCGACGCATGCGAAATCTCCTCAACGCTGGCTTGAAGCGCTTCAAGACGGGTCCCGACGGGCCGCCGCGGGGTGATCGGAGCGCCCGCGTCGTGGCCGTGGCGGCTCAGAAGGGCGGGGTCGGCAAGACCACCACCGCCGTCAACCTGGCCTGCGCCCTGGCTGCGCACCACGGCCAGCGGGTGCTGCTGGTGGACATGGACCCCCAGGCGCACGTGCACGCCAGCCTGCGGGCAGTGTCGCGCCCCGGCCCGGTGGCCGTCAGCGACATCCTGCTGGCCGAGCCCGCCCGCGACCTGATGGACGCCGTGGTCCCCTCGGCCCTGGAGGGGCTGTCGCTCACCCCGCCCGACAAGGCGCTGCACGAGGCCGAGGGGCGGCTCGCCAGCAAGGTGGGCCGCGAGGTCATCCTGCAGGCCGCGCTGGACACGGCCCGCACCTGGTTCGACACCATCGTCATCGACTGCCCGCCCAACCTGGGCAACCTGACCTTGAACGCCCTGCTCGCGGCCGACGAGGTGCTGGTGCCCTGCGACATGAGCCTGCTGGCGTTGGAGGGGGTGGCCGACCTGCTCGACACGGTGCAGACAGTGAACACCCGCCTGCGCCACCCCCTGGACGTGGCGGGCGTGCTGCGCACGCGGGTGGACACCCGCAACGTGAAGCAGAACGAGGCCATCGACGGGGCCCTACGGGACAACTTCGGGGGGTTGGTGCTGGACACCGTGATCCCGGTGAACAGCGCCCTGGCGCAGGCCCAGACCGAGGGGCAGCCCATCGAGCGCTTCCAGCCGCGGTCGCGCGGCGCGGTCGCCTACCGGGCGCTGGCCGCCGAGCTGCTGGCCCACCGCGGTGAGCGGGTGGCCTCGTGAGCCGCCCGGCGTGGTGGCTGGTGGCCGCGGGGGTCACTCTGGTGCTGGTGGCCTGCGACGACGAGTCGGTGGTGCCGCCAGCCCCTGATCTGGCCGTGGACATGCTGGCGGTGGACGCCGAGGTCTTCGACCAGGGCGCCTGCCTGCCTTCGCCCGAGGTGTGCAACGGGCGCGACGACGACTGCGACGGCAAGGTGGACGGCGAGGACGAAGACCTGCGGCTCCAGCTCTTCGACGATCTGCAGAACTGTGGCGCCTGCGGCCGGGTGTGCGACGGGCCCAACGCCGAGGTCGCCTGCCTGCAGGGGCGCTGCTACATCACCGCCTGCGAGCCCGGGTACTTCGACTACGACGCCGATCCCGCCACGGGCTGCGAGAGCGACTGCCTGGTGAGCAACGGGGGCCTCGAGGCCTGCGACGGCGTCGACAACGACTGCGATGAGGCCATCGACGAGGGCATCGACCTGCAGACCGACGCCGAGAACTGCGGTCAGTGCGGGGTGGCCTGCGGCATGGCCGACAACGGCGCGGCCGGCTGCGTGGCCGGCCGATGCGTCATCACGGAGTGCGCCCGCGACTACGTGGATCTGGACGGCGATCCCGCCACCGGCTGCGAGTACCGCTGCACGCCGGCGAACACCGCCGAGATCCAGGAGTTCTGCAACGGCCGCGACGACGACTGCGACGGCCAGATCGACGAGGCGGCCGATCTGCAGGTGCCTGAGGGGTTGTGTAGCGACCGGGGCGTCTGCGCGCCCTGCGCGGGCGACGGCGACTGCGACGCAGGCGATCGTTGCGGGGCGGGCGGGGTGTGTGTGCCCGCCGACGGCGGCGCCGCGGGCCGCCCGTGCGCCGATGACGCCGACTGCCAGGCCGATCACCCCGGGCTGGCCTGCTTGGAGTCGCACCGGATCGAGGCGGGCGAGCGCATCACCGAGCGGCGCTGCGTGGCGCGCACCGTGGCCGCCATGTGCGACGGCGAGGCGGGCTGGCGCTGCGCCCACCCGCCCGGCTACGCGCAGGGCAGCGAGCGGGGCCAGTGCGACCAGCTCGACAACGACTGCGATGGCCGGGTGGACGAGGACTTCGCCGGCGAGCTCCTGGACGACCGTGGACGCCCCCGGCAGTGCGACGCGGGCATTGGCCAGTGCCGCCGCTCGGCGCCCGTTGTCTGCGCGCCCGACGGCCTGGGCACCCTGTGCACCGCCGAGGCGGCGGCGCCCATGAGCGCGGTGGACGACACCTGCGACGACGTGGACGACGACTGCGATGGCCGGGTGGACGAGGACTTCGCCCAGGCCTGGGTGAACCTGGGCGCCTTCAGCGTCTTCGCCTACGAGGCCAGCCGCCCCGGCGCAGACGGCGATCGGGTGGGCCTTGACCCTGATCCCGACGACGAGGTGGTGGTCTACAACGAGAGCAAGGCGTGCAGCCAGCGCGGCGCCCTGCCGTGGGCCAACGTCACCTGGGCCGAGGCGCAGACCGCCTGCCAGGCCGTGGGCGCCCGGCTGTGCACCGGCGACGAGTGGCAGGCCGCCTGCGAGGCGGGCGTGGCCGGCCGGGCCTACCCATACGGTCCGCGCTATCAGGCCGACCTGTGCAACGGCGGGGAGTACGACGTGGATCCACGGGCGGCCGGCGTGCAAGACGCCGCGCTGCCCACGGGCAGCCTGGCCCAGTGTGTGGCGCGGGGCGTCTTCGATCTGTCGGGCAACCTGAAGGAGTGGACCGACGATCTGGAGGACGGGCTTCGGCCGGTGCGCGGCGGTGGCTTCGAGAGCAATGCCCCTGGTGGCCTCACCTGCCAGCAGCGCGGCGACCTGAAGGTGCCCGGCCTGCGTACGCCGGCCCTGGGCTTCCGCTGCTGCCGGTGACCCGCTGACCCTGACCTGCCCGCCGACCGGCTGGCGCGCTGCCCCGCGGCTGGCTACCCTGCGCGCCGCCCACACCCCGCGAGGACGCCGATGACTCAGCCCGCCCCGGACGCCGCCACCGCCCGCCGCGACCTGATCGGCGTGGGGCTGCTGGCCCTGCTGGCCCTGGGGCTGCTGACCCCGTGGACCGGCATCTGGGAGCCGTGGGAGGCCGATCGCGCCCAGGTGGTCGAGCACATGCGCGAGGCCGGCTACTGGCTGACCGTGGAGCGCCCGGGCCCTCGAGGCGGCATGTACGTGCCCGAGCTGGCCTTCGGGTGGTGGCCGGTGATGGCCTCCACGGCCGTGTTCGGGGTCACCGAGCTGGGGCTTCGCCTGCCGGGCATCCTGCTGGGCCTGTTGACGGTCCTGTTGGCCTTTCGGGTGGTCCGTCCGCTGTTCGGCCGGCTGGCCGGCTGGCTGAGTGCGCTGGCGCTGCTGGCCATGCCCCTGTTCGTCTTCCACAGCCGGCTGCTGCTGGGCGGGGGCGTGGGTCTGGGGGTCGTGGGGCTCACGGGCCTGGCCTTCGTGGGCCTGGCCACACGGACGCAGGCGGGGCCGGCCTGGCGCTGGGGCGCCTGGCTGGGCGTCGCGGCCAGCGGGCTGATCGAGGGGCTGCCGGGGCTGGCGGTCACGGGCGCAGCGGCCGTGGCGGCGGCCCTGGCCAAGCGGCAGCGGGACGAGGACTGGCGGGTGGTGTGTCCACCCGCCGCGGTCGGCCTGGCCGCCGTGTTGGTGGCCTTGGGCTGGTGGCGGTCCCTGGCTCACCTGCCCGAGGACGGTGACTGGCGCGCCCTGCTGCTGTGGGCCGATGGCCTCGAGGCCGCGCAGGCGGCGAAGCGGCCCTTCTTCAACGCGTTCGTCCACCAGCTCGGCTTCGGCCTGTTCCCCCTGGGCGCGTTCTTCCCGCTGGCCCTGGCCGACCTGCTGTGGCGGCCGCAGGTGCCCGGCGAAGCCCCCCAGGCGGCCCCCGCGGCGCCCGTGCTGGCCACCCTGTTCGCCGTCGGCTTCATGGCCCCCGCCCTGGGGCAGGGCTTCGGGCAGTGGGGCGCCTTCATGGCGACGCCCGCCGTGGCCGTGGCGGTGGGCATCTACTTCGCCCGCGCCCTGCGTGAGCCACCCCAGCCGCTGCTGGCGCTGGTGGCGGTGATCACCCTGGCCCTGCTCGACAGCAACCTGAAGCACGAGACCCGCGCCCTGGCCGATCTGCTGGTGGGCGAGGAGGTGGACGCCTTCCCGGCCAAGCTGCCGGGCTGGCCCATCGCCCGCGTGCTCAACATGGGGCTGCTGGGGGTGCTGATCCTCTTCCAGGGCGGCCTGGTGCGCTGGGTCCGCCCCGCCGTGCGCTGGCTGTTCTACCCCACCACCCCCATCCGGCTGTTCACCCTGGAGCCCTCGCGCACCTGGGTGAGCCTGCTGGCGGGCCTGGGCGGCGCCGCGGCGGTGCTCCTGCGCAAGCCCGACTGGCTGGAACGGCTGGTGGCCCAGCGCTTCTGGGGCCGCATGCTGCCCGACGCGCGCATCTTCCTCATCGCCCTGGTGCTGCTGGTGGCCATCCACCTTGCGGTGTGGGGGGTGTGGAACCTGCGCCGGCGGCGCCTCGCCGGCGACGCCAACGGGCAGCTCGACCGCTGGACCGAGCGCCTGGTGGGCCTGCTCGACACCCGCCGGGGCCGGGTCAGCCTGCTGGTGGGCCTTGTGGCGGCCTGGGGCGGCTTTTTGAACGGGGTCGCAGCCCCCATGATGACCCGCAACTTCAGCCAGAAGGGCCTGGTCGAGGCCTACGAGGCCCACGCCAAGGGCGACGAGCCTCTGTTCGCATACAAGGTGGCTGGCGACCAGGAGAGCTTCTACGCCAAGGGCCGCGAGGTGCTGGATCGCAAGGCCTTCGCCGACAAGTCGAAGGAGGACGGCCGCTTCTTCGCCATCGTGCCCCGCAAGCAGCTCGCCCGCATCAACGGGGAGTTCCGCAAGGCCACCGACCGCACCTTGCCGGTGCTGGACGACCGCAGCCAGCGGTTCCTGCTGGTGTCGAACCAGCTCGCGGCGGGTGAGGAGGACCGCAACCCCATCAAGCGGGCCCTGGTGAAGGAGCTGCCGCCGGGCACCCAGCACACCGACCACGTCTTCGAAGATCAGATCCAGCTCGTGGGCTGGCGCATGGACCCGGCCCAGCCGCGGCCCGGCTCGCCCGCGTCGATCCACCTTTACTGGAAGGCGCTGAAGCCCATCAGCGGCGACTGGAAGGTCTTCGTGCACATCGACGCGCCGGGCCAGCGCATCCACGGCGACCACGACCCCGTCGAGGGCCTGTACGGCACCAGCGACTGGGCCCCCGGCGACATCATCCACGACGAGCACCAGGTGGTGGTGAAGCGCACCATCACCAGCGGCTGGTACACCTTCTACCTGGGCCTGTACCGCGGCAACACGCGCATGAAGATCAGCAAGGGCGACCAGGACAAGGAGAACCGCGCCAAGGTCGGCAAGGTGAAGGTGCGCTGAGATGGACAAGATGGCCTGGCTGGCCCTGGCCTTTCAGGCCTTCGCGTTCTGGTGGGGCGCCGTCTTCGGCAGCTTCCTGAACGTGGCCATCTACCGCATGCCCTTCGGCCTGTCGCTCGTGCGCCCCGGCTCCCGCTGCGGCGCCTGCGGCGCCCCGGTGCGCTGGTACGACAACCTGCCCATCGTCAGCTACCTGGTGCTCCGCGGCCGCTGCCGGGCGTGCAAGGCCGGCTACAGCCCCCGCTACATGCTGATCGAGCTCGCCAGCGGCCTGATGATCCTGGCGGTGTGGAACGCCGCGGTCATGCCCCTGGACTACCAGACCTTCATCGTGGGCGGGCTGACCTGGCTCTGGCTGAACCCGCTGGTCTACGGGCTCATCGTGCTCACTTTCATCGACCTGGAGCACACCTGGCTGCCGGACGAGATCACCTACCCGCTGATCGGCATTGGCGTGGTGGGCGGCGTGGCGCTGCCCAGCGTGCACGGCGTCTCCAGCGTCATCGGCGCGGTGGCGGGCGGCGGCTTCATCCTGCTGGTGTGGGCCATCGGCTGGGCCATCTACCGCCGCGAGGCCATGGGCCTGGGCGACGCCAAGCTGCTGGCCGCCATCGGCGCCTTCCTGGGCTGGCAGGCCCTGCCCTTCGTGCTGCTCACGGGCGCGGCGCAGGCCCTGCTGGCCACCGCCCTGGACCGGCTGGCGCTGCTCACCACGGGCAAGTCCATCTTCGTGATGACCACCACCGAGCTGGATGAGCGCTTCGGCGAGAGCGACCTGTACGCCGACCAGCCCGTGCGCACGGCCATCCCCTTCGGGCCCTTCCTGGCCCTGGGCGCGTTGGAGGCCCTGTTCTTCGGCACCGAGTGGCTATACGCCCTCGTCGGGCAGCTCACCGGGCGCCCCGTCCTGTTCTGAGCGCTCGGCCGGTGCGCCCGGTAGCCGCACCTCGAACACCGCCCCCTGCCCCTCGCCCGAGGGCAAGAGCCGCAGCGTGCCGCCCGCCGCCTCCACGATGCGCAGGCTGATGGCCAGGCCGAGCCCCGTGCCCTGTTCGCGGGTGGTGAAGAACGGCTCGAACAGCTCGGCGGCCACCGCGGCCGGCACCCCAGGCCCCTGATCGACGACCCGGGCCCAGACTTGGCCTTCCGCGGCGCCCAGCGCCACGTGGACGGTGCCCTGCCCGCCCTGGGCCTGGCCCGCGTTCAGCAGCAGGTTCACGAAGACCTGCCGCAGCCGCGCCGGATCCGCCTGTACGGGCGGCGCGTCGCCCTGGACCTCGATGGTCACGTGCCGCAGCGCCTCGTGGTAGCCCGACAGCTCTGCCGCCGAGCGCACCACCTCCTGCAGCCGGACGGCCACGGGCTGGTCGGGCGCGGGCCGCGAGAAGTCCAGCAGCAGCCGCACCGTGGTGCGGATCCGCTCCAGTTCCTTCCGCGTCCGCTGGAACAGCTCGGCGCGCAACTCCTCGCTGCCCTTCCCCGCCTGCAGGTAGTCCAGGTAGCCCACGACGGCCGACAGCGGGTTGCCCACCTCGTGCGCCACCCCGGCCGCCAGGCGGCCCACCGTCGCCAGCTTCTCGCTGCGCACCAGGTCATCCCGTGCGGCCTCGAGCGCGCCGATGGTGGCCTGCAGCTCCGCACGCTGGGCCGCCAGCCGCTCGATCATGATCCGGAACGCGTCGGCCAGCCCTTGCAACTCCTTGGGGCCCGCCAGGCTGGGCACCCTTTCGGCCCCCCCCTGCCCTGCGGCGATGGCCTGCGTGGCCGCCGTCAGAGCCTGCACGGGCCGCACCAGCGTGCGCGTGGCCAGGTAGACGCCGAACAGCAGCAACGCCAGCACATCGAAGGCCAGCGACCACAGCACCAGGGCCTGCCGGTCAGCCACCCCGCGCCGCACCGGATCCAGGCTGAAGACCAGACCCAGCGCCGCCCGCCCCCCCTGCCAGGTGATCCGCCGCGCCACCCGGTAGTCCAGCCCAGCCCCCCGCGGGTGCTCGTCCTCGCGCAGCACCCGCAGCCCAGGCCCCGGCTTGCCCTGCAGCGCGTCCCCCACACCCGCGATCTCGGAAGCCCGCCCTTGACCCGCCACGGGCTGCAAGCTGCCGTCGAAGACCGCCGCCTGAACCAACTCGGCGTCCCGCTGCGCCTCCAGCCACTGCCCCAGCGCCGCCGCGCCGGTCTGCCCCTGGGCCAGCGCCGCCAGGTCGTCGGCCCGCCGCTCGAGCTGCCGCTCCACCTGCTTCAGCGTCTCGTCGGCCGTGAGCGTGATCACCACCCACGCCGCGATGGCGCCGGCCGCAAACAGCAGCCCAGCCAGGCCAACGATCAGGGTGCCGCGGATCCCAAGGGTCATGCCCCGCAGGATGCCCGACCCCACCGCCCCGGGCTACTCGCGTCGCCCCGCACGGCTGCGACCGCTGACGGCCGCCACCGCCGAGACGCCAACAACCTCACGTCCCAAACTCTCCCACCCCTCAAACGGCCACCACGCAGCGGGCGGCGGGCAGGCCGGCGATGGGGCGCCCGCAGGCCCTTGGACGCGGCCCGGCCGCGCCCAAGGGCCGAGGATATGCCCCTGAGCCGGCCTGCCCGCCGACCGCGGCCGAGTGGCCACCCGCAGCCCAAGGGGTGAACCGGCCCAGCCGGTTCACCCCGACACCCACCACCACCGCGCACCTGGCCAACAGCGCTCCGAGCCGCCGCCGCAGCCCACCGCAGCCAAGCCAACCCCCAAAAACAAAAAGGCCGCCAACCCCGAAGGGCGGCGGCCTCTTCATCGCCCCAGGAAAGGAGCGAGCGGGCGTGGCCTGCGGCCCCGCCCCGGAACCAGATCAGCCGATCTTGCCGGCGAGCTGGAACGCGATGATGAGCGCGTAGATGACCAGCGACTCGATGAGGGCCAGGGCCAGGATCATCGGGGTGAAGATCTTGTTCTGGGCGCCGGGGTTGCGGGCGATGCCCTCGAGGGCGGCCGCGGCGGCCTTGCCCTGGCCCAGCGCGCCACCCAGGGCGGCGACGCTGATGGCGAGCGCGGCCGAGAAGGCCAGGATGCCGTCGTTGGGGCCGGCCGCGAAGGCGGGGGTGGCGAAGAACAGGACGAACAGGATGGTGGCGAAGAAGCGCATGCTTCCCTCTTTCTGCTGTGTGACGCCGTCCGTCGAGCTCGAGCCGCCCCCACGTGGGGCCGCCCTCCCTCTACTCTCTCTCTACCAACCCACAAATCGAGGTCGGCATCCCACCGAACGGACCACGAGGTCGCCGTCGGGCAGTCACGGGTGCGCCGGGGTTCGCCGGCGCGGGTGTTGAAAACGAACTGAAAAGAGCCAGACGCTCAGGGACCCGCCGCGCGGGGCCCGCCCTCAGTGGGCGTGGGCCTCGTCGTGGTGGTGCTCCTCGATGGCCATGCCGATGTAGACGATGCTCAACAGGCAGAACACCAGGGTCTGCACGATGCAGACGATGGTGCCGAGCAGCATGATGGGCACGGGGATCAGCAGGGGCACCGAGATGATGGTCAGGAAGATGCCCAGCACCTTGTGGTCGCCCACCATGTTGCCCATGAGGCGCAGCGACAGGCTCACCGGACGCACGATGTGGCTGATGATCTCGATGGGGAGCATCAACCAGGCCAGCCACCAGATGGGGCCCATGAGGTGCTTGACGTGCTCGATCCCGTTGACCTTGAGGCCGTAGACGTGGGTGGCGACGAACACCACCGCGCCACAGGCCATGGTCGTGTTCCAGGTGTCGGTGCTGGGCAGGAAGCCCGGCACCAGGCCCGCCAGGTTCGAGAACAGGATGAAGAAGGCCAGGGCGCCGATGAGCGGCAGGAACTGCCGGGCGGCCTTCTCGCCCATCACCGGCACCATCGAGCCCATCACGGCGTCGGTGATCACCTCGACGACGCCCCGCGCGTTCAGGGTGTCCGCCGGAATCACCCCGTTGTCACCGCTGTTCGCGATGGCGCCCTTGAACCGCACCGCCAGGAAGGTCAGCAGCCCCAGGATGAACAGCGCCATGAAGACGTGGGCCATGCTGTGGGTCTCGGAGCCCTCGATCCAGCCGTTCCCCACGGCGTGGGCCAGGCTGTGCTCGGCGCTCCGGACGCCGGGGATCAGGTGAAACCAGGTGTCGTGCGGACCCATCGACTACTCCATCCCGGCGGCGCCGCCGCCAGTCCCGTCCTCGTCGACCTGGACCTGAGGCGGTCCGATCAAGCTGGCCAGCAAGATGGCCAGCACCCCGGCAGACACCCCGCCCATGAAGGCCAGGACGTCCAACGGGACGAAGCGCGTAATGGCGAAAATGACGCCGATTAGCAAGAGAAACTTGACCAGCATCAGGCCCACGGTGCCCCGCTTCGGGCCCTCGGCTTCGAGCAGCAGTTTGCGCCCCAACGCCTGCAGCACCAGCAGGTTGCCGTAGAACAGCAGCGCCCCCACGGCCACGCCGCCGACGGCGGGCCAACCCCGCCAGAACCAGGCCCCAGCAGCCCCGGCGGCACCCAGTACCAGCGTCAGGCGGCCCACCCAGCGGATGGTCTTGTCATTCATCGCGGTCGGCCTCCTCGGCAGCGCTCGCGCGCTCGATGCGGCGGGCGGCCTGCAACAGCGACCGCACGCCGGCAGCGAAGCCGAAGGCGATGCCGATCACCATCCCCCATGGGTCCGTGCCCCACTTGCCGTCCACCCACCAGCCGATGCCGTAGCCGACCAGGACCGAGAGAGCCATCTCGATGCCCGAGGCCGAGTAGCGGGCGCCCTCATAGATCGCGCGACCACGGGCCTTGGGATCGTCTGCCATGGTTCAGCCTGCGCTGGCGGGCAGGGCCTTGCGGGCCGCGTCGACGATGGCGTTCACCTCGTCGGGCCCGTGCTCGGCCGACAGGAAGCAGGCCTCGTAACCGCTGGGGGGCAGGTAGACCCCCTCCTCCAGCATCAGCCGGTGGAAGCGGCCGAAGCGGGCGTGGTCGCAGGCGGCCACCTCGTCGAAGTTCTTGGGCGCCTCGGCGGCGAAGAACAGGGTGAGCATGGTGCCCACCTGCTCCACGACGGCCGTGGTCTTCGTCTCGGCGATGACCTGCCGCAGGCCCTCGGTGACCGCGTCGGCCGCCGCGGCTGCCCGGTCGAAGGCGTCCTGGGTCAGCAGGTCCAGGGTGGCGATGCCCGCCGCCGTGGCCAGCGGGTTCCCGCTCAGCGTGCCCGCCTGGTAGACCTTGCCCAGGGGCGAGACGTGCTGCATGTACGCCGCCTTGCCGCCATAGACGCCCACCGGCAGGCCGCCGCCCACCACCTTGCCCAGGCAGGTCAGGTCGGGCTCGAAGCCGAACAGGGCCTGGGCGCCGCCGCGGTGCACCCGGAAGCCGGTCATCACCTCGTCGAAAATCACCAGCGCGCCGTGCTGCTTGGGCAGGGTGCGCAGGGCGTCCAGGAAGGCCTCGCTGGGCTTGATGACGCCCATGTTGCCGGTGACGGGCTCCAGGATCACCGCGGCGATTTCGTGGCCGCGGGCCTCGAACAGGGCCGCCAGGGCGTCGGGGTCGTTGTAGGGCAGCGTCACGGTGTGCTGGGCAAGATCGGCGGGCACTCCGGCGCTGTCGGGCTCGCCGAAGGTCGCCGCCCCGCTGCCGGCCTTCACCAGGAAGCTGTCGGCGTGGCCGTGGTAGCAGCCCTCGAACTTCACGAAGGCGTCGCGCCCGGTGGCGCCGCGGGCCACCCGCAGCGCGCTCATGCACGCCTCGGTGCCGCTGTTCACCAGCCGCAGCATGTCCATGGCCGGGTAGAACTCGCGGATCTTCTCGGCCATCACCACCTCGGCGGCAGTGGGCGCGCCGAAGCTGGTGCCGCGGCCGGCGGCGGCGCAGACCGCCGCCACCACCTCGGGGTGGGCGTGGCCCAGGATGGCCGGGCCCCAGGTGCCCACCAGATCCACGTAGCGGTGGCCGTCCTCGTCGTACAGCCAGGGGCCACGGGCCTTGCTGATGAAGGGGGGGTGGCCCTCCACGGCCCGGAAGGCCCGGACCGGGCTGTTGACGCCGCCGGGCATGAGGGCCCGGGCGCGCTCCAGGAGGGCTTCGCTGTGCTCGAGGGAGAAGGCCATGGGACGCTCCGTCGCTGGGTCTCGGGGGGAGCGGTCTAGCACGCCCCTCCAACGGCCCACAAGCGGGCGTCAGTCGTCGCCGTCGTCGCCCTGGTCGTCGTCGTCCAGGTCGTCCTCGGGCTCGTCGTCCAGCTCCGGCTCGTCGAGCTCGGGATCGTCCGTCAGGCCCTCGTCGTCGAGCTCCTGATCGGCCTCGGCGACCACCACGCGCGGATCCTCGGTGGCCTCGGACTCGTCCTCGTCCTCGGACTCGGGGTTGCGGGCCAGGCTCACCACCCGCTCGTCGTCGCCCAGGTTGATCAGGCGCACGCCCTTGGTGTTGCGGTTGACCTCGCGCACCTGCGCCGCCCGGGCCCGGATGATGACGCCGCCGTTGGTGACGATCAGGTACTCGTCGCCCTCGGCCTCGATGAGCGCCACGCCCACCACGGGGCCGTTGCGCTTGCCGGTGTGGATGTCGTTGAGGCCGTAGCCGCCGCGCCCCTGCACCGAGAAGCTGACCGTGCCGTCCTCGGCCTCGCTGCGCCGGTAGTAGTTCTCCAGCGTGGTGCGCTTGCCGTAGCCGTGCTCGGTGGCGCTGAGCAGCCAGGTCTGGGTCTGGTCGATGTCGTCGGGCTCGAAGGTGACGCAGCCCACCACGTGATCGCCGTCGCGCAGCTTGATCCCGCGCACGCCCATGGAGTCGCGGCCCATGGGGCGCACGTCGTTCTCGTCGAACCGGATCGACATGCCGTTGGCGGTGGAGAGGATGACGTGGCTCGCGCCCGTGGTCTGCCGCACGGCGATGAGCTGGTCGTCGTCGTTGAGCTTGATGGCCTTGATGCCCGTGGACCGGATCCGGCTGTAGGCCATGAGATCGGTCTTCTTCACCTGGCCCTTGGCCGTGGCGAAGAACAGGAAGTTGCCCTCGGTGAAGTCCTCGAGCGCGCGCACCATGGCCAGCTTCTCGTCGCCCTCGAGCGGGAGGACGTTGACGATGGGCTTGCCGCGGGCCGTGCGGCTGCCGGCGGGCAGCGAGAACACCCGCTCGCTGAACACCCGCCCCTCGGTGGTGAAGAACAGCATGTGGGCGTGGGTGCTGGCCACGAAGACGTGCTCGACGAAGTCGGTGTCCTTCGTGCTCATGCCGCTCTTGCCGCGCCCGCCCCGGTGCTGGGTGCGGTACTCGGCCAGGGGCACCCGCTTGATGTAGCCCTCGTGGGACACGGTGACCACCATGTCCTCCACCGGGATCAGGTCCTCGATGTTCAGCTCGGCGTCGTCCTGCACGATGGTGGTGCGGCGCGGGTTGCCGTACTGGTCGCGGACCGCGATCAGCTCCTCCTCGATGACGTCGAGGAGCTTCTCGTCGCTGTCGAGGATGCTCTTCAGGTACTCGATGGTGGCCCGGACCTCGGCCAGCTCGGCCTCGATCTCGGCGCGCTCCAGGCCGGTGAGCCGGCGCAGGCGCATGTTCAGGATCTCGGTGGCCTGGATCTCGCTCAGGCCGAACTCGCTCATCAGCCCGGCGCGGGCGTCGTCCACCGTGGCGCTGGCGCGGATGATCTCGATGATGCGGTCGATGTTGTCGAGGGCGATGACGAAGCCCTCGAGGATGTGGGCCCGCGCCTCGGCCTTGCGGAGGTCGTAGCGGGTGCGCCGCAGCGTGACGTCGCGCCGGTGGTCGATGAAGTGATGCAGGATCTCCTTCAACGACAGGGTGCGCGGCTCGCCGTGCACGATGGCGAGCATGTTGATGCCGAAGGAGCTCTGCAGCGCGGTGAGCTTGTAGAGCTGGTTGAGCACCACCTGCGCCTGGGCGTCGCGCTTGAGCTCGATGACCATGCGCATGCCCTGGCGATCGCTCTCGTCGCGCAGGTCGCTGATGCCCTCGAGCCGCTTCTCGCGCACGAGCAGGGCGATCTTCTCGAGCAGCTTGGCCTTGTTGACCTGGTAGGGCAGCTCGGTGACCACGATGCGCTCGCGGTTGCCGGGCATCTCCTCGATGTCGCAGACGGCGCGGATGCGGATGACGCCCCGGCCGCTCTGGTAGGCCTCCCAGATGCCCCGGGTGCCGTAGATGGTGCCGCCCGTGGGGAAGTCGGGCCCCGGCACGATCTGCATCAGCTCGGGCAGCGAGATGTTGGGGTCCCGCATGACCGCGATGGCGGCGTCCACGGCCTCGGTGAGGTTGTGGGGCGGGATGTTGGTGGCCATGCCCACCGCGATGCCCGCGCTACCGTTCACCAGCAGGTTGGGGACCTTGGTGGGGAGCACCAGCGGCTCGCTCTGGGTGTCGTCGTAGTTCGGGCCGAACTCGACGGTCTCCTTCTCGATGTCGGCCAGCAGCTCGTGGGCGATGCGCGACATGCGCACCTCGGTGTACCGCATGGCCGCCGCGGGATCGCCGTCGACGCTGCCGAAGTTGCCCTGGCCGTCCACCAGCTCGTGGCGCATGGCGAAGCCCTGGGCCATGCGCACGACCGAGTCGTAGATGGCCGCGTCGCCGTGCGGGTGGTACTTGCCCATGCAGTCGCCGACGATGCGGGCGCTCTTCTTGTAGGAGCTGTTCCAGTTGTTCTTCAGCTCGTACATCGTATAGAGCACGCGCCGGTGCACCGGCTTGAGCCCGTCGCGGACATCGGGCAGGGCGCGGCCGATGATCACCGACATCGCGTAGTCGAGGTACGAGACCCGCATCTCGTCCTCGATGTTGACGGGTACGAATCGGCGCGCGTGCTCGTCCATCGGCTCCGGCCTCGGCAATTGGTCGAAAAACGCGGTGTTCTACGCCCTTTGGGGCCGGATCGTCAATGGCCCCGCGCGTACGCGCGGGTGGATCCTTTGCGGTCTAACGAGGGTACTCGCGGCCTGCCTTGCGGCGCGCCTCTCGCCAGCGCTCGATGCCCACCAGGAAGCCCGTGACCACCTCGGGATCGAACTGGCTGCCGGCGTGCTTGCGGATCTCGTCAATGGCGATGGCGTGGGCCAGGGCCGAGCGGTAGGCCCGATGGCTGGTCATGGCGTCGTACGTGTCGGCCACGGCCATGATGCGGGCGATGAGCGGGATCTCGTGGCCGCCGATGCCCCGCGGGTAGCCCTTGCCGTCCCAGCGCTCGTGGTGGCCGCCCACGGCCGGCAGGATGTGCCGGAAGGCCGGGATGGGCCGCATGAGGGACTCACCGAAGCCGGGGTGGGCCTTGAAGCGCTCGAACTCGTCGCGGGTGAGGGCGGCGGGCTTGTTCAGGTCCTCGGGGCGCAGGGTCAGCTTGCCGATGTCGTGCAGCCGGCCGCCCTGATAGCACAGCTCGCAGAAGTCGGGATCCAGGCCCATGGCCTCGGCCGTGACCTGGGCGAACTCGGCCACCCGCTCGCTGTGCCCGGCGGTGTAGCGGTCCTTCTCTTCGAGGGCCGTGACGAAGGCCTCGATGGTGTGGACGAAGGTGCGCTCCAGGGTCTCGAAGAGCCGGGCGTTCTGGATGGCCACGGCCGCCCGATCCGCCAGGATGATGCCGAGCTGGCGCTCGCCCTCGGTGAAGCGGCCAGCCTGCCGCAGGGCCGCCAGCAGACCCAGGGGCTGGCCCTTCTGCAGCAGTGGCAGCAGGAGCAGGGCCTGGGTGCCCCGGGTGGCCTCGGTGTCGGCCAGCCACGTCTGCACGGCGTCGCCCTCGGCCAGCACCGCGTCAAGCTGCGCCTGGGCGGCCGGCGTGAAGTCGGCCAGGGTCAGGGGCCCGCCCACGCCCGTGGCGGCGACGTCCACGGCGTCGTCCTCGTCGGGCCGCAGCACCACCACCGCGCCGTCGGCCCCGGTCTGGGTCTGCAGGGTGTCCACCAGCAGGGCCAGGGCCGGCTGGAGCTCAACGGTCTCGTTCAGCCGAGCCGCCAGGCGGTACAGGGACAGCGCGTGCTTCAGGCGCAGGTTCTCGCGCTCCAGCCGGCGGGCCTCGACGGCCCGGCGGAGCGTGTGGGTGACCTGCTCGAACTTGAAGGGCTTGAGCACGTAGTCGGCGGCGCCGGCCTTCATGGCCTCGATGGCGCTCTCCACGGTGCCGTAGCCGGTCATCATCAGCGTGATGGTGTCGGGGTGCTCGGCCTGGATGGCCTTGAGCAGCTCCAGGCCCCCCATCCGGGGCATCTTCATGTCGGTGAGCACCACCTCAGCGGGCGCCTCGCGGAGGCGCTCCAGGGCCTCGAGGCCGTCGCCGGCGCTGCGCACCTCGAAGCCCTCGAGCCCCAGGTAGTCCTCGAGGATGGCGCGGATGGGCGGCTCGTCATCGACGACCAGGATCTGGGTGGGCGGCGGGCTCGTCATCGGGGGATCCCCTGGCGGCGACCGGTACGACGGGTCATGGGTTCAGGGTAGCACATGAACCTACACTCCCCAAGGTCGAGGTGTGCCGGCCCGGGCCCGGTTGCGAGACCCCCGCGGCAGGGGGTACACCGCAGAAGGGCACACACCACGGGCGGCGGCATGGGCACCACTCGAAGGGACGCAGCGTTGGCAGCGGCGGTCGCGGCCGCCATCTGTCTGGTGGTCTTCCCCGTCCCCACCTGGTTGCTGGACGGGCTGCTCAGCGCGCAGCTCGGGCTGGCGGTGGTGGTGTTGCTCACCGCCCTGGGGGCCCGCGACCCCCTGGCCCTGTCCCAGTTCCCCACCGTGCTGCTGCTGGGGACCCTGCTGCGCCTGGCCCTGAACGTGTCCACCACCCGGCTCATCCTGGCCCACGCTGACGCCGGGGCCGTGGTGGCCGCCTTTGGCGACGCCGTGGTGGCCGGCGACGTGCTGGTGGGGGCCGCCGTGTTCGGCGTGATCACCCTCGTGCAGTACCTGGTCATCGCGCGGGGCGCCGAGCGGGTGGCGCAGGTGTCGGCGCGCTTCGCGCTGGACGGCCTGCCGGGCCGCCAGCTCGCCATCGACGCCGATCTGCGGGCCGGCCTGATCGATCCCGAGGCCGCCCGCGGGCGGCGGGTAACGCTGGACCGGGCGTCGTCGCTGTTCGGCGCCATGGACGGGGCCATGAAGTTCGTGCGGGGCGACGCCCTGGCCGGGCTGGCCATCGTGGCGCTGAACGTGGTGGGCGGGCTGGTCATCGGTGTAGCCCGGCAGGGGCTGCCGCTGGACGAGGCGCTGGCCACCTACACCACGCTCACCGTGGGCGACGGCCTGCTGACCCAGCTCCCCGCCGTGCTCACCGCCACGGCGGCCGCGCTGCTGGTGACCCGGGTGGCGGCCCCCGACGCCGACGGCCCCGCCGACGCGATCTTGGCCGAGTTCGCTCGGGATCGGCGCGCGCTGCTCACGGCCGGGGGGCTCCTGGCCCTGCTGGGGCTGCTGCCAGGCCTGCCCGGGGTGCCGCTGCTGGGTGTGGGCCTGGGCCTGGCGGGGCTGGGCTGGCGCACCGCCCCCGGGCCCAGCGCCCGCCGCCAGCGCCCGCCCGATGAGCCCTCGCCCGTGGCCCCGCTGGGGCTGGTGCTGCACCCCGACGCCGTGACCGCGTTGGCCCCGCTGACCCCACAGGGCTTGGTGACCGAAGCGCGGCGGGCCCTGCGCGACACCTGGGGGGTGCCGGCGCCCGAGGTGGCCGTGCGCGTCACGGCCGACGGGCTGCCGCCGGGGGGCTACCGCGTCGAAGCGGGCGAGGCCGCCGTGCGCCGGGGGGTGCTCACGGCCGGCGAGCGCTTCGTGTGCCCTGCGGCTGGGGGCGGCCGAGCGGGCGCGCACCCGGTGACGGGGGCCCCGGGCCGCTGGCTACCGGGCGAGTCCGGGGAGGCGCCCGGCCCCTGGCTCACGGCGCTGGCGGTGACGGCGTGGCGCCAGGCGGGCCCCCACGTGATGGGCCTGCAGCAGGTGGCCGCCCTGGTGGCGCGCCTGGAAGGCCGCGCGCCCGCCCTGGTGCGCGCGGTCATGCCGCGCCGCATCGATCTGCCAGCGCTGGCCGGCCTGCTGCGGGCCCTGCTGGCCGAGGGCGTCCCGCTGCGAGGCCTGGGCGAGATCTTCGAGGCGCTGGCGGCCGACGGCGGGCCGCCGGACGATCGGCTGGCCACCGTCCGGCGGGCGCTCGCCCACCGCATCAGCGCCACGACGGCGCCCACCGGCCAGCTCGAGGCGCTGGTGCCCGACCGCGAGGCCGAGGCGGCGCTGCGCCCGGCGGTGGTGGCGCCCATGGCCGCCGAGGCCTTCCTGGAGGCCGTGGGCGACGCGCTCACCGATCACCCCCGCGCGGCCCTGCTGGTGGCCCCCGAGATCCGCACGGCGGCGCGGACCCTGTGCGCCGCGCGCTTCCCGGGCCTGCCGGTGCTCACGGCCCGGGAGTTGGCCAGCGACACCCGCGTGGTCCCGGCGGTGATCTTGACGCTGGCGTGACGTCGCGGGGCCGGCTCAGGGCGTGCGCTGGAGGGTCGCGACCCGGGCGGCCGGCGCCAGCACCGTCAGCGTCCGCGCGGCGGCCAGCGTGACCTTGCCCGGGGCCCCCTTGATGGGCCGCACGTGCTTGCGCTGGGTCACCGAGACGTCCACGGCGCTCTCTTCACGCAGCGTGCTGTGAAAGGCGGCCAAGGCGGCCGCATCCAGCAGTGTCTCGGGGTGCGGCGTCGCGCCCGGCACGATGACGTGGGCGCCGGGCACGTCGCGCACGTGCAGCCAGGTGTCGTTGCCGCGAGCAATGCCAAAGGTCAGCGCGTGGTTGTCGGCGCCGCCGCGGCCCACCCAGACGCGGTCACCACGGGGGGTGGTCCACTCGCGGAAGGGCTTGCGGACCACCTCACCGCGGCGCCCGCCCCCCCCGGCCTTGGGCCGCAGCAGGCCCTCGCCCAGCAGCAGCGTCTCGAGCGCCTCGGGGTCGGGCTCGGCGGCGGCCAGCGCGTCCAAGGCCTCGAGCTGCGCCTCCACCGCCACCAACCGTTCGAGCGCCTGCTCGGCCCCCAGCCGCGCCCTGCGCGCCTTGTGAAAGTAGCGCGCGACGTTCTCCGCCCCGTCCAGCGTGGGATCCAACGGCACCGCCACCACGGGCGCCCCATCGGCGTACCAGTCCTGGACCTGAGCCTCGGTCTGCCCGCGACGCAGGCGGCCGATCTGAGGCTTCAGCAGCTCACCCCACCGCGCCCACTCGTCCGCCCCCTCAGCGCGGTCCAGGTCACCCTGCAGGTTGCTCGCCAGCTTCGCGAGTCGCTTCCGGGCGCGGCGCACCACCTGCGCGTGGCGTTGCGCGCGGGTGCGCTCGTCCAGATCCCCCGCCTGGGCCCCGGCCGCCTGCTCGATGGCCAGCGCGCTGGCAAACCGCGGCGGCGCCTCGGGCCGCGCCGGCGGGGGCTCGGGGAGGGTGTACGGCTGGCCCGCCCGCAGCCCCCGCGCCGAGGGCGTGGCGAGCACCAGCACCCGGCCGTCGGGCGCCAGGCCGATCAGGTTGGCCGACCGCCCGGTGAGCTCGGCCACCAGCTCGCCCGCCTCGAAGCCAAAGCGCAGCACCCGGTCGCCGGGGACCTGGGTGACGCTCACCAGCCGCCGCCCCCGCAGGGTGCTTCGCAGCCAGCGTCCCAGCCCGGTGGGCTCGGGCAGCGTGGGCCCCGCGGCCTCGGCCTCGGCGATGCGCGCCACGCCCGGCCGCGCCGAGAGCACCAGCCGCGTGGTGTGCCCTGGCGCCCGCACATGCAGCACCACCGTCCCGGCCTCGGGCTCGCGGATCTTCTGGACCTGGCCGCCCACGATCCGGGGCGCCAGCTCAGCCAGCGCAGCGGCGATCTCGGCGACGGTCAGCACGGGCGGGCTCCGATTGCGGGTGTCGAGCGCCGGATGATACAACCGACGGCCTTTGCACACACGCCGGTGAGGTCCAGATGCAGTTGTCGGTTCACGCGGGGGACGCCACCACCTTCCAGGGTGGTCTGCTTGTGGTCGGGCGCTTCGCCGAGGGCGCCCCGTCCGCCGCCGAGCAGGCCCTCGACGCTGCCCTGGGGGGCGCGCTGAGCAAGGCCGCCGCGCGCATGCTCTTCAAGGGCAAGCCCCGCCAGAAGGTGGTCTTGGACACCCTGGGCCGCCTGCCCGTCGAGAAGGTGATGCTCATGGGGCTGGGCAAGGCGGGCGACACCGCCGGCGCCGTGGCCCGCGACTTCGCCGCCCTGGGCGCCCGCGAGGCGGTGGCCGCCCGCCTGGACGGCCTGGGCGTGGTGGTGCCCGAGGGCGTGGACGCCACCGAGCTGGCGCTGGGCATCGAGCTGGGCGCCTGGACGTACACCACGCTGATCACCGACGACCCCGACGCGCCGCGCTTCGAGCTGTCCCGCGCCGCCCTCATCGGCGGCGGCGATCTGGCCACGCCGCTGGCCCGCGCCGCGACCCTGGCCGAGGGCGTGGTCCTGGCCCGCCAGCTCACCACCGAGCCCCCCAACGTCTGCACTCCCGAGCGCCTGGCCCAGGTGGCCCGCGACATGGCGTCGCTGCCCGACGTCACCGTCACCGTGCTCGAGAAGGACGAGATCTGGGCGAGGGGCATGGGCGGCCTGGTGGCCGTGTCCCGCGGCTCCAGCCGGGATCCCCGCTTCATCCACGTGGCCTACCAGCCCGCGGGCGCCGATCCCGCGCAGGCCATCGCCATGGTGGGCAAGGGCATCACCTTCGACTCCGGCGGCCTGTGCATCAAGACGGCGCAGGGCCAGACCGAGATGCACATGGACATGGGCGGCGCGGCGGCGGTGCTGGGCGCCATGCACGCCCTCGTGCGGCTGCGGCCCAAGCAGGCCATCCACTGCATCGTGGGCGCCTGCGAGAACATGCCCGACGCCGACGCCTACAAGCCCAGCGAGGTGTTGACCATGTACTCCGGCCGCACGGTCGAGGTGCTGAACACCGACGCCGAGGGCCGCCTGGTGCTGGCCGACGCCATCCACTACGCCACCGAGCTCAAGCCCGGCCTGATCATCGATCTGGCCACGCTCACCGGCGCCGCGCTGGTGGCCCTGGGCCCCTACTACACCGCGCTGTACAGCGATGATGACGCGGTGGCCGACCGGGTCCTGGCGGCGGGCAAGGCCGCCGACGAGCGCCTGTGGCGCATGCCGCTGGATCCCAAGCTGGCCAAGACCCTCGAGTCCAAGCGGGCCGACAGCACCAACCTGGGCATCCGCTGGGGCGGCTCCATCACCGCGGCCCAGTTCCTCCAGCAGTTCAAGGGCGACACGCCCTGGTGCCACCTGGACATCGCCGGCCCCGCCATGTCCGACAAGGCGGACGGCTACATCAACGCCGGTGGCACCGGCTTCGGGGTGATGACCCTGGTCGCCCTGGCCGGCGCCTGAGCCCCGTGCTCGCCGCCTTGGGGCTGGCCTGGCTTCTGGCCGCCCCCCTCCCCTCGCCGACCGCCAGCGACACCCTCGTGGTCGAGCACATCGACCTGCGCGGCGTGGCCTTCAGCCGGCGCCCGGGGCTGCGCGCGCAGCTCGGCATCGCCGCGGGCGATCCACTGGACGAGGCCGCCGTCCAGGATGGCCGGGTGGCGCTGCTGGCCACCGGCCTGTTCGAGCAGGTCCAGGTGCGCCTGGCCAAGGGCAAGGCCCGCGGCCACGTGAAGGTCATCTACGACTGCACGGAGCGGGTCACCACCAGCATCGAGGGCATGCATCTGGGCCACGCGCGCCCCACCAACCTGTGGGGCGGCATCCAGCTCGCGGACCTGGACCCCTTCGGGCTGGGGTTGGCCGTCGACGGCGGCTTCGTGGCCAGCGGCAGCCAGGGCGCGGTGCAACTCGGGGCGGGCCCCCGCGACCTGTTCGGCACCGATCTGCGCCTGCACGTGCAAGCCCACGCCCTGTTCGGCGACGAGCCCTTCGTGGGCCCACGGGGTCAGGGCACCACCGCCGACGGCGCGCTGGATCAGGTGCCCGGCGCCTACCGCCGGTTGGGGCTGGAGGCCTCCCTCACCGCCCCCATCGGGGCCACGGCGCGACTGCACTTCGGGCTGCGCGGGGAGCGGGTGGATCACGACCTGCCCGAGGACGCCTGGCAGGTGGATCCCGACGGGGTGCAGCGCCCCTTCCAGTTCGACCTGAATGAAGGCTGGCTGGGCGCCGCCTCGCTCGGCGTGGAGTTCGACACCCGCAACGATCCGGCCTTCCCCAGCCGCGGCGTCCGCGCCAGCCTCCACGGGCGCGCCGGCTGGCTCGGCGGGCCCTTCGCCGCCGTCCTCACGGGCTTCGAGAACTACTTCCGGCTGCCCTTTGGCCACGTGGTGCAGCTCAACCTGCGGGCCGGGGCCGTCTTCGGCGACGCCCCCTTCTTCGAGCGCTGGTTCATCGGCGACCTGCACCCCTACGTGCCCGAGCGGTCGCTGGGCCTGAACTTCGCCCGCCGCCGGGGCCCCAACCTGCTCGACGGGCCCATCCGCGAGCAGCGCTATGAGACGGTGGCGGGCCGGCTGGGCATGGAGTACCGGATCCCCCTCAAGCAGCGCACCGCGGCGGATCCCTACGCCGTCGAGCTGTTCGTCGGGACGGCCCTGGTCAGCCTGGGCACCCCCGGTGAGCGAGGCGGGGCCGACGCCCTGGATCCCGGCACCCCGCTTGATCTGGCCGTGGACGCCGGCCTGCGCATCGAGAGCAAGATCGGCGTCATGGGCCTGAGCCTGGGCAACCTGTTCCTGGTGGTCGATCCGTGACCGCGTGGCTGGTGCTGATGGGGCTGCTGGCCGCCCCGCCGCCGCCCTGGGTGGAGCGGGACGGCCCCCGGCTGCGGATCACCGCCGATCTGCGCCCCTGGTTCGCCCCCGCCCCCGTGCAGGCCGAGCAGCCCCCGCTGCGCACCCGGCTGACCAGCGGCCTCACCACCAGCCTGCGCTTCTGGATCGAGATCCGCGACCGCGACGGCCGCCTGGCCGGGGTGTCCCTGCGCCGGGTGCGGGTGCGCTGGCACCTGTGGGATGAGCGCTTCACCACGGTCATCGAGGACGCCCACGGCGCGCGCACCCCGGCCTTCAAGGACCTGCCCTCGCTGCTGGACGAGGTGGCGCGCTTCGACCAATGGCCGGTGGACGCCGACGTCCCGAGCGACGACCGGGTGTACCGCGTCGAGGCCGTGCTCGAGGTCAACCCGGTGACCCCTGAGCAGGCCGCACGCATGCGCCGCTGGCTGGCCAGCCCGCAGGCCCCCGCCCGCCTGGACCCCTTGGGGGGCGGCCTGCTGGGCTCCTTCGTACGCTTCTTCGACAACTTCAAACCCGGCCCGGTCGAGGCCCGATTCGCCCTCGAAGGACCCTGGTTCCGTGCCGATCGGCTGCCCTGGTTCGGTCGCGGGGGGCCCAAGTGAACCGCCTGGCCCTGAAGCTCATCGCGCTGCTGGTGCTGCTCACCGGCCTGCCCCTGGCGGTCGCCTGGTGGCAGTCGGGCACCCTGTTCGAGCGCACCCTGGGCGCCGGCCTGAACCCCGTGGTGGGCACGGCGCTGCAGGACGCCGTGCAGATCTACGGCGACTTCGTGGCCAGCGAGAAGGCGAGGCAGCGGGCGGTGGCCCGGGGGCTGGCGGACAGCCGCGCGCTGGCCCAGGCGGCCGCCCAGGGCCGGCCTGCCTTGGAGGCGTTGCTGCGCCCCATCGCGGCCCAGCCGCGGGTCCAGGCCGTGACGCTGACGCCCCTCGCAGGGCCACCGCTGCGGGTGGCCGGCCCCCCCATGCCCGCCGACGCCTGGCTCCTGGACGGCGAGACGCTGCCGCTGACCGACGTCCCCGGCTACACCCACCTGCGCTTCGAGTACGGGCTGGAGCGCGAGATCCTGACCCGCTTCGAGCGCATGGAGGCCGACGTGATCCGGCCCTTCGCCGCGCTGGCGGCCGATCGCGCCAACCTGGCCGACATCTACGCCTACAGCTTCGTCGGCTCACTGGCCGTGGCGGTGCTGCTGGCGGGCCTCATCGCGGTGGTGGTGGGACGCCGGCTCACCCGCCGCCTGAGCCGTCTGCGCGAGGGCATGGCCCGGGTGGCCTCGGGCGAACGCGGGGCCCGGGTGGAGCCGGCCGGCCACGACGAGCTCGCCGATCTGGCCCGCGGCTTCAACGACATGGCGCAGCGGCTCCAGGACAGCCACGCGCGGGTGCAGTACCTGACGCAGGTGTCCGCCTGGCAGGGCATCGCGCGCCGCCTGGCCCACGAGATCAAGAACCCGCTGACGCCCATCCTGCTGGCCATCCAGCAGGCCCACAACGCGTACAAGGGCGACGATCCTCGCTATCAGCGCACCCTGGACACCGCCCACGAGATCATCGAGCAGGAGGTCCAGACCTTGAAGCGGCTGGTGGAGCACTTCAGCCGCTTCGCGAAGCTGCCGGCCGTGTCCCCGACCCCCGAGGACCTGAGCGCCGTCGTGAGCGACGTGGCCTCGGCCAACGCCCACATCGCCGGGATCGAGGTGGCGACGCCCCCCGCCCCCGTGATGGCCGCGGTCGACAAGGGCCTGCTGCGCCAGGCCCTGGCCAACCTGGTGAAGAACGCCGACGAGGCCAACCGCGAGACCGACCGGGTCCCCGCGGTGCAGCTCTCGGTGGTGCCCCTCGCCGGGGGCGGCGCCTGGATCCACGTGGACGACACCGGTCCCGGGGTGCCGCCCGCCGATCGCGAGCGCGTGTTCGAGCCCTACGTCACCGGCAAACACGACGGCACGGGCCTTGGGCTGGCGATCGTGAAGAAGATCGTCTTGGATCACGGCGGCGAGATCACCGCGGCCGATGCCCCCGGCGGGGGCGCCCGTTTCTCCATTCGCCTGCCCCCCGTGGCGCAGGCGCCGTCCCGCGCCCCCTCGCAGGAGACCTGATGATCCACCCGTTCCCCGATCAGCGCCTGGCCGTGCTCGTGGACACCGCCAACCTGTACCACAGCGCCAAGAGCCTGTTTGGCGGGGCGCGGATCGACTACCGCCGCCTGCTGGATCGGGTGGCGGACGGCCGCCGGGTGGTCCGGGCCATCGCCTTCGTGGTCCGCGGCGAGGACGTAGACGTCAGCCCCTTCATCTCGGCCCTGCACACCGTGGGGTTCGAGACCCGCATCAAGATCCTGCGCCGCAAGAGCGACGGCGGCTCGCGGGGGTCCTGGGACGTGGGCCTGGCGCTCACCGCCGCCGATCTGGCCTCGCGGGTGGACGCCATCGCGCTCGCCAGCGGCGACGGCGACCTCACCGATCTGGTGCGCTATCTGGTGGCCCGGGGTGTGCGGACGGAGGTGGTCGCGTTCCCCGGCACCGTCGCCGAGCCCCTGGTTGAGGCCGCCGACGCCTTCCTCGGGCTGGAAGACGACGTGCTCATGGAGCGCCGCTGACCCGGACTGGGACCGCCGCCCCCGCTCGGGGGTCCATCCCTCACCCAACGCTGGAGATCCCGTGCCCCGTCGCCCGCGCCCGCTCCTCACCGTCAGCGCCGTCCTCAGCGCCCTCACGGTGCTGGCCGCCCCGTTGGCGCTGGGCGGGACCCACTGGCCCACCATCCTGGCCCTGTCGGGGCTGGCGCTGGCGGCCATGCTCGCCGCCGTGGCGGCCCGCCGGGACGGCCTGCGCAGCCACTGGATCGTGTGGGTGGCCTGGGCCGTCGCGGCCCTCGTCGGCGCCCAGCTCATCCCCTTGCCTGCCGGCCTGCTGCACCACCTGTCTCCCCGGGCGGCTGAGCTGCACGCCGCCGCCGGATCCGCCAGCGGCCCCCTCAGCCTCTCCGCGCCCGCCACCTGGATCGCCTTCGCCCTCCAGGTGGGCTTCGCCGCCCTGTTGACAGCGGTGGTTCAGCTCGACCGGCGCCGCGGCCGCTGGGTCGCCGATGGCCTGGCTGTGGGTGGCCTCGCCGTCGTTCTGGTGTCGGCCGTGCACTTCGCCTTCGGCTTCCACACCATCTACGGCGTCTTCCGGCCCCAGGACGCCGCGCAGATGTCGGGGTTCTTCGGCCCCTTCATCAACCCCAACACGCAGGCCGGCTACCTGGTGCTCGTGGGCCTCGTCGGCCTGGGGATCGCGGTCGACGCCACCTCCGACCGACGCACCCGGCTGGGCCTCGCCGCCGCGGTCTTCGCGCTGCTGGGCGCCATGGCGTCCGGCTCTCGCGGAGGCCAGGCCGCCGCCCTCTTCGGCGGGCTCCTGTTCGCCGGCCTGGCGTACCTGCGCGGCCAGCATCGCGGCGACAACACCCGCGAGAAGGCGCGGCAAGTGGCCAAGGCCACGGTGGCGCTGCTCGCGCTGGGCGGCGTGGCCGCCGTGCTCCTGCTGCCCGACTGGATGGCCTTCGACCCCAGCCACCCCGCGTCTGACGGCAAGCTCGCGGCCTGGCCCGGCGCCGTGGCCCACGCCCGCGCCTTCTGGCTCGCCGGCAGCGGCCGTGGCGCCTTCGAGTATGTGCACCCGTTGTTCCAGTCGGTGAGCGGCCAGGGCACCGTCACGCACCCCGAGAACCACCTGCTGCAGCTCGCCGCCGATCTCGGCCTCCCCCTCGCCATCGCCACCGTCGCCGCCTTCGTGGGTGCCTGGATCGACGCCGTGCGCCGCCTGGACCGCCGCACCGCACCGGCCGTGTGGGGTGTCCTGGCCGGGCTGGCCGCCGTGGGCTGCCAGCAGCTCGTGGACTTCGGCCTCGAGGCCGCCGGGCTGGCCTTGCCCGTGGCCGCCGCGTTGGGCCTGATGGTGAACGGCGCCCGCCCCCCCGACCGCCGGCCCGAGCCCACCCGCCCCTGGGTCGCGTGGGCCACCCTGGGCGCGGGCGCGCTGTGCGCGGCGCTCCTGACCTGGCAGGGGCCGGCTTCCTTGGCCCACCACCCGGATCGAGACATCGCCCGGATCGCCAGCGCCGAGGACTGGCAGCAGGCCGAGCAGGCAGCCCGCCAGCGCCACCCGGCCGACGGGCTGGTGGCCCTTGCCGGCGCGCTGCGCGCGGCCGGCTCGCCGACGCCTCTGCCGGCCCTGCTCAAGCGGATCAACGTGGCCCTCACCTTGCGCCCCCAGAGCCCCCGCCCCCACCTGTTGGCTGCACGCGCCTTCGTGGCCGCCGGCCTGACCGCCCAGGCCGCAGGCGAATACCGCCTCGCCGCCGAGAAGGGGGCCTGGACCTGGCTCGCCCTCTCGAAGGAGATCGCCCGCCGGCTGACGCGGCCCGAGGACCTCGCGCGGGCCGTGCCCGCCACCCCCGAAGCGCTGCGGCCCCTGGGCAACATGGTGCTGCTCGAGGACGGCGCCCGAGCGCGCCGGCTCGCGGAGCTGTGGCTGACCACCCACCCCGAAGATGGCAGCGCGCACGCCCTGCGCGGGCAGGCCTGCGCGAAGACTGCCGACTGGGCCTGCGTGACGGTCGAGGCCGAGTGGCTCATCGCCCACGACCAGCCCGCGACCGGCTGGGCGCTGCGCGGGACTCAGGCCCTCCGCCAGGGCGACCGGGACACCGCGATCCATGCCCTGACGGCCCTGATGGCGACCGACGCCACCGAGCCCGCCCTGTACGCGGCTGTTCGGCTGGCCGAGCAGCTCGGCGATCTGCCCGCGGCCCGGCAGGCCTACGACCGCCTCTGGCGCCGGGTGGGGGCCCGCCCCGAGGCCGCGCGCACGCTGCTGGTGAACCGGGCCCGCACCGAGGACCGCCTGGGAACCCCCGAGCAGGCGCTCCGCGCCTGGCAGACGGCTCACCGACACGCGCCGAACAAGGTGACCCAGGCCGGCCTGACCCGGGCCGAGGCCCGCCTCCGCGTCGGGCGCAAAGGGTCACCCAAGCCCCCACCCCTTGAAAATTCGGGCAATCCAGCCGATCTAGGCCCCCACCCCACCGCCGTGGAGCCCTGATGCACGTCCTGCTGCTGGCGCTGAACTACTACCCGGACAAGCTCGGCAACGCGCCCCTCATGACCGGCATGGCCGAGGGCCTCGTGGCCCGTGGTCACCAGGTCACCGTGGTCTGCGCCTTCCCGCACCACGAGACGGGCCGCATCGACGACGCGTACCGAGGCAAGGCCCTGGCCCGCGAGACGCGCAACGGCGTGCGGATCCTGCGCACCTACATCTATGCCCCCGAGGGCGGCGCCGTGGCCAAGATGGCCAACTACGCGTCCTTCACCGCCACCGCCTTCATGGTCAGCCAGCTCGTCCGCGAGGTGGACGTCATCTTCACCCCCTCGCCGCCCCTGACCTTGGGGCTGGTGGACTACGCGCTCTCGCGCATGCGGCGGGTGCCCTTCGTCTACAACCTGCAGGACCTGTTCCCCGAGGCCGCGGTCCGGCTGGGCGTGCTCACCAACCCGCAGATGATCGCCGCCTTCGAGCGGCTGGAGGCCTTCGTCTACCGCAAGGCCCACACCCTGTCGGTGATCAGCGAGGGCTTCCGCAGCTACCTCCTCGACAAGGGCGTGCCCGACGACAAGATCGCGGTCATCCCCAACTACACGGACACCGACTTCATCCAGCCGCGCCCGCAGGCCGGCAACCCGTTCCGCAAGGCTCACGGGCTCGAAGACGCCTTCGTGGTGCAGTTCAGCGGCCGCATGGGCTACAGCCAGGGCCTCGAGACGGTGGTCGAGGCCTGGCGGCTGCTCGCGGACCTGCCGGCCCTGCGCCTGATGATGGTGGGCGACGGTCAGGCCCGACCGATGATCGACCGCGAGCTCGGAGACGACGCGCGGGTCATCCGCCTGCCCGTCCAGCCCCGCGAGGTGCTGCCCGATCTGCTGGCGGCCGCCGACGTGGGCCTGGCCCCGCTGCGCCACGGCATGGCGGGCACCAGCGTGCCCTCCAAGATGTTCGGCATCATGGCCGCGGGCCGCGCCATCATCGCCGGGGTGGACGCCGGCAGCGACGCCGAGGCCCTCATCCACACCGCCCGCTGCGGGCACGTGGTGCCGCCCGAGGATCCCAAGGCCCTGGCCGCCGCCATCCGCGCCGCCTACGAAGACCGCGCGCTCACCCGGCAGCAGGGCGAGAACGCGCGGGCCCATGTGGTGGCCGAGCACAGCCACAAGGTGGTCGTCGACCGCTACGAGGCCATGCTGCAGGCTGTGGTGGAGAGCCGCTGACGTGTGTGGGCTGGTTGGCTACGCCGGGCGCACCCCGGTGGTCAGCGCCGAGCGCCTGGCCGCCATGCGCGACACCCTCAGCCACCGCGGGCCCGATGACGCGGGCCTGTGGATCGGCACCTCTGCAGCCGCCGCCATCGGCCTGGGCCATCGCCGACTGAGCATCCTCGACACCCGCACCGTCGGGCGCCAGCCCATGGCCCTGCCGGGCGGCCGGGTGCAGATCATCTTCAACGGCGAAATCTACAACTTCCTCACCCTGCGCGCAGAGCTCGAGGCCCAGGGCCACCGCTTCGAGACCCGCACCGACACCGAGGTGCTGCTGCACCTGTACCAGGTGCACGGCGCGGCCATGGTCGACCGCCTCATCGGCATGTTCGCCTTCGCGATCTGGGACGCCGACGCCCAGCGCCTGCTCGTCGTCCGCGATCGGCTGGGCATCAAGCCGGTGTTCTATGGTGTCACTGCGGACGGCGGGGTCGTCTTCGGCAGCGAGGTCAAGGCGCTGCTCGCTGCGGGCGTGCTGGACGACGGCATCGATCTCCAGGCGATGCACGACTATCTGGGCCTGACCTACAGCCCGGGGCCCCGCACCCTGCTGCGCGGCATCAAGAAGCTGCCGCCCGCCCACACCCTCACCTGGACCCCGACGGGCGGCGTGACGCTGCGGCGTTACTGGCGCCAGCGCTTCCACAGCCAGGGCCCGGCCCGCCGCGCGCCCCGCTTCGAGGAGGCCGCCGAGCAGACCCTGGACCGCCTCCAGACCGCGGTGAAGCGCCGGCTCATCGCCGACGTGCCCCTGGGCATGTTCCTCAGCGGCGGCATCGACAGCTCAGCGGTCCTCTGGGCCATGGCCCAGGCCAGCTCAGGCCCGGTCAAGGCCTTCACCATCGGCTTCGAAGAGGCCGGCTATGACGAGCGCCAGTACGCCGCCATCGCCGCCCAGGCCTTCGGGGCCGAGCACCACGTCGAGGTGGTCCGCCCCGATCCCGACACCTTCATGGGCCCGCTCACCGAGGCCATGGACGAGCCCTTCGCCGACTCCAGCGCCATCCCGCTGTGGTACCTGTCGCGATTGGCCCGCCGCCACGTGACGGTCAGCCTCGGGGGCGACGGCGGCGATGAGCTGTACGCCGGCTACCGCACCCACTTCGCCTGGCGCCTGGGGGCCTGGTACCGCCAGGTGCCCTCTGCCCTGCGCGCCCGGGTGCCCCAGCTCGTCGGCCGCCTGCCCGTCAGCCACGGCAAGGTCAGCTTCGATCTCAAGGCCCGCCAGTTCGTGCACGCGGCCGAGCACCCGGCGCCCGTGGCCCACTACCGCTTCAAAGAGTTCTTCAGCGATCCCGCGCGACGGGCCCTGCACGGCGCCCAGGTCGAGGACACGGCCCGTCTCTTCGAAGAGGTCTTCGAGCGCGGCCGGTTCCGGCACGAGCTCGACGGCGTGCTGGCCAGCGACTTCGCGATCTACCTGCCCGACGACATCCTGGTGAAGGTCGACCGCATGTCCATGGCCCACGGCCTCGAGGCGCGGGTGCCCTTCCTGGATCACGAGCTGGTGCAGCACGCGGCCGACCTCCCGGCCCACTACAAGCTGCGCGGTCTGACCACCAAGGCCGTACTCCGCAAGGCCCTGGCCCCCCACCTCCCCGCCCCACTCCTGGGCCGCCGCAAGGCCGGCTTCAACGTGCCCATGGCCGCCTGGCTGTCCGGCCCGCTGAACCCCCTGCTACGCGACCTGCTCAGCGCCGAGCAGCTCAAGCGCACGGGCCTGTGGGAGCCTGCCGAGGTGCAGCGCCTGATCCAGGAACACGAGCAGAAGGTCGCCGATCACAGCCGCCCCCTGTGGGCCCTGCTGTGCTTCGCGCTCTTCAACCAGCGCTGGCGCGGGGGGCGCGCCGCATGAGCCCGCCACTCCTCCGCGCCGCCAGGGCCTGGTTCGGCCTGGGCTCGTCGGCCGCCAGTGGCGAGCACGCCACGCGGGTCTTCCCCAGCACCATCCAGATCCGCCCGCGCCCGGTCTATGACGCGGTCACGCGCACCTACAACTTCCTGGGCGCCCTGCTGGGCCTGCTGATCCTCTCGCCGCTCATGATCGGCATCGCCCTGGCGGTGAAGCTCACCTCGCCGGGGCCAGCCCTGTACCGTGGCGATCGGGTGGGCCTGGGCCAGAAGACCTTCCACATCTTCAAGTTCCGCACCATGAAGGTGGGCAGCGAGCAGAAGATCGGCAAGCGCCTGGTCCAGCAGGACGAAGACCACTACACGCCCATCGGGAAGTTCCTGCGCAAGTACCGCCTGGACGAGCTCGCGCAGCTCCTGAACGTCCTTCGCGGCGACATGAACCTGGTGGGGCCGCGACCGCTGCGGCCCATCTTCCTCCAGGACCTGCTGGCCAAGATCCCCGGCTACGATCGGCGCTACCTGGTCCGCCCCGGCATCACCGGGCAGGCGCAGGTGCGGGGCGGCTACTACACCACCCCCCGCCACAAGCTGTTCTACGACGTGCTCTACATCGCCCGTCGCTCCGTCATCATGGATCTCCAGCTCATCACCCTCACCTTCCTGCGGGTGATGACGCGGATCTTCACCGCGGCGGTCCTGCTGAGCTGGCTGGTGCTCCTGGCCGTCGCGCTGCCCAACGACGTGCACCAGGCGATGCGGGTGTCGATCTTCGGCCTCAGCGTCAACCTGCTCTACCTGGGCCCGCCCACCATCGCGGGCATCCACCTGTTGCGCCGCGAGGTCAACCGAGAGCGCATCTACGCGCTGCGAACCCCAGTGGACCTGCCCCTGCTCGGCTTCGTCGTCATCAGCGCCGCCCTCCTGCTGGCCACCCGCTTCCCCGTCGACAGCCTGCGCGGCCTGCTGTGGTGGGTCTGCAACGGGGTGGTGGTCTTCTACCTGGTCCTCAACTCCCGCATGGTGACCACTCGCCGCGGGCTGCTGACGGGCACCTTGGTGGGTAGCGTCGCGCTCACGGGCACGGTCACCGTCCTCCAGGCCATCGGCGGCTTTGCAGCCGAGGGGCGCTTCGTGCAGGCCGAGGGCACCCAGGACAGCCCGCTGCTCATGGCCAGCCTGGTCACCCTGGCGTTGCCTCTGGCCCTCAGCCAGTTCCGCCGGGCGCAGGGCCGGGTGCGGGTGCTCGCCAGCGTGGCCATCGCCCTGCTCATCGCCACCGCCGCCGTCACCCTCAGCCGATCCGGCATGCTGGCCACAGCCATCGCCGTGGCCCTGTTCGCCGGGGCCCAGCGGCGAGCCCTCGTCCTGGCCGCCACGGCGACGGCCATCCTCGTCGCTGGCCTCGCGTTGGGGGGCGACGCACGCCTCAGCCCGAAGCAGACCACCCACGATCTGGTGCAGCTCGTCGAGGTCCAGACGGACATGCTGCGGGAGTTCACGCCCACCCGCCTGGCCATCGGCGCGGGCCCGCGCGCCGGCTGGCGCCACTTCCACGTCGGCCGGATCCACGCCCGGCGTGCCGACCGTGGCGACGAGCCCAACTTCGAGAACACCTACCTGCGGGTGCTGGTGGATCATGGGCCCCTGGGGCTGCTGTTCTTCCTCGCCTTCTTCGCCGGCGGCCTGGCCTACATGTGGCGCAACGTCCGCGCCCTGACCGATCGCGCGGCAGCGGCCGATCTCCGCGCCACCGCGGCGGGCCTCACGGGCTGGGCGCTGCTCATGCTGTTCAGCGACATGACCGCCCGGTTCTCCACCATGGTGCTCTTCTTTGCCTCCATGGGGTTGGGGCTGGGCATCGTGCTCACCCACCGGGCAGGCCCGCGGGCCGTCTACCGGCTGGTGCACTACCGACACCGCCTGTAGACGCCGCCAGGCGCGCCCGCGCTAGCCGGTGGGTGCGGCCCGTGCGCTCGCGTACTCCCGCAGCAGTCGCTCGGCCACGGCGCCCAGGCTGTGCGCGTCGCGCATGTGGGCCACACCCGCCGCGGACCGCGCCTCCGCAGCGGGACCACCCTCCGCCAACGCTTCCCCCAGCGCAGCGGCAAACCCGGCCACATCATCAACTGACACGAAGCGAATGAAGCGGCCCTCGGGATCCAACGCCCGGTGACCCGGGATGTCCGACAGGATGGCGCGACAGCCACAAGCCAAGGCCTCTCGGGCGCTGCGCGGCGAGCCCTCGAACAGCGACATCGACACATACAAGTCCGCCGTCTGGTAGTGCCCGACGAGGGTGTGGTGCGGCACGCGGCCGGGCGCCTCCAGCGCCGGCGCCGTCAGTCCCGACCGCGCCACCGCCAGGTCGAACCACGCCCGCTCCCGCGAGGGCACCGGCCCGAGCAGCTTCAGCCGCGCCTCCGGCTGCCCACCCGCGCGCACCAGGCCCATCCCCTCGAGCACCACGCCCAGCCCCTTCGTGCGCAGCAGGCTGCCCGTGAACAGCACCGTGGGCGGTCCCGCAGGCCGGCTCGCCGCCGGATGGAAGACGTCGGTGTCCACCTCAGAGGGCACCACCCGGATTCCCCCGCGCGCCACCCCCGGGTGCCACGCCTCGTAGCCCTCGCCATGCCCGTCCCCCAGCACCATCAGCGGCCGCGCGGCGGCGCCGGCTCGCCGGTCCCGCCAGAAGGTCAGCACCCGCTGGCTGGCATAGTGCAGGTCGAACGTCATCTCGGCGCGGCGGCGGATGCCGCCCAGCCACGCCCCGTTGTCCGTGTAGAGCGAGCTGGGGTAGGCCACGCCGGCGGCGGCGGGCCGGGCCCCCATCCAGTCCGCCAGGAACCCGAAGGTGTCGTGCACCACATCCAGGCGGGCGCGGTGGGCGTCCAGCCAGGCGTGCGCCCGGGGCCGCAGCCGCGCCCGACCCAGGGGCACCACCCGCAGACGGGGCCACGCCGCCAGCTCCGCCGACACCTCGGGGGGCAGCGCGGCCGTCAACACATACAGCCGTTGGATCCGCGCCGACATCCGCATCAGCATGCGCAGCCGGTCGCGGTACTGGATCAGGTTCGGCAGCACCCAGGCGATCCGCCAGCTCGCTGGCCAGCCCGCCGCCCTGGCCACCTCGGGGCTCAGGACTGCTGCTCCTCGATGTTCGAGGAGTATGGGTGCCGCCCGTAGTAGCGATAGTAGTAGCGGCTGTACCCGCGGTTCTTCAGCTCAACGCCGTTCAGCAGCGCCCCGAAGATCCGCACGTTCACGTCTCGCAACAGCCGCACGCCCTTGGCCAGCGCGTGCCTGCTGGTCCGGCTGGAGTGCACCACCAGGACCACCCCGTCCACCAGCTGCCCGAGGATCTGCGGATCCGTCACCGACACCACCGGCGGCGAATCGAAGATGACCCGATCGTAGTGGTCCAGGAGCTTCTGGAATGCCTTCTTGAAACCCTCGCTGTGCAGCAGCTCGGCGGGGTTGGGCGGCAGCGGCCCGGCGCACATCACGTCGAAGTTGTCGATCCCGCTGGGTCGCACCAGCTTCGAGACGTCGGCGTCGTTGTTCATCACCAGGTTGGTGATCCCCCGGTCGTTCGGGTGATCGAACACGCCATGCACCCGCGCCCGGCGCAGATCGGCGTCCACCAGCAGCACCTTGCTCCCCGACAGGGCCATCGTCGACGCGATGTTCACCGAGGTGTAGGTCTTGCCCTCCTTGGGCCCTGGGCTGGTCACCAGGATCGAGCGCATCTCGCGCTCGGGCGCCATGAAGAGCAGGTTCGTCCGGATGGTCCGGACGCACTCCGCCGCCGTGCTGTTGGGGTTCTCCAGGATGTAGCGATCCGGATGCCCCCCGGGGGTCTGCTTCTCGCGGTTGCGCACCGCCGGCACGATCCCCAGGAAGGTCAGCCCATACTCCTGCTCGAGCTGCTCCTGCGAGCGCACCGAGCTGTCGAGCTGCTCCACCAGGAACACCAGGGCGATGCCCCCCAGCAGCGCCAACACCGCGGCCGCCGCCAGGTTCAGGCCCAGCCGGGGCCAGATGTGCAGGGTCGGCACCAGCGCACGGTCCAGGATCCGCACGTTGTTCGCCTTCGCCTGCGCCTGCAGCTCCGCCTCCTTCAGGCGCAGCAACAGATCGGCGTGCAGGGTCTTCTTCGACTCCACCGCCCCCTCAAGGCGCTTGTACTCCAGCTCCTTGCCCTGCAGCGTCCGCGCCTCGCGCTCCAGCCGAGCCACCTCGCCAGCGGCCTTGCTCTCGGCGCGCTGCGCCGCCGCGTACTCACGCTCGATGCTCTTCGAGATGCCCTTGACCTCTTGGGCCAGCGCCCGATTGACGCGCTTGATCTGCTCGTCCACCACCCGCACGTCGGGGTGCTTCGGCAGGTAGCGCTTCAGCAGCTCGTCCCGATCATTCTCGAGCTGAACGAGCTGCTGCTTGAGCACCTGAATCAGCCCGTTGCCCAGCACCTGCGGCACCGACCGCATGGCGTCCTCGACGGACAGGCTCTGCACCTGCCGGTACTGGGACTCCAAGACCGCGTTCTCCTGCTGCACGGTCCGCAGCGCCCGCTGGGCCTCCTGCAGATCCGTCCCCAGCAGGTTCTGGCGATCCTCCAGCGAGGCCGTCAGGATCCCATTGTCCCGCTTGAACGCCAGCAGCGCATCGCGGGCCACCTTCAGGTCCTGGTCCATGGCCGACGCCTGAGCCCGGAGCCACTCCACGGCCTCACCCGCGGCGCTGACCTTTCGGTTCACGTTGAGATCGCCGTACGCCTCCGCCACGGCGTCGGCGAGGCGCGCGGCCCGCTTGGGCACCGTGTCCTTCACCCGGATGAACACCACGTGGCTGTCCTCGACGGGCTCCACGTCCACGCGGCCCGCCAGCACCGCCACCGGATCCACGCTCGCCAGCTTCTGGGCGCGCTCCTCGGGATCCTCGATCTGCGAAATCCCCAGGAAGTCCAGGTCGTGCTGAAGCCCCAGCCGCTCCACCACCATGGCCGCCACCTGGCGGCTGCGGATGATGCGGTACTGGGTCTCAAAGAACTCGACGGTGCTCCAGGCGTTCCCGGTGCCGAGCTGCACCACCTCGGCGCCGCGGCGCGGAAGGTACTGGGGCGCCACCAGATCGATGACCACCTGCGTCGCCGCGCGGTACAGCTTCGTCTGCGAGCGGGTGTAGAGGACCGTCGAGCCGAGCACCAGCCCTGCAAAGGCCAGCATCAACCACTTGTGCTTCCACGCGATGTCGAGCCACGCAGACAGCAGCGGCTGCTCTTGGTCCTTGGCGGTCATCAGAGCTTGACCACCTTCTCCGAGGTGATCCCCGCCTTGCCGACCAGGTTGCGGGTGTCGACGATGCGGCGCGCGTTCGCCACCACCTGCTCGGCGTCCAGGTAGGTGTGATCGGTCACGATCACCACGCAGTCGTAGCGCCCCAGATCGCTGTAGTCCAAGGGCACCGAGTGCAGATGCTCAGCCTCGCCGCCGTGGCCCAAAGCAAACTCGGGCACGAAGTCGTCGTGGTACGACACGTCGCCACCCCGCCGGATCAGCCCCTCGATGACGGGCGCCGCCGGGCTCTCGCGCCAGTCGGTGATGTTGCGCTTGTACGCCACCCCCAGCACCAGCACCTTGGCGCCCTTGATGGGCTTTCCGTCCTCGTTCAGCGCCTGCCCGACCTTGTCGACCACGTACTCCGGCATGTGGGAGTTGATGTCGTCGGCCAGCTCGATGAAGCGCGTCTTGTAGTTCAGGGTCCGCAGCTTCCAGCTCAGGTAGTGCGGATCGATGGGGATGCAGTGCCCGCCCAGCCCGGGGCCCGGGTAGAAGGGCATGAAGCCGAACGGCTTGCTCGCCGCCGCGTCGATGACCTCCCACACGTCCAGGCCGAGCTTGTTCGCGATGATCGCGATCTCGTTCACCAGGCCGATGTTCACCGCCCGGAAGGTGTTCTCCAGCAGCTTCACCATCTCGGCGGCCGTGGGGCTCGACACCGAGATCACCTTGTCCACGATGGCCCCGTACAGGGCCGCCGCGGCGGCGTTGCAGCGCGGGGTCACCCCGCCCACGATCTTGGGCGTGTTCTTCACCCCGTACAGGGGGTTGCCGGGGTCAATGCGCTCGGGGCTGAAGGCGATGAACACGTCCTCACCGACGTTCAGGCCCGTCTCGCACAGGGTCGGCGCCACCACCTCGATGGTGGTGCCCGGGTAGGTCGTGCTCTCCAGCACCACCAGCTGCCCGGCCCGCAGCCGGCTCTTGATCTGCTCGGTGGCCGAGATGACGTAGGTCAGGTCTGGATCGCGGGTCTTGCGCAGCGGCGTGGGCACACAGACGCTCAGCGCATCGCAACTGCTCAGCTCGTCGAAGTCGGTGGTAGCCCGGAACTTCCCCGCATCCACCAGCCGCGCCACCTCGGCGGCCTCCACGTCCAGGATGTAGGACTCGCCCCGGTTCAGCGCCGCGGCCTTGTCCCCATCCACCTCGAAGCCGACCACGTCGAAGCCGGCCTCAGCGAAGCTCACCGCGAGAGGCAGCCCCACATACCCCAGGCCGATGACCCCGACCCGGGCGCGCTTCGCCTCCAGCTTGGCGATCAACTGCTCGTGACCCATGTCCCTGTCCTTACTCGGCGACCGACGCCTGCCCGGCGTCCGCTTGATACCACTCGATGGTGCGCCGCAGCCCCTCCGCGACCGAGATCCGGGCCGACCAGCCCAGCCCCTCGGCCGCCGCGCGGGTGTCTGCGCAAGAGTGCCGGACATCACCGGCCCGCGTCTCGACGTGCGTCGGCACGATCGCCGTGCCGAGCGCCTCGTTGATCCACTCGATCAGCGTCAGCAGATCGATGTTCCCGCCGCACGCGGCGTTGAAGACCCGGCCACAGGCCGTCGCCGGCGCAGTCAGCGCCGCGAAGTTCGCCTCGACCACGTTGTCGATGAAGGTGAAGTCCCGCGACTGCCGACCATCCCCGTGCACCACGGGGGCCTCACCGCGGAGCATGCGGGTGACGAAGGCAGGCACCACGGCGGCGTACTGCGACTTCGGATCCTGACGCGGCCCGAAGACGTTGAAGTAGCGCAGCGTGATGGTCTCCAGCCCGAAGAGCTGGTGGTACACCTTCAGGTAGTACTCGCCCGTCAGCTTCTGCACCGCGTAGGGCGAGATGGGCTGGGGCGGCATGTCCTCGCGCTTCACCGGCGCGGGGTTGGGCCCGTAGGCGCTCGAGGAGCCGGCATAGACCAGCCGCTTCACCCCGGCGCGGCGAGCCCCCTCCAACAGCTGCAGGGTCCCGGTGATGTTGGCCTCGTGAGTGTCCACCGGCCGCTCCACCGACTTCGGCACCGACGGCAGTGCCGCCTCGTGGAGCACGAAGTCCACCCCCGCCATCGCCCGATCCACCGCCTGGGGATCGGCGATCGACCCCTCCACCAGATCGATCTGATCGAGCACGGGCGCCAGGTTCGACCGCCGCCCGGTGACGAAGTTGTCGATCACGGTCACGGCGAACCCTCGAGCCAGCGCGCCGCGCACCAGGTGCGACCCGATGAACCCTGCTCCGCCTGTCACCAGCACTCGCGCCACGCTGGACTCCCATCCGTCAGCTCGCGCACGGGCAACTAGACCCCGCGCCAGTGGGGGGTGTCTCACCCCCGGGCCCGCATTGCAAGCAGACGGCAGCGGCGACCCGGCGGACGGAACCCCCCGAGCCATCAGCGCACAGCGCGCCGCAGAATCGCCCACCGGCCTTCCCTCCGCGTCCCGCGTCGGGCACCGTCGAGCCTGTGGACACGCCGGGCCTTATCCGAACGCTGAGCCGCCTGCTCGACGGCGCCGTCGACCCGGCCCCCACCCCCGCGATCATCGCCGCGGCAGAGGCGCACCGCCTTGCCGGTGTGCTCCACCACCGCGAGCGTCGCGGCGGACGCCCGGCGAGCCCGCGCCTCGCCGCCGCCTGGGGCGCCCAGCTCGCTGGACACCTCGCCCGCCTCGAGTGGCTGCAGGCCCACTGGCCGGCGGACCTTCCCACCCCCATGCTCTTCAAGGGCGCCGACCTGGCCGATCACCTGTACCCCGACGCGGGGTGCCGCGGGGCGCGCGACGTCGACGTGCTCGTCCCGGGCGCCGCCTGGCCCGCAGCCCGCGAGGCCCTGGCGGTCCACGCCGACCACATCACCCTGCCAAGCTCCGAGCGCTGGCCCTGGCAACCTGCAGAGGCCGTTGGCTTCGTCGCCAACGGGCTCCTCATCGAGCTCCACCGAACACCGGGCCCGCCGGGCCGCTGGCCGCTTGATGGTGACGCCCTTTACGCCCGCAGCGTGCCGGCCGCGACCGGCTGGGGTCGGGTCCCTGCGCCCGCCGACCGCTGCCTCCTCTGGCTCGTCGACGCCGCGAAGGCCGGGTTCCACGGCGACCTCGGCATGTGGTGGGATCTCGCCCTGTTGCGGGCCCGCTGGCCGGACCTCCACCCCACGGCCTCGCCGAACCTCGCCGTCGCCTGGCGCATGGCGCTGGCGGGGCTGAACGCTCTGGGATGGCAACGGGGCACGCCTCAGCCCACGGGCCGCGCGCCACGCCCGCTCAGCCTGCCGCCCCATGACCACGCGGGTCTGGCCTATCAGATCGACAAGCTCCGCGTCCTCCCGGCCGGGGCGGCGCTCCGCTACCTGCTGCAGGCCGGTAGCGCCCATGTCCTTCGGCGAGTCTGGCCCTCAACCCCGTGACGGCGAGCGGGATCGCTGCAGCCCCAGACCGCCGTGACGGCGCGGCCGCCAGCAGACGCTCACGAGCCGGAGAACGCGCCGGGGTCCGTCAGGTCACGCCATGGAGCCCGGTCGCCCGCGTCCCCGGGCGGAACCATCCCTTGGGGTCGCGCCACCGAGACCGTCCGCCTGACAAGGCCTCCCAGTGCAGATCGCGTACGGCACGGCCGCCGCAGCCAGGCGGCCCGACGCCCAACGCCGTAGTAGCCCACCGACGATACGTCGGGAACGTCGGGGAGACCGGGCCGCCGAAGCCGCCTTTCATACGGGGGCGACTGCGAAGGGGGCGCTTGTCGGCAGTCTGCTAGAGCCAGCTCTCGGGCACGAAGACGATGTCGCCGGGGCGAAGCGTCACGTTGGGCTCGAGCCCCAGACTGATCCGGTCGAAGGGCACGATGAACTTCTGCTCTGCGCCGTCCACCACCCGAGTGAGGACCAACCGCCCCTTGGCCGCGAGGGGCTTGAAGCCGCCCGCGAGCGTGATCGCCTGCACCACCGACATGTGGTCCACGTAGGGGAAGGTGCCGGGCTTCTTCACCTCACCCAGCACAAAGACCTTCTTCGAGTTGTGCTCCTTGACGAACACCGAGACCTGCGGATTGCGCAGGTAGTCTTCCTTCAGCCGATCGGTCAGATAAGCCGCGAGCTGCGGTGCAGAGCGCCCTTCGGCCGGTACCTCGCCCACCAGCGGGAAGTTGAAGGTCCCCTGGTTGGACAGGCGGTAGAGCCCCGAGAGTTCCTTCTCCTGATAGACCCGGACCTCGACCACATCCCCCGGTCCCAGCGCTGCGCTCTGGAGCAGCTCACTCGTCTCCGGCACGGGCGGCAACGCCAAGGACCCCTCGGGGACCGGCCCGCACCCTGCCAGGAGCACGAACACAAACAGCAGTGCAATTCGGAAGATGGGCTGCATGACCCCTTGGATCCCGGTCGGCCGCCGTATGTCTCAGAAGAAGGCAGCCAGGCTACCCCGGGGACGGCTCAGTACTGAGCGCGCACCTCGAGCATGGCCTGCTGCCGCACGTAGTCGGCGTGATCCGACTCACCCACGTTGGAGGAGGGCGTCTCGTAGCCGGTGAAGTTCCCCTCGAAGGTCCAGGTACCCCGCACCACCAACCAATCCAACGCGTTGTACCCCAGCGCCACCTGCGCCCGGGCCACGGGGTCGTCACGCTGAACCGTCACGCGCTCGCCGTTGACGACGGCGGCCGGTGACCCCGAGCGAGAGTAGGACCAGTAGCCAAACTCGCCCGCCAACCCCAGCGAGAAGACCCGGAAGAAGTTCAGGTCGGCGCCGGCATAGATCCGATCGACGGTGACGAAGTTCGAGAAGGCAGAGGGCGCCGCGCGCCGCTGGTAGCCCAGCCGCGCCGCCAGGGTCGGCTCGATCACGTAGTGCAATTCCAGCCGCCCGACGGCCATCGAGTAGGAGTCCCCGACCACGTTGAACGAGTTCGCGTAGCCAACCTCGAGCAGGGTCGACAGGCGCTTGGTCACGAGCCCCCGCAGACCGGCCGTCACCGTCAGCGGCTTATTGTCACGGTCCGCGCTCTGCACCGGGTTCGCGCCCGGGTCTTCGACAATCAACGGCTGCTCGAAGTCGTTGACGCGGTAGTTCACGGTCAACTCAGCAGCCGTCTTGGGGAGGAACTTCCACGAAGTCTTGAACTTGATGTCGTGGCTGTTCTGGTTGGCCCGGCTCGCACCCAGCGCCTCCGCTTCGAGGAAGCGCACGAGCCCGAACCGATAGCCAAGGCGCATCTCGAGGGCCCGCCCATCCGGCGGGCCCGGATGAAACGCCAGATCCACCCCCGCCTGGTTCGAGATCCGCTGGTAGCCCAGGATCTCGGTGATCTGACCGCCGTTGACCCGAGCCGAAGCCGTCAGCCCATCCCGGTCGCTGTACGGGGGGCGCTCCGTGTACCCGAAATCCTCATGCAGCGAGAGGCTCACCACCGACCGCGGGCCAATGACGAGCTTGCCCTTCAGGCCGGCATCCGAGACGGCGTTGCGGGAGGAGATCAGGTCCGATGCCGCGCCCTCCAACTCATTGATCGCCGTGAAGTGGCGGTAGGTGACCTGGCTGTCGATGTCGATGGCGACCTTGTTCGGGTTCTGGTTGCGCAGCCCCAGGCCGCCACCCACCTTCAGCACCACCGCATCGTTGATGGCGGAACGGTCGTCCTTCGACTCGGAGAAAACGTTGGAGTCGTAGCCGCCGCCAACCCAGGCATGCGGATGAAAGACCAGATCGCCAGCGCGCACCCCGGGGCCCTCTGCGTGCGCCACGGCAGCGCCCAAGAGGGCCAGCACGAAGGCCCCGATCCGTCTCTGGTGCGTCACGACCATGCTCCCGGCTGACGCCGGCCTCCTTCGCCTACTGGCTGCCCGTCAGCGCTTCTGGCCGCGTCGCGTCGACCGGCGGAAAAACCGAGTTCTCGTTTTCCACGGAGGCGTCGTCCTGCCGGATGTCGTCTGACACCTGCACATCCACCAGCGTCAACCCGGTGTAGCTGCTGGCCTCACCGACGCAGGACTCAATCTGCCCTCGGTACTGCCCGGCCATCATCTCCGCCGCGTTGATCTTCATCACCTCGAGTTGAGCCACATCGGGCTCAAGCCCCCCCTGCAGCGCGGCCAGGTAGGACTGGGCCAGGAAGGTCTGCGCACGCAGGTCGGTCAGCACGGCGTTGACGCAGTTCACCTTGATGATGTCACCCTTGGCCGCGGCTTCCTTCTGGCGTTCGAGGCCAAACTTCAGCGTCTGGCGAATGTTCTCCACCGACGCCGCCGCCTGAGCGAGCTGCTGCTCGGGGCTCAACTCGACCCCATCCCGAAAATCGGAGGGGCCCTGCGCAACCGCGACTGCCGGAATCATGAGGGCCGTAAACAGCCACCGCATCGGACTTCGCCTCTTCATTCGAGTTCACCTCGCTGCATTGGGCTCTGGTTCGACCCCAGCGGGCGTCTCCCTCACTCACCGCGCGAGCCGCGTGCACTGAGCAGATAACAGAAAGCGGCGACAATGCACAATCCTCGCAACGTCGGCATACGGCGGTCACGAAGATGTACCCAAGCAAGCGGACCTTCAGTGACCCACCCCCTTGCTTCCTTGAGCAGGGTACTCCAGCACCCCCTTCTTTCACCGCGCCGGACAAGCAAAGGCCCAGCCCCACCGAACGCTGTCGTTCTCGGCCACGAGGGCCCGCTCAAGACCACCTACCTCGGAGCACTCGCCCCAGGAACCGACCAGCATGCACGGCCCTTGGGCGGCCCCGAGGCGCGGCGTCCAGGAACGTCGAAGTTCCCGTCCATTCAGCGCAAGCGCACACCTGCACGGCGGCGTCCGAGAGGCTGGGCCGGCTCCAGTCCACTGCAAGCAGCCAACAAACAGGAAGAGGGAAAGCGGGCGGAGGTTCGCAACCTCTTCGGCCGGCGAAGCCGAACTGCCGCTGCAAGAGACGACCGAAGGTGGGGAGAAGCGGCGTCGCCGTGAGGGGGACTCGCCTGTCCGGTAGGGCGGCAGCCGCCCCTGCCGGTCGTCAACTCGAAGGGGCGAAGACGAACGGATACGCCACGGTCACGGATCCACCGTCGGGCTTGCGGAAGCGCCACCGCTGGATGTTGTTGGTGATGCAAGTCCCCAACGCGGAGTCACCCGTGGTGTTTTGCAGAACCGTCGCGGTCCCCACCCGGCCACTCTCCTGGATCGTGAACTGCACCTTCACAGCACCCTGCAGCTTGGGGTTCCGCTTCAGCTGCCGCTCATAGCAGCTCTTAATCGCCGTCTTCCGCCGCCGCACGACCTTCGCGATCTCCTCCGAGTCCAAGACGCCGGTACCAAACGTCTCGCTCGGACGCTTGATCTTGACCGACCCCTTGACCGCAACCTCGCTGCCCTTGTTGCCGGTCTCGACGGAGCCGCGCCCCTTCGCCCGCAGGTCGTCCTTGTCGATGCCCGCGACCTTCCCGGCGTCACCGCCGACCTGCCGCCGCGTGTCGCGGGCCGAGTTCGCCGAGTCCGCGACCATCGCCCCGCTGGCGCCGTCGAAGGCGTCTTTCATCGCAACGTCTGCGGCACCACCGCGGAGGCTGTCGACGATCGTACCCTCACCGTCACCCCCCGTGGTCCCAATGAACTTCAAGATGGTCTTGTTCTGGACCTTCTTGGCGACCTCGCGGCGACGCTTCGCCTCCTGACGAGCCTCTTGCTCCGGCGTCAAGTCCTGGTCGTCACCCGGCTCCTTGTCCTGGGCGACCTTCTCCGGAGTCTTCTCCGGCTCCTTCTTGACGGGCTCGTCCTTGTCGTCGCCGTCCTTGCCGTCGTCCTTGGCCACATCGGTCTTGGGTGGCTCGACCTTCTTCTTCACCACCATTTCAACAAAGCGATCCGGCAGATCCTCAATGGCCTTTGGCTCGTCGGGGTAGTCCTGGCTGGTGATGAAGACCATGGCGAAGATCTGGACCATGGCCGAGCCGGTCAGCGTACTGACGAATGGCCAATCCATGCCCCGCACCAGGCCCCCGCGGACGGAGGCAGGCAGCTGAAGCCTGGCGGGCGGAGGCGGCGTGACGAACTGGAACAGCACCGTCACGTCATCAATGGTGACCTTCCCCCGGCTCTTCTCGGACAGGGCCAGGGAATGGCCGTCGCCCCGCTGCTTGGCCAGGTTCTGGCCACGCAACGCGTCGAAATCCAGAACCGACGAGTCGACCGAGACCCGGCCGCCCATCGCGCCCTGAAAATTCAGGTGGTAGACCCCGCCCCGCAGTTCGAACAGCATGAAGGTCTTGGGCAGGGCGTTCACCGGCAACACGAAGGTGTTACGCGACGACTGGCCGATGGTGACCGACTCGCGCCGCCGCAAAAGGCGCTCTTCGATGATCTTGCCGTTCTGGAGGATCCCGATGCGCAGGATCTTCCGGACCTCGCGTTGCGCCATGGCGTACGTCCTTTCGTACTCCGGTCGCGGGCTCTGGCGTCACCACCAACCGCGCCTGCGGCCAGCCCTCGACACCTGAGACAACGCGCGACGGTCCAGGTTCCACTGCGGTGGTCGATCCGCAACGTAACGTGGGCGACCGGCGGCGGTCCAGCCGCAGACTCTCCGGAGGAGTCTCGCCGTCAAACCTACAAAAAGCAACACCCGGAAAGCCTGGGGCCCCCGGGTGTCGTCAAATGCCCAAGTGGGCCGCGCTGATGCCTGGAGCCTACTCGGGCGAACCGCCCCGGGCGCCACCCTTCACCACCGCGAACTTGAACTTCTGAAACTCGGCCTGCCCCGCGGTGTACAACACCTCCGTGATCAGACGGTAGGGCGTCTCACCGTGAGCGATGATCGTCAGCAGACCATCGAACTTCCCACCGGTCAGCTGCGACACGTTCTTCTGCCGCTGCGCCTCGGCGTTCAGGGCGTCGAACAGCGGCTGGATCTGCATGCTGTTCTCTTCGCCGCCCTTGAAAGCCTTGTCCACCTGACCGTCCTTGATCTGCACCACCATCTCGTCGTTCACGACGATCCCCTTGGCCGTCACGGTCACCGCCGCGCTCGGATCCGGGTTGATCTCGGTGGTGGACGCGGGGAGCTTCAGGTCATCCGAAGCGTCCACGCGCAAGGGGTCGATCGAGTAGTTCATCAGCAGGAACACGAGGATGATGAACATGGCGTCCATCAGCGAGTTGATGGTAACGCCCACCACCTCGTCGGGCCGCTTGCGGGCCGCCCGCTGCTTGCGCTGCTGCTGGTGCTGTGCCGCAACCCAGTCCGCAATGAGCTCCTCGCGGGTACGCTCCTTGGTCTGGGTGATCTTGGTCTTCGGCATCGGTCCTGTCCTCCGCCTTGACTACTGGGCCACGGCGAAGACGACGTCAGGCCACAACAGGGCCGGAGCGCCTTCTTCGATTCGGGCGGAGGCAGACTTGAACCCCGCCAAGTCGCCGTAGGTGTCCTGTTCGAGCTTCACTCGCAGCGCATCCATGACGTTGACGAGCAGCTTGAAGGGGACCCGCGCGTCGGCCGTGAGGTTCATCACGGTCTCCTGCGGGAACTGCGACTTCACCTTGACCATCTTGTTGTAGAGGTCAACGTAGTCGTACTCCTCACCCTTCTTGGGGATGAAGGCCCCTTCCTTCGGAGGCTGCGTCGGGTCAGCCGGCTGAGCCGCCGCGGCCGCCATCGCCGGATCGATGCCCAGCACCTGATTGATGTCCGCCCCGGTGGCGGTCAGACGGAACCCGTCATCCCCCACGGCCACGGTCAGGTTCAGCGGCTTCTCGTCCGTCTCATCGGGCGTCGCCGCCCCTTGACCGAACTTCGGCGCGTTGACGTTGACAACACCCACCTTGATGAGGGCCGTCCCCGCAAGCACCATCGGGATGAGGCACACGACCATGTTCATGATCGGCACCAGGTTCAGGTCTTCGATCGTGTCGTCGACCGTCTTCTTATTGCGCCAGGACATGACCTCTTGCTCCCCTCGTCGGCGTGAGAATCGGTTGCTTCAATTGGAGAGACGGCCCGATTGGACCGCCTCCACCCGTTGGACAACCAGAACCTTCAGCGGTTCTCGCCAGAGCCGCCGTGCAGGCGGGAGATGAGCAGGTTCTCGAGCTTGACCGAGTAGTGATCGATCTCGTCGATGATCTTCTTGGTCACCGAGGCCAGGAACACCTGGGCCCCCAGGCACGGGATGGCCACAATCAGCCCGAAGGCGGTGGTGTTCATGGCCATCGAGATACCGCGGGCGAGCAGCTTGGTACGCTCGTCCGGCGGAACGTTCTCGTTACCCAGAGCCTCGAACGCAGTGATCAGACCGAGGATGGTCCCGAGCAGACCCAGCAGCGTCGCGATGTTCGCGATCTGGGCCAGCACGGTGGTGCGCTTCGTCACCACAGGCACGATCTCGAGAGTCGCCTCTTCGACCGCGTTCTGGATCTCCTCCGGGCCCTTGTTTGCCCGGGTCAGACCCGCCTTGACCACCTTCGGGAGCGCCGCGGACGGAGCCGCGTTGCAGAGCTTGATGGCGCGATCGATGTTGTTGGCCATGACCAACTTCTGGATCTGCGCCATGAAGGCCGCTGCATTGATGTTGTACTTGAAGTACAAGAAGATGAAGCGCTCGATGATCACCCCGAGCCCGATGATGGACATGGCAAGGATCGGGTGCATCCAGGCCCCGCCCTCGGAGTAGAACTTCGCAACCGCACCCATTCGACGAATCCTCCCTGGGGTGAAGGTTGGCGCGACCTGCGCCCCTAACTTCTTGCCTCAGCCGTCTCGGGAAAGCCTGGCCCCCTGGCCAGAACCCACTGAGAATCAAGCACTAATGGTCTCTATGACCCACCTGATTGCACAGCCCGAATGCTATACCACCGTCCAGAAACGGGGGTCCACTCTTTTCTCGGAGTGGGCAGGATTTTGCACCCGCCCGGCCGCCCTAGAAGGGCTCCTCTTCAACGGTCTTCAGGATCAACGGAATGAAGCTCTTCTTCGGCTCCAAGCCTTTGAAGTTCAGCTCACTCCGCTGCAGGATGTAGAAGGCCTCGGGCTTCTGAACCTTCCCATCGATGACGATCCCCTCTTCGAAGGTGATCACCTTGCCGCGCTTGTTCTGCGCCCAGGCCGCGGTCACCGACGCTCCCATCAGGCCCAGTAGCAGCAGCCCGGTCGCCGTCGTACGCCTCATTGCTCCCCCTCGTCGTCAGCCGCATCGTCACCGGCCTCAGAGGGCTCCGCAGCACCCGCGGCTGCGGCACCGCCCCCTCCCGGGGGCGCCGGCGTCTTTGCCGCACGGCGCATTTGCTCCGCGCGCTTCTGCTCGACCTCAATCCGCTTCTTGGCCTCATCGATGTAGCTGTCCACGGGGTCGTCGGCCTTGCGACCGTCGCCCGCGAGCTGCTTGTACTTCTCGAAGAAGCCAATGGCCTGCTCCAAGCGGTTGATCGCTTCCAACTCCGGCAATTGGCCGTCCAAGTACAGGATGCCGGTGTTGTACGCGACCTCGGGCGAGTTTGGCGCGATGGCCAGGGCCCGCTTCAACGTCTGCTGGGCTTCTCCGAAACGCTGCTGCCCCTTCAGGGCGTTGGCCAGGTTGACGTGGGCCGACAGCATGTCGGGCCACCTCAGAAGCGCCTTGCGGAACTGCTCCTCGGCCCCCGTGAAGTCCCCAGCCTCGTGGTAGAGCAGGCCAAGGTTGTTGTGGGCTTCGGCGCTCCCGCCCCCAGGCAGGCTGATGGCCTGCTCCAGCGCAGCTCGTGCACGACGGTCCTCCCCGAGCCGATCATGCGCGATGGCCTGCAGGACCAGGACTTCGGGGTTCTGCGGTTGCAAGGGCTTGACGTTCTCGAGGATCGCCAAGGCCAGCTCTTGCCGGCCCATGTCGATGTTCGCCATCGCCAGATTGACCATGGCGTCGGCGTTCTTCTCATCCTTACGCAAGACCGCCGTCGCAGTCTTCGCGACATCGCTCGCCTGCCCCCGCTGGAGCAGCCGAACGCGATCGTAGGCATTGCGCAGGCGCAGGCTGTCGGGCTTGCGCTCCAGATGCGAGCGAGCCTCGGCCACTGCGCCCGCGATGTCCCCCGCCCGCGCTCGCAGCCGCGCCAGCGCGACGACCGTCGCCGTATGCTCGGGGTCGATCCGCAAGGCCGTGGCGTAGTGCTTCTGAGCAGTCGAGACCCGACCCATCCATTCGGAGACGATGCCCAGGTTGTAGTGCACTTCGACGAGGCCCGGCGAGTCCTCGGCCGCCGCCTTCAACGCCGACAACGCCCCCCCGACGTCCCCGTTGCCCGCAGCCGCTCGCGCTTGCTCCAGCAACGCACGCCCCTGATCCGTCACCTTCCCGGTGTCCGCGCCGCCGTTGGGCGGCTGCTTTGGCGCCGGCGCCTCAGCGGCGCTCGCGGGGGCGGCCGGCGCCTCACTGGCCGGTGCGGACACGGGCGTCGTCGGTGTCTCGGTCGCTCTGATGGTCGGCGCCTTGGGCTCACCGCCACAAGCCGCCACGCCGACAAGGGCGATGGTCGCGAAACGCTTCACGGCTGGGCCTCCCCGTCGTCGGAGTCCGGAGCGTCGGCCTGGGGGCTCGCGGCCTTGACCGCCGGCTCGGCCTCGCCTTCCAACTCCGGTTGGGGCGCTGACAGGAGCTGCGGCGGGGTGAACTGCTGGAGCGACTTCATCCGCCGCTCCTCCTTGAACAAGGGGTAGTCTGCAGGCTTGTACTTGTTCAGCGCCTGCAAGATCTTCTTGGTCCACTCGTTGACGACCTTGAACTCACGCGCCTTCTCGAAGGCCAACTCGTAGTTCTTCACCGCCTCGTCCTCGAGGGGGATGGCGATGTCCTCGAGCTGAGTCCGGTAGAGGTCTTCTTCTTCCGCGTTGAAGCCGCCAGGGATGGGCGCTTCGTACAGCGCTCCAGCGAACAACTGGTACAGTTGCCCGACCCGGTAGAAGGCCGCCAACGTCCAATCGAAGCTCTTGTACTTCGTTACATCGGCGTAGCGGTTCTTCAGCAAGGGCAGCTGTCGCTGCAAAGCCTTGATGGCCTGTCCCTGGTTGCGCAGCGAGCCCTTCAGCTTGATGGCCCGGTAGTCGTCGAAGTCCAACTCAACCAACCGGAAGGCCGCCTCGGCAGCGTACTTGCGCTCGAAGGCGTCGGGGCCGAGGCCACGGCGGTTGTACTCATCAATGATCGTCTGCCAGGTCCGCTTGGCCTTGCGGAGGTCGCGGGCGAGCCGCTCCACCTCTGCCGTCTTGGCCAGCGCCTCGATGACCCGCCCGCTCTGCTCCGGATCGCTGCCGTACTTGCCGATGAACTGGCTGTAGATCCGCAACTGATTCCGGGTGTCGCCGAGCTTCTCGTAGACGCCACCCGCTCGGTAGAACGTCTCGGCCGTGTCGCTGCGCTCGGGGAAGAGCGACGCATAGCGCTCATAGTTTCTCGCGGCATCCCCGTAGCGCTGCAGGCGCTCCTGGAGCAACGCCGCCTGGTAGAGGGAGTCCGCTCGGTGGCTCGACCCCTCAAAGGACCCGACCAGCTTCAGGTGGTTCTCGATCGCACGGTCGAAGTCGTAGAAGCGCTCGGCGTTCACGGCGACTCGGAACAGCGCGTTCTCCGCGTAGGGGCTCTTCGGGTGCTCGTCTACGAGGCGCTGGTACATGCGCGTCGCCGACTCGAAACGCCGGGTCTTCTCGTAGGCCACGGCGGCGTTGTTCAGCGCGGCATCGGCGAACTTCGTGCCCGGGTTCTCCTTGAGCAGCCGCACGTATTCGGCCGCGGCCTCGTCGAACTTCTCGTCGGCGAAGAGCTTCTCGGCACTCTTGAAGATGGCGCCCGTCTTGAGGGTGAGGATCTCATCCCCGAGTTCCTTGCCGAGATCGAACTTCTCGAGTTCCTTGGCCACGTCCGCCATACCCTGCCAGTCGTTGGCCTGGCGGTACGTCTCGACCATGATCCGGGCTGCAAAGGCAGCGACGTCGGTCTTCGGGTAGCGGCTGATGAGCTTGCGCAGCCACTCCCGTGACTGTTCGAAGTCCCGGTAGTCGAAGTAGACCTCGCCGATCTTGTAGATGATGCGCGCCTGCCGGTCCTTGTCCTCGCTGCTGTTAAGGCCTTTGTCTACGTAGACCTTGCGATCGGTCAGGAGCTGCTCGACCTCGACAGGGATCTTCAGCGGCTCGATGACGCGCTTCTCGGTGTCGTCCTCATTTGCGGCCTGACTCTCGGCGGGCTCGGCAGCCTGATCGAGGAGCGAGGGCTTGGGCTCCAGGCGTCCGTCCTGAATGAGCTGACGGATCAGGTTCTGGCGCGCGAGGATGGCCGAGAAGGCCGAGAGTTCACGGTACTTCGCGCCCTTGTCGGAGTCTCGAACCGAGGCGTACTGCGTCGCAGCCACGGGGAAGTTGAACGAGTAGTACAGGCACTCGGCATAGAAGAAGTTCAGGTCGTAGGCCCGCTCGCTGTCGGGGTAGCGCGCCAGGTACTTCTCGTAGGCGCCGGCCGCCTTGCCGTACTCCCCCACCGCTTCTTGTTCCAGCGAGGGATCCTCCGCCAGACGCTTCTTCAGATCCTGAGCCCGACCGTGGTGGTACTGCGCCGCCTGGATCAGCATCTCCTCGGCCAGCTCGTCAGCCGCCGCCAGCACCTTGGGGTCGTCCTTGTTGGCTTCGTGCCAGGCGCTCCCCTCCCCATACGCCGTTGAGAGCGCGCTGCGCTCGGCGAAGGCCTCCGCCCGACGCTGATCGCGTTCGTAGGCCTGGATCATCCGGAAATGGAGTTCGGGGTTCTCGGGGTGGTTCGGGAACTTCGCCAGCAGGTGGCGGATTGTGGCCACCGCCTCGCTGTACTTGGCGTTGTCGAAGAAGATGCCTGCGACCGCCCGCAAGACCTCGACGTCGTACGGCTTCTCACCCGACACATAGCGGAGAACCCGAGCAAAGCCGGCGTCGGGATCCGGCGCCGTGTCGCCGTCCCAGTCCTCTTCCTGCAATGAAATGGCGAGGTACTGGATCGCCTCGGAGCGCAGATCCGAACCCGCCCTCCCGGTCTTCTTCGCCTGGGCGTCCGAGTACTCGATCAGCTCGCGAAAGCGCCCGATGGCGTCGACGAACTGGTCATTGCGGTAGAAGGTCCACGCGAGCTTGTACAGCGCCTTGTCGTAGTAGGGGCTTCCCTCGAAGCCGAGGACCTTCGAGTAGGCGCCGATGGCCTTCTCGAGCTCGTTGTTGTCGAAGTAGAACTCGCCAATCCGGGTCCACGTCTCAGCCGCGAACTGACTCTGTGGGAAGCGCTCCACCAGGGCCAGGAACTGCTCCAGGGCAGGCTTCTCGTTGCCCATCTCCAGGAGGCAATATCCCTTCAGGTAGATGGCGCCATCGACGTTCCTGTAGTTCGGCCAGGCGCCGATCAGGCGATCGAAGAGCTCGATTGTGCGCGAGTAGTCGTGGGACGGCTGCTCGGGGAGCACGTTGGTCTTGCCCTGGTCGTACAGGATCGTCTCGGCCTCGGCCTTCTCCAACGCTGCCAGGTAGGCCTCGTTGGACTTCTCGAAGTGGAGCTCGGCCAGGCGGAAGAGGGCGTCTGGCGTGTAGCGGGGATCATCGGGGTACCGGCTGATGAACCGCTCGAAGCGCTCAATGGCGGACAACCGCCGGCGACGCTCCTCGGCGTTCAGCTCCTTGAGAGACCCCTCGTAACGACGGGAGACCCCGCGCCGTTGGCGCTCGTAGCGGTGACGCAGCAAGCGCGCGGCGTCCCCCTCATACTCCGACACCGCCTCAACGAACCGCTGAAGCTCCGTGTCCAACTCCGTCAGGCGGGCGTCTTCGACTGAGACCGCCGGCGCGGCCTCTGCCTGCTCCGAAGCCTCAGGCCTCGAAGGCCCCTCGGTGATCCCCGGCTCGCCCGCAGATTCAGCAGTCGTCACAGCGCCGGCTGGCGCGGCCACGGCGCCGCCGTCCGAGGCCGGCGCCTTTGGGGTGGCTGGCCCAGCGGGCTGCGCGTGCACCAACCCGCCCGACAACAACAGGGCGGCGCCGAGACAGACGCCGCGAAGACGGACGCCCTCACTCAAGGCTCACCTCCCTGAAGGAGCGGTCGACATTCTCCAGGTCGATCTGCTGGCGCTCCAGCATCCTGCTGATCTCGCCCGACTGATCCTGCTTCTGCTTCCAGGCCACGTCGATCAAGCCGACGTCCGCCTCGAGCACGACCTGGTGGATTCGCTCATAGACCTGGCGGAAGGCACGCGCGGCGACGGTTCCGCCCAGGTTCTCGGACCGGCTGGACACCGCCTGCAGCTCCCGGCGGTAGGTCTCAACGTTCATGCGCTCGCGGTCCACCTGTGCCTTGATCCGGGTGACCCGGTCATCCACAAGCTGGCCCGCCTTCGCAAAGAAGGCATTGAGGCGCACGTCCAGGTCGTCAAGTCCAGCGAGAATATCCCCCTGGAAGGGCGCGCCGTTGGCCGTCAGCCAACGCGCCTCACTCCGAACCGCGTCCAGGAACGCGGCACGAGTGCGGCCATCCTCGTTCGAAGAGTCATCGTTGACGCCCAAGCGAATTCGCTCGGCCTCGACCGCACGGACCAAGGCCTCCAACTCGACCTTCAGCGCCTTCGCGAGACCCCGCTCTTGCTCGACCTGTCGGAGCGCCGGCATGCCGAGCGCAGCGATCTCTTCGCCGACGGTGTCCTTCACGTAGCGATCGATGGCGGTGAGCTGCGCGTCGATTCCCTGGAGCTCCACGCTCAGCCGGAATGCTTCCTGATCCAGGCGGGCCATCTCGTCGTCGACGCGAGCGGTGCGGGCTCTCATCTCGACCGCCGTCCGGGGCATGGCGGTGTAGCGCCGCTGCCACTTCATGCGGTCCTGACGGAGGGCTTTGTAGGCGTCGTTCTTGGCGCTCAGCTTGCCGGCTGCGTCGTCGTTCAGCCGTCCCCGCTCCAGGGCCACCTGATGCTGAATCTCGAGCGCCCGGAGCCAGCCTTCCTGCAGCTTGGGGAAGATCTTCACCCGGCTGCCCGCCTCCAACGCGGTCTTGAGCTGGTCCGCCATCCGCTCCGCCTCGTCCAGATCGCGACGCTGGAGGGCCAGATCGGTCACCAGGTTGACCGCTCGATTGGTCTCGTCATCCGTCCCACTGAAACGCGCTGCCTTGGGCGGCAGGAACCGGCTCGGATCAAAGGAGGTCAGGTCGCTACCGATCTTTTCGTTGAGGAACGCCTCGAGCCTGCTCCCCTGCTTCGAGAGCGTCAGCCGCATCTCACTCTTCAGCGGGCCGAACTCCACGAGGACCTGCTCAAACGCTCGGCTGGCCTCGCCGTAGCGCCCGAGCATCATGAGCAACTTGCCCTGCAGCAGGCGTGCATCCGCACCGTCCACCACGTCGGGCTTCACAATCAGCTGCACTTCGAGTTTGCGGAGCGCCCGGTCGAAGTCCTGGCGCTTGATCTCGATCCAGACGGTCTCAATCAATGAGGCGTCAAAGACCTTCGACGTCTGGGGCACCTGAGCGTAGGCGCCAACCGCCTGGGCCAGGTCGCCGCGCTCGTAGGCCAGCCGCCCCAGGGCCAGACGGGCAAGGTCCACCACGCGCTGGTCCGCCGGATCCGTGGCTTGAGCGGCGCCGCTCACCAGGTCTTGGAACAAGGTCTCGGCCTGGGCGAGCTCGCCACGGCGCACCTTCACGACCGCAGCGAAGTAGAGGGCACGCCGGCTCAGCGCGTGATCCGCAGGCACCCGCTCGAAGAGCGCGGTTGCCTCGTCCAGCTGTCCGAGCTCGTAGCGGTACTTGCCAACCGCGTAGAGCAGCCCGGGCTCGGGTGCCGCCGAGAGGAGCGATTGTGCCTGGGTGAGGTAGCGGTCAGCGAGAGCCAGATCATGGGTCGCCAGAGCGACCTCGACCAGTCGCCCCAGAGCGCGCTGTCGCTCGGCACCCGAGCCGACGCGGACCAACTCCTCCAAGTGCGCCATTGCGCCCCGGAAGTTACGGATCCGGAAGAGAGCGTCGCCGAGGTAGTAGAGCGCCTCCCGGTAGACGGGTTGACCCTTCGCTTCGGGGTTCTCCACCACATCCAGGAGGACCATGGCGGCGCGCTCGTAGTCGCGGGTCTGGTAGAGGAGCCGGCCGTCGTTCAGACGGACCGTCACCTGCATGCGCTTCTCGAGCAAGGCGGGTGCCAGATAGTCCTTCTCGAGGGCCTGGACACCCTCCGCCAAGCGCTTGAACACGGCCTGGGGTGGCTCGGCTGCCGCCACACTTGGGGCGATGCCCGAAAGCACCGCGCCTGCCCAGATGATTGACTTCAGCCTTGTGCGCTGGACGCCCATCGTTCGTTCAACGCTTCTCGGCCGACGCCTGAGCGCCCTGGGCAGCGTCCACGAACTCCGTCTCAAAGCGGATGTCCGGGCGATCCTTGAGATCGGTGGTCATGCCGCCCTTCTCGTAGCCGACCGCCTTGACCCGGACGAGCTTCCCCTCCTCCGCGTGGAAGGTGTGCGACGAGCGCAGGTTGAAGACGTAGCCCCGGAGATAGGTGAAGATCCCGTACCCGTTGCCCCGGTACACCATGACCACAGACAAGGTGTGGTTGCCCGGCACGATGGGGCCGGTGAGGATCTCGACCTCCTCCTGCTCATCGAGGCTGCCGTCCTCATCGACGATGGTGCGAATCGGTGTGCCGTCCAGGCTGTACGAGACCTTCTCGAGCTTGAAGCTCGACCCCATCTCGTTGCGATGGACCAAGCGCGCCTCGGCACCAGCGATGGTGCTCGAGAGGACCGACTCCTTGAGGATCGCGAGCCGCGTCTTTGAGCGGAAGACCTTCTCCTTGAGGTCGCCTACGCGCCGCTCAAGTCCCCCAATCTTGCGCTCGTAGGCTTCTGCCCCATCAGCGGGGGCTGCCTGCGGCGCCTCGTCGACCTTCTGAACCGAGACTTCGGCCCCCCCGGAGGGCGGCGCAGTGTCAGCGGCGGGCTGCCCAAAGGCGACGCTGGCGGCGAGGACCACGAACAGAGGGGCCAGCTTGCGCATGGGGAGACTCCTGATGACGCCCGATGGGCCACGATAACATCCGCTGACTAGCACGGTCATCCGAAGGATGTCAACCGGAGCCCAAGGCCCGGAAGTACCCGGAATCGCTGTCAGATCGGGAAGTTACCGCTGGAGTCAGCCCGCAGACCAGCGCCCCTTGGCCACGAGAATCTCCGCGATGGCCCGCAGGAGCTCGTCGAGCCCCTCGCCCGTCACCGCCGAGATGGGCAGGACAGGCACGTCGGGGATCGCCGAACGAACGTGCTGGAGCTGCTCGGCAACATCCGGACGGTCGACCTGGGACAGCGCGATGAGGCGTGGGCGCTGCAACAAGTCGGCGTCGTACCGCTCCAGCTCCTTGCAGAGCTTGTGGTAGTCGTCGACCGGTTCCCGCCCGGGGGTCAGGTCCTGCGTAATCAGGAAGAGGAAGAGCCGCGTGCGCTCGATGTGCTTGAGGAAGCGGATCCCCAAGCCCGCGCCGTCGGCAGCCCCTTCGATCAGGCCCGGGATGTCGGCCACCACATAGCTGCGCATGTCGTCAACGCGGACGACGCCCAGGTTCGGCTTCAAGGTCGTGAACGGGTAATCCGCGATCTTGGGTCGCGCCCGGCTGATACGGGAGACGAGGGTGGACTTCCCGGCGTTCGGGAACCCCACCAGACCCACATCGGCCAGGAGCTTGAGTTCGAAGCGGTAGTCGCCCTCTTCGCCCGGCCGACCCGGCTGGGCATAGTCGGGCGCGCGGCGGGCTGCGGTGACGAAGTGGGCATTGCCCTTGCCGCCGATGCCGCCACGGGCCAAGACCACCTGGCTGTCCGGCTCGTCCAGATCGGCGACCAAGGTCGCCGTGCCGTCCTCGTGCTCTTGGAAGATCTGCGTCCCGATGGGCACCGGGATGATGCAATCGGAGCCGTTGGCGCCGCTGCAATTCTTGGACCCCCCAGGCTGGCCGTCCTTGGCAGCGAGGGTGCGCTTGTAGCGCAAGTCCATGAGCGTCGCGATGGAGCCGTCGACGACGACGAGCACGTCACCGCCGCGGCCGCCGTCGCCGCCGTCCGGGCCTCCACGCGGGCGAAACTTCTCCCGCAGGAAGCTGACCAGACCCGCGCCCCCGTCGCCGGAGCGGACGTGGATCCGAGCCTCGTCGATGAACTTAATAGACCGCCACCCGCTTGCGACCGCGGCCAAAGGTCTCGAACTTCACCTGCCCGTCCACGAGGGCGAACAGGGTGTAGTCGCGACCGACGCCAACGTTGGCGCCCGCGTGGATCTTGGTGCCGCACTGGCGAACAAGGATGTTCCCCGCGCGCACTTCCTGGCCGTCGAAGCGCTTCACGCCACGACGCTTGGCGTTGGAGTCACGCCCGTTCCGGGTGCTCCCCTGCCCCTTTTTGTGAGCCATTTCGTATCTCGCTTGCTGTCTGGCGCGGACGAGGCCCGCAGGTTCAGGCGCTGATGCTCTTGATGCTCAGCTCGGTGTAGCGCTGACGGTGACCCTGCTTGAGGTGGTAGCCCTTCCGGCGCTTCTTCTTGTAGATGATGACCTTCTTGGCCTTCGCCTGACGGGAGATCTCGGCCACGACCGAGGCCCCGTCCAAGAACGGGCGGCCGATCCGGGTCTCGCCCTCACCGCCAATGAGCAGCACCTTGTCGAGAGTGATGGCCGCACCGGCCTCGCCCTCGATCTTCTCGACGCGAAGGGTCTGTCCTTCGGTCACGCGGTACTGCTTCCCGCCGGTCTTGATGATCGCGTACATGACTCACCTGCCAAGGGTCAGGAGTAACGAGGCGCGGAACGTACGCGAGACGGCCCTCGATGTCAATCCGTTGTCTCGCGTTGCGCCGACGCAGCGGCCACGTGGGCGGCCAGGCCGGCTTCGAAGGGCGGCCGAAGGACACCTTGCTCGGTGACGATGGCGGTCACGAGCCCGGCGGGCGTGACGTCGAACGCCGGGTTGTAGACACCGACCGCTTCGGGGACGAGCCGGGTCGAGCCCACATGGGTCACCTCGCGGTCGGGCCGCTGCTCGATCGGGATCGCGGCACCGTCCGGGGTTTGCAGATCGATGGTGCTGGTGGGGCCCGCGACGATGAAGGGCAGGCCATGGTGGTGGGCCAGGATCGCCAGCCCGTAGGTCCCAATCTTGTTGGCGACATCGCCGTTGGCGGCGATCCGGTCGGTCCCGACCACCACCGCGTCGACCATCCCCTGCCCCATGAAATGGGCTGCCATGTTGTCGGTGATGACCCGCACGGGGATGCCGTCCCGGTGGAGCTCCCAGGCCGTCAACCTGGCTCCCTGCAAGAAGGGCCGGGTCTCGTCCGCGAGCACCTGCGATATCCGCCCCATGGCGTGTGCGGAGCGGATGATCCCGAGGGCCGTCCCGTGGCCGCCCGTGGCCAGCGCGCCTGCATTGCAGTGGGTCAACACCCGCGCGCCCTCGGGCAGAAGCGGCGCGCCGTGAGCGCCCATCCGCTGGCACATCATCAGGTCTTCGCCGTGGATCCGCTGCGCCTCTGCGAGAAGGCGCTCCGCCCGATCCGGACCTGGCGCGGAGACGCACTGCAGTCGGTCGAGCGCCCAGAACAGGTTGACCGCGGTTGGGCGCGTCGCCGCGAGGCCCGCGAACGCCTCACCCAGATCGCCCTCTGAGTCCTCCGCCGCGGCCAGCGCAAGGCCGTAGGCCGCCGCAATGCCAATGGCCGGCGCGCCGCGGACGACCATGTCGCGGATGGCGTCGGCCACCGCACGCCAGTGCCCGCAGCGCACCCAGGTCTCGTCGACGGGCAGTTGCCGCTGGTCAAGCAGCTCCAGGGCACCGTCGACCCACCGAATGGGCGTGAAAGTGTCCTCACCGGGGCCGAGCAGGCTCACCGCAACTGCTCCAGCTTGCGCTTCACGATGCTGGCGTGTCGGCCGCGGCGGTGGGCGTCCAGGTAGGAGCGGTATGCCTGCAACGCCTCGGCCTTGCGTCCCGCCTGTTCGAGGGCGTTGCCGAGGCCGAACATGGCGTCGGCGTAGCGCGGGCTGCGCTCCAGCGCCTTGCGGAAGTTCCCGATGGCGGCCTCGAGCTTCCGGTCATCAAGGTCGCACCAGCCCAGGTTGGCCCATGGCTCGGGGCTTCGCGCGTTGCGGTTTCGCGCGGCCTCAAACAGACGCCGTGCCTCTCGGGTTCGTCCCCGTTCAAGGGCTCGGGCACCTTGGCGCATGAGGCTGTCGAAGCCGCCGGACGGCTCGGCGGGCTCGGCACGCGGCTCGGGTGCCCGGGCCGCCGACTGGGGGGTTGCCGGCGCGGCCGAAGCCGGTGCCGAAGGGGGCGGCGCCACCACGGGTGCGGCCGGGGGGCGAACTCCGTCGGCCGCAGTCCCCTTGGCCGAGGCTGGCGCTGCAGCGACCGTCGCGCCGCCCAAGGAGGCCATGAGGGCCTGTGCCGGGCCGTGCGCCGGCTGCCCTTCGAGCAGCTTCTGGAGTTGCATTGTCGCCGCCGGCCGGTCGCCGGCCCGATGGAGGGCGACGGCCGCAAGGTAGCGCCCCCGCGGCTGGTCCAGCACCTCAGAGGGCAGCTTCGTCAGTCGCGCGGCCGTGGCGGCGGCGTCGTGCCCTGCGTGCAAGTCGAGCGCGGCCTCCTGCAGGGCCAGGGCCGTCGAATCCACTCCGGCCGCCCGGGCACGCGCCAGCGCCTGGCGCGCCTGAGGGATCCGCCCCGCCACGCGATCGAGCTCCAGGCGGGCCAACAAGACCTCCGGCAGCGTGGGCGCGAGGGACTCAGCCTGTGCCACCGCTTCCTCGGCTTCGCCCAGGTTGAACGGCGCCCGCTGCAGACGGGCGTACTCTGCCTGCCCCACCAGCGCCCGGGCCTCGAGCGCGTGCGCCAGAGCCCGCTGAGCCGCGCTGCCCGCTCCGCCCAGCTCGGTGAGCGCGCGGCGAGCGTGCACGCGGGACTCGGCGAACCCCGTCAAGCCATCGCGGGCCCAACTCGCACGGGCCTGCTCGAGCGTGGCTGCCACATCCGGGGCGGGCCTGGCGGCGCTCGGGGCGGCCACCGGTGGGGCGGCCGGGCGATCGGCCAACTGGTCGTAGACGAAGTAGCCCGCTCCGGCCAGGGCCACCGTTGCCAGGACGCCCATGGCGAATCCGCGCGCAGCACCTTGCTCACGCCGCCCGTAGCCGGGCGGCCCCTGATCTTCAAACACGAAGGTCGAGCTGCTGGGCTCACCGGGCCGTGGCATGGCCCCGCTGCTGTGGCCGAAGCCCGGCATCATGTGCTGGCCGGTCATGCCCGGGATGAACTGCTGGCCGGTCATGCCCGGGATGAACTGCTGGCCAGTCATGCCCGGGTGCATGACCGGCTGCTGCCCCGTCATGCCCGGGTGCTGGCCCATCATGGCCTGTGGGGCGGGATGAGCCGGCTGCATGACCGGCATCATCTGGGAGTTCATCGCGGCGTACCCGCCCGTGGCGTAGAGGCCGGGGGTCGGCGCGAGCTGAGCGACCGGCTGAGAAGCGTGCGGAGCCCGCGGGCTGGGCGTGCCTGGATCGCTGGGCCCTTCCAGCCGGAACTGGCCCGAGGCCATCAGGTCCTCTGCCGTGGTCGGGGGCGGTGGCGGCGCCGCGGGTCGGGCCGGCTGATTGCCAGGCGCGCCGAACATGCCGGAGAGCTCGACGATCGTGCTCAGCGGCTTCCACGTCTCGCCACTCTTGGAGATTTCGTCCGTGGGCGACACCTTGCCCTGGGCAATCCACTGCTGCAGGGTCGCGAGATCCTTGAACTCCTTCACCTCACCGTGGGCGTTGCGGATCATCCAGTGCACCCGGCGCGGGCCGGGCAGCTCACGGCTGGGATCATCGGCGCCAATGACCGGCCGCTCGTCCAACGCCACGCGCTGCCGCACCACCTTGAACAGGTGGCCGCAGTTCGTGCACTTCACCGTGATGCCCGTCTCCGAGATCTTGCGGTCGTCGAACTCGTACTCAGTCCCGCACTTCTCGCACTTGACGTCCATGCTCTCCATTCACCCGCAGCATTGCGGCCCGGTACCGGTCCAGCGCCGCACGCGCCTCTCGGTCCCGGCCGCTTCGGTGGAGGACCAGCGCCAGATAGCGGTCCACGCGCGGGTCGTCGGCGCCCCGCAACCCTTCGAGGATCTTGCTCGCGGCCGTGTTGTGTCCGGCTTCGTATTCGGCGATGGCCTGGGCCAGTTCGCCCGCCGGCGCAGGGAAGGTCCGCGCCGCCGCGACCTCGACGGGGGCCGGCGGCGCAAGGTCCCCCACGAGTACGCCCACGGCGATGGCCCCGACCGTGAGCGCGAGGCTGCCCAGTACGGCTGCGAGAACGAGCCCGAACCCGCTGGTGGCCTCGACCTCCACCGGCCCCTTGGGCGCGCTCGCCTCCCGCGTCCGTCCCGCACGAGCGGCTTCGGCCTCCGCAGGTCGGGCCGGTCGGGTGGTCGCCTCGGGGCTTCGCCGCGGTTGCGTCGACAGGTCCAGGGTCAGGGGCTCATCGGCGCCCCCCGAGGTGGCCAGGACCGGTGCGCCCGCATCCGGGCGCTTCTGGAGCCGCGCCTCGACCTCGGGGTACTGGTCCACGGGTCGGAACGGCCCGTCCCCCTTTGCGATCTGGATGCTTCGGATCTCGCGCTTGCCTTCGAGCCAGGCGACGACCGCGTTCACCGACTGCATCTCGTAGACCAGGCCGCGCTCGCCCTTGATGCGCCACGCCGCCTGTGCCGCGGGGCGCGCCATGGGGCGCTGGCCGGGGGCAGCGACCACTCGGGTTGACTCCTGGTCGCCCGGGTTGGCGCGGCGGTCGAAGTCCACGGGGCCCGCGCCGCCGTCGAGTCGGGTGGCCTCGTCCAGGCCATCCTCATCGGCCCCAAACCGGAAGGCCCCGGTCAACCCCTTCGGGCCCCCATCAGGCGTCCCCGCCATTGGCCCGTCGTATGCCGGCGCCGGCGCCCCCACGGGCCCATCGGCCATGGCGCCCAGGTCGAAGTCGCCCGGATCCTCGAGCGCCGCCAGCCAGGCGTGGCCCCCCATGGGCTGTGGGGGCGGCGAACCCGCCGTCAGGTCCCCCGCGTCAGCCGACAGCCGCGCCGCGCAGCGGCGGCACACCGCTGCACCCGCCTGGAGGGCATGCTCATCGACGGAGTTGGCCGTCCCACACTGTTCGCAGACCACGCGCATCGTCCAGCACGGTGCCACAGCCAAAGGGGGAACACCAGTTCCGGCGGGCGCCAAGGGCCTCCTTGACCGGACAGGGCCTGCGCAGCGAGCTGCCGTGCGGATCACCCCTCGTAGAGGGACACGAACCGCGGCAGCACCTTGCGGAGACCCACGTCGGCGAAGAGGACCGTCAGGATGGGGCGCGGCCCCGGGCGCCAGGCCTTGACGACCCCCACACCAAACTGGGCATGCAAGACGCGCATGCCCGGCCGCCAGCCGAGGGCGTCGCTGCCGGTGTCGTCGTACGTGATGTCGGTGCACAGGTCGTCCACCGACGGACCCGGTGGCGGCGGCCGCTCCCGACGCGGCGCCGGCGCCCAAGCCGGCGCGCCCGCCCGCCAGCTGGACGGGCGCTCGCGGCGTCCCTCTGCGACCCCCTCGGGCAGCTCGTCGAGGAAACGGCTCGGTCGAGCCGCCCGCGTCTCTCGGAAGCCGCGCCGTTGGCGGGCCCGGGTCAGGTAGAGGCGCTCTTCTGCCCGGGTGATCGCAACGTAGGCGAGGCGGCGCTCCTCCTGAACCTCGGCCGGGCTGATGGACCGGGCATGCGGGAAGAGGCCCTCCTCCATGCCGATGACGAAGACCACCTTGAACTCCAGCCCCTTGGCCGCGTGCACGGTCATCAGCGAGACCCGGCCGCCCTGAGGGTCCGCGGCGTCCGCGTCGCTCACCAGCTTCACCTGCTCGAGGAAGCCAGCGAGGCCCTCATGGGGCCGAGCCTGGATCGCCTCGTCAAGGGCCGCCAGGAGGCGCTGGACGTTCTCGAAGCGCGCTCGCTCGTCCTCACCGAGGGCCGCCTCCTCGGCGAGCTGACCGAGGAACCCGGCGTCGGTCAGGAGCTGCCCGGCCTGATCGAGGACCGAAGCCTGCGGATCGGCCTGGAACAGCCCCTGAAACTGCTCCAGCCCAGCCTTGGCGCGGCCCTTCACGACCCTGGCCTGCAGCGCCGGCGCCACGGCGGCCATGAGCGGCAGGTCCTGAGCCGCGGCGAAGCCGACCAGCCGGTCGAGGCTGGCCTTGCCGACGCCCCTTGGGGGCAGATTGACCACCCGCTGGAAGGCGACGTCATCGCTCGGGTTCAGGAGCAGGCGCAGATAGGCCACCGCGTCGCGGACCTCGGCCCGCTCATAGAAGGAACGGCCGCGGACGACCACGTACGGCAGCCGCTCCCGGCCCAGCGCCTGCTCGACATCGAGCGACAGGTGGTTGGCCCGAAACAACACCCCGACGTCCCCCGGCGCGATCCCCTGCGCGCCGAGCGCCGCCACCGTCCGAGCCACGAACCGCGCCTCGTCGGCCCCATCCTGGGCCACATGCAACTGAACTGGGGGGCCCGGCTCGCGATCCGTCCACAGCGTCTTCCCCAGCCGCTCGGTGTTGTGGGCGATGACCCCGTTGGCGGCCTCGAGGATCCGGCCGAGACTGCGGTAGTTCTGTTCGAGGCGGACCACCTGGGCGGTGGGCCAAGCCTGATCGAAGGCGAGGATGTTGCCCACCTGCGCGCCGCGCCAGCCATAGATGGACTGGTCGTCGTCGCCCACGGCGAACAGGTCGCTGCCGGGGGGGGCGAGCCGCTGCAGGAGCTTGAACTGCGCCTCGTTCGTGTCCTGAAACTCGTCCACCAGCACGTGCGGCCAGCGCGCCCGGAGCCGCTCGGCCACCTCGGGCACCTGATCCAGCAGCTGCATTGGGCGCAGGATCAGATCGCCGAAGTCGAAGGCGTTGGCCCGCTCGAGGCGAGCCTCGTATCGTTTGCCGAGTCGGACCGTGTCGACCCCGCCAAACTCGAGGCCGAGATCCATCCCGCTGGCGTCCTGGCCTCGGTTGCGGGCCTCATCGATGGCCCTGCGGACGGCCTTGAGCTGGGGCCGCCCCCACACCAGCCCCTCGTCCTGCGCCGCCGCCTCGACCACCTTGAGCTGGTCATCGGTGTCGTAGATCACGAAGTCGCGGCCCCGACCGAAGAAGGTGCCGAACTCGCGCAGGATCCGGGCCCCCAGCGCGTGGAAGGTGCACAGCAGCGGCTCGCCGTCGCCGCCTTGGCCCAGCAGCGCTTCGACCCGCTCCCCCATCTCCTTCGCCGCCCGGTTCGTGAAGGTCACCGCCAGGATCTGCCACGGGCGTGCGCCATCGCGGATCAGCCGCGCGATGCGGTGGGTGACCACCCGGGTCTTGCCGCTGCCGGCACCCGCGAGCAGCAGCAGCGGCGTCCCTTGATGGGCCACCGCACGCTGCTGGACGGGGTTCAGGCGGGCGAGGCTCGCCTCGAAGCTCACTCGACCGTCACGCTCTTGGCCAGGTTGCGGGGCTGATCCACGTCGGTCCCCTTCAGATCGGCCACGTGGTACGCCAAGAGCTGCAGCGGCACGGTGGTGAGGAAGGGCTGGAGCTGCTCCGGCACATCGGGCACCCGGATGACGTGATCGGCGTGGGCGTCCACCTCGTCGTCGCCCTCGGTGGCGAGCGCGATGACCTTGCCCAAGCGCGCCCGAACCTCCTGCAGGTTGCTGGCGGTCTTGTCGTAATGCGGCCCCCGCGGAGAGATGACCACCACGGGCATCTCCTCGTCGATCAGCGCAATGGGCCCGTGCTTCATCTCGCCAGCGGCGTAGCCTTCGGCGTGGATGTAGCTGATCTCCTTGAGCTTAAGCGCGCCCTCCAGGGCGATGGGGAAGTTGATGCCGCGGCCCAGGTAGAGGAAGTCGCGCGCGCCCAGGTACTGCCGCGCCACCGCCTCGATCTCGTGCCCCTGGTTCACCTGCCCCTCGACCAAACCGGGGAGCGTCACGAGCTCGCTGAGCCGGCGGCGGACGGCCTCGGGGCTGAGGGCGGAGCGGTGGCGGGCCAGGAAGAGCGCCAGGAGCTCCAGCGCCACCATCTGCGTCATGAAGGCCTTCGTGCTCGCCACCCCGATCTCGGGGCCCGCGTGGGTGTAGATGACGTGATCCGCGGCCCGAGCGATGCTGCTCTCGATGACGTTGCAGACGGCCAGGGTCCGGGCCCCGCGACGCTGCGCTTCCTTCAGGGCGGCCAGGGTGTCAGCGGTCTCGCCCGATTGGCTGATGGCGACGAACAGCGTGCCGCCATCCACGATGGGGTCCCGGTAACGGAACTCGCTGGCCAGGTCGACCTCGCAGTGAATCCGGGTGGCCGCCTCGATGAAGCGGCGGCCCACCAGCCCGGCGTGCCACGCGGTGCCACAGGCGCTCAAACAAATCCGCTGGATGCCGGCGATGTCCTGATCGGTCAGGTGAACGTCTTCGAGGAAAACCTCGCCGGTCTCCAGCGAGATCCGCCCCCGCAGCGTGTCGGTGATCGCCCGGGGCTGCTCGTGGATCTCCTTCAGCATGAAGTGCTTGAAGCCGCCCTTCTCAGCCTGGGAGGGCGTCCAGTTGATCTGGTGCACCTGCCGCTGGAGGACGTTGCCTTCCTGGTCGGTGATGCGCGCGCCGGCCCGGTCGATGACCGCCAGATCACCCTCTTCGAGGAAGATCACCTGCCGCGTGTGGCTGAGCAGTGCGGGCACGTCGCTGGCCAGGAACGTCTCGCCCTTGCCCAGGCCGACGACGAGCGGGCTGGCGTTCTTGGCCGCCACCAGCTTGTCGGGTTCCGACTCGGACAGCACGGCGATGGCGTAGCTGCCCTCGACCCGCTTGATGACCGCTCGAACCGCCGCCTCGAGCCCCAGCCCGGCGTCGAGCTGTTCGCGGATGGCGTGGCTGAAGATCTCGGTGTCGGTCTCGCTACGGAAGACGTGGCCGCGGGCCGCGAGCTCGGCGCGCAACGCCAGATGGTTCTCGATGATGCCGTTGTGCACCACCGTCACCGGGCCCGCAGTGTGCGGGTGGGCGTTCTCCTCTGAAGGGCGCCCGTGGGTCGCCCAGCGGGTGTGCCCGATGCCGACGGTCCCCGGCAGGGGCTCCGCGGCGAGCTGCCGAACCAGGTTGATGAGCTTGCCCACGGAACGCCCTACCCGGGTGCGCGTGCCGTCAAACACGGCGACACCGGCCGAGTCATAGCCGCGGTACTCGAGCCGCTGCAGGCCCCCCAGCAGGATCTCGGCCGACCCCTGGTCGCCCACATAGCCCACGATGCCGCACATGCGTCAGCCTTCCTTCTTCTTGCTCATCCGGGCGCGCTGACGCGCCGCCCAGCCCTCGATCACGCGCTGCCGAACCCGGCTCAACGCCAGGCCATCGGCGGGCACGGGCTCGGTGATGGTCGAGCCTGCCCCGACGTAGGCGCCATCCCCGACCGTCACCGGCGCGACGAGTTGGGTGTCCGATCCGATGAACGCGCCGGCACCGATCACCGTGCGATGCTTGTTCACCCCATCGTAGTTGCAGGTGATCGTGCCCGCCCCGATGTTCGCGCCTGGACCCACCAGGGCGTCGCCCAGGTAGGACAGGTGGCTGGCCTTCGCGCCCTTGCCCAGCTCGGTCTTTTTCGTCTCGACGAAGTTGCCGACCTTGACGCCCTCGCAGAGCACCGTGCCCTCCCGGAGGCGCGCGAAGGGCCCGACCTGGCAGCCAGCCCCCACCTGTGCGGACTCCAGGTAGGAGTGGCCCAGAATCCGCGAGCCGGCGCCCACCTGGCTGTCTTGGATGCGCACGCCACGCTCGATCCAGGCCCCCTCGCCGATCGCCGTGTCGCCCAGCAGGGACACGTCGGGCTCCAGCACCACGTCCGGTGCGAGCTGAACCCGGTGACCCAGAGTGACGGAGTCCGGCGACTGCATCGTGACCCCGGCCGCGAGCCAGTGTGCCCGCAGGCGGGCCTGAATCCGCGCCTCGGCCGCGGCCAGATCCTGCCGATCGTTGACGCCGTGGAGCTCCAACGCCGCGTCACCCTCGAGCACCAGGTCCCGGACGGCGACGCCCTGCGCCGCGGCGGCGGCCACGAGATCGGTCAGGTAGAACTCACCCTGGGCGTTGTCGGAGCCCACCGCGGCGAGCGTCTCGAACAGGAAACCAGCGTCCACCCGGTAAATCCCGGCGTTCACCTCATCGATGGCCAGCTGGGAGGGCGAGCAGTCCCGCGCCTCCACGATGGCCGCGAGCGCGCCTTCCTGACGCACGAACCGCCCGTAGGCCGCCGGCTCGGCGAGTCGCATGCCCAGCACCGCCACCGGCGCGTCGCCCGCCCGCTCGTCCAGCGCCTGAAGGGTCTCGTCGCGAAGCGTGGGCACGTCCCCGGACAGGATGAAGACGTCCCCCGCGAAGTCGGAGAGCGCGTCACGGGCACAGAGGACCGCGTGGGCGGTGCCGAGCTGCTCAGCCTGCACGGCGACCTCGATCGGGGCGTCGGGGAAGGCTGCACGGACGCTGGCCTCGACGGCCTCGCGCTGGTGACCCAGGACCAGCACCACCCGCTCGGCCCCCAGGGCGAGCGCCTGAGCCACCGGGTAGTGGATCAGGGGTCGACCGGCGACCGAGTGCAGCACCTTCGTCTGGCGGGATCGCATCCGCGTGCCCTTGCCCGCCGCCATCACCACCACCGCCTTGGCTCGCATCGCAGACACCTCCTCGGGCGGTGGTTGGACCATTCGACGGCCGAGCCTGTCAACGGGCACACGGGCTTGGACCCCGGCGAGTCGGCAGAGGTCTCGCCGGTGAGCGCGCCGTTTTGCCGCACCCTCGATCATCGGGCTGGTTGAGCCCCCACCCCGGCGTCGCTATAAAGCAGCCGCCCCCGGGTCAGGCCGAGAGGGCAGGAGGAGCGACACGATGGCGATGCAGGCGGATTTCCTCTGGATGGATGGCGAGCTGATCCCGTTCGGGCAGGCGACCATTCACGTCCTCACCCACACCCTGCACTACGGCTTCGGGGTGTTCGAGGGCATCCGCGCCTACCAGCGAGAGGACGGCACCAGCCACGTCTTCCGCCTGCAGGAGCACGTCAAGCGCCTCTTCGAGTCGGCCCACATCATCGGCCTGGAGATCCCCTACGACGCGGCATCCCTGGAGCGGGCGTGTACCGAGACCCTGGTGGCCAATGGGTTGGCGAAGGGGTACCTGCGGCCCATCGCTTTCCTGGGCAGCGACACCCTCGGCCTGGGCGCCCTGAACAACAAGACCCACGTGGCCGTGGGCGCCTGGGACTGGGGCGCCTACCTCGGCGAAGAGGGGATGGCCAAGGGGATCCGCTGCAAGATCAGCTCGTTCAGCCGCCTTCACGTGAACGTGAACATGGTGAAGGGCAAAATCTGCGGTCAGTATGTCAACTCTGTCATAGCCAAGCGTGAGGTGCTGAAGGCCGGCTATGACGAGGCCATCATGCTCGACACGCAGGGCTACGTCTCGGAGTGCACGGGCGAAAACCTGTTCATGGTCAAGAACGGGAAGATCATCACGGCGCCCTACGGCTCGAGCATTCTGGGCGGGATCACCCGCGACACCATCTTGGCCCTGGCGGGCGATCTGGGCATTCCGGTGCAGGAGCGCCTGTTCACGCGTGACGAGCTCTATGTGGCCGACGAGGTCTTCCTGTGCGGCACCGCCGCCGAGATCACACCGGTCCGCGAGATCGACGACCGCACGATCGGTGGGGGCCGGCCCGGCGAAGTCACACTGGCTGTGTCGAAGAAGTTCTTCGGCGTGGTTCGCGGTGACGATCCGGCGCGCCCCGAGTGGCGGGCCACCTACACCCTGAAAGCCTGAGGCGCTCACCCCCCGTCCCGGCGCCGGTGCTTTTCGCACGCCTACCACGGCATGAAAATCGCATACCTCCCCGGCGTTGTGACGCTTTGCACAGGAGGTGAGCCGTGACTCAGGTCGGGACCGACTTCATCCGCGCGCTCGAAGAACACCGCGCCGCCGTCCTGGCGGATCGTGCGCCGGATCCGCACCCCATCCCCCGCCGCCTGATGTTGTCGTGGATCCACCACGACAACATGTTGGAGGGGCGCTTGTTCCAGACCGCCGAAATCGTGGCGGCCATGGACGACCGCGACGACGAGTTCGACAAGTACCTCCACCCGCTGCTCTCGGAGATCCGGCGCTACCGCGACGCGATCTTGTTCGTCCAGGCCCAGGCGAACGAGGGCCCGGACTCGGTGTCGCTCGGTGCCCTGAAGACGATCCACAAGATGCTGACGCCGGACGCGAAGGACCGGGGGGGGCTGTACCGCCGAAACTCGCCCGTCCACCGCGACTACTACCAGCGCATTTGCACGGCCGACAAGGTGCCGTACAGCCTGCGGAAGCTCTTCGAGTTCATCGAGGAGGAGTGTGAGCTGGCCTGTGACCCGGTGGCCTTCGCCGCCGACGTGCACCACCGCCTGATGGTGATCTACCCCTTCCGGCGCAACCCCGGGACCACGGCACGGCTGTTCACCAACTTGCTCCTCATGTCGCGCGGCTATCCGCCGGTGATCGTGCCGGCCCACCAGCGCCGCGAGTACTACGACGCCCTGTGCCGGCCTGACGCGGAGCCGCTTACCGAAGTGTTCCGCGATGCCGTCGGGGTCTTCCTGGAGCGCTCCAACGAGGTCGGTCTGACGGCCCTGTGATGAGGGGCGGGGCGGGGCGTCCCGCCCCGGCGCCGGGACCTTCGTCACCTTCGGCGGCGCCACACCTCGTCGACCAGCCGGGCCCCCATGGGCGCGCAGCGCGCCCCCGAAAGCGTGCCTCGTAGCTGCTTGGGATCCAGCACCTCGGCGCGGCCTCGGCTCAGGGTGATCCGGAGCTGGGGGGCCGCGCTGCGACGTTGGCGGTACCGGCCTTGTCCATCTGGCTCAACGGCGGTCTCGACGTCGTAGAAGACCAACACGACCTCGGTGAGATCGGGCCGCGCCTCAAACAGCCCGCGGGCCCCAGAGCTGGTCGCGAGGCGCCCGGTCAGCAGCCACCGGAGGCCCTTGCAGATCGCCTCGTCCGCGACGGGCCCTGCCGGATGCAGGAACCAGGCTTCCAGCCGTGACCCGGCCACTACGACCCGCTCGTCCTCGTCGCGACGTGGGGGGACCGTCAGAAACAGCCCCAGATGAGCCTGTACCGCCTGCTCGTCCGCGGAGACGACGCCCTGGGCGAAGGACGGTGAGCCAAGCAGCAGCCCAAGCGCCAGGGGGAGCCAGGCCCGATGCCACCCCCCTGGTTGCCTGTGACGCGGACGGGGTAGCATGCCCACATGCGTGCCCTGCTGGTCCTGCTGCTCTGCGGCCCCCTCACCGCCCTCACCGCCCATGCGGCCGACGCGATGGCGGACTTCGACCGCGCCCGCCGGCGCAGCGGCGTCTGGGTCAGCCTGGGCGCGGCGGTCGGTGCCCTGAGCTTCGCCTCGGACACGGCAGCCTATGACGCGTCGGTCGACGGCCTGGCCACCCTGGGGCTGGGGGTGGATCTCTGGCCCGAGGAGCATCTGGGCCTGTACCTTGGCGCCCAACTTGGCCTGGGTGCCTCGCTCGAGACGCCGAGCCTGGGGGTCGCCCTGGACTACAACGTCCACCAGGTCGACCTGGGTGCTCGCTATCGGTGGCACCTGGGTCCCCAGCCCACCGCCCTCGCGCCGTTTGTCGCCGTCGGGCTGCGGGTCGTCCGCCAGGAGACGCAGGACCAGGTCCCTGCGCTGCTCGTACGGTCCACGTCGGCGGGCCCCGAGTTCGCGGCCGGCCTGGAGTGGCCGCTGGCGGGTGAACGTCTCTGGCTCCGGGTGGCCGGACGCCTCGGGCTCCCCTTCTTCCTGCGCGAGAGCCCGGACGACTCGGGCGACCCTCAGGATTTCATCGCTTTCGGCGGGCGCCTGGAGGCCATCGCGGCGCTCACCGGCCCCTGGTCGGCACAGGCCCAGCTCGATGTCCAGACCCAGCAGATCCGCTTCCAGGGCGAGGGGACCCGCGCAGCCAGCGTGTTCGGCGCACGAACCGAGGATCGGTTCGTCGTCGCCACGCTCGGCGTCCGCCGGAGCTTCTGAGCACCGCCCAGCACGCCCGGTTCGGGGCTCGATGCCTGCGGCGAGCCCCAACGGGCTGCCCCCCCCGGACCTCAACGGAAGCATGTTTCCCCCGTGTAGTCGCACTCGATATCGCCCGGTCCGGGGCCGTCACCGTCCCACCCGATCCACGCCACCAGCTTGCGGTACGTGCAGTCGTCCGTGCTCTGGAAGCAAAGCGGGACGTGACTGGCCCCCGCCGCGCCGTTGAGCAAGCGGCTGAGCAGGACCGAGGCGTCCGGATCCTGCGGGTTGGTCAGGGCCTTGATCGACTGGTAGTCGCGGTAGAGCGCTTCGTCGTCGGGCTCTGCCGTGATGCGGACCTCACCGACGAAAGTCGTGCCGTGACACGGCGCCGCGCTGCACTGCATGGCCACCAGCATGGGCTGGATGTGCGTTCGGTAGTCCTCGAGCGCCGGTCGGACCACGAAGCGGGTCACGTCCACCTCGCCCCCACACCCCGGCGCGGCCACCACCAACCCTGTGAGCGCAAGAAGGCGAAGAACGACATGGGGCGCGCAGGCTGTCCTCATGGCCCGAACGTGCCCGAGCGTCGGCCCGCCACGCAAGCCCGGGAACCGGGCGATCATCCGTCGCCCAACGCCAGCACCCAGTGCGTGGTGCGGCTCACCAACAGCACCCCCGCGAGCTCCAGGCCCAGCAGGGTCGCACCGTGGCTCAGACGCTCCGCAGCCGCCCGCTCGGCCCGACTGGGGCCCGCGCCCCCCCGGACGCCGGCGACCACCCAAGGCCCGGGGCCCTCGCTGAGCAGACGCACGAGCACGCTGCCCGGCCGAAGGTCGTCGCCCAATACGCCGCCCAGCTCCAGCGGAATGGACGGCCGCTCTGGGTCGAGGGGCGCCGCGAGCAGGGCCCGGTCGCTCGCGGCCACCTGGCCTCGAAGCCGGTGCGAGACCTCGGCATAGGGGTCGAGCGGGGCCTCATGGGGCTCCAGGGGCCCGGCGCGGAGGGCCAGCTCGAAGGCCGCCCGGATTCGCGACGCCTTCACTGGCCCGATCCCATTGATCGACAAGAGGTCGGGGAGCGGCGCCGCGGCGAGCCCTTCGGGCCCGTCCACCTGCTCCAGCACCCGCTCGGCCAAGGCCAGGGCGTCCTCCGCCCGGCCCCTGCCCGTCCCCAGGAGGATCGCCAGCAGCTCCACCGGGTTCATTCGGTGGGCACCGAGGGCGAGGAGACGTTCCCGTGGGCGCTCGGCCTCGGGCAGATCAGCGATTCGGGTCATGGCTGCACCTCCAGCGTGGTGCGCCTGCCCAGAGCACGCGCCGTGCCGGAGCCAACCCCTTGTATCAAAAAGAAAACGCCACCCGAGGGTGGCGTTCACTGCGTCCAAGGCGTTCAGATCTTGGACGTCACTCCAGGGGGCGGAACTGGTAGATGCCCGAGCCGCCGACCACACCGCCCGAGTCGGGGTTGACGCCGCCGACGCGCTCGAAGGTGGAGTAGGAGGCGTTGCAGTTCAGGTTGCCCGCAGCACGGGCAGTGAACTTGGCGTCCAGGCCGGTGCCCTCGGTGGCGTAGTCGTACCAATAGTAGTGGGGGTCATCGACGGCGAAGTTGAGGGCCTGCCAGACCGGCGCGTCCCAGGCGTTCGGATCGGGGGCGCACTTGTCGCCCACCTGCCCGCAGCAGTGGTTCACGCCCGGCGCGGGGCCGAAGGCCAAGCCCAGACCGGGGAACTGCTTCGGCAGCACGTTCCCGGCACGGTCGTTGAAGTCGCGCTCATGGTACGACACCGAGCTGTCGAACATCTTGCGGAGGTTCATCACCGCCTCGGTGGTCTTCGCCCGGCGCACGTACTTGGTGAAGGCCGGGATGGCGATGGCCGCCAGAATCCCGATGATTGCGACCACGATCATCATCTCGATGAGCGTGAACCCCTTCGCATGGCCCTTGATCCGCATTTCTATCCCTCCCTCAGCCCCAGTCGCTCTGAACGGGAACGCCAGCCCGAGCTACGAGGCCCGGATTTGCGGTCACGCTAGCAGCTTGTCTGGCAGTGTACAATTCCTTTGTCAGTAAACTTATCCACACCCACCAAAAACAGAGTTCTCAGCCCCACCAGAAGCTGAGACCGAGACCGCCCATCAGCCCGCCCCCGTTGAAGGCGTTGATTCGCAGGCCATCCGGGGTCAACCCGCCCGTCAGTGCGCCGTCCGCTGGACCCGGCTGGACCGACAGCCCGAGCTCCGAGTGCAGTGAGATGTTGGGCAGCGGGAACCAGTAGACGCGCAGGGGCAGATCGACGCCCCACTGCAGCACGTCGACCACATTGCCGCCGTCATCGTACGGCCCTGTCAGCAAGTTGAAGCGGGCGCCCACCGTCAGCGCCGCCCACTCAGCCCGCAAGACCTGGAAGTGCGCTGCCAGGCCCAGATCGAAGGCCGCCTCAGCAGCCCGGGTCGTGTCCGCAAAGGCCTCGTACTGGAAGCCGACGATGCCCTCGATGACGAGGTTGCCCGCCCCGAAGGACAACGCGAGCCCGTCCGGGCCTCCAATGGCCTGAGCGTAGCCGAGCGCCGTGCGCCCACTGAGCTGGACCGCGCCGGCCGATCCCGCCCAGAGCACAGATACCAGCGCCAGCCACCGCCACATACGTCCTCCGTCGTTCGAGCGAGTGTCCCTTGGCTGGCCCGCCGGGGCAACCCGCGTTGACAGCCGCGGGTGCTTGCCCGTACAGGCACGGTCGCGCGGATGATCGCGGCGTGGTTGATCGCCGCGCGGACGGTCGTGGCGTGCTTGCGGCGCATCTTGAGTGCGCGCAACGTCGCACATGCGCTGGCCCGGCGAGGCGCCGTGGCAGGCACGGAGGCGAAGCGGATGCAGGTGTTCACCGACCACCGCGACCTGCCACCCATCGGGGGCGCGGCGGTCACCATCGGCAACTTCGACGGCCTGCACCAGGGCCACCGCGCGTTGGTGGATGCCGTTGGCGCCGCCGCCCGGGACCGCGGACTGCGGCGAGCCGTCCTCACCTTCGAGCCCCATCCCGCAGAGCTCCTCGCTCCTGGGCGAGCCCCCGTCCGCATCGCCCCACCCGAAGAGAAGCTCCGCCTGTTGGCCGCGGCCGGCATCGACCTCGTCGTGGCGCAGCGCTTCGAGCCCGACTTCGCCGGCCTGAGCCCACAGGCTTTCATCGAGCAGGTCCTGGTGGACGGCTTGCGAGCGCGCCACGTGGTGGTGGGCTATGACTTCGGCTTCGGGCGCCGCCGGGCCGGGGACGTGAACACGCTTCGCGCCGCCGGTCAGGTGCACGGCTTCACGGTGCAGGCCATCGAGGCGCAGCGCTTGCCCGACGGAAGCGTCGCGTCGAGCACCGCCGTCCGCAGCGCGGTTCAGGCCGGCGACCTGGCGCAGGCCCGCACGATCCTCGGCCGCTGGTACTCGCTGACGGGTACCGTGGTCACCGGCGATCAGCGGGGCCGTGGGTTGGGCTTTCCCACCGCCAACGTAGAGTCCGACTGGGCGTTGCGACCCGCCCTGGGCGTATACGGCGGCTGGCTCGAGGTGGACGGCGTTCCCGCGCGCGCGGTCATCAACGTCGGGCGGAAGCCCACCTTCGGCGACTACCCCGCCACCATCGAGGCGCACGTGCTCGGCGCCGAGGGGCTGTCGTTGTACGGGCGATCGGTCCGGGTGTGGTTCGCAACGCGGCTCCGCGCGGAGCAGCGCTTCGCCAACCTCGACGCCTTGGTGGCCCAGATCGCTGCGGACGCCGCCGAGGCCGGGCGCCGCCTGGCTCTGCTCGACCCGCCGTGATTCGGCTGGGGCTCATCGGATGGCCGCTGGCGCACAGCCTGTCGCCGGTCCTCCATCAACGGGCGGGCGAGATCTCCGCGCTGCCCGTTGACTACCAGCTCTACCCGACCCCCCCCGACCGAGTGAACGAGCGCCTGGCTGACCTGCGCGACGCGGGCCTGCGCGGCGTCAACGTCACCATCCCCCACAAAGCCGCAGCGGCGGCCTGGGTGGACCGCCTGACGCCTCAGGCCGCCCGGCTGGGGGCGGTGAACACCGTGGTGTTCGAGCCCGATGGGACCGCGACCGGTCACAACACCGACGTGGCGGGTGTGCGAGAGAGCCTGGGACCCGAGCCCCTGGGGCGGGCCGTCCTGGTGGGCGCGGGCGGCGCAGCGCGGGCGGCCCTGGTCGCGCTGGCGGAGCGGTGCGACCAGATCCACGTGCTGGCCCGTCGGCTGCAGCAGGCCGAGACCCTGGTGGCCAGCTTGGCCCCGGAGCGGGCCATCGCGACCCCGCTGAGCGCGCTGGCGGAGTCCGTGGCCGGCTCGGATCTCGTGGTGGACGCACTCCCCCCTCAGGCCGAGCACGTGGCCCGCGCCCCGCTGCATCGGCTGTCGCCGCAGGGGCGGGTGCTGACGTTGAACTACGGCCCGGGGGCCGCCGCCACCCTGCAGGCCGCCGGCCGCGCAGGGCGCCCGGCGATGGACGGCCTTATCATGCTGGCCGCCCAAGGCGTCGCAGCCTTCGAGCTCTGGACCGGCCGGCGGGTGGCGACTGGGGACGTGCTGGCGAGCCTCCAGGCTGCCTCGCGGCGCGATTGACACCCCCGGCCTTTCCGTTTCCAATGGGGCGGCGCCCCCGGCGGCGCACCATCGATTTGTCTCGAGCCTGGACGAGGACGCATGTCGGACCGACTCGGCGAGCTGCTGGTTCGCGAGAACCTGATCAGCCTGACCCAGCTGAAGGAAGCCCAGGACACCCAGCGCCGCAGCGGCGAGCGGTTGGCCTACACCCTCACCAAGCTGGGGCTGGTGGGCGAGCGGGATCTCACCTCGTTCCTCAGCCGGCACTATGGTGTCCCCTCCATCAACCTCGACGAGTTCGAGATCGATGACGACGTCATCAAGCTGATCCCGAAGGACCTGGCCGGTCAGCATCAGGTGCTGCCCATCAGCCGGGCCGGCTCCGAGCTCATCGTGGCGATGAGCGATCCGTCCAACCTGAACGCCGTCGACGACGTCAAGTTCCACACCGGCTACAACGTGCAGGTGGTGGTGGCGAGCGAGCAGGCCATCCGCGCCGCCATCGAGCGTTACTACGACGAGTCGGCGAAGTACGAGGACATCCTCGGGGACTTCGACGCCAACGACGTCGAGGTGGCCGAGAAGGCGGCCGACGAGAACATCGTCGACCTGGAGAACGCGGCGGAGCAGGCGCCCGTCGTGCGGCTGGTGAACCTGATCCTCGTCGACGCGATCAAGAAGAACGCCTCGGACATCCACATCGAGCCCTACGAGAAGAGCTTCCGGGTCCGGTACCGGATCGATGGCGTGCTGTATGAGATCATGCAGCCACCGCTGAAGCTCAAGAACGCGATCACGAGCCGCGTGAAGATCATGTCGCAGCTCGACATCGCCGAGCGGCGGCTGCCCCAGGACGGCCGCATCAAGATCAAGATGGGCGGCGGCAAGGAGATGGACTACCGCGTCTCGGTGCTGCCCACCCTGTTCGGCGAGAAGATCGTGCTGCGTCTGCTCGACAAGAGCAACCTGCAGCTCGACATGACCAAGCTGGGCTTCGAGCCCGCCCAGATCGACGTCTTCAAGGACGCGATCTACAAGCCCTTCGGGATGGTGCTGGTCACCGGGCCCACCGGCTCCGGGAAGACCACCACGCTGTACTCAGCGCTCTCGGACCTGAACAAGACGTCCGAGAACATCTCCACTGCCGAGGATCCCGTCGAGTTCAACCTGGCCGGCATCAACCAGGTGCAGATGCAGGACAGCATCGGCCTGAACTTCGCCGCCGCGCTTCGCTCCTTCCTGCGGCAGGACCCCGACATCATCATGGTGGGCGAGATCCGCGACTTCGAGACCGCCGAGATCGCGGTGAAGGCCGCGCTCACCGGCCACCTTGTGCTGTCGACGCTGCACACCAACGACGCCCCGTCGACGGTGCACCGGTTGCTCAACATGGGCGTCGAGCCCTTCCTGGTGACGGCCTCGGTGAACGCCATCCTCGCGCAGCGCCTTGCGCGCCGGAACTGCAAGGACTGCAAGGAGCCCATCACCGTCGACAAGGAGAAGGTGCTGTCGCTCGGCATGAAGCCCGAGCTGCTCGCGCACGCCACCTTCATGAAGGGCACCGGCTGCCGGACCTGCAACGACACCGGCTTCAAGAGCCGCGTGGCGCTCTACGAGATCATGCGGATGAGCGACCACCTGAAGGACCTGGTCCTGCAGGGCGTGTCCTCCGTGGAGCTCAAGCGCGCCGCCATCGAGGACGGGATGAAGACCCTCCGCCAGTCGGCCTTGGGCAAGCTCGCCGAGGGCATCACCACCATCAGCGAGGTCATCCGGACGTCGACGGGCGACTGAGCCGCCGACCCAACGGAACCCCTGCCCGCCACCCCGACCCGGAGCGCGCCCGATGGCCAGCCTGCACCAGTTGCTCACCCTCATGGCCGAGAAGGGGGCCAGCGACCTGCACCTGACGGTCGGCTCGCCCCCTCAGATCCGCATCGACGGCTCGTTGGTCCCCATCAAGTCAGCCCCGCTGACCAAGGAGGACACCCAGAGCCTCTGCTACTCCTTCCTGACGGAGTCGCAGAAGCACCGGTTCGAGCAGACCAAGGAGTTGGATCTGAGCTTCGGCGTGAAGGGCCTGTGCCGGTTCCGCGCCAACGTCTTCATCCAGCGCGGCGCGGTCGCCGGCGTCTTCCGGATGATCCCGTCGAAGATCCACACCTTCGAAGAGTTGGGGCTCCCTCAGGTCATCGCGGGGTTGACCGAGCGCGCCAGCGGGCTGGTGCTGGTCACGGGCGCCACCGGCTCGGGCAAGTCCACCACGCTCGCCGCCATGGTGGACCGGATCAACCGAACCAAGCACCACCACATCCTCACCCTTGAGGACCCCATCGAGTACATCCACCCCCACCGCAAATGCATCGTGAACCAGCGCGAGATCGGGGCGGACTCGGTGAACTTCAAGGCGGCCCTGCGCTCGGTGCTCCGTCAGGACCCCGACGTGGTGCTCATCGGCGAGATGCGCGACCTGGAGACCATCGAGGCCGCGTTGACCATCAGCGAGACGGGCCACCTGTGCATGGGCACGCTGCACACCAACTCCTGTGTGCAGTCCATCCACCGCATCATCGACATGTTCCCGCCGCACCAGCACGGCCAGGTCCGGGCCCAGCTCAGCTTCGTGCTCGAGGGGGTCATCAGTCAGCAGCTCGTGCCCAAGGCCACCGGCTCGGGCCGCGTGATGGCGGCCGAGATCATGGTGCCCACGCCGGCCATCCGGAACCTGATCCGCGAGGACAAGCTGCATCAGGTCTACAGCCAGATGCAGGTGGGCCAGAGCAAGTACGGCATGCAGACGATGAACCAGGCGCTGTACGAGCTGCTGCGCACCGAGGTCATCACCCTCGACGACGCCCTCTCCCGCTCCAACGACACCGAGGAGCTGCGGCAGATGATCTCTGGGGTCAAGGGACCCGGCAAGAAGCGTTGACCGGCTGACGCTGCGTTCGAGCCGGATGCGGGGCGGGATCAAACCCGCTAGAGTTCAGGACGGTCCCTGAGGAGGTGCTGGATGGCCGAGTGGGTATGGGAGGGCAAGACGCGCTCGGGTGAGGTCCGCAAGGGCACCATCGAAGCGGACAGCGTGCGCGACGTCCACCTGAAGCTGCGCCAGCAGAACATCCAGCCGGACAAGGTCAAGAAGAAGCGCCAGGCCAGCATCAAGCTGCCCAAGATCGGGGGCGGCGGGAAGGTGCGGGCCGAGGAGCTGGTTGTCTTCGTGCGCCAGTTCTCCACCATGATCGACGCCGGACTGCCCCTGGTGCAGTGCCTGGAGATCCTGTCTTCGCAGCAGCCCAACCGCACCTTCAAGGCCGTGTTGGTGGACGTGAAGAGCAGCGTCGAGAGCGGCGCCACCTTCGCTGACTCCCTGAAGAACCACCCGCGCGTCTTCGACGACCTCTTCGTGAACCTCGTCGCCGCCGGCGAGATCGGCGGTATCCTCGACACCATCCTCAACCGCCTCGCGGCCTACATCGAGAAGAACGTCAAGCTCGTTCGCCAGGTGAAGGCGGCCCTGACGTACCCCATGGGCGTCTTGGTGGTCGCCATCGTGGTGGTGACCGCCCTGCTCAAGTGGGTGATCCCGACCTTCGAGAACATGTTCGCCGACTTCGGCAACGCGAAGCTGCCTGCGCTGACCCAGATGGTCATCAACATGAGCCACTGGTTCGCGGCGAACTTCATGTACCTGGCGATCGGGTTGTTCGTCGGGCTCTACGTCTTCCGGCGGGTGCTGGCCACCGACAAGGGCCGCACGGCCTTCGACGCCTTCCTGCTCAAGACGCCGATCTTCGGGGACCTGCTGCGCAAGGTGGCGGTGGCCAAGTTCACCCGCACCCTGGGCACCATGATCTCGTCGGGCGTGCCCATCCTGGACGGCCTGGAGATCGTGGCGAAGTCCTCGGGCAACAAGATCATCGAGTCGGGGATCTACTTCGTCCGCGACAAGATCGCCGAGGGCTCCAACATGGCGGATCCGCTGGCCAAGACCGGCGTGTTTCCGTCGATGGTGGTGCAGATGATCGCGGTCGGTGAGAGCACCGGCGCCATGGACACCATGCTGAACAAGATCGCCGACTTCTACGAGGAAGAGGTCGAGGTGGCGGTGGAGGGCATCACCAAGCTCATCGAGCCCTTCATGATGGTGTTCCTCGGCGGCGTCGTCGGGACGATCCTGATCGCCATGTACCTGCCGATCTTCGAGGTGGCGGGCAACATCCAGAGCTGATCGATGCCCCAGCCCTCCGGCCGCGACGCCGCGGCCCAGTCCGTCGCCCAGGCCGAGCTCGTCAACAAGCTCGAGTGGGTGATGTTCTTCCGGGTGGTGCTGATCACCATCCTCTTCGGCTCAGCCTTGGTCCTGAAGGTGGGCGGCGCCGATCCGGTGCTGAACCCGCTGCGCCTGGACTTCATCCGGCTCATCGTCGGCACCTACCTGCTGACCATCGTGTACGCCATCGCCCTGCGCCGTCTGAAGCGCGGGGTGCAGCAGTTCGCCTGGGCCCAGCTCGTCGTGGACATGCTGCTTGGCGCGGTGGTGGTGGGTCTGACCGGGGGCAGCGAGAGCCTGTTCCTGTTCATGTACCTGCTGACGGTGCTGAACGCCGCGTTCCTGCTGTTTCGCACCGGCGCCGCCTACGCCTCCACCATCGCCACAGCGCTGGTGATCTTCCAGGTGGCCCGCGAGGCCACGGGCTGGGGCATGGTGGAGGGCCCGGCGAGCGACGCCGAGCTCCGCGACATCCTGCTCAGCGGCCTGGCCAACGTCAGCGCGATCTTCTTTGTGGGGCTGCTGGCGGGCTACCTCTCCGAGCAGCTGCGCAGCGCCGGTCAGCGCCTGCGCTCCGCGAGCGAGGGGCTCGCCGCCCTGAAGGCGCTGAACGAGCACATCATCACGAGCATCCGCTCGGGGCTCATCAGCTACACGCTCGATCACCGCATCATCTTCGTGAACCCGGCGGCTGAGCAGATCACGGGGCGGGATACCGCCGCCATGCTCTACGGCGACATCACCCAGCTTCTGCCCGAGCTGCTCGAGCTGGAACAGCAGGGCGGCAACGCGCGCCAGGAGGTCACCTATCCACACCCCGACGGGCACCGCCGCTTGCTTGGGTTGAGCCTGTCGCCGCTGCTCGACAACCACGACACCCACAAGGGCTGGATTCTGATCTTCCAGGATCTGACGCCCATCAAGGCCATGCAGGACGCCATGCGCCGCAGTGAGCAGCTCGCCACGGTGGGGCGAATGGCGGCGGGGCTGGCCCACGAGATCCGCAACCCGCTGGCCGGCATGAGCAGCAGCATCCAGATGCTCGAGCGCAACACCGGCGTAGATCCCATGAGCCAACGCCTGCTCGGCATCTTGTCTCAGGAGGCCGAGCGCCTGAACAAGCTGCTGACGGACTTTCTGCGATACGCCCGGCCCGGGGCACCGGAGATGGCGCCGCTGGACCTGCGGGTCCTCATCACGGACGTGGTCGAGGTGTTCGCGCAGGAGCAGCCCGCGTTGGAAGTGGTGATCAGCACCGACGAGGCGCTGCCCCTGGAGGCCGACGCTCACCAGATCAGGCAGATCCTCTGGAACCTGCTGCGCAACGCCGCCGACGTCATGCCCGATGGAGGGCGCATCGACATCATCGCGCGGCGGCTGCCGTCCGAGGAGGGACGCTCAGCGGAGGTCGGTTTCCAGGTGGTGGACCGGGGCCCGGGCATGGAGCCGGACGTGGCGGCCAAGGTCTTCGACCCATTCTTCACCACCAAAGCCAGCGGGACGGGTCTGGGGCTGGCGCTCGTCCAGCGCATGATCGAGGATCACGCGGGTCACATCCGGGTGGAGAGCGCCCCAGGGCGAGGCAGCACGTTCATCGTGCGCCTCCCCGAGCACCCTCCCCCGCCGCCCGAGCCCGCTGACCCTGCCGCCGTGGAGGCCCGCCCGTGAGCCGGATCCTGGTGATCGACGACGAGCTCTCCATGCGGGAAGTGCTCGAGATGTACTTCATGGCCGAGGGCCATGAGGTGCTCACGGCCGCCGACGGCCTCGAAGGGCAGGAGGTCATGGATCGCGAAGTCGTCGATCTGGTGATCACCGATCTGCGGATGCCGCGGGCCGGCGGCCTGGAGGTCCTGGCCCACGCCCGGGCGCACCACCCGCACCTGCCCGTGATCATGATGACCGCCTTCGCGAGCACCGAGACGGCCCTCGAAGCGATGAAGACGGGCGCCTACGACTACTTCACCAAGCCCTTCAAGCTCGACGAGATCCACGTGGTGGTGGCGAAGGCGCTGGAGCGACAGCGCCTGGTGGAGGAGAACCGCAGCCTGCGCGAGGCGCTGGCCGGCCGGCAGCGTATCGGCGGGCTCATCGGACGCAGCCGCCCGATGATGCAGGTCTTCGAGCTGATCCATCGGGTGGCTCGGACGCGCACGAACATCCTGATCCTGGGCGAGAGCGGCACGGGCAAGGAGCTGGTCGCGCGGGCGATCCACGAGCACTCCGAGCGCGCGGCGGCGCCCTTCCTGGTCATCAACTGCGCCGCCATCCCCGAGAACCTGTTGGAGAGCGAGCTCTTCGGCCACAAGCGCGGCACGTTCACCGGCGCCACCGCCGACAAGGTCGGGATGTTCCGGGCCGCCGACACGGGCACGTTGTTCCTGGACGAGATCGGCGAGATGCCGATGAACATGCAGGTGAAGCTGCTGCGGGTCCTGCAGGAGCGCAAGGTCAAGGCCGTCGGCGACCTGCGCGAGATCCCGGTGGACGTGCGCGTGATCGCCGCAACCAACCGGGACCTGAAGGCCGAGGTCCAGGCGGGCAACTTCCGCGAAGACCTCTACTACCGGCTGAACGTCATCGGGCTGGACCTGCCGCCCCTCCGGGAACGGCCTGCTGACATCCCGCTGCTCGCCATGCACTTCCTGCACAAGTACGCCGCGGAGTTCGACAAGCGGCACCTCACCGAGATCGAGCCCGCCGCCATGCAGCACCTGCTGCGCTACCCCTTCAGCGGCAATGTGCGGGAGCTCGAGAACATCATCGAGCGGGCCGTGGCCTTGGAGGACGGGCGCCGAATCAGGGTCAGCGCCCTGCCGGATGCGGTGAGCGGTGAGTCGACGCCTGCACCGTTCGCGGAGCAAGGGGCCGCGCCCGTTGCAGCGCCCACCCCCCAGCAGATTCAGCCCGGTTTCGATCTGGATCAGACCCTGGCGGACTTCGAGCGCCGGCTGATCGAGCAGGCCCTGAGCCAGACCGGCGGGCGCAAGACGGACGCCGCCCACCTGCTCGGCATCAGCTTCCGGTCCTTCCGCTACCGGCTCAAGAAGCTGGAGTTGGACGACGACGAGGGCTGAGCCGCCCCGCGTCTGGCGGCTACTTTTTGCGGCGGGTGGGCAGACTTTGCGCCCCGTCGAGCGCGCTCCCCTTTGTTCATAAGGGTTCGCCCGGTGGCACGGCAGGTGCTATTCGCAGACCGATGAACCCAGCCCTGATGGACCCAGCCCTGATGAGCCGAGCACAGGCGGACAGCGGAGGAATCGCATGAGGAACCGAAGCCGGGGGATGACCCTCATCGAGTTGATGATCGTCGTGGTCATCGTGGGCGTGCTGTCGGTGCTGGCGGTCACCGGGTATCGCCGGTTCACGCTCCAGGCCCGCAACGCCGAGGCCCAGAACTTCCTGGGCGTCATCCGCGCTGCCCAGCAGGCCTACTACGAGGGCTTCGGTCAGTTCTGCGGTGCCGACGGCTGGGAGAACCACCCCGCGCAGGTCCCGCTGGAGCAGAAGGTCAACTGGGGTCAGCCCGCGGGCGCGTGGCGGGACCTGGGCGTGAAGTCGCCCGGCCAGGTGTGGTTCCGCTACCGGATGCGGGCCGGCGCGGACAACCCGCCGGAGGACCACTTCCCCGCCGGCCCCTGGTTCGTGGCTCAGGCCAACGGCGACTGGGACCGCGACGGCCGCTTGTCCACCTACGAGGTGTCCTCGGCCACCAACACGGTGTTCATCGACAACGAGAACGAGTGATCGGAACCGGCCCGGTGCCGAGAATTGTCACCGGTGACAAATTTCGGCAGCCCGCCGGTGACGAAACTTGTCAGCCCTGCCCTCCCCCCTTTGATTTCAAGGGATCTACCCTCCTCGAAGAAGTTGGCACACGCCCTGCACTCCCAAGAATGCGACGTCAGGGGGCGTCACGAGCACAACCAAGACGCGGTGGCCTGGGGGTTACCGCCACCGCACGAGGAGAGATTCATGCGCAAGCTCACTCAGAAGGCCAAGGGCTTTACCCTGATCGAGCTGATGATCGTGGTCGCGATCATCGGCATCCTGGCCGCCGTGGCCATCCCGGCCTTCATGAAGTACATCCGTCGCTCGAAGACCTCGGAGGCCACGATGAACCTCCGCAAGATTTTCGACAGCTCGGTCAGCTACTACAGCGCTGAGCACGCGGCCCGTACCGGCGCCATCATCCCGAAGCAGTTCCCGCTGACCGTCGCGCCGACCCCGGCCGACTGGGCCGCGAAGACCTGTGCCGGCAACGCCAGCACCAAGTACCCGCCCGCCCCGGACACCTGGAACAACGCCAGCTGGCAGGCGCTGAACTTCGCCGTGGACGATCCCTTCTACTACCGCTACGAGTACGTCTCGGCCGGCACCGGCACCGGCTCGCAGTTCACCGCCCGCGCCCAGGGCGACCTCAACTGCGACTTCACCCTGTCGACCTTCGAGCGCATCGGCACTGTCGACGCCGAGAACAACGTGAACGGCGGCTCGGGCATCTTCAAGAAGGACGAGCTGGAGTAATCCGCTCGCCTTCGCCTGAACGCGCGAACTCGGCCGCCCCTCGGGGCGGCCGTTTTCGTTTCTGGCCCCCGCTCTCCGCGCAGAGCCCCATCCTCGCCCGGCGGCCTTGGTTGTGGCCCGCGGCGCCCAGGGCGTATGGTACGCCCGGTCAACGGACGGAGTGCAGAGCCCATGCTGGAGCGCGTCCTGCGCGCGCCGGCCCCGGTCCGCTGGGTCTTGGGGTTGGCCCTGGTGGTCACGCTGCTGGTGGTCAACCGCCTGGCTCATCTGAGCGCCGGGGTCATCCGCGATGAGAACGCAATCGTCCAGCGCGCAGAGCTGATGTACGTGCCCAACGACACCGTGCTGTCGGTTCTGACGTTGGGCTACAAGCAGACCGCCGCGGATGTCTTGTGGCTGCGCACCCTGGGCTACTTCGCCCGGCACTTCGAGTCCGACCGTCAGTACGCCTGGCTCGAGCACTTCATCGATCAGGTGCTCCGCTTCGACCCCAAGTTCCGGCGGGTCTACTTCTGGGCGGGCGCGAATGTGCTCTACGGGCGGCAGTTCACGAACGAGAACGTGATGCTGTCGAACCGCTTCTACGAGAAGGCGCTGGTGCAGTTCCCCGATGACTACCAGCCCCCTTATCGGCTGGGCCTGAACTACTACATCGAGTTGCAGTCCAGCGATCCCGAGGAGCGCGACCGGTTTCGGCAGAAGGGCCTGGAGTACCTGGAGCTGGCAGCGAACCGCCCGACCGCGCCCGACAGCATCAAGTCGCTCGTGGCGGGGATCTCGAACAAGCTGGGCAAGACGCGGCTCGCCCTGCAATACCTGACCGATCTGTACCTGGTGAGCACTGATCCCGAGCAGCGAGCGGCTCTCGCCGCCCGGATCGAGAAGCTGGAGCGCAGCTCGCGCTCGAGCACGGAGTTCGCCGAGGCGGCGCGCGTGTACCGCGAGGACTGGCAGCGCCTGTACGGCTTCGCGCCCCCCACCCTGCACGGGCTGATGGGCGAGCCGGACATCATCGAACAACCCGACGTGGACTGGCGCACCCTGGCCGGGGTCGCCGCGGGAGATCCCTGACGTGATTCGAGACGCGAAGATCTGCATCACCGGCGGCGCCGGCTTCATCGGGAGCAGCCTCGCCCGGCGCCTCGCCGAGCACAACACGGTGGTGCTCTTCGACAACATGCACCGCGACGCCGTGTCGGCGACGGACCTGCTCGAGCACCCGAACGTCAGCCTCGTGCGCGGCGATGTGCTGGACTACGAGGGGTTCAAGGCCGTGGCTGGGGACGTGGACATCCTCGTCCACATGGCCTCCATCGCCGGCGTGGACACGGTGTTGAAGAACCCCGTGCTGACCATGCAGGTGTCGCTGCAGGGCACCATGAACGCCCTGCGGATCGCCAAGGAGAACCCGCGGTGCCTGCGGTTCGTGGACTTCTCCACCAGTGAGGTGTTCGGGCGCTACGCCTACAAGGTCACCGAGGGCGACGCCACTTCGCTGGGCGCCGTGGGCGAGGCCCGCTGGACCTACGCGGTGTCGAAGCTGGCCACCGAGCACCTGGCCCTGAGCTACCACAAGCAGTACGGCGTGAAGTCGGTGAGCATCCGGCCTTTCAACATCTATGGCCCGAGCCAGGTGGGCGAGGGCGCGGTGCACCACTTCATCATGCGCGCCATCAAGGGTGAGGATCTGGTGGTGCACGGCGACGGATCGCAGATCCGCTCGTGGTGCTTCATCGACGACATCGTGGACGGGGTCATGGCCACCATCGTGCGGCCGCAGGCGGTGGGGCACGCCTTCAACATCGGCAACCCCCGCTCGACCCTGACGATCTACCACCTGGCCCAGCAGATCGTGGCGCTGGCGGGCTCGAAGTCGGTGGTGCGCTTCCAGCCCATCGACCGGACGGACGTGGAGCTGCGCATCCCCAACATCGACAAGGCCCGCGACCTGCTGGACTACGAGCCCAAGGTCAACCTGGAAGAGGGCCTGCTCAAGACGATCGCGTGGTATCGCCAGAAGCTGGGGATGTAGCCGCAGGGCCCGCTCGGCCGCCCTCCTCGGCGGCCGACCCTTCAGCCGCCTCGGCTTGCAGGGCCTCGACGTCGATGGCCAGCTTGCCCCCCACGAGTTGCAGCACGCCGCCCAGCGCGCCCGCGCTGAGGGCGGCCGCCGCGTAGCCCAGCGAGAGGGCAAGCGCGGGCGCCTTCTCGACCCCCACCAGGCCCATCAACCCCACGAGGGCCGCTTCGCGCGGCCCGATGCCCGCGATGGCGATGGGCACGATGGAGGCCACGAGCCCCAGGGGGATCACCACCAGCAGCTCACCGACCGACACCGGCAGGGCGAGGCCCAACGCAAGCACCACGAAGGCGCTGAGGGTGAAGGCGTGGCAGACGAAGCTGAGCCCGAAGGCGCTGAGGAGCTGCCGGGGCGCGCGGACTGTGGGCACCCGCTGCCACCACCGGGCCAGCAGGCCGCTCATGCGCGCCCCCACGAGCCCAATGACCCCCACCCCGATGAGGGCGGCGATCCAGGGGGCCGCCTGTGCCGGATCGATGAGTCGGGGCCCGAAGGGCACCGACGCCAGGAAGATCACCCCCAACGCCGACAGGCCGATGACTCGGTCGAGCAGCACCACCACCAGGCTGGCCGCGGGCTCGGCGAAGCAGCGGCGCGACACGACCCCGCGCACCAGATCGCCCCCTACGGTGCCGGGCACGAAGTTGTTGTAGAACATGCCGACGAACACCAGGCGCACCAGGGTGCCCAGCGGCGGGATGGCGGTGGCCCCAAAGGCTCGCATGAGCATCCGCCAGCGCCAGGTGCTGAGGGCGATGGCGGTGCACACCAGGGCCACGGCGCCCAGCCAGGCCACCAGGGGGATCCGCCGGACCGCCCCCACCAGCTCGCCCAGGCCGCCGCTGGACAGCAGCCACCAGGCCAGCACGCCCACGGCCGCCAGCCGCAGCAAGAGCGGCGCGTAGCGCTTGAGCGACGCCTTCACCGGCCGCGCCAGCGGGCCACGCGCTCCCCCTCCATGCGCACCCGCAGACGGAACAGCTCGCTGAAGGTCTGCTGGATGCGGGCGAAGCTGGTGGCCTTGCTGTGGCCAGCGATGCGGTCGTGGACGTTCATGTAGACCGTCTTGACCCGGAAGCCGCCCCGCTTGGCCCGGATGGGGATCTCGAGGTTGAGCAGGAAGCTGTGGCTGCTGGCCCCGAGCTGTTCGAGGACCGCCCGCCGCACGAGGTAGATCCCCTCGGTGCGGGCGCGCGTGCCGACCACGGTGGCGGTCAGCGCCCGCAGGCCCAGGCTGAGCACCTTCCGCCCCAGGGTGTACTCCCGGTTCTTGTACAGGCTGGTGATCAGATCGGCGTCGTCGGCCACCGCGAAGAAGTCGAGCAGCTCGTAGGGGTCGATCTGCCCGTCCGCCGGCATGATGGTCACCCAGTCCTTGCGGGCCTCGGCGAAGCCGCGCAGCAGGGCCGCGCCCATGCCGCTGTTCTGCGCCAGGTGCAGCCCCACCACCTCGGGGTGCTCGGCCGCCAGGGCGTCCACCAGCGCTGGCGTGCCGTCGCTGGAGCCGTCGTCGACGATGATCAGCTCGCCGTCGGCCACGTGCTCGCGCAGGAAGGCCAGGTTGCGGGCCGCGCACTCGGGCAGGGCGTCCTCTTCGTTGAAAGCCGCCATGACGATCGTGAGGCTGAGCGGCTCTGCGGCGGGCGGGGGGGCACCGTGGGGCTGCATGAGCGGCGTCAACTCCAGTCCAGGACGACCTTGCCGGACTGGCCGGATCGCATGATGTCGAAGCCCGCCTGGAAGTCGTCCACGGCGAAGCGGTGGGTGATCATCGGGCTCAGATCCAGGCCGCTCTGGATGAGCGAGGCCATCTTGTACCAGGTCTCGAACATCTCGCGGCCGTAGATGCCCTTCAGGGTCAAGCCCTTGAAGATCACCTGGTTCCAGTCGATGGACGTCTTGGCGGGCGGAATGCCCAGCACCGCGATGCGCCCGCCGTGGTTCATGGTGGTGAGCATCTGCGCGAAGGCCGCCGGGTTGCCCGACATCTCCAGGCCCACGTCGAAGCCCTCGGTCATGCCCAGGGGGCGCATGACGTCCCACAGGTCCTTGACCTCGCGCACGTCCACGGCGCGGGTCGCGCCCATCTTGCGGGCGAGCTCCAGCCGGTACGGGTTCACGTCGGTGACCACCACGTGCCGGGCGCCCACGTGCTTGCAGATGGCCGCCGCCATGCAGCCGATGGGGCCGGCGCCGGTGATGAGCACGTCCTCGCCCACCAGATCGAAGCTCAGCGCGGTGTGCACCGCGTTGCCGAAGGGGTCGAAGATGCTGGCCAGCTCGTCGCTGACGTCCGCTGGCAGCTTGAAGGCGTTGAAGGCCGGGATCACCAGGTACTCGGCGAAGGCGCCGGCGCGGTTGACGCCCACGCCCTCGGTGTTGCGGCACAGGTGCCGGCGTCCGGCGCGGCAGTTGCGGCAATGGCCGCAGGTGATGTGGCCCTCGCCGGAGACCCGATCGCCTATCTCGAAGCCCCGGACCTCGACGCCCATGCCCACCACCTCGCCCATGAACTCGTGGCCGACGACCATGGGCACGGGGATGGTGGCCTGGGCCCAGTCGTCCCAGTTGTAGATGTGCACGTCGGTGCCGCAGATGGCGGTCTTGCGGATCTTGATGAGCAGGTCGTTGTGCCCCATGGCCGGGGGCGGCACCGCCTGCATCCAGATGCCCTCGGCCCGCTCGGCCTTGACCAGCGCCTTCATTCAGATGACCCCAAGGGCCCGGCCCACCTTCGTGAAGGCGGCGACGGCCCGGTCGATGTGCTCGAAGTCGTGGGCCGCCGACATCTGCGTGCGGATGCGCGCCTTGCCCTTGGGCACCACGGGGAAGCTGAAACCGATGACGTAGATGCCCTCCTCCAGCAGGAGGTCGGCCATGCGCCCGGCGAGCTTCGCGTCGCCGAGCATCACCGGGATGATGGGGTGCTCGCCCGGCAGCAGGTCGAAGCCGGCGGCCGCCATCCCCGCCCGGAAGCGCTGGGCGTTGGCCCGCAGCTTCACGCGCAGATCGTCGCTGCTCTCGAGCAGGTCCAGCGCCGCCAGCGAAGCCCCCGCGATCATCGGCGCGAGCGTGTTGCTGAAAAGGTACGGCCGCGACCGCTGCCGAAGCCAGGCGATGACCTCTTTGCGGCCCGAGGTGTAGCCGCCCGAGGCGCCGCCCAGGGCCTTGCCCAGGGTGCCGGTGAGGATGTCCACCCGCCCCAGCACGTCGCAGTGCTCGGGGGTGCCGCGGCCCTTGTCGCCGATGAAGCCGGTGGCGTGGCAGTCATCGACCATCACCAGGGCGTCGTACTTGTCGGCCAGGTCGCAGACAGCCTTCAGGTTGGCGATATAGCCGTCCATCGAGAACACGCCGTCAGTGGCGATGAGCTTGTGCCGGGCGCCCGCCGCCGTGGCCTCCTGCAGCTTCGCCTCGAGATCGGCCATGTCGTTGTTCTCGTAGCGGTAGCGCTGCGCCTTGCTCAGCCGGATGCCATCGATGATCGACGCGTGGTTCAGGCTGTCGCTGATGATGGCGTCCTCGGCGTCGAGGATGGTCTCGAACAGCCCGCCGTTGGCGTCGAAGGCCGAGGAGTAGAGGATGGTGTCCTCGGTGCCCAGGAAGGCGCTCAGCCGCCGCTCCAACTCCTTGTGCAGGTCCTGGGTGCCGCAGATGAAGCGCACCGAGGCCATGCCGAAGCCGTAGGCGTCGCCCGCCGCCTGCGCCGCCTTGACGATGGTGGGGTGGTTGCCCAACCCCAGGTAGTTGTTGGCGCAGAAGTTGATGACCTCGCGATCCCCCACCCGGATGACGGCGCTCTGGGGCGAGCGGATGACGCGCTCGGCCTTGTACAGCCCCTGCTCGCGCAGGGCCTCGGTCTCGGCGTGCAGGTGGTCGAGGAAAGCCTGGTGCATGGTCGCCTCCCGGCGGCTGATTGGAGGCCGCGAGTATAGCTCAGGGCGCGGTGATGCGGGCCAGATCCAGGCCGCCCGCGAACAGGTAGCTGACCGCCGGCCCGTAGCCGTGGACCATCACCGCGCAGCGTTGGGGGCACGTGAGCCGGTGGGTACCCGGTTGCACCGCGATCCGCCCGCCCAGGAAGGCGCCGTTCGGCCCAAAGGGGGCGAGCTGGCCGGTGACGTCGGCCCCATCGAGGCGCACCGCGCCGCCCATGGGAGCGGCCACGCTCAGGTGGTTGGCGGCATACTCGGCGGGCACGAGCAGCGCGTAGTCCTCGCGCCACTGGCTGGTGGGGGCGACGAAGGCCAGGGCGGGATCGCCGGGGGGCGGCTCCTGGTCGGCCTGATCGCCCACGCTGACGAGAAGCTGGCCCACCTGGATGGGCGCGTCGGCCTGGATCAGGGTGTCCTGGGCCAGGGGCACGTCGCACCACTCCCCGGGGCGCAGCAGGGGGCAGACCCCGAGCTGGCCGTCGAAGCGCACCCGCGTCTCGGGGGCGTGGCCCACGATGCGCACCCGGTCGGCCTCCTGGCGTCGGGGCTGGCTGCGCACCACGGCGAAGTCGGCGCCCCAACTGCTCACGGGGAAGAGCTGCTCCTCCAGGTGATCGGCGCAGCAAGTGGTGGTGCCGGGCTCGCCCAGCAGGGTGCCCTCGTGGCCCGAAAACACGCCGATGGTGCCGCCACCGACCGTCTCGACGCGGGTCCCGATGAGGCCGCCGCCCGCCTCGGCCTCGAGGTTGAGCACGTCGAAGGGCTGCAACGTGAAGTCGGCGGTCTCGCCGGCAGCGAGCGCCGGCACGCCCTCGCCGGCTCGCACCGGGTGGGTGGGCGTGACGCGCACGGTGACCGGCTGCGCGGCCACCACGGTCAGGGTCGCGTTCAGATCGTGGACCACCGGCCGGCGCCGCACCGTGGGTGTGTCGAGCGCGCGGTACACGCTGTCCCAGGCGTGGGTGGGCAGGAGCAGCGAGCCGTCGTTGCTGTACACGCCCACGTCGTCCAGCGGGTTGAACTGGTAGGCGATGACGGGCAGGTCGCTGGTGAGCCGGTAGGCCCGCCGGCCCAGGCTGCTGAAGTCCACCGACTGATCGGCGAGGCCTTGCGCGGCGGGCTCCAGCACCACCAGATCGCCGCCCGCCACCTGCGCGGTCGTGGTGGCGCCCGCGGCGTCCGCCAGGGTGACCTGGGTGGCGTTGACGGGATCGGGGTTGGCCACCACCACGGCGAAGGGGGCGCGGGCGGCATCGAGCACGCAGACCATGGTGGGGGTGCAGGGCGCGCCCTCGGGGCAGGTCCCCCCGAAGTCGCACAGACCGGGCACCCCGCCCGGCCGAGGACAGACGGGCAGCTCCAGGGCCACGCCCTCCGGACAGGCGCCGTCGGCCGCCGGCAGACCGCGGATCTCGGTGGCGTTGTCCAGATCCACGGGCCAGAACTCGCAGCCGGTGTAGGCCCGGCGCTCGGCAGCCACCGCGCACGGATCGCCGCCCCCGCCCGAGCACTGACCGCCCGGACAACAGGCCTCGCTGGCCGTGTCGGCCCAGGCGCCGTTCACGCAGACCTGCTCCAGCTCGCCGACGCAGCGGCGCTCACCCCCGGCGCACGCGGCCACCGCCTGGTCGGGCGCCACCGAAGCGTCGTTGGGCGGGGCCTCGGACACGTCGTCGCAGGCGGTGAAGCACAGGGCCAGGGTGAGGGACCAACGGCGCATGGGGGCCTCCTGAGCGGGCGGGACGCGGCCATGGTACGCCACCGCCCGCCAGGGGTGGTCAACGGCAGCGGAATGTGCTTGGTTTGCCGCCTTCGCACCCGCCCTGGAGGCCCCGATGAAGCTCGCCACCCTGCGCAACGGCACCCGCGACGGCCAGCTCGTGGTGATCAGCCGCGACAACCGCCGGTTCGTGGCCGTGCCCGAGATCGCGCCGACCCTGCAGGCGGCCCTGGACGATTGGGACGCGCTCGTGGGCAAGCTCCAAGCGCGCTTCGAGGCGCTGACCGCGGGCGCCGAGGCTGGCCAGCCCACCGACGGGGTCGTCTTCGACGCCCCCCTGCCCCGGGCATATGAGTGGGTGGACGGCTCGGCCTACATCAACCACATCGTGCTGGTGCGCAAGGCGCGCAACGCCGAGCCCCCCGCCACCCTCGAGACCGATCCGCTGGTCTACCAAGGGGGCAGCGGCAAGCTGCTGGGGCCCACCGACGACATCCCCCAGCAGAATCCCGAGTGGGGCCTGGACTTCGAGGGCGAGATGGTCTGCATCCTGGGCGACACGCCCCGGGGGACCGCCGCCGCCGAGGCCGGCCCGCACATCAAGCTGGTCACGCTGTGCAACGACGTGACCCTCCGCAACCGCATCCCGCCCGAGCTCCAGAAGGGCTTCGGCTTCTTCACCAGCAAGCCCGCCACCGCCTTCGCGCCCTTCGCCGTCACCCCTGACGAGCTGGGCGAGGCCTGGCAGGGCGGGCGGCTGCACCTGAACCTGAAGATCTGGCTGAACGGTGAGGTGGCCGGCGACGTGGCCGCCGGGCCCGAGATGCACTTCAGCTTCCACGACCTGATCGCCCACATCACGCAGACCCGCGACTTCACCGCGGGCACCCTGCTGGGCAGCGGGACCGTTTCGAACGAGGACGAGACCGCGGGGGTCTCGTGCCTGGCCGAGCGCCGGATGCGCGAGATCATCGCCACCGGCAAGCCCAGCACGCGTTTCCTGAAGGCCGGGGATCACGTGCGCATCGAGATGTTCGGCGCCGACGGCAGCAGCCTGTTCGGGGCCATCGACCAGAAGGTGGTGGAAGGATGAGCGCGCACCGCTACACGCTCTATGGCTACTGGCGCAGCTCGAGCTCCTGGCGGGTCCGCCTGGCGCTCCACATCAAGGGGCTGACCTTTGAGAACGTGCCCGTGCACCTGGTGCGCGGCGAGCAGCGGGAGACGGATCACGCCGCCCGCAACCCCATGCAGCAGGTGCCCGTGCTCGTGGTCGACGGCAAGCCGTTGAGCCAGTCGCTGGCCATCATCGGCCTGCTGGACGAGCTGCACCCCGAGCCCGCGCTGATGCCGGCCACGCCCATGCTGCGGGCCCGGGCCCGGCAGTACGCCGAGCTGATCAACGCCGGGATCCAACCGCTGCAGAACCTGGCGGTGTTGCAGGAGATCGAGTCGCTGGGCGGCGACCGGCTGGCCTGGGGTCGGCGGGTCATCGCCGATGGCCTGAAGGCGCTGGAAGACAAGGTGCAGGCCACCGCCGGGCAGTTCCTGGTCGGCGACCAGGTCACCGTCGCCGATCTGTGCCTGGTGCCGCAGATGTACAACGCCCGCCGGTTCGACGTGGATCTGAGCGCCTTCCCCACGCTGGTGGCGGTGGATGCCCGGCTGTCGGCCCTCCCGGCCTTCGAGCGCGCCCACCCCGATCAGCAGCCGGACGCGCAGTCCGCCTGACCGACAGGCTCTGTTCCTTCCGAGCCGAGCCCGACCCCAGGACCCACCTCACAGGAGCCACCATGTTGGAGCGCCGCCAGATGGGCCGGGTGCCCGCCAAGCATCACATCGCCTTTGAGAAGCCCGACGGCGACCTGTATTGGGAGCATTGCTTCACCCGCGAGGGCTTCGACGGCACCTACACCATCTTGTACCACCAGCACCGCCCCCATGAGCAGCGGCCGAAGGCCACCACCCATGGGTGGCCCGCGCCCGAAGCCGCGGGCACGGAACGGCCGCTGGCCAAGCGGCACTTCCTGAGCCAGGACATGGAGCGCGTGGGTGGGCCGCCGGTGGATGCCCGGGTGCCGCTGCTGTTCAACAAGGACGTGGTGCTGGCGGTGATGCACCCCGACCAGGCAGACCCGGTGTACCTGGCCAACGCAGACGGGGACGAGCTGTTCTTCATCTTCGAGGGCACCGGCACGCTGCGTACGCCGCTGGGCGAGCTTCGGTTCGAGCCGCTGGACTATGTGTATGTGCCTCGGGCCCTGCCCTACCGGCTGATCCCGGACGAGGGTGTGTCGCAGTACTGGCTGAGCATGGAGTGCCGTGGCGGCCTGGATGTGTTGAAGCAGTTCCGCAACGAAGCCGGCCAGTTGAGAATGGACGCGCCCTACTGCCACAGAGACTTCCGCACACCGGACTTCAACGGCATCCAGGACGACGGCGTCCGGGATCTGATCATCAAGCGGGGCGATGCTTTCAGCGGATTCGAACAGACAAATCCGATTTGTGACGTGGTGGGCTGGGACGGGGCGGTGTACCCGTGGGTGTTTCCCATGCTGAACTTCCAGCCGCGGGCGGGGCTGGTGCACCTGCCCCCCACCTGGCACGGCACCTTCGCCATGCGCGGCGGGCTGGTGTGCAGCTTCGTGCCGCGGGTGGTGGACTTCCACGAGAAGGCCATCCCCTGCCCCTACCCGCACAGCTCGGTGGACGTGGACGAGTTCATCTTCTACGTGCGGGGGAACTTCACCAGCCGCAAGGGCGTGGGGCCCGGGAGCATCAGCTACCACCCGGCGGGGATGCCGCACGGGCCGCACCCGGGGGCATACCAGGCGAGCATGGGGCACAGCCGCACCGACGAGATGGCCGTGATGCTGGACACCTTCGAGCGGTTGGTGCCGACGCCCGCGGCGTTGGCGATTGAGGATTCGGGGTATATGGGGTCGTTCATCGAGTAGTCTTGTGTCGGTCGCGGTACGGCCTCTGTTCACACTCGTGTAATTGGCTGCCCCTTGATGCCGGCTGGTCACTGCGTGTGTCTTGGCACGTGGCGCTGTTGGCCAGGTGTGGACGGGGGGTGGGTGTCGGGGTGGACCGGCTGGCGCGGTCCACCCCTTGGGTTGCAGGCGGCCACTCGGCCGCGGTCACCGCGCCGGCCGGCTCAGGGGCAAATCCTCGGACCTTGGGCGCGGCTGAGCCGCGTCCAAGGTCCTGCGGGCGCCCCATCGCCGGCCGGCCCGGCGCCCGCTCGGGGGTGGCCGATCGAGGGGTGTGGGAGAGGGAGAAAATCGGGGCGTTGTTGGCGGTTCGGCGGGTTTGGCTGGCTTGGGTGGTCTGGCTGGCCTGGGTCGGCGCGCTGTTGGCCAGGTGTGGACGGGTGGTGGGTGTCGGGGTGGACCGGCTGGCGCGATCCACCCCTTGGGTTGCGGGCGGCCACTCGGCCGCGGTCACCGAGCCGGCCGGCTCAGGGGCAAATCCTCGGACCTTGGGCGCCCCATCGCCGGCCGGCCCGGCGCCCGCTCGGGGGTGGCCGTTCGAGGGGGGTGGGAGAGGGAGAGCATCGAGATGTTGTCGGCGGTTCGACGGGGTTGACCGTCGCCGGGCTGCGTTCGGTTCGGGCTCCTCCAGTCATGACTTCGGCGCGGGTGTGTTCCGCTTGTCAGCGCAGGACGCGGAGGCGGGCGGGCTCGACGGTGAAGGTGGCGGGGGCGGCGCCAGGGACCTCGCCGTCGATGTCCAGGAGGGCGATGCCTGAATGGGGGGTGATCTGGACGGTGCGGGCGGTGTGGAGGGTGACGCCCGGCAGCCGGGCCTGCTCGCCGCGATACAGGGCGCGCAGCAGCCGGAGGCCCGCGGGCAGGCTGCGGGGCGCGATGGTCATCACTTGGAGCAGACCGTCGTGGGGGTTGGCGTCGGGGCCGAAGACCATGCCCCCGCCCGCGTAGCGGCCGTTGCACACGGCGATCGTGGCGACGGTGTGTTCGGTGGGTGGGCCGCCATCCAGGGACAGCTTGACTGTGATGGGGCGGTAGCTCAGCTCGGCAGCGACGGTGGCCAGGAAGAAGCTCAGGCGGCCGCCCAGGCGCTTCCGACTGCGGTTCACGCGGACGTCCACGTGGGGGTTGATGCCGGTGCTCGCCACGTTCAGCAGCCAGCGGGTGCGGCCCTCGAACTCGGCGCGGATGAGATCCAAGGGCGCGGGCGTCGCGCGGGCGAGGACGCTGGCAGCCTGCACGGGGTCGTTGGGCAGGTCGAGGCTGCGGCGGAAGTCGCCGCCGGTGCCGGCGGGCACGACGCCCAGCTCGACGGTGAGGGCGGCGCCGCCGGCAGCCAAACCGTCGACGACCTCGCTGAGGGTGCCGTCGCCGCCCAAGGCGTAGACGCGGGTGACGGTGGTGGCGAGCTCGGCGCAGCGCACGCGGGCGTCGCCGGGGCCCGTGCTCAGGTGCCACTCCACCGGACCCAGGTGGGCCTCCAAGGCGGGGCGCAGGCGGGGCCAGCGGCGGCCGGTGCGGCCGCCGGCGGCGGCGGGGTTCACGATGCCCAGGATCACAGCGCGCTCATGGCCGGCGCCGGTTGGCCTTGGCTTCGGCGTAGCCCGGCACCTGGGTTCCGAAGGCCCGGTCCGTCCAGGCCAGGAACCCGGCGTAGTTGCCCTTCACCTTGCTGTGATGGAGGTCGTGGTGGAGGGCCCCGTCGCTGCCGGGCAGCAGATGGGTCAGCCCAACCGGGAAGTCGTAGCCGCAGTGGCCTTCGGCGGCCTCCCACTGCCGGACGATGATCCACAGGTAGATCGTGACGACGTGGGCCCCCACGACGAGCGGGCCCACCAGCATCAAGGTCCCCGTGAGCACGAACTCCAGCCAGTGCATCTGGTGGCCGGTGATGGCCCACGGTCTGGCGATGCGGTGGTGGACGGTGTGGATGCGCTTCCAGAGCCAGCCGCCGTGCATGGCCCGGTGCATCCAGTAGTAGAGGAAGTCGTCCAGGTAGACGAAGGCCAGGATCTGCAGGGCCATCACCCACCACGGGGGCGGCGGGCCGGCGTGCACGCCCGTGAGGCGCAGCAGGGGCCAGGCGGCCAGGGTCAGCGCCACGAGGATCAGGTTGTTCACCGCCCAGGCGCGCAGGGCCGGGGCGATCACCGGCTTGCGGGTCTTGCCCGGCGGTTGGATGCGGTACCGCCGCAGCGCCGGGGGGTCGCGCCAGGCGATCCAGGTCATGGGCAGCGCCCACAGCAGAAAGCTGCCCAGACTGATCGCGCTGGCGCAGACCGGGAACGCGAGGAAGAGCGGCTCGGTGTACCAGACGACGAGGGTGTCGAACATGGGCCCAGCGTCCCCGAGCGCCAGCCGGTTGGCAAGGCCCCTCGCGGCGCCGGTGATGCCGTCCGAGCCGGTGAGCCGAGGCGGTGGGCCTACCGCCGCCTCAGGGGGTGCCCGGCTGGGTCGCCTCGGCCATCAGCGACTCCCCATAGGCCTGATCGAGCTGCTCGGCACAGGCGAGGAACGCCTGGACCACCACGGGGTCGAAGTGTCGCCCGGCGCCGTCACGGACCACCTGGCAGGCCTGCTCGTGGGGCAGCGCCGGCTTGTAGGGTCGCTCCGAGCGCACGGCGTCGTAGACGTCCGCGACGGCCATGATCCGGGCCGCCAGCGGGATCTCGGTCCCGCGCAGGCCCCTTGGGTAGCCCGCGCCGTCCCACCGCTCGTGGTGGCACTCGGCCACCTGGATCGCGATGCGCAGGCCCGTGTTGTGGGGGTACGTGGCGAGCACCTGTCGCAGGGCCTGGCCCCCGAGGGCCGTGTGCCGCTTGATGACCTCGAACTCGGCCTCATCGAGCTTCCCGCGCTTCAGCAGCACGGCGTCGGGCACACCGACTTTGCCGATGTCATGGAGCTTGCTGGCGGGCCCGATGTGCGAGAGCAGCTCCGGGGTGATCTCCACCGCGCGCTCCGTGTCGAGCAGGGCGCGCGCCAGGATGATGCAGTCCGTCGCCACCCGATCGATGTGGGCGCCCGTGGTGTCGTCGCGCATCTCGGCAAGGCGGGCCAGGGCCTCGATGACCGCCTCGCGGGCGTCCAGCAGATCGAGATACTGGGCGCGGAGGCTGGCCTCGAGCTGGGCGGCGCGGTCATCGAGCAGCCCGCGCATGTGCAGCAAACGCAGGTGGGTGTCCACCCGGGCCCGCAGCTCCGCCGGGACGATGGGGCGGCGTACGAAGTCCAGGGCACCGTCGGCGAAGCCCACCCCGGCGGGATCGTGCAGGGCACCCAGCAACAGAATCGGGCGCTCACCGAAGCGCGGCTCGGCTCGCCAGCGGCCGATGAGCGCCCTGAGGTCGCCCGGCTCCGCCGGGCTGGGCAGCAGACAGAGATCGGGCGTGATGACCGCCAGCGCCGCCAGCGCCTCATCGACGGTGTCGAAGGCCGCGACGAGGTACCCGGCGTCTACCAGGAGCTGCTCCACGTGGCGACGCAACGCGGCGTCGGGGTGCACCCAGGTGAGGGTGGCCGTTCGCGGCATGCGAAGGGTCTCGAACTCGCCCACTGCAGTCTCCGCCCGTCGGACGGCCGCAGGAACGGCGGGCGCCCCCGAAAGTGCAAGCCCAGGGGGTCGCCTCCGACCCGCTCAGCCCGCGACGGTGAAGCTCGCGCGCGCCGCGCGCCGGCCGTTCACCCGCAGGGTGAGCCCGTAGTCGCCGGGGCGGTCGGTCCGGGTGGTGACCGCCTTGAAGTCATGGTGGGTGGCGTAGTCGACGCGCTGCCCCGGAGCCAGGTTCCGCTGAGCGATGCGGAACACCTTCTCGCCCCGCTTGCCTCGCGCGAGGGGGCGCTCCAGGACGTAGTCGAGGATCACCGGGCTGCCGCTCTCGCCCTCGTGCACGACCGTGAACGTGAAGGGCATGCGCGCGCCGAGGCGGGCCGCTGCGGGCACGGCCAGATCCAGCACGCGGACGGCGACGTCGGGGTCGAAGCCCAGCAGGCGCAAGGCGCCGGGATCTGCGGCCCGCAGCAGACCGCGCAGGGCGTGGCGCACCACCTTCTGGCGCTCGGCCGTGGCACCCACCAGCCATTGGGCGGCCACCTCACACACGCGGGCGGGGTGCGTCCGCGCCACATCGTTCAGGTGGTTCGCCACCGACCGCCGCACGTACTCGCTGGGATCGTCCTTCAGGCCCGCCAGGAGCGCCAGACCGGGCTCGGGATCGGCCACCAGGGCGGGGACGCGCATGCCCCAGGGCAGGAAGGGGCGGGTGCCCTCGCTGGCCAGCCGCCGGACGTGCGGGTCGGGGTCGCGGGCGAACGCGCTGAGCCGAGCCCAGGCCCGCTGGGGGTCGGCGGCGAGGAAGGGGCGCACGTCGAACTCGGCGCTGAACCGCCCGGTCATGGCGTGGAAGGCGTCGAAGGCCACGTCGACGTGGGCGCCCCCCTGTTCGGCCACGAAGCGAGTGACGGCCATCATCGCGAACCCCGAGAGGCCGCCGGCGTCGCGGGTGCTCGCCTCGGGGGCGGCGGGATCGGCAGGGGGGCCCATGGCGCGGAGGAGGATCCCCACGGCGTGCGGGAAGTCGCTCGGGAGCCAGGCGGCCAGGGTCGCCGCCAGGTGGCGCACCCGATCCATCAGCTCCAGGTCCTGGAGGCCGGTGGTGGCGTCGCGCTGGAAGCCGGCGGCGTCGAAGGCGGGCCACGCCTCACGGATGGCGTCGGCCATCGCGGCCACGGCCTGGGCGTTGAGCTTCTCTTTGAACGGCTCCCCCACGGGCACCCTCCCGCCCGCAGCGCGGGCTTGATAGGCTCCCGGGCGAGCCAGAGGAGCACACATGATCTGGGACCGGTTGACGGATCCGGTGGTCCGCGAGCGGCTGGAGGGCCTGGACCTGCCCTTCAACCGCTATGGGCTTGATCCGCTTGGGATCTCGAAGGCCCACCTGGGAGCTTTCTACAGCCTGCTGCGGCCCCTGTACCAGCGCTACTTCCGGGTCGAGACCTTCGGCGTCGAGCACGTGCCGGCCACCGGGCGGGCGATGATCATCGGCAACCACTCCGGCGGCCTGCCGGTGGACGCGGGCATGGCGGTGGCGGCGCTGTTCTTCGAGCTGGATCCGCCGCGGCACGCCCACGGGATGGTGGAGAAGTTCGCCAACCAGTGGCCGGTGCTGTCGCCCCTGTTCAGCCGCATCGGTCAGCTCACCGGGCTGCCCGAGCACGCCGTGCGCATGCTGGAGGATGACCGGCTGCTGATGGTGTTCCCCGAGGGGGCCCGCGGTACGGGCAAGCTGTACAAGGACAAGTACAAGCTGGTGCGCTTCGGCACCGGGTTCATGCGCATCGCCCTGCAGACCCGCTCGCCCATCGTGCCCTTCGCGTTCGTGGGCGGTGAGGAGGCGCTGCCGGTGATCCACCACGCCAACGGGCTGGCGCGCTTGACGGGGGCGCCCTACTGGCCGGTGACCCCGTATGTGCTGCCGGTGCCGCTGCCGTTCCCCTGCCAGCTCTGGTTCGATGAGCCCATGGTCTTCGAGGGGGACGGCACCGAGTCGGACGCGATCATCGAGGGGTACGTGGCGCAGGTGAAGGCGCGGATTGCGGCGCTCATCGAGAAGGGCCGTGAGTTTCGGCGTGGGCGAGTGGGGGGTGCGTCTTGAAGGTCTTGCTGGCCGGCATCAGCGGCGCGCTGGCTCGGCGCGTCACCCACTACCTGTTGGAGTGCGGACACACGGTGATCGGCCTGGACCGGCGCCCCTGGCCCGATCCACCCGCCGGGGTCACGGTGTATCGCCACGACGTGCGCAAGCGGCCGGCCGAGGATGTGTTCCGCACCGAGCGTCCCGAGGCGGTGATCCACATGGCCACCGTCACCCACTTCAGCGCCCGGCGCGAGGAGCGCTACCGCATCAACCTGCACGGCACGCGGGCCATCTTCGAGCGCGCCCATGAGTTCGGGGTGAAGCGGTGTGTGTTCGTGGGGCGGCACACCATCTATGGCGCGGCGCCCGACGCGCCCCTGTACCGCAAGGAGGACGAGCCGCCGCTGGGCATGGCCACCTTCCCCGAGCTGGCGGACATGGCGGCGGCGGATCTGTACGCGGGCAGCGCGCTGTGGCGTTACCCCGAGGTGCGTACGGCGGTGCTGCGGCTGGTGTACACCCTGGGGCCCAGCCGGCGGGGCACCTTGGCGGGCTACCTGAACGGCAAGCGGGTGCCCACGGTGCTCGGGTTCGATCCTCTGTTTCAGTTCATGCACGAAGAGGACGCCGCGCGGGCCATCGCCGAGGCCTTGGACCACGACCTGAACGGGATCTACAACGTGACCGGCCCGCAGCCGGTGCCCCTGTCGCTGCTGTGCCGGGCCACCGGCCGCCCGGCGGTGCCCCTGCCCGAGCCGTTGTTTCCCAAGCTGGTGGGCAAGCTGGGGCTGTCGTGGCTGCCTCGGGGCGCGCTGGCGCACATCAAGTACCCCATCGTGGTGGACGGGGCGGCCTTCGCGCAGGCCACCGGGTTCAAGGCCCGCTACGACGAGGTGAACACCATGGAGGCCTACCGCTGGGCGTGAGCCGGGCACCGGCTGGGCGGGTGGGCCCCGGTCAGCCCTTGGTGGCCGCCTCGAACAGGGCCAGATCGGTGGCGAGCCGCGCGTCGTCGCGGTCGAGTTCGAACAGCTTCACCAGCCCGTAGGCCGCGAACTCGGGGGCCTGCTCGGCCACCGCCAGCAGGGCCTGGACCGCCGGGTGGCCCACGTTGATCCACACATCGCGGCGCCGATCGAAGAAGCCCTGGCCCAGGAGCGTGGCCCCTGATCGCGCCGCCCAGGTGGCGCCCGCAGGGGCGGCGATCACCGGCAGGCGGGCGGTGTCGCGGGGGCTCTCGTAGGCCACCGGGTGCACGGCGGCCAGCTTGGCGCCGCGGGCGCCCAACAGCGCCTCGACCGCGCGGGCGAGCGCGGAGTAGCTGGCGGCCGCGGGCGGATCCCCGCGGTACAACCAGCCGTCGGCGACGTCGGTGGCCTTCTCGGCCCACCGGGCCAGCGCGCTGGCCTGGGCGGGCGCCTCGACCACGTAGACGGTCTCGCCGTCAGCGGCCATGACCCGGGCCAGCCCGTCGGCGCGGGTGCTGCGCAGCACCGCCTTCCCCTGCACCTTGGCGACGGCGCGGCGCTCGCCCCCGGCCAGCGTGAAGGCCGGCGCGTCCCGCACGGCGTCGGGCAAGCTCAGCCCCTTGGGCCAGCCGGCCAGCAGCTCGAAGGCGGCGGGCTCACGGTCGCGCAGCGCCTGGACCCACCGGGCCACCAAAGGGCCGGCGGCCAGTCGCTTCACCTCGGCCATGCCCTGGGCCCAGGCGGCGTCGTGGACCACGGCGTCTCGGGTGAGCGTGTGCTCCAGGTTGCGGCCGCTGATGGCGAAGCGCACCTGGGCCGGCGCGCTGTCGTCGGGCGGGCCCTCGTACAGGGTCAGGCCCTTGTTGTAGAAGCCGGCCCAGGGCTCGCCATAGCCCACCCGCACGTCCTGCTCGCCCACCTGGCCGCACACCTGCAGGGGCGCGTCGGCCAGCTCGAAGGCACGGTCGATGCGCTCACCGTCCACGGTGATCTCGGCGTCGACGAAGCGGCACCACTTCACAACCGCCTCGCGGGCCCGGGCGCGCAGGGCCGGCAGCTCGGCCTCGGGCAGGGCCTTCATGATCCGCACGCAGGTGCCATCCAGGGGCTCGTCCAGGGCCAGGCGCACGAAGCTGCGGTCGCGCTTGAAGAGCACCCGCCAGCTCTCACCCAGGCGGCCCGTGTCCACCACCACCGCGTCGGGCTGCAGGGCGAACACCGACACGAAGCCGATGCCGAAGCGCCCGATCTTGGTCAGGTCGCCGTCCTTGCCCGAGCTGAACAGGCGGGTCAGCCGCTGCTCGATGATCTGGCGGTCCATGCCGCCGCCGTAGTCCTGCACCTCCAGGGTGACCACCCCATCGGCCCACAGGACGTTGACGTCCACCTGCGGGCTGCCGGCGTCCAGGCTGTTCTGGATGAGCTCGCGCAGGCAGGCGAACGGATCGGCGAACTGCTGGACCAGATCGGCCAAGGCGTCGTCGACGGTGAAATCCTGGCTCATCGCCCCACCCGGACCACGTTGCGGGTGCCCGCCGCCTGGCACCATGCCTTGGCCGCGGCGACGGCGCTGGGGGTGGCCACCAGCCGCCGGTCGTGGTGCACCGCGTAGCCCAGCCGGGCGCGGGCCGCCTGCCGCTCGGCGAGCGCGTCGGCGCCCACCGAGGGCGCCAGCGGATCGTCCACCCGGCCGTGGGGCAGGTCCACCGCGGCGGTCTGCAGGCCGAAGCCGGCGATCCCCCCGTCGGCGGGGGGCGGCCCCAGCAGGTCGGAGGGCCACAGGATGCCCGCCAGCCACACAGGGCCGACGGTGGCCCGCACGACCCGCTCCACCGTCACGCCTTCGCGGGCCGCGAGCTGCAGGAACACCAGCTCGGCGTCCAGGGCGCTGGAGCGGTACAGCAGCCCGCGCAGCGCAGGGGTGGCGACCAGCCCGTCGCCCTCGGGGCGCACCAGGGGCTCAGCCGCCTCGCCCTGCACCAGATCCACGGTCAGCCGCACGAAGCCGGCGGCCGCGTCGAGCTTGTCGAACACCGCGCGGGCCGGCGCGCCGGCCTCAGCGGGGGCCCGCAGGCGCACCACGTCCAGGGCCTCGGCGGGCGCCAGGCGGGCAGCACACAGGGTGGTCAAATGGGCGTGGCGATCGGCCAGTCGGGCGTGGGCGGGGCTGCGGTGGGCCTCGGCCGCCAGCGTCGCCCCGTCGGCCAGGTGGGCCAGCACCCGCTCGGCCCCGTCGCGCTCGCTCAGGATCTGCTGCCAGGCGGTCCAGGGGGGCAGGCCCGTCGCAGGCACCACCGCCAGCGCGTCCCACAGGCCGCGCTCGACGGGCAGCGCCATCGCCATGAGGTGCTCGGCCAGCACCCGCGGATCGGGCCAGTCGCGGCTGAGCCGGGCGCCGCGCAGGAGCGCCGCCGCGCGGGCCAGCCAGGCCCGGGCATCGGCCCCGAAGAGGTTCACAGGCGCCGCTTCGCCTCGCGGACGGCGGCCTCGACCTGCAGCTCGTCGGCGGCGTCGGCGAAGGCCAGGTTCTCGTCGAGCACCCGCCGCGTCTCGTCGTCGTACACGTCCAGATCGGCGATGAGCCCGTCGATGTGCTCGCGGAAGTAGCGCTGGGTCTTCGAGACGAAGCGGGTGGCCTCGTTCAGGGTGCTCGACATGCCCTCCAGGGCCTTCTCGAGCTCCAGCATCACCACGGTGGCGTCGGCGGCCACCCCCACCGCGTCGATCTGGCCGGCCACCAGATCCAGGCGCTCGCCGGCGGCGTGCACGTAGCGGCCGATGTCGCTGCGCAGGTGGGCCACCGTCTCGGCCAGCCGCACGGTGTTGGCCTTCAGGCGCTCCAGGCGCTCCCCGGCCGTGTCATACAGCTTCAGAGCGGTGGCGGACTCGGCCTGGGCGCGGCGGCAGCGATCCAGCTCGGCCTCCAGGCGCCGCCGGGCGGTGGGATCGCCCTGCACCGCCGGCTCGCGCAGCCGGGCCTTCAGGGCGTCGCGGTGGCCCTCCACCGCCAGCAGGTGGGCCGCTGCCAGCGCCTGGTTGTCGGCGGCCTCCACCAGCTTGCCGTTCAGGCGGTCCACCTCGTCGAACAGGTCGCTCTCGGCGGCCGCCAGCCGGTCGGCGAAGGCGGCCGCCTCGGCCAGCCGCGCCTGGCTGACCTCGTACTGCTGGCGCAGCAGGGCCTCGACCGAGGGGGCGCTGGCCTGCGCCGGTTCGCCCACGCCAAAGGTGCGCTTCAGCCAGCCGAAGAAGCCGGCCTCCTCAGCCTGTTCGCCCCCCCGAACCTGGTTGGACAGCCCCTTCAGGGCGGCCATCTCGTCCGCGAGGGCGCCTTGAATGGCCACGTTGCGCTGCCGGAGCTTGTCCAGGGTGGCCACTTGATCGGCCTGCCGGGCCCGCTCGTCGCGCAGCAAGGCATCGTAGGCCTGGACGCTGGGGCCGGCCCCCCTGAACACTGGGCGCTGATCCAGGACCGACGCGCCGGCGCTCATCGCAGCCAGTCGCCTCGCAGCGCCGGGGCCCGCTCGAACCGCGCCGGGCCCACCCGCTGCACCGCCTCGCGACGCCGCAGCCACGCCTTGAACGGGCGCGGGGCGATGGGCTCGCCCAGGATCTGGCTGTACAGGTGACGCGCCTGCTGGGTGCGGAAGGGGGCCGCCAAGAGCCGCAGGGGCTCGGTGCCGGAGTGCACCAGCTCCCGCAGGCGCGCCCGGGCCGCCTCGATGATCTGGCCGTGATCGAAGGCCAGCGGCGGCAGGTCGGCCAGCGGGGCCCAGCGCACGTTGCGGGCGTCGTCGGCGGCCTGGGCGAAAGTGCCCGGCGGCGCCAACCCCAGGAAGGCGGCGCTGATCACCCAGCCCCGCGGATCGCGGCCGGCCTCGCCGAAGCTGCCCACGGGCCACAGCGGCACCGTGCCCACCTCGGTCTCCTCGCGCAGCTCGCGCAGGGCTGCGGCCTCGGGGCGCTCGCCCGGGTCGATGAACCCACCCGGAAGGGCCCAGCGGCCCGCGAAGGGATCGTGGGCCCGCTCGATGAGCAGGCACTCCAGGCGGCCCCCGTGCCAGCGCAGCAGCACCACGTCCACGGTGGCGCTGGGCTTGGGGTATTCGGTGTCGGCGCTCATGGCGGCGGACGATAGTTCATCGCTGGCCGTGCATCTACCCACCCGATGTCGGCAGGCTGCGGCCATGCGCTCCGCCCTCCCGTCGCTGCCGCTGGCCTTGTTCTTCGCGGTGGGGTGCGCCGGCGACCTGGAGCCCGGGAGCGCCCCGGGGCGCCAGGGCCGCCCGGACGCGGTGGGGCTGCCCGCCGACGCGACGACCGCTGACGCGGGCGACCTGGGCGCCCCGCCAGACGCGGGCGCGACGCAGCCACCGACCCAGGCGGTGTGGTGGGTGATCCGCCACGACCCCTGGGCCAGCGGCGTGCGGGCCGCGCTCCGGCCCCCCCATCGGCCCGCACTGCCGCCCGAGGCCCTTCCCGAGCCCGCCGATGGGTTCCTGGTGGAGTGGGCCGGCCCCGAGAGCGTGGGCGAGGCGCGGCTGGTGGCCTTGCGCGCCCAGGGGTTGCCCGCCGCCGCGCTGTATGACCTGCCCGCCCGAGCCGACGATGTGCGGGCCGATCTGGGCTGGCTGGCCAGCCGGCACCTGGGACCCGAAGCCTTGCGGCTGGGCGGGGCGCCGACGCTGGCCGTGCGCTGGGCCGACGCCCCGGCGGGGGCCCGCGCGGCGTGGCTCGAAGGCCTCTCGACCCTGCCCGAGCCCATCGCGTGGATCGCCACCGTGGGCGACGAGGCCGTGCCGCCGGGCGCCTACGGGGTCATGCCGGTGGGCGCCTATGGCCACGGCCCCGATCAGGCGACCGCGAGCGGCGACGCCGCGGCCCGGCTGGCCCGCCAGCGCGAGGCGGCCCGCGCCGCCGGGGTGCTCTGGCTGCCCCGGGCCCGGCCGGGCGTGAACCGCCGGCTGCTGCAGGCGGGCGCCCTGGTGGACGACCCGGGCCCTGCACCCCTGGCGCGCTCCCTGGTGCTGGCGCGGCGCGCGGCGCGGGGGGTGGTGGTGGTGGACGGCTGGGGCGGGTGGCGTGACGACCGCCAGCTCGACCCGGTGGCCGGTGACACCACCGATCGTCCGGCAGGGCTCACCAGCGGCCGGGCCTACGCCGGCCCCGGCGCCGATCGGCTGGCGCTCGTGGGCGACCTGTTGGGCACCGCGGCCGGGGCGCCGCCGGCAGATCTGGCCCAGGCGCCCGAGCTGCTTGCCCTGTTCGAGGCCCCCGGCGTGTCGGGCCACGCCGAGTTCGACGAGCGGGGGGTGGCCGTGACCCTGGTGGACGAAGGGGGCGCCGACGGCCGCCGGATGGAGTGGCTGCTGGACGCGCGCCCCTTCCGGGTGCCGCCCACCGCCTCGCTGCGCTATGGGCGGACGAGCGCCAGCCTGGCCTTGGATCTGGTGTTCGCCGACGGCCAGCGGCTGCTGGCCGAAGCCCCCGCCACGGCCGACCGGTCGGTGGTGGTGGACCTGGCACCCTTCGCCGGACGGCGGGTGGAAGAGGTGGCCCTGGTGGCCTTCGCCGGCGGGGCCCGCTGGCAGGGCCGGATCGACGGCGTGCGGCTGGGGCCCTGAGAGGGCCTCCGCGCTTGTGTTCATTGGCCTGCGCGCCCGTTCTGGTTTAGGGTGGCCCCCACCGGCAGCCGGGCCGCCGCGGCCCCAGGATCAAGGTGACCACCAACCGCCCGCACCAGGCCGACGCAGAGGACGCGCAGCAGCGGATCCACGCGTTGGAGCGCGCCATGGCGGCCGATCCGAGCAGCGAGGTCTTCATCGCGCTGGCCGAGGCGCTGCTCAGCGGCCGCGAGCCACGGCGGGCGACGCTGGTGCTCCGGGCCGGGCTGAAGGCCCACGCTGATCACGTGGACGGCAGGCTGCTGCTGGGCGAAGCCCTGCTGGCCCGCGGCAAGACCAAGACCGCCACCCGCGAGATGGCCCGCCTGCTCAGCAAGCACCCCACCGAGGTGCGGGCCATGAAGCTGCTGGCCCGCTGCCTCATCCGCCAGCACCAGTTCGTCGAGGCCCAGGTGATCCTGGACCGCGCGCAGAAGACGGCGCCTGCCGACCGCGAGGTCACGGCCCTGGCGGACCAGGTGAAGGCGAACCGGCGCGGGCGTGAGCTGCCGCCCACCGACGACGACATCGTCATTCGGGAGCCGGACGGCCAGATCACCGGCATCGGCGAGAAGCCGAAGCCGCCGCGGGCAGCCTTCACCGGGTACATCCGCTCGGTGGCCGACAGCTCGCGGCCGCCGAGCCCGGCGGCTGATCCGGGCGCCGAAGCCGTGGCGACTGGGGGGGCCGCCGATCCGGCCACCGCCGAGAACGATGTCCTCGACGACGGCCCGGGCAGCTCCCTGCGCGACGCCTTCGAGGAGCCCACGGGCATCATGGACCGCCCGGCCATGGAGGACGCCACCGGGGTCATGGACCGGGCGCCCGGGCAGGTCCGCGTCGACGACACCGCGCAGCTCGACGCGGCGGTCCAGGCCGCCATCGCCGCCCGGGCGGCCGAGCACGAGAGCGCCGCGCAGCCGACGGCGGAGCACGACGCCCAGCCCCCGGGGCGCGCCGGCACCACCGACGTGGAGCACGGGCCCCGCCGGGGCTTCGGCCGGCGCACGACGACCGCGAACCACGAGGACGAGGACGACGAGCTCACCCGCCCGATGAGCGCCCCGCCCGCTGGCATGCTGGCGGTGGCCTCCGTGAGCCTGCCCAAGGACCCGGTGGCCGCCGAGCCCCATCGGTCGGCGGTTCGCGTCGTCCCCACGTTCGAGCAGCCCTCTGCCGGGGCAGCCGCACCTGGGCAGCCGCCGCCGCGTCCCAACGAGCCTGGCCCCGAGCACCCCACCGAGGAGCAGGACGCCCTCGACAGCGAGGACGAGGAGTCCACGCTGGTGGGCACCGACGTGCTCCCGGCCACCGCCGAGATCGCAGGCGCCGTCGACGACGCCCCCGCCGGGGCCATGGAGACCAAGGAGTCGGCGTACCTCAACCCCACGCTGCAGCTCCCGTCCGTCGCCGCGCAGGCCCTTGGCATCGAAGGCCCCCGCCGCGGCGTCTCGGCGAGCCGCAAGACGGCGCCCCGGCGCACGGTGACGCGCGACGTCCTCACCAGCGAGCGCGACGGCTTCTTCGGTGACGAGCCCACCGAGGCGCTCCCGGCCAAGGGCGGCGCCGACGGGGCGCCCATGGTCGACGAGGAGGATCCCGACGTCATCTCGTCGGCCCGGCCCATCGACACCGGGCGCGCCCTGGGCCAGCTCCTGCACGGGCGGGTGCCGCGCGAGGGTGATCCCCAGCGAGGCCCGGGCACCGTCCAGCTCCCCAAGGTCAAGGGCGCCAGCCGCACCCGCAAGCGGCCCCGGCCCACCCCGGCCCCCGCCCCGGCCCGGTCGCCCTCGTCGCGGCCGCCGGCGGGCCCGCCCCCGCGCCCGCCCCGGCAGCCACCGCCGCCCCCGCAGGCGGCACCCAAGGCGGTGGACCTGCTCGATATCCCCATGGATCCCGGGGAGTTCCGCGGCATGCCGCCCAAGCCGGCGCCCACGCCGCGGGCCATGCCCGACGATCTGAACACGGGCCAGAACCCGGCGGTGAAGGGCGGCCCGCCGCCGGCACCGCGGGGGCCCATCCCCAGCAAGCGCCCGTCGGCGGCGCCGCGGGGGCCCATCCCCAGCAAGCGTCCCTCGGCGGCGCCGCAAGGCCCCATCCCGAGCAAGCGACCGCCGCCCGCGCCAAGCGGGCCGGTGCCGGTGAAGCGGCCGCCTCCGGCGCCCCAGGGGCCCGTGCCCAACCGCCGGCCGCCGGCCCCCGTGGCCGCGCCGGCAGGGCCCACGGGGGAAGGCGCGCCAAACTACGAGGGCGACTTCAGCAGCTACTTCGACGGGCGGCCGGTGTCGAACCTCACCGACCACCTGGCGGCCATCGTCGAGGATCAGCGCGAGGCGCTGGCCGGTGGCGCGGGAGACGCCGCTGAGCCCCGTCGCCGGCGGCCCCGCCGGCTGCTCGGGGGGGCCGCGGTGGTGGCCGCCCTGCTCATCCTGGCCACCACCGTGTGCGCCTGGCGTTACCGGGCCGAGGCCCGCGCCCTGGGCCAGGCGAACGAGGCGCTGCAGCGTCGGTTGAGCGCCGGAAGCTACGAGGCCTACCGCGAAGTGGCCGAGACCCTTCAGGCCACCGGCGGGGACGCCGTGGGTCCCCTGGCCGGCGTGGCTGACCGGGCCCTGCGGCTCGTGGGGCGCCCGGGCCTGAGCGAGCTGCAGGCCGCGCGCCTGGCGCTGCTGGCGCGGGTCGAGGCGGAGCGCGTGGCGCTGTTCGGCGACCGCGCCCGGCTCGACGAGGCCAAGGGGCTGGTGGCGCGGGCCCGGGCCCAGGCCAGCGCCCAGGCCGACACCCGCGTCGCAGACGCCTGGCTGCAGTGGGCCGACGGCAGCACGCCCGACGTGGCCCTGGCGGCCCTGGACGCCAGCACCGACACCGCCCCGCTGGCCTTCGCCCGCGCCTGGCTGAACCACGCCGCCGGCCGCGATGATCAGGCGCTCGACTTCGTGCGGCGGGCCATCCACCTGGACGACCGCTCAGTGCTGGCGCGCAAGCTGCTGGCCGATCTGAAGGCCGAGCGGGGCGAGAACTCCGCGGCCCTCGAGGAGTACGCCGACATTCTCACCCGCCTGGCGCCCGAGCACGTCGACACCCAGATCGCCCAGGCGCGCCTGCGCATCGAGGTGAACAAGCGGGCCGGCGAAGCGGTGACGGCGCTGAAGGGACTGGTGGACCAGGCGCAGGGCCTGCAGCTCGCCCCACGCCAGCTCGCCGCGGTGCACGACAGCCTGGGCCGCTACCACGCCCGCCAGGGCGACCTGGGATCGGCCCGCGACGCCTACCGGCGCGCCATGGAGGCCGCCCCCGAAGATCCTCGCTTCTCTACCGGGCTGGCTCGGCTGGATCTGGACGAGTTCAAGCTGGATCAGGCCGAGGTTGTCCTGCGCAAGGCCGCGGAGGCCGATCCGCGATCCGCCAGCTACCGTGGGCTGCTGGCCCGGGCGCGCATGCTGCGGGGCGACGCCGCGGGCGCCCTGCGAGAGCTGGGCGCGGTGTCGCGGCTCGACGCCGAGGGCGCCCTGCTCAAGGGCCGCGCCCTGCTGGACCTGGACAAGCCCCGCGAGGCCGAAGACGCCTTCGAGCAGGCCCTGCGCCTGGACGCCAGCCTGCTCGACGCCCGGCTGTACCGGCAGCTCGCCGCCTTCGTCCAGGGCCGCCAGCGACGAATCATCCTGGAGGATCTGCGCGCGTTGCGGGGCAAGCCCCCCCAGGAGGACCAGCGCCTGCTCGACCGCGCGCTGCCCTTCCGGGTCTTCGCCGACGCCCTGGCCGCCGACAACCGCCGCAACGAGGCCGACGACGAGTACCGCCGGGCCATCGACGTGGATCCCAAGGACGCCCTGGCCCACACGGGCCGCTGCCGACTGGCCGCCAAGGCGCTGGCCGCCCGCGAGGCCCTGGGCCACTGCCGCAAGGCCCTGGCCATCAACCCCTTCCACCTGCCCACGGCCCGGCTGGCCGCCGAGATCGGCGAGGCCTACATGGATCAGGGCGCCGTGGTGGCCGCGCTGAAGCCGCTGACCGAGGAGCTGGAGCCCGAGGACCTGCGGCGCCTGGCCCGCGCGTACGTGGCCATGGGCGATCTGAAGCGGGCGCAGGGGCTCGCCGAGCGGCCCGAGACCGAGGACGCCTCGCGGCGCGCCATCCAGGGCGCGGTGGATCTGGCCGAGGGCAAGCTGCGCGCCGCCGAGCAGGCCCTGGCCCCGGTCACCGAGCAGCTCCCGCGGGATCCCTGGGCGCAGCTCCAGTACGGCCACCTGCTGCTGCAGATGGGCAGCGCCGGCAAGGCCACCGCCTACTTCCGCCGCGCCAAGGCCCTGACCCGCGATCCGCGCCCGGCGCTGGGCGCCGCGTGGGCCGCGCTGCGCCAGGGGGATCGCACCACCGCCCTGGCCGAGGCCAAGGAGGCCGAGGACCTGGCCAGCCAGGGCCTGACCCACCCCCGCCTGCGCGCCGAAGCCATGGCCACGCAGGGGCACGCGCTGATGGGCTCCGGCAGCCGGGGCGATCAGCGCAAGGCGGCGCGGCTGTTCGGCAAGGCCCTGCGGGTGGAGCCCGATCTGCCGTTGGCGCTCATGGGCGAGGGCCAGCTCGCCGAGGCCCAGGGCCAGATCTCGGACGCCGTGGCGCGCTACTTCCGCGTCACCCAGGTGGCCCCCCGCGACGCCGAGGCCCACTACCGCCTGGGCAACCTGCTCGTCGGCACCGAGAGCGGCGCCGCGCGGGGCAGGGCCGACCTGGAGCGGGCCGCCCGGCTCGATCCCGAGGGCGAGTGGGGTGCGCGGGCGTCAAAGCGCCTGGGCACCCCCTGAGCCTGCGCGTTGCGCTGAAGCCGGCCGCGCGGTATTAACCGCCGCTCGATTCGGCGGAGGTCCACGGTGGGATTGCTGTTCAGCGAGGCGACGTTCGAGGGCTTTGCCGAGGGCGACTTCGCCGTCTACGAGCCCAAGCGCTGGGCGAACAACATGCACAACCTCGACCGCATGCGGACCAAGGGCCGCGTGCTGGCGTTGGCCGAGCGGCTGAAGGCCGTGGCCAGCGATCCGCGGTTGGTGCTCGAGGCCTCGAGCGAGGTCCCCAGCGTCTGGAACAACCGCGAAGTGCGTGACCAGTCGGCCTACCTGCTGCGCGGCCCCGAGGCCCGCAAGGCCCTGCAACCCGTCATCGCCCGGGACCTGACCCTGGAGACCCGGGTGAAGGATCCCGCCGAGCACCACCGCCACGCGCTGCTGTGCGCCCGCATCGACCACACCGGCTTCGAGGTGGGCGTGCGGGTGAACGAGCACGCCACCGTCGACCTGGAGAACCTGCTGGGGCGCGCCGCCGCCGACGCCGCCGGGCTGGAGGCCGCGCTGGCCGCCCTGCCCGAAGGCGTGCAGGTCGGCGACGCCGAGCCCAGTGCCCAGGCGTTGCTGGCCGGCGCCCGCGCCGCCCGCCGCGGTCAGGCCGAGTGGTTGTGGGTGGGCCGCACCTGGCCCCTCGAAGAGGCCGTGGCCCGCGGCGCCGAGCTGGTCGCCGACGCCGAGGCGGTCGTGCAGGGGCTGCTGCCGCTGTTCCGCTTCCTGGAGTGGACGCCCGACAACGACCACGTGGGCGTCGGCGCCGCCATCGACGAGCTGGCCCAGGAGGCTGCCGCCCACAAGGCCGAGGCCGACGCCCGCACCGAGGCCGAGGCCAAGGCCCGCGAAGAGCGCGAGGCGAAGGCCCGCGAGCGCGCCGAGGCCAAGCAGTCCGCCGAGCAGGCCTGGCTGGCCCTGCAGCGCAAGGTGGCCCGCAGCGACCTGGGCGCCACCGCCTCGCAGGCCGTGGACGAGGCCCGCCGCCCCCGCGCCCCCCGGCCGCAGGCGCCCCGCCCGCAGGCGCCCTGCCCCGGAGGCCCGGCCGCCGCGCAGCCTGACGTCCCGAGGCCTGACGCCCCCGAGGCCCGCCGCCCCGCTGGCCGAGCGGCCCGAAGCGCAGCGCGCCGAGCCCCGCCGGTCCCGGGCCGCCCGGGCCCCGGCAAGGCCGGCCCACCCCGCGGCCCCCGCCGCCCGGGCCCCGGCAAGCCGCGCGCCGAGGCGCCGAAGGCGCCCGAGAAGGCCGCCCCGCCGCCCCCGCCGCCCCCACCGAAGAAGTCGGTGGAGGAGCTGCAGCCCGGCGACGCCGTGCGGCTGACCCGCGGCCTGCTGGCCGGCAAGGAGGGCGTCATCCGCGGGGCCGACAAGAAGGGCTACCTGAAGATCAAGGTGGGCGCGCTGGAGATGCCCATCGCCGTCACCGATCTAGAGGCCCTTGAGTGACCGCCGAGGTTCAGATCACCCGCAAGGGTGAGAAGCGCTGGCGCGCCGGCCACCCCTGGATCTTCCGCAGCGACGTGGTGGCCCCCGAGCCCGATCAGGCCCCGGCGCCGGGCGCCCTGGTGCGGGTGCGTGGCGGCCGCAGCAAGCTCGGCTGGGCCGCCTGGTCCAGCACCTCGCTCATGGCCGTCCGCCGGGTGCCGCTACCCGATGACCTGGACCCCGAGGCCGGTTGGCTGGCCCTTGTGGACGCCGCCATCGAACGCCGCACCGGCCGCGGCACCACCACCCGCCTGATCAACGGCGATCCCGATGGGCTCCCTGGCCTGGTGGTGGACCGCTACGGCCCCGGCATCTCGATCCAGGCGCTGAGCCAGACCGCGTTCCAGCGGCTGGACGCCGTGGTGGCGCGCCTGGTGGATCGCTTCGCGCCCCAGGTGGTGGTGCTGCGCAACGACGTGAAGGTCACCCGCCACGAGGAGCTGGCCTACGAGAAGCGCCTGCTGCTGGGCGACGATCCGCAGGTCGAGGCCCCCATCGGCCGCCTCTCCATCGCCTTCGACCTCATGGAAGGCCAGAAGACGGGCGGCTTCCTCGACCAGACCGACAACCGGCTGGCCGCCGCCCGGTTCCTCAGCGGCGACGTGCTGGACTGCTTCAGCTACGACGGCGGCTTCAGCCTCCAGCTCGCCGCCCGCGGCGCCCAGGTCACCGCGGTGGACGTCAGCGAGCCCGCCCTGGAGCGCCTGCGCTGCAACGCCGAGCGCAACGGCCTGGCCATCCGCACGGTGGGGGCCAACGTCTTCGATCAGCTCCGCGCCTTCGAGGCCGAGGGCCGGCAGTTCGACGGCATCGTGCTCGACCCGCCCGCCTTCTGCCCCAACCGCAAGGCGGTGCCGGCCGGGCGCCGCGCCTACAAAGAGATCAACCTGCGGGCGCTGAAGCTGCTGAAGCCCGGCGGCCGCCTGGTCTCCTGGACCTGCTCGGCCCACATGACCCGGCCCGACTTTGAGGCCGTGGTGGCCGAGGCCGCCGCCGACGCCCGCCGCTGGACCCGGGTGGTGGAGCGCCGCAGCGCCGCCCCCGATCACCCCAGCCTGCTCACGGCCCCCGAGACGGACTACCTGAAGGGCCTGCACCTGCAGGTGGACTGACGCGACCGCGCTCCGGAAACTGGGGCTTGCGCGATCCGCGCGCCCTGCGTCATCAAGAAGCATGCACCGCGTCGCATCTATGCTGGCATTGCTCGCCCTGCCCGCTCTGCTGGCCTGCGACCCCGCCCAGCTCTCGGGCAGCGGGCGCGCCCCGCTCGAGCTGGATCCGCCCGGCGCCGATCCGGGCGTGGACGCCGCCCGTGCGCCGGATCCGCGGCCCCGTCAGGACGCCGGCACCCCGCGGGACGCCGCCCTCCCTCCCCCCGATGCCGAAGAAGACCCTGCCCCCTTCTGCGGCGACGGCGCCTGCGACGCCACCGAGGCCTGCGACACCTGCCCCCAGGACTGCGGCGCCTGCCCCCCTCGCTGCGGCGACGGCGCCTGCGACGCCAACGAGGCCTGCGACACCTGCCCCCAGGACTGCGGCGCCTGCCCCCCCCGCTGCGGCGACGGCGCCTGTGACGCCAACGAGGCCTGCGACACCTGCCCTCAGGACTGCGGCGCCTGCCCGCCACGCTGCGGCGACGGCCGCTGCGAGGCCCCCGAAGACTGCGGCGCCTGCCCCCAGGACTGTGGCCAGTGCGGCTGGCCCGAGGACCTGGCCCGCAGCGAAGAGGCGCTCCTGGAGCTGGTGAACCAGCAGCGCGCCGTGGGCGCCAACTGCGGCGGTGTCGAGATGGGGCCCGCCAATCCGCTGACCATGAACGCCGAGCTTCGCGAGGCCGCCCGCCTGCACAGCCAGGACATGGGCGAGAACAACTACTTCAGCCACACCGGCCTGAACGGCAGCAACTTCAGCCAGCGCGCCTCGGCCGCCGGCTACCGCGGCTTCGCCGCGGGCGAGAACATCGCCGCGGGCAACGGCCCCGCCCAGGCCACCTTCAACCAGTGGCTGAACAGCCCCGGCCACTGCCAGAACATGCTGCGCGAGCGCTTCCGCGAGATCGGCGTGGGGCACGCCGCCGTGCCGGGCAGCCAGTACACCCACTACTGGACCCAGGTGTTCGGCCAGTAGCCGCGGCCCGTCGCGGCCGAACCACCGCGGCGAGCTACCGCGTCACCGCCCGCACCGCGTCGCCCTTGATCTCCAGCACCGCCGGCTGCCCGCCATAGTGAGCCGCCATGCCCACGTCCACCCGCCACACGGCGCCGTCGCAGGCCTGCGTGATGGTGGGCTGCACCGTGTGCCCCACCACCAGGCGGTTGACGCCGAAGCCGCTGAGCACCCGGCTCAGCTCCGCGCAGTCGCCCGCCGTCAGCGGCCCGCTCGACCAGCGCCGGGTCCACACCGGCGCGTCCTCGACGAACAGGGCCCGGGGCAGCGGGCCGGCGCCGTTGAGCCACGCGTACACCGCCCGGTGCATGGCCGGCACCTGCCCCACGTGATCCGCCAACAGCCCGCCGTGCACGAAGGCGGTGTCGCCCACTGTCGCCACCACGGGCAGCTCGGCCAGGCGCTTCGCCCACGGGCCGCCCGGCATGAAGGCCGCGCGGCGCCCACGCGCCCAGATGGGCACCGGCCCCAGGCCGTCGCCGGGCAGCCAGGTGTCGGTGAAGGCCGCGAAGCCGCCCGGCGTGACGTAGCGCAGGTCACCGGCCGCGTTCATCAGCTCGTGGTTACCGTTCAGCAGCACCACCCGCCCGCCCGCGGCCTGCGCCTCACCCTGCAGCCGGAACAGCAGCTCGAAGATCTCGCGCTCGCCGTCGCCGCGATCCAGCACGTCGCCCGTCTGCACCAGCACGGTCTGGCCGCCCGTCCAGCGGCCGTCGGCGTCGGTCAGGCCACCCAGCCGCAGCGCCGTGCGCGTGGCCCGCAGGTCACCGTGCACGTCCCCCAGGGCCACCACGCGCTCCGCCGCCGGCCACTGCCAGGCGGGCGGCGTCGCCAGCAGCAGCAGGCCGGCCAGCAGCAGGGTCACTTGGCGGCCAGCTTGCGGTAGAGCCCGCCCACCACCCGCATCATCAGGCCCTTGGGCAGCAGCTTCATCAGCCACACGGTGAGCACGTTCATGGCCCCCGTGACCACGTTCAGCTTGCCCCGCGCCGCGCCCCGCAGGCCGATCTCGGCCACCGCCCGCGCCGGCATCAGCGTCTTCTCCAGCTTGGCGTCCAGGTGGATGCCGGCCTTGTCCGAGAACTCCGACACCGTGCCGCCGGGGTGGATGGTGGTGACGCCCACCCCCGTGCCCGCCAGCTCGCGGCTCAGCCCCTCAGCGAAGCGCTTGATGTACGCCTTGGTGGCCGCATAGCTCGCGAACCAGGGGATCGGCGTGTACGCGGCAATCGAGCCCAAGAACACCACGTGGCCCCGCCCGCGCTCGATCATGCCCGGCACCAGCCGGTGGGTCAGCGCCTGGCTGGCGCCCACGTTCACCGCGAGCTGCGCCGCCTCGGCCGCCCAGCCGTTGTCCAGGAAGCGCCCCGCCTGCCCCAGGCCCGCGTTGTTCACCAGCAGGTCCACCGGACCCACCGCGTCGCAGCCCGCCACCACGGCGTCGATGCCCTGGGGCGTGGCCAGATCGGCCCCGATCAGATCCACCTGCACCCCGTGGGCGGCCCGCAGCTCGGCGGCCAGGGCCTCCAGCCGCTCCACCCGCCGCGCGGTGATCACCAGGTTCACGCCGGCCGCTGCCAGCACCCGGGCCAGGTCGGCCCCGATCCCCGCGCTGGCCCCCGTCACCAGGGCGCGCCACCCCTTGAAGCGCTCAAGGCTCATCGGTCCCCTCCTGCGGTCCCTGTTCGACCGCCGGCGCCTGTGCCGGGAGCCACGCCAGCAGCGCGTCCACCACCGCCTGCACCCGCGCGGCGTCCACCCGCTCGGGCACCAGGCGGGTGTCCCAGCGGGCGCTGTCGCCAAACAGCTCCAGGGTGGCGCTGACGGGGGCGTTGGGCAACAGCAGGGCCTCGACGCGGGCCACTTGCCCGGGCTCGGCCAGCCACGGCTCCACCAGCGACGGATCGGGGCTCAGCCCCACCAACCGCGCATCGCTGCCCGCGGGCCAGTCCACGCCCACGAAGCGGCGCTTCAGCCGCAGCCGCCGCTCGGCCTGCTCGGGGGCATCCTCGGGCAGCATGGCCGCGGCCCACAGCGCCACCGGGACCTCGGCCGCCACGGTCACGCCCACCCGCACCGGGCTCAGGCCGGCGCTCTCGAAGTGCAAGGCAAACCAGCGGCCGTCGCGGCGGGCCTCCACCACCGGCAGGCCGCGCATGCGCCGCACCGTCGCGTCGGGCCAGCGGGCCGCCACCTGGCTGGCCAGGGCCACCGCCGGGGCCCGCAGCCGCCGCCCCACTGCCCGCACCCGCAGCTCCAGCAGCGCGAACAGCGCCACGGCCCCGCCAAAGGTCCACAGGGGGGGCCACTGCAGGCCCAGGGCGCCCATGGCCAGGTGGGCCAGCAGGGTGAAGACCGCCGCCTGCAGCCCCACCCCCAGCGCCGAAGCCAGCCACCCGCGCCCGGCCAGCGCCGGGTGGGTGCCCGCGGTCAATTCTCTTCCGCGTGCTGCTGCGCCCAGCGCGCCTCGTTCAGCTTGGCGCCATAGATCAGCGCGCCCAGCTCCTCCTGGTTGAAGGTGTAGACCTCCCCCGAGAAGTGGTCGCGGATCTCCAGCACCTCGTGCTCTTCCTTCATCTTGGTGAGCTCGGCGCTGCCCAGCCCCACCAGGATCCGGGCGTAGCGCTCCCGCGAGGCCGGCACGTGGAAGGTCGCGGGGTAGCGCTGCAGCACGTCGGCGTCGTCGAACAGCAGCTCCACCAGCGCATCGGGCGTGCCCCCGTCAGCGAAGAAGTCGCCCAGCGGCGGCAGCTTCGACAGGCGCTGCTCCAGCTCCGCGAGCGCCTCCTCGTCCGCCCCAGGCAGAGCCTGGATCAGGTAGCCGCCCGCCCCTTCAAAGCCATCGGCGCTCAGCCGCTCGCCGATGCCCACGGCCGAGTGGACCTGCTCGCTCTGCAACAGGTACTCGGCCAGGTCGTCGGCCACGGTCCCGTACACCAGCGGCACCACGCCGCGGTACGCGTCCGCGTCCGCCTGCAGCTTCTTGATCACCGTGAAGCGCCCCAGGCCCAGGCCCTTGGGCAGGTTGAGCCGCCCGTCACCGGTCAGGTCCACGTCGGCCCGGGCCTCGGCCACGGTGGCCCGCACGTGCCCCTGGGCGTCGCCGATGCCGTACACCTCGCCCAGCGGCCCATCCCCGTTGATCTGCACCCCGATCTGCTGGCGCCCCTTCAGGGTGGCCCCGAGCAGCAGGCAGGCCGTGGCCACCCGGCTCAGCGCCATGGCCCCCACGGGCCCCGGGTCCTGGGCCTTGCGCAGCGCGCGCGCCACCTCGGTGGAGCGCACCACGATCACCCGTAGCTGGCCCCCCAGCGCCATCGCCTTCAGCACTTGATCCTGCATGACACCCCGAACGGTCGGTGGTCGGAAAGACGCGGCACTGTACGCACGCGCCGGCGCCGGTCAACGGTGCAGCTTGCCACGGCGGCGCCCGGTGACGCACCGTCGTGGCCCCCAGACCGCCCTGGAGACCGCGTGCGCCGCCTCGCCCTGCTGCTGTCGTTGCTGTTCTCGGGCGCCGCCCTGGCGGCCCCCGCCGCCCACTTCACGGTGCGCGCCGATCCCCCCGAGCACCACTACTTCCAGGTCGAGGCCCGCTACGCCGCGCAGGGCGAGCAGCTCACCCTGTTCATGCCCGTGTGGACCCCCGGCAGCTACCTGGTGCGCGAGCACAGCCGCCACGTCGAGCAGGTGGAGGCCCGCGACGCGGGCGGCCGCCGGCTGGCCGTGCAGAAGGTCGCGAAGAACCGCTGGCAGGTGGACACCGACGGGGCCGGCCCCATCGCCGTGCGCTACCGCGTCTACGCCTTCGAGCTGTCGGTGCGCACCAACTACCTCGACGCCGAGTTCGGGCTGACCAACGGCCCCGCCCTGTTCCTGCTGCCCGTCGACGCCAAGGCCGACGCCGACTACGACGTCACCCTGGTGCCCCCCGGCGGCTGGGGCGTGCACACCGCGCTGCCGCCCCACCCCCAGGCCACAGGCCGCCACCACTTCCGCGCCGACCGCGACACCCTGCTCGACAGCCCGGTGGTGTGGGGCCGGCCCACCGTCGAGACCTTCACCGTGGCCGGCGTGGACCACCACATCGTCACCGTCGGCGCCCCCGCCGAGCTGTTCGACCCCGCCCGCGCCGCCCGCGACCTGGCGAAGCTGGTGGACACCCAGCGGGCCTTCTGGGGCGCCCTGCCCGGCTACGACAACTACCTGTTCCTGAACGTGCTGGCCGACAGCGGCGGCGGCCTGGAGCACAAGGCGTCCACCGTCATCATGGGCGACCGGCAGGTCATGCGGGATCCCGAGCACTACCGGGACTGGCTGCGTCTGGCCAGCCACGAGCTGTTCCACGCCTGGAACGTCAAGCGCCTGCGCCCCCAGGCCCTGGGGCCCTTCGACTATGAGGTCGAGAACCACACCCACAGCCTGTGGGTGGCCGAGGGCATCACCAGCTACTACGACGGCCTGCTGTGGCGCCGCGCAGGCCTGGCCGACGACAAGGCCTTCCTGGAACGATTGTCGAAGAACATCAAGCGCTTGCAGACCAGCCCCGGCCGGCACGTGCGCAGCCTGGCCCTGGCCTCCTTCGACGCCTGGATCCGCTTCTACCGCCACGACGAGAACTCGGTGAACGCCGACGTCAGCTACTACACCAAGGGCGCCGTGGTGGCCTTCCTGCTCGATGCCCACCTGCGCAAAGCCACCGCCGACAAGGTCACCCTGGGCGACGTCATGCGCGCCGCCTACGCCCGCTTCAGCGGCGCCAAGGGCTTCACCCCTGCTGAGTTCCAGGCCCTGGCCAGCGACGTGGCGGGCGTGGACCTGGATGACTTCTTCGACCGCGCCGTGCGCGGCACGGCCGACCTGGACTACGGCCCGGCCCTGGCCTGGTTCGGCCTGCGCTTCAAGCCCGCCGACGCCTCGCCCGACCCCGCGGGCTGGCTGGGCCTCACCACCCACGGCGCCGAGGGCCGCCTGTACATCAAGGAGGTCCCCACCGGCACGCCCGCCCACCGGGCCGGCCTGGCCCCCAACGACGAGCTGCTGGCCATCGGCGAGCACCGCATCCCCGCCAAGGGCTGGGACGAGGCCCGCGGCCGCCAGGCGCCCGGCGAACAGACCAGCGTGCTGGTGGCCCGGCGCGGCGTCCTGCGGCGCCTCCCCGTGACCTTCGCCGCCGAGCCTGCCGAGACGTGGGCCCTGGAGCCCGACCCCAAAGCCAGCCCCGCCCAGAAAGCCCGCCTGAAGGCCTGGCTCACCGCGCGGTAGATCCCCCGGCCGCGCCGCCCGTTCGACCAAGGGTCGACCTCGCGAGGCGCTCATGATCATCCCGCTCTTGCTGGCCGCGCTGGCGGCCCCCCTGCCCGACCGCGGCCTGTTCCCCGAGCTCACCGCCCGGGTTCACCTGGGGGCACCCCCTTGGCTGGCCCCCACCCGCCCCACGGTCACCGTGAACGCCGCCCGCCGCCTGGCGGTGCTGACCTACGACGGCTTGCCCGTGGACGCCTGGGTGGCCGACCCCGGCGACCCGCTCCCGCCCGCCGTGGCGGCCCTGCCGGGCCTGGCGGTGCGCGCCGGCCCCACGGGCCCCGATCGGGACCGCGACGGCCTGCCCGACCTGCTGGATCTGCGCGTGGGCGCCCGCAAGGCAGCGTTGAACGGCGCTCGCTACGTGGCCACCTACGAGCACCTGGCGTACCCGGGGGGCGACGTGGATCGGGGCATCGGCGTGTGCACGGACGTGGTGATCCGCGCCCTGCGCAACGCCGGGCTGGACCTGCAGGCCATCATCCACAAGGACATGGCCGCCCACCCCCGGCGCTACGGCCTGGCCGAAGGGGGCCGCGGCAACCCTCACATCGACCACCGCCGGGTGCGCCGCCTGCTGCCCTGGTTCAAGGCCACCCACCGCAGCCTGCCCCCCGCCTTCGACCGCGCCGCCACCGGCCCGGCCCGCTGGCTGCCGGGGGACGTGGTGTTCATGGACACCCTGGGCGGTCCGGGCCCCGACCACATCGGCCTGGTGTCCGACCGGGCGGGCGAGGACGGCCGGCCGCTCATCATCAACAACTGGACCGACGGCCACCGCACGGCCGACATGGCCCTGCTGGGCGCGGTGCCCATCACGCACCGATTCCGGGTGGGCCTGCGCCGCTGAACCGCCGCTGCGCGCGCTCGGCGCACCCCCGTGGCCTTTCCCTGCAACCCGTCACAGCCCCGTGACACCCGGACGGCTGCCGTTTCCGTCCCGTTTCCAACGGTCTATGACGCCCTGCGTTATCGTCAGAAAGGCTTTGCACAGTCGGATTCTCGTGGTATGCCGCCCCGCAGAACTGCTGGAGCCTTCGCTCCGATACCTGTCTGGGAGGCAAGTATGCGCCTGACGAAGACGATCTCGATCGCCGCGCTGAGCACCCTCGCGCTCGCCGGCCCGGCCATGGCCGACCGCCGCACCGGTCTTGGTGGGAACATCCTCATCGAGGACCGCGACGACATGTTCGTGTTCCCCCAGCTTGTGCTGAAGTACAAGAACCTGGTGGGCATGGACTACGCCGGCAGCAAGGGCGCCGGCAACGGCGTGCTGACCTTCGGCCAGGGCAAGACCGCCTTCGGTATCATCGTGAACCGGACTGACGCCAGCCAGCCCATCGGCGCTGGCATGTACAGCCTGGATTACGAGCTCGGCCAGAACGGCGGCATGAGCAACCCGCTCCTGCAGGCCAACGGCAGCTACACCAACCCGGCCACCATCGTCGACTTCCTGTTCGGCACCAAGATGGGCAACAAGAACCTGGGCTTCCGGGTCGCCCTGGGCCACGGTGGCAGCAGCAACACCCCCGACGGCGGTGATCCCACCACCGACGGCACCACCGTCATCCGCGCCGGCGGCGGTCTGACCATCCCCGGCCTGTCGCTCCGCGGCGACCTGGGCTTCGACCTGGGCCTGGCCTTCGGCAGCGACCAGGACGGCGGCGAGGCCAACGGCAGTGACCTGGCCTTCGGTCTGGGCGTCAACGCCCGCTTCTTCAAGAAGATGACCGACAGCATGGACATGGGGATCATCGGCTCGCTGGGCTTCGGCATGCGCAGCAGCACCAACACCAGCGACGGCGCCGACAACGACACCGCCTCGCTGACCAACTTCAACCTGCTGGGCGGCTTCGGCCCCGTGTACCACGCGGGCAACACCACCGTGGCCGGCTACGGCATCGTGGGCTTCCAGCTCGAGTCGGGCGACCCCTCCAGCGAGGGTGAGGACGACGCGTTCAGCGGCTTCGGGCTGTGGCTGCCCGGCTTCCGCATCGCGTTCGAGCACGAGGTCCTCGAGTGGCTCTACTTCCGCTCGGGCATGGAGTACACGTGGCGCCTGTACAGCTACAGCCAGGAAGTCGGCAACAGCAGCAGCACCGCCGGCCGCGGCTCGGTCAACGCCTTCGCGGCTGAGACCGGCGACGGCACCTTCGGCTGGAACGCGGGCCTCGGCATCAAGGTCGGGAACTTCCGCTTCGACGGCGCCTTCAGCCACAGCTACCTGACCGCCGGCCCCGACATGATCGGCGGCGATGGCGACATCTTCATGCAGAGCTCGGCCACCTACACCTGGTGATCTGACGGCCCCCTCGCGGGGTCGCTGCGTGAGCTGAGAAAGGCCGTCCCTCGGGGCGGCCTTTTCTTTTTGGGCTGCCAGGCCGCCGCGTCCGGGACGCGACGGCCTCGGCCTCACCCACCCCGCAGAGCCAACCTCACCAGGGCAGCACCTCGCCCGTCACGGCGTGCCAGAAGCCGCCCGACGTCTCCAGGGTCAGCTCGTCCAGCCGCGCCACGATGCCGGCGGCGCTCTCGGGCGGATCCACCAGCCCTTGCCCACCCGTCATCTCGGTCCGCACGAAGCCCGGGTGCACCACCGCCACCGCCACGCCGCGGGGACGCAGATCGTGGGCCAGCGACATGGCCGCCATGTTCAGCGCCGCCTTCGACATGCGGTAGCCGTAGTAGCCCCCGCTGGTGTTGTCGGCCACCGAGCCCATGCGGCTGGTGACGTGGACCACCCGTGCGCCCTCGGCCAGGTGCCCCAGCACCGCCGCGGTGACCTTCAGCGGCCCCAGGGTGTTGATCTCGAACTGCCGGCGGATGGCGGCCAGGTCCAGCCCGTCGAGCCCGTCGCGCTCCAGGTAGCCGGCGTTGTTCAACACCACGTCCAGCCGGGTGTCCCCCAGCCGGTCCGCAAGACCGCCCAGGCTGTCGTCGGTGACATCGACGCCTTCCTCAATGCGCAGATCCAGCGCCCGCAGCTCGGGGCTGGCCTTGCGCACGGCGGCGATGACCCGATCGCCCCGGGCCACGAGTTGGCGGGCCAGGGCCAGGCCGATGCCGCGGTTGGCGCCGGTCAAGAGAACAGTGGCCATGCTTGCTCCTCGAAAGTGATGGTCGCGCTCGGGGCGCGGCGATGGTTTCATGGGGACGTCGGCGGGATGCCCCGCCGGCGCGGGCGGTTTCGACGAATCGGGCGGGGGGCCTGTGAGCCACGGCGACCCCATGTTGACTCTGGCAATCGCGGCGACGGCCGGCGTGCTGCTGTTCGTCCTGTCGGCCCGCCTGCGCATCCCGTCCATCGCCCTGCTGCTGCCCGCGGGCGTCCTGCTGGGCCCCCAGGGCCTGGGCTGGGTGCAGCCCCGCGTCCTCGGCCCGGTGATCCACGAGGTGGTGGGGCTGGCCGTCGCGGTCATCCTCTTCGAGGGCGGGCTGGCCCTGGATCTGGCGGGCTACCGCAAGGCGCCCGTCGTCATCGGGCGCATGCTCACCGTGGGCGTGGCGGTCACCTGGCTGGGCACCGCCGTGGCCCTGTGGGCCGCCCTGGACCTGCCCCCTGCCGTGGCCGCCGTGGGCGGGAGCTTGGTGGTGGTCACCGGCCCCACCGTGGTCTCACCCATCCTGCGGCGGGTGGGCGTGCAGCCCAAGCTGGCGCACGTGCTGTACTGGGAGGGCGTGCTCATCGACTGCGTGGGCGTGTTCCTCACCGTGCTGTGCTTCGAGTACGCCACCGCCCACGAGGCCGCCGGCGAGGCGGTGGCCAAGTTCGGCCTGCGCCTGCTGGTGGGCGGCGCCCTGGGCCTGCTGGCGGGCCTGAGCATCGACGCCGCGCTGCGCCGCCGCTGGGTGGGCCCCGAGCACAGCAACATCTTCGTCCTCGCCACCGCCGTGCTGGCCTTTGGGGCCGCCAACGCCGTCCTCACCGAGTCCGGCATCCTGGCGGTGGTGGTCGCCGGCATGATCCTGGCCATCCGCCAGCCGCCGCACCTGAAGCAGCTCCACCACTTCAAGCTCGAGCTCACCGAGCTGGGCATCGGCCTGGTGTTCGTACTGCTGAGCGCCCGGCTCGACCTCGCCGCCTTCAACCAACTCGGCGCCGCCGGCTGGTGGGTCATCGCGGGCCTGGTGCTGGTGCTGCGCCCCCTGAACGTGCTCATCGCCACCTGGGGCCAGGGCTTCAGCAAGCGTGAGAAGGCCTTCCTGGCGTGGATCGCCCCGCGGGGCATCGTGGCCGCCTCCATGGCCTCGCTGTTCGCCATGGAGCTGGCTCAGCACGATCCCCGCGCCCGCATCCTCGAGACCTTCACCTTCGCGGTCATCGCCGTGACGGTGCTGCTGCAGGGCCTGTCAGCCGGCCTGGTGGCCCGCTGGCTCCGGCTGAAGAAGCCCCCCCGCAACCGCACGCTGATCACCGGCGAACCGGCCGTGGCCGACGCCTTGGCCGACACGCTGACCGCGCTGGGTGTCCCCGTGGCGCGCGTGGGTGAAGGCGTGCCCGCCACTGTGGGCGAGGCGGGCGCCCGAGGCGTCAGCGCCGATCCCCTGGACCCCGACCTGCTGAGCGACCCCCTGCTGCTGGACGTGGGGCGGGTGCTGGCCCTGTCGGCCAACCCGCACCTGAACCAGCTCGTGTGCCTGCAGTGGGCCGAGGTGCTGGGCGAGGGCGCCTGCTGGCGGTGGTCCCCCGCCCCGGGCGCCGGCCGGCTGCCCTGGCCCGCCGAGCACGCCCTGCCTGACCTGGCCGGCGACCTGCGCGCCCAGCGCCTGGTCATCGAGCCGCTGCACCTGGCCACTGCCCCCGAACTGGCCCGCCTCGGCCCGCACTTGATCCCCCTGCTCGAGGTGCGCGACGGCCTCACCCACCCGGCCCCCACCGCCCCCAGGGCTCCCACCACGCTGGTGGTGCTGCGCGAGCGCATCGAGGGCCTCGCCGGCCTCATCTCGGAGGTGCTGGTGGTGGGCGAGCCGGTGCACCACCTGCGCGACGTCCTCGACCGCCTGCTCGCCGCCGTCTGCGAAGGCCCCGCCGAGCGCGCCGCCATGATCGAGCGCATCCTGGCCCGCGAGGCCGATCTGCCTACCACCATGGGCGGCGGGGTGGTCATCCCCCACACCCACGTGGACGGCCTGGACGCCCCCCGCTGCCTGCTGGCCCACGTGCCCGCCGGCATCCCGCCCGACGCCACCGCCCCCACCCCCGACGGCCGGCCCGTGGATTTGGTGTTCCTGCTGCTCTCCCCCGCCCCCTCACCCACCGCTCACCTGCGGGCCATGGCCGCCCTGGCCCGGCTGGTCTACGACGACCGCATGGTGCAGCGCCTGCGCACCGCCCCCAGCGCCGAGGCCACGCTGCGCCTCATCCGCGACCGCGAATAGACGTGGCGTAGGCTCGGACGCCGAGCGCGACGCTGTGGCTCTTTGAAGAGGTTGGCGGAGAGAGGGGGGCCGCGCCGGCGAGCGCGGCCGGGGCGCTTACATCGCGAAGGGCAGCTTGATGCGCATGGGCGGCCCGTTGAACTGCGGGAACCGGAACACCTTCACCTTGCGCTCCACGCAGTTGGCCAGCGGCGTGCCCGCCTGGGCCCCCACCACCTTGGCCGCCTCCACGCTGCCCGACTTCACGATCTGCATATCCACGAAGACCGTGCCGCCCTCGCTCTTGGTCTCGCCCTTGCACCCGGCCACGGCCCCGGCGTTCTGCCGCACCACGCCCAGGATCTGCGCCTTGCCCAGCTTCTTCGGCAGCAGCGGATCATCGGGCGCCACCACGTTGCCGCCCCCCTGCTGCGCAGCGGCCGCCGGCTTCTTGCCCGACAGCCCGCTGAGCATGTCGTCCACCTCGTCCTTGCCGCCCGTCTTCGCGGGTGCGCCGGCGGGCGCCTTCGGCTTGGCCGCCTCGGCCTTCGCCGCCTCGGCCGCCTTCTTGGCCGCCTCGGCCTCCTCGGCAGCCTTCTTCTCGGCCTGCTTCTTCTTCCAGGCGGCGATCTCGGCGGGCGTGTACACCCGCTTCGGCTTGTCCGCCTCGGCCTTCGCCGCCTCGTCCTTCGCCGCCTGATCGGCCTGCCCGTCGGCCGCCGCCACGCTCTCGGGCGCGGATCCGGGGGCCTCACCCGGCGCCTCGGCCACCGCCGACGCCGCCGTGCTGCCCACCGCCGCCCCATCGGGCGCGGTGCTGGCCGCCGCCGACGTCACCGCCGACGGCGCCGCCGAGGCCACCGACGCCGGCGCTGTGCCCGGCTGCTCGGCCTGGCCGCCGCCCATCTGCATGCCGAAGTAGATGCCCCCGCCCAGCAAAGCGACGACCCCCACCGCGACCCCCACCACCACCAGCGGGTTGAAGGACGACTTGGGCTTCACGTACGTGGGCGCCGCCGCTTGGAAAGCGGGCGCCACCAGCCCCGGCGACTCCTCGCCCGGCGCCAGCCCTGCGCTGCCCAGCCCGGCCAGATCGATCAGCCCCGAGCCCCCGTCCCCGGCGGCCCCCGACCCCTTCTGGTTCGGCGAGTCCGCCGTCAGCGAGTCCAGGCTGATCAACATCGACTGCTCGTTGCGTTCGTTGCCCGCCATGGGCTGCACACTCCCCCGGGGCCGACGCCGCCCCTGAACTGGACACCGCGCAGCCTACCGCGGTTCCCCGCCAAACGCGAAGCCCTCCGCGCCGCTGCGGGGACCAGCATACGTGCGGCCCCCCGAATGGATCTGCCCCCGATTTTCTGCTTGACCCGCCGCCCCGACGTCCATAACCTCCGCCCCCGTCACCGACTGATCCGGCATAGCTCAGTTGGTAGAGCAGTCGGCTGTTAACCGACTTGTCACAGGTTCAAGTCCTGTTGCCGGAGCTTCATAAGGCCCAGGCTAGTCAGCCTGGGCCTTTCTCTTAACAAGACCCTCGTCGGCTTCGCCGGCGGGGGTCTTGTCGTATCTGCCGTCGTGGTGCGGGTTTGCGGGCGGTGCCCCCTCGCCGGGGGTGCTCTCTGGTCGGGCGGCGCCAGAGTACCTCGCCTCGCCGTCGCACCCCGACCGGTGCTCTCTGGGTGCTCTTGGGCCTCAGAGACGCGTCCAGACGCCGAAAAGCCGGTTCACACCAGAGAGCCGATGGTTCACGGCTCCAGAGTGGGACAACGACTGGGCTTGTCCGTGGTGCGGGGTTCACCGGACGAGACGGCGGTTCGCGACAACATCTCGCGAAGACCACGGCGCATGGTTTCCGGCTGGCGACCGTCGCTACTCGGCA